>NZ_AZCX01000020.1 GCF_001433995.1 Secundilactobacillus kimchicus JCM 15530
GCCGTTTACAGGCGCCGGGGAACCTGCCGAGTTTAGAGATTGACTACTTGCAAGGCATCATTGATCAGCAAGCGGATAAGCTTGATCAAGCTTTAGGAACTATTGAAAGCCAAGCAAAAACGACTAAACAATTGCAAGACATGGCGGTTGAATCAGCTAAGGCTCGGGCCGCTGACGCTACTACTATCCAACAGCTGAAAGAAATGGTTGTGGATATGACTAAGCAACTGGCGGCTTTCCAAAAGCCCACTACGCCTGCTGATACTACTACCACTGACACCAAGGAAGGGGACAAATAATCATGTTTGTATATCCAAGTTTCAACACTATCCAAATTCAATTCTCCTGGGGCTTGCTAAAACCAGATGATCTAGCAAACTTCACAGCTGGCGGATTCATGACCGCTGACCAGTACAAGCAACTCACCGGCACCGACTACAAGGCTCCCGAAGCCGCTAAGTAGGTGAGGTAAATGAAAAAGCTCTACCAGCACTATCGTAAGAATCAATTTTGGCTTTGGACTGGAATGGAAACCTACGCGCTAGGTATCGTTTTCATTATCCAAGCCAATTTTTTTGACTTATTACCACCAGCCCATTCTGTCGTGGCAGGACTTGACGATCCACTATCGATTTTCTGCTTAGCAATCGTGGGAACGTTTGCGGTGGTGTATTCAATCTGGGACTTCCATTGGTTCTATGCTCGGCCAATTTTGATTGCGATGCTCATTTTTGTGTGGGTGACGTTCTTTTGCGGGTTTCTCATCCACGATATTGAGATTGGAGCAATCATCAGCCCAGGGGCCGTTCTGACTGGAGGTGTGATTTTTCGAATCACATCATATGCATTCACGGGAGATGATTAAGTGAGCCAAGGTGTACTAACGGCCATAATCTCGGCTGTATCAGCGATTGCGGTCGGTTACGTACCTGTATGGGTCGCTCGAATCAACGCAGGCTCCACTGAGTCCCCTAAGGAAGAAGTTAAGCGTCTCCGACAAGAAAACGAGCAATTGAAAATTGAGATTGAAAAATTAAAACGAGGTGATTAATTTGGATTACATCACGCAACTAAATCTGGGTACCGCAGCGGAGCTAGCGATTACAGCTGCCTTAGTCTTTTGCATCACACAAGCAGTGAAGACCACTCGGATCGAAAATCGTTACATGCCATGGATTGCAATGGTGGTTGGTGTTGTGGCCGGACTGGCTTCAGTGGCTACTACCGGCGATAGCAATTACGTTTCTGGAGCGGTCATGGGCCTTTTGGTTGGTGGCTTTACCAGCGGTCTGTTTGACGGATTTAAAGGAATTGGAGGCTAATTATGGCAGGAGAAGTTTATAGCAAGCTGATCACTAGCAAGAATCCTAAGGTCATGAATGCCAGCTCACGAAATGGCCTTAAGATTGACCGAATCATCATTCACCACAATGCGACGACCAACAAGAACACTGCCATGAATACCTGGGTTCAAGGCGGGCCGGCTAACACTTCGGCTCACTATGAAGTCACACCAACCGAAATTATTGGCTGTGTGGGTGAGCAGTACGCCGCTTGGCACGCGGGTGGCACTGGTGGTTCAGATGTACCACGGATCGCTAGCCCAAACCAACGGTCTATTGGAATTGAAAATTTGAACTCAACTGGCGGCCCTGGTTGGAAGGTGGACCCTAAGACAGTTGCCAACTGCGCTCGGTTGGTGGCTGATATCTGTAAGCGGTACGGCATTCCGTTGGACCGCAAGCATGTTTTAGGTCATAACGAGGTGACAGCCACAGCTTGTCCCGGTGGGCTAGATGTGGATGAAGTTGTTCGGCTGGCTAAGAAAGGTGGAACTAGCGTGGCAAAACCAACTTACTATAAGGCCAAGGGTCTGTACGAAGTAATCGCACCGCAGATTAATGGTTACCGAGACATTGGTTTCAAACAGAAGCGGGCCGTTCGTTTCGTGAAAGGAACACGCTTCTACGCTGAACCTGAGAAGTACGGGAAGATTACCCGATTCAAGACTTCAATGGGGTATTTCTCCAGCAACAAAGCGTTTGTGAAGTTTATTAAAGCGATTGATTAACAATTAAGCCACTCTATCCGTTTTGGGTAGGGTGGCTTTTTATTTACTCCAGGATTGCAGTCAAAATTAAACTTTTTAAAATGTATTCTAAAATAAACACATGAGCCAAGCATCCAATTTATAAATAGTGTACGAAGTTTATAAAAAACATCGAATTTTTTTATATAATAGGTTATTATGAAAATTGAATTATCAGAGGATAATTCATTGGATAGTATAGTAAGAAAGGGGAAAGTGCAATGCATAGGAACTCCATAAAAGCGACGATTGCGTTATCGCTCTTTAGTGCATCGCTAGTATTTGTAGCTGGTGGCCTGAATGCTCAGGCTCATGTTGATGACAATACCACACAGATGACGACGATTGCACCAGACACCGAATCTAGAGAAAAAGGTACAGCTCAAGATTCAAGTACTAACTTGGTTGCTGGGGGGCAGAATAGTACAAATTTTGACACGAGTCAGACAGTAAAAAATGATGGTAGCGTTATAGCCTCCGAAAGTAACGAGAACTCAACTACCAATAGCTCTCAGAAAACTTCAGATGAGGTGCAAAATAGTCGATCCGTTACAGATACGTCTAGTGAGTCAAGACCTGAAACGCCGGTGAGCGGTGATACAGGCTCACCTATTACGGGAACTGATTCGCAGACCAGTACAGAAAATGGTCAGGAAAATAGCGAAGACACTACCACAAAGTTGCCTACTACATCAGTTAGCAGTCTTGGAGACGATCAAGAGGTACCAACTACTCATCAAGACACGCACGGTGGGATCGATGCAACTGTTGATAGTACAATTGATCTAGGCATTTCTGATTTGGGATCTTTTGCGCAGAGTTATGATGATGCGTTACCCAATAACACGACTTTACAGCTGGCAAATTCTGGGTCAGATCAGGTTGTAAAAACGTCACAAGGTAATGTTGATGCGTTTTATAATACGAAATCTGGAGATATGACGTTATTAGCCAATAACAAAGTGTTAGTGATTCCTAAATTTGGTTCTATAAACATTACAGATGACAACGGTCATGTTTGGGATGTTTATAATTTGGGCACCGGAAAAATGGGAGTTCAAGATGCAGTTGATTCGAATATTCAGCGTACACGGACAGCTTCAGTAACAGAGTCAGGAATGAACGTTGCCACGTCGGGATCACTAGCAGTTGCCAATGGTGTTAATTTAGCGGCAGATTTAGCAGAAAGTGCTGTTGCTGAGCCAATCAATGCATTGGCTTATGCAACAATGATTGGCTTAGGGATTGCCAGCGCAGTTCCCGTTCTGGGTATCGTTCCGCTGATTGCTGATGGTGTCTTAATTGGGGCTAATTCGCTTTGGCATGGGTTCCAATATGCTTGGAGTACGGCACGGCGTTCTGCTGTTCTAACCCCAGTGGTTGCAGGAGCAGTAGCTGGTCCAGTAGTGAACGGAGTTAATGCTGCAATTCGTGGATCCAATGTAGCAGTAACTAATTCCCCGACCGATCAGAGTCTATCTAATGAAGCAAATAGACAATTACTCGGTAGTCTTGCTGGTTCGGCTACAACAAAAATTGCAGTGGGTACTGATGCTGCTTTGCAAGCTGGGACGTTTGTTGCTCATGCAGCAACAGAAGCTGCTTTTGTAGGAGCAGAATGGGCGCTTGGTGTAATGAGTGCAGTTCCAATTATTGGTATTATTCCATTAATTGCTGACGGGGTATTAATTACAGCTCACTCTGCTGTAAATGCTGGGCAGCGAGTTGCAGACGAAGCACGACGTGCCGCTATATTAGGTACAGGTGGTGCTGTAGCCGTAGCTGGTCCAGCAATTAATGCGGCCCATTCAGTTATTTTAAATAGTCAAGCTCAAATGCATAATAACGACACCTATACTTGGGATTTAAAATAATATCACCTTTCATATAGATATCTCATATAGATATCATGCAAAGTACTCCTTCATTATGATTGATGAAGGAGTTTTTTATTAACTATGAAGTAAATGTGATTGTTATGTATTAAACCCGCCTAGGTTACTGTGCACAAATGGTGCACAAACATAGGTTAAACCCTTTAACGCCGGTATTTTAAAACTGTCAATATTCCGGGTGGGGTCATA
>NZ_AZCX01000021.1 GCF_001433995.1 Secundilactobacillus kimchicus JCM 15530
CTGCGAGGGTAGGACGTTGCCACGCGATTATTCCGGCATAGCTCAGTTGGTAGAGCACCTGACTGTTAATCAGGTTGTCGACGGTTCGAGCCCGCCTGCCGGAGGTAAAATGGAGAGTTGTCCGAGCTGGCCGAAGGAGCACCACTGGAAATGGTGTAAACGGGTAAAAGCCTGTTTCGAGGGTTCGAATCCCTCACTCTCCGTTGGTAATAAGTATGACCCGTTGGTCAAGTGGTTAAGACACCGNTTCATGCCGGCTTAGCTCAGTTGGTAGAGCATCGGTATCGTAAACCGAGGGTCGGGGATTCGAATTCCTCAGCCGGCAGTTTATAACACTGCGATAGAAGTACTAACCGTAAAAGGTTAGTACTTTTTTTTACGTTGAATTAACAATCCACCACCAAGAAATATTGGTATAGTTCTAAATATACTTTTGTTTAGGCAACTCATCCGTTAATTTCGGCTTGTGGTATAGGTTTGGCAGTGGTATTCTTAATTTGTTAATATCAAATAGGTAAAGTGTGTTAATAAGTTGGGAGGACTCATAATGACGCGAGTACTAATTATTTGTGGTAGTGGGATTTCGAGTGAATTATTGCGGGATTCAGCCGAACGCTCTTCAGAGGCTTACCATGCACCAATTACATTTGAAGCGGCAAGTTATAGTAGTGCAATGGAAGAGGCAATGACTGACGCTGATTTAGTCTTAGTTGCCCCTCAAGTGACCTATAAATACGATCAACTGAAGCAGTTGAATTCTCGGGTAGAGAAAATCCCCGATGACGTTTATGGTTGGCTAAACGGCGAAAATTTGGTGAAATTTGCGCTAAGTGAACTGGCCAGCAATGAATAAGCAGCGAATTAGAATGCCTCACGGCATCATCATAATTGCCTAACAAATATTTGATAGTTTATTCGTTTTTCTGGTTAAAGAATCATTGCGTTGTATATCCTTTGAGGGTATAATTGCCTGTATGCTTTAATTAGAAAGCTATTAGGAGAGCACTTCTCTTTGTTAGGAAGACCATACAATTCTAAGTATGGTGACGATGTTTGGAGGTATTATTTTGGATAACAAAGGTACAAAAGATCTTGACCATGCGTTTTTAGGTCAGCCAAGAGGTCTTTCGACCCTGTTCTTTACGGAGTTCTGGGAACGATTTAGTTACTATGGTATGCGGGCCATCCTCATCTACTATATGTATTATTCAATAGCAGATGGTGGTCTAGGAATGGACAAGGGGCTTGCAGCCTCAATTATGTCCATTTACGGTTCCTTGGTTTACCTGTCATCAGTCCTTGGTGGCTTTATGAGTGACCGGATTTGGGGGAGTCGTCGGACGGTTCTTTACGGTGGGATTTTGATCATGTTTGGTCATATTTCGTTGTCACTTCCGGCTGGTGAATGGGCCTTATTCCTGGCCATCGTATTAATCACGATTGGGACTGGTTTGTTAAAACCAAACGTGTCTGAAATGGTTGGTGGCTTATACAAAGAAGGTGACAATCGTCGGGATTCTGGTTTTACCATCTTTGTCTTTGGGATTAACTTAGGATCGTTAATTTCACCAATCGTCGTGGGTCAAGCACAAAAGATGTTTAACTTCCACGTTGGATTTTCACTTGCCGCTATTGGGATGTTCTTCGGCCTTATCTCATACTGGCGCGGTGGTAGTAAGTATCTTAGCAAGGATTCATTTTATCCCGATGATCCATTGGAACCCGGTGAAGCTAAAGGACTTTCATTTAAGGTCACGCTTGGGGTTATTGCCTTTGCGTTAATTGTCCTAATCATGAAGGTCTTTGATGTATTAAGCATTGCTAGTTTCATTACGTTATTGAGTATTGTGGCTGTGATTGCTCCAATTACGATTTTCATACTTATGTTAACAAGTAAGAAGGTCAATGATGTCGAGCGCTCTCGGGTTTGGGCCTATGTTCCATTGTTCTTGGCTGCTGCTATTTTCTGGGCAATCGAAGAATCTGGTTCATCTGTGTTAGCGCTCTTCGCAGCAGATCAAACTAACAACCAGTTAGGCTGGTTCAAAATTGATCCGTCATGGTACCAGTCTTTGAACCCCCTGTTTATCGTCTTGTTGACGCCAATTTTTGCCACACTGTGGACGACATTGGGTAAGCGGCAACCTTCTTCACCAACCAAGTTTTCACTTGGGTTGGTTTTTGCCGGACTTTCATACCTGTTCATGGTCATCCCCGTTGCGATGTTTGGCGTGGATGCCAAGGTTAGCCCACTATGGTTAGTGGGGAGTTGGTTGATTGTTGAAATTTCTGAATTATTAATCTCACCAATCGGTCTTTCTGTCACGACCAAGTTGGCCCCAAGAGCGTTCCAATCTTCAATGATGAGTATGTGGTTCTTGGCCGATTCGGCTGGCCAAGCGGTTAACTCACAAATTGTGCAATTCTATACGCCAGAAAACGAAGTTGCTTATTTCGCGATTACTGGGATTGTTGCTATTGTGGCCGCCATTGTCTTGGCATTCTTGATTAAACCAATCAAGCGGCTGATGGCTGGTATTAACTAAGCTATAAAAGTTGAAAGGTGTGTTACGATACTTGTAACACACCTTTTTATTTGTAGGAGAAAATAATGGTACGACTAGCAATTTCCAGTGATAACCATATTGATATTAATCTGCTTGATCCTGAGGTGGTCATCTCGGAACAGGTGGCGTTTTTGCAGCACCAAAATGTTAATATTTATTTGATCGCAGGTGACCTTTTTAATGACTTTCGGAAAAGTCAGCAATTCGCGCAAACGTTGGCGGCCAAAATGCCTGAGGTCACGGTCAAATTTATTGCTGGTAACCATGACATGGTGAAAGGGATTAGTTATGCTGAACTTGAAACCCGCATGAGCCCTGAATATTTTCATAACCAATACCTCGATGTAGCAGGTACCGATTGGCGGGTCATTGGCAATAACGGGTGGTATGACTACTCTTTTGCCACTAGAGTCAATCGCACGCCGGCGCAGTTTTTGGCTTGGAAACGGGCCTTTTCGGTCGATGGCCTAATCAAGCAACCAATCCCGGATATCGAGCGCATGTCCCGGGTATTAGCTCAGACGAAGGCCCAGTTTACTCAAGCGCGAGCAGCTGGCAAAAAAATTCTGTTTATGACGCATTTTGTGCCATCCAACCACTATGTCCATTTCAATGATGATGACCGTTTTTGGAACGTTTATGTGGGTCTCCTGGGGTCTCAACGTCTCGGAGACCAAATTCAAGATTTTGGTGTTGAGCGTGTGGTCTTTGGTCATTTGCATATAAAACCAGCTCCCACGATGATTAATGGGACGCTGTACTATAATCAGTCAGTGGGGTATGGTACCCATCGTCACCACGAATGGCGCCATGCGACGTTCATTGAAGAATGGCAATCGCGACTTGCCATTTTGGACCTGTAGGGTGCAAAAAAATGTCGCCGGGGAAATTAGAAAAACGGTTGACTAAATACCCGGTTATTTGGTAATATAGTGGAGTTGATTTGGTATCAACAGTTGTTTTTTGGACGGGTAGCGAAGTCTGGCTAAACGCGGC
>NZ_AZCX01000022.1 GCF_001433995.1 Secundilactobacillus kimchicus JCM 15530
CATGACAATCAAACGATGGCAATTCCAGTTAGCGACCTCATCAGCCAACGATTAACCCGTTTTAACTAACTGGAGGAATTGATAATGAATAAAGACGACTTACTCACCCTAGCAGCGGACTATCCCGCCATTCAGATCACCCGGCAGTTTACCATGCCCGATTTTGATCCCATCACCCTATTTAACGCCCTCAAGCAGGCCGGCGAACCCGGTTTCTTACTAACCGGGAAGCCAAAGGAAACCGAAGATGGTTACACCTTCATCGGCCTTGCCCCAGAGCGAACCTTTACCTACCGGGATCACGTATTGACTGAGACGGATGCCGACGGCCGCGAAACGACCCGCAACGCGGATTTAAAGCCCATCTTAGACGACCTCCTGGCGCAAAACCGGACGCCGCGTCAACCTGAGCTGCCCCCTTTCACCGGTGGCTTAATCGGCTACTTTAGTTATGACTATGCCAAGTACGCCACAACCGCACTACGCGACACCGTGGCTGACCCCATGGGCCTCGACGACGCTGACCTGCTCTTGGTCAACCGGGTCATTGCTTACAACCATCGCAAGCACCAAGTCACCCTTAGCCACGTGATTCCAAGTCTCGAACTTGAAGCCCGATATGAGGTCGTTATGGGCGACCTTGCGACTTTGCAGGCGACCGTTTTGGCCGCCACGCCGAAGCCACTGCCGACCTTTAGCCTCAAAACACCCTTCCACTTTCAGTTCTCACTCAATGAATTCACAAAAAAGGTGGCCGAAACAAAGCAACACGTGATTGATGGCGACATCTTCCAACTTATTTTATCAAACCCGCAACAAGCCACCATGACGGGTTCCCTGCTGCACATTGCACCCACCCTCTTTAAAGCCAGTCCCTCGCCCTATCAGTTTTACTTCCACCACCGCGACTTTGAAACACTAGGGGCATCTCCCGAAACACTCATCACTAAGCGGGGTGACCAACTATTCACGTATCCGCTAGCCGGAACGCGGCGCCGGGGACAAACGCCAGAGGAAGACGCCAAGTTTGCCACGGAATTGCAGACGAGTCCCAAGGAAAAGGCTGAACATAACATGTTAATCGACCTCGGCCGAAACGACTTGGGCCGCGTCAGTGAGTTTGGCTCCGTTCACGTCACCACAACCCGGGCACTGCTCAAATTCGCGAACGTCATGCACTTGGGCTCAACCGTTGAAAGTACCGCAGCCCCTGACGCATCCGCCCTCGACATCGTGAATGCCGTTCTCCCTGCCGGCACCCTATCCGGAGCGCCGAAGATTTCGGCAATGCAGCTTATTAGCCAACTGGAACATCACAAGCGTGGGGTGTACGGTGGCTGTCTCGGGTATTTGGACTACTCTGGCGACCTTGACCTCTGTATCGGAATCCGGTTGACCTACCGTAAAGGCGATCAAATGGTCATCCACTCCGGCGCCGGAATCGTCGCCGACAGTGTTGCCAAATACGAATATCAGGAATTTAACAACAAGGCCCGGGCCGTCAAAGATGCGGTTCTTGCCGCAGACCAAGGAGGACTCACCCATGCTGTACTTAATCGATAATTACGACAGTTTCACCTATAACTTGTACCAATTAATCGGCACCCTGACCGACGAACCCATTGCCGTGATTAAAAACGACACGATGACTGCGGCGGAACTCATGGCAAAGTCGCCTAGCGGTCTCATCTTGTCTCCAGGCCCCGGCCGGCCTGAAAATGCTGGTAACCTGAACACCATCCTCAAGGCGTTTGTCGGCAGAATTCCAATCTTTGGGGTCTGCCTTGGCCTGCAAGCCATTGGTGAGGTGTACGGCGCTCAAGTGGTCCACGCTCCAGCTTTAATGCACGGTAAGCCGTCAACCATGACCCAACAGGGGACCGCCAAGATGTTTGCCAACTGTCCAGCCCAGTTCGAAGCGGCCCGCTACCACTCCCTGGTCATCGACCCCGCCAGTTTACCAGCGACCCTAACAGTGACCGCAACGGCCGATGATGGAACGATCCAAGCCGTCGAAGATGATGTTAATCAAGTCTATGGTGTCCAGTTTCATCCTGAATCCATCATGACAGATCCAGTGGTTGGGGCCCAACTGATTAAAAATTACTTGGCCCAAATCCGCGTGGCATCAGCGCTACACAACTTAGCCTAAAACTTTTTTGATTAAAACTGTTGACACCAGTCACAGAAAGTTTTAATCTTATGTCAATCAAATAACCGTCCATATAAACCGTTGA
>NZ_AZCX01000023.1 GCF_001433995.1 Secundilactobacillus kimchicus JCM 15530
GTTTTCAAAGGTCTACTGATTAGCTGTCTTCGTGACAGCTTTTATAATATATCACGTTGACTCCTTTTGGTCAACCCTTAATTTCAACTTTCTTAGCCGTTGAAATTAATTGGCTACCTCGTGAAGCAACGAGAACAATCATACCAAGCTTTACCAAAACCGTCAACACCAAAATCCAAAAAAAGCACAATCTCATCAGAGACTGTGCCTTTTGCAATTGTGTTTTAATATTATGCTTCAACCCGGGCTAAGAAATACTTCTTCTTTCCCCGACGAACGATGACGAATTGCCCGTCAAAGTGTGAGCTAGGATCGACAGTTGCTTCAGTATCCGTCACCTTTTCACCGTTGATCCGAATAGCCCCGTTTGAGACATCTTCGCGGGCCTGACGTCTTGAAGGTTCAATTGAAGTGACGTCTACTAACCATTCGACAATATTTCGTTTTTCAGCTGTGACCGTAACCGAAGGGACGCTCTTGAACCCCTGTTCAATTTCTCGAGCTGTCAATTCGGCGACGTCCCCTGAGAATAACGCTTTCGAAATATTCTCAGCTTCATTCACTGCCTCTTGGCCATGAACAAACGCGGTCACTTCCTCAGCTAATCGCCGCTGTGCCTCCCGTTTTTCAGGGTGGTCACTAACCTTTTGGGCAAGGTCATTAATTTCATCTTGATCCAGGAATGTGAAGTATTTGAGGTATTTGACGACATCCCGATCATCTTGGTTTAACCAGAATTGGTAGAATTCGTAAGGTGAGGTCTTTTCCGCATCTAACCAAACAGCTCCCCCGGCAGTCTTACCAAACTTAGTACCATCGGCCTTCAACATCAACGGAATGGTCAACCCGTAGACCTTAGTATCACTGCCTTTGATCTTATGAATCAAATCAATTCCGGCCGTGATGTTTCCCCACTGGTCCGCACCGCCGACTTGCAACTGAACATCTTCAGCTTCATATAGATGAAGAAAATCAATTGATTGCAGAATCTGGTAAGTAAATTCCGTGTACGAAATACCGACCTCTAGTCGTGAAGCAACGACCTCTTTTGCCAGCATGTTGTTCACATTAAACAGCTTCCCATAATCACGTAGGAAGGCCAACAGGGAAATGGTTGATAGCCAATCGTAATTGTTCACAATCTTAAATTGCCCATCCTGGCCAAAGAGACGTTGCATTTGCGCCGTAATGGCCGCTTCATTCTTATGAACCTGCTCCATTGATTGCAAGGTTCGTTCCGATTTTTTCCCACTTGGATCACCGATTGACCCTGTCCCACCACCAATCACAATGTATGGCCGGTGACCGGCCAACTGGAACCGTTTAAGAATCATGAACGGAATCAAATGCCCAATGTGCATGGAGTCACCTGTTGGATCAATTCCAACATAGAGACCAACCGCCTTTTCAGAAACAAGTTTGGCCAATCCTTCTTCGTCTGTTTGTTGATTGATTGCACCGCGCCATTTAAGCTCATCAATAATTGTCACAATAGTTCCTCCTAGATAATAAAAAGCCCCCATTGGTCACCATGACCAATAGGGACGAAATAGTTTCCGCGTTACCACCCAAGTTATGCAGGTACCTGCATCTCTCGTCATCGTTAACGGAATGACCCGTCGAAAGCATCGAAAGCTCCACACTGTAATTCGAACAACCGGGACGGTTGGCTTCCAGCATCCGCCAACTTTCTACTTCGGAGCCCATCGTTCTACTAAATGCTTCTTCGCTTCATTCATCATACAAACCCCCTATATAAATGTCAACTCCTCATCCTATGGTTAAAATCATTTTCATCACTGAAAATAAAAATGTAAATTTTTTTCATTTCTGCTTGCTACTTATCCCAATATCCCATATAATAAAAGCGTCGAAAATAATAAATGAAACGAGGACATTTCTGATGAAACTAGGTTTAATC
>NZ_AZCX01000024.1 GCF_001433995.1 Secundilactobacillus kimchicus JCM 15530
CTGCCAAGGGCGCTTGGGTTAAGGCTAGCGACTTAGAAACTAAGAGCAATGCTACTGAAAACAACAGTGTTACTATTACCTATGTTGATGATAACAATAACGTAGTTGGTACTAATGCTACATTTGTTACTACTTCAACCTTAACCCGTAAGGGTGACAAGGTTGCTAACAACACTGATGCTAACAACAAGGGTATCGTTGCCTTTGCACAAGACAACTTACCTGCAGGTTACGCATGGGGTTACAGTGACGGCAGTAACGCAGCAGCTACTACCGACCCTCAAGATGCAACTTCTGCATTGTTCGGTGGCTCATTACGTGTCCACGTTCACGCAGCATCAACTTCAAAAGTTTCATTCATTGTTGATACTGTAAACAACAACAACATCCAATTAAACACTCCACTGGCTGCAGGTGCTAACGTCAGCTCAGAAGTTAACTTACCTAAGTTGACTACTGCCCAATTGGCTGCACTTCAAGGCAAGTCTACTGCAACTGTTGATGCTGCTAAGATTTCATCAACATTGTTAACTGCCAACGCTCCATTAAACAAATTGGTTGGCACTAAGACTTACACGAGCCGTGATAACAAGAACTATCACTACGAATTTACTTTCACTTCATCAGACAAGTTTGCTACTGACAACCGTTTGACTACTTACGGTAACAACGTTGTAGCTGCTTACACTGCTAACCTTGTTGAAGGTGCTGCACCTACTTCAAACGCTAACACTGATTACGTAGCTAAGTAACGGATGTGGTATCGAAAGAAAAAGAGTCCGTAAGGGCTCTTTTTTTGGGTTCTTGAGTCAAATAGTATTGGTAGACCTATAATTAAGGTACATTTCACTTTGGTGAATGTGCCTTTTTTAGTCTCGTTATAAATTTCTTTATGACTAATGCAAAAAAAGCCATCCAAATTGGATGACTTTTTTGCAATAATTCCCAAAATATATCATAGATATAATTTAACTAGGAGTTAAATTAATTTTGGTTGAAGTTGAATGCACTGATAATGTTGCCTTTGTTAGCATCTGTAGCAGCAACATTAGTTTGTGCTTGAGTTGAAGTGTAATATAAGTTAATTGCTTGGCCGTTAATTACGATAGTAGCTGCGTTCTTAGCGTTAGTATCGCCATCTTGAACATCGCCAGTAAACGTTAACTTGAATGCAGTGTAAGTGTGACCTGAAACGATGTTTGATGCCCCAGCTACTTCGTTTCCTTGAGCAATGGCAGCATTAGTATCATAAACAGTGTAAAGGGTATCTGCTCCGGCAGCTTTTACAGCAGCACGAACATTTTCAAGAGTAATCTTGTCGCCCTTGGCACCGGCAGTTTGACTTTGAGTGGCAAGCTTTTGAGCAACAGCTGCTAAAGTTCCGTTATCAAAGACGTTTGTCTTAGCATCAATTCCTTGACCGTTTGATAAAATGAATTTCGCCGTTGTAGCAGTCGAAGTCCCGAACAAGTTACCCTTAGTAACAGGCACAACGGTCAGGTTGACATCAGAACCATATTGAGCTGCAGCGACTGCATTTTGGTTTGCCGTGTATTGTGCAGCGCTCAAACCAATGCCGTCAGTCCCAGCTTGTTCCAAAGTGTAACCTGAAACAAGAGTGCTGAGTAGTCGTGCATTTTTAGTTGACAATGTTTGGCCAGCAACAGTAGTGTCGCCAACAGTCGTCAAGTAGTCTTTAGCAGCTTGTGACTTAAAGTTGTTATTTGTATAAGTCTTGGTAGCTACTACTTTACCTGATGCATCCTTAAAGTTAACACGAATTTGATTCTCAGCTAATGGAGCCGTAGCGTTATCAACATCGCTAGCCTTAACCCAAGCGCCCTTGGCAG
>NZ_AZCX01000025.1 GCF_001433995.1 Secundilactobacillus kimchicus JCM 15530
GCAACAAGTGCAGCAAGATGAACAATGGCATTAACAGCCAGTACAGTGGACCGCCGAGAAGCGTCCCAAGAAGTGCCAACAATGGGTACAGGAAGATCCCCTTCAACAACTTACCCAAGAAGTGCAACAGACCGAACAATGGCAAGCCGAGTAAGAACAAGGCTGCGGTGAACAGTAAGTGCTTAAGCAAGTTGTTCAATAACCAGTTACCCAAGAAGGCCAATGGCAAGGCAAGCAGGAATGGTAATGCTGCAAGTAATGCGGCGGGCAACAACCCGAGCAAATCAGCGAGTGCCTTAAGGATCAAGAATTCACCGATCAAGAATGGTAATGCCAACAAGAATGGCAAACCACCAAATAACAAGCCAATTGGTAAGAGTAGCAACCACTTAATAGAGTCGGTAATCGCCTTCCGAAGAAGGTGCCCGAGAATCAAGAGTGGCATTGCCAACCAGTACAACGGTCCGAAGAGTAACGTCCCTAGCAATGCAAGCAATGGATAGAGGAAGAGACCCTTCAAGAACTTACTCAAGGCGTGTAGCAATCCGTACAGTGGCAATGCCAATAAGGCAACGGCCAACGTGAACAAGATGTTTGCTAACAACTTCTTAAGCAAGAAGTTTCCAAGGAATGCCAACGGCAAACCAAGTAAGAATGGCATAGCGGTCAAAAGACCGGCCAAACCAAGTGCTAAAGCATCCGCAATTGCCTTGGCCCAACAAGAAGCCGGCGATAAGCAATGGCAAGCTCAGCAAGAATGGCAATCCACCGAAGATCAGGCCGAGTGGGAACAACAATGCCCCAATCAACAAGTCTTTAATCAACTTCCGTAACAGGTGTAGCAGGATCCAGAGTGGCATTAACAGCCAGTAAAGTGGACCGCCGAGAAGAGTACCAAGAAGTGCCAACAATGGGTACAGGAAGATGCCCTTCAACAACTTACTCAAGAAGTGTAATAGGCCAAACAATGGTAAGCCAAGTAAGAACAAGGCTGCCGTGAATAACAGATGACCTAAGCCGTTTCCGAGAAGTGCGCCTAACAGGTTACCAAGTAAGAATGGTAAGGCTGCAAGCAGTAATGGTAACCAGAGTGGCAATGTCAGCAAGGCTGGCAAGAACCACAGTGGGAGTGTCAATAATAAGAGTGGCAAACCAAGTGCTAGGGCGCCAAGAATAACTGGCGCGAACAAAGCACCAAGTAATGCGCCGGCCAAGAACTTAAGGAAGTCCCAAAGGGCTTTCGCAAGTGCGCCAAACAATTTACCTAACAACAGTGGCAGTGCTGCAAGTAACAGTGGCAACCAGAGTGGTAATGTCAGCAAGGCTGGCAGGATCCACAATGGCAAGGTCAGCAACAACAGTGGTAAGCCAAGTGCCAAGGCACCGAAAACAAGCGGAGCAAACAGCCAGCCTAAGATAGCGCCAAGACCTAGCTTCAACAGATCCCAGAGACCCTTAGCAAGAGCAGCGAGGATTGCACCAATTAAGAATGGTAACAAGCCAAGCAGAATTGGCAACCAGAAAGGTACCGTCAAGATTGCAGGCAAGATCCAAAGTGGCAAGGTCAAAAGCAACAGTGGTAAGCCAAGTGCCAAAGCACCAAGAACCACGAGTGGCAACAACCAGCCGAAGATCAACCCGGCAATAAACTTGATAAGATCCCAAATGCCCTTAAGAATCATCCCAAGACCAGTACCAAGGATAAATGGTAAGGCCAAGAGTGCGATTGGTAACCAGAGTGGCAATGTCAGCAATGCTGGCAAGATCCACAGTGGCAAGGTCAACAACAACAGTGGTAAGCCAAGTGCCAATGCTG
>NZ_AZCX01000026.1 GCF_001433995.1 Secundilactobacillus kimchicus JCM 15530
GTGCGCTCTAACCAGCTGAGCTATAGGCCCAGAAAAGCGGGTAACGAGAATCGAACTCGCGACAACAGCTTGGAAGGCTGTGGTTTTACCACTAAACTATACCCGCATTTCTAATGGCGCGGGACGGAATCGAACCGCCGACACACGGAGCTTCAATCCGTTGCTCTACCGACTGAGCTACCGAGCCAAAAGCGGTCCGTACGAGACTCGAACTCGTGATCTCCTGCGTGACAGGCAGGCGTCCTAACCAGCTAGACCAACGGACCATAATTGCGGGAGCTGGATTTGAACCAACGACCTTCGGGTTATGAGCCCGACGAGCTACCAGACTGCTCCATCCCGCGATAATAAAAAGGAGGATGAGAGATTCGAACTCTCGCGTGGTTTGACCCACCTGACGGTTTTCAAGACCGTTCCCTTCAGCCAGACTTGGGTAATCCTCCAAAATGATAATAAACATGATCATGCCTAAGGCCATCTGAAAATGGACCTTGTAGGACTCGAACCTACGACCGGACGGTTATGAGCCGTCTGCTCTAACCAACTGAGCTAAAGGTCCGAGCTATGATCAAATCGCGGCGGGGGGGATCGAACCCTCGACCTCCCGGGTATGAACCGGACGCTCTAGCCAGCTGAGCTACACCGCGATGGTCTTTAAATAAAGATCAAACTTATTTAAATCGGGAAGACAGGATTCGAACCTGCGACCCCCTGGTCCCAAACCAGGTGCTCTACCAAGCTGAGCTACTTCCCGTTAAAATGCACCCAGTAGGAGTCGAACCTACAACCTTCTGATTCGTAGTCAGACACTCTATCCAGTTGCGCTATGGGTGCGTCATAATAAGATGAAACAGTGTTACATGATGAATCAATGCCGAGGACCGGGATCGAACCGGTACGGTCATCACTGACCGCAGGATTTTAAGTCCTGTGCGTCTGCCAATTCCGCCACCCCGGCGTTTTGGCAAAAGCGGAAGACGGGATTCGAACCCGCGACCCCCACCATGGCAAGGTGATGTTCTACCACTGAACTACTTCCGCATATTAAACTAATGCCGACTAGAAGATTCGAACTTCCGACCCCCTGTTTACAAGACAGGTGCTCTACCAACTGAGCTAAGTCGGCAAATGAATTACCGTATGACTCGTCAACTGGCAGTTGACATTGGTGAATGAGCCGTGACAGGCTCGAACTGTCGACCCTCTGATTAAAAGTCA
>NZ_AZCX01000027.1 GCF_001433995.1 Secundilactobacillus kimchicus JCM 15530
ATGAAGGAAAATTTTGATTTTTTAATGCCTAGTGTCAACTTCTTCGGTAAAGGGGTCATTGAAAAGATTGGCGATCGGGCCAAGATGCTCAACATGACCAAACCGTTGATCGTGACGGATAAGTTCTTGCGCGGTATGGCGAACGGGCCAGTTGCCCAGACCTTAGCTTCATTGGATCAGGCCGGTGTGAGCTATGCCATCTATGATGGGGTAGAACCAAACCCTAAGGTTCGGAACATTAAAGCCGCTAAACAAGTTTATTTAGACAACGACTGTGACAGTATCATCACCGTGGGTGGTGGCTCAGCTCACGACTGTGGGAAAGGGACCGGGATCATCTTGACCAACGGCGATGACATCACCAAGCTGGCTGGGATCGAAACCTTGGAAAACCCATTACCACCACTGATGGCGGTGAACACAACCGCTGGGACGGCTTCTGAATTAACCCGTCACTGTGTGATTACCAACGAAGAAACGAAGCTGAAGTTTGTGGTCGTCTCATGGCGCAATATTCCGCTCGTTTCATTTAACGATCCGATGTTGATGTTGGACGTGCCCGCTGGCTTGACGGCTTCAACCGGGATGGATACCTTCGTTCAATTGATCGAACCGTATGTGTCAACGAACCGTAACGAAATCACCGATGGCCAATGCATCGCCGGGATTAAGTTGTGTGAAGAAGCCTTGCGGGAAGCCGTTGCCAACGGTCACAACATCGAAGCCCGGACCAAGATGGTAGAAGCTGAAATGTTAGGCGGGATGGCCTTTAATAACGCTGACCTGGGTTACGTCCACGCTATGGCGCACCAATTGGGTGGCCAATACGATGCCCCTCATGGTGTCTGCTGCGCTATTTTGTTGCCAGTTGTTGAAAAGTACAACTTGGTAGCCGCCCCAGAACGGTTCGCCGAATTGGCAAAGGCCATGGGCGAAAACACGGAAGGCTTGTCAACCCGGGAAGCCGCCGATTTAGCTATTAAGGCCATGCGGCAAATGGGGGACGATGTGAACATCCCTCGCAGCATCAAGGCAATCGGCGCCAAGCCCGAAGACTTTGAACTCATGGCCGAAAATGCTTTGAAGGATGGGAATGCGTTCTCAAATCCACGGAAAGGCACCAAGGAAGAGTTGGTGCAGTTGTTCCAAGAAGCGTATGACGCTGAATAGCCTGTGAAACAAGGCGGTCTGACTTGAGTAGC
>NZ_AZCX01000028.1 GCF_001433995.1 Secundilactobacillus kimchicus JCM 15530
AGCTGCATCGTTTGCATCTGATGCATTTGAAACTGCCGTTGAGGCAGCGCTCGTGGCCGTTGAAGTGTCTTGAGCCACACTAGCGGCTGAGCTGGCTTGACTCGCTGCACTTGTTGCAGTTGACGCTGCACTTGAGGCCTTACTTTCAGCACTTGAGGCAACCGAAGCGGCACTTGAGGCCGTTGATGCGGCGGAGTCAGCGACACTGGAAGCCTCGCTAGCTTCACTAGCGGCACTTGAGGCCGTTGATGCGGCGCTTGAGGCAATTGAACCAGCAGTAGAAGCCGCTGAACTATCGCCTGCGGTTACCGCCGAACTAGCTGCTGAGGCTGCACTTGAGGCTGTTGACGCAGCACTCGAAGCTTGATCTTTAGCAGTTGAAGCTTTGCTTGCTTCCTCACTGGCCGTTGACGCTGCATTTGAAGCTGCCGTTGACGCACTGTCAGCAACACTGGCTGCGCTATCTGCATCGCTTGAGGCCGAGTTAGCCGTTGAGTTTGCATCGGAAATATTTGCGTTGCTTGGGTTATCCTTGGCCAGACTAGCTGCTGAACTAGCTGCATCTGATGCCACCGAAGCATCACTATTTGCCTGACTATCTGCTGTTGAAGCCGTTGATGCATCACTCCCAGCATTCTTTGCTGAATCACTAGCAGCCGATGCAGCAGTCGATGCTGTTGATGCCGCACTTGAAGTATTCTGATCATCAGCTGCCACACTAGCAGCTGAACTTGCTTGACTCGCTGCGCTTGAGGCCTTACTTTCAGCACTTGAGGCAACCGAAGCGGCACTTGAGGCCGTTGATGCAGCTGAGTTAGCTGCACTCGACGCCTTATTGGCTTCACTAGCCGCACTCGAGGCCACGCTAGCGGCACTTGAGGCGATTGAGCCTGCAGTGGAAGCTGCTGAACGATCACCTGCTGTCACAGCTGAACTTGCTGCTGACGCCGCACTCGAGGCTTCTGATGCCGCACTGGAAGCTTCATCTTTGGCGGTGGAAGCCTTGCTTGCTTCTTCACTGGCTGTGGATGCTGCGTTCGAAGCTGCCGTTGAAGCGTTCTTCGCCTCACTTGCAGCGCTACTTGCATCACTTAACGCCTCACTGGCTTTTGAGTTTGCATCCGAAATATTGGCATTACTTGGATTTT
>NZ_AZCX01000029.1 GCF_001433995.1 Secundilactobacillus kimchicus JCM 15530
GAGGACATTTCTGATGAAACTAGGTTTAATCGGATTAGGTAAAATGGGCATTAACTTAGCTCAAAACATGATGCGCAACGGCAACGAAGTCGTTGGCTTTGATTTAGATACCAAGTTAGTGGAAGAAGCCGCTGGCTACGGTGCCGCTTCAGCTTCTAGTTTGGAAGACATGGTCAGCCAACTGCCAAGCCCTAAGATTGTTTGGGTCATGGTGCCTGCTGGCAAGCCAACCGACGCTACGGTTGATCAATTGGTGGCCGCTTTAGATAAGGACGACATCGTCATCGATGGCGGGAACACCTTCTGGAAGGACTCATTACGTCACAACCGGTTATTGACCGAAAAAGGCGTTCACTACTTTGACTGTGGTTCATCTGGCGGCTGGCGTGGTGCCTTGAATGGTGGGAACTTCATGATTGGTGGCGATGACGCGGACGTCTTTGAAACCATTCGCCCATTATTTGAAGGCATTTCACAAAAAGATGGCTACCTTTACACTGGTAAGGCCGGCTCTGGTCACTACTTAAAGATGGTCCACAACGGGATCGAATACGGAATGATGGAAGCCATCGGTGAAGGTTTCGAAGTCCTTCAAGCCTCTGACTTCGATTACGATAACGAAGCCGTCGCTAAAGTTTGGAACAACGGTTCCGTTGTTCGGAGTTGGTTAATGGAACTGGCCGAAGACGCCTTCAAGAAAGATCCTAACTTGGACGCTATCAAGGGTCGGATGCACTCTAACGGTGAAGGCCAATGGACCGTTGAAGACGCCATGGACCATGGCATCCCAACACCGGTTATTGCCGCTTCGGTCATGACTCGCTTCCGTTCAATGCAAGATGACACCTTTAACGGTAAGGTCGTTTCTGCCTTACGTAACGGTTTTGGTGGTCACGCTATGGACAAGAGCTAGTCACGTTCACTTTAACTGCAATTTAAAAAGGTATCGGACTT
>NZ_AZCX01000003.1 GCF_001433995.1 Secundilactobacillus kimchicus JCM 15530
TTTAACTGCAATTTAAAAAGGTATCGGACTTAAGCAAGGAATAACTCCCACTTATGTTCGATACCTTTTATTGATGAATCATTCAAAATTATTTGCGGGCGTGGGATTCAACTTAAAAGAATCATCCGCTGGAACGTTTGATACATTAATATCACGATTTGATTTGTGGCAAGTCACCGTCCCCCACGCCGGTACCGTGACTGTTTGCCAACAATTTCCATTTCCTGCTAGCCCTATAGAAGCAGTCCTCGCATGAGCATTAGGGTTATACAACTGAATGGTGATATCACCATTAATGCCTAAAAATGCAACCGATCCAATTCCTCCTTCAATACCGTTCTCAGTATAATCAGAGGATTGAATAACAGTAGCTCCCAAAGAAACGTCTTGTCCAAAGTTTCTCAGCATAAAGTATTCAAGGTTTCTTTGCACTTTACCCGTATGATGATCAATCGTAACAACACCACGGCGACCAGTCGAATCAGCCGCATTAGGTAAACCACGTTCATCCAAAGCCAAGTTCCACAGCGTGGCAAAGTTCAAGCCGTTCCTAACAAGCCAATTGCCAATCGTTCCAAACATAATACGTGATGCGTCTTCAACTGTTTCATTCATCATGCACCGTCGTTCAGTCATACCCAACTGCCAATGTGAATACGACCGAACCCCGTTAAACAGATTCTCATGTGGCACTTGGTAGGTATGAATTGCCAAGCCATCTATTTTCATCGCCTGCTCATTAGAAACCGAAGAATCAATCGGCCTATCCAAGACATGTAAACTATCATCATTGATATAGATTTTAGTCTCCGGATAACTCGCATCCAGCGCTCTTCTAAGGTACTGGCTTACAAAGCTTGCCTGTTCCCTCAACGTCCATATCATTGCTGGCCAATGAGCCGCATTTGAGGGCTCATTTTGAACCGTTATCCCGTAAATTGGGATACCGTACTGTGCGTATGCTTCAATATATTTAACAAAATAATTAGCATACACAGCCTCAAAAGAATCAACTGACGAATCGTACCCATTTCCTGTAAATTCACCAAACCTTAAATGCCCCCCAAACGTGAGGTGTCCGGTATTTTTCATCCAAGCAGGGGCCGACCATGGCGATGCAATAATCTTAACAGCTGGATTGATTGTGAGAATCTCCTGAACAACAGGTATGATGTTTTTTAAATCTTTAGTTGCCTGCGAGGCCCCAGGTTTACCCGTGCCAATACTAAAGTTCTCAAGTTTATAGTCTTGTTCCCCAAAAGGTAAGTCATCATACGTATAATACTTTTGGCTAGAGAAGTCACAAGAACCAAGTGGTAACCTGATAAAGTTGAACCCTGCTTGGTCCGGCGAAAATAATTCAGTTAGTAGTCTGTGTCGTTGCTTTGCGTCTTGACTCCGCCAAATCAAAGATGCGGCAGAATCTGTGATGGCAGCCCCAACACCCAACCAATCTTGCTTTCTCTGAGCAGGATCAACGATTATTTTATAGTCTCCATCCGCATTATTTGTTATTTTAGGAGAATTAATGACATTTCTTCGACTCATCAGGTTGCCGGCTGTTTCAGTCCAATATTCATGATCAAATTCAAAAACTCTCATTTCAAATCATTCCTTTCCAAAATCAACTTAAAGTTTCGCTTACCGTGATGAATATAAAGTATGATGGGATTAATCATTAACAAAGGAGACTATAAAATGTCTGAAATTAAAATGGGATTTCGCTGGTTCAATTCAGACGACAATATATCGCTGCAGCAAATTAGCCAAATTCCACAAGTTTCTCAAATCGTCAGCGCCCTTAACCTCAGTGCCGGAGACGTTTGGCCCTTAGATGCAATAAAACAGCTTAAAAAGAGTATTAACAGTCAGGGGTTTGAGTTTAAAGTAGTCGAATCTGTGAATGTTAATGATGATATCAAAGCTGGGCTACCTACCCGTGACGAATACATCGAAAATTACATTACCTCACTCAAAAACTTATCCCTAGCTGGTGTCGAGGTTGTCTGTTACAATTTCATGCCTGTGTTCGACTGGATTCGAACAAACCTTCGCGCACCAAGTAATGACGGCTCTTTTTCAATGCAGTTTAAAAAAGCTCAATTACCTCAATCCCCACTAAAACTCTCAGAGTCGGTTACCGAAACTATTAACTCGTATACTCTCCCTGGTTGGGAAGCAGACCGCTTAGCTGGCCTAACACAAATCATGCACAAATACGATGGCGTCACAGAGACTCAGTTACGTGAAAATCTCGCCTATTTTCTAAAGGCTATTATCCCGGTTTGCGAACAAGAACACATCACAATGGCTATTCACCCTGATGATCCGCCAATGTCCGTCTTCGAATTACCTCGAATCTATAAAAACATTGAAGATATGCGCCTTATCGAAAATATGGTGCCATCTCAGCAAAACGCCTTCACAATTTGCACTGGTAGCCTTGGCGAAAATCCGCAAAATGACGTACCTGCTATCATTACGGAAATGATGAGTCGAGGCAAGGTCCCATTCGTCCATCTTCGAAACGTCCGTCATTTAAATGCTCTTGGTGATTTTGAAGAATCCGCTCATGAATCAAGCACCGGGTCCCTTGATATGTTCCAAATTATGAAGGCACTATCCGACTCTGGGTTCCACGGCTATGCTAGGCCTGATCACGGTCGAGATATTTGGGGAGAATCTGGTCGGCCAGGGTACGGATTATTCGACCGTGCGTTAGGCATCTCTTACCTAAACGGACTTTGGGAAAGTCTCCAAAAAATGAGATAAGGGTCACATCAAGAAAGTCTCCAATTGCTGTTTATTGGGATAACCTTCATTGTCACCCTGTTTTTGAATGGCCATTGCGCCAATCGCATTACCACGAGTCACAGCATCTGGAAGCGATTTTCCAGCCATCATCCCCATGAGCACACCAACATCGAACCCATCTCCAGCCCCCACTGTATCAATGACACGTGAAACGGTAAAACCAGGAATTACCGTACCAGATTTTTCTCTAAGCTTTAAATAGGCACCCTCTGGCCCTAACTTGATAATCACCGCCAGAATCGCCGGACATTGCTGTAGATAAAAATTAGCAATGTCATCAGGTTCTTGTTGTCCTGTTAGTAGTTGCCCCTCTTTCAGCCCTGGCATCACAATATTCGCTGCTAAAGCCAAACTATTTATGTTGGTAATCATTGTGTTTTCATCAGCCCATAACGAAGGCCTTAAATTAGGATCGAACGTGATAGTCGCCCCAGCACTACGGGCCTCATTAATCAGGTAGTCAGTTAACTGGCGAGCGCCGGTAGAGATTGCTGGAAAAATACCTGTGATATGCACAAAATCATTCGAATGAATTTTAACCGTTTCAAATGATTCAACCGTGACCCGAGTGGCCGCTGAATGACGACGATAATAAATCGTGTTAGGGTCACCTTTTGTTACTAATTGTTTAAATTGAATACCCGTAGGGCCTGTTTTCGCCTGCCGCACGTACTTAGTACCGACCCCCGCTTTTTTCAACTCCGAGCGTAAAAATACACCAAATGGATCATCGCCAATCTGAGTAATATACTCACACTCATATCCTAGTTTTGCGATGCCAACAGCTACATTTAATTCTGCTCCTGCTGGATATTTTTTAAAAGTCTGCGCTTCAGAAAGCGTTGCATCCTGCTCTTGAGACGCAAAAACGACTAATGGTTCGCCTACCGTCAAAACTTTAGGCAATGAACGTCATCTCCCTTCAACTTGCTAAAATACCACACGTTCCGGTCAGAACATGTGGTATTTTTGATATCTATAACTTACCAGTACCGGATGCAGAAAATTAACTGTCCTTAATTTTCTGCATCCGGAAATTCACGTTGATAGTCTGCAATACTCTTGTACTCAGTAGCCAATTCTCGACTTAATCGAATATAAATTGGAATAAGTCGCCGATATCGTTCATAAGTTGCATCGTCCGGTTCGTACTTTTTCTCCGACCCAATATACTTTTTAATATCTTCAAGCTTATCCTCAAGCCCTAGGCTCATCTTGGCTAAAAACATTGCCGCTAAACTCCCGCTTTCATATGAATCAGGAATAACAACCTCATGTTCATACACATCCGCTAACATTTGCCGTCCAAGGGCTGATTGAACAAATCCACCAGCAGCAAGAATTGCTTTAGGCTCCCCCGTGACTTCTTTTAGCGCTAATGTCACTGAGTATAAGTTGTAAACGATGCCTTCTAAAACAGCACGAATCATGTGAGCACGCGTGTGACTACGATTAAGGCCAAAAAACGAACCACGAGCATTGGCATCCCACAATGGTGCACGTTCTCCACCTAGATATGGATGAAAAATCAAGCCGTTTGATCCCGCTGGGACTTTTTCAGCAATTTCCGTCAACATATCGAACGAATCCTTTTTCAGTAATTTAGCAGTTTCCTTTTCCGCTCCAAACAAGGCATCATGAGCCCAACTAAACACGATACCACCGTTGTTGATTGGTCCTCCGACGAGGTACTTTCCATTCATAATTGGATAGCAGTACAGCCGCGCTTTAGGATCTACCTGAGGCTCGTCTACAAATGATCGAACTGCAGCAGATGTTCCAATATTAATGGCCAGTACGCCTGTTTCAATGGCCCCCACGCCAATGGTCGATAATGCACCATCGGTCGCTCCCATCACGAAATAGACATCCTCTCCAACGCCCATAACCTTTGCGTACTCTGACTTAATTCCCTGAATTTTATATGTCGTCTCGACAAGTTCAGGTAGTTGATCCTGGGTAACTTCCGTTTCTTTGAGAGCTTCTTCATCCCATTCAGCTGTCTTCATGTTCAATAGCCCTGTAGCGGCTGCCATTGAAATTTCTTCTTTTAGAACGTTAGTGTACTTCCAAATTATATATTCCTTAATACCAACCCAATATGCCGCTTTATCAAAGACGTCTCGTTTCTCATTTTTCAACCAGAGAAGTTTATAAAAAGGCCCCATCGGATGAATCGGCAACCCAGTCCGTTTATACATTGCCAGTCCACGACCATTTTCTTTATATTCAGCAGCATATTTTTCCGCCCGATTGTCTGCCCAAGTAAGCGTTCGCGTTAACGGTTTAAAATCTTTATCAAGTGCAATCAAGCTATGCTGTTGTGCAGACCAAGAAATAGCAAGCACTTTTCCATTGTCCTTGATTCCCTTTGCTACAACCTCTTGAATCGCCTGCAAAGTTGCATTAAAAATATCCTCCGGGTCTTCTTCAGCCATATCCGGCACGTTCTGATATAGGGTATATCCTTTATTTGCTTTCGCATAAATTTTACCGTCTAAATCGTATAATAATGCTTTAGTACTTGTAGTCCCAACATCAATTCCAATAATATAATCCATCGCTATTCACGTCCTTGCAAAACTAATATGTTAGTATCATTTTACGTCTGGTATATCAGTTTGTCAATAGCGCTTTCATTAGCGTGGTTATAGCTTTTCCCTCGTTAATCATCCACATTCCCCAGAGAAAAGTTTTCTTCTTAGTTGATCTAATTCGTTTACTAGTCGCAAAACTAGCATATCTGTTTGAATTCAAATCCACTAACCTCTATAATAACTAGGTGCCCACTATTCAGGAACAAGAAGGAGAAACCCCGTATGGACAACATGCGAAACGATGCTTACAATCAAATCAAGTATAAAATCATCCATTTTGACTACGTACCTGGTCAGAAAATTTCCGAAAAAACAATTTCCACTGAGTTAGACCTTGGTCGAACACCAGTGCGCGAAGCGCTGATCCGAATTGAAAGGGAAGGCCTAATTGAAGTCATCCCCCAAAGTGGTACTTACATCACTAAAATTGACATGAAAGCGGCTGAGGAAGGCCGCTTTATACGAGAGTGCATCGAACCCAAAATTATGACTGAGGCAGCTTTACGAATTGACGACGGAACAATGGAATTACTTCGTCAAAATCTGGACGAACAAGACCAAACTGCTAACAATCAAGAGCCGGATGCTTTCTTTGACCTTGATCAAACGTTTCACCATTCTTTTTATAATGTGGTCGGTAGAGATTCAGTCTGGCAATGGTTACAAATTAACAACACTCAACTCAACCGATTCCGTCGCCTTCGTTTAAAACAGCTCACTCTAGACTGGGACATGTTAGCTACCCAACATAAACAGATATACACTGCTATTCAAAGTAAAAACGTGGACGACTTATTATATCTAGTTGGCCAACATCTACACCTAATGCTTGACGAAAAACAACAAGTTCTAGACGCATATTCCGATTACTTCCAAAATATCGGCGAGAAAAATTAATGCACCGCTTTCTTCTAAACACAATCAAAAAAAGCGAATCGCGCAATAGCGATCCGCTTTTTTGATTGTGTTTAGATAGTTTCAGTCAGCTCTCTTACCAAAGGTTTACCAGATACCAAATTTTTAACATCAGAAACACATTTTTCACCCATTCCATGCAGACACTCATAAGTGTAAGCAGACGTATGCGGAGTGATTAAGAAATGGTCATTTTTCAGGAACGGATGAGAAGCTCGAACGGGTTCAACTTCCATTGTATCAGCGGCGTAACCCGAAACCTTACCGTTTTCCACAGCTGAAAGCATCGCATTCTCATCAATCAGTGCTCCACGGGCGTGGTTAACGAAATATACACCGTCTTTACACTTCTTCAAGGCTTCCGCGTTAATGAAGTGTAAATCCGTATCATTTAAAGATGCATTCAAAGAAATGTAGTCACTTTTTTCCAACAACTCATCAAACGTCACTTCTTTAACCTTGGAATTTTCGCTAAACCAGCCTTTAGGTGCGTGTGGTTCTGGATCATTAATCAACACTTCGCCACCAAAGACTTGAAAGAGTTCCGCAACCCGGCTACCAATATTACCGCATCCGATAACTCCAAATGTTTTACCAGAGAATTCATGCCCCATAAATTGTGCCCGATCTTCATATCGGTCTTCTTTAATTCTTTCCGAAGACGGCGCAGCCTGCCGCACAAGAGCCATTAGGTTAGCTAACGCATTTTCAGCAACAGCGTTGCGTTCAACTAAAGGCGGAACGATTGTAACTTTAGTTCCATGGGCTTTAGCAGCTTTTAGATCAACGTTATTATAGCCGATACCGTGACGTGAGATCAGTAACAGCTCGTCCTTATTGTCAAAAAATTCCTGCTTGAAAAATGGTGTCACGCTTGACACAATAACGTTATATCCTTTAAGTTTTTCAGCCAGTTCCTTACCAGGAATGTCCGGATCCACCATAAAACGGTCCACCGTCCCTACTTCTTCTAGCTCACTCCAGTGCTCTTTAAAAACCTGTCCGAAACTACTGGAATTAACAACCGCAATTTTATACTTTTCCATGCCCATTTCTCTCTTTTCTTGATATATTTTTGATTGTTACTTAACTTCTTGTCCTTTTTCACTAAGCATTTCCTTCAGTGAGGATTCAATCGCGCCGGGACCAGCTAACATTGCTTTGAAATCATCTTCGATTTTTTCACCCAGGCCAACTTGGTAAAGGTTAGCGCCAAAGATGCCCTCATTGCTCAAAATACTTTCAACCGCCGAATGAACATCAACTGTACTGTCACCCAATGAAAATTCAGCTACCTTAGCATGCAACTCATCAAACATCGGATCAGGACTTGGCTCGAATGTTTCTCCCTTATCATTAATGCCCATAAGGTATCGTAACCAAGTGGCAATTACGAGTGGAATAAAGTTAAGTGTCTTAGGATCCCGGTTCACATCGTCAACGTAATGTTGGATTGTCACTCCATAACGAACGCCTAACTTTTGCGAAGTATCTGTTGCGATTCGCTGAGGGGTGTCTGGAATATAAGGATTAGGCAATCGCTTTGAAACAAGTTCATCAATGAACTGTTTGGGGTCAATAACCTTCGGATCTTGAACAACAGGAAGCCCCTCTACATAGCCAATTTGTTTAATAAGGTTAACTAAATCTAAATTCTGCATTTCTGAAGCAATTGAGTCGTATCCCAAGATACTGCCATAGACGGCCAATGCCGTATGAAGCGGATTCAAACAAGTTGTCACTTTCATTTCATCTGCGGCATTAACAGTATCGCGGTCTGTCATAATAACACCCGCATCTTCGAAGGCTGGTCGTCCGTTCGGAAAACTGTCCTCTACAACTAAATAATGGGCCTCTTCAGTATTAGTAAAGGCTGCAATATTAGTATGCTGCGGTGAATGAAGAATTTCTGAATCTTCGAATCCGTCATCTGCTAATGACTTTGAAATTGTTTCGGCTGGATTTGGCGTAATCCGATCAATCATCGAAAGTGGAAAGGCAACTTTCGACGCGTTAGATACGTAGTCAACGAAGTCTTGGCCGACAAATCCATTGTCTTTCCAAGCTTTGGCAATTGTTATAACCGTATTTTTAAGACGATCGCCATTTTGAGAAAAGTTATCCGTACTCATCAAGGTAATTGGCTTAGCACCCTTGTTAAATCGAGCGACCAAGCATCCAACTAATTGCGCCATGTTGTTCTCTGGTTTAGCTGGGCCATTCTTCAAGTCATTAGCGACAGCTGAGAAATAATCTCCAGCACCATTGGTCAAGTGGTAGCCCTTTTCAGTAATCGAAAATGAAGCAACTTGAAGGCTATCTTTTTCAAAAATAGACTTTAAATTTTCATAACCTGTGCTATCACTAGTTGCAGGGCCAGCAAATAATGCTCTGCCAACAGATGCAAATAATTGCCGATCTTGAGAACCGTCTGCTTTTGTTATCACGCGAACAATTCGATTATTATATTTATCATAGATCCCCGGGACAACGTCTTTATCGTGGGTTTCTGCAACAATCACGCCACTTTTGAGTTCTCCCTTTGCGATTAGCGTATCTGCGACGGCGGCGTGAAAAGCGCGGAATAAATTGCCACCGCCAAAGTGAATCCATTGCGGGTTTCTATCTGTCTCAGCTGCAAGTTGGCTAGCATCGTAAGTCGGAACCTGAATTCCAGCTTTTTTAAAAGCTGCTGAGTCAGTTAAATAATTGTCGGTAATTTTAACCATAGAAGTTGCCTCCATTAATTTTGATCGTTTTATAACTGGTATATTAGTATACCTGAATACGCTTTCAGTTTACCATAAAATTATAATCTGTCAAACCGTTTTTTCGCTATATATTCGGCTTTTTAACTATTCTCGTTAATGTCATTTTCTTTTTTTGATATTTCATTTCTCTAAAATCCTTATATACAACGGTTATTGTGAATATAGCAGTACATAGCTTAAAATAAAAAACAGTGTTTTATACTAGTAACTGATATACTTGATCTAGTGATGCTATATTTAGCACTAGGAGTGTTATCCATGATTGAAAAGAACGATTTAACCTCGGGGTCACCACTTAAAAAAATCATTACATTCTCTCTACCATTGGTCAGCGGCAATGTTTTTCAACAATTCTACACACTAATTGATAGCTTTATCATCAGTCACTTTTTGGGGATTAACGCTTTAGCCGCAGTAGGCGCATTCTATCCACTGAGCTTTCTGATTCTTGGATTTATTCAGGGTTGCTGCATTGGTTTTTCAATTCCATTAGCCCAAAGCATCGGTCGGAAGGATAATGTCGCCACTAAGCAAGACCTTTTAAGCGGGACAATAATTTGCTGCGTGCTAATATGCATTATGACCCCGAGCATGATTTTTTCAGCTCAACCCCTACTAACACTCTTACATACGCCTGAAAGAATTTTAACTATCACAACAATTTTTACCATCATTTCGTTTGCGGGTATTCCGGCCAATATTTTATACAATTACTCAGCTAGCCTGTTACGTTCTTTCGGTGATTCAACGCACCCTTTCCATTTTCTTGTTTTTTCACTTTTTTTAAATATCGGGCTTGCCTTAACTTTCATTCTCCTATTTCACCTAGGCTTAAACGGCGTTGCTTTGGCTACCGTTATTAGCGAAACAGTTGCTGGTCTTCTGAATCTCTATTACTATATCCACCATACGACTTTCCCTAAAATTAAAATTTCAAGACAGTATCTTAATTACCAGTCACTGATCCACGTTAGTACCATTGGGTTCCCAATGGGTGCAGAATACTCAGTGTCCGCAATTGGTGCTATTCTGATGCAAAATGCAATTAATATCTTGGGAACAGATGCCATTGCCGCCCAGTCTGCTGGCGATAAAATTAGACAATTTTTTACGCTACCAATGGAAAGTTTAGGTATGGGCATCGCAACCTATATGGCTCAAAACTTCGGTGCCCACGATAAAAAACGTATTTCTCAAGGGTTACTGGATGGCTCATTAATCCAGTTATCATGGTCAATCGTTTCTCTTCTTCTTGTGTGGCTATTAAAAAAACCGTTAATAACTCTCGTTCTTGGTGTGAGTCATGGACACGTCTACAATTTGGCCGAAAACTATCTTGTTACTATAAGTTTCTTCTTTATTATTCACGGACTATTAATGATTTTTAGAAATACACTACAAGGACTAGGTCACAGTATGGTTGCAATTCTCTCAGGATTTGGTGAATTAATTGGACGACTATTCGCTAGTATTCTTGCAACACTCTCATTCGGTTATGTTGCTATCTGTTACGCTAATCAATTAGCATGGGGGATTTCACTTGTTTACTGTTGTTATATGGTTTGGAAAATTCTATCAACAGACCACCAACTCAATAAATAGTGACACAATAAAAAGCCCTTGCGGTGAGAAAAAGCCAGTAGCTTTTCTCACCGCAAGGGCTTTTTAAATCTAGCTTTTCACTTTAATGTGATGTCATAACTAAATTCCCTTGTTTTGCCAGGATCTAAAATTGAATTAGCTTCCTTTTCAAGCAATTCAACTTCATGCCCAGCTACATCAGGTAGCCCTTGGAATGGCTCTACGCACAAGAATTTTGCGTTAGCACCTTCCTTTGTCCAAAGGCAAACATACCTAAAATCATCTAGACTAACATGAATTTGATGTTTCGTTTTTGGAGACGAAATTAATACCCCTTTAATACCATCATTTTGAATGATAATCAGACCGTCATCAAACATCTCATAATTCAAAGCAATTTGACTACCTTTGGCAGCTTTTAAATCAATCACATCACCGCTTCGATACGGATTAGGCGTCTTAACAATCTTATATTGCTTTAAATCAAGGTTTGAAGGTTCAAACGTCACCGTATAGTCTTCAAATTCCCCCTCACCATTAATCGGCAAGTTGAAGGCAGGATGGGACCCAATTGAAAAACTCAACTGTTCAGCTGTCTGATTTTCGATTTTAAAGCTTAATACCAGCCCCTCATCAGTCAATTCAAAAGTCACGAACAACGTAAAATCAAACGGATAGAACCGCCGAGTTGCCTCGTTCGCATTCAACTTTAAAGTCAGTTTAATACCATCGTTATCTTCAATCTCAAATACTTGATCAGCAGCAAACCCATGTTGGGGCATTTCGTATTCTTTACCTTGATAATAATAAGCATCATTTTCAGACCGTCCGATGGCCGGGAAAAGTACTGGCGCATGCTTTGGCCACAAATCATCGTTCCAAATATAATCAAAGTTTCCTGACTTATTCACTAGATGTGTTAACTCTGCACCACGTTCATTTATTTCAGCAATAAATCTTTCGTTCTCAATTTTTTGCATGATTTTCTCCTTCCAAAAACAGTTGCGATGAACTTTATGTCCTCACAACTGTTTTCTCAACTACCGATTACTTGACATCTTCATAAAATCCAAAATAATCGTGAGCATTGTTATATGAAATATCTTCGATAATTTGACCTAAATACTCATCATCGTCAGGAACTTGGCCGCGTTCCGCTAATTCACCGATATAGTCGCATAAAACACGCCGGAAGTATTCGTGTCGTGGGTACGACAAGAAACTGCGAGAATCTGTTAACATACCAACAAAATTAGCAAGTAGACTTTGTTGCGCCATCACTCTCAATTGTTCTTGCATACCTTCTCTGGTGTCATTAAACCACCATGCACAACCCAATTGCATCTTTTGCGTGATGCCATCGCCGTAAAAATCACCCATCCCGGTTGCTAATTGCATCCAGTCATTCGGATTAAGGGAGTACAAGATTGTCTTCGGGATATTGTCATCATCCTGCATATCGGTAAATAAATTCATAATCTCATTTGCAATATCAGGCTGCGTTCCCATTGAATCAAACCCTGTATCAGCGCCAATCTTCTTAAACATTGGCTGATTGCGGTTTCGTAGTGCGTTCATATGATACTGCATTGTCCAACCAAATTTTTTATTTAACTTCATCAACTCTTTGAGAAGAGCCGTAGCATAAATATCAACGTCTTTCGTTGTTAAAGGCTCATTGTGACGTCCGTTTTCAAACACAGTTTCGATTTGTTCAGCTGTCGCCGGAACATAATGGAAAGTATTTAAACCATGATCAGATAATCTTCCACCTAACCTGGTAAAGTATTCGAATCGTTGTTCAAATGCTTTAATAAAGGATTTAAAATCGGTAATTTTAATACCAGAAACATCTTCGAACTCTTGTAAATATTGGTCAAATGTTAATGCTGAAATATTAAACGCTTTATCTGGACGCATTGCTGGCAGTACTTTAAACCCATTTTCCTTTTCTTCGGCCTTTAATAACTTATGATATTTAAGATCAGACGCTGGGTCATCCGTTGTACAAACAACTTCAACATTTGAATTCTTAATCAAATTGCGCGGTTTAAACTCGTCAGTGGCAAGCAGCTCATTAGCCTTATCCCAAATTCGCTTGACACTCTTTTTAGTAAACGGTTCCGTAATCCCGAAGAAGCGTTGTAACTCAAGGTGCGTCCACTCATACAATGGATTTCCAATTGCTTTTTCAATGGTACCGGCCCAGGCAACCAATTTCTCATATTCGTCACCGTCACCAGTAATCAACTCTTCTGGAACGCCATTTGCCCGCATCAAGCGCCACTTATAATGATCCCCGAATGTCCCATCATTAATCCAAATTCTCGTTAAATTAGGATAATTTTTATTCTCATAAATCTCCTGAGGATTCAAATGGCAATGAAAATCAATAATAGGCATTTTTTTGGCATGCTCATGGAATAATTTTTTCCCGGTTTCATTTGTCAAAAGGAAATCTTTGTCTAGTAAAGTCATTTCTATCTCTCCTTATTTTTTACATGGTCAATGCTTTATTAAATTGAAATTAGGTCCTTCACATTAAAGTTAACTTGCACATCGAAGTTTTTTCCCTCAGGGTTAGCAAACCGGACCACAACTTGCCGCTTCTCACCATCAAAATACCATCCTGAGGACGCTTGTGCGAACTTATCGGCACTTAAATACCGCTCCAACGTTTCCTGACCAACGGAAATTTCAATCGGCGCTATTGTCGGGCAAATAACGTTCAACTCTAACACTTTAACTTTAGAGGCAAATGCACCTGTTTTTGAAAATTGAATCTGAACACCGTCCGCAGACTGATCCGTCGTAATATGGGTCAGTAAGTACTGACCATTTTTATAATCCGTTGATACACCGTCATCTTCATACAGACTAAATTGAGCTGAACGACTAGGCTCAATTAATAGCTGAAGTTTTTCAATTGCGTCATTATGGATATTCATTAGCCCTGGGCTTTGAGGAATAATACTCCCGTTTCTAATAAACATCGGAATACTGCCCAGATTTACCGGTAAACTAATTGTTTGACCGCCATCGTAAACTTTTCTAGTACTCCAATCAGTCCATGTGGCACCAGATGGCAAATAGATGGCCTTAGTGGTCTCTCCCCTATCTACAACATTGGCAACCAACAATGATGGTCCTAACATGAACTCAAAGCTTTCTTCGGCAACCTTCGGATCTTGTTGAAATTCATACACCAACGGCCTCATAATCGGTGATCCCTTCACCGAAGCCTCATAGAGTAATGAATAGAAATAGGGAATCAAAGAATATCTTAGCTGAATAGCCTCTCGAATATATTTAGTATACCCAGGATACGTCCACGGCTCCGTAACTGTATTGTCGTTATTAGACGAGTGAATTGAAAATCTGGGCTGGAAAATTCCGTTTTGGACCCAGCGTACGAACAGTTCTGGTTCCGGTAACGGCCCATCGAATCCGCCAATATCACAACCTTGATTAGCAACTCCTGAAAGGCCCATTCCTAAGATGGTGGGAATGTTATACTTTACATTTGTCCAACTCGTATAATTATCACCTGCCCACGTCTGCGCGTACCGTTGAATACCAGCAAACCCGGCCCGGTTAACTAAGTATGGCCGAACGCCTGGTGCCGCTTTTGCTATTGCTTCTTGAGCAGCCTTTGCCATCATCGTGGGCATAACAGGCTTTAACTCTCCAATTCGGCGATTTTGCCCCTCTGCGTTAACTAACGCATCGTTGTTGTTAATTTCGTATTCATTATTGTCATTCCAAATAGAAGTAATTCCAATAGAAATCAATTGCTGAATCATTCGTTTTTCCCAGGCATCACGACCATGCGGATTTGTAAAGTCAACAAAATGTGCTGATCCGCCCCAATACTGATCAACCTCTGAAGATTGCCCATCGGCATTTTTTACATAAGCATCTTCTGCCTCGAATTCTTCGACTAATGGATGAGAGAGTAGCATCCCGGGTTTTATGTTGGGCGCTAAAAGAACACCACGTTTTCTTAGCTCAGCCACAAACTGTTCTGGATTCGGAAAGCGTTTCTTATTCCAATTGAATACATACCGCTTTCCATCTTCTCCAGAAGTATAACCAGACGACAAGAAAAACCCATCACACGGAATATTGTTTTTCCGACAGGTATCCACAAAATCAAGAATGGCGACGTCAGCATCTTTGTCAAGCTCTGTGTAAAACATTGTGGAGCCCATATACCCCAATGAGGCCGCTGGCATCATAGCTGATTTACCCGTAAGATCCGTATAGTGTTCTACCACGTCTTTTATGGTTGGTCCGCCAATAAAGAAGAAATCAACATCCCCACCATCACATTCAAAATAACTATACCGTAACCAATAATTACTATGTTCACAGTCCATATCGAATACTGAATCGTTTGCATTATTGTAGAATAATCCGCTTGCCACATCATTTTCTGAGTCAAAATCAATATAAAATGGAATCATTTTATACAACGGATCAGACTTCTTGGCATTCCAACCTAGGGAGTCTGTGTTATGCATTCGCATACGCCGTTTAAATTTATTAAGCTCGCCGGATTTTTCACCAAAACCGTAGAATTTATTTGAGTTTCCCATACTACTGTAATGAAAGCGTCGGCCAAACTCATCCTTTAAGAAAGAACGTTTCGGTAGATCCCTATGGACAACCCGGCCAGACGAATCGACGATTTCAAAGTAGAAAGGTTCCTCAAAAATTTTGAGGGTGTAATTCCCAGTCGTTGTTGTGTACACTCCTGCTTCATGGTTCAATTCAATCGGAATCGGATCCACTCGAGTTCTTTCACCTCGAAAAAGATCATCCGTTGCATCATCCCAAGCCGTTTTGACCAGTGCGTAAGATTCTTCTTCAGGAAATTCATCGTCAAACGTACTTCTAATTCGAATAATGTCTTCATTAAGCAAATAAACTTGAAACTGTGCGCCTTCTGTGCGAATTAGCAAGTAATTACCATAATTTTTAACTTCCTGCAGTTTATTACTAGTTTTCATAACCCACCTCCGCTACAAGCTGATGTTCATGGAGTCACAATCTATCGTAAAATCCAGAAGATTTTGTTTTAAGTAATATACTAGATAGTCACGATACTCATACTTTATAGCGAAAGGTAAGCGCTGTCAATGGTGATTCATCCATAATTCTAAAAAAGCTTCCTTCCTTAGGGATTCACCAACAAATCGCCATACAAAAAGTGTTTCACATTAAATTCTTAATCACATATTTTCAAACGAGCTCTTGAAAGCGTTCTCTTTTGATGTTATTCTTTTGCTAAACTTATGTATCAGTTTTGGAAGGCTAGACGGATGAATATGATGAACTTTAATGGTTTGCTATTATTCAATTCTATTTCGTCCTCTACTTTCAATCAAAATGGAAAGAAGTGAATAGATTTGGACAAAACGCAAAAAACTGTCACCGTGGCAGCTGCGCCGTTTAACATTAAGGATAAAGTTGGCTATATGTTTGGTGATATTGGAAACAATTTCTCCTTCAACGTTGTTAATTCATTCTTAATGATTTTTTATACCAATGTCTTAGGCTTAACAGGTGCCCAAGTTGGGGTTCTATTTTTACTTGCTCGGTTTATCGACGCTTTTGCCGATATTACAGTTGGTCGACTAGTCGATAATAGTAAACTTCATAAGATTGGGCGATTCAAACCCTGGATTAATCGAATGAAGTACCCGCTACTCATTTTCTTGGTACTCTTATACGTCCCAGTCGTTAAAGATTGGGCGATGCCTGCACGTTTAGTTTACGTGTTCGTTACCTATCTGGGGTGGGGTATTTTCTACTCATCAGTTAACATTCCTTATGGGTCAATGGCCTCAGCCATTAGTAGCGATCCTAATGACAAAACATCACTCTCGACCTTCCGGGCACTAGGTTCAGCCTTGGGAAGTGCTATTACAAGTTATATTTTGCCAATGTTCATCTACATTGGGGCTACTCAAACCATCTCAGGATCTCGTTTCTTCTGGGTCGTCGTTGTGTGCGCCATCTTAGGTTGGGGTTGCTATATGCTAACCACCAACTTAACAACTGAACGAGTACGGACCGAAAAAAGCGAAAAAGTTCCAATGAAAGCTTTAGTCAAGGGTTTGTTTGAAAACAAAGCATTAATCGTTCTCGTCTTAGTTGATATCATGATTGTTATTAATCAAAATCTCTCGGGGACCATGATTTCTTACCTGTTTAATGATTACTTCAGAAATAAAGGTGCGATGTCAATTGCGTTAATTTTTAACTTTGCAACCGTTATTCTTTTGGCACCGTTCGGAAATTGGTTTACCCAAAAATTTGGTCGTAAAGAAACCTCCATTGTCGCTCTTTTATTCGGAGCTTTAATGTACGGCATTCTGTTTATAACACACACTCAAAGTGCCACTTTCTACCTTGTTATGTTGTTCTTCGGTTCTCTGGGAGCCGGGATGTTTAACTTGATGGTATGGGCCTTTATCACTGATGTTATCGATAATCATGAAGTTCTAACTGGCACACGTGAAGATGGTGTTGTTTACGGTGTTAACTCCTTTGCACGAAAAGTCGCTCAAGCGATTGCCGGCGGATTTGGTGGCTTTATGCTAACATTCATTGGTTACCAATCTTCAACTGGTGGAGGTGCTATTCAATCAGACGCGGTTATTCACCGGATTTACAATCTAGCGACCCTGATTCCAACAGTCTGCCTCTTGGCTGCAGCTTTACTTCTCTTATTCTTCTACCCATTGGGAAAGAAACTGGTAAACAGTAACGCAGCGACTCTTGCTAAGATCCACGCCGAAAATACTGCTGAAGAAAAAGAAGATTCCGAAACAGATAAATAGATAATAAGCACCACATACAAAAGGCCCAGCGAACATAGGATGTTTTAATATCCTATGTTCGCTGGGCCTTTTCAGCCTTCTACAGGCTATAAACTGACTAAAACCAACTTACTATTTGGTTACCGTTGTAACTTGCACAAAAGCTTGACCAAGGGCGTTAGCATCGTTAGCGGCTGAAAAGCCACCCAACACCATGCTCCCAATGACAATGGCGCTCATTAATACAATATTGGCGTTTCGAACAAAATTACTCTTTTTAGTTACAGTCTCTTTTGCAAACGTTGTTTGTTCCGAAGTGTTAGTGTATGAATTCAACATCAATAATAGTCCTCCTATTTGCAATTGTTCTCTCTTAGCAAATTCATATTACCATCTTCTTAATATTTTTCAATAGGTTTCAACCGATAAAACGTTTTCTTGAAAAGGAAAATTCACAATCTTTCATGACACTACAGAATTCATCGAATGATCAGTCAGCATCCGCACTTAATTTGGCCTAACGCCTCTACTTTAGCCTAAATTGGTCTGTTCTAATTAGCCTTACTTCTATGCTTTTTATCGTGTTATTTTGCACGCATGTGAAAAACAAAAAACTATAGTCCTACTCAAAAGGACCCGGCATTCACATCCATAAATGTAAACACCGAGTCCTTCAATTTGCCTACTTACCCAAATCCAACTTATTCAATACCTGTTCAAACACTTTATCCTGCCCAACACCGGTCAGTAGCGGGACACCACTAATCACTTTATCTTTAACATTATCTGGAACCACGGTCGTACTTACAAAGGCATCGTAATCATCAATTTTGTTGATGTATTCTGCAACGTTTCCTTTGTACGTTTTGACTTGGTCCAAAACACCTTGGGACTGCAGATAATCCCGAATTTTGCCTTCTGCTAACGTTGACGTTGCGATCCCACTACCACAAACTACCATTAATGTTTTCATATTTATAATCTCCTTTTTTAGTTCGTCACACCGTCAGACGAAGCGGGTGTGGCTTTTTTCCTGAATTTGTTAAACCAAATCATAATTACTAACGTGACAATTCCGATAAGTCCAATACCACCCCACGACATGACTTTTCCAAGGCCGACAATCAACCACGTCGACCAGACACCACCGTCACTCAGAACTGAAATGGACGAATTACCCTGCATAGCAAAGTGGGCATCCTGTGCTGACTGAGTGACTAATGGTGCTACCCAAGACGCAATATATAGGCTCGCAACAACGTTAACAATCCCACCGACGATGGTTCGGAAAATATCACCACGAAATACCGCAGCCATCACTGCAATCATATATGGTAATGTTGCGAGGTCTCCGAATGGCAAAACTGAGTTACCTGGAGTAATCACTGCAATTAGCAACGTCAGCGGTACTAAAAGCAAAGCTGATGATAACACCGTGGAGTTCCCAGCAGCCAATGCGCTGTCCATCCCAATGTACAAATCACGATTAGGGAACCGTGACTTAACAAACGAATTAGCGCCCTCTGAAATCGGTGCAAGCCCCTCCATCAAGAGAGAAACCATCCGTGGCATCAAAACTAAAACAGCCGCCGTAGTAACACCTAATTGTAGTGTTTTCGTCACATCGTAGCGCGCTAATAATCCAATGATGATCCCAATAATGAGCCCCATAACGCCAGAATCACCAAAAATACCCATCCGTTTTTGAATTGTTTCCGGTGTTAGCTTAATTTTATTGATACCTGGAATACGGTCCATCACCCAATTAAGAGGTAACGCCAGCAAAAAGCCGGGAGCTGAAGCCCCTTGTGGGAACGAAATACCTTCCAACCCGTACGTTTTTTGAATGTAGGGTGCCGCCATATCAGCCAGTAAATAGATAATCATGACGTGGACGACCATGGTAAACAGGCCCAATGCAAAGTCGTGTGAGACAACGTATACCAATGACCCAGTAAACGCAATATGCCAATAGTTCCATACGTCGACATCAAGAGTCTTAGTTAGCCCAAAGAACAGCAGGATGACATTTGCAATAACGCCCACCGGAATGGCCATACTACCTAAGACGGTCCCATAAGCAATCGCCGAAGCAGCTGGCCAACCAATATCAATTGTCCCTAAGTGTAACCCGAAATTTTTAACCATAGATTGTGCGGCTGGCCCTAAATTCTTAGTGAGTAACCCAATGACAAGATTCAAGCCAATAAACCCAATTCCGATGGTTAGCCCCGCCTTAAATGCTTTCCCCGGCTTAATTCTTAAAATCAAGGCAAAGATAAACAGTAATATTGGCAGCATGACACTGGCACCAAGATTCACGAACCATTGTAACGCATTAGTAACAGCATCCATTATTTTAATACCCCCTATTGATCAATATTAACTTCTTTCATTAGTTTCAAAAAATCAGTTTTTGTCGTGATTTTTTCTAACTTATCGATTGCCTCTTGGTTTTGAAATAATGCCATTAACGTTTGCAGCATTTTCAACTGATCATCTGAATGCTTCAACGCCAGCATAAAAATCAACTTTACCTGAATTTCGGCGTTGTCGCCCATTTGATGAAACATTACCGGTTGTTTGAGGCGCATAAAACCAATTTGAGGTGAGACAACCTTATCAGCGTCAGTATGTGGAATCGCCACACCGATTGTTGCCGTTTGAAGACCAGTGGGAAATTCTGACTCTCGTTTTAAAATCGCCACTTTAAAGGCATCTGTCACCAGGCCCTCATCATACAATCGATCTGCTAGCTTGGCTTCTGCTTCTTGCCTATCAGCAGCTTCCTCGTCTAACAGGATTACCTGTTTTTCAAATAACATGTTACTTTCTCCCCTCAATAACTAATTGTCGAATCGACTCTGGTGGTTGATTGAAATCAGCCAATTCGTCGATAAAATCTTCGTTTACCAACCGAATTATAAAATCTTCGAGAAATGGGTCCGGTTCCCGAACCAGTAAAATGATGAATACCCTGGCAGGTAATTGATCTTGCCAAGTCAATGGTTGCCGTACCCTAATAATAAGAACGGTGGGTTTGATCACGTACTCTGCTTTAACGTGTGGCATTACAGTGTCGACGCCTACTCGAGTATTTCCCATGGCTTCACGAGCTTTTATATCAACACGCAGATTATTACCCGCCTGGATCAGTTTTTTTCTGAGCGCTATCTCCTCAACTACCTGCATAAAGGTTTCGATATCAGTAATTTCTGGTTTATCCACAACAATCACAGTCTTAGTCATCAGCAATTGCCTCCTCGACCCGCTTCCGATCCGCTTTAGTGAACATTGCACTAGATAGAATAAGTTGGGCATGATTGACTGGCTTGACCTTAACCGTCGAAATAATAAGATCTGCATCCGCATACTTTTCAGGATGACGTTCATAATCAGCAAGTGAAATAACCGCCACAACCTGCAAATCAGGGAACGCTTTGCGTACTTTAACGTTGAGAAGTTTCGAGGTCCCGACACCACTAGCACACATAATTAACGCCTTCTTCGTAGATGGGGCTTCTTCAAAATACTTTGCAAAGTACAAAGTGATGAAACCCGCTTCATCATCCGAAATTTGCCATGGTTCACCCAATCTCTTCTCAAGTTGTCGCGATATCTCAATGACTCTTGAGAATAAATCGCCATATTCAACTTTTATATCTTGTAAAAGTTTATTGACGACCACAATGTGATTTTTTAGCCGATTAAGCATCGGTTTTAAGTGTCCGATTAGGTCGTTTCTTAGCACCAATACCCGACTATTGGTGGCCTGCAGATCAAAACCGTCGATGTAGCCATCCGCCAGTTTTAAAACCACTTGCTCAACCTCACCATTAAAGGCCAAATCGTGATCATATCGCATTGAAATCAAGTATTGAAGCAAGTAAAAGCTCTCAATTTCAGGCAGTTTAGTTCCCAGATAATCACTTGTATTCTTAATAACATCGTTGGCCACTTTGAACATCCTGTCATTATGACGAATAATAGCTGTTTCTTCAGGACCCAGCGCTTCAATTTTTCCACTTTCCTGAACTTTACCGGTTCTAAATCGTTTAATTAGGATAAAGAGATGAGAAAAAATATTAACGTTATACGGATACGGGATTGTTGTTGATAATGACCGCTGGATCCAGTCCAACTGCGCCGTTAAGAATTGGTCATCATACACATTGATATCTGCAAACTCGCTAGCAAAGTCGCTTAAAATTTCTTGGTTCATTGCCCGGCTTTGAACCAACGCATCGTTAATCACTCGCCGAATTTCTTCTTCATCACCAGAAACCGAAATGGTGCCATGCTCTTGCTTAAGCTGTAAATGATGATTCGAAAGAAGTTGACCAATGACGCTAATATCTTGGCGGATTAGTTCATCGCTAACGTGATACGTCTGATATAACGTATTTAACTTGAGCGAAAATGGTGCGTTGAATAACACTTTTATCATCACCTGATTGCGACGTTCAACCGGCGAGAAGTCTGTAAACTGGGATTTAACCGATTGGTTAGTCGTATCAAGATAAGATCGGTAATTTAACGAATAGCCTAATCCTCTTTCTGACTCAATTAACGGTTGGGCAACGCTTTTGTTGATTTTTGTAATAGCTCGATAGACTGTCTTCTTCGAAACATGCAGTAACGTCGCTAATTCATCAGCTGTAACATAGCTATCGCCCTTAAGTAAAGCGCTTACTATTTCCTCCTGATAATTGGTCATCATCTCCCCTCCTCTCCACTATAATAAAGCTTAAATTCTGCCATTTTCGTAAAAATGTGTCCGTTGCTATGGTCATGTTTTTGTTTTCTCTTAATATCGAAATATCCAGTAAAAAAGACCCGGAATATCCGAATCTTTTTAAATAACCTAGTTATTCTAACTGCTGGAAAACGCCTATTGCATCCAGCATATATTCACCAGAAATAACGCTAACAAGTATTTCATGCTTTCCTTCCTCTAACCCTTTTAAGATTGTATTTTCAGTCTTATCAGCCGCTCTCTCGGGAACAACAACATCTTTCCAAACAGTACCATCTACTTCAATTCTTAATTGACTTGATTGTGCTTGTCTTCCAAATAGAGCAATACCTGTACCGTTAAAAGTGAACCTGAACTTAGATCTCTCCTTCTTATTGCCAGTTGATAACGTTCTATTCCAAAGTGTATTTTCCAACCCGCACTGGTGATTCCAAATACCTTCATATTCAATTAGCGAATCTAAATTATCAAATCTTAGGGGCATTATTTCGTTTCCTAGCTGATTGACTTGAATTTTGAGAACCTCTGTGTGAAAATACCCGCTTCCAAGTTTAACTCGTCCACTATAAGATACGTCTATTAAGTCCTTATAACTGATAACTTTCTTTTGATCGACCTTAGCCCAAATGTGATTATCTAGAACTGACAAGATCACTTCATGGGGGGCGTTCAGATCCATCCCATCGATGTATCCTTGATTAATTAATTTGTCGTGTTTAAAGAATTCATAATGTCCATCTGTTGATAATTTGAAGCTATAGGCAGCACTATTTAGCCTACCTTTCACGTCTGTTACTTGATAAAGACCAATTCCAAAGTAGTTGCCGTTTGCTGAATTTTGTTGCGTTTTGACGTCAAATTTCATTTTCACGCATACTTCGTAATTATGCCACCGATCATCCCCAAAAGTTAAACTAGGCGCATACGAATATTCCCAGTCCAGTGCGCGCTTTCTTTCCGTAATTTGTTGAACAAGAGCCGATTGACCTTGTGTGACACGCTCAACTTCAAATGCGCCGCCTTGATCCGTCAGATAACGTGGTGTCCCACCCCTTTGCTGTAAAAACACCGTGGGGTAGTTAAAATCGTCGCTAAATAATACTCTTTTTTTAGGAGATTCATACAACATCATATTGTCGGGAATATCGTCAGCAAATGGTCGATATTGTTGGTCTCCCGTGTTTATTAGAGTTGTTGCGGTAACAATCGAATGCGGTAAAACTTCAATCATTACCTGCCCGTCACTTGGTTTTAACTGCTCACGTCGCTGCTTTAACTGAGAATCATAGGCGTCATCTTTAGATTTTGGCCCCATCGTCTGCCAGATATTGAGTAATTTTTGACTGGTGGATCCAAGATGTTTCAATTGTATCTGATAGCAATGCCGTACTGCACTATCATTAACAAAAATAACTGAATAGTCACGCTTATCAGGTGAAACTAAGGTGATATAACTATCTTGTTCCGTATCAGTGTCTAGATTCTCAGTACCACCAACGCCGCTATTACAAGCGCTAGGTAAAAACCGCCATGCCCCATTTTCATGCCATCCGGCTACCGTAAAATCTGTAAAATGCCGTATTACTTGAAGGCCAACCTCATCTGGTTCAAAGTACCCCGACCAAGGATAGCAAGCTCTCACCAATTCTTTATGACTATAATTCACACCTGGATAATAAGCAGAAATTGCCGGTTGAAATATATAATGGGTGCGTCTGGACATAACGTAACCTTTAATGATCCGGTTTGCGATATCTAAACCACTTTGCCGACCACCAATTCCAGCCCCTCCGGTCGCCCTAACCCGATATTTGCCCATTGTCATGGGGGAAATTCCCTCACTATACCAAACTTCATGCTGATACTCATCTGCTAAACGTCGGTACGGGTGCCCTGTACCATCATTGGTGTTGTAATGATAACCTACGGCCGGCACAAGTTTTCGAAGCTCGGCATCTGATAGCATACCGTCGCCAAATTCTGTCTCATAATTTTGATCAGCCGCCATTACTTTAATCCGATGAAACTGATTAATCGGAAACCCTGTGGGAAAGTCCGCCTCATCCTTTTGAAGCCGCTTTGCAAACCATTTAATCCATCGATACATTGGATGTTTCGTTTCATTACGATCTGGATCCACGTAGTCAAACATAAACCCATAGGCTTGATATGCCGCCACAATTGTTTGTTTGTATAACTGATACATTGACTCATATGCAGACTCTGGTACTTTTTGATCTGGGGCGCTAGATTTGACCTCCATCCATGTCGGCCGCAGATATCCTGGTTCTCCCCACCGGAGAAGACACGTTTTAATCGTTGGATTGATCTCCTTAGCATCAGCAGCTAACTGATAGCCCATCCCTCGTCTAACATTGGCTTCTTCATGAGGCGCTCTTTTAGGTGCAGGTTCAGTTCCAGAAGACGTATTCGCATCATTCCCAAGTTCAACTTTAACCATGTCAACCAACGGATGCTTGCCACCAAATAAACCCGTTAAAATTTTCCGGTAACTATCTGGATGCTCCCATTTATAGTCCATCAATAATCTTGACGAATTATTACAACTGAGTAAGCCGAATCCTTTAAATGTATTTGCGTCATGTTCGCCCACATCTAACTTGTCGCCATCAATCGTAAATGTTGTATGAATCATAACAGCCTCCTTTTCTTTCGCGTAGAATCCCACCCACCGTTTTTCACATGTTATACTAAACACACCGATAAAAAACTCATTCAGGTGAAAAAATGACAACTATTAAGGATGTTGCAAATCTGGCCGGTGTCTCACCTGCCACCGTTTCTCGAATTTTAAATTTTGATAATTCACTATCTGTTAGTGATGAAACCCGCAGAAAAGTTCTGGAAGTTGCGGAAAAACTACAATACAAAAAACATGGAAAGAAAGTCAAAAAATCAGGGGACAAGATTGCCATCATTCAATGGCGATCGGATGAAGAAGAAATGAACGACCTCTACTACTACCAGATTCAATATGGGATTGAAAGCGAAGCGGCCGCTGTAGGCGTCGCTACCGAAAGGCTCTCTTTAACGGCGAGCGTGCAAATCAATATGGACCAATACAGCGGCATTATCGCTATTGGAAAATTTGATCGCACAGAAGTAGAGCAACTTTCTCACTACGGGCAACCAATTGTCTTTATTGGTGAGAACTATCTCCTGCATCGCTTTGATAGTGTTCAAAGCGATTTTGTTTCCCCAGTCCACTGGATTATCAATCATTTCATAGATCTCAATATTACCGACATTGGTATGTTGGCTGGAAAGGAGCAAACGACCACCCACCATAGCACGGTTCGCGACCCTCGAATCGCAACTTTTACATCTCGAATGACCGAGCTTGGACTATTCGAGGAACGCTTCTTCTTTCAAGGTGCTTACAATCCTGATTCAGGATACGAGCTCATGAATAACGCCATCCATACCCTCCAGGACCGTTTACCACACGTTTTTATTATCGGAAGTGATGCTATGGCTATCGGCGCTCTGAGAGCACTTCGACAATCTAACATTGAGGTCCCTAATCGGGTCAGTCTCATCAGTTTCAACGATGTCGCTATTGCCAAATACGCGTCACCCACGTTATCTACTGTTCACGTTCATACCGAATTAATGGGACAAAAAGCCTTTGAATTACTACTCAAACGAATCAAAAATCCCCAAAAGGTCCCCGAAGCAATCCTGCTAGGAACAACCATCATTAAACGGGAAAGTAGCCTTTAAGCTTTTACCCCGCTAAGTTTAAATAGTTTCCAATAACAGAGAAAGTTGCCTATTCCAATTACGACAATTAAGCCCAACATGATGCGACTCCCTATGATTAGATTGGTATGCACGCCACTTAAATTAAAATGAACACTTGACATTAACACAGCGGTCACATTCGTTCCAGCCGCTCCCATTACCTGTTGGCCCGTACTATAAACAGCGTTAGCGTCTGCTTGAACTTGCGGCGATAACCGTTTTAAAGAAAAGGTCATCGTGTTGCTGAATGCGAGCGACCGGCCACTGGCAAACAATAAGTAAACCAAAAGGATCAAAGAAATCGAAAGTGTTGGTATCCATATCATTAAAGTCGTTGCTGCCAAAAGAAAGCAGGTATTTCCAACATACAATGGCAATTTACCGCCGTACTGATCTAACAGCCAGCCATAGACCGGCTGTCCCAAACCGTTAATAATACTTCCTGGAAGTAAAATTAGTCCGCCAATAAAGGGACTGGCCTGACCAACAATTTGGACAAAATTTGGAAGTAAAAAATTCATTGATAGGTTTGAAAACTGCATAAAGACATATGGGATGAAGCTTAATAAAAATATTGGTTGGCGAAAAATATTGACATTTAGGAAATGTTTGGAAGTTGGCTTTTGAGCAACTACAATAAACGCGCCGGCTGACATTACTGCTACCCAAAACAATAGTAGTGATGCCAGCCACTGTGTAGGAACCGCCAGCAAACTGATTACGACCATCACGGAAACGAGTGCTGTAGAGAGCAGGCTAAACTGGAGCCAGTTAAAAGCGTACTTGGCCGTTTTGGCATACTGTTTAATGTTTGGTGCCCCAATCACCACAAGAATAATTACTAGTGGTAACGTCGACCAAAAAATAAGGCGCCAACTAGCTACATTTACAATCAATCCTCCAAAACTGGGGCCTAATGCTGGACCCACAAGGATAATTAAATTTGCAAACCCTAAATACGTGCCCAACCTATGACTTGGAACAGTGGCCAAAATTAGATTAGTTAATAACGGACCAGAAAATCCTACTCCGCCTGCCTGAATTATTCTGCCGAATAACAAAACGGGAAATTGTGTTGCCGTCGCACAAATACAATCACCAACACCAAAGAAAAAAGCGGCTGCAAAAAAAAGATATCGCGCTTTAAATCGTTTATTAAAAAAGGCAGAAGCCAACATCAAAATTGAATTAGCCAACAGGTACCCCGTTGTTAGCCATTGAACGGCAGCCAACGAAACATGGAATTGATGCATCAAAGTTGGAAAGGCAACATTCATTGACGTTTCAGTAAGCACTCCCAGGAATGTCAACAGTGCAATGGCAATAATCGCCACTATAGGAATCCTTTCCTTTTCTACGCTCAATTTTATCTAGTCTCCCTTCAAATAATGTCAAAGTAAGCACGTCCAGTCCATGAGGACACGCGTGCTTACTTTGACATTATGGCGTGGTGCTAGTTAGATAATAGCCTTTAACTTACATATTCTGCCAACGTTGACGTAAACCAAAAGCCGCTTCTTTAGGCTGTCGGTCACGCGTAAATAGCCCTTTTTTATTACCGTTAACTCGCATATTCCCCTCGACTGTTTGGAAATCGGCCAGATTCCACGGCTGCTCACCTTGAATAAAATCATAATCATCAAAGACTCGACCAAACATTTCTAGCAACTCAACTTGATACTCTTCACTCCACATAACGGATGGCAGTTTATGCATCCCAGGCTCTGTATCAGCGCCGTATTCTGAAAAAACAATGGGCTTTTCAATATCTGATGCCTGCCACTGATCCATTTCTTGACGTAAATCTGCTTCACCTTCAGAGATTTCATAACCCCACTTATGATACCAACCTGGATAACGATTTAATAAATAAAAATCCGGGAATTGCTTGCACTTAGACGTTTCAAAAGTATCGTCTTCGCTCAGTGTAAAAGTCCGAGGTCTCTTCTCTGGATCCAGGTTAGCTGTTGCGTTAAAGATTTTTTTGAAATATGGTACAGCAGAATCAGTAGAGGTATCTGGTTCATTGAACAGGCTCCAAGCCAGGACACTGGGATGATTTTTGTCACGTTTTATCAGGTCAACGATTTGATCTAGATGCTTCTCGTATAACTGCTCAATCCAGTCGCCATCAAAAAACGATTGATCTAATCCGCCAAGAAAGCTAGCTGCAGCCATTTTAAACCCAACTGCCGGAACCTCGTCAATGATAAGGAACCCTTCCCGATCGGCGAAACGATAGGCTTCTTCGTCATAGGGATAGTGCGACGTTCTAAACGAATTAGCGCCCATCCACTTCATTAATTCGTAGTCTCGCTTCTCAACATTCCGATCGTAGGCGCGGCCCGCATAAATACTATCTTCATGACGACCAAATCCTTTAAGGTACACTGGCTTATCATTAACTAAGATTTGATGACCCTTAATCTCAATTGTTCTCAGTCCAATTAAATCAGAGTATTCATCAATCTCCTGGTCTTGCTTAAACAGTTTAATCGACATTCTATACAGGTGCGCATCACGTACTTGCCACAGGACTGGTTGATTAACCACTAACGTCCCCGTGTCCCCTTCTGATTTTGCGACAGTTTTCCCAGTATCATCGGCTAATTCCACTGAAATTTTTGTATCTGTTTGATTCAATAAAGCAACCGTGTAGTCAACGTATGCTTTACCATTCTCCAGCTTTGTCACTGCCGTAAAATCTGTAATGCGCTGCGTAGGTAACGCTACCAAATGTACTGACCGATTTAAACCTGAATAGTTGTAAAAGTCAAAGAAAGGTTTGACCATTTTTTTACCGTTTTTCAATGTGATCGTATCACCCGCTGGTAAGGTTTCCCGCGATAACTCATTGTTTAATTTAAGGCTAACGACATTTTCCTCGCCAAACCTAATAGCGTTTGTGACGTCCGCTTGAAACGGTAAGAATCCACCCTCATGTTGACGGATTTCAATGCCATTAACATACACCACTACCCGGTGAGTTGCTGCGCCAAAGCGGATCGCAATCGTCCGATTTTCTAACATAGACGGAACAAAAAAGCGTTTCGAATACCAAAAATCCCCAGTATATTCACGTGAATCCTTATCCGTGAAAAAATCATTAAAACTAGCGGGTACTGGCATTTTAATCGAATTAGGTAAGCCATTTTGCCAACCTTCAACCAGCCCATTTGCTCGTGAATCAAACTTAAAGTCCCACATTCCATCTAACGATTGATCAAATCGATAATCATTGGTAATTGGGTATAACAACTCTTTCTCCATCTCATTTGCCCCTTTTAATCATCTAAATTCTTCTAAAGTAATCTTCGTCGTGTTGCCGTCTAAAGTAAAGGACACTTGGTTGCCATTAAGAGAAATTTCAGGTAACACTATTTGCTCTCGTTCATCTAAACTTTCTAGTTCACGATCACCTAGGTATAGTGAGATTAACGTATATTCCCCCGGCTTAAGTACACCGGTTTGCAATGGAATTTTCGTTTTAGGAAAATACAAATTAGTGTTTGGTTCAGGCTCTGTCAACGCCACTTTCAATTCTTCAGATAACCCAACGAGCCCCGTAATGCCAACTTCTGTCTGATAAAAAACAGCATTCTTTACATCCGTGTCTAATACCTGTTGTCCCGGAATCCCATAGTCTGGTGCAGCAAAGCCACCTTCTGCGACGTTAATTGTTCGTCTTGTATTAATTTGGTGGATTCGAATATGCCAAGGCATTTGAGGAATCACGTAATTTTTGATTTCAACATCCGACCACGGCTTCCAATCTGAGTACACATAGTCGTCATGAATCGCATAGTGCTCATACTTAAAAGCAGTCTGCCAGAAGTTCTCAGTCTCTGAAACTGCAAGTGTATTGTCAAAAGCGCCCTGCTTCAATAATACTGATCCTTTGGGGGTGCTGAAACCAAACGTCGATGAATACACGTACTTCTCATACTTTGCTTCACCATGCGCATGCTCATGAGAATGTTGTCCAGCTGTAAACGCTTGAACCTCTTGTCCCGTTTTACTGTGAACGACCAGCATCCGTGGCTCAGACTGCTTTTTTCGTGGTTCAAACTTTAATTTCTCACTCTCTTTTACTTGCCAAAACGGATCATCATCTGGTAGCGCATAAAAAATGAATGTCTTTAAAGCCCAATAAGCAGAAGCTGGACCGTTATAACCCTCTGCAAAATTCATATTAGGATAGGCGTATCCGATAGGAATTAATCCATCAGTCGTAAAAATGTTTTGGCGGAACCACCAACGCAAATTATTGAGTAATAGGTGTTTAACGTCTCCCAGTTCATAACCTGACGGTAGCTCGATATGTGCATAGGCTGCTACCGCCCAAAAAGCGGCCTGTGCAAATCGATAATCCAGACTTCGGCCATATGGTAACGCTGCACCATCCGCCGCAAACCAGTTAGCATAACTTGGAACAAAGGCTTGAGCGCGCTCCTTTAACAATTTCGCCTGATCGTCCTGCCAATCAGTTAAGCCAACCGTTAGTAATGTGAAGAACTGGTAAGCAAAAGGTATATAGTTATCAATTTGATTTTCATAGCCATCGTATGACCATCCATGATCTAAGTAATGTTTATTAGTGATGGCGTAGTCGTCTAAAACTAGCTGGTAATGATCATCAAATCCAGAATCCGTAATAAATTTATTTACCATTGCCTTAAAAAATAGCCAATTTGTTTTGGGAACAACATGATCATTAACCTGGTCCATCCACTCAACAATTTGCTTCTGCTTCACGTAGGAAAGATTATCCCAAAAATCTGTCTTAGTTTCGTATAGAAACGCTGTTAGAGCGCCCATTTCAACAAACATTTGATCATAGTCACCTAAATTACCGCCCCAGTAGCTCGGCGATCCTGGATCGACTCCCGCAATAATTGATTGGGTTGTCATTTCGTACCAGTCGGGATACTCGGAGATGTTTTCCCGGTTACTGAAGAATGGTCCAAGTCCCCATAATAACCTCATGAAGCCTTCAATTTCCGTTTTATCCTGAACGTAGACGGCGCCGCTATCGCTTATTCGAAAGCGACCCTTTAGTTTTTGTTGGTCTAAAACGTGCATTGCGGGCGCCAGAATATCCACAAGCGCACTTTTTATATCTGCCTTACTACGCAGCGGATTTTGTTTAATCTGTTCATTAAATAGTTTCCGTGCCATTATCTTCGTCCTCTCTCCATTACCATTATCCTAATTGAATGACTACGAGCAATCAGTGCACTCGCTTAATTAATAAAATACAAGTTCCGCCAACGATTTCCATACAAATTGCAAAAATAAAAATAGCACCGTAACCAAACGCCTCCACAATAGCTGAAGCAACCATGGCTCCAAGCATCTGGCCTAACGTGTTAGCTAAATTAATGAGTCCCAAGTCTTTCCCAGCCGTATCTGAGGACGGTAACACGTCCATGTTCAACGCACCATCTACAGAATTGTAAAGGCCATTTCCAAAGGCGGCAATAACTGCATATACAAACATTGCCCATGGTTCTTTAACAAAAAGCGGGAAGAACGCTGCAAAGCCTAAAGCAAAAGTAGCGATTACGACAGGCGCCTTAACACGTTTCAACTTATCAGCGATTGGTCCCCCAAGTAACGCGAAGAATACACCGATAAATAACATAATAGATGAAAAGATCGATATTGATTTTCCTGCTTCACCAGTTGACTGCCCGATATAATCGGTAAAGAGGAACAACAAAAATGTTGTCACGATTGTAGACCCAACCACCATAAAAAACTTACCAACTAGAGCTAAGTAAAAATCGCGTGCGTCGTGCGTTGGGAAAAAGAAGTATTTCTTAAGCGTTTCCTTATTTAAGCTGACTTTCGGTTCGTCTAAATTGCTTCCTTCTTTAATCAACAGCACGTGGATAACAGCTAAAATAACCGTACATGCAGCCATTGTGTAGATCCCAAATTTAACATCGCCGAGAAATTGGGCTGCAAATAATGCAAAACCTTGCTGGGCAATCGTAAAGCCGACCCCATAAAAAGTCGATACTGTGCCTCGCCACTTCGGGGCGACTCTATCTGATATTTGTGGATAAATAGCTGCAGCAATCGCATTTTCGGCGGCAGCCGCTATTATCCAGACAAATATAATAGCTGTAATTGATTTCATATTTGCAATAACAACCAATGAAATCGCTACTGCTAAGGTCCCCACTAGAATATAAGGCTTACGCTTACCCAAACGGGTTCGAGTCACATCTGAAAAAGCGCCAAACAACAGATTAGAAATCGCGCCTACGATGGAAGCGACCGTTGCTAAAATACCAACCGCCCAAACTTTGTGGACTGGATCAAGCTGTGCGAATAATTGCGGAATCAAAACGCTTCTTGTTGATCCAATCGGGCCATACCAGCAAAGAGGTGCTAAAAACATAGCCGATGAAATCATCCAAGGTAACTTTGGCTGCTCTTCGTCTTTAATTTTTGCGTTGGTAATCTCACCGACGGCAGACTTAACAACTCGTTGGTCATCTTTCTTTTTTTCTGACATTGATTTTCACTCCCTATTTTTGATGGTTATCCCCAAACCGCTATCCCTTTCATTTTATAAACCACTTTTAATTTAAAAAAGCACTTTTTCCGGTTTAAAGTAACCGCTTACAATTTTTGATTATAGCGCTTCCATTTCCTTTTGTATATATTTTTTTACTAAATATTATTTATATTTTACTATTTTACTAAAAATAAATTAACCGCTATAACAATAAAAATTACCACATTTTCAATTTTCTTCGTTTGAAAGCGTAAAAAAGCCCGAAAGCTTTATTGCCTTCGAGCCCTGCTCCGCGGATAGATAAGTCTAATACGACTTTCTAATTGGTAGTAACCTTAACATCACTGGTGCTATCTTCTGATTCTTCTTCATCGAGTAAATTATATTTCTTTTCCAAATGAATCATTCTGAAACCGGACAAGCCAAAAATTAAAACAATGATGACAAATCCCCACATCGTCGTTTTAATGGTCGTTGGGAGAACCAACAAGGGCGTAACCGTTGCCAGAAGTCCACAGAGAAAGCGAGAAGTTCCGTTAATGAATCCTTGGATCGATGCTCTAACATCAGAAGGAAATGTTTCCTGAGTCCAAACTTTATAAATGGCTTCGCCGGAGAGCATACTACCGACACCCCAAATCAACATAAATCCGACAATGAGTGCCACAGAGGTAGCCCCAAATATGGCTAATCCAGCCATGGCAATTACTGCAAAAATAACACCAATGGTAAACCAAGTATTTCTTTTGGCCGACCCCGCGATGGTAACATACACACCCAAGATGAACAACGCTGCAATATGCAACCCTAACCCAATCCCTGTTGACAGAGTCTGTGATGCTCCGGCCTTCACGAACATAAACGTTGTAAATTGTCCGAAAGTATTAGCAACAAAATTCCAAAAAATATAGTAAATCATAATTACAACAAATACATTCAAATACATTTTGCTGTTTTTATCATGGAATAAAACATCCATAACTGAGCGTTTTGATTTTTTAATGATTGGGCCCTGAACACTGATGCGTTCACTTCCCTCAATATGCAACTTTTTGATTCCTGTTGAAAATGTTCGCCAAGCCCAAATTAATAATGAAACTGCCGCAAAAAACGCGAAGACAATTCGACCGCCTGTAACACTCATTGTCGAAACAACAAACGCAGCACCGGTGGACACAAATTGACCAGCCTGCCAAAAAATTTGAGTCGATGCCACCATTTCCGAAGACATTTTTTTCGACGGTGCATCTCTTGAAATAACCGCTAAGGAAACCGGTAAATCTGTTCCTGAAGCAATCCCGGCAATAATGACTCCTATCAGGAGTGAATAAAATCCCGTAGAGAATACAACAACCAGTGACCCAATAGCGTATAAAAAATTGATCCAATTGAAAATCCGAATAATGCCAACTTTATCCGCAATTCGGCTCCCAAAGATTGAACCAAAAGCAATTGCAAACGTGAGTGCTCCAGAGACAATTCCAACCTGCCCATTTGTAAGATTCAGACCTGCCTGCCAAACAGTGATCGTGCTAGCTAGCCCCACAATTATACCTGATCCTAACATTGAACCTAATCCTGCAGTAATGGATAGATTCCAATATTTTCCATACTTATTTTTCATAACGTCTATCTCCTATATTTTATAATATAATCATAAATTTATTTTGAATATACAATTTTGTGTCGACCAGATTTGACAATTAATTCCTTCACAGATGATTTCTGAATAATACCGTCACATTTAATTTCCGTTGATTCGGTCGGTAAAATTAAATGCGCAGTCGTATTCATCGGAATATCAACAATGGTAGTCACGACACTTACGGCATTGTATGAAACTCGAATTATACCTTTAGCTGTGGGAACAACAGCTTTCAACGTGTTAACGGTTCCTGGACGAATTTTGATTTTAAAATCTTTAAACCCTGGCTTTAATGGTGTTATCCCAAGAATTCCTTGAATGATAACAAGGCCCGGCGTTGCACCCCATGGGTGGGACAACGTTAAGTTGGGTTTGTAATAATTACTCCATGCTTCTGGCGCAATCGTTGCATGTAGGTTGTCTAAAATAGCTGCAAAAGTTTTTGCATTTTCTTGATTATTTGGATTAATCAGTAGATCGACTGCCTTGTCAGCATGTCCACTATCAACAAGCCCCTTCAACATAAAATAGATAAAGTAAACACTTCCGATAAATTCACCATCATTGGCAACATATTCACTCAGTCTTGCAGCCATCTCTTCATCCTCATACACGCCATAACATAATGCATATGCAGAAGCATGATGAGACGTATGGAGATTTACCGACAGATCTTTCTTCAATGAGTCGTGGAATTTTCCAGACTGAGAATCATACAATCGTTTAATCATCTGATTTTTAATTTCAGCTGCACGATTTCTGAAAAAAGAAACGTCATCTTGATGCCCTGTTACTGCTGCAATTTTGCTCATAATCTGGTAATTTCCAAAAAAAACAGCATTAAATGGTGTATTGTATTCACCTGACACATAGCCATCCCGTTCTCTAATGGGCCAATCTACTAAACCATCATTTGTGACTAATCCAACGCGATCATCGAAATTATCAACACCGTGCCCATTTCTTAAAGTTCCTACAAAATCGCTTGATGCACCATCAAAACTGTCCTTACCTTTTCCGCGGTTAAACTTAACACGTAAGTCATCATATCTGGCTGTTAATAAAGTCGCATCTCCCGTATACAGATAATCCATCCACGCCATCTCAACATTAAATAGTTTATAATCTTCTGGCCAAGTTGGATTATCAATACAATAGTCAATAGAATGTCTTGTCAGTGAATACTGCGACGAAATTGCATAGCTTGTTAATCCATTAACAAGCAAATCTCCCTCGTAAGGACGGCGCTCACGAGCTTGTGAGTCAACGAATACATCTTGGTTTGTCGCTTTAATAGTGTATTTAGACAACTCATACTCTTTATTGAGTAAGCTATTATCACTAGTAAATGAACCTTCAGACTCGTCAAATGGTTGTTCAATTGCCCATCCTTGTATGTCATCAATAGTTAAATTACCTTTAAATCCCACTATTTCAACATATCTGAAATTTTTCATCTGAAATGTTGTAAAATTATTAGTCCCTTGTTTTAACTTCCAATTTTCGACATAGTCAGGCCCACTCGCCATGTGATGGCGCACGTGCCCTTTGTCATCCAACTGTTCTCCCATCAGGATTGTTACCCTTTGGTTTATAGGACTCTCAATTTCCGCCTTCAAACTGCCAATAATCTCTTTCCCTAAATCCAAAATAAAATGTTCGTCATCCAAACGCGTTATTTTCTTTGAAGGATTTGTCACCAATTTTCTCAGCGTATTTTCGCTTCTATAAGGAACTAGAACTTCTTCATTATTAACCATCTCAGCTTCATTAATAGTTGCGGTTGGCCATGCTGAATCATCAAACTCGGTCTGATCCCAGCCAGTTGGATAAAAATCCATATCTATATTGTCAGACGGCATACCAAAATATAAACTTCGGATTTTAACGCCATAATCTCCAAAAGCAGTGCTTCCGTCTAAGGCTTTCCAGTTGCTATTCGAAAGTTGAACAACTTCCTTTGAACCATCAATCTTATATACCTCAAGCTGGCCAAAAAAAGCTCTCCGTGGTGAGTCGCCACCAATTATTGCTGCGATAACATTTAGGCCGTTCTTTATAGATTGCGTGACGTCATATCGATTGTAATAGATCGCGGTTTCTTCTCCACCATCATAATATGCCTGCGGTCTAGCTGATCCTATAACCGCACCCTCTCCGTTTACTCGTAGTTCGAATCCCTGAACAAATTCAGGTTCACTGCCTCTAGAAAAAGCCGTAATAATAGCGCTATCAATTTCCTGCGTATTTAACGAAAAGTTGGGACTTCTAATGAATGCCACATTCCCTAAATGAACCAATTCATCGTCCTTTTTATGCAGGTTAGGGGACCATATGCCATATATTGGCTTCTTCAAGTATTGTATTGTAATAAACTTTTCCGGTTGAGAATAGTCGCTTACATTTCCAAAATTATCTTTAATTCTTACTTGCCAGTAATAAACTTCATTTTCAACAAGATGTCCCTCGAGCTGAGGAATCATTACTGCTGAATTTTTACTTGATTGAACCCAGCCTGTGTCAATCTGATAGTCATGATTTAAGAGTTGCACCGCCCGTTTAGATATAACAATCTGATACTCTACTTGGTAACAGTCATTATCCTGGCTGTGATCCCACCAGCTAAATGTTGCACTTTCATCAACATTGTAGGCAAACGCCAATAGATTTACCCTCAGGTGACTAGGTGCCAGTAATCCACTTACTTTAGATTCCAAAATTCTATCCCCTTTTAATTAACCATTTTCATCTTTCCAAACTTGATTATAGTTAAGACCTGTCAATTCTTTTACAACACGTTTTACCTCAGAAGTTGCGTCGTCTTTGCTACCGCCAGACCGTAGACGTTGAATTTCATTTAGCACGACTTGGTGTGACTGTTTGTTGAGTTTAAACCTTAAGGCTACAATTAAAGCCAATAATACTAATCCCCCAGTACCGATTAATAAGATCAAGGCAATGGCATGCTGGGCAATTATCGGTTCAGTAGTTGCATTTTTAACAAATCCGCTACTGTCCAAAATGAATCCTACCGCCATAGTTGCGACTGCGACAGTTGATTTACGAGTAAAGCTCATTACTGCAGCATACACACCGGTTCGCCGACGTTTGGTTACAATTTCATCGATATCTGGTATAAATGGAAAGACGTTCCACGGAGTAAACTCTAAAATTGCACGTCCAACTTGATAAATTAAAGAAATAAAAAATAGTATCAAAATAACATGTTGCTTAACATGCAACGTAAACAAGGCGTAATATGCTACTAGCATGAGAAGCATCAGCCCATAACCAGTTATATACAGAAATTTTGGTCCGTATTTAACCATTCCTATTCCCGCAAATACCGTGACCACCAGTCCTACCAGCGAAAGCGAGAGCATATTAGCTGCAACTGTTGCTGATAATCCGAGACAATAGATGCAAAAATAAGCAAATACCGTGTTAAACGTATCTTTACCCGTAAATGAAAATAAATAAATTAGTAAGTGTTGTCTGAAACTTTTAAGCCGAATTGTCGACGCATAGTCCTTCAATAACCCGCTTAATCGGGCATAGATGTTTCCTGAATTTGCCTGATCTTTTTCTAATTCTGCTTTCATTTCTTCAGTTACAGGTTTTTCCCAGGTTACCGAGTAACAAATAAACACGCCAATAGCAAAAATAAACGCAAACATGGTACCGTTTATCAAGAATGGAATTGGACTATGTTGCCCTAAAATTGCAAATAACTGTCCTGGAATAAACGTAGCCAAAAATGTTGATCCTGCCGAAATGAACATTCTGGCAGACGATAACTTTGTTCTAGCATTAAAATCATCCGTCATTTCGTTCGGTAATGTCTCATACGGAATCATCATTGCACTTGAAATTACTTCAAATACCATGTACGTCGTAAAATAATACCAATAATTCATCCCGGAAATCCACAAAGTGATATACAAGAACATCAGTGGTGAGCCAATGAGCAAAAAGAAGTGTCTTCGTCCATATTTTTGGCCTAGTCTAGTTTTATAGAAATTATCAGTTAAACTTCCCATTAACAAACTACATATTGCATCCGCTATTCGTGCTGCACCAATAATACTTGCACCTTCAATCGCAGTTAAATTGCAATATGAAGTATAGAAAAACAACATCCAAGCGCCAATGATTGTCATTGACCCGCCACCAACAAAATCAACAATACCGTAACCCATGCCCCTCCATATTGTTATTTTCCGAGGGGTGTAAACTTTGTTTTGCTTCATCGTTAACCTCTCCATTTACTGTAAATGATTCAAGCTAATTCTTGCCTCCTCATTGCACCATTTTCACAATATGAATGTTATAATATCCTTTATTAGCCGTCAATAAAACGCTTACAATAATATTTAGGTAAGGATCGGGATTGGTTACGAACCGCGGCATAATAGTAATATACTAGTTTTTTAAAATAATTCCGTCATTTTTTAACCTGTATATTTGATACCTTTAGCCTAAATCTTTGGTATTTAAAATTTGGGAGACCTCATTATGAATGATAAAGTATTGAATCAACTAATGAAACTAACAGCCACAGAGAAAAAGCGGCTCAAGTATCAGGAATTTTATGATGATGTTCCGAAAAATGCTTACGCTGAAATGGGCCCGGACTCCATAATCAATAATTTCTTTTTCGAGCAGAAAAAAATTTATATTAGTCGTCACAATCGATTCTCTCCTTACCCCACTCACTCCCATACATTTTTGGAGATTAATTATATGTTGCGAGGAAGCTGTGATGAAATTGTGAATTCAACCTCAATTCATCTGAACCAAGGCGATATTTTATTGATCGATATTGGCTGCCCCCACTCCATTGATTATTTAGGAAGTGGTGACTTACTAATTAATATTTTATTTCAAGATACCGATATTAATATCGATTTGTTAAGGGGAATGAAAAGTAGCAAAAGTGTCTTGTATAAGTTCATGTTAGACAGGAAAACTTCTCAGAAGACGCCTGAGCCTTTCTTACTTCTCTCACAATTAAATGACCCATCTATCATCGAAACTTTGGACAAGTTAATTGAAGAATATTATCTTCAGCGAGAGTTTTCTGAAACAATTATTTCTTCATACCTCTCAATATTAATTGCTCAGATGACCAGAAGTTTTACTGTCCAGAGTTCGGCCGTACTCTCTAAATCCCAAGTTTTAATTTCCGATATACTACTGGATATTGATAATAATTTCAAAACCATCACCTTGAAACAAACAGCGCAAAAATATGGCTATAATAAAAATTACCTTAGTAATTTATTCAAGATAACATTAGGAAACTCTTTTTCTGAAGTGTTAAATCAAAAAAGAATTATGCAGGCTCATAGTTTGCTTCAGATCTCGTCTGCGCCTATTTCTACAATAATTAAGGAAGTAGGCATTAGTAATAAGAGCTATTTTTATTCAAAGTACAAAAAAATGTTTAACCACACTCCTGGAACCGATCGGGACAATTAACTTTCGGAACAATTCTGCTGTTAATACAAAAAAATGTTATTATCCATAGTGAAGTGCCCCGTAATAGTCGGCCCAAAATCTGACTATTACGGGGCACTTCACTTAAAGATATGACACTTTTTATCAATGCTTTCCCACAGCCGGCAAATTATCATCTAACCAGCTCTCAACCTGTAAAATATGTCGTCCGCCAATTTCTCCTATGCGAGGGCTTCGGGCGCAGCAGGTTGGGGCGCTAGTCCCATGCGGGCCAACACCCAGTCGTCATAATTCCACTCTTCAGTTGCCCGGCGTGATTGCCAGTAGTCCCATTCGGATTCGCGTTCCATCTCAATGACTTGCCCGCCAGCACCGACGGAAACCCAGTTATAGGATCCGTTAGCGTGAGCGAATTTGACCCACATAATTGGAATCGCAACTTGCCGGTTAGCATCGTCAACGAAGCTCCGAGACAGTTGGTCAACTCGCATGTAGGATAAGTCACGAGCATACTGCGGGTCTAATTTTTGAAATAACCGTTTAGCAATGGCGACTGCCTCGCGCTTTGACGGCATTTCGGTCGTCGAACGCTCAGCAAAGTTATTGTAGCTAATTAGCCGACCATCATCACCATAAACAACCGTCACGTGAGGCCCGTTCATGACCACCGGCTCTGTCATCTGATACCGCTCAACAGTGACGGTCTCGTGGTTACGTGTCCGAGAATCACTGGCAATTAACTTAAACTGATCCGGGAGTGTGAGTTCCGCTTGAAACTGACCGAAAACTTGAATAGATTGCGTCATTTGATGACCTCCTCAATCAAAGGTTGCGTCAATATCCTGAAGTGTTTTTCGTAATAATTCTTGGTCCGCAGCTGGAAGTGCGCCAAAAGCCTGCTGATTAAGTTGCTCAATCGCCGCTTCAATCCGTGGCACGAGCGCCTTACCAGCCGGTGTCAGCGTGACTTGCCAGGTCCGCCCATCCGTCTTATCAGGCGTTTTTTGAACCAAGCCAAGTTGAATCAGTTGGTCAAGCCGCCGGGTGACGTTGCTGTGGCTTAGGTAAATCCGCTTATACAACTGGTCTTGTGTCAGCGGTTCTTTGGTGTCGATTTTTAAAATGAAGTAGTAGTTATTAGCTGTTAAATTAAGTGGTTTTAGTAACTCGTTTAGCCGGTTCTGCAGTTTTCTTGCGGTGATATTTAGTTGTGAAACGAGTGCGTCACTTTCTGTTGTCATCAAAATATCCCCCCCCTTTCAATGCTTCGTTAGTTTATCGTATTTTATTTGCTTTCGCAAACAAAATAACTTCAAAAAAGAACAGACAAGCAAGCCCATTCCTTTTGAGATTTTAAAACATTCTTCACCTATTTAAGTTCCCGATTCCGTCGAATCTCCATTGGCGTACTATCATATAACTTTTTAAAAAGCTGAATTCCTAACCGCCTATTATTTAAACCATGCTTCTTAAATAAATCGTTTACTGGAATATTAGTATTCAATACATCTTGATGGATATGTTCAAGCCTCAATTGACGAATGTATCGTGTTAACGTCAGTCCCGTATCAATTTTAAATTTTCTGCTCAAGTAATCTGGATGATAATGAAACCTATTAGCAATCCCATTTACAGATAATGGTTCTTGGTAATGCTTGTACACATAACTCAAAATATCCTTAATTTGACTTTTTTCGCTTAATTTTTTGGGTGCTAAACTCACGCTATATTTTGTAATTAATCGATATAACGCATCTAGCATTTTGCTATTAAAAAGTAAAAGATATCCCATTTCTTTCTGAGCATATATTTTTGTCATCTCTTTGAGCAAACTCGCAATGGCCTGATAGTCGTATGACCATTTGTCTCTTTCAGAGGTCGGCAATGAGAATAACAGGAGCTCGCTATGTGGCCAATAGTGATTCAAATAATCCACGGGAATTTGTAATACCAAGGAAACGTTCGCCAAGTTAGATGTCGCATGAAGTATTTCTGATCCCACAACTACAAATTCATTTGGCTTGAGCACTACTTCTTGGTGGTTAAAATGAAAAGTGACCTCACCCTCTAAAACAAGCACAATTTCAATGTGAGAGTGCCAATGCAGTGATTTAAATCCAGCCGCTTCCTTTGACAGGAAAATTCGCACCCCGACATCAACATTGTCATTGATAATTTCATGCCTTGAATCTGAAACCATTAATATCACCACCCTTAACGGTTAAATAGATTAAAAAAGAAGCAGCCTGTTCACTGCTTCTTAGTATACCATTGCCATATTTACACGGAATTAGAGCCTCTTCCAAAGCGGTAAACTAAGGAAATCATAGTTTTCTGCCATCCATTTACCATTTTCGGGTACTTCAATAACGCGCCCATCCAGAATATGTTCCCATTTACCCTCTGGCAAGTAGTAATCCACATCTCCAGACTCCGTCATCACTGGTGCAACCAACCAATCGCTTCCAAGCATGTACTGCCGATCAAGCGTCGCCGTATTAGCATCCTCTGGAAATTCCATATACATTGGTCGCATAAGCGGAATTCCCTGCTTGACTGCTTCCCGGGCCTGTCCATAAATATAATCCATATTGTCCATCTTGAGTTGCGTAAACTTGCGCGTCACTTCGACGGCTTCTTCGTCAAACAACCAAGGGACCCGATACTGAATATTCCCGTGGTATCGGGAGTGAGAGGACAGTAGCCCAAACTGCGTCCAACGTTTGTAAATTGCTGGACTCGCATTTTCTTCAAACCCACCAATATCATGACTCCAAAAAGTGAAGCCAGAAGACAGAAAACTTAATCCGCCTCGAAGACTATCAGCCATTGAATGGAATTGGCTCAAATTGTCGCCACCCCAATGGATAGGAAATTGTTGGCCTCCGACCGTTGCGGACCGAGCAAACACAACGGCCTCATCTTCGCCCTTCATTTCTTTCAATAGATCAAATACTGCTTTGTTGTACCGATGCGTGTAATAGTTGTGCTCCCCTTGCGCATTGTTTCCATTGGCAAAAACGGCGTCGTGCATCGGAATTCTTTCCCCGAAATCGGTCTTGAAGCAATCCACACCCATCTCAACCAGGTTTCTTAACAATCCTTTATACCAATCCACTGCCTCTGGGTTAGTAAAGTCAACGTACGCTAAGCCTGGTTGCCATAAATCCCATTGCCAAACGTTCCCGTCCCCTTGTTTAACGAAGTAACCTTTTTCCTGACCAACCTTAAACAGCGGAGACTTTTGCGAGATATATGGATTGATCCACACACAAACCTTCAGTCCTTTATCATGAAGCCGTTTGAGCATTCCTTTTGGATCTGGGAATTGTTCCTTATCCCATTCAAAGTTGCACCATTCAAAGCCCTTCATCCAGAAACAATCAAAATGAAATACGGATAGTGGAATGTGACGCTCAGCCATACCATCAATAAACTTCATAACCGTTTCCTCAGAATAATCCGTGGTGAATGAAGTGGAGAGCCATAATCCAAATGTCCATTCTGGCGGTAGGACTGATCCCCCCGTTAACTTGTTATACTTACCCACAACATCTTTCGGCGAATCGCCTGCAATAATATAGTACTCTAGCGATTCTCCCCGAGTAGAAAAGCTGACGCGATCAACCACTTCGTTAGCAACTTCAAAGCTAGTTGGTTGACTCTCATTGACAAATACACCGTAGTAAACGCCAGGTTTGCCAGCCACCCCGGACTTACCAGCGAGATAGAATGGAATGGACTTATATGATTGCTCAGAACCAGTACCGCCATCCATGTTAACGGTATTAATGGTTTGGCCATTTTTGACGAAGTTACCAAACCGCTCGCCAAATCCGTAGACGTTTGTCCCAGGTAGCAAACTAAGTTGTTCACGCATAAAGTGATCAGCTCGTTTTACACTACCAGGAGTGGCTAAGCTCTGAGCGCCCGCAACAGTGTTGGGATGCATGACTTTTCCTAGTTCCTGCCCACTCAAATCTGCAATTGACGCCTGAGCTTTATACTCTGAACCCGTAATTCGTGAGCCATTGTAGTTAAAGTCAATATGGAAGCGGTCATGCAATGACGCAACGAATTCCAAATTGCCACTCTTTAGCATCGCTGTATTGTCATCCACGTTAATTGTTGGCTGGACCTTTTCAGGATAAAGTTTGAACAGTGGATTATGGTCATCCTGATCAAAATGCTTAATCTCAACACCAATCACATCCTCGGCTGGTGTTGAAACAGTGATAGTGGACATACCGACATCCAACATTTGACTTCTCGAGTCAATCGATTGGTACGCGGCAAAAACTCGGAGGGCCTCGGTCCCGTTTTCAGTTTCTCCTGAAACTTTTGAGGCATCAAAAGCTTCGAGCGGCGAATTAATTAAATATTCGTCTTTCGCTAGCCAATACCCATTACTAAATTTCATCTTTTTCACCCATATTCTTAATTTTAATTTTTAACACTAGCCATTTCAGCTGCATGCTTTTTATCCAAGTCTGCAATCATCTGTGGTTCTAGTTTATCAATGTTGTTAAACATCAAGGCTACAGCTGAAGCGGCGTAACCAATGAATGGAATCCAGATGAAGGAGAAACTGATCGCAGTTAAAGCGGTAGAAGGTTGTTGTCCTGCATAATTAGCGGCTGAAATATAGTGCCCACTGGCCAGAACCATGGCCATCAGCATCCCACCAATTCCCATTCCTAACTTAGCTGAAAATGAAGAGAACGATGTCACAAAACCTTCCGCACGAATACCATTTTTCCATTCGCCGAAATCAACAGCATCTGACAGCATAACCGCAATTAGCGCACCTGTAAGGCCATACGAGATATAGTAAAGAACAATCCCGATTAAAATAACAGCAACGTTACCGTTCATTTTGTCGGCAACAAATAGGATAAGTTGAGAAACAGCCGTTCCGACCATCCCAAGCATCATACAATTTCGCTTACCAATTTTCCCAGAAATCAATGGCACTAATGCTGTTGAAGCAAGCGTAATAAAAGTTGCTGCTAAGGTTAATGATCCCAATGCTTCGTTGTGTAAAACGTACTTAAAGTAATAGGGAAGTGAACCAGATCTAACAGAGAAGCCACCCCAGTAAATAAAGTTAATGAAGATGATGATCAGCCATGGATAATTTCCCTTAAGCGCTTTGACTGACTCGCGCATCGGAATCGACCGCAATGAGTCTTTAGTCACGACCCGTTCCCGAGTCCCTGCAAATGCGATTAGAAGGCACGCAGCTGTGATAACTGCTAAAATAATCGCCCAAATGAACCAACCTAAAGCAGAAGAAGTTGATTTCCCATTCGAATCGCCGAAAAGACCACCCAGAAATGCAACAGCAGGCAAGGTCAACGGGAGAAATATAGCGCTTCCACTATTCCCGAAAAATTGGCGAATCGTTGACAGCGTCACCCGCTCTTGGGGATTACTGGTCAAAGACGGTAAGATCGACGTAACTGGAATGTTAATTCCCGAATACAAAACCTTGGCACCAATATAGGCGACATAAACCCAGATTACTTTACCAGTTTCAGAGAGACCAGGTAGGTCAGTGAAACACATCACACAGAAAATAGCGAATGGAATTGAAAACCACAGCCAGTAAGGACGTGATTTACCCCAACGAGTTCGTGTTCGATCAATAAACTGTCCCCAAACCAACCCATCAACTGAATCAATAATAGCTGTAATTGCAAAAAGACCAGCAACAGCGGCAGCTCTGACGCCCATTGTGTCCGTACAGAACACCATGAAATACGTTCCGACAATCTGAAAAATCGTGTTACATCCGAAATCTGACATTGCATAGGCAATTCGTTCCTTAATCCCGACCTCGTTTGGCCGTTCTTTGACCGACGAGACCGGTTTAGTTTGTGCGCTTGTGTCCATATTTCTATCTCCTCAATACATCAGATTTTGTGAGTTGTGAGTATTGTGTGAACGCATTTCAGTATATTAAAGCGCTTTCATAACAACAATATTTTCGTAACGACACGTCAGGATACTGTCGTCATGATGTCAGATTTGGGTATTTATGTTGTTCTTTCTAATCTTTTTTTAATTTTGTTGTTTTTAGAATCTACGCCAAGCACCTCTCTACTCTGTTTTTTAAAGACAATTTTAAAATATATTTTGATCGCAAAAATGGCCCCGCTACTGTTAACAACAGAAACGGGGTCATTACTAATCAAACCGTATTTATTTGCTGAATCTCTGTTACATTTTAACTTTTTACTGAGACCTTTATCACTAGCTGCTCAGTTGCATTTCAATTTTTTTAAATCTTACCCACCAACTCAACGCCAGGTGTCAGCGTCTTCTCACCCGGTTTCCAGTTAGCCGGGCAAACTTGGTCGCCGTGTTCGGCCACAAATTGTGCCGCTTGGAGGGTCCGCAGAATCTCCTCAGCATTGCGCCCAATTCCCATATTGTTAATGGTGTAAGATTGAATCTTGCCTTCTGGGTCTAAAATGAAGACACCACGGTAAGCTTGACCGGCTTCCTCGTCTAAAACACCGAAGTACCGAGCCAACACACCGGCTGGGTCGGCAATCATTGGATATTCCGTCTTCCCCACTTCCGGGCTTTCAAGATGCCAAGCTTGGTGCACGAATTCGGTATCTTCTGATACTGAATAGATCTCAGCGTTAATGTCCTTAAATTCCTGATAATGGTCCGCCAAATCACCTAATTCAGTCGGACAAACAAACGAGAAATCAGCCGGATAGAAGAACAATACTGACCAATGACCCAAAAGGTCCTTTTTCGTCACTTCCCGAATACTCAAATCCTGATAAGCATTTACCTTAAAGTCATCAATTTCTTGTCCAATCATCGTCATATGCGTGGCCTCCAGAATGTTTTTGATTACTTATAGCGTACCGCAACTCGATGAGCTATTCAATAATAATTCTAAAGTGGAGAATAAATTGGTTAATTTCCTTACGCCCGTTCGATGTGAACATGCTATCATTTGAACAGACATAAAATGATCGAGGTATTGCGATGACTCAAAGATCAAACAAGGATAAGAGTACGGATAAGCTCTATCAAGCACTGATTCAGATTAAGGCTGATCAAATTGATTATCGAACTGTTACCGTTCAACAAGTGACCTCCTATGCCAATTTATCACGTCAGACTTTCTACCGTCATTATCGCTCTAAGGATGAAATCATTACCTCTCGCATTCATGAGTTTAAGCTGAGCGCCCTGCATCGCTTCAGTCAATTATCTACGCTGGATGCAGAAACAATGATCAGTTACTTGATCACCTATTGGAACGATAACCGTTCCTTTTTTGCGTTAATTGAATGGGCCGGTTTAAGATATGTCTTAATTGATAACATCGCCTTTATGAATCAGGAAATCATGAAGCAAAATAACGTGGTTCACTTAGACGAGAACTACATCTCAAACACATATGCAGGAGCCACTTACATGTTCTTAAAAACCTTTCTCGAAGGTAGTGAAAAAAACGTTAACCTGCCTGGCGTCATTCAGTTGTTCTTAACCCTAATTAACCACTACGAACTACTATTTAAATAGTGACACTTTTATGGAATTTGGTACAGGCGAGCCCTCAAAAGTTTGATATTCTAAGATCAAATGTGAAATTAATATCAAACTTTTCTCAGGAGGGGTTCCAAATGAAAATTACCGCAGCAGTTGCTCTTAAACAGGGCGACCCTTTAGTTATTAAAAACGTTAACTTAAATCGTGACCTCAAGTCAGATGAACTATTAGTTAAGACCGTGGCCAGTGGTATTTGCGGCGCTGATATCCAAGAAATCAACGGTGGGCCGACTGGCTTCGCACCAATTCCAATGATTATGGGCCATGAAGGCGCTGGCATTGTAGAATCCGTTGGATCGAGTGTGACTGAATTTCAACCGGGGGACCACGTTACTGTGTCTTACGCCAGTTGTGGGACCTGCAAACAATGCGTGGCTGGGCGGCCATACGCGTGCGAGCGAATGAATGAATTGAATTTTGGTGGCAAAGATATCGATGGCGGGACGCGCTACGAACTTGACGGTCAACCACTTAGTTCATTTTTCCAACAGAGCTCCTTTGGTAACTACATGAAAGTCCAAGCCCGCAATGTTGCAAAAGTAACTAAGGATGTCGACTTAAAGCTACTCGGACCACTTGGATGTGGCCTCCAAACTGGTGCTGGTACAGTGCTTAATGACCTGAAGCCTCAACCCGGTGACGGCATCGTGATCTTCGGAACTGGTACCGTTGGGCTCGCCGCTATCATGGCAGCGAAGGTCGCTCACTGTGACCCAATCATCGCAGTCGATATTGTTGATAGTCGGCTCGATCTAGCTCTCGAACTTGGTGCCACCAACGTCATTAATAGCCAAAATACCCCTGATGTTCCCGCAGAAGTGAATAAAATTAGTGCAGGCGGCGTTGAATTTGGTGTTGTGTCCGCTGGCATTAATGGTTTGGCTGAAAATGCCGTTCGTTCTACTAGCATTTACGGAACTGTTGCCATTGTCGGGGGTGCTTTTGAAGGAAAATTCAATCTTGCCCAAGATGTCTTAATCCCAGCGCGGACAATTCGTGGTGTTCTTCAAGGATCATCATTACCAAAACTATTTATCCCCAAACTAATTAACCTATATCAGACTGGACAATTTCCGTTCGACAAGTTAGTGAAATTCTACGATTTGGCTGATATCAACCAGGCCATCGCTGATTCAAAGTCAGGAAAGGTCATCAAGCCGATTCTCATTATGCCTGAATAACCGCTAACACCCATAAATCCAATGGATTTATGGGTGTTTTGTCGTTCGTATGACAGTTGGCCTAAAGCTGGTATTTTAGCTTATTTTTCCCACCCACAAAGTGTGTAATGGTGCGCTCTTGCCCACTTCAAAGTGTGCTTGGTAATCTTACCAGCATTATTTAACCCACGGCAGTGCCTTGAGAAATGGTACTTCTTACCATGGTGTGGTGCAATGTACACAACTCTGGTTCTAGCTTGAACATCAGTTGGAACCGTGGGAATGGCGCCACCCATGGCTAAGGTAAATGAAAGCACAATGGTACTGGCAATCTTTGTGAAAGTCTTCATGTTACTCCTCCGAATAAATAAGTATAATGGCATGATACACATATTAGATTACCATAAATTTTCAAACCAAAAAAATTTAAAACCAATTTTTTGCGTACGAAACCCAATTAACGTTTTCACTTGACACATATCTAATCATGTTCTAATATAATCACATTGAATCTTACGAAATTAACAGACAAACCTCATACTACGTTGAGGGGAAGAGTAGACAACTGTTAGTCACACAGAGAGTGCCACTTGTTGAGAAGGCGCGTTTAACCGTTGTTGAAGATGAGCCCTGAGTATGGCCGTGGTGAAAGCCGCTGTCACGTTTGACCCCGTTAGCGGTCCTGGCTTCGCCGATTGGCCGAGCTTTTAAGTCAGTAATTGTGAGATTACTGAGAACAGTGGTGGTACCACGTCTTGTTTGACGTCCCTGTAGCTTATAGCTGCAGGGATTTTTTGTTGGTTAATTTCGGAAGATATCGCACACAATTTTAGGGGGATTTTATCATGAAGAGAAGTACGAAGTGGATTTTATGGATTATCGTTGCAGTGGTTATCATCGGAATTGGTTGGTTAAGCTTTGGCCGCGGCAGTGCCTCGAAATCTAAGACCGTCACTATTGGTGTTATCACACCAAGTAAACAGGAAAATGCTGTTTGGAATACCGTTAAGAAAACAGCTAAAGACAAGTATGGCATCACCATTAACTTGAAAGAATTCACCGATTACTCACAGCCTAACAAGGCTTTAGCAAGTCACAACATTGACCTGAACTCTTTTCAAACAGTTGGTTTTCTAGATCAATCAAATGATGCCAACCACCAAACATTAACCCGAATTGGTGACACCATTATCACACCAATGAGATTGTACTCCGACAAGTACAAGAAGCCTTCTCAAATTCCAGCAGGTAGCACAATTGCCGTTCCTAATGATACTGCAAACGAAGACCGTGGGATTCGCCTTTTGGCTAGTGCTGGCTTGATCAAGTTGGATCCCAAGATTCGTTTTACAACGCCAAAGGCCATCACTAGCAACCCAAAGCATTTGAAGATCAAGGCCGTTGATGCCAACTCAACCGCCCGCGCTCTACCAGACGTTGCCGCCTCGTCAATCAACGGTGGTTTCGCTAAGAACGCCGGTGTTCCACTGAGTAAGACCATTTTCACAGAACCATTGACCTCCTACTCTAAGCAATACGTCAACGTTATCGTTGCTAACAAAAAGGACGTCAACAACAAGATCTACAAGCAAGTTGTTAAGGCTTATCAGACCGCTGAAAACAAAAAGCAAATTGAAAAGCAATTCGGTCAGTTGGAACGGCCAGCCTGGACCATTGATTGGAGCAAAATTAGCGACTAACGGAGGTACACTATGACGGAACCCATTATTAAATTAGAAGACGTCAACGTGACGTTCCAGCAAAAAAACCAGACATTGCCAGCCGTTCAACATGTCAACCTTGATATTAATCAAGGCGATATTTACGGCATCGTGGGCTATTCAGGTGCCGGCAAATCCACGTTATCGCGGACCATCAATTTGCTGCAGAACCCCACTAGCGGGAAAGTGACCGTCAACGGGCGCGTCTTCTTCGACCAAAAAGTCACGATTAAAGCGAAAGAACTACGCCAGGAACGCCAAAAAATTGGCATGATTTTCCAGCATTTTAACTTGCTCAATGAACAAACCGTTATTCAAAACGTGGCCTTTGCGTTAAAGCACAGCAAACTCAAGGAAAAGGAAATCACGGCCAAAGCTAAAGAACTATTGGACCTAGTCGGCTTAGGCGAATACGCGAACTCGTATGCCGCACAACTTTCTGGTGGACAACAACAACGAGTGGCCATCGCTCGGGCATTGGCCAACGACCCCAAGATTTTGATTTCTGATGAGTCCACCTCCGCGCTGGACCCGCAAAACACTAACCAGATACTGGACTTATTGAAGGATCTCAATAAGCGGTTGAACCTTACCGTTATCTTGATCACTCACGAAATCGACGCTGTTAAGCGAATTGCCAATAAAGTGGCCGTGATGGATCATGGCCAAATCATCGAAAAAGGCAGCTTAATCGACGTGTTCATTCACCCTAAACAAGAACTCACGCAAAAGCTAATTGGCTTCAACGACGGTCCTTTGAAGGCTATTGGCCTGCTAACCAAGAGCGGTGAGCGAACGCAGGACGAAACCTTCGTGAAGCTGACCTATACCGGTGGCGAAGTCAATGAACCAATCGTTGTGAAGTTGTACAAGGACTTCAGTGTCGCTGCAAATATCATTTACAGTAACGTGGACTTCTTAGGTGACCAACTTATCGGGACACTGTTTATTAGCTTACAGGGTGACGATGCTAACATCCGATCATCCATCGCGTACTTGAACAGTCACAACGTCACGGTCGAAGAGATTCAACAGGGAAAAAAACAAAACGAAAGTGAGGCTGAAGCCGTATGACAACATGGTTTGCACACACATTTCCAAACGTCGTTTACCTCGGTTGGGGCGGATCAGATGGCTGGGAAACCGCCATCATTCAAACCCTTTATATGACCTTTTGGCCCGCTATCTTCGGCGGTATCCTAGGCCTACTATTCGGGCTTGGACTTGTTCTCACTGAGGACGGCGGCGTCCTTGAAAATCACGCATCATTTACGTTCTTTGATAAGGTTGTTTCGCTTTTTCGAGCGGTTCCATTCATTATTTTGCTGGCGTTTATTGCCCCAGTGACTCAAAAGATTGTCGGCACTCAAATTGGAACCACAGCCGCATTAGTCCCACTTTCACTAGGGGTCTTCCCCTTCTTCGCGCGTCAGGTGCAAGTTGCCCTGAAGGGTGTCGATAAGGGTGTGATTGAAGCCGCCCAATCAGTTGGCGCAACGTTATCTGACCTCATCTTTACCGTATATTTGCGGGAGGCGCGATCAGAGTTAATCCGGGTATCAACGGTGACGCTGATTAGCTTAGTTGGTCTGACTGCGATGGCTGGTGCGATTGGCGCCGGTGGCCTCGGAAACATGGCGATCGCTTACGGGTACAACCGGTTTGCCAACGATACGACGCTTATCGCAACCCTACTTGTTTTAGTGTTAGTTCTAATCATCCAATTTTCGGGTGACTTCCTTGCGAAAGTATTCAATCATAAAGCCGCCTAAATCGGCCACTTCCACAAGAAACTGTTGAATGAGGAGGCCTTTAAGGCTATGGAAAAAGAAGCAGAACTCAATATTTTAAGGGATTTAATCAAGATTCAGACGCCTAATAGCAACGAACTCCGAGTTGCCGAATACATTGGCAAGTTGTTCGATGCTCACGGTATCAGCTATTACATCGACAAATTCGATGATGACCCGACTCGCGCCAACTTGGTGGCCGAAATTGGTGAAAAGGAAACGGACGACGTGCTGGCATTTGCTGGTCACCAAGATACCGTCGCCATCACCGACCCAGACGACTGGACTCACGATCCGTTCGATCCCGTCATCGAAGGCGATAAGTTGTACGGTCGCGGCGCCGCCGATATGAAGAGTGGTCTAGCAGCGCAAATTATCGCGTTGATCGACCTCGCCGATAGTGGCGTTAAAATTCCAGGCACGCTGCGCTTCATCGCAACAGCGGGCGAAGAATACGGGACCCCGGGTGCTTGGAAGCTGAACGCAGCTGGTGTCGTAAAAGACGTCAGCGCTCTGGTCATCGGCGAACCAACGAGTGGCGACGTGATCTACGCCCATTCCGGCAGCATGAACTACAAGGTGGTCAGTCACGGCACTGCCGTTCATAGCTCGACACCGGAGCTTGGAGTTAATGCCATCAAGGGATTGAATGCCTTCATCAACGCTGAGGATACGCTCTTCGACGATGCCGGTGAAGACCCCTACCTTGGCCACGTTAAGCACAGCATCACGCTGATTAGCGGTGGCGATCAGGTCAACATCATTCCCGATCACGCCGAACTTTGGGGCAACATCCGCCCCACTGAAACGTTTAACAATGACCAAGTCATTGAGCATCTCGAAAGTGCGATTCGCCAACTCAACGATTCAACGCCGTTCAATCTAGAACTGACAATTACCCATAACTTCTTGCCAGTTGAGACCGAACCGGACAACGAATTCGTTCAATTGGTAAAAACCGCTTCTGACAATGCGTATGCAGCTGATGACCGCACACCGAAACTGGACACAATTAATGGCGCGACGGATGCTAGTGTCTTTGTCACGACTAACGATCAGATGCCAGTTGTGATTTTTGGTGCTGACCAGTGGGACAAGGCGCATCAGGTTAATGAATATACAACCTTGAGTAGTTTTTATGCGACGATTGATGGCTATGAAGAAATTGCTAAGAAGTATTTTGAGGTTAAGGTTGCAGCTAAATAGTTTGTCATACAAAGGACCACTGACGGTTGAGATCATCGTCAGTGGTCCTTTGTTTGTGCTTATATTCTTCACTAATTCTTGCCACTCAATTTAACAAAGTTAAAATCCCGGCCACCGTAATCCTCAATGTATTGATACAGAATCAACTCCATGACGGCGATCGTCGAAATTCTCGAACTAATTTCAGTGTTGTACACCGAAACATCATCCGCAAAAATATACAGGTTCAAATCACTCAAATTTTGAATCGTATTGTTATCGGGTTCGGTCACTGAAATAATTAGCGGTTTCTCACCATTTTCGACAAATTCATTGATCATCTGCAAGTATTCTGCATCTTGACCGTCGTAGGTTAAGAAAAAAACGACATCATTCTTTTTTACCTGGTGGCAAGCAACAGCCCTGAAGTCGTGGTCACGTGGGTACTCCACCTCAAATCCAGCCATTGTGTACAGATAATGAATGTACTCAGTTGCGTACTTGTCTACCCCCTTTGAAAAAAAGAATAACCGGGGATGTTCAGCTAATTTGGATGTGATTTGGTGAAGCTTTTCCGTCGAAATGACCCGAACGGACTCTGTAATGTTTTTTAAATACTCTTCTCGATAATCCGTCTGAGAAACGGTAAACGGTGATGGCTTTTCTTCGTCTTTGTTATTGAGCACCGTGAACTTTATCACCGTGGTAAATTCGCTGAAACCAGAAAACCCAATTTTTTTGACAAAACGCAAAAAAGTGGCAGTTGATACAAACGTTTCTGCCGCCACTTCGCGAATACTTTGGGTTTTAATATGATCCATGTTTTTAATGACGTAGTCAAATAAGGACTGCTCACTCTTGGTTAATGAACTTAAGTGGGCGTTGACGATCTCGAAGAAGTTCATCGGCTGTCACCTCCAAGATGATGAGTCGGAACACTTAGCACAAGAGTATGGAGGCCCCCTCCACCTGTTAAAAATTCTCTAGCGGGGAAACCAACGACTTCACGACTAGGAAAAAATGAAGCAAATTGTTGTTTTGCGACTTCGTCTTGAGGGTCATCAAACTCTGGTACTACCACTGCCTCATTCAGCAATATGGCATTAACGTAGGTTGCCGTTAGTCGCTGGCCTGCATTCCTTGGCAACATCCCATTAATCGGATCAACCCCATTAGCCTCTTCTTGAGACAGCCATTGGGGCTTAGGCCCGATGACCTTATGAATTTTCAGTTTTCGTCCTCTCGCATCAGTTTCATTTTCCAATATCCGAAGCGCCTCATGGCTAGAACCATACTGGTCGTCCGTCTCATCATCAGTCCATGTCAGCAAAATTTCTCCCGGTTCAACGAAGCTCACCATATTGTCAGCATCTCCCCCGGTCTCATCCATGAAAAATCCCTGTTTAAGCCAAATGACCTTCGTAATCCCTAGATAGTCATGAAAGATCTGTTCAGCATCCGTCTTCGTAATTTGACCGTTTCTGCCCTCAGATAAAATAACATCCTCGGTGGTAATCAGTGTTCCCTCGCCATCCACTGCAACCGAGCAGCCTTCCAACACGAAATCTGATTGATAGCTATCAAAACGGTCCAAATCCGCAAGTTTCAGCCCTAGTTCATCGTCCTTATCCCACGGAAAGTACAGACCATCTAGAAGCCCGCCCCAGGCGTTAAACGAAAAGTCGACACACCTGACCTGCTGGTTGGCATCAACCACATAAAACGGTCCTGTATCCTTAACGAAAGCATCATTACTGCTCATTTCAATCACCCGAATTTCATCAGGTAACGCGCCTCGAGCATTCTTGTACTGATTTTCGTTCACTAGAACCGTGATTGCCTGATACTGCGACAATAGTTTCGCAAGCTGCACAAACTTCTTTTGAGCTGGCTTGCCACCATCCCGCCAATTATCTGGGCGCTGCGGCCATATCATATAACCAGATTCAAAGTCTTCAAACTCTCCCGGCAACCTAAAACCGTCTTGAATTGGTGTTGATTCTTGGATCATCTACGAAACAGCCCCTTTGACTGGTCAAAATTAGATTAACGTACTCGCTGGCACCTTAGAGATGACGGTGCCGTCTCCATTTTCCAAGAAGTTCGCAATATTATCTAGCGATGTGATGACAGCTCGTCCGTTATCTGAATTTTCAACAAAATCGATAGCCGCTTGCACTTTGGGTAGCATGCTCCCTTTGGCAAATTGATTTTCGTCTACATATTTTTTTAACTCGTTTATTGTAACATCTTCAAGTGCTTTTTGATTTGGCGTATTGAAATTCACAAATACGTGATCGACGGCTGTCAAAATGATCAGCAAATCTGCACGAACTTGTTCGGCCAATTTCTCAGAAGCAAAATCCTTATCGATAACCGCCTCTCTACCGACCAAACGATTCCCTTCACGAACAACCGGGACGCCACCGCCACCAACTGAAATGGGGACCACACCGCTCTTAACCAATTTCTCAACAACGAGCGCTTCGTGGACATCAATCGGCTTGGGTGACGGTACGACTCGCCGATAGCCACGCCCTGCATCTTCAACGAACTTAAAGTCTGGGTGGGTAGCAGATTGAACTTTCGCTTCTTCTTCAGAATAAAATGGTCCAATCGGCTTAGAAGGATCGCTGAACGCTTGATCATCAGGACTAACCTCTACCTGCGTCACAACGGTAGCAACAGAGACGTCCAACCCAGCCGCTGTGATGACTTCGTCTAAGGCATTTTGTAGCCAATACCCAATGCTGCCTTGGGTCATTGCGACGGCAGTGTCGATTGGCATTGCTGGGTTTGTCTCAGTACTACCAGCAGCTTGCTGTAATAACAAATTACCCACCTGTGGTCCGTTACCATGAGAGACGATTAATTCATCGCCATTTTTGATGAACTTGACCAACGATTTGGCGGTTTCTCTTAATGCATTTTGCTGTGCTTCAGCTGACGCATCCTTGGATAAGATGGCGTTGCCCCCAAGAGCCACGACGATTCGACGTTTTGACATGTTATAACCTCCATTTTTAAAGAAATAGAGCAAAACATTTTAACGTTTTGCTCCTTTCTCACAGAAAATTCTAGTTTTGTGGCACTTGTTGGGTGATGCAGTGAATATTACCGCCACCTAACAAGATTTCACGTGCAGGAACACCAACGATTTTACGATCTGGGTAGAGCTTTGATAGTGTTTCTTTAGCTTTTTCATCGTTTGGATCTCCAAATGTTGGGAAAACGATCCCGCCATTCGCAGTGTAGTAGTTAACGTAGCTAGCTGCTAACCGTTCGCCTTCGGTCCGTGGTAATGTTCCGTCAACCGCGTCCACACCTTCAGATTCTTCTTTAGTGATGGTCACCGGCTTTGGGACATATAGTTTTTCGACTTGAATCTTACGACCCTTAGCATCAGTGGCATTCTCCAAAATCTCAAAGTTTTCCTTTGAAATTTCGTATTGAGGATCACTCTGATCGTCAGTCCAAGCTAATGCGACCACGCCCGGCTTAACGAAGTTGGCAATATTATCAACGTGACCATTAGTTTCATCGAGATAGATCCCACGCTTCAACCAGATGATTTTTTCCAAGTTCAGGTGTTCTTTCAGAACTTCTTCAATCTGCTCTTTAGAAAGCTGGGAGTTCCGTCCTTGCGACAAAAGGCATTCCTCAGTCGTAATCAAGGTTCCTTCACCATCAACATGAATTGAACCACCTTCAAGAATGAAGTCATCAAGACGGTAACGGTCAACATGTTCCAATTCGGCCATTTTTGAAGCCACACGATCATCTTTGTCCCATGGGAAGTACAAGCCATCTACTAATCCGCCCCATGCGTTAAAGGTCCAATCTACAGCTCGCAAGTCGCCCTGATCGTTTTTTACGAAGGTCGCCCCACAGTCACGAACCCATGAATCATCATTGGAGATTTCAACAACTTCAACATCGTCAGGTAACATGTTTAAGGCATTTTCATATTGAGCGTCACTAACGCCAACTGTGACGTGTTCGAATTGAGAGATTGCCTTGGCAACTTCAACAAATGTCTTTTGAGCTGGTTTTCCACCATTACGCCAGTTGTCAGGCCGCTCTGGCCAAAGAATGTAAACACCTTTGTGAGGTTCAAATTCCCCGGGCATTCTGTAACCGTCTTTTTTAGGGGTGCTATCTAAAGTCTTCATGTTCGTTTCTCCTTTTTAAATTAATGAGTGGCAGTCGAATGGGCTTTCTTCGCCGCATTTTCACTGTGATTAGCATATCGGACGACAATCTCTCCAACCGCTAAGGTGATAATCGTCCCGATCAAAATCGGCATTTTACTGGAAATTTCAGCGTGAGTACCATTCAATGGAATGATAGTGAAGATAATCGTCACAACAAGGAGAACCTCAGGAACCCAAGTCATCAGTTGAATCATAAACTGATTACCTGGCACCTTGAATGGACGCTCACGGTTAGGATCCATTTTACGTAGCTTCAAGAACGCTGGGAACATCATCATATAAGACATCAGCAGTGCGACAACGTTGAGGGAGAAGAATGCCCAGAAAATATCTTGATTAGGAATGAACGGAGCAGCGATCACTAGAACGGATGCCACGATTCCGTTAAGGTAACCCGTCCCAACAGGCATGTCGTTCTTATCTTCCTTGCCAAACACTGCTGGTAGAACGTGGTCCTTGGCCGCATAATCAGCAACGTAGTTCACACCCAGTGCCCAAGAAATCATCTCAGAAGCCAGAATGTACAGGAAGAGAATACCAATAATAACAACGAACCAATTCATGTGCCCAAGCATTAGAATGAAACTGTCGAGCAAGCCACTTGAAGCTGAGAGCTTGCTTGTTGGTACGGCAACACTCATCCCAAAGGCTGAAAGCAGGTAGAAGAAAGCAATCAGAATACCGCCATAAATGATGGCTTGTGGAATCTGCTTCTTGGGATTGTCCATATCATCAGCCATTGTGGCAACCACTTCAAATCCAAGGAAGTTGAAGATAATAACTGACAAGTTACTGAAACTGTTAACGTTCATTTGAGGTAACAGGTTGTGTGGTGCAAAACTATTGGCGACACCTTTAGTGACCGCCACATAGACACCTAAAACAAATAGCGACAGGATTGTAAAGATTTTCGCAAAAGCAGCTAAGTTCAGTATCCATTTGCTTTCTGACACTGGCTTGTTTCCTAAAACGACAACGAACCAAACAAACACTAATTCGATCAAAATTGAAGCGAAGGTACTGAGATGCAATCCAAATATTGTACCGGCAACCTGCGAGAATAAAACGGCTAGGCTAGCCATCCAAATCGGATAGTTAATCCAGTAAACCCACGCGAGTCGGCCACCCCAACGAGAGCCAAAAGCTTGTTTAACCCAGTCGTACAGACCACCGTCCCCAGTATAAGCCGTGCCAAGTTCTGATGAAATAAGTCCGTATGGCAAGAAGAACAGGATCAGTAAGAAAATCCACCAGAAGAATTGTGACGTCCCAATTGCCGCTGCTGGTGCGGCTGACTCAACAACCAAGATCACTACAACCGACATGAGGACCGCATCAAACAATCTAAATTTCTTTTTACCGTTTTCCATGATGTTCATTCTCCAATCTTAAGTGCGAATCGCACCGTTTCCGGAGCTTATTTTTCGTTCCTTGAATCAACGGCGTTGCGAAGCATCAATTCGAATTCGGCATCATACTTTTCTGCAACATTCTTTGAAGCGTATTTCAATTCTGGATTCAACAGGTAAACGAAGATTGCCCGCATGGCCGTCTTACGGTTTTCGGCTTCGTCCCAAACAATCGAGTAGTCTGAATCAAGCACTTCATCAGTAACTTCCTCACCACGGGTTGCTGGCAAACAATGCATGAAGCGAACGTGATCTGAGGCTTTAGCAATCAGGTCTGCGTTAACTTGGTACTTAGGGAAGAAGATCTTCATCCGTTCGTCCTTAGGCATTTCATCATCGTACAAACCATACCAAACATCAGTGTAAACAAAGTCGGCGTCTTTCAAGGCTTCGTCGGCATCTTCAGTAATTGTGACACTGCCACCATACTTCTTGGCGTTTTCCTTACCGATCTTAACGACGTCATCCTTCATCTGAAAGCCTTTAGGGCCAAATTGAACGAAGTCCATGCCCATCTTAGTCGTCATAAACATCGTCGAAACACAAACTTGGGTTGCGTCACCAACGAAAACAATCTTGCAATCGCTAAGCTTCTTACCCTCTGGCAAGTGTTCCGTCATGGTGATAATGTCACCGAGTTCTTGGGTTGGGTGATTGTAATCACTCATGAAGTTAACGACTGGAACCTTGGCATACTTAGCAACATCAGCAACTGACTTGTGGCGATCAACCCGGGCGCCAATGATATCCAAAATCCGGCCAAGAACTTGTGAAGTATCCTCAATGGTTTCGTGGCCACCCAGTTGAATTTGACCAGGTGCCAAGTATTGAGCGTGACCACCGAGTTCGGTCATCGCTGCTTCAGCGGAAGTCCGGGTCCGAGTTGAGCTTTGTTCGAAGATCATACCAAGCGTCTTGTTTTTCAACAGCGGAGGATAATAACCGTTCTTGATTGATTCTTTAATCTTGATTCCGAGATCAATCATGTATTGAATTTCTTCCTGAGTGTAAGTATTAGTGTCAACAAAATCACGTTTAGCCATTATAAGTACCCCTTTTCTAAGTTTGTTCGTTTGATTACATGCTTAGCATACGGGGTCTCGAATAATTAATAAAGCGTTTTCATAGCTGTTGATATCGCAGTTCGTGAGGTGTGACGTGTTTCATTTTATGAAACATGTTTCGTTAGAAAAAGACTCCGAGGAAGGTCCTCGAAGTCTTGGGAAATGGGGTTATTTTTTCTCAACCACACCGTGTTTAATGGTGATATTTAGTCCACTTATAGGTTACACGTTTTATTTTATTTCATTGCTCAATCCTCGGTCTATAAACTCCGAGTTTGTCTATTTTTTAACATACCATGAGCCTTACTCTAACGCTCTTAATACATCCGAACGCCCTTTTTATAAACAGCTTTGTCCTTTTGCTGAACCGCCTTAATATCCTCCAACGGATTACTATCCAACACAAGAAAATCGGCAAATTTACCAGCTTCCAATGTTCCATATTCATCTTGAATACCCATTAGAGTAGCAGCATTTTGACTTGACGTTTGCATTGCTTCAAATGGTGTTGCCCCCTGTTGCACCATAAGTTCGAGTTCGACCGGTGTCATAGTAAAATCGTTGAAAGGCGTTCCAGCATCAGTACCTAGCGTTACTTTAACGCCACGTTTCCACGCTTGCATAATGTTGGCATATAGATCATCAAGAGCATCCGCCGCTTTCTTAATCTCCCAGTCAGGCATGCTGCCTCGCCCGTATTCCGGAATAGCCCAATCGGCTACAAATGTTGGTGTGAGATAGGTTCCTTGCTCAATCATCAGATCCGCTTCTTCATCAGTAACATAAAAGCCGTGTTCAATTGAGTCGACGCCCGCTTTAATGGCGTTCATAATGCCTGGATTACCCTCTGCATGAGCTGCAATAATTCGGCCTTTATGATGTGCTTCTATTACCGCCGTTTGCATTTCCTCAACGCTTAACTGTGGATCTGTCATGAAATCTCCTGGTGTCATAACGCCCCCAGTTGCCATTACTTTGACCGATTGAGTACCTTTCTTTAATCCCGTGCGGACCGCCTTACGCATTTCATCAGGTGAATCAACCAGATGAGCAAAATGGCCTAAATCACCATGGCCCCCTGTCATAGAATATGGACGCCCAGACGTCATAATTTCGGGAGTATGATCAATTTTCCCTTCTTTTCTTAGTTCATTTAACCGGATATCAATATCAAAAGCTGAACCACACTCACGTATGTATGTCACACCAGAAGCTAGTAAATCGTGAAGATTGTCTACAGCCCGAACCGTCAATTCGATCTCATCTGTGCCAAGACCACCATCTCCTGATTGAGGGTCCATCGTAATATGAGTATGGCAGTTAATCAAGCCTGGCATAACGTATTGACCCTTCAAATCCACAATTTGTTGACTATCAGTAGGTGCCTGATTACTTCCAACCTCAGTCAATTTTCCAGTTTCATTCTCAACAACGAACCAAGCATCTGTCGTAACAGTGTTATTCTTACCATCAAACAACTTGGCGTTAGTGTAAACCGTAGTACTCATAAAATTCACTCCATTTTTCTAATTTTAAATTAATCTTTATAACTTAAATTCCACTCTAATCCGCTTCAAAAATTTAGTCAAGTTCCAAAATTCTTTTATCACTGCGTGTAATCACGAATGAATAAGTTTCTTGCAAGTTAACTCAATATTAAATTTGACTGTGATTAAGATTAGAGTTACGGTGTTGTTTGTATTGATTTTACATATTTTTTGAGGTGATTACATATGGATTTTATTTTTGCATTTATGATTGTCATGGTTTTCATGGTTATTGGCGAATGGGTATCAACACTAAGCCATGCTTTCATTCCTTCGGTGTTCGTCACGGCCGTCGTATTCGTTATTGGTTTTTGGACTGTTTTACCAAAAAATATCGTAACCACTGCCTCGTTTAACACTAATTTTATTACCATCTGCATCTCGCTACTACTTGTCCATCTCGGGACACTCATGAACCTTCGAGAATTAGTTGCTCAATGGAGAGCTGTTTGTATTGCACTCTTAGGTGTTGCCGGAACATTGTTGCTAACGCTTGTGATTGGCACATTTATCTTTGATTGGCACACTGTAGTTGCCGCAGTTCCACCATTAACCGGTGGATTAGTTTCGGCACTGTTAATGACAAATGGACTCAAAGCTCAAGGTATAACAGCCTTAGTAGCCCTACCAGTTTCGATGTTCGTGATTCATTCTGTTATTGGGTATCCATTGACTGCCGTTATGCTTAAACAGGAAGGAAAACGTCTCGTCACTCAATTCCATAATAATGGGGAACAACTCAATCCAAACTTACCCAAGTTTAAAGAGTCAAACAAACCACAAAAGATCGAAAAACAAATTTTCAATTTACCAGCAGAATATCAAACATCCGCATTTATTATGGCTCGGGTCGCAATTGTGGCATTGCTAAGTAATTGGGTATCTGGTCTTATGGGAAACATCATCAACGCCAACGTAATTTGCTTAATTTTAGGTGTTATTGCTCACCAAATCGGGTTTCTTGAAGATAATGCCCTAAATAAAGCGGGCGTCTTTAATTGGTTAATGTATGGACTGCTTGCTTACATTTTCGCTCAATTAAGTGTCACGACCCCCGCTGAAATGGGTACAATCATCTTCCAAATTATCGTTCTTATCTTCCTTGGTCTTGTCGGCATGTTCCTTGCTTCTCGCTTATTGGCAAAACCATTTGGCATGTCCTGGCAAATGGCCTATGCCTGCTCATTAACCTCTCTCTTTGGCTTTCCAGCCGATTATATCTTGACGTCTGAAGTTGCCCACACAGTTGCCGATTCGGACGATTCGGAAGAATATTTACTTCAAAACATGATGCCTAAAATGTTGGTTGGCGGATTTGCCACGGTCTCTGTAGCTTCGGTTATTATTGCTTCCATTTTCTTGAAATTATTATAGGGATTTAGAAAATGGATTCCGTCGTCTATATTCCTCAATCTTTCTCAACAAAATAGGTGTGGACCAGAATCTTACCACGATTCTGATCCACACCTATTTTTTGTCCCATTGAAAAGTTTAATTCACATTGATCACCATACTTTATGCATAGTTAAAAAATTCGAGAGTTTCATAAATCAACTTTCTAAAACGATCTAAATCAATGTCGAATCCAACTTCAACATTCTTTTCTTTCTGCAAGACCTCATCATAATCAACAACCGTACTTCCTACCGAGATAGAATCGCTAGTATCAATCTCTACATGCTTGTTCAACATCGTAAACAATGATGGATCAATTACATAGGCCATGGCACAGGGATCGTGCATATGAATGCCTTCGACATGTCCCTCTTCAGCTAGGAAAGGTTGAGTCGTGGTTAGACTAAAGAAGTGCAACAAACCAGCCATAACGTCAGCCACAGGATTCCCAATTTTAGCAATGTAATCGACGTCGTCGTCATACAACTGCGCTTTTAATGTAACATCTAGTCCAAACATTTTTACCGGAACGCCTGAATCCATTACAACTTGTGCAGCTTCCGGATCTACGTAAATATTAAACTCAGCCTGAGGGGTAATATTACCTCCAAAGCATGCACCTCCCATAAATGAAATTGCTTCAATTTTCGATTTCAATTCTGGATGTGAGAGCAAAAATATCGCCATATTAGTCATCGGTCCCGTTACAACAAACGTCACCTTTTCCTCGCTATTTCGTAGAATATCGGCCATCAATTCATTAGCGGATATTTTTAAAGGAGGCATTGTAGGTTGCGGCAATTCGGCGCCATCTAATCCGGTTTCTCCGTGGACATCATTAGCAATGATTAAATCCCTTAATATTGGTTTTGCAGCCCCCATTGCAACTGGTACATCCTCACGATGTGCCAATGACAATAACTTTCTAGCATTAACAAATGTTTTTTCTGGTAATTGGTTACCCGCTGAAGTAGTGACTGCTTGCAAGTCAATTCTATTTGAAGCTAAGGCCATCAACAATGCTAACGCATCGTCATGTCCCGGATCACAATCTAAAATTACTTTCTTCATCTAATTAACACTCCCGTTTTTCTTTTCATTATTGACCCTTGAGTAAATCACTTTATGAAATACCAGATAAATAACCAATGCTGCTAAAACAACGATACCCCCAACAATAAATACGTTGGCATACGTAGAGGCACTACCTGCACTAATACCTGCCACACTTCCTCCAGACATAAATCCAGACGACATCATGCCACTAAACACTGCAACTCCAATGGATCCAGTAATCGCCTGAACTAAGTCATTTATGCCTAATACTCGCCCAGACTCCTCTGCTGGAACAGTTAGTGTGGCACTATCAACAATCGGCGAGTAGAAAAATGAAGTTCCAAAGTAATAGATACATGGCGCCACCGCTAACGCCCAAACTTTACCCATCGGGATAAAGAACGCGACGGCTATTAATCCAAGACCCATCATTGACAATGCAATAGTAATTGACACCGTTCGCCCTAATTTTTTTAGAATTGGTCCGGCAAATCCCAAAATAGCCGCTAATAAGATAGACCAAATGAGTAACTGTGAAATTTCGGCGGAAGAGATATGATAAACATTCAATCCAATGGCGTTGACACCCGCGTTAATTGTGTAACTAAAGAAGTACCCAACGAAGATAACTACCATAACGGCAATAAAAGCTGGATTCTTAAAAAAAGCTGGTGTGATGAATGGATCTTTGGCTTTATTAATATAAATAACAAAAATAATCAACGTCACTACTGAGGCAACTGCCCAAAAAATTGTATTGTCGGTGAAGTACATTGTGACCGCTGCTGCAAAAGCGCCAATTAACGTGAATCCAATGACGTCGACACGAGCACCTTTAGCACGCAGATCTGGCAAACTTCTATTCAAAGCTGGGATAAACAACAAGGTAACAATCGGGGCTGCAAACAACCAGCGCCAATCGATTGTTTCAACAAGTCCTGCTAGACCAACACCCAGCGCTGCTGAAAAGCGAAACACAGCCACAAAAATCTGATAATAAAGCACTCGACTAGCCTTAGAAACGTACTTAGAAACAAGGACTAAAAATACTGAGCCAGCTACCTGACCACCCGCTGATTGTAAAACCCGGGCAATTACAACAGCCCATATATTTATTGGCCCTAATACCAAGCCAATCACAGACCCTGCTACAAACATGAGGATACCTAGCATGGTCATCTTTTTTAGTGAAACGAAATCCCCCAAAGACCCATAAATAACACTAATCACACCTAGAACAATTCCCGGGATTGAAGTAATCAACGAAGCTTGGCCTGGTACTCCAAGCTGTTTGCCGATGTTCACAAAAATCATACCAAACGCCTGTTGTTCCAAAATTCCAAGCGTGAATATGATTAATATGAGGGGAATAGCACGTTTTGCCATCTTGTTCATTTTTTCGTATTCCGGAGTTCCCTCTTCTGGGACAGGAATACCATTTACTTTTTCGTCCATTACTTACTAACCACACTTTCCTATGTTTTAAAAATAAAACGTTTTATTAAATGCTTAAAAATTACTGAACTCGTTTCTTTAATTCTTCAATAAACTCACTAATGGAAAGAATTGTTGTTTCCCAACCTAATTTTTGAGCGAGATCTGTGATTGGCGGCGGTGTTACAAATGCTTCTTTTAGTACTTGTGGATTTGAGAAAACTTCCTTAGGTGCCCCATCTAATAAAATATGCCCATTTGCCATAACCACAATCCGGTCAAAATTTTCGGTAACAAATCTCATATCATGAGAAACAACAATGCATATTTTCTGCTGAGTTTTCAAATACTCAAGAATCTTTGCCAACCGGTATTTCCCTGACTTGTCCTGACCACCTGTCGGCTCGTCCATAATCACAACGTTTGGATCCATAGCTAAAACTGCCCCGATTGCACAAAATTTTTTCTCACTGTCTGTTAAATTTAGAGGATGCTCAGCCAGCTCCTCCTGCATTCCTACTAATTCACTTACAAACCGTATTCTTTTCTGAATTTCCTTCTTGGGTATACCGAGATGACTAGGGCCAAAAACTAGTTCTTTCTTGACAGTGTCTAAAAACAATTGATCATTAGGATTTTGAAAAACATAGCCCACTTTGGAGGCCCATTCAGCTGTCGTCTTGTTCTCAACATTCACATTATCAATTAAAACTCGCCCAGTATCAGGGGTAAGAATCCCATTTAAATGCTTTGTTAGCGTTGTTTTCCCAGTACCATTTTGACCAATTATTGCTACTCTTTCGCCACTGGAGAAAGACAGCGAGATATCATGTAACACTGAAGTAGCACTATCTTTATAAGAATAGCTCAAATTCTCAATTTTAACGGTAACCATTTTCAACCTCCTTTATTTTTTCAAGAATGATGTCTTGATTAAATTCTGGAGAATCTAAAATACCAATTTTAGTTAACTCTTGAGTCAATTGATAGTTTAATGGCGTACTGATATTCAGTTTTTCCAAATCTTCCCGTGCAAATATTGCTTGTGGTTTATCAACTCCCATCTGGAGTCCATTATCCAATAACAAAATTCGATCTGCATACATAGAAAGTCTTTCCGTCTCAGTATCCGTCATAACAACGGTAACCCCTTCATCATTCAGTTGCTTAATAATAGTGAAAATCTCTTCCGAACCAATGGGATCTAACTGGGTGGTACATTCATCCAACACTAGAATACTGGGATTTAAAATGTACGTACTTCCAAATGCAACACGCTGTATCTGTCCTCCTGAGAGCGTTAAGGGATCTCGATCTAACAGCGACTCGATTCGCATTTTTTTTGCAACTGCTGCAACTCTATCAAGCATTTCGCTTCTTGGAATACCATGATTACCCAAACCATACGCCAGTTCTTCAGCAACCGTTGACGTTGTATAAGATAATTGGTTGAACGGATTTTGGAATACTAGTCCGATTTCTAAGGATAATTCAGCAACTGTCTGCTTAGTAGTTTCTTGGCCATTTACCAATACTTGACCCTTTGTAGTACCCAAAAAATATTGTGGTATTAGCCCCACCAAACTGTCACAGAGAGTCGACTTTCCAGCCCCGTTAGCACCAACGATACAGAAGAATTCACCTTCTTTGACTGTGAAATTCATACTTGAGATAGCTGGCTTCTTGGTCTGCGGATAGCTAAAACTGAAGTTATTAACTGAAATTACGTCCTTACTCGACACTTTCATCTTCTCACCTTTAAATATATTGAGAACGCCGTTACAATAATTAAAAATAAAAGCATCCCAATCCTGAATAATTTATCCAATTTGGTATCAACTACTTGGATATAGGAGGTTTTCGAAACGTTCTTTAAATCAAACCCTCGTAATTCAAGTGCCATTCCGCGCTCCTGCGTATCAATAAGGGATGATAATATGACTGGTCCCATTAACGGAATAAAAACTTTAATTCGAGTTAACAGCGAACCACCAGTTTGAACGCCACGAGCCTCTTGAGCTTCCTTTATTACTTGCAACTGTCGTTTCATCTGAGGAACTACATTTAGACTAGCTAAAATCAAGTATCCGCCTTTGTCACTCAAGGAACTTTTAATCAAAGCCGCCGCCAATTCGCCTGAATAAATCGTTTTATTAAATAAGTAAAACGAACCCATGAATACCAGCAGCGTTACCAATAGCTTACCACCATACATTAACCCCTCTAATCCTAGCTTAGCAAAACCTAAATTAGCGACATATGTATGATTTTGTGGACTATATAGACCTTGAATAATAAATAGCATAACCGCAATTGGAATACCAAAACTTATCATCGTTTGCAAAAACTTTTTAATAATGTTCGCCTGCCAAGCCATTACTATAACCACCAGTAACAAGAATAAGCCTAATAACATACCTGGTGATACGATAGTGGCTATTCCAAATACAGGAATCATCAATAACTTAGTCTTAGGATTCAAACGTCTAACCCAATTATCAGTCAAATGAATCTTCCCCTTTATCTATCAGATCTTAAGTTTGGTGAATATTGATTTAAGAAGTGGCTTGGAATCTTATTGATAATTGTATAAGCAATAATAAACACAATTGCTTTATCTAACAAATTTTCAATCATGGCCGTCGACATTACTGATAAAAAAATCTTTTTGGTTGTTGCTAACAGCGCAATCGTCGCTAAGGAAGTACTGTTCACGCCCGATGCTCCCCCGTAAACGTATACCGTAATGAGAGATGCTGCAATAGTATTGACTAGCGAACAGGTTAGCCAAATTATGACAACACCTAATTTTGACTTAAAAAGACCCATTTTCACTAAATAGCCTGTCACTACACCGCAAAGGAAACTAACAAAAGCGTACGGAAGATAGATCGGATTCGCAACAACAGACAAAAATAAATTGGTCAACAAACCACACAAGCCGGCCATCCACGGGCCTGATAAACACGCCACTAAAATTGTGCCGATCATATCTAAGAACAATGGTAACTTAAGCGTTGAACAAAGCGTCCCTCCCAATAAGTTGATTCCAACTGCTATTGGGATCAGTACCAATACTTTTGTACTGATCAAGGACCCAGAATTAACTCGCCTGCCCTGCCGTTTCATATTTCCCTCCTAAATCAGATTGTAAGCACTTACAAGTGTTAATATATATCAAGCAAAATTCTATGTCAACGAAAAAAATAAAACGTTTTATTAATTGCTTGATGTGCTATAGTTATTTTACGGGTAAAACATCCCGTTCTTCCAAAACATTCTATTTTTACAATTGAGGGAATCTATTTTGAAAAAGACAACCATAAAAGACGTAGCCAAAGCCTCCGGCATGTCAATTGCCACCGTGTCTCAAATTTTAAATTCACGAGGCCACTTCACCCATAAAACCATTGAAAAAGTTAGACAAATTGCAGAAAGTCTTGGCTACATTCCTGATAAAAATGCAAAACAACTTCGCACAGGATCATCAATCCTAATCACGGTTATTTTGCCCAATCTTACAAACCCCTTCTTCAGTGCCTTGGTACAGAGCATGCAAGAATACCTAGAAAAGTCTCATTTTGATAATATCGACCTTACATTTCAAACATCTTCATTTCTAAAAATTGACGAAACCATCGATAATCTTATTCAGCGTGGAACCGACGGCTTAATTATAACTGAACCTTTACCAAATCCTATCCGGACGAACGATCTTTTAAAACGTCACCATATCCCATATGTCGTACTTGATCGAAATTCTGACTATAACTTAACTGATTCAGTTAGTACAAATGAATTTGAAGGGGGGAAATTGGCCGCAAAATACTTTCAGTCACTAGGCCATCAGCACGTTGGAATCATTACACCCAACTACACCTCTCCAAGTATTAACGCCCGTATTGACGGCTTTCTTAGCTTATGGTCAGCAAATTCCACCGACAGACCTCAAAAATTTATTACAGATTTTACCAAAGATGGCGGACGTGAAATTTCACCGTACATTGCTCAAAGCGACATAACGGGTGTTTTTAGCTTAAACGACGATGTAGCCATTGGCCTAATTCGCGGATTAGCAGATCAAGGGGTAAGTGTTCCGCAAGATCTATCAATAATCGGTTTTGATAACATTGAATACGCTAGCTATACGGTTCCTTCTCTAACTACTATTGCTCAACCAGTACCTGAAATGGGAAGCAAAGCTATTTCTATACTAATTGAACGCCTAAATAATGAACAATCAGATCAAGCATCTGAGTTTAACAGTGTTATTTTTGAAAATGAATTGATAATTCGTGATTCTACCCAGAAAGCCTAATGACTAATGAAGTTCCGACTTTCTCAAAAGTACTTGGTTTCCGAATTATCTTTCAGAGCCTTATCAACTTCGCTGTTTATTCTCTTCAGATTACAATTTCACAAACTTGCAGACTAAATTGAATAATCATCTTTTGAGATTCTTAACAGGAACTTAAAATTTTATAAAAGGTGTGTCAGCACAAAGTCGCTGGCACACCTTTTATCGTCTATTTATAATTGTTGTTCTATTGGTCTAAGCAGGATTTCATTAATTCCAACATTTTCTGGTTGATCAATCGCGTAGGCCACTGCGTTAGCCACGTCTTCAGCACGAATCCCCATGGTTTGTTCCTGTTTCTTGGTCTTTAACTGCTGCACAGGATCACTAATACTGCTGAATAACTCAGTATCGACCACTCCTGGCGAGATCATAGTGGTCCGGATTTTGTTGTTAACTTGCTCTTGTCGCAGTCCATCCATAATAGCCTGGATTGCGTACTTTGTACCCGCATAAACCGCCGTGCCAGGATGGACAATATGTCCAGCGACTGAGTCAGTTGTAATGACATGACCGTGGCCCTGTTTAATCATGGTTGGTAATGCTGCAGCAATGCCATACAAGACACCTTTAATATTGGTATCAATCATTTTTTCCCATTCGTCTACTTTCAGCTCTTCCAACTGAGAGATTGGCATAACCCCTGCATTGTTATATAAAACATCAATTTGACCAAACGTTGACTCACCAAGGTTAACTAATGCTGCTACATCATCTTTATTAGTAACATCAGTTTTCTTATAAATAACTTGTCCTTGTTGGTAAGCACCTGCCAATTCTTCTAAACGTTCTTCTCGTCTTGCACCTAAAACTAGACGTGCTCCTTCGCTTGCTAGCTTCTTAGCGGTAGCTAACCCAATACCACTTGAAGCACCTGTAATGACAACAACTTTATCTTTGATAGCCATGTTATCTCCTCCAGTTGGTTGGTTGATGTTAATATTAGCACATCTTATACCCAGTTTGAAATTTAGGATAAATTATAAATAAGTGTTTTAAAGTCTCATAGATATTGACCTCAACACCCGCGTTAAAAATTACAAACCGCCCCGAGTAACTTACTTTGAACGTACCAATAACATAATCAGACATAAAAAATCAAACAACGTTTTTTCGTTACTGCCACTTCGCCATCCATTATTCTGTTTCACCATAATAATCACCAAGCTCATAAGTGATAACCGGCTTGACATAAATTCCTTTTTTAGCAACTAAACTCGTTAGTTTTTGCCCATTAATTAACGTTATTACCCGTGTACCAACTCGGGCAGCAGCGACAGCATCGCGTGTAAAATCTGAATTGGTGACAAAAATCCCAAACTCAGCATTATATTTATCCATTGCCCCGCGGAATTTATCAATTTCTGGAGATGGTACCATTCCCGTCCATCGTTTGGCTTGAATCGCAACACGCGCCGTTCTAAAATCATCTGTTGTCAGATAACCAAAGCCATCAAGTCCACCGTCACCTGTAAGTTTTGTACCGATATTGTCGTCTAGTTCTACGCCCATTTCTTTAACTAAGAGTCGCGCAAATAATTCAAACTTTGCTGGGCTAAATTTGTCAATAGCCGTTAATAAGTCATCTCGCCACTGATCACCTGGATCAACGTCTTGCAGCGTTATCTCTGGATCTTTTTTAGGTTTTGGCTGTTCTACCGTCTTCGCAACATTTGTTTCATGTCGTTTTTTCCAACCAGCGTCCGCTTTAACCATAATATCTTTATCAATATCAAGTTTTTCTAGATCGAACTGTCTGCCTAATTTTGTCAATTCAACTTGCCCCGTTACCGGCCGAATAAGAAATCCCGCAAAAATAAGGTTTGTCACGCTAAAGTTGAACGCATAGTTAAAAGGGATATATTCTTGTCCATTACGACTCATCTTTTTATAAGTCATATAGGATTCAGGAATTTCGAGGCTATTTTCCATCAATTCCTGCTTAACCTCTCTTGTAGAGGCATGCCCACCTAATTTTCGTAAAGATCTGATAATTTCAGGCATCACCACTCGTTGCTGTTTACTACTGGATAATTTTTCAAAATTTTTTGTCATACTTAGCACCGCCTAATTTCTATCTTCGATAATTGTACCTTATTTGTCTGGATGGTAAATAATATTTTTCTTATGGTGGTTCCTCTAAGTGGATTTTTCGTGGTAATTGCTTACGTTGATTGGAAGCGATCAATGTATCAATACCGTTAAAGAGATCTCCGATTTTTTTCTGCTCTTGTAACGCGGGTAAATGGATATTCTGCTTTAAAAATTGGGGTAGGTCTAGTGCATTCAACATTCTGGCACTGGATGTAGAACGCTGAAGAATTTTGCCCATAACTCTTTCGCTGTGAAAATACCTTTTACTAAAAGAAATATCCACTTTTTTCTTAAACTGAAATACATCAAAAACATGTGAAACAATTCCGGGTCGGTAATCATTAACCACAAATCTACCGGATTTATATTCTTTTGACGAATGTCCTTCAAATATCATTTCACCCAGGTGAATGATATTATACGTTTTCAAATACTCATCAGTTGAAGAATCTGAAATTTGCGCATCTCTCATAGATGCTCCAACTAGCCCCGCACTTCGATCAAATTGAAGGTCACAATTCCTTGCTTTCAATTTCTGAATAATTTCTTTAAACTGTCGCTGTTCCCAAGGATGACCCTGTTTTGGTGGTTTAATTTTGATACAATTTCTGCTGTCGTTTGGGAACAGCGTAAGTTGAAAGATGTTGTCGTTTCTTTCGACGATAGACGAATCCCATTGAAGAGTACAGCTAGATCTAAGGGAAGGTTTCCATATTACGGAGCGACGGGTGTCATAGATTATGTAGCTGATTTTCTCTTAGATGGTGAGTACGTCCTGTTGGCAGAAGATGGTGCTAATATCATTTCAAGGTCAAAGCCCGTTACTTATCTAACTTCTGGAAAGTTTTGGGTCAATAACCACGCACATGTTTTTCAAATGAAGAGTGGTTCAAACATTTTTTTGAAAGAGATGCTAGAAAAATTGGACTATGTCAAATATAACTCAGGGACTGCCCAGCCTAAATTAAATGCGGACGTAGTTGCGAAATTATCGGTTAATGTAGCGAATTCAAATGAGCAATTTGCGATTTCGCAACTATTTAAATCTTTTTCGCAATCGATCGCTTCCAATCAACGACAGCAAAAAAGGCCCCCACCGCGTTTCCGGGAGACCTTATAAGTTCTCTGTTATATCAAATCAGACTAGCCAAATGCTTCATGATCTTGTCGTTATCCTGATTCTCCAATTCTTGAATGATGTGAAGATATGTCTGCTGGGTTGTCGTCATATCAGCATGACCCAGTCTTCTCGCTACCGAAGCGATACTCACACCAGCATACAGTAGAAGCGATGCGTGCGTATGTCGCAAACCATGAACCGAAATAACTGGTATTTCAGCTTTCTGGCATAGCCGTGCCAAATAATGATTAACCGTATCGTTATACACTTTACTTTCCACAAAGATCGGCTTATCATCTGGCAAATCTTTAGTCAACTGAGAAAATTGGATCACAGTCTGCCAATCCAACTGAACTTTACGCATAGATGACTTATTTTTCGTTGGGGCGAAACCGCTCCTGGCAGCCTTATAATCCCAGCTTTTCGACACATTCAAATACTGGTGAGCAAAGTCAAAATCCTTTGGTGTGAGCGCTAAGGCCTCAGCAAATCTTAAGCCAGTCTTTGCAATCAACAAAAGAAAATAATCCCAATTGACGCCCTCATCCAGAACTAACACATCCAACAGACTCTGCATTTCGTGTTGATTTAAGAACTTGGACTTATGTTTGCGTCGCTGTACACCCTTGATTATAGCTTTACGGGTTGGATCTCTATCTAGCAAATCCTCTTCAAGCGCATCAATTAATGCACTCTTGATATGACGATGGAAATCCATGACCGTTTAACGCTCATGATCATTTAATAACTGCTGATATGAAAGCCTTGTTAAATCGCCTAAATACAGTTTTGGCGCTAACTTAACGAGCTGCCTGTGAGTCATTTGGTACTTCTGATACGTTACCGCTCTCACTGCATCCAATTTGTACAACCTCATCCATTGATAAAAATATTGATGTAGTTTCATCTCTTGTGTCATTGCGACACCTCCATATAAAAAGTAGGCAATCAAAAATTGCCTACCTATATTCATACAGAAAGAAGATTTAGATGCTCGTATTTTGACTTACCATATCGCTCAACGGCAGCGTAACCCGCCCAAAATTCAATAGTTTAAACAAATAAATTTTGAAGTAGCCATTTTTTTAGTTGTTTGAGCTGATCAAGCTTACGTTGATTGGAAGCGATGAGTAAATCTATAGTTTCCAAAGACCCTCCAATTTTTGCTTGTTCAATTCGCTTAGGTACAGTTAAACGATAAGGGATAATGTGTTTATTGTTAATCTGCGGGATAGTTGAGGTATCGGCAATCTTGTAAAGACCAACTACATATATACTGGAATACAAAAATTTTGCGTCAATGTCAATTGGCTCTAGAGCCATCATGTTGGTGTCCATATATGCAGGACGAGTTAATATACGCACCTTATTATTTAGTATTGCCGCACCTCTTTTGGGGAAAATAACTGAATTGGCTGGTACTAGATCGACTCTTGAATCTTCAATTACTAAAAGCCTTGATTCTCTTTGATAACGCTGCGAATTGTTCAAGTCATCCACTTTGATATAAGGAATTAATGCATAAGAATTAAAAATCATCTGCGATGGCGCATTCCCTGAATAAATAGATACCAGTTGACCCAACTTACGCTGTTCCCAAGGGTCAGTGAAACCTTTGAATCGCCACTCTTGATCGAAAATTTTCTGAAGTAGTAATTTTTTTAAAGTCTTTAGCTGATCAAGCTTACGTTGATTGGAAGCGATTGAGGATCCGAGCAATTTAAATAGTTGCCCGATTTGCACCTGTTCACTCGACTTAGGAAAGTCGATTTGTAACGCGAGAACTTTTTTTGCTGAAATATTATACCGCGAAATACCTTGAGCCAATTTGACGATTTCACGACGGAAATACGGAGATCTAAAATATACCCCATAATACAATGCAGCAGCGTCAGTTGGCGAGAACGGGCGAAAGCCAAAACAGAAACTATTCAAGTATACGTCCGGTATTGTTTTCATCCACACTGAAGACATGCCAACCTCATTTGGCGTTTCGCTTGAGACCGTGAAAAATACATCTCCATATTGAACTGTAGTTTGTTTTAAGTCAATCTCAACGGCATCGAGACTTCTGCCACTTGTAAAGGGATTGGCATACACATTTCTATATGTTACATACCGCGCCGTCCCGTGTCCAAAATCATCTTTGTTTTTTCCTGACAGTCCAGAAAAATGTGTACCAAGTTCAGACAGCTTACGCTGTTCCCAAGGGTCATTAAATCCCTTGAATCTCACATTCGGTATTTTTTTGTCAATCATTTATTAAACAGCTCCTTAATCTTCGTAAGCTGCTCTTGAGCGTCAGGATTTTGACCCACTAAGTCATTCAACATCCCAGTAAATTCCTTTTCTAGCTTGGAAATTTCCTCATCAGTACTCGCAATATCGGCCACTAGCTTATCAACATCAACCGGTGGTTCTTCTTCGAAAGTGTCAACATACCGAGGAATATTTAAGTTAAATTCGTTGTCTTGAATTTCTTGATAACTGGCATCATGAGCGTATTTTTCAACGTTCTTTCGCTTAAGATAAGTATTCACAATTTTATCAATTTGGACGTCAGTCAAATTGTTTTGATTTTTCCCTTTTTCAAACTCGTTTGAGGCGTCAATAAACATAATGTCTTTGTTTTCGCGATTTTTCTTAAAGACAAGTATGCAAGTTGGGATAGAGGTCCCAAAGAACAGGTTAGCGGGCAGGCCAATGACAGCATCCAATACATTATCATTCTCAATCATGTATTGGCGGATTTTACCCTCTGCGGCTCCCCTAAACAACACACCATGTGGTAACACTACCGCCATGGTGCCATCTTCATTCAAATGGTAAAGCATATGTTGAACAAAAGCGAAGTCGGCCTTTGATTTCGGTGCGGTTTTTCCGTACTTTCTGAATCGCTCGTCCTCTAACTTGCCGTCTGGATTCCAATTGGCCGAGTACGGTGGGTTTGCAACAACTGCATCAAAACTTTGCCCTTCAAAGTGGTCATCTTCAAGGGTATCCCCATTGTAGACATCAAAGCGGCTGTAGTTCACCCCATGCATCAGGAGATTCATTCGTGCCAAATTATAGGTCGTTCCGTTAAGTTCCTGACCATAATAGTCACCAATTTTCGCGTAGTTGCCGACTCGAAGCAACAGTGACCCAGACCCCATAGTGGGATCGTAAACCGATTTTAGCTGTTTTTTCCCGCTAGTCACAATTCTTGACAGAATTCGAGACACTTGCTGAGGCGTATAAAATTCCCCGGCTTTTTTTCCTGCAGTTGCGGCGAATTGACTAATCAAATATTCATATGCGTCGCCTAAAACATCAATCTCCATGTCGTCTACACCAAAAGAAATATCGGCCAGATTCAACATGACTTTTGCCATCAATTCACTACGCTGCGCTACCGTATTACCGAGGCGATTCGACGATAAATCCATGTCATCAAACAAACCCTTAAAATCTGGTTCGGATTCTCTACCAATTGTAGAATTTTGGACTTCATGCACAGCCGTTTGAAGCGTCTCTATATCAAACTTGCCAGCCTGAATGGCTTCGATAAGCGATGTAAAAAGGTATCTGGGTTCGATAAAGAAGCCGAGAGTATTCGTGACCTCTTCTCTCAAGGCCTCCTTCATATCTTCATCCGCATACGCTTCGACAAACGTCAGACCATCATTTTCTAAAAGTTGCTTTGTGTATCCTTCGGTTCTGGCGGATAAGAAGCGGTAGAAAATTAAGCCCAACATATAATTTCGATACTCACTAGCATCCATATTCCCGCGTAGATCATTAGCTGCAGCCCAAAGGCTCTTTTGTAAATCAGCCTGTTGTTCAGCCTGCGTGATATGTGTTTCTGACATTAGATAATTCCCCTTTTGAATTAAGACATGACAAACTTGCGCAGGGTCTCTTTTACAAAGTTAGTAACCCGCTGTTTAATACTAATTTGTTGCTTAAATCCATATCCGATTTCGTTTAATTCCTTTGTCAATTCTCTAGAGTTCGTAGAACCGTAAAACTCATAATTATCAATTTGTTTCTGAACAACCGCCTCAGGTAGTTTAGTTTCTTCTGAGAATTCAGAAACTGATTCTTCTCGTTTATTTGCCAAATAACGACTTAGTTCACTGGAAACGTTGTCGTTAGGCTCAAGTTTAGGTATGATTTCATCCAAAAATTCATTAATCAAATTAGCCTTTAGTCGAAGATCCGGGTTATCTGCGTTCTCAAGCAAGTGCTTAATCTTATGCACGTCAGCTTGCTGGTTAGCAGCATTCTCTAGATCAATCGCCTTCACTAGATTAGAAATATATTGAACGTCAATTTGATCCGATGCCAGCAACTCAATCTCAAAATCAATATCGTTCAAAAAAGAGACTTTCTCCCCTTTTTCTGGCGTATTTCTCTTCAGGTCTTCGTAAGCTACCGAGTATTTACTCCGATAACGTTGCATATCACCATCTGTGAAGTCTTCAAGGTTGGCCCATTCAAAATCGTCGTAAACGCGAATCCTATTATGAACCCTCAGCACCTCTCTAAAGGCTAACACAAAGTCCTTAAGCGCTTCATCACCGATATTATGAAGTTTATCGACGGACTCCGGAGTTGGTGCAACCTGGTGCAGATCGTGAATTGCATTTTCAAGCTGAGATAACAGGTCTTCATAAGTCGGAACAAAAAAGTACTTCGAAGACCCTGCTGAAAATAATTTAACTGCATCATCGGTTTGCTTTTTGATGTTCCGATAGGTCACAATATTGCCTGATGGTTTCGACTGTTGTTCCACTCTATTTGTCCGCGAAAACGCTTGTATTAAACCGTGCCACTTCAATTTTTTATCTGAATACAGCGTTGAAAGTTTCGGCGAGTCAAAGCCGGTAAGAAACATATTAACCACAATCAGGATGTCAATATTGTCTTTTGGCGTACGGTCGTTATGGGCCTTCATTCGCTTTGAAACATCAGCAAAATACCCCTTAAAATCATCGGTACTAAAAGAGGTCCCATACATAGCATTATAATCATCAATGACACGGTCCAAGCCATGTCTTGAAGTTAACTCATCCACTTGATCTGGGTGTTCATCCCCAGTCTGCTTCTCACGTACACCATTTTCATTTGCCGCCCAAGTAAAAATAGAGGTAACGTTAAAATTGTTATTTTTATCCAACTCTTTAAACGTATGATAGTACTTCAAGGCCATACTCGTATCAGGCACAGTCAAGATGGCATTGTAGCGCCTGTGATCAGTAATTTGGTCGTGATTTAACATAATATGTTGCACGATCATTTTCAGGCGGTCTTCGTTCTCAAACGCTTCCTTAACTTTAATACCTGAAACTTCGTCGCTCCCATCTAAGAACACGTCATGTCCCTTGATAGTGTTGAGATATTGGATACTGAACCCTAAAACATTGTGGTCGCGAATAGCATCCTTGATCAAATATTTATGAAGACACTTCCCATATAGGGTTTCAGTCGTTCTGCCATCAGGTCCGACATTTTCTGCAAAAATAGGGGTCCCAGTAAAGCCAAAGTGTTGTGCGTTTTGAAACCATTTGTTGACATTTTTGCGCATTTCACCAAATTGACTTCTATGAGCTTCATCCTCAATAAAAACCACGTGTTTATCATGAAATGATTCCAAGAGTTTTTTGTACCGATCGCCAGATATCGCATTATTAAGCTTTTGAATTGTGGTCACAATTAGCGAATTATCTTTGCTACCTAATTGTTCAACTAGTTTTCGGGTGCTTTTCGTTCTATCGAGGGCGGGTTCGGAGGAACTACTATTAGGCAAATATGAATTAAAGTTTTTTGCGGTCTGAATATCTAGGTCTGAACGATCAATTAAAAAGATGACCTTTTCAGCATTTGTTTTTTGAGCAATTAACCGGCTGGCTTTAAATGACGTGATCGTTTTACCGGAACCAGTCGTATGCCAAATATACCCATTCTCATGAGGATTTTCTTTCGCCTGCAGCAGTATGGCTTCAGTTGCGTAGACCTGATAAGGACGCATAATCAGCATTCTAGACTGATCGTTATCAAAAATCGTATAGTCAGCAATTAAACTGTGGAAACGTTTTAGATCGAAAAAAGACGATGTGAATGCGTCTATATCATTAAGCCATTCGTTGTTTTGATTCGTCCAATAGAACATGAAATTGGCATTTAATTTTCCATCCCCATTTGCAAAATAACGGGTTTCATCTCCATTGGAAACCACGAAAATTTGCACAAATCGAAACAGTTGTCGATACGATTCATCTCTATACCGAATAATTTGATTAAAGGCCTCGCCAAAATCTGTCCCACGTCGCTTAAGTTCAATCTGAGCGATAGGAAGTCCATTAACTAGGACCGTCACGTCGTAACGGTTCGTATACTTGGCATTGATCGTAATTTGATGGGCAACCTCGTACGTGTTATGGGAAAAATCTACGCCATCGAAGAACTCTAGATATAGTTCGCTGTTGTCATCTCTAGTTATGACAATTTTACCGTATGGTTGCACATCTGAACCACGCAAAAGTTGGGCGATCTCAAACAACGACTTTGAACCTACTAATTCGTTCAAAACGCGCTCAAATTCAACATCGCTCAATTTTTGACCTTTTAGATTATCTACGTTTCTTTCGTTCAAAATTTCTCGAAAATGATTCAAAACAGCGGCTTCGTCGGCAAGCTTAATATTTTTGTAGCCAACGCTTTGAAGTTTTCTCATGAATTGTTCTTCAAGCGCAGCCTCAGATTGGAAATCACTAGACATAAAAATCCCCCAAATACGTACGTAATCACCAACTATTATAACTTAAATCATCACGATATCTGAATTTTTCTCAAAACAAGCGTAAGTTTTGTAACTTTCTGGAATATGCTATAGTCAAATAACAATCTAACATTTTGAAAGGAAGAGAATATGTCTAACTTATTTTTACAAAATCCTCTCAATGAGAGATCCTTATTCGAACCACCATTAACAATTCTACATAATTGGTTCATCGCATTACCCAACATCATTATTTTAACCTTTATTTTTGCACTTTTTTATAATGCTATCGACTACTTTAAGAAGCCTTCACACAAAAAGCACCACTCGCTCAATAAAAACGGTTGCTAAGGGGTTTGAGAAGGATTTTCTCACTTTGCCTTCAAAAATTAACTCTCTCTTCCTCTATCTCGCTTTTCATCCAATTTCTGGGTCATTAATTTTTCTCATCGTTAATGCCTTCATTGCTGACAATGTCGACCCTTCTATTTGGTCATTTTTATTCTCAACCTTCATCCTTTCATTCTTTAGCGCCACGTCGGTCTATTCTCAACACCCTGACAAAGAATCTTATCTTGTAAAGGTTAAAAGCACCTATTTATGGACAAATATCATTGGATCAGTTTTAACTCTCGCAGCTTTTTTAGTCCCCTATGTCACCGATCACCAAGAGGTTTTAAAAAAGTTACTTAAAGCCACCGACGAGCTTTCAAGTGTAGATAGCTACCAATTCCCGCTGGCCCTAGTAATTGTCTTTCTTTTCTTATTTCTTCCTCAATACTTAACTTTGTGTCTATCCTTCAATTTTTCTTGTGGTTTTTTCATCGGAAAGATCAGGCTTCGAAATTTACACGCAGAACGAAACCTTAACTCACATTAGCCCCCACTAAGTGTGTAATGATTATCCGTGAGCCACAATAAAATCCCTTCCGATAAGAGACTTAACTCATCCAGTGATTACCTTAAAAGTAGAACAGCAATCAACCTATTATTTAATGAGTTATATTCTCTTAATGAAAGGGATTCTATTTTTGCATCCTTTTTACTAATGAAACCTCATCCCCCCATCCACCTGCAACGACTGCCCAGTCACATACCCCGCAGCGTCCGACACAAACCAAGCCACAACCTCAGCCACATCCGCCGGTGTCGCCTCGCGGCCAATCGCAATCTCCGTCAGGCAATCGGCCTGCTGCTCAGGAATCGTCTTCCCCTTAATCGTAGCGGTCTTTTTATCAATCGCATCACGCATCTTCGTTCGCACGATGCCGGGGTTGTAGGCATTCACGGTAATCTTGTCGGCGGCCAATTCCTTAGCAGCCGATTGGGTCAGCCCACGAATCGCAAACTTCGACGCCGAGTAAGCACTCTGGAGCGCTGAGGCCTCGTAGCCGGCTAACGACGCAGCATTGACGATGCGTCCGCCGTGCCCCTGCTTTTTAAACTGCTCGGCAGCCGCTTGAATGCCCCAGTAGGTGCCTTTCAAATTCACATCTAGCAAACGTTCCACGTCCGCTGGGTCCGAGTCCACAAACGAATCAATAAAGGCCACACCCGCGTTATTGATGTAGGCCCCGAGTTCGCCAAACTGGTCAACCGCCTTCTGGACTAACGTAAAGACGGCGTCGCGATCCGCCACATCCAGCACAAATGCTTCCGCTTCGTGGCCTTCACCGCGTAAGTCTCCAGCTACCTTTGCTGCCGTCTCCGCATTAATATCAGCCACCGCAATGGCGAAACCAGCCGCTGCCAAGCGGTGTGCGATACCTTCACCGATGCCTTGGCCCGCGCCCGTTACAATCGCTACTTTTGTCATTTGCCAGTCCCCCTAGATCACGTTGCGATTAAAAGCGTCGTCACTGATGCCTTCGTCGAGAATCTTCTTAGCCCATTCTTTGGCCGAGAACAACGAATGGTCGCGGTAGTTGCCACAGCTATAAACGTCGACGCCGGGCACGTCTTCCCACTTCGTCACCGTAGCGATTTCCTCAAGCGCACCCTTCAGCGCCTTAGCCACTTCGGTTGTCGAGTGCTCGCCCCAGGTAATCAAATGAAAGCCAGTGCGACAGCCAAATGGTGAGCAGTCAATGACACCGGCCAATCGGTCGCGTAATAACCCTGCCAGCAAGTGTTCAATCGTGTGGAGCCCCGCCGTTGGAATGGCGTTGGCGTTTGGCTGAACCAATCGTAAGTCGTAGTTGCTGATTGTATCGCCCTTGCCACCGTTTTCTTCCGTAATTAATCGAACGTATGGGGCCTTTACCTTTGTGTGATCTAACGTAAAGCTTTCAACTTTTGCCATTTTTAACTGCACTCCTTTTAATTATCGAAATATGATAGTGGTTTTGAAACTTCAATCTTAGTGCCGTAGTACTTATCCTTGATATACTTTTGAATACTTGGCTCGTGGTAGAGTTTAACGAGCTTTTTATAGTTCTTGTTGTTCTTATTCTTGGCAGCTGTCGCCAAAATATTGATGTTATCTTTGGTACTTTGGTCCACATTTTCGTGGAAGATGGAATCCGTCAACACGTGGAGGTCCCCCTCGAGCGCCACGGTATTAGAAATCAACACGGCATCCACGTCGTTAATGATCCGTGGGCCGGTTGTATCGTCAATTTGTTTAAACTTGAGATGCTTGGGGTTACTTTTAATATCCTTGATGGTTCCCAAAATGCCGAAGTCCTTATTCAACGTGATCAAACCGGCCTTTTGGAGTAGCAATAATCCCCGCGCTGCTTGTGACGGGTTATCCGCAATCGCAATCGTGGCCCCGTTTGGAATTTGCTTCACCGACTTCACCTTTTTCGAATACAGACCCAATGGCTCCAAGTAAGTCGTCCCCAAAGCAGCCAGCTTCTGTTTCGGATTCTGTTGGTTATACGTCAGATAGTATGACCAAGACTGAAACGCATTAACATCGACGTTTCCTGCAGAGGTGGCCTTATTCAGTTGCACACCATCGGTAATTTGTTTCACGTTGATCTTCAAACCGGCCTTCTTCGCTTCATCGGACTTCGCAATATGTTGCCAAATATCATAATCCGACCCTTGTGAACCAATGGTAATCGTACTCGACTGCCCACTTGCTTTACTCTGGCTCGTCACCGCATGAATCCCAAATCCAGCGGCAATCACAACCACCACAATGCCAATTAACCATAACGCACTCTTCTTCATTACATACACTCCTCTAATGATGATCCACTTTTTTAGCAATCCAATCACCGATAATTTGAACGGCAAAAACCATAATTAAAATAATAATCATCGCAACAAACGTAATATCGTTTTCAAACCGGGCGTAACCAATACTGATGGCAATGTCGCCTAATCCGCCGGACCCAATAGCACCGGCCATCGTCGTTAATCCAATTAAGCTGATGACGGTCACAATCGAGACCCGGACAATGTCGCCCAGCCCTTCCTTGAGATAAACCCGAAAGATGATGGCCATGGGACTGGAACCCATTGATTCTGCTGCTTCAACGACGCCTCGATCCACATCAAGCAAGGCGTTTTGAACCTGCCGCGCATAGAAGGGAAAGATTCCAAAAATCAGGGGAACCAGAGCCGCGGTCGTGCCAACTGTTGTGCCAATCAGAAAATTGGTCAGTGGGGAAATGACGGCTAACAAAATGATAAATGGAATTGACCGTAATAGATTCACCACTTTATCTAATACCGAGTAGGTCAACCGATCTTCCAGTAGGCCGCCGGGTTGCGTGACGACCAATAAAACGCCAAATAATAAGCCTAAAACCGCTGAAATAAGTGCTGAAAAAAACGTCATATAGATGGTTTCCCAGGTTGCTTGCAAAAACTCTGCTTTCATTTGTAAAACGTTTGGAATTAAAGCCGCCACTACAGCTCACCACCCTTCAAATTGGCATCCGTCAAGATCTGAGTCGTGACACCCCGGTCTTTCCATTGCGTCACTGCCGTGTTAAAGCCTTCAATATCACCGGTTAAAATGGCAATCATCACGCCGACGTTTTCGCCGTCTATCTGATCGATATTGGCAAATAAAATATTGACGTCAATGCCAAATTCCTTGGAAAGCTTCGACAGCACGCCTTCCTTCGTCGACTGACCGACGAAGTTGAAGTACATCAACTCTTGATTACTTGCAAAGTTGGCAATCGAAACCGTTGAACCAATGCGCTCAATGGCTTCCTTAACGTTCGTGCTCGTTTCAACAAAATCTCGTGACAACGCCGTTTGCGGTTGGGTAAACACCCGTGATACGCGGCCGCGTTCAATGATGCGCCCAGCGTCCATCACCGCCACGTTATGGCAGATACTTTTAATCACTTGCATTTCATGCGTAATCAGGACGATGGTAACGCCTAACTCCGCGTTCAATCGCTTCAGCAAATTCAGGATCGACTTCGTCGTTTTGGGGTCCAAGGCACTCGTTGCTTCATCGGAAATCAATACCTCAGGGTCACTGGCTAATGCACGGGCAATCGCCACCCGCTGCTTTTGCCCACCCGAGAGTTGACTAGGGTAGGTATCGGCATACTCTGCTAACCCCACGAGTTTTAAAAGACGGGCTGCTTTGGCACGGCGATCAGCTTTACTCATCCGGCTCCCCAGTAACGGATATTCCACATTGCCCAGCACCGTGCGCGCTGCCATCAGATTAAAATGTTGAAAGATCATGCTGACTTTTTTGCGGGCTTGTCGAAGTTCGACGGGCTTGAGTGTTTGCAAGTCCTGACCACTAACCGTCACCGAACCCGTTGTTGGCTTTTGCAACAAGTTGATCACCCGCACCAAAGTACTCTTCCCAGCACCCGAATACCCAATGATCCCGTAGATATCGCCTTTTTCAACCGTTAAATCAACGTCTTGAACAGCTGCCACCGTCTGATCATGGGTCTTAAATGTCACCGAAATGTCTTTGAGGTCAATAATGTTTGTGGCCGTTGCCATTACGCAATAACTCCCTTCTCAGCCGGAACGCCGAACACAATGGGCGCAATCTGGCTTAAATAATGGTCATCTACCTCATCAAAGGTATTAAACTTCGGACTATCCAAATCAAGAACGCCAAAGAATTGACCGTCTTGAAAAATCGGCACGACAATCTCTGAATTCGAGGCGCTATCACAAGCGATATGCCCTTTGAATTGGTGAACATCCGGGACAATCTCAGATTGTTTCGTCTCGGCGACCGTCCCACAAACACCAGCACCAACTGCAATGTGCATGCACGCTGGCTTCCCCTGAAACGGTCCTAGAATCAGCTCATCGTTTTGATAGCGGTAAAAACTCGTACCGTTCAAATCAGGTAATTCGCTGAAAATTAGTGAAGCCAAGTTGCTCATGTTAGCAACCAAATCAAACTCGCCTGTCAGTAATCCCTTTGCCTGTTGAATCAGCAGTTCGTATCGCTCTGTCTTTTGACTCATTCCAATCCCTCCAAATAAAAAACGCCCCTCGTCCCTCCATTTCTGGAATAAGGACGAAAGAGCGTTTCGCGTTACCACCTTAGATTTAAATAACCCTCACAGGTTATGACTCAGCGGGTACGTGGCAAAAGCCAGATACCCCGACTCTGTAACGGGAGTGCCCGCCACCGCTTCGCTGATGCTCGGCTGTGGAAACGATTGATCAGACCATATTCGGCGGCTCATCAACGTTGCCTTGCACCACATTGGCAACTCTCTTAGGAAGACTGACCGCTTACTCATCTGTTGTTTTTGATTGATTTGATTAGATTCATTGGTGATTATTATGAGACTTTGATTAGTATCTGTCAACAGTGAAATTTAAAAAGGCTATAGCGTTAAAAATCACGACTTTATCATCATTTAAATTCAAATACCCGCTTGACAATATGTCGTTTCGACCTATACTGTAATAGGTCGAAACGACATGTTCAAAAAAAGGAGGCACTCACCAAATGTACGAACTCTTAGTCCTCGGCGCCCTAATGGTCCACGATAGAACGGGCTATAAACTGCGTCAAATTCTGGAAGGAAACTTGGACACCCGACGAAAAATTTCTAATGGCGTCATGTATCCTGTCCTACATAAACTCGAACAGGACGGCTATATCACCTTGTCCAAACTCCGAGTTGAGGGCCGGGAACAAAAACTCGCCAGCATCACCGACGCTGGTCGAGCCTACTTTGAAAAGTTAATGCACCAACCAATTCCAAATGACGCCAAGCGTGAAGCTACCTATCGCTTTAAAATCCGGGCCATGGGCCGGGAAACAGTTGGCTTTCAGCGGGCGGTTCTGACTGATTATCAAGCCATCATATTACAGGATTTAAAGGACTACCAAACCGTTACGGACCATCTGCTGTCCCAAAAAGATAACCCAGAACGGCAAGTCGATATCGGCTGGAACCTGCGGGCATTTGATCTCGCACAGGCCATCAATCACGCCAAGCTCACCTGGGTCAACGAACAACTTGCCGCCCTCGACGGACTCGCGGACGACGACCACTTCACTACCTTACCAATTACAGAATAGAGGTCACTTCATGGAAAATAACTATAAAAAATGGCTCGCCCTCGTGGCGATGTCATTGGGCACCTTCATGGGCTTGCTCGACGTCACCGTTGTCAATGTCGCCCTGCCCGCCCTCGCAAAACACTTCAACGAAACCTTCACCAACCTCCAATGGGTGTTGAACATCTACACCTTAGTTCTGGCCATCAGTCTGCTGATTGTCTCAAAATTGGGTGATATGTTTGGCCGCAAGAAGATTTTTCTGCTCTCCATTGTCATTTTCGTGATTGCATCCGCCATTAATGGCCTTGCGCCAAATGCCATGGCCCTGTATATCGGGCGGGGCATTCAAGCCATCGGTGGTGCCGGCATGAACTCGCTGGCCATGGCACTGGTGGCCACGAACTTCCAAGGTAAAGAACGCGGCGTGGCATTAGGAATTCTCGGCTCCGTGATTGGAATTTCCACCGCTTCAGGTCCACTGATTGGCGGCTACTTGGTCGAAACCTTCGGCTGGTCATCCATTTTCTACATCAACGTGCCCATTGGCATTATCGCCATCCTACTCACGTTAGCCTATGTCAAAGAAACGCCAAGCTACGGCGCTAAAGAACGGGTCGATTTTGGGGGAATGGTGCTCTCTGCCCTCACGCTATTTTCGCTGATCTACGGGTTGATTCAAAAGGAAGGCCACGCTAACTGGGGCTGGACCAACATGAACATTCTGAGTTGGCTTATCGCCGCCGTGATCAGCTTCATTGCCTTTATCTGGGTCGAATCCCGCGTCAAACAACCAATGATCGACCTCGCCATGTTCAAGAGCCGCCACTTGATTGGAACGCTGACCGTCGCCGTCGCATTAGGGATCAGTCTCTATTCATTTAATGCGTTCTTAACCGTTTTGATGCAAAATTACTTGGGCTACACTGCCTTTCAAACCGGGCTCCGGCAACTCACTATTAGTATCTGGTCACTCATTCTTGGGCCCGTCACTGGTGCATTAGGCAACCGGTTCGCTAAGAATAAATTGATTGGGTATAGCTTGTTCATTGGTGCCATCGGCTTTGTCGTGTTCATGAACGCCATGGTCACTCACCTCAGTTTCAACCAGATGTGGCCGGCCATGATCCTGATGGGCATTACCAACGGGATGGTCAATCCACTGTTGAACAGTGCTGGTCTAGAAGGTGTTGCCCTCAAAGAAATGGGCCTCACAAGTGGTCTCATCAACGTCTTCCGTCAAATTGGTACCACCCTTGGCGTCGTTGGGCTTGGATTGGTACAATCAAACCGGTACGAAAGCTACCTAAATACTCACATGACCGATATTGCCGCAATGCCCGCCAGCGTGGCGAAGACCCTCACTAAGGTACTGGTCGACGCTGGTCCATTTGCGGGTCACGGCATCGCTTTCTCGACGCGAATGAGCCACACGCCGTTTGCGGCCGGCCTACAGACGGTCGTCTTGGCAGCGTATAGCGCCGCAATGCGCAACATCACGTTAGTTGCTGCCGTCGTGTTGGTGATTGCCGGGATTGCTGCACTGACGTTGATGCACGGGCGGCAGCGTAGTGTGGATGCCACACAATGATAGCCGCTTAGCGCCAACCGCGGCATTCTAGTATTTTCCTAAAACGAAGCAGTTTCTTTCATTGCTCTCAACAATAGCGAACCCCGCCAAAATCCTTCTAGGACCTTTGGCGGGGTTCGCTATTTTAGTTTAACCATAATATCTGCATTTACAACATTAAATGACGGTCATCAAAATTATGACAAATCACCCACAATTTTAACTCGAACTTTTGTTGAGCCATCCGCATTATAAGCGATTGGAATCTCCTCGACTTCAACCAATTCCAATGTATTGGCATCCGCCCCAGCTTCCTTGGCTAAGTCGGCTGCTTGTCTCTGAGCATCATTGAGTGACTCTTCCCGGTTTTGCTCAGAATAAACGTAGATTTGTTCAATCTGGCCGCTAATTTGAGCAATCGAAGCCCCAATGGCATTTGCGACCGAACCAAGCTGATCCTTCACCGCTTTTGAAACACCCGCCAGTTTCTCGGGCACAATAATCGACCCGCCGCCGACCAGCACAATTGACGCATCGTTAGCGTTAGTTTTCATCTTATCAACAGCATCTTCGACCATGCGCTTAATCTCTTCCATGGCCTTTTCAGCTACTCCAAGATCGACTTTTTTGGCGACTCGTTCAGGATTACCGACAGTGCTCATACCAAGTCGTACAGCGACATCGGTAGCCGTCAAAGTATCGCCACCAAACGTGATGGCTTCCTCCACAATTTTATAACCCACACTTTTCGGACCGACTGACACTGAACCATCATCGTTGACGGTCACAATACTCCCACCGCCTAAACCAATGGAAATCACATCCGGCATCCGAAAGTTTGTGGTAATCCCGCCGACTTCAATCGCCAGAGATGATTCACGAGGAAAGCCATTTTGTAAAACTCCTAAGTCGGTCGTCGTTCCACCGACATCAACCACAATGGCATTTCTAATTTCTGCCAGGTAGGCCGCCCCACGAATACTGTTTGTCGGGCCACTACCGATGGTCAAAATTGGATAACGACGAGCAAATTCTGAAGACATCAATGTCCCATCATTTTGACAAAGGTATAACCGAGCATTAACGACACCCTCGTTCTCCAAAGCCTTCTTAAAACCATCAACCGTATTCTGGATAACTTTTGCAAGACTGGCATTCAAAATCGTCGCATTTTCACGCTCAATTAACCCCAATGACCCAATTTTGGACGATAGACTAACCGGGACGTCTTCTCCTAACATTTGCTTCGCCAGTTTACCGACAACTTCTTCTTGTTCGTCGTTCACCGAAGAAAACACACCTGTGATTGCAACTGATTCGACTTTACCTTTCCAATCACTCAAAATATTAACAATCTGCTTTTTATCAATTTCATTCAGCACTCTACCATCTGTCTCAAAGCCACCATCAACAATGGCTGTATAACCACCTAGCGCCTCAACCATATCCTCCGGCCAAGCCGTGTACGGCGGCACGGAAGCCGTTGCGGGATAGCCGACCCGCAGCACACCAACCTTTGCCAAATGCTTCCGTTCAACGATGGCATTCGTACACTGGGTAGTGCCTAACATTGCTTGGGTAATTTCTGACGGACTAATATGGGCTAACTGGAGCACTTTTGTCAACGCATTGAAAATTCCTGATTCGATATTTTGGGTCGTATGCGCCTTAACCGACGCAATGACTTGCAACCGATCGTTTAAAATAATGGCATCTGTATTCGTACCACCAACGTCTATCCCTAACCGATACATTTAAACTTCCTCCTTTTGCAAATCCTCAACTGGCTTGAAGTCCATGTCGTAGCCAAAGTAACGTGGCCCAGTCGTTTCAATTCCCTTTTTAGTTCGCCAAAGCGGATTGGCTTTAGTAGCCAAGACGCGGACCCGTTTCCCATATTTTAAATTTTCCGTCGTCACAGGGACCAACGTTTCCGTATCTACCAGGATAATGAGGTCAGGCGTAACCGCCGATAAACGGTCATCGACCTTGGCAATTTTATTTTCATTTTGAAAATCAATTTCGCAGCGAGATCCTTTGTTCTGGTCTAATCCATCAATCTGAATCGTTCCGAAGTTAAAGCCATTTTTAGTCGTTCTAATGACATCAACAATCTTTCCTTGAAACAGGTGGAAGCCATCCGTTTCACGCAATAACGCTTCATAAGGATCTTCTTTGCTGCCAGAAGCCTGTTCGATCATCTGGCCGACAACTTCACATTGTGACACAATGCCGTGAACGCCCCACTGTTTCAGGTTGGCGCCCGTGCAGGGGTACAACGCTACAGCAGCCTGGCCGCCCATTTCAGTCGTCTCAGCTCTTAAAATGGTTTCTGCCCACTTATCTGTCACCGTTTCCGTCACTGAAATATTGCCTTTTTCGTCGGTAATCACCAGTGGCGAAATATTAATTCCACCGAGGTGAAGCGTCGTCATCTGCAATTCCGGGAAAGCGCGACCCATCGTATCACAGTCAACTAGCGGAATACCGAGTTGGGCCGCAACCACCAGCGGAATCATTGAGTTTACACCACCTGCTTCGATTGGAAAAACACCCGTAAACTGCTTTCCGATATACTGACTAATCTTTTCGAAAGCGTGCCGATATTCATTTCCGTTCGGAATCTTCTCAGCAAGAACCGTCGGCGCACCCATCCCAGCAACTGAAATGAAAAGGTCTTCCTCTTCGATTTCATCGGTTGAAACCAATTTGACTGGACCAAATTTTTCGACCGCTGCAATTGCCATCATTTTGCCAACATAGGGGTTGCCACCTCCACCAGCACCAAAAAACGAAGCACCTAACGCAATATTTTCAATTTCTTCTCGGCCAATTAATCGCATTTTAGAAACACCCCTTTAATTTTTTTTAACAGCATTGTCGTTCTGTCTTACTGTCACTTTTTCGCCGACCCAATAGACCACAAATGATAAAACAATTCCGACTAGTGGATTATTTGGTATTTGCGGTCCCTTTGGGAAGAAGGCCAAAATGACTGGCAGGCAACCAACCACAGCCCCAACTAACCAGGCGAAAAAGCCGAGCCAGTTAACGCCTTCTGTTGCGTGCCACAAATGCTTATCACCATGGTTAATCAGCCAGTATGATGCGCACATAACCCCGGCAACTGGCGGAATTGTTGCCGATAAAACGTTCATAATTGGGGTGAAGTAATTTAAAATACCACCAATTGCGAGCATCGTGCCAACTAACCCAATTGCCCAAATCGTGACTTTACGATATTTCGGTGAAATGTTGAAAACGTTGATGATCGCGATACCGCCTGAGTACGCGTTAATCACGTTGACCTTCCAAGTCGCAAGCACAAGGGCAAGACTACCAACCAGTGGCGACCCCACTTTAGCAAAGACCCCGTTAATGTCTGAACTCTTAAAGACGATGGTTAATACAGCGCCAACACCAATCATCAGGACCCCGGCGGGAATGACCCCGAATATTGCGGCCTTAACGACATCCGAACGCTTAACAGAAAACTGTGAATAATCTCCGGCAATGACTGCGCCTAACGCAAAGCCACCGACAGTTGAGGCCAGTCCGTTTGTAAAACTCATTGTCGTCGCTGGATGGTAGTGATTAATCGCTGCTAACCCACCATGGTCCATCGCGAAGTACAAGCCATAAAGGACAACAATGACTAAGTACGGAACTGCTATGTACGCTAGAATACGGATCAATTTAACACCGTAAATAGCCGTGAAAATCATGATGATCCCCCAGACTAATGATGAGAGCCAAATTGGAAAACTGATGCCAAAGCCACCTAATAAACTGGAAAAAGCTTGGCCTGCCACGTTAGCCTGAATACCGAACCACCCTAAGCAAGCAATCGCCAGTAGAATTGAGATCACTTTTGACGAGCCAACCTTGCCAAAAACTTGCTCAGCGACCTTAACGGTTGGTTTACCTTGATCTGAACTCTGCATCCCTTGAAAGATCATAATCAGCACGATCAAAGCATATCCAAGAAGTGCCGTCCAAAGCGTCTGGCTTAATCCCATCCCAGTCACAAGGCTGCCACCTAACAGTAAACTCGGAATTGAGACGAGCGCGCCAGCCCAGATAAAGCCCAATCCCCACCATTTTTGATTTCGTTCATTATTCTCCATGAATGAACCTCCTTAATTAGAAAACGATGTGATAATTATACATTCTCTAATAAATAATAAGTATCATAAACTTGGAGAACCCTCAAAAACACCGATTTTCTCTAATCTAAATTTAACTTAAATCCTGTATTTTCTAATCGTATACTAATATTCTCATTTTTTAATATTCCATACAAAAAATAGCCTCTGCAAATTGCAAAGGCTACTTCTCATAAAAAAAGCACTTATTTTATTTAGCGACACTGCCCGCTTCTTCAAGTACTTCTTCTTTAACATTCTCCTCTTGCACAATCTTTTTACGATTGTAAAGCATCAGTGCAAGGGTGATCAGGATAATCAAAGCAGGTCCCACGATACTTGCGTGAACTGTTCCTTCGTAAACAAGCCAAGCTAACGGACTAGCAGCGAAGTCAATACTTGCTACGGATGACGTCCCGGCTGGAATCAATGATCCTTGAACAATTTTAACTGCTGAGGTAAAGATTCCCGCCAGCGCGGTTGCTGATAACACACCGAGAACCATCGTTACCAACCCAACAATAAATGTCCGCAATACGTTTCCTTTAGTGTATGGTAATACTAATGGGAAAATGTAAATCAAACCGGACAGACTTGCCAGCGGCAAGAATTCGTTACCCGGAATAATCACTGAAAGGAACAAAATCGTTGGCACAAGTAGCAGTGAACATACAAGGGTAACAGGGTGACCAATGACCAGTGCAGGTGTCATCCCGATATTGAACGTCCGACCTTTAAAACGACGGCTAATAAGTTCTTGTGAACGGGTTGAAATCGGTTTCAATCCTTCGATAAACAAACTTGTAATACGAGGAATCAAGACCATAACGGCACTTAAGATAATACTCAACTGCAACGTTTTATCCACAGGATAACGGGCAAGAATACCTAACAGAATACCGATGATGACCCCGAGAAAAATTGGGTCTCCAAGAATCCCGAAACGTTTTTGAAGTTTTTCAGCATCAAGGTCAACCTTATTTAGACCTGGAATCTTTTCAATAACCCAATTAACAGCCCAAGCAAACGGAATAAAGGCTACACAGAAAGCTTGGGGGATAGAAATGCCTTGCAAATCTTTCCCGTAAAACTTTTCAACCATTTTCTGTGACCGGTCAGCACCGACCATGGTCACCACAAAAGTAACAATGGCGGCAAATGCACCCCACCAGAAACTCTTGGTAGCGATTGAGACAATTGATCCAATAAAGGCAAAGTGCCAGTAGTTCCACAAGTCAATGTTGACCGTTTTAGTTGTCTTAGTGAGCAACATGATCACGTTAATTGCTAAACCCAACGGAATAATAATTGCGCCTACTTCGGTACCAAAGGCAACGGTCGAAGCCGCTGGCCACCCAATATCCAAAGTGTGGAGGTGTAAGTGGTAGATATTGACCATTGAATTAACGGCCGGTCCAAGGTTGTCTGCCAGAAGTTGAGTGATAACACTCAAGCCAACAAACCCGACACCAACTGATAAACCTGACTTCAGAGACTTTCCTAAGCCCATGCCTAATAGTAATCCAAAAATTAAAAAGATAATAGGCATCATAACGCTTGCACCAAGTGACATGATGTAATTAATAACAGCCATTGTTTCTCCCCCTAACAGGTTGCTGAAAGAATTATTCTTGCAGCGTCCTAATTATTATTTTGTAGAAGATTTGATCCGCTTGAATTCATTGATGTATTCCTCGGCGTTTTTAGTAACGCCATCAAAATCATCGTTTTGTGCTGGCTTAGTCAACCCACCACCTGCACCAACAACGACAGCACCAGCTTCAAACCACGCCGCCATATTTTCAACATTCACGCCACCTGAAGGCATCACGTTTAAGTACGGGAATGGCCCCTTGTAATCCTTGATTGCACTTGGTCCAGCCATAGCGCCTGGGAACATTTTGACGACTTCGCAACCGTACTTAAGTGCGGTTTGAGCTTCAGTAGGCGTGTAAGTACCAGGTACATAAGGCACTTGATAGAGGTTACATAAGAAAGCAACATCGACATCGAACGTCGGACTGACGATAAATTCAGCCCCCGCAATAATTGCTAACCGGGCCGAAGTAGCGTCCAAAACGGTGCCCGCCCCGACAACAACCTTAGTCCCTTTATATTTCTCAACAAGTTCTGAGATCACGGTGTCTGCGTGAGGTACGCTGTAAGTTAACTCAAGTCCGGTAACACCACCTTCAATAATGGCATCGGCTAACTTCACCGCTTTTTCTGGCGTTTCAGCGCGGACAACTGCAATAACACCTGTATCAATCGTTTTTTGAAGTGATTCGGCTCTCTTCATAAATATGTTCACCTTTCTTTTTTAAAACCTAGTTCATAAAGTTATTAAGTTCTTCTGGCGTCGGGTAGCCGTCGTTATCGCCCGGACTCATCACCGCTAATGCGCCGACAGCACACCCTCGCTTAACCGTGTCGTCCAGTGACAACCCTTCCAGAAGACCTGTAATAAGTCCCACTGCAAATCCGTCCCCTGCACCGACCGTATCGACAACCTTGTCGACCTTGAAGCCTTCGACCACTCGTCCGGGTTGATTTTTTTGCCTGATATAAGCCCCTTTCGGACCAACTTTGACAATGACGGCTTTCGTTTGATTACCTTGATTCAGATAGAAGTTAGCAATTGTTTCGGGATCATCTGAATTAACTAGGATCTTTCCTTCGTTGACCCCTGGCACAACAATTGTTGCCATCTTCGCCAATTCATTTGTGACTTCAACCATTCGCTCCTGACTGGCCCATAAAGCTGGTCGCAAATTCGGATCGAACGTTATCAGTTTCCCCTTCTCTTGAAGTCTTTTCCCCAACTCCTTGAGAACCTCTAGATCACCATCTGAAATAGCTGCAAAAATACCAGATAAATGAGCAATTTTAATCTCATCAAGATTGATTTCGTCTAGATCTTTCATCCGATAGTGCGCTGCAGCTGAGTTCTTTCGGTAATAGAAAGTCGATGGATCACCGTGGCTTACCCGTTCTTTCAAGTAAAATCCCGTCCAAAACTCCGGATTTTTTTTCACGTACTTGGCGTCAACGCCGGTATTCCCCATGGCCTTGATTAAGAATTCTCCAAATGGATCATCCCCCACTGCGGTAACGTATGCTGCTGAGTGTCTCAAGCGGCTAACACCAATAGCCACATTCAACTCAGCGCCAGCGGCAAACTTGCTAAACTTCTTAGCATCAACCAATGACTGGTCGACATCTTCGGATGCAAACACAGCCATCGGTTCGCCAATGGTTAAAAATTCAGCCATGCTACTTTCCCCTCGTTTCATATAGTCAGTTCCGACAAAGTTCGTAGAAGCGGTCTAATGGGTTACCCAAAATTAACAAGTGAGCAATCTGTATGTTTGAACGTTATTCTGGACTGTCCCATTTTGTCTGTGAATTTCAGTCGGATTAATTGATATCTATCCAATCCCATTATTTCGGCAATATTGCGACACCTTCAAATCATTGTCGCCCCGCGTGATTAGGTTTACGGGACAGGTTAATTTGAACGTAATTCACAATCTATTTCAAAATAAAAACAGAGCTTTTTCACAATGCTCTGTATTCAACTTAACTATCTAACCAAATAACCACCATCAACAGGAATAACGGCCCCGTTAATGTAGTTAGAGGCGTTACTTGCAAGGTAGACTGCAATCCCCATTAATTCGTATGGTTCGCCCCAGTGACCAGCAGCGATCCGACCCAAAATTTCGTCGTTCCGTGATTTATCGGCACGAATCGGGGCGGTGTTAGCGGTTTGAATGTACCCTGGTGCGATAGCGTTAACTTGAACATTGTGGACGGCCATTTCACTAGCAAACGCCTTAGTTAACCCGGCAACACCATGTTTAGCGGCAGTGTACGAAGGAATGAACTTACCACCTTGGAATGACAACATTGAACCAATGTTGATAATTTTCCCTGACTTTTGCTTGGCAAATTCCTTTGATGCAGCCAATGATAAGTGGTAAACAGCAGACAAGTTGATTGCAATAACCTTGTCCCAGTCAGAATCCTTGGATTCAAGCAATGGGTTACGCTTGATCATACCAGCGTTGTTAACCAAGATATCGATGTGCCCGAAAAGTTGCATTGCTTGCGCAACAACCTTGTCAGCAATCCCGTCTTCAGTTAAGTCAACGTCTGCAAATTCAACTTTACGTCCGCGCGCTTCGATCATTTCACGAGTGGTGTCCCAGCCCTCTGTACCGAATGTTGGGATAAAAATATCAGCACCCGCTTCAGCGAGCGCAACTGCGTAACCTTGACCTAATCCAGTATTTCCACCCGTCACAATTGCAACTTTCCCATCGAGTTTAAACCAATCCATCTTAAATTGATTCAGGGACTCTGCATTGTGCTTAATTTCTTCTTGTGATTGTGCCATTCCAGTAACCTCCATTTTTGTTGTTTCTTTATTTGAAACATCGTTTCTCTTTTTGACACTCATAATATAATTCATCGCACAAAAAAAAGCAAGTGCGTTTTCGCACTTGCCTTACAAATAATGATTAAAGCGCTTTCTCAATCTCTTGCTGCGTCTGCTTTGCCAGAACCAAATATTTTTCACGATTTTTTTCTGTCATTCGATACTTGGGTGCCGTTATGCTGAATGCGCCAACCAGTTTACCGTTCTTGCAAAGCGAAAATCCAAGACAAAAAACTTCAGGTTCATTCTCTTCATTATCCACCGAAAACCCACGCTGCTTGGTCTTATCAACTTCTTTTAACAGATCGTCTGGCGACGTAATCGTGTTAGGCCCAACATGTCGAAACTCAGTCTCATGAATATAGTGTTGTAACTGTTCAGAAGTCCATGTTGCTAGCATCGCTTTACCCATCGACGATGAATAGAGGTTCATTTTCCCGCCAACCTGTGACTTTAACTTGATACTCCGATTCTTGCTTTCCATCTTAGCCAGCAAAACCACTGAGTTATTCCCCTCAACACCAAGGTTTATCGTTTCGTCCGTGGCATCTCGTAATTTTGTTAGCGCTGGTTTTGCGTACTGGAGCAAATTAAAATCACTAGACGCTTTTTCAGCATACGCGATAAAGTCAGTGCCTAAATAGTACTTTTTTTCATCACCCATTTTTCTCATCAGTCCAAGTGACACCATCGTATTAAGCAACTTTAAAGCCGTTGGTTTCCCAATTCCCGTATTGGCGCTAATTTCTTTTAATTCTGGGGCTTCTTCCGTCGTAATCATATAATCCAAAATTTGCTTCGCCTTGATCAAAGAAGACCCATATAGTTTCTGTTCACTCATTCAAAAACCCCTGTTCATTTCCATATTTGAAACTTTCGGTATTAATCATATCTCATCTATCGCAAAATGAAAAGAACCTTGAATTTTTTCATTGCTCTAGGCGACCAGAAGTTGATGACGACATTCTAATGAATCCAAGAATGCCTACGCTCTAAAAACTCAGCCCAGTGCTTAAGAATATCTCCTTCACTCCAAACCCACAGTCTCTTTTATTGGAAGGGGATAAAAACCGTTGGAATCCATCAGCGACTTCGTTTAACGTAAACCTTTACTACTTCCCCTAAATTCTAACACCCTCTCCAACAAGACTTTCAGAGGGGTACTCTATTTTACTAAAAATAGCCTCTGCAAATCATAAAGCCCATTTATTCACCAACCGCGGATTCTAAGTCTATCCATTTGTGTACGCGGACCACGTACGCTATAATACCCGTGAAGAGGTGATTTGAATGGAAAATTACACACCCACTAACGCAAGGAAAAACTTTTATCAGATTTTAAAAGACATTAATCAGCAAAACAAACCCGTCACTATCACACCCGCAAACGGAAACGAGGACGAGGCTGCAATCATCATTTCAAAAAAAGATTGGGATTCAATTGCCGAAACTCTGTATCTTGAAAATACCGGCACTTTAGCAAAAGTCCACAAACGCGAAGATGACAATAGCGGTTTCTCGAACGTTGACGATATCGATTGGGATTCGCTATGATTCCGTACGAAGTTGAGATAAAAAACTCCGCTAAAGGTGACTTAAAGAAACTAAAACAGTCTAACTTGAAGGATCAGTTTTTAAAAACAATCGCCATTTTAAAGCATGATCCTTTTCAACCTACACAATCTTTCGAAAAGCTACAACCGCCTAGTAGTCAGCTTTACTCAAGAAGACTGAATGCTCAGCACCGCGTCGTTTATCGTGTGGACATAACGCTTAGAAAAGTTTATATTTACTCAGCTTGGAGTCATTATGAGTAAACAAATAAACGTCGGGGGAAATCCCCCGACGTTTATTTAGTTTACTTTAATTTCCTGCTAATGCTGTTGTGCTACCGGCCGCAACAAAATCTCATTAATCCCAACCGCCTCTGGTTGATCAATCGCATAGGCCACGGCATTGGCAACGTCTTCCGGCTGGATGCCCATTCCTTGCTCTTGTTTGCGCATCTCTTCGCGCCGGTCTGACCCGCTGATGGTGCTGTACAACTCAGTGTTAACCACCCCTGGAGAAATCATTGTTGTCCGGATGTGATTTTCAACCTGTTCTTGTCGCAAGCCGTCCATAATCGCTTGAATGGCGTATTTCGTCCCAGCATACACCGCTGTGCTTGGCCGAACAATGTGGCCCGCCACTGAGTCTGTGGTAATCACGTGACCACCCTTTTGGTTAATCATAATTGGTAGTACCGCCGCAATGCCGTATAGAACGCCCTTGATGTTGGTATCGATCATCTTTTCCCATTCCGAAACCTTTAGCTCGTCGAGCAATGACAACGGCATCAACCCGGCGTTGTTAAACATGACATCAACTCGGCCAAAAGTCTCTTGTGCCAAATTCACTAACTTGGTGACATCTTCTCGCACCGTAACATCCGTTTTCGCGTATAAAACCTGTCCGCTGTCAAATTCAGCAGCCAACTGCTTCAGCCGGTCTTCGCGACGAGCGCCCAATACTAACTTAACGCCCATACCGGCCAATTTTCTAGCTGTTGCCAATCCAATACCGCTTGACGCTCCTGTAATCACGACTACTTTATTTTGTACGGTCATGAAATCGCCCTCATTTCTTATTTTTAATTTTGCGAAATATCCTTTGAATATCACTTAATATACTTATGGTACCGCAACCTACTCACTTACAAGGCAAAAAAAAACCTAAATAACAAATTAATTCAGTCACCTTTCAACCTAATCTGCGTAGCTAAAATCGAATTGACCGAAAACCATCGAGACGAACCGTCCACCGAAGCGGGTAAACTAACAGCTTATTGTTCAGTCCAGGATGCTTAACTTAAAACGGCGTGTGCCTTCAAAAGTTTTGAGGCTACACACTGTTTTTTGTAGTCAGTTTAGTTAGATCTGAACGATAGCCGTCTTGGTCATTATGAAAGCATCAACCGCCGACCCAATTCGTCGCTTTATTTTTCAAAAGCATGATTAGCTTGAGCATGGGTCTCTTTTCTCATCCCCCACATCACCGGCGCCAACAGCACCATATTCACGCCTTCAAGCACCGCCGTCATGACGAACACACCCGAATATCCGACCGCGTTAGCCACTACTGATCCTAGCATCGGGCCAATCACACTTCCCATGGCTTGAAACGATTGGTTATAGCTAAAAATACGACCAAAGGCGGATTGGGGCACGTAACGGGTCATTAAAACTTGGATGGCTGGCAGCATTGCGGCATCGGAAAAGCCTAACAAAGTGCGCCATAACCCAAGCTGCCAGACGTTTTGGGCAAAACTCATTGGAATAAAACAGATGATGGCAGCAGCCAATCCGCCCACCAGTACCTTTTCCGGACCGATATGATCGCTGACAATCCCAAGGATGGGTGACGCAATCAACGTGATAATACCCGGTAGTGATGAAATCCAGCCGCTAGTCATCGCAACCGATCCCTGGTTATGAAGCATTGACTTGATCAACAGACTGATAATGGGCGTAATTGACATATTAGCGGCCTGAATGACCAGCGTTGTGATAAACAACCCCCAAATCAACCTGGGATTGGCTAATTGTTTGAATACTTGCTTTGTTGGCGCCATCTTCTTAGCCGAGATGGGCTCGAAAACCTCGTGAACAAACAGCAACGTCATGAGAAAGACCACCAGCATCATCGCCCCGGTCACGAAAAATGAGCTCCGGTAGCCAAAGACGCTGGCCAAGGCCCCGCCAGCAAGTGGTCCTAACAAGGTCCCCACCACGTTACCCGTCGCTAGTGTGCCCAGCGCCTTGCCGCTTTTCTCGGTGGGAACGCTGGCGGCCATAATTGCGTTGGCATTGTTAATATAGCCCGAAAAGCACCCCTGAATCGCCCGCAAAACAATGAGGATCAAAATGTTAGGGGCCAGCCCGCAGGCGGTAATCGTAATCGTCATCCCAAGCGAGGCCCGTAGGCACATCAACTTCCGGCCATATTGATCAGCTAATTTACCCCAATAGGGTGACACAATGGCTTTCATCAAAAACGTAATGGCAAATGCAAACCCGCTAATCAAGTTAAGCTGAGCGGTTGTAAAATGCCCCATCGTCGCGATGTATAGTGGTAAAAACGGCATCGTCATGGAAAACCCCATGCCCGTTATAAAGTTGCCGACCCACAGCACCATCAAATTGTGCTGCCACTTAATTGGCTTCATCCGTTCAGCCCCTTCCTAAAAACTAAAAACCAGACCCATTCCCTGTCGGTAAACGGTCTGGCTTCATTTATCAATTGCCACTTAGCGAACTAACGCCCGGCTGGAACCGGCTCGGCAACGGTGGCTTTCTTTTCGCTTCGACCTCGCCAGTATGACGATAGAATCGAACCCGAAATGTTGTGCCATATACTGAAAATCGTCGAGGGAATCGCTGCAGCCGGCGTGAAATACTTCATCGCAAGAGTTGCTCCTAAACTTGAATCTTGCATCCCAACCTCAAAAGTAATGGCCTTACGCTGCGGGTCTTTCAACCGAATCAGCTTCGAGGATAAAAAGCCCAGTCCATATCCTGACAAATTATGAATCATCACAACAGGAATGACCATGGCCGTGGCAGCTGTGAATAACTCGGCGTGGTTAGCTGAAATAACGGCACCGATAATCAACAAAATGGCGACCTGAGAAACCAATGGAAGTGCCCGGGTGACCCTATCAACCGTCTTCTTAAACAATGTGTGAATCACAACCCCTAAAATAATGGGCACCAGCACAATCTTAACGGTGCTCAAGAATAGTGACTGTGTTGGGATTGCGACGTATTGGCCGGCATAAAATAACAACAACCCTGGTAAGGCAATCGGTGCCAATAGGGTCGACAGCGTTTCGATCGAAACGTCTAACGCAACGTCACCGCCAGCTAAGTAGGCCATCACACTTGATGAAGTCCCACTAGGACACGAGCCAACCAAGATTACCCCAGCGGCCGTTGCGCCCTTTAACTGGAAAACTTGGCACAGGATCCAAGCTAGTAGTGGCATGATCACATAGTGGGCCACCGTCCCTAAAATAACCGGAACCGGTCGCTTGACGATGCGGGCAAAATCCGCCCCGCGTAACGTAAGCCCCATCCCAAACAGGATAATGCCTAATAAGTACGAGGTGTTAGGAATGACCCACGCACTCGTCTGGGGTAAGACGTAATTAAACGCCGCCCAGATAACCACTAACACCGTAAACCACCGACCGACCCAGCGGCCAAACTGTTCCACTTTTTCCATATGTAGTCCGCCTTCTTTCATCATTTCTCTTAACTTAACTATGGTAGCCAAGAGCCACTCGGGCAAACCGACTCATTTTAGCGGGTGACCAAGCGGGTTCCCAGACTAAGTTAATATCGACCCGATCCACCTCGGGTAGTTTTTCTAGAGCACTTTCAATCATGTTTGTCAGAACCTGTGAAATGGGACACCCCATCGTCGTCAGGGTCATCGTGACCGTGACAACCCCATCGGTTAAGCTGAGTCCATATATCAGACCCAGATTCACTAAATCAATCCGAAGTTCGGGATCAATCACCGTTTGGAGGGCCTCAACCATCCGGGTCTTTAAATCCGCAACCGTGTCCGTTGTAGCCGTACTTTCTTCGGCCATCATCATCACCGTCCCTTAATTGAACCAACTAACCGTTAGTCTTCCTTACCGAACAACTCATCAGCCCCCAGCATCACACCCCCGGTATTCGCTGATGTGACGAGGTACTGGTACCGGGCAAGGTAGCCGAACCGAACCTTCGGCTTGAATGGCGTTAACGTTTGACGCCGTTTAGCAAACTCTGCTTCTGAAACGGCCACGTCCAGCGTCCGATTCGTCAGGTCAATCGTAATTTGATCGCCATCTTGAATTAACGCGATTTCACCGCCGGAAGCAGCTTCAGGTGAGACATGGCCCACACAGATGCCATGGGTTGCGCCTGAGAAGCGGCCGTCTGTGATCAAAGCAACATCACGGCCTAATCCCCGGCCAATAATATCTGAGGTGGGATTCAACATTTCGGGCATTCCCGGCCCACCCTTTGGTCCTTCGTACCGAATAACGACCACGTCACCTGCTTTGACCGTCCCGTTATCAATTCCTTCAACGGCATCATCATGTGAGTCAAAACAAACGGCTGTCCCAACAAACTTGTGAATGTCAGGATCAACGCCCGCTACCTTGATAACGGACCCTTCCTTCGCCACATTGCCGTATAGAACGGATAACCCGCCCTGTTCAGAATACGGATTATCCAACGGTCGAATAATCTCGGGATTTAAGGTGTGCGCACCGGCAACGTTCTCACGAATTGTTTTGCCCGTCACCGTCGGCCGGTCCGGGTGTAAAGCACCCTTTTCAATTAGCTCATTCATAATAGCCGGGATCCCACCAGCCTGATGAACGTCCTCCATGTTCCAAGAAGACGATGGTGCGATCTTGGCCAAATGGGGCGTCCGCTTAGCGATCTCGTTAATATCTTGTTCGCTATAATCGATTCCCGCTTCATGTGCAATGGCGAGACCATGGAGTACCGTATTAGTCGATCCGCCCATTGCCATATCAAGGGCAAACGCGTCATCAATGGCCTCTTTCGTAATAATGTCACGGGGTTTCAAATCGGCCTCAACGTTGGCCATGACCCGTTTTGCGGCTGCCCGAACTAATTCCCGCCGCTGGTCAGAAACGGCCAAAGCTGTGCCGTTAAATGGCAGGGCAACCCCTAGTGCTTCCATCAACGAATTCATCGAGTTCGCCGTATACATTCCGGCACACGACCCACAACTTGGACAGGCGTTACGTTCAAGTTCCATAAAGTCTTCCTTGGTCATTTTGCCATCTTTGAATGCCCCAACGGCTTCAAAAACGGATGACAAGTTGGCCGCCTTCCCGTTTGGATCGACCCCCGCTTTCATTGGCCCACCGGACACAAAGGCGCACGGAACGTTGGTTCGTAACGACGCCATCAACATCCCCGGTGTGATCTTGTCACAGTTAGGCATGTATAACACCCCGTCAAACCAGTGGGCATTAATGACGGTCTCAGCGGAATCAGCAATGATTTCACGGCTAGGTAGGGAGTACCGCATCCCGATATGGCCCATCGCAATCCCATCGTCGACGCCAATCGTATTAAATTCAAAGGGAATTCCCCCCGCCTTACGGATTTCTTCTTTAGCAATATCTGCTAACTCTCGTAAGTGCACGTGCCCTGGCACAATTTCTATGTATGAGTTACAAATGGCAATGAAGGGTTTCTTCATATCTTCCGGGTCCTTGACCATCCCGGTGGCGTATAACAAACTTCGCCCTGGTGCCCGATCAACACCAACGGTGATCTCATCACTTCGCTTTTGCATGTCATCGCCACTGACGGTAAAATTCAGCGTATCGCTCATTCAACAAGCCTCCTATAAGAAATTTTGAATCATCCATAATGCCGATTCAAATTACACAAATATTATCATTAAATTCTAATTTGTCAACGGATTTTCTAATATAAGTAGCTGGGTTACAAAAACCTAGGGCTTCCCCCTATTTACCGACATCCTTTCAAATCGGATTTACAAGTGCTTATTTATCAACGTTTATAGTCGTTAATCTTTGTGAAACGATTAAATTATTCAGTTCCTTCTATATTAATTAGGAATATCGACGCCCTCATAAATATAACTATTTTCTCATTTACTTTTCATTTTTCGTCTGCTATGCTTTCTCTATTCTTAAAGACGAGGCGACCAAAATGAAAACACCCCAAAATGACAGTCAAATTATTATTTCAATTAACACCCTTATTGTTCATTAACAGCGGGTGATTTTTGAATTCCCGCAATCGCGGGCATTTTGGGAAGCCAAGAGCCTATCAGGTTCTTGGCTTTTTTATTTTCCGTTTCGGCTTTTTGAAGGACCAATATATTAGGAAGGTGATTCACATGCAAGATACAGATGTCTCCACAGCTTCAGCAATGGCGCCGACGCTTGACGCCAATCCTAAGGGGTTAAGTCGCGACCCCGTTAAAACGGTGGTTTTTGCGTCCATGATTGGAACGGCCATTGAGTTTTACGACTTTTATGCCTATGGGACGGCCGCCGCGGCCTACTTCCCCCAGGTCTTTTTTCCGGAGGTAACCCCAACAATTGCCACACTGCTCAGTTTGTTGACCTTCGGCGTCGCCTTTGTCGCACGTCCACTGGGTTCCTTAGTCTTCGGCCACTTCGGCGATAAAATTGGCCGCAAAAATACGCTGATTGTCTCATTACTGTTAATGGGTTGTTCTACGGTCCTAATTGGCGTCCTACCGGGATACGCCACGCTCGGGATCACCTCGGTCGTGCTCCTTTGTCTCTGTCGCTTTGTCCAAGGTGTCGGGCTTGGCGGCGAATGGTCCGGGGCTGCTCTGGTTGCCACCGAAAATGCGCCAGCTAACCGGCGCGCGCTTTATGGCGCGTTTCCGGAACTGGGTGCGCCACTCGGTTTCTTCTTGAGTAACGGCCTCTTCTTCGTGCTTGAGATGACGTTGACGCCCGCCCAAATGATTAGTTTCGGTTGGCGGATTCCATTCATCGCCTCCTCGCTACTGGTATTTATCGGCTTTTGGGTTCGGGAACGGATGCAGGAAACCCCAATGTTTCGTCTCGCCCAAAAACGTCAGACTGTCACTAAGTCACCGCTGAAAACCGTCTTCAAAACCAGTTGGCGACAGCTAATTCAAGGCACGTTCATTGTTTCAGTTACATACACTCTGTTTTACACGCTGGCCACTTGGTCCTTAACCTATGCAACAACGACCCTGGGATTCTCCAATAAGGAATACCTACTGATGCTAATGGCCGCCATCATTGTTTTTGCCGTCATGATTGTTGTCGCTTCCCAATTTGCTGACGTTTTAGGCCGCCGGCGGGTTTTGATTTCCGCCTCCTGCTTACTGTTGCTCTTTGCTTTCGCTTTCCCATACCTGCTACAAGGTCACCGGAACTTTGTTGGCGCTATGACCTTCCTAGTCGTCGGGTTCATCCTCATGGGAACGGCCTTTGGTCCGGTCGGCGCCGTCTTGCCAGAACTCTTCTCCACTAAGGTCCGATACTCCGGTGCTGGCATTTCCTACAACGTCGCCGCCATTGTCGGGGCGGCCTTTGCACCGACCATCGCGACTTGGTTGTCAACGCACTGGGGGATTCAATCAGTGGGCGTCTATCTGGGAATTATGGCCGTTGCTTGCCTCATCTCTCTGTTGACGGTCAAGGAAACCAAAGAAGTTGATTTCACAAAATAATCACCAATGAGCCATTATTCTTTAGCAATCCATCCGAACCAACGGGATTGCAATGCCAGTCTAGCTTAAAATTAGAACTACTCAGACCAACTAATAAGGGCGTCGTCAGCTTGAAACAATGATCAAGCTGGCGACGCCCCTTTATTGTCTGCCGATATATTCTGATTGATGACGGGCTACTGCGGATAAACCGCCAATCGATCCCCTCGCACGGTCACCGTTTGAATTGGCTTTTGGTAAAAAGCGGACAGATTATCCACCGTTAATACGCGTTGACGGGGACCAGAACGGACAATTTCACCCTGCCGTAATAAAAGCACGTGCTTGAAACACGGCAAGATTTCCTCTGTGTAATGAGACACTAACAAGAGGGCTGGCGCATTTGGCAGTTGCGCAATGGCGGCCACTCGTTGCAACAGCTCTTCTCTAGCGAATAAGTCCAGGCCGTTGCATGGCTCGTCCAAAATCAGCAACTGTGGGTGCGCCATCATCGCCCTCGCAATCAGCACCAGTTGGCGTTCCCCCTGCGAGAGGACCGCGTACGGCTTTCCTATCAACTTAGTACCACCCATTTGCGTTAAAATGGCCGTTGCCTCCTCGATGTCGGCCGCCGTCACCGGCTGGTAAATCCCAATACTCGCAAACTTTCCCGATAAGACAATGCCCTCAACTCGGTCTCCCGGATGCAACTGATCCTGTAATGCCGTGCTCACCCAGCCAATTTTCGTTTTTAATTTCGGAATACTGGTATGCCCAAAAACACCGCCTAGGACTTCTAAGCGGCCAGAGGTTGGCCAGAGATCACCCTGAATCATTTTAAGCATCGTTGTCTTTCCAGCACCATTTAGGCCTAGAATCGCCCAATTTTCACCAGTGTTGACCTCCCACGATAGGTGCTTAATAATCTGCCGATTCCCCCGCGTTACTGAGACGTCATCAAATTTTAAAACTCGTGCCATGCTACGACCTCCTTGTCATTAGCTCAAAAAGAGCCGGATGAAGTCATCCCGCTCTTTTTGGCAAACCGATTAAAGTTGAAACTGGTCGGCTCTTAGGCCGTTGTTGGCGTACTGTATTTATCGGCTTCCGTGACGAATGGCATGTGCTCGCGCAATTCTGCCCCCACTTGTGACAATTGTGAGTTAGCTGAACGTTCACGCATCCGGTAAAGGTCCTTAAAGCCATTACGGTAATCTGCCATGAATTCTTTAGCAAATGAACCGTCTTGGATCCGCTTCAACGCATCCTTCATCGCCTCTTTTGATTCGGCACCAATCACCTTGGGCCCCACAACGTATGACCCGTATTCTGATGTGTTTGAGCAGTCAGCATACATTTTGTTGAAACCACCTTCATAAATCAAGTCACAGATCAGCTTCATTTCGTGTTCCACTTCAAAGTAAGCTAATTGTGGTGAATAACCGGCTTCGGTCAATACTTCAAATCCCGTTTCGATCAAGGCCGTCACACCGCCCATCAAAACATTTTGTTCACCGAACAAATCCTCTTCAGTTTCTTCACGGAACGTGGTCTTCAACAAGCCGGCCCGAGCGGCACCATTGCCTTTAGCAAACTCCTTCGATAAGTCTTCAGCATGGCCCGAGAAATCTTGTTCTGCCCCGTATAATGCAGGGACCCCGAAGCCTTCCTTGTATGTCCGTCGACATAGGTTACCCGGACCTTTAGGGGCCATCATCACAACGTCCACGTTTGCGGGCGGCACGATTTCCTTGTAGTAGACGTTAAACCCGTGAGAGAACCCTAAAACGTTGCCCTCCTCTAAGTTCGGCGCAATTTCTTCTTTATAGACATCAGACATCACTTCATCCGGTGTCAGCATTTGAATCCAGTCAGCCTGCCGCGCAGCTTCTGCTGGACTATAGACATCAAAGCCGTCCGTTTTGGCCGCATCAAACGATTTCCCTGGTCGAACCCCCACGATAACGTCGTAGCCTGAGTCACGTAAGTTGTTTGCTTGAGCGTGGCCTTGGGCCCCGTAGCCGATAAATGCAATTCTTTTGCCATCAAGATAGTTGGTTTGAACATCCTTTTCGTACAACATTTCTACACTCATAATTAATTCCTCCAATTTTTTTAATCGTAATCTATATGTAAATGAACGCCTAGTTTGACCTTATAAGCCCCACCTCCCTTCAGTGAGTTCGTGATTACATCCCAATCATATCGTCGTTTCGGTGACCAGGCGCAACCATCGGCCAAGCCTGCTCATCAACCGGAATTTGAACGTTGATCAACATGGCTGCCGAATCTTCAAAAATGGCGGTCATTTGATCGGTCAGACTTGCCGCTGGCGATAGCTGACGGTACTGCAACCCATACGCTGCCGCCAATTTTTCAAAATCAGGCTGCTGGTTAAACAGCGACTTAAAGCGGTGATGATCATAGAATTCGTCTTGCCACTGGCGAATCATCCCCAATGCATGATTGTTCATCAAAAAGATTTTGATGTTAAGATTCTCAGCAGAAATCACATCGAGTTCTTCACTAGTCATTTGGAAGCCCCCGTCCCCGACGAACAGAACGGTTGGCTTGTCCGGTTGCCCAAAGTGCGCCCCAATCGTGGCAGGAAGACCATAACCCATGGTGCCTAACCCGCCCGAACTCACAATTTGATTGGGTCGGCTAAACGGATAGGCCTGCGCGACCCACATCTGGTGTTGGCCGACGTCTGTCACGACGGTTGCATCCCCTGATGTCGCCTCACCGACCGCAGCGATCACTGCCAGTGGGTCAAATCCCGACTGCGCGGTCGCAGACGCTGCCCGGGTTGGATGAGTCTGTTTATTAGCTTGCGTCTTCGCCCGCCAAGCCGTTGTCTCTGGCCGGGGCGCCTGGCTCGCTAACATGATCTCAAGAGCAGCTTGCGCATCCGCTTGAACAGCGTACTCAGTATCAAACGTTTTATTGAGCTCCTTAGGGTCAATATCAATATGCATAATCGTCTTGTTGGCCGCATACCCATCGCGCTTAGGAATCAGCCGATCATCAAAGCGGGAACCAATGTTGACAATAAAATCCGTGTCAGCCAGTGCCATGTTCGCCGCGTAGGTTCCGTGCATCCCACCCATTCCCAAGAACAGCGGATCGGTCGTGGCGACGGTACCGAGGCCAAGTAACGTGGCCACGACTGGCAGTTGCCATTTATGTATAAAATCATTGAAGGCTTCAGTCGCATTAGCTGCCCCAACCCCGGCCCCGACAATAGCAATGGGGCGTTGGGCGTGGCTCAGTGCCGTTAACCCGGCCTGCAAGGTTGAAGTGTCGATTGGCGAACCAGCTGGCGACGTTGGCGAGTCAAGTACCCTTGAAAACTGGGTCGTTTCGTCTAAAACATCCTTAGGTAGTTCGATTAAAACTGGTCCCTTCCGCCCAGATTGGGCTAATTCAAAGGCCTGAGTAATTGTCGGTTGAAGATCTGTAATATCCCTAACCTGGTAATTGGCTTTAACAATTGGCCTAGTAACCGCCATCACATTGAGTTCTTGAAAGGCTTCGGTACCTAGTGCCCCACGGCCAACTTGACCCGCAAACACCACCATGGGAACCGAGTCCATCATGGCATCCGCGATTCCAGTGACCGCATTACTCGCCCCGGGGCCACTAGTCACACATAAGACGCCCGTTTTTCCAGTTGTCTTGGCATAGCCTTCGGCCGCATGGGCCGCTCCCTGCTCGTGACGAACCAAGATCAACTCAAACTGCTGACCATACATCGCGTCCATCAACGAAAGAATCGTCCCGCCAGGATACCCAAACAGGTGCGTCACATTTTGCTGTCTTAAGCTACTGACTAACACGTCATCCCCCGTCATTTGATCCGGTTTTGTCTGTACGTCGTTCATCCTCAAATCATCACATCCTTCGAAAAACACAAATTTTTAATTGCCGTAGCGAGTTTGTGAAAAGCTTGCCTCGTTGCGATGTGGTTCAGATTATCATACATTTTCTAATTGTCAACACATAATCTAATTGTTTTTTAATCAAACTCCGATCAATTTTTCGGTTTCTTCTACTTGTGTCGTCGTCAAAAAATTCGCTAAAAAACTTTTTAAACCAAGCCCACTAACGACATCAGTCACGGCTAATTCGGACCAACCAGAATAATCAACCGTCATAGCGAGCTCCAATATGACGTCAACAGTTTCTCATTGTTTTTTAAATTAACGGTTGTGTTTTCTCTTGATTGTGATATATTGAACCTCAACGAAAAACAAAAGCAACTTGAAAAGAGTAACGACTAAGGTGCCCCCAGAGAATTCCGGAACGCTGAAACGGAACGCCAGCTTAGTTGCGAACGTAGCTTCAAGAGGTCTTGCTTTAAGGATGCCGCCTTTATCCGGTTCGATGTTTAACATCAGTGAGGCAGCCATTAGACTGCGAATAAAGGTGGTACCGCGTAAAAACGCCCTTTGAAGAGCAAAATCTTCAAAGGGCGTTTTATTTTGACGTTTTTCGTATTTTTAATTCTCGAAAGGACTGATAGTCATGTCATCTCACATTATTTTGGCGGCTGCAAATGCGCCAATGGCAAAGTTTTTCGAAACGCAGGGTTTTGATTCGCTCTACGTGAACCAAGAATCCGTGGCCAATCAATTATTAGCCACCACCGATGAATCCTTAGCCGTCACGGAATACGTGCAATATCTTAAATGCCTGCGGGCAACGACCACCGTCAGGATGTTGGCTGACGCGGCTATTGGATCCGACCCGATTTCAACGACCATTAACCGAGTTAGCCATTGTGGTATGGATACCATCGTCATTAGTGATGACGACGAAAATCACCGGGCCCTAACGCTTGCCGACTTCTCGAACCACATCCAAGCAGCGAGTAGCTGCATCGCCGGCCTCTCCAGCAGCTTAATGCTTAACCTAGGCCACCTTGAACAGTACGGGTACCAAGGACTAAGCGAACGAATCAAGCTAACGAAGAACACCAACGTCACGGCCATCGTCGTCAGCCACGTTACCCCAGATGATCTCGGGGGGTTAGCCCCGCTTCTTGCCGAAAATCACCAGATCGGCCTGGCCCTCGACCACCCGGATTTTAGCTATGGCATGGTTCAAGCCATGATGCCCGCGTTTATTTTAGATACTTATCATCCGAGTCTTGCGGCCAAGCAGTCTGTTCAAAATGCTGGTAATTCAGTTATCGCAAAGCTTTTTATGGGATAATCCAAAATATTCCTACCAGAATATAATTATTTTATCATTTACTTTTAATCTTATCATTGCTATGCTTCATGTTATCAAAACGAAATCACTTAAATCGAGGTAAACAACTATGAACCAACACACCGTCTTAATTTTAAAGAGCTTATCTGTTGCTGTCGTGATTATTATTTAATCTGCGGGCAAGATTTGACGAGCCCGCAAACCTGCGGGCAGTGTTGGCGAGAGCCGGAAGCTGCTAATTGTAGCTTCCGGCTCTTTATTTTTTACCAGAAAGGAGGGATTTTATGACCACTATCATCACACTATTGTGCTTATCGTTTCTCTGGTTGCGGCTCACTCGGTTCAACAACCATCACAAACGCCACCAAACCACTAACTTAATGGTTTGTTGTCGACCTTATCGGTGGCGGACAAGACCAGCCAGCGTCGCGTTTGACCAAATTCGGGACTTCACTGGTAATCAGTGAATCCGTTGCTAACTGTTTCAATCGCAACGCCCACATAAGACTCAACTTCGCATTTTTGCGACACATAGCTGGTGGCGCAACCAGCAGTCACTCGTTGATCAGGCGGGCCCACCTGTCAACCATCCATAATCCAATATTGGTGTTTTCACCATTCCCCAGTCCCGCTAATACTTGATTGACCGCGGCTGGACACATATTCTTCATTAAGATTTTAATATTAATGAAGAAACTGGTTATTTTTGAACTGTTCAACCAAGAATAACCCACATAAAAACGCCTAGAACAACCGTCCTAGGCGTTACATATTACTATTAAATGGCTACTTTCGCACTGACTTGCTCCACCGTTGCAATGGCCTCTCGAACCACTGCCGCGGTGACCGGCTTTTCCGTCGGCACAAAGTGCATCTGCGTGCTTGGGTCGGCCGCCGCTTCAGCTACCTTTTCAATGTCAGCTTCACTCGCATGACCCAAGTCAACCTCTGCTAAATTGGTTGGCAATCCAAGCGCCCGGTAAAATGGCAGCAGGTCCTTGATGTCATCTTCTTGGCCTTCAATGGCCAGCAACACCAAAATACCATAAGCCACCTTAGCACCATGCAAATGCGGTGCGGTCTCAGGGAAGATGGTTAGGGCATCATGGATGGCGTGAGCACCAGAGGCTCGGCCGTAATCATCTCCCCAGCCGCCCACTGTGCCAGCCATCACAGTCACTGTTTCAGCGACTTGGCGCCAACGAGGTGTTAGCTTACCAGCTTTCATATCCTCAACGGCCCCAATGGCATTTTTCAACAAGACGTCCTTACAGTTGTTAGCCATCTGCTGGGAGATTGTCAGGGCTACCGTGTATTGATCTTCAGGTAACTGCTTAAAAATCAATTCTGACTCATAGAACTTCGCCAGCGTGTCGCCAATACCAGCCACGAAGTACTCGATTGGCGAATTCAAAATAACCTTGGGATTCAACAACATCAAATTAGCGGTTTCCAAGTAAATCTCGTGATCCACGTGTTCGCCGGATTCCTTATAATGCACGGAAATCGCTGACCATGGCGAGCAGTTGCTCGCCAACGTTGGAATTAAGACCAGATAACGATGCGTACCAGTCGTAACGCTCTTGGCAGTATCCAGCACCTTACCACCACCTAGGCCAATGACCATATCAACGTCATTTTCATCCGCAATGGCTCGGACGCGAGCGATTTCTTCGTAAGAACACTCACCGCCAAACGGCACGTCCACGACATCAACATCCGCGGGCCAAGCTGGTAAGTATGGTTGGGCTGCGGCTAATGATTTCTGGCCGTGTAAAAATAACACGGTTTTCACCTTTAAGTCGGCCATGAACCCTGGTAATTGGTCGTAAGCCTCGTTGTCTGAAATGTAGCGCTGTGGTCCACTTTGTGAAATCATTGTCGTCAGTCCTTTGTGTTGCCCGGTCATGTGCCGGGCTTATTTATGTAGTAAGCCGCAACTCTCTGTCTGCGTGCTAACGGAAATTTATTATCGGCTTTATAAAATGAAAAGTCAAGGATGATTTTAATTCTATTTTAATAAAAACTCAAATCTGGTATTTTCTATTTTGACTCTGGTCACCCGATTAAAAAAATCGTCCCCATAGAGACGATCTTTGTGTAATCTGTTCACTCGTTTAATTTAAACCCTGTGTGTACTTGGCAAAGCCATAATAATTCAGAGCGTCCCCGTGAGGAAGTTGTGATGCTGGGGTCAGTAAGAATTGTTTAAAGCTGTTGTCCCCTTTATTCAATTCAAATTTTTTGTAGATTCGGTAATCACCAGACTTAGCTGGATCGTTAACTTCAAAATAAACTCTGAATGGATCTACGTGACCATTAACCGTAGCGGTGAACCCGATCATGCCGGAATATTTAGCCACCCATTTCCCATTTTCATAGGCATAGTCGGTGAAATAGTTACCATGTAATGAGCGAAATTCCGTAATTCCTTTTACTCGTAAAGCAGCCGCTTCAGGCGTTTCTTTGTTCAGCCTTTCAGCATCAATGTCCGAAACGTTCATTCCATTCACTGTCTGCACCTGATTGAAGCCCCGACTAAACATGTCAGCCGTTTTGACGTAATACACTTGAGTTCCAACCGCAATTTCAGTAAAATCACCGACAGTCCCGAGATCCTTATAGGCGCCGTCAAAAAGCGACATACTGGTATCTGGTAAAATGGCACTTTGGTCGTTCGGGTACAAATACTTTGGTCCCATAACCTGAACATAGTTAGAGGCATTGCTTGATCCCGGCACTTGATACAAGTCATGTTTGGCTCGCTCTAATACAGTCGTAGCGGGAATACCTGTAGCCCAATACCCCCCTGAGGTAACACCATCTTCATTTGTCGCTGGTGCCTCGAAGGCTTGCACCATTGGGATTTTCACGCTCCCCCCGGCGCTATCGAGTACTGACAGATCGACAATTCTATATTTATAATCGGTTCCCCAGTGGCTCATAAAGTTCCGAATAGTCGCAACCTGACTGTCAGTCAATTTAGGTGCGTACTGTTGAAAAGTAGCGGAAGAAATTGAGCGATAGGTATCGATTGGGGCAATTTTAGTCGGATCATAATCTTTAATTGGTGTGTTTTCATAGGTTGCTGCAAATGGAATTGATGAATAGTAAATTCCTTTGCTTGAGTTTGCATAGCCGCCACTAATGACGTCGTTTCCAACAGCAAACGCCCCAGCAGTCACATACCCGCGCCAAACATACCCCGACACAGTCTTAGCACCATACTGAGTTGAGACGCGGTAATAAATCGCACCACGCATCTTCACACTTTTGGAAACTTTCCACGTATGGCCAGGATAATTCTTCATATTATGAACTCGGTACTGGTGGTGTGCGGACCACAAGTACGCTGTGGTCTTTTGAGCTTTCTGATGATACGGTTTCGCTGGTGAATAGTTCTTCGTCTTTGTCCAATAATAGTACGCTGCATGGCCAGTCTCAGGCTGGGTGGCAAACCCAGCAATGCCGATTGCTGCACCAAGCGCGGTTGCTAAGGCAATTTTTCGTAGATTCATTAGAATCCCCCCCTTGGCGAATAGTATAGCATAAACACAAACAGCGCCTGTTACAGTCTAATTTTGAGATTTTTTAGGTTTGACTTATTAGTCTTTAGGGTTACTATTAAGTTGTACACAATTTAAATGTTGGAGGTTTTGCAAATGACCCAAAAATACATTGCCGAAATTGTCCCCCTAAATGCCACCAAAATCGGAACAGCCGCTCATGGTACGGCTGAATTCACCGAAACGGCCGACAGCTTGGACATTAAGATTGAAATGTTCGATACCCCCGCTAACACTGAGCACTGGGAGCATTTTCACGGTTTTCCTGGCGGACAAGACGCCGCCATTGCGACTGAAGCCCAAGATGTCAACGGCGACGGTTTTGTGGATTTACCCGAGACTGAAGCCGTTTCCGGAACCACGATGGTCCCGTTTGATGGCGCCCCACACGAGATGAACATTCCAAACGACAACTATCCCGTATCAGACGCCAACGGCCACTTCGCCTATGAAAAGCACGTGCCGCTGGATGCCTTAAAGGCTCAGTTTAAGCAAGTGTTTGGCACCGACGATCTCGAACTGGATAAGCGCGTGGTCTACATCCATGGCGTTGAGGACAGCCTCAACTTACCCGATACCGTGGCTGGCGCAGTGGGCCACTACGACCAACACGTCACCCTGCCAATTGCGGTGGGAAAAGTCAAGAAGGCCTAACACAAAAGCAGAATTCCGTCAGCCGGAATTCTGCTTTTTTTAACTGTAATCATCAAACCAATCATCATTTTCGCCGTTGGTTCGGGTGTTATCAATCACATGCATTTCCTCTTCCTCGTCGAGGGCTTCTTGCTCATCACGGCGGGAAGTTGGTGGTGCCGGTTGCTGATAACGGCAAATGGCAAGTAATCCCCATGCAACTAATCCGAGACCGCCAAAGCCGACAATGGGCTGCCAAAAGTTGTACCGGATGCTCCACTGAATACCTTTAACAACAAACAGTACCGTTCCAATTACCGAAAACCATTTCCAAGATCGTGCCATATCCTCATCCTATCGTTTAAAGGTCTCACGAAAATGTTTCACGTGAAACAATAACTCGGTCAAACTAAGATTTTGCGATGGGGCCCGGCTTGTCTTGCCGGACTTCAGCCACGGGCAATCGCAACAGTTCCTCACGCTTCGCCTTAAATTCTTCTGCAGTAATTAAGCCATCGTCCAGCAGTGCCTTGTACTCCCGAATTAACTGCGGTGTCTCAACTTCATTCAGTCGGCGTTCAATATGCCGCAACGTCATCAATAGTTCTTGGCGCATCGCTTGCGTGTCATCCTTGGCAAAGTAAGCCGTCAAGGAGCTGGTCAACATCCCAATAAACGCGACGCCGACCAGCATCAGTGCGGCAGCTGCAATCCGACCGAGTAACGTATGTGGTGAAATATCACCATACCCAACCGTTGAGGCCGTGGTAATGGCCCACCACATTGAGTTAGGCCAGCTAATTCCTTCCGAATACGAGTAAATCGTTGCGGAAATCAATAAGAGGGCAAAGGTAATCCATACGAGGTAAATCAAACCGTTCGTTCGCAGTAATCGCTTAAGGCCAAGTTGGGTCTTGCCAGTGAACCCAATCAATCGTAGTAGTCGCGCCAACCGTGCTAATTGGGCAACCCGACCAATCCGAAAGAAATTAAAGACCGCGTTGAATGGCAAAATCGCCAACAGATCAAAAAGGTGGGTCTTAAAGAACCCCCACTTATCTTTGGCAATGAATAACCGCGCAAAATAGTCAATCGTAAACACAACCAAGATGAGGTCGTCCACAGCCATCCAGAGACCACGATCAATATCGATTGCCCCAATAAAATCAAAAATGACCAATCCAATGGAAAAGAGGGCTAAAAAGACGATGAGCAACTCATAAAGCGTCTGCCACCTCTGATTTGCTTTCATATCATCGTTTCTCCACCACGTCGTACTTCTCCGGATTCAGCAACATGGCCGCAAAGTCCGCCGGCAATAGCCAAGGGATCACCATCCCAAAGCCACTGTTTTCAAAGGCTTCCTTGAGCGCTTCTGATTCCATTTTGGTGCCAATCAGTCCCGCTTCCTTGCTTGAGATATCTTGCACCCCGGTAAAGAAATCACCGTAAACGGTAAAGTGGGCGAGTTGACCATCCGCTACATCATAGTTAAACGCCACCGTGCCCCGCTTAAAATGATGACTGACATACCGGTCAAAGTGAGCGCGTGAGCCGTAATTCCAGTCGTCGTTACCATACCGATCCGCCACCAACTGATCAATGGCAGCCCAATCAGTGTCGCTTAGTTGCACGGTTGGAATGGCCGTCACCGTCGAAACGTTAAAGATCGTCTTCAGCCACCGGTCGATGAAATCTTGCGCTTGTAACGCCTTTTTAGTCGCTGGTAACGCTTGTTTAATGTCCATGATGCGACTCGCCACTGAGGACAAGCCCTTGGACGCGTATTTCGAACGCAACGGCGTTAAAACTTTCCCCGCCGTCTCGGTGTCCACGTCAAAAAGAACAGTCCCCCCAAGTGAAAACCGATTTTTCTGCTGAAAGGCCGCCATTCCAGATATTTTCTTACCTTTAATGGTCACGTCATTTCTACCTGAGACGCCCACGTCGTCAATTCCGAGATCGGTCAATGTCGTGACTAACGGCTTCGCATAGTGCTTAAAGTCTAACCAGTAGTGTTGGTCCTGCGGTTCTACCACGTGAAACATATACACTAGATTACCAAGATCAGTATAAACGGCACCGCCACCAGCTGCTCGGCGCATTAGCTTGATGTGGTGAGCACGTAAATAGTCTAAGTCCACTTCAACATAGGCGTCTTGATACTTACCAATCACGACAGCCGGTTCGTTGCGAGCCATAAACAGGGTGTTTTCACTAAACGGATTGGTCTGCATCAGGTAGGTGCTAACGGCTTCAACGGTGGCCACGTCCGTCACTGGTTGGCCGTTTCGGGTGAGATCTAACAATTTCATGGCGATTCCTCCAGTTTTGTCTACCAAAAGTATAGCTCAACTCGCCATAAAATGCGCTGGTTACTATTAACCTCGCCGTGGTTTTAAGGTCGCCAATCCCTGCTCGCGAATTGCAAACCAAAGTGGTCCCCAGGCGTTAGTCGTCCGCTTCACTGGTTTGCCTGCCGCAATTCGTTTCATCTGTAATTCATAGTAACTTAATCCAATTAACGACCCCACCTTCTTGTCCAACCGTGGAAAGCCCGTGGACAAGTGGTCCAACTGAATCGCGGCGAACGTTCCGGCTTGTGCTTGATTAGGTAAATCAGGAACCAGTGCCAGAGCCCGCGCCATTCCAACCATTTCAGCTTCATGGTTGGCAACCGCCTTCGTCATTCCGGCAATACTAGAAAAGCCTCCGGTCACCATGATTGGCGTCTCAATGCCCGCTTTCGCTTTGGCGGCAAAGTCCACGAAGAAGGCCCCCTTATTCGTCGTAGCTTGCATAACCGGCGATTCGTAATTGCCGCCTGAGATTTCGATTAAGTCCACCCCGAGATCGGCCATTGCATGGATGACCTCGATGGAATCTTCCTCGCTAAACCCGCCAGAAACATAGTCGGACGAATTAATTTTCAGCGCAATCGGGAACTGGGCCCCGACCCGAGCCCGCATCGCTTGGTAAATCTCCTTTAGAATTCGCATCCGGTTTTCCAGTGAACCCCCGTATTCATCCGTCCGTCGGTTCGCTAACGGCGATAAGAACTGGTTCAGCAAATAACCGTGGGCCGCATGAATCTCAACACCACCAAATCCAGCTCGTTGAACGACGTCAGCAGCGACCGCAAATCGATTAACAATCGCTTTAATTTCCGCCTTCGTTAAAGCCCGTGGCGGGTTAAAGCCAAATGCGTTGGGTCCCGTCAATGGCACAGCGCTAGGCGCCACGGGCTGTTTGCTGACCGTTTTGGGCGCTTGGCGACCAGGATGGTTAAGCTGTACCCAGGTCTGAGCACCGTTCTTTTGACCGGCGGCGGCCCACGCCTTTAGCCGATCCAGATTTCGATCATCTTCAATCACCACATTTCCCAGTTCACCACGAGCGTTAGCATCCACCATCACATTCCCCGTAATGAGCAAGCCAGTACCGCCTTCCGCCCACTTACCGTATAAGTTAACGAGTTCTTGAGTCGGTCGATACTGCGCATCACCCATCGTTTCCGACATCGCGGGTTTGTAAATGCGGTTTTTGATGGTCACACCGTTTTTTAGCGTTAATGGGGTAAATAATACTGATTGAGTCATCATAAAGTCCTCCGTTTATTGGTTTAATAATTTAAACATTTAATGCTAAAAAATAAAGCCTTACTTGGCCTTATTTCTGCCGATCTCAATATCTTCTTCAAGGGATGCCACTAGGTCTTTCATCAAAGCTAATGCATCGTCCATATGACTGGTGTAATACCGCTCAGTTCCCTTTTTAGTAACGGTCACTAAGCCCGCATCCAATAGTAACTTCAGATGGTGAGAGACTGCTGGACGTGATAGCTTTAGCTGGTCCGTAATTTCGTTGACGGTCATCTGACGACCTCGACACAGCATCACAATAATCTGTTGCCGATTTTCATCGGTCATCATGTTAAAGGCTGGTTCGCCTTTCTTAAAAATTGCCATCGTTCGTTCTGCCAATGGGCCACCTCCAAACTGTTTTCAGCATTTAGCGTTTAAGTGTTTAAACGTATTAAAACACGGTTCAAATCATTCGTCAACCCATCATCAATCTTAATCTTCTTGATCCCAATGTCGGTGCTGATTAATCGCCATTTTTTCCATGACCAGCGCATTTGGATCAACATCTAGCTTCATACACATAAAGTACGCATACGCTAAAACGTCTGCAATCTCCATTTTGAGAGCCTGCAAATCAGCGGCGTCTTTGGCGCCATCCTCAGCGTCCCGCCACAAGAAATGTTCACTCACTTCCGCCGCTTCAATCGACAGTGCCCGTGATAACGCAGGAAGGGTGTGGTACTTTTGCCACCCTCGATCGTCGCGAAATGCCCGTAATACTTTTTCGACGTCTTGATAGTCCATGATAACCTCCAGTCGTTTGCCAATTCAGCGGATTTAACCGCTTCTTCAAGTGTATCATGGTAATCTCGCTCATGGTTTGTGGCATAATAGATTTACTATCTAAAATTCTTGGAGGCGTCCGACATGTCCACAAAGCGGTTACTTCGACAATCTTTTGGCAGCTTCTTTAAAAATTGGGGCGCGTATCTAACCCTCATCATCGTCATGAACCTGGTGCTTAACCTCGCTATCGTCCCACTAATGCGATGGATTACCAAGGTTATCTTACTCCTCAATCACATTCCCTATATTTCCTATACCAACGTCGGCTGGCTAGTCACCCAGCGACCGGTGGCAACCTTGGAACTATTGGTCCTTGCACTCGTCATCCTGGCACTGGTGTTTTGGCAGTTCAGCTTTATGCTATTAGGGATTGAAGGCATCTGCCATAACCACGATCGACGCCTAACTCGCGTCACCTTAAAGGCTCTAAAATCACTGGGGCATCTGCGATTTAGTAGTTTTTTGCTATTCATCCCATACTTTGTGATCGTCCTGCCTTTTTCTAACCTATTTTTAGTCTCGCCGCTCTTAGCTAAAGTGCAGATTCCCACTTTTATTCTCGAAGATCTAGCGAACAATCCAGGTTATGCAGCCCTCATTTTCATTGGGGGTCTGATAGTAACCTATTTAGCAATCCGGTTCGTCCAAGTCTTACCTTTGATGATTCTTAACCGCCAACGAAGTTTTCAGGCCGCAAGATCCAGCTGGCACTTTACTCGACATCACACATGGGCTTACTTCTGGCGGTCCGGGGTTATCGGTTTAAGCGGCGTTGTGGCGACGCTCAGTATGTCAATCGGCCTGTACCTTCTTCAACTTCAACTAGATAAAGGGCAAAATATCGTCGCGTTTACCGGTGCCGTTGTGAATATGGCCATTCTCTCCATCTGGACGCAACTCGTGGCGGCTGCCGTCCTGGTTGTCTTTATTTTAATGCTCCTCCACGGCCTCGAACAACAGGTGCCGCTTGATTCGAATGAACCACGCTTAAACACGGCGCTATCACGCTCTAAGGGCGTCCGTTGGCTCGCCTTTAGCCTCATCCTGGTGTTCATGGCAGGCCAAGTCACTTACAACGTGATGTACCTTCAAGGCGCCATGCTATCACGGCCTCTTGCAATCTCCCACCGTGGTGTTGACGATGAGAATGGCGTCCAAAATACCATCCCGGCGCTCGTTAAAACGAGTCGTGAAAAGCCCGCTTACGTTGAAATGGACATCCACGAAACCAAGGATCACCAGTTTGTGGTCATGCACGATGAAAACTTAAAGGCCCTCACCGGCGTCAATAAGGCGCCCTATCAACTCACTTTAAAGCAGCTCACTCACCTTACCGCACGGGAGAACGGCCACCATGCGCGGGTCCCAAGCTTTGATGCTTACCTGGCGGCTGCCGAAAAACACCATCAGCGGTTATTAGTTGAAATCAAAACGACGCCGCACGATAGCAAAGACATGTTGACCCGGTTTATTAATCGCTATGAAGACCGTCTATTGGCAGATCACGATCGGATTCACTCCCTTGATTATCACGTGATAAGTGGCTTAAAAAAGCACGCACCTAAGTTGTATGTCAGTTACATTTTACCGTACAACTTGACGTTCCCGCGGACCAAGGCTAACGCCTACACTATGGAGGAAACCACGCTGGATGACAACTTTGTCAACCAAGCGCATGCCGAGAACCAAGCGGTCTTCGCCTGGACAGTCGACGATGAAGATGACATGCAGAGCATGATTTTTCTCAACGTAGACGGCATCATTACCGATAATTTGAGTGACTTGCAAGAAACGATCAAAGAAAACTTTGATCACCCTAGCTATGCCAGTCGCCTGTTAATTTACGCTTCCCAACTGGAAAATGATAATTCCGAACAGGGAAACTAATTCGCCATTGACGTCAAAAAAGCTCAGTCCATAATTGAGACTGAGCTTTTCTATTTCTCTAAGCCGCTTACCCGCCAATGGACCAATTTCCGTTTTACACGACAGTTCCAAGCCTGCTTCCCTTTTTACGACGAGGTTTTCTGACTAACCACATTAAAAACACTAACTGTCCCGTGATCTGCCTTGTTTTGCTTCATAACCATGCTAAAATGGATTCATTAGGAGGTGCCCCACCATCAAAAATACATTAAAACAGCGTTGGATAGGCCTGTTATTCGGCTTATTTTTTAATGCCTTTGGAAACGCACTATCCGTCGCTGGTCACATGGGAAGCGGTGTCTGGACTGCTTCAGCCGTCAATATCAGCGGCTGGGTGGGTTGGCCCCTTGGGACGTTGCTATTTATCATTGGTACGATTAATGCCATTACAAACCAGTTTCTCATCCGCCGTCTCGATATCATCCGCTTTGTCGGCGAGATGTGTTTTATCGTTTTCTTCAGTACCATCGTTCAATTCTTTACCCGGTGGTTTGCCGCAATTGGCATCGGCGATCTCCCCGTCGTGGTGCGGACTTTTGTCAGTGCGTTAGGCATTTTTCTCTTCTGTATTGGTATTTCACTCTATCAGCGCGCAAATATCGTCATGCACCCCAACGATGATACGACTAACATTTTACGATTTCTGTACGTTCACGGAAATGCCACGGCCTCACAACTCATCGACTTTATGCCCCCAATCATTGCCATTGCGATCGTTTTTTTCAATACCGGTCAAATCGACTCGGTTAACATTGCAACCTTATTTTCGATCTTAGGAAACGGTTTTATGATTGCTTGGTCAGACGAACATATCTGGCCAACTTTGAAGCATAATTTCCGATCAAACATCGTGGAGGATTCATAATGTTCGACCTGTTTCTTTCTTTTTGGGGCGACCTCGTGACTTTAACGAGCCCGGCTGATTTTCAAGGCTTTTGGGCTAAAAAAAACGTTCCGACTTGGTTAAAGGTTCTGTTGTTACTGCCGTGGTACCTCCTCAACGTGGTTGCACTACTCATCAGTCTATTATTATTATTTTCAAACCTCTGGTACTTCGGTCTTTTAGGCCTCCTACTAACCGCCTTCATCACCCTGATTTCCGTTAATTCAACGCGTATCATTTGTCCATGCTAGCCGGACAAAATAACTAACGCTAAAAACCCGCTTATCTCCTCAATTGAGATAATCGGGTTTTTAAGCCAGTCTCGAAAAATCATTAAACCGGTTTTGACTTGACGCGCGTTAACGGCTTAGACGAAAAAGCCTGTAAAAATGCGGTGGCCAGCACCAATAACCCACCCATTACTTCCGGCAACCCGAAAGCCGTGTGCAACACAACCACCGTAATCAACGTCGCCGAAAGGGGTTCAAACGAACTCAGCATGCCCGTCGTGGCAGGTTGTAAATATTGCAAACTATCGAGATACAGGAGATAGGCAAACATGGTTCCAATAACCCCTACGAACACAACGCCACCCCAGCCAACCGCGTTAAGTGGCGGTACCGGACTCGTGGCGATGTGGGGCATAAAAATGAGACTCCCGAGCAACATCGCCCATCCGGTGACTAATTTTGCATCAAAATGGCGCAATAACTGAATCGGAATCAAGGTGTACAACGCCTGACTAACGCCGGCTAAAACACCCCAAAAGACGGCTAATGGCGCCAATTGCAGACTCGTTAAGTGGCCCTTAGTCACCATTAGGTAAACGCCGAATAACGCAATCAGTGCGCAGATAAAGTCAATTCGCCGCGGCCATTGTCGGTGAATGACCGCTAAGGCTCCAATGATAAATAATGGCCCGGTGAATTGCAAAATTGTCGCTGTAGCAGCATTGCCGTAATTCACGGCTGAAAAATATGTAAACTGTGAGGGCACCATCCCACAAAGGGCAAAGGCCAACAGTTGGCCTGCCGAGCGCCGGTGACGCCAGATACTAAACAGCTGACCCGGGTTCGTCACACCACTCCAAATCAGCAGCAAAACCCCGGCAATGGCCAACCGCATGCCCACTAGCCAACTGGGCGTCACGCCTTGATGGGTAAATAGATATTGGGCAAATGCCCCCGAGGCACCCCAGCAAATACAGCCGCTAATGGCCAGCCAGACGCCTTTCGTTTTTGCGGCCATCACACCACCTCCAATTGTTTAATCACTATCTTACAACATCTCATAAGATTAAACAGAAAATAATGTGGTTCGGTTTACCCCGCTCGAAAAATGCTTTACCCTAGAACCAAACAAACTAGGAGGCGTAGTATATGACAATTCCAACCGTGACACTCAATGATGGTCACAAAATGCCAGCCATCGGATTAGGCACCTACCAAATTCGTGGTGGCGCTGGTCTCGATCAAATTCTAGCTGCTATTCAGGACGGTTACCGCTCGCTAGACAGTGCAACGAACTACGATAATGAGGGGATTGTGGGCAAAGCCATCCGCCGCTCTGGCGTCCCCCGTAGCGATTTCTTCGTCAGCTCGAAGTTGCCTGGCAAGTACCACCGCTACGACGACGCGCTTAAGGCAATCGAGGAGTCGCTAGCCCGAATGGGATTAGATTACTTTGATCTCTTTTTAATTCACTGGCCACTGCCCAAACGCGACCACTACGTTGAAGCCTGGCAAGCTTTAATTACCGCCCAAAAACTGGGCCTGATTCGGGCCATTGGGGTCTCAAACTTTGAACCTGACCACTTAGATCGCCTCATTAACGAAACCGGTGTTACCCCCGCTGTGAACCAGATTGAGATTCACCCTTACTGGATTAACACCGACCGGTTGCTGGCCAATAAAGACCGGGGCATCGTGACTGAAGCCTGGAGCCCCCTCGGTCGTGGTAGCGCAGCGCTGACAGAACCCGCAATTCTAGAACTCGCCAAGAAATATGGCAAGAACGCTGGTCAGATTATCCTGAGGTGGCATACGCAACGCGGCGTGGTGCCATTACCAAAATCCAGCAGTCTCCAACATCAGCGCGACAATCTCGATATTTTCGATTTCCGGTTAACCCCTGAAGAAATTCGAATCATTGACGGGTTAAATAAACCAGATGGCCGCGTCGACGGTCAGGATCCAAACGAATACGAAGAATTTGAGTAATCATCAGTTCAACTAGCGCTTGTCGATCATTAACGACAGGCGCTTTTTATGGTTTGCATCGGCGTCTAGTTAAGTGTGTTTTTTGCATATTATTAGTTTAACTGGTATCGGTTTCATTTTCGAGGGTAAATGTTTGACGCTACCGTAGCGCTTATGGTTTAATTCCTGTTGATTAATCAATAGGAGTTAGCTCATTACTTTACTTTTGGGGGAATCATAAATGACAAACATAAATGTTGAACGGGACGTCCAATATGACGGCACCTATGATCTGACACTGGATATTTATCAGGATATTGACACCATTTCAGACGACCGAAAAGCCATTATCATCATTCATGGTGGCGGTTGGTGGCTCGGTTACAAAGAAGAGGAAGTCAACTGGGCCAACGAATTTGCAAAACAGGGCTACATCGTCTTTGTGCCCAATTATCGCTTGGCACCAGATTATCTGTACCCCGCTCCCGTTGAAGACATGCTAACGGTTTACGACTGGATTAAGACCTCAGATTACCACTTTGACCGGACCAAAATTGGGGCCGCCGGGATGTCGTCCGGTGGTAACTTAGCCATTGAACTGGGTATGCAAACGGGCATCCCGATTGCCTCATGGTCCGGCATTATCGACTTAGATCACTGGATTGAAACTCATCCGGACGTCGTTGCTTCAAACAAAAACGCCCCAATCCCTGGCACCCCAGTGGACCAAATCAACCAGACGGGGAGTAACGATCCCTATTACAAGTGGTTCGTCCTAAACTACGTCAATGGCGACAACGCCCTGTTACAAAAGGCCTCGTTGCTCAACCGGGTTGACGCTAAAGCTGGGCCCATGTATCTCGCCAATTCCTTAGATGAATTATCACCAAATGATGCAGTCCAACGATTACAAGCCGAGTTAATTAAAAACAACATCCCGTCCGTCGTCCAATTCGTCACGGGACACGGCCACGGTGAAGCCTACATGGCCATTGCCCAAGAGCCAACCTTAGCTTTCTTTGAGACGTATTTGGGCCAAAATCCAAGAGCGCACCACGCTAAACTATGACAACTAACAAACAAAAAGCAGAAGTCAACTTGACGGAAAAACCGATCAAGTTAACTTCTGCTTTTATTTGAATTGATAGGTAAGTTAGATACCCACCACGTTTACTTTAAATTCCAAGTATACGTGTCATTGTTATGTTGCTGGGCCTGAGCATTCAGCCCAACAGAGTGAGCAGCATTAATTATTGGACCGGCGACAGCCAGGGTTGCCCCCGTCCCCAAGACGGCTACTCGGCGCGCTTCATCGGCCAGGCGTTGGCCAGCATTCACAGCTTTGTGAATAGCAAACGTCAACCCAGCTAGTGGGTAGGTCACAATCCCAACAAACGGAATCATACCTGCTAAAGCCAGACCTGTTTCGACTGCAAAGAACAGCCCTTCAGTGATTGCGTGAGCAACAAAGGTTCCAGCTTGGAGACCGCCATTCAGAGCAATACTGCCAGTCGTCGCAACCGTCCCCGCCAGTGAGCCCACCGCTTGACGCTGTGCTTCACCGGCTAAGGCCGCGTCGGTTGGCGAGCCGGTAACGTTAGCGTTACTTGTTCGAAGCCCGACATTCATACCATTAACGACAGTCCCTCCCACATTGGCTAAAACAGCTGGTGCTTGGACAATTGTCCGTCGAGCGCTCCCCCAGGCATAAAAGCCACCATGGACTAGGCTACTAACGGCGTTTAAGGTGATTGCAATTGGCCCAGCAACCAACCCCACCAGTGGAATGGCTGCCAGACCACCGGCGATGACAGTCCCAGCGTCAATGGCTAAATTAACCGCATCGCCGACAACTTCTTCGCCGGCGTCAGCCACTAGGTTAACACCATTAGCGGCTGCCAAGGTACCAGCGGCCGCTACATTTAACCCCGATTCAGCAACGGAGGCATTTGCGGTTCGTTGAATTTTAGAATCAACGGCGTCTTGAACGCCCATTTTACCATCCGCTAGATTATAGACGTCCCACACATGACCACTATCATCCGTTAGGTTAACAGAGCCAAATTTGGGGACCGTTAACACTTTATTATTTGCGGTTAAGACCATCTCACCAGATTTAGTATTATATAGCGCCGTAACATTACCCTGCGACGTTTTAACAATCTGATCTAACCCACTCGCCGCTTTTTGCAACGTCGTGTTCGTCGTGATTGCATCATCATAGTTCTGAGAAGCCTCCCCCAGGTTGGAAATTCCGAGGTCAATGGTACTATCAACTGTCGCGTCAATACCACCATGCGAGTCCTCATGCGTTGTTGGTACCGACGCACTCTCGCCGTGGCTCCCTGTCGCAGTCGTCGGTAACGCTTCCTCGACTGTCGGCGTTTGAGCCGGCACTGCCTCAGTCGCCGCTGGCGCCGCTTGTAAATTGCCTGACGGTGTAGCCTGGACATTCAAGTCATGGTTTCTGTCCGCCCCAACCGTTTCAGCTTGACCCCAATCAGAATTGGTTGACTGACTGGGGTTAGCGGCTATCGAACTGGTCATTGAATCTGATTGCGACTCAGTTGTCGGCACTTCTTGGTCACTGGTGCTTGCGGCTGTAGTTGCCGTCGTCGCCTCATCGTCACTAGCAATCACCGGCTGTGTGCCGACTACCGTGCTTTGAACCACTTTATCAGTAGTTTGTGCTTGCGCAGATGACTGCCCCATTGCGGCAAAGATGAGCGACGTACTAAACAAAGATAGCGCAATTGTTGTAGCATATCTTTTATGCATAGTTGTTCCCCCTTTTGTTATATTAGAATACAATCCACCCAGAATTGTAAACACATCGTATATTAAATCGATTTGAAAATCCACTATTTGATATTATCAAGCTTAATTATTGCGACCGAGCACTTCTCTTATCATATTTTCATGAAGCCCCCGTCACGGTAACGAAAAGGCTTACATAGTGTCATAACAACGTTTGTTCGGTAATTCACTCTTGCATTACTATCGATAGCTCTCTATAATAACGTCAATCAGAAAATGGCGAACTTTAATATTCAAATAACTAATAGTGTTCGTTATTTCTCGTTATTATTGTTATTCTAAAACACCGAATCGGATTACCGGTTCCCATCCAAAGGAGATTGACATGACCGAATCAAAGAACGGCTTGTTGTATGGTCCTAACGATAATGTGTCGTTGGGACAGTCAGGGGTGCTTGGGCTTCAACACGTACTCGCTATGGACGTGTACGTGCCACCAATTATCATCGCTGGATTATTATCCATGTCCATTGCAGAAAAAAGCGGATTCTTGCAAGCGGCCTTTTTAGCGGCTGGCATCGGGACGATTCTGCAAACGCGATTTTTCTTGAAAATTCCCGTCTCTCAAGGACCGTCTTTTGTGCCAATTGGTGCTGTGGCGGGCGTTTACCTTGCTAATGGCGGTCCCAATGGTGGGATGGCAACGGTCATTGGCTCCTTAATCGTTGGCTCGCTAATGCTCATTATTTTCGGGCTATCCGGTATTTTTCAAAAAGTGATTTCAAAGTTGGTCCCAGCAATCGTCGGGGGTACCATTATTACCTGCGTGGGGCTTTCCTTATTGCCGTCCGCGCTTAATGACAACATTTTTAAGGCCAGCGGCAATGTGAACCAAAACATTCTGCTCGCAACAATTACGGGCTTAACCATGCTCATTGCGATGATCATTAGTGCTAGGGTCCCACAGCTTTCAAAAGTGCTGAGGATTAGTTCAATCATTATTTCACTGATTGTCGGCACAGTGACAGCAAGTATGATGGGCATGTTTGACTGGTCAGCGGTTTCTCACGCGGCCTGGATTAGCCTGCCACAATTTACCGCGCTACACTATGGTATTCACTTCTCAATTCCAGCAATTTTAACCTTCGTCATTATCTATCTGGTGCTGACGACCGAAACAACCGGAACATGGTTTGCAATGAGTGCCGTTACTGGCGAGAAACTCTCCAATAAACAGTGGAATCACGGGATCATCGGTGAAGGTATCAGCTGTCTCTTAGCCGCGTTGTTAGGGGCCACCCCAACAACGGGTTACTCAACCAACGCCGGGGTCATCTCCATCACCGGTGTTGCCAGCAAGCGGGTCTTCATGTCCGCTGGTATCTGGTTTATCGTTTTAGGGTTCTGTGGTAAATTATCCGCCTTTTTATCAGCTGTTCCGGCTCCTGTCATCGGCGGTGTTTTCTCGATTATTTGTGTGATGATCATGTTAAATGGTCTCAACGTAATCCGATATCTTCAAACTAACGAATCAACCATGTACGTCATCGGAATTCCAATCATTATGACAATGGCGCTCATCTTGGTTCCAACAAGCGTTATTCACGAAACACCCCAGCTTGTCCAATACTTGCTGGGATCACCAATCACCATTGCAGCTGTGACCGCGATTATCATCAACCTTTTGATGCCCAGCGCGAAGCAACCCGCAACTGCAACCGAACCTTAAATTGATTACCCTCACCCTGTGACCCAAGGTGGGGGTTTTTATTTCTCATCACCCTAAACACTGGCGACACTATCATTTAGCCACTTGCGCTTGTCAATCAATTGACGAAAATATATTCACCCCTTGAATAAATAGTCCGTTTGTTCTACACTTATCCTAATCGTTTTCTAATTGTTTTGTCATTTTAGGAGGGACTGCCTATGATTAGCTCGCCTGCACCCCGCAGTGAAAAACGGGTCGCCGCAAACATTCTCAAGGGTTCTTTGGGAAACATGATCGAATGGTTTGACTGGTACGTATACGCCTCATTTGCTGTTTACTTCTCCGCCGCCTTTTTCCCGGCTGAAAATAAAACCGCGGAGTTGTTATCCACGGCGGCTGTTTTTGCAGTTGGCTTTTTAATGCGCCCGCTTGGGTCGTTCATTATGGGCCGTTTCGCTGATCGTCACGGTCGACGGGCTGCTTTGACGCTGTCCGTTGTCATTATGGCCACCGGATCCTTTGTCATCGCTTTAATTCCAACCTATCGCACCATCGGAGTCTGGGCGCCGATTATTTTGGTCATCACGCGCTTGTTTCAGGGGTTATCACTGGGTGGCGAATACGGCACCAGTGCAACTTACCTTTCTGAAATGGCTTCTCCTAAGCGCCGCGGCTTTTACTCGTCCTTTCAGTATGTGACCCTCATTTCCGGGCAACTTTTTGCACTACTCGTCCAAATTATTCTCCAAGGCTTTTTGTCAACGGCCCAACTGTACGCTTTTGGCTGGCGAATTCCCTTTATTGTCGGCGGGTTTGGTGCCATTATCGTCTTGTGGCTGCGACTAACGATGGAAGAATCCGATCAGTTTGAAACCCAAAATAAGCAAAATAAAAAAGCCGGCACTTTGGGCTTGCTCATGAAATATCCCAAACAATTTATGACGGTAGTTGGCATGACGTTTGGCGGTACCATCGCCTTTTACGCCTACACCACCTATCTTCAAAAATTCATGATTAACACCACTGGACTTAATCCTAAGACGGTCGCAGTGATCAACTTCACCGCCTTGTTGCTCATGTTAATTTTACAACCCCTCTTCGGGGCATTATCCGACAAAATCGGCCGTAAGCCACTCTTATTGGGCTTCGGTATCGGTGGCACCCTGTTCACCGTGCCCATTTTTAGCGTATTGGCCCACGTCCACTCACCTTGGGCAGCCTTTTTCTTGATGTTGTTCGGTCTTGTCATCGTTTCTGGCTACACCTCAATTAACGCCATCGTTAAAGCCGAACTCTTCCCTACTGAGATTCGCGCCCTAGGTGTCGGGTTACCCTACGGCTTAACGGTTGCCATTTTTGGTGGCACCGTTGAATACGTGGCGCTGTGGTTGCGATCCATCAACCACGAATCACTCTTTTTCTTTTACGTGGCAGCAGCAGCTTTCGTTTCGTTCATCGTTTACTGGCGAATGTTCGAAACGTCAGCTCATTCTGAAATTGAACGGGAAGCAACGGAGAAAACACCTGATAACCAGATGATTTAGCGCTGGTTATCATTTGATTTTAATTTTTTAACACTTATTCTTGACACAATCTCACTGTATGCTCATAATATACTCATTGAATCAATCAAGAAGATGAGTACTAACCCGAATCAGGCTTAGAGAGTCGCCGCATGGCTGAGAGGCGATCCGAGGGTGGTTAAGAAGATGGTCTTCAATTAAAAGAAGTGGTGAGTGAGCAAATAGCGCGCGTTTGCTGACAAGCCAATTCCGGTACTGTCCGTTACAACAGCGAATGAAGTGGGTGGCCTCGTAGCCGCTCAGTAAGGTGGTACCACGGCTTAACGTCGTCCTTTATCGAAAGATAGGGACGGCGTTTTTGTTTGTGGCATTTTAATTTAAGGGGATTGTTAATAATGAGAAGAAATACAAAATGGTTAATTGGCCTCGGGGTCATTGTCGTCTTATTCGCAGGTATTTTTACCGTGAGTCGCCTCAACAGCAGCAAGAGCACCAATGGTGTGAAAACTGAAACGGTTGGTGTCGCGCCAGGGCCCTATGGAGACATGGCCAAAAACGTGATCGGCCCCCTCCTCAAAAAGAAGGGCTACGAGGTTAAAATTAAGGAGTTTAACGACTACATCCAGCCCAACAAAGCCTTAAACTCTGGCGAAATTGATGCTAACTTATTCCAGCACACCGTTTACCTACAAACATTCAGTCAACAAAACCATTTAAAGTTAACGGCACTCGATAAAGTGCCAACCCTTGGGATGGGGATTTATTCCAAGACAGTTAAGAGCTTGAAGACGCTAAAAAATGGCGCGACCGTTTCACTTGCTAACGATCCATCAAACCTAGCACGGTCACTCCAACTCTTGGCCGCCAATAAGTTGATCACCCTGAAGTCTGGTATTAATGTGGCAACAGCAAGTCTGGCTGATGTGGCTAAAAACCCGAAGAACCTCAAGTTCAAGACGTTAGATGCCGCTCAGTTACCACAATCTCGTAGTAACGTCGACCTAGCGTTAATTCCAGGGAACTTCTCGTGGAACGCCAACATTAAGCCAACTAGCGCGCTGGCTATGGAAGACCTCAAGCCCGACTACCTCAACGTTTTCGTGGTTAAGTCCAGCAATAAAAACAGTGACTTTGCTAAGGCCGTTAAAAGTGTCTTAACCAGCCAAGCCTTTAAAGATGCCATTGCGAAATCTGAGTTCAAGGACTTCCAAAAACCGGCCTCATGGCGTTAGGAGGGATCGCATGAGTCAAATCGAAATCAATGACGTCTCCGTGACCTTCAACCAAAAGGGCCGCGATGTGAAAGCCGTTCAAGACGTCTCCCTCAAGATTGAAAAGGGTGAAATCTACGGCGTCGTCGGCCTATCAGGAGCTGGCAAATCCACGTTAGTCCGCACCATCAACGGTCTTCAGCGCCCGACGACTGGAACCGTTAACGTCGCCGGCGTCGATATCACCCATGCTAATAAGAAAATCCTATCTGAAACGCGCAAGAAAATTGGGTTTATCTTTCAAAATTTTAACCTGATTAACAACCGGACCGTTGCCCAAAATATCGCCTTTGCTCTTACAGCCGGCGGTTATCCGGAAAAACAACAACCCGAAAAAATTGACGAGTTGCTGGGCCGGGTCGGTCTCCAAGACCGAAAAGACACCTACCCCACCCAGCTGTCAGGTGGGCAGAAGCAACGGGTCGGGATTGCCCGAGCCCTGGCCAACGATCCCGAGATTCTGCTCTGTGACGAAGCAACCAGTGCACTGGACCTGGAGACCGCCGAAGAAATCATCACTATTTTAAAGGATATTAATACGCGGCTTAACATCACCATTGTTTTCATTACCCACCAGCTTGAGGTTGCTAAGGACCTATTTGATCGAGTCGCCGTGATGGAAAACGGCCGGATTGTCGAACAAACAACGGCCTACAACCTGTTTGCTCGTCCGCAATCCGACATGGCAACCCGTCTGGTCAACCGCTTTTTGACAACCCAGCTACCCGATGATGTCATTCACTGGCTAGCCAACCTTCCCGGCCGAATTTTAACCCTTAAGTATCAGGGGGATGATTCTCTGAACCCCATCATCACTGAGATTGCCCGCGACACCGGCGTCGAAATCAGTATCTTACAAGGTCGGATTGAATTCATTCATAATCAAGCCATTGGCATTTTGTCCGTTTTCGTCACCGGTGAACCGGAAGCTGTCATACGTGCAATAACGGCCTTTAAAACCAAAGTTAACTCAGTGGAGGTGACACCAAAATGAACGAAACCCTCACTATTTTGCAGCAAAATTTAGGCCAAGCACTTTGGGAGACCTTTGAAATGGTCTTTATTTCCGGGCTCATCGGCGTCATTTTTGGCACCATTATTGGCCTTGCTCTTTACTACTTTGCTAGCCCATTGTTTTCACCACGACCCGTCGTCAATACGGTTGTGGGCTTCATTATTAATGCCATCCGTTCCTTCCCGTTTTTAATCTTGATGGTTGTCTTAATTCCGTTCGCCAAATGGGTGGCTGGCGACCCCTACACGCCAATGGGCGGGGCCGTCTCACTGACCGTGGCCGCCGTTCCGTTTTTTGCCCGCTTAGCTGAAGGCGCCTTTGCCGAAATTGATCAAGGCGTCATTGAGGCAGCGCGCTCAACCGGCGCCAGTTTCTGGCTCATTTTTCAGGAAGTGCTATTTCCGGAAGCATTACCAGCGCTCATTCGAGGCATCGTCTTGACGATTATTAGCTTGATTGGCTACTCCGCCATGGTCGGAACCATTGGTGCTGGTGGGATTGGGAACCTGGCCATTCAGTTTGGCTACAACCGTTACGAAACCGGCGTCTTAATTAGCGTCATTATCATCTTAGTCATCATTGTTCAAGTCATTCAGTGGATTGGCGACCGCTTAGCCGCCCATTTCACCCGAGCTTAGCCATTAGGAGGCCCACCATTGAAATTCGAAGCATCAAAAGTCTTACAGTCACTGCCAAAACAATTTTTTGCCAACTTAGTCCGAAAGGTTAACGCCAAAGCTGCAACTGGCGCTGATGTCATCAACTTGGGACAAGGTAATCCTGACCAGCCCACCCCAGACTTTATTGTCCAGGCCATGCAACAAGCAACCGCCGACCCGGCTAACCATAAGTATTCCCTTTTCCGGGGAGATCCGGCACTCAAACAGGCTGCCGCTGATTTTTACCAGCGAGAATACAATGTCACTCTGGACCCAGAGACCGAAGTGGCCATTCTCGGCGGGTCCAAAATCGGTCTCGTTGAGTTACCCTTCGCACTTCTGAACCCTGGCGACACCATGATTTTGCCCGATCCAGGCTATCCCGATTATTTATCCGGAGTTGCCCTTGCTCAGGTAAAGCTTGAACTAATCAAGCTCCGAGAACAGAACCATTTCTTACCCGACTACAACGAGTTGTCTGAGGATGCAAAGCAGCAGGCTAAACTGCTCTATCTGAACTACCCAAACAATCCCACTGGTGCAGTTGCAACTAGTGATTTTTTCAAGAATACAGTCACCTTTGCTCAGGCTAATCAGATTGGGGTCGTCCACGACTTCGCGTATGGCGCCATTGGGTTCGACGGCCACAAGCCACTCAGCTTCTTACAGACCCCCGGTGCTAAGGATGTTGGTATTGAAATGTACACCCTATCAAAATCCTATAACATGGCGGGCTGGCGCATTGGATTCGCGGTGGGGAACGCCGATATGATTGAAGCCCTCAATCTCATCCAAGACCACTTGTTTGTCAGCGTTTTCCCGGCCATTCAAAAAGCGGCAATTGCGGCTTTACAAAGTGACCAGTCGACCGTGACCGATCTTGTCAGTCTGTATCAGCGGCGCCGCGATGACTTTTATGCAGCAGCCCGGCAAATTGGCTGGGAACCCTACCCTTCAGGTGGCTCATTCTACGCTTGGATGCCCGTTCCCGAAGGCTTCACTAGTGAAACGTTTACTGACTTATTACTGGAAAAAGCCGCAGTAGCCGTCGCTCCTGGTAATGGATTTGGTAGCGGAGGCGAGGGTTTTGTTCGGGTTGGTCTCTTAATTGACGAACCCCGTTTCAGTGAAGCCTGTCAGCGCATTGGCCAATTACACTTGTTCTCTCGATAATCGTCATGGAAAGGACGCGACTTAAATGACGCTCGAAAGCCAATCAATCCACCTAGAACTCCCAACCGGAACGGTTAAAACAGACGTCGAAACCCGTACTCAGTTTGGTCGAAACGTGTACACTCAAGAAGTAATTACCACTAATACCCCATTGGCCGTCGTCTTCGCCAAGAGCGTCGCTGACGTCCAAGCGACAGCGCGCTACGCTAATCAGCATCACATCCCGCTGACTGTTTGGGGAGCTGGGACTTCCATTGTTAACAGTTCAGCCGGATTAACTGACGGCATCGTCTTAGACCTAAGCGGCTTAAACCACATCATCAATATCAATATTCCCAACCAGTACGCCGTTGTAGAAGCTGGCGTTCTCAACGGTGACCTCGACCAAGCTGCCCGAAAACAAGGCTACTTCTTCGCGCCGGACCCTGGCTCCAAACCCATTAGTTCAATCGGTGGCAATATCGCCACAAACGCGGGCGGTATGAGTTCCCTCAAATACGGTACGACTAAGCAATCCGTTATCGGCCTCCAAGTCGTTTTAGCTGATGGGTCACTCATAAATATTGGTAGCCACACTTTCAAAGACAATGTTGGCTATAACTTAACTGATTTATTTGTCGGTTCAGAAGGTACTCTGGGAATCATCGTCACGGCAACTGTCCGCCTGTTACCCGTGCCCTTCGGTAATCCCATTACTGGCTTAGCAACCTTCATAGATATGGCCGCCCTAAGCAAAGCCGTTCAGAAGATTTCGGGTAGTGGGTTATATCCTGCCATGCTTGAAGCCTTAAACGACACATCAATTGAAGCCCTTGATCAACTGGAGCACATTGAGCTCGCAAAAGACGGCGCCAAAGCACTCTTGATCTTTCAGCTTGACGTCGCCCCAGTTGGCGCCCTGGACGCTCTAAAACAACTATTGACCGAATCCGGTGCCCGCCAGATCAACGTCACCGACGATCCAGTGTACGCTACCAAAATCATCAAAATTCGCCAAGACTACTATCAGGCCGAGGCGGCTTACGGCCGGCTTGTGGTTGAAGACATCGCCGTTCCTCTATCCAAGTTACCTGATCTCGCCGCATTTGTCGAAACGCTTCAATTTACGACCCCCGTTAAAGTCTTTTTAGGTGGTCATGCTGGAGACGGCAATTTCCACCCCAATATTGCAATCCCTAAAGACGTCACCAGCATCCCAGAAGACGTCGAGGCCGCCATTCATAAAATTTTCGATTTTGCTTTATCAGTCGATGGCACCATTTCCGCCGAGCACGGCATTGGCGAAATCAAACACGCTTGGATTACTCCCAAATTAGGGGCAGATGTCGTCGCCATTCAGAAAAAGATCAAGGCCGATTTTGATCCAAACGGCATTTTAAATCCCGGCCGCAAGATTTAGAAAAATGCTTTTAAGCCTTGATATATCAGGAGTCTTAGGAACTAAGACACGTTAAAATCGCAGGTCTTAAACTGCCAGCTTGCAACTTTTAGCTAGGATGATATGCTTGCAATGTGATCACGAGGGTAACACCTCCAAAACAAGTTACACTCCTTAATCACACTAAGACATGCATGGCAAGTAACGGCTCCCCCACAGTCCTGATAACTTTTTATCAACTGGTCGTTATCTCAACTTGTCGGTTAACTGAGTGATCACTAACGATGCAACCTAACCCACAGCCTGAATGGCTGTGGGTTTTTTGTTTTGTGGCAAGGGCCTTCATTAACAAATGGCCGGATCAGTTCATTTAACATCCCGGGAACTTAAATCTGCTGAAAGGATCCATAACAGTTCAACTTGGTGATAGCTTTGAAAAAAGAGCCGATTTTTCTTGGGAGTGGATGTACTCAAGATCTTATTTTGAAACATCAGATCTTATTTCCCAGCACAATATCTTGGAAAACATCGCAAAATTGTTAGATGAAAACCAAATTAACTCAACCGTCACAAAAGTTCTATCGCCAATTAATGCGACTAACTTACGTCAGGCACACGAAATGGTAGAAAATGGTCATATGATGGGTAAAGTCGTTATCGTAAACAAATAGGAGACCACAAAATATGAGCATCCGAATTTTGCCGGATGCCCATATTTGTGATTACGGTAATCTCTATTCGTATCAATTTATGCTAAAATGACGACAAGTAGAGATTACCGACGCTTGAACAGCTTAGTATCAATCCCTCGATGATCTAAATTACCGAACTAAAGGTCGATTTGAGAACAAACACACCATAGCTGCCCCTACTTTGAAGCATGACTTCGAATTCAACCAATGACCCCGCTACAAATTCATTCGGTCACCTCCATGACATCGGCACCAATGAAACTAGGCGGCCAATCACCGATAGATTATCGACAATTGACCGCCTAGAAAAGACAAACAATATTCACTTTAACTTTTAAGGTATCCTTTACATCTGCCGGATACCTCGACCTTTTCGTTTAACCGATTCAAATTACTGATGATTTCTAAAATACTCCTGAGCGCCTTCAAAGAGACCAAAGGCCAAAAAGCTAAAGAGCGTCCCCAGACAAAAGAGTTTAAAGTACTCAAACCACTGTAACGTTTCAATCGTCACCAAGTCGTAAATGCCGCGAATAACCAGCAATCCAACAATGATTTGCAGGACGATAATGGTGTCACTGACAACCTTAGATAACCACTTTTCCATGGGAATCTCCAATCCAATCGTTTGATCTGTTAACGTTAATTAACACGTTAAATCAATCATCACAAATGCTCGACGGGAAGTCAAGTGACCCTAAGCCGTTAGCTCGTTTATTTCGCTGAAATTTCACCAGCTTGAACCGGATCTTCCTTCTTCAACGTGAAGGCGGCGATGACCGTCACAACAGCCACGATAGCCCCTAAGATCATGTAGGTGTGTTGGAAGCCAATTGAGTCGTACCAGTTACCAGCAACGGTTGAGAAAATGAAGACGGAAATTTGCTTGGCAAAGTTGGAGGCCAACGCATAAACCGTTGCGTAAACACGGACGTCGAACGCGCCAGCAATGTACTTCATGATTGAGACCAAAACCAATGGCATTTCAAACCCGGCTAACAACCGAAGAATGATGACAACGGCTAAGTTTGGTGCTAAAGCGCTACCAATAATCCGTGCGGCTAAGATTACCCCATAGGCAATCAAGCCATTTCGGGAACCGATCTTGTTGATCAACCAAGGCATTGGGAACATCAGCAAGAATTCCAACCCAATTTGAGCGGTTGTCATGTAGCTGTAGGCGGCTGTCCCAGCTGCGGCAGTGTCAAAGAACGTCTTAAAGAAAATGATGAACTGTTGGTCAAACACGTCGTATAGAGCGGAAGTCCCAACATAGAAGAGACACAGAATCCAGAAGTTACGCATTCTGAAGATTTGGCCAATCTGACTCATATCAAGTGAAGCGTCAGACGTGCCACCAGCGGCAGCAGCATTTTCCATATGAATCTTGTCGCTAAAGATCAAGAGCAGTGTTAAACATAGCCCCATCACACTGTTTGCCCAGAAGATTGAGTTCGGTGCCATCAAGAAAATCTGGCCCCCGACAAATGAAGCGACCATCCCGGCTAAGGAACCCCCCATCCGAGAGTGACCATATTCAAAGCCGTTCGCCAATGCAGCCCGTTGAACGTACTGTTCAATAACAGATACCCCACCATTGAAGATAAAGCTCAGGAAAATACCGGTGACAATGGCGACAAATGTGGGACTAATCCCTAATAATGGCATGAAACACCATTGAAAGTACGGTCCAATCAACATTGAAGCAACCGCAATAGTGATGATCAGGTTCTTTTTGAAGACCAATTTATCCGAAATCACCCCGAAAGCGGGTTGGAATAATAGCGAAATTCCGGCCATCATTGAGAAGACCATCCCAGCTGTTGCCCCGTTTAAATGGCCAACTTGTTCAAGCCAAAGGGTCAAATACCCGTTGATAATTTGCCACTGGAAGAAGTACGTAAAGTGGGTCAGGGGAAAGCCCCAGAAATCCTTCTTTTTCGGTTGTGCTGATTTATCCATATCCATCTAACCTCCTATAAGTAGTTGTAAGGAACTGGCTTACCAAATACCGGATAGCCGTTATCGTCATAACTAAAGGGTTTCACTAGCGTGTGCCGGTTAGGGTCGTACAGCGGGTCGCCCTTAATGTCACTGTAGTTACGGCAGTGGTACACCATGATATCCTGTTGCCCATCTTCTGAAACCGTAAATGAATTATGCCCTGGTCCTAGCTGATTAGTGCTCAGGTCACTTTGGAAAACCGGCTTCGGCGATTTTTGCCAACTAGCAGGATCTAACAGATCGCTATCATCCGCAGCGGTCAACATCCCCATGGCGTAATTCTCGTCAGTCGCACTGGCTGAATAGGTCATAAAAAACTTGTGATTTCGGTGCAAAACAGCTGGCCCTTCGTTGACCCAGAACCCTTTGATTTCCCAATCAAACTCCGGTTTGGATAACATCACCGGCTTTGTTTTGAGCGTCCATGGGTTGGCCATTTCGGCAATGTACAAATTAGAATTCCCCTTAATCGCCTTGTCCTTTTGCGCCCAAACGTAATACCGTTTGCCATTGTGCTCAAAAGTCGTCGCATCTAGGCTAAAGGTATCCTTGTCCGTTTTAACCTGTCCCCGCTCAACCCAGTTATCTTCACTAGCCATCGGATCCTCGGCGTCACATTCGATACAATACATCCGGTGGGTAAACATCCCCAGCTCGTCAAGTTCTTCCGTATCCGTTGCCGCAAAGTAAATGAACCAGTGACCGTCAATAAAGTGGAGCTCGGGCGCCCAAATTAACTTGCTCATGGCACCGCTTTCATGTTTCCGCCAAACCGTTCGCGGTGCAGCGTGGGCTAACCCATTGAGCGTCTTAGCGCGCCGAATTTCAATCAAGTTGTACGCCGGCACCGACGCAGTGAAATAGTAATAGCCATCCGTATGCTTATAAATGTACGGATCCGCCCGTTGAATAATCAGCGGGTTAATGTATGTTTCTGCCATTTATTCATTTTCTCCTTTAGCTCATTAGTCTTGTTGTTGTTTTCTTAACAAGCAACAGTCTAAAACGAATAGTAACCGCTTTCAATACCTTTTTAAGACTTTTTGATTATTTTTTCGCTTACGATAAACATATGTATCACTTAAAAAGCCCGTATTTTTAGTTTTTGTATCTTTTGATTGCTAATAATGTTATTCTTAACACATAAGATTAACTAAAAAGTGTTCCAAAAGAGGTGGCTGGTTTGCAGCTAGATATTTCGGAAAATTCATTAAATGTGTATAAAGCATTGGCGAATCCAGTGCGATTGAAGATGATTCAGATTCTGTCTCATGACAAATTAAATGTGAAAGATCTCGCAAATCGGGTTGGTTTGAGTAACACCATCACGTTGCGGCACTTACAAATTCTGGCGGATGCCGACATCATTACATTTGAAAAACAGGGACACAGTAAGGTATCCCGATTAAAAGTGGATAATATTTCTGTTCGCTTCCCCGAACGCATCTACCCATCCTTTGACGTTTACGAAACCGATATCCCAGTTGGGCACTACACGGCCTATTCGGTCGAGCCCTCTTGCGGATTGGCTGGTAAAACCGCCTATATCGGTAAGGTGGATAACCCCACTTATTTCATGGACCCCCAACGAATGGAAGCCGGCATGATTTGGTACTCCAAGGGATTCGTCGAGTATCAAGCCCCTAATTATCTACAGAAAAACGACCATTTGGAGATGTTAGACCTATCGATGGAGCTCGGTTCAGAGTTCCCCTTCTCTAACAATGTCTGGCCCTCAGACATCACCTTTTACATTAACGACGTCGAAATTGGCACCTGGACCAGTCCCGGTGACTTTTCCGATACCCGTGGTAAATACACGCCAGCCTGGGTTCCTGACAACGTCAACCAATACGGGATTCAAAAAATTCTTCGGATCACCGATCACGGTTCCTACCTGGATGGTCAACCCTTTACCAACGTCTCGTTAGGTGATTTAGATACATCCAAAACCACTTTCAAGATTCGGTTCGCCATTAAACCAGACGCTGAAAATTCAGGCGGTTGTACCATTTTTGGGAAGGGGTTCGGTAACTATGATCAAGATATTAATTTGAAGTTGTTTTATAGTTAAGCCCACGACAAAGAAGCCACGTTCGCACTTCAGCGAACGTGGCTTCTTGACGACTAGGACACAATAACACCTAGTGCATCATCTTCACTTTATAAGTTAATCGGTTGACCACCTGTCACACCATAAATCTGGCCGGTCACATAACTCGCGGCATTTGACGCTAAGAACACGTAGACTGGGGCCAGTTCAACGGGTTGACCAGCCCGTTCCATCAGAGCGTTCTGACCAAATTCCGGAATCGCCTCTTGCGGTTGACCGTGGTCAAGTTGAAGCGGCGTCCAGATTGGGCCAGGCGCCACACCATTAACCCGAATCCCCTTTTCAGCTAACTGCTTAGAAAGGCCGACCGTAAAGTTAGCAATGGCTGCTTTGCTGGCGGCATAGTCGAGCAACGTAGTCGACGGATCGAACGCCTGAACCGAGGTAGTCGTCACAACACTACTTCCGGCTGGCAAGTGTGGTAGCGCTGCTTGAACCAACGTAAACATCGAAATGATATTCACGTTAAAGGTATCTTGTAACTGCTTGGTCGTAATCTCTTCAATGGCCGGGTGGGCAATCTGTTGGGCGGCATTTAACACTAATATGTCTAACCCACCTAGTCCTTCCACGGCAGTGTCAACAATCTTACTGGTCACATGGTCATCTCGTAAGTCAGCTGGAATCAGAATCGCCTGCCGGCCCGCTGCTTCAATCGCTGCTTGAACCTCTTGAGCGTCAGCTTCCTCACCCGGGAAGAATTGAATGGCAACGTCGGCCCCTTCTTTGGCAAAGGCAATGGCAGCGGCCCGGCCGATGCCTGAATCGCCCCCGGTAACCAAGGCCCGCCGATTTTCGAGCTGGTTGTGTCCCGTATAGCTTTCTTCACCAGTATCTGGGACTGGCGTCATCTTTTGTTGCAACGCTGGGGTGTCCTGATCTTGCTTGGCAAATTTCTCCGTGTAGTAAAGCTTTCGTGGGTCCTTCAAAATTGGATCGGTCATCTGTATTCCTCGCTTTCTTATGGATTACAGTAAGCGTATCTAATTTAGGCCCTAATTTGAAGTTTTCTGCTCATTAAAATCGACATTTCGAATCACCGCGCCGCCCTTAGTCTAAATAACTTCGCGTATAATCTGCAAAGCCCGCGACATGGTAGGCGACGCCCTTTAACTTCGGGTTCACAAGATGGGCTTCTTTGACGTAGTATAACGGAATCACCCCAGTGCGCGCCTGAAGTCGGCTTTCAGCGGCCCTCAACGACCGCCAGTACGTGGTTTTACGATTAGTAGCCTGAGCCGTTTTAATAAACTGATCATAGGTTGAATCACTAAAATGGCCCGGATTCATTGTATTGCCAGTCGTCAAAATACCTAGGTAATTAATGGGGTCCGCAAAGTCGGCCAGCCAGTACCACTGACTCAAGTTGAACTGCCCCGCTGTTTTACGGCTTGAGAGTCCTTTTTCCGGTAAGTTGCTAATATTAATCTCAGTATCGGCTAAATTTTGCTGAATCTGACCTTGGAGAAACTGCGCGACATTCTTGGTGACACCCTGATCATCGCCAATTAAGCTTAACTTAACGGTTCCCGTTTGCCCTGACTCCCGCCGGCCTTGACGCCAAAGGGCTCTAGCCGTTCGAACGTCCTGCTTTGTTGACGTGCTCGTCTCCTGACTAAAATCCCGCCCGGTCGTAGGATCTATCGCCGTTTTTGGCGCCACAAAACTGCTAGCAGGCGTCGAGCCATCTGCTAACACTTTGTCAGTTAGCTGTTGGCGATTAATAACTAGCGAAATGGCCCGGCGCATTTTTGCGTTCGCCAGCGGTTGTCCGTGTCGCTGATTAACCTGCAGATAGTAGGTCCACGCCTTAGGCACCCGCTTCAAGTTCTTATTATTCTGCATTCCGCGAGCCGTCACCCCTGAGATGGTGGCGTCGTCTAACTTCCCTGACTGAAACAAATCGCTGGCTGTATTCGCTTCAGGAACGGTTGTATAGGTGATGCCATCAAGCTTCACCGCCTTTTTATCATAGTAGTGGGTGTTGGGAACCAGTCGGTATTTATTACTAGTGCCACTCCAATTCGTGATTTTAAAAGCACCGTTTGAGACCGTGTTGGCCGCATTCGTCCCATACGTGCGCCAACCAACTTTTTCAACGAATGGCTTATCCTGCGGCATGAAGACCGGCATGGTAACCAGCTTGTTAAAGTAGGTCATCGGATGATCCAAGGTGACTTGCAGTTTTTTGGTACCTAACGCTTTAACACCGAGCGTCGTATAGGACTTTTTGCCCGCGATGATGGCATCCGCGTTCTTAATTCCACTAAAAACGTAAGTATAGACTGGATTATTCTTCGGGTTCAACGACCGCTTCCATGAATATTCAAAATCCGCTGCCGTTACCGGATCACCATTGCTCCACTTGGCGTTGGTGCGGATATTAAACGTATAGGTTCGCCCGTTATTGGTCGGTTTGACCAGCTTCGTTGCCATCGCTGGCACTGGTTGATTTTGATTATTCAATCGGTACAACCCCTCGGAAATGTTAGTGAGCGTGTTAAATTCTGGCATCGTTGCTTGGTTTGTGTTGTCTAGCGTCGTCAAATCCGTCGTTTGCATCAAGTTAAGTGTTTTCGTTGAGGTCGTGGTTTGCTGACCACAAGCCGCAAGCACCATCCCAACCCCAAAGATTGACATCAACAAACCGAGTCGTTTTAATCCCTGTCTCATCGCAAATTCCTCCTCCATTATCCAGTTACTTACTAACTATTTGTCATGATACCAGAGTCCCGGATGATCAACCATCCCAAAATAAAAATCCGGATGACGTCGTGATGGCGCCATCCGGATTCCAGTCATTTATTTAATTAAAATAAGCTACCAATGTAAGCCAAGCCCAGGCCGGTCCCAATCGTTTGCCGGTTCCTAGCCAGTTGCATCTGGACCGTTGCCAGCAGTGGCGTGAGTGACTTCGTCTGGAGACGCTGCTCACTCGTTAGCGCAGCTAGCGCATCGTAGAGCACGCGAACGGCCTCTGGCTCCTTATCCGCTTGAATGAGCTTAGCGCCTGTCAGTAGCTGGGCTTCAAAGGTTGCATCCTTAACCTCATGAGCGTTATAGGCTGCATCAACTAAATCAAACAATTGAGGTACCCCTTGCTTTTGCTTAGTCATTTGACCCCACCATCCTTTAATATGGGGCTATCATACGCGCGGAAGAATCAAAATGCAATGGTGACTTACTCATCTTCCTCAGCCACTAGCGTTTCTTCAAAAACCCGCGTACCGCGGTCGATTAACTCCTGCAAAATCTGAAGTAACATCATGACCCAAACGAAGACGAGAACAAAGCCGATAATCTCAAACGCCGTTAGCGATAAGTAACCGACAACGTCAAACAAGAAATCCGCCGCGACTAAAATGATACCGACCCCATAGGAAATCCATAAAAATTCTTTTGTCATGTGGGGCAGTAACCAGCGCAACATCACAATTAGCGCAATGATGATGTAAATCAACAGCCCCGCAATTTGATCATGTAGCCAGTGATACTCGTGGTTGTTAGGAAATAACCCGACAGCGCCAACGTCAACAGCCAAGAACGTCAACATGGCTCGTAAAATGTTAAGCCGCCAGGAATGTGGGTAAACCTGATGCAGTGAGACAAAAATGTAATCGACCAACGTCACTAACAAAAAAGCCGAAACAATCAACGTCAAGTTAAATTGCCAACCCTGACTAGCGAGGTCGGTTCCCAAAAAACTAAAATTATGTTGCCACCAGCGCCGTTGACCATTTGCGGCCATTGAAATCAAGACACCACCGGCAATCAACGCCGTAAATAGCCGAACCAACGCTGAGGGAGACATCGAAAAAGCAGCCAAGATCATCACGTAATTCACAATGACTTCGAACACAAAAACTAAGATGGTTGCGGTGAGCCGATCAAACGCAGCACCCGCAAAAATACTACTTAATAGCCAAAAGAAGCCGATCAAGGCAACACCTAAAATGACGGCAAACGAGGCAATAATTGCTGGAAAATTTCGCCAGTAGATATTTTTAGAAAAAACGTTGGTCTGTTGGCGCCGACCACGGATAAAAAAGATGGTAAATAGGAGTGTCCCCACGATTGTTCCAGAAAAGATCACATCGGTTCCAATCGACGTTTCACCATTTAATTGGATTAAATTTTGGTCACGAATCCAGTAGAAAACGTTGAACAAAATACTGCATAGCAACGCCGGAATCACAAACCACCAGAAGCCAATTCGTTGGTACAAAGAAACCTCCGAATGATCGCTTTGCAGTTGAACATCAAAATTCCGGACCCGCAGTCGAACCTGGTCACCCGCCTTAACTCTCAGTTGGTTGGCCACGTTTTCTGGCACGGTTAGTTTTAAGTCTTTTTTCGTCATTTTGCCCCTCCACTACTCTATCAACTATTGTGCGGGAAACCCTAACAATGTGCAAGAGTAAAAAACTTGACAGCAACTTGATCGCCGTCAAGTTCAGATTGGACCATCCTTTGTATACTCGGGTTGTGAAATGAAGGGAGTGTTCTTGATGAATCTACAACGCTATATCCAATCGCACCAAACCGACTTAACGGTGATTTCAGCTAGTCTAATTGTTATCGGGTTTCTAAGTCGCTACGGGTTCGGGAACCTAGCCGGCTATAACGTGACTTTGGCGGTCGCTTCCATTATTGCGGTCGTTCCCATTGCGATTCATGCCTACCAGGCCTTACGGGTTCGCGTCATTAGTATTGACCTATTAGTCACGATTGCCGTCATCGGCGCGTTTATTATCGGTGAGTATAACGAATCCGCGATTGTTACCTTTTTATTCTTGTTTGGTGCCTATCTCGAGCAACGGACGCTCAATAAAACCCGAGAGTCCATTAAAACCCTAACAGAAATGGCCCCGACAACCGCGCTCGTGATAGCCGAAGACGGCACGACCACGACAACAGATGTTGACGACGTCGAAATTGGCGATCACGTGCTCGTTAAAACGGGAGCCAACGTGCCAGTCGATGGCCAAATTATCGATGGTACCGGCTACTTTAACGAAGCCGTTATTACGGGGGAATCCAAAGTGGTCTCAAAACGCCCCGGTGATTCAGTCTTTGCGGGTGCGATGTTGAGCAACGGCACCGTGACGCTAACCGCTACCCAAGTCGGCGAAGACACCACATTCGGTAAGATTATCGAATTAGTAGAAGATGCTCAAGATACGAAGTCGAAGGCGGAAAGCTTCATTGACCGGTTTGCCCAGTATTACACCCCAGCAGTCTTAATCATTGCCGTCCTCGTCTATTTGTTCACCCACAACTTTGAAACGGCCATCACCGTCCTCGTGCTGGGTTGCCCTGGTGCGCTGGTTATCGGCGCCCCCGTTTCAAACGTTGCAGGGATCGGAAACGGCGCCAAGCGTGGCATTCTAGTCAAGGGTGGCGCCGTGATGGACGACTTTGCCAAAGTTGACACCTTTGTCTTCGACAAGACCGGAACGCTGACGACGGGACAAACCGCTGTCACACAGGTCAAAGCTTATACGGCTAATCCCAAACTTGCCTTGGCGTTGACAGCCCGTGGTGAGCAACACTCCGATCATCCCCTCGGCCACGCCGTCTTGACGTATGCCAAGGCGCAATCACTAGCGTATCAATCCTTACCCGTCACCAGCGATCGGACCATTAAAGGCCAGGGCCTCGAGCTGACCATCGATGATTATCAAGTCTTAATTGGAAATGAACGCTTGTTAACAACCCATGAAGTCGGGTTAACGCCGCCACAGCAATCTGACCTACAGGCCATTCAAGCAACCGGCAGCTCTGTCATTCTAGTCGCAGTAAACGGTCAGCTTAGTTTAATTCTCGGGATTGCCGATGCTGTCAGACCCGAAGTTAAGGGGCAACTGCAAGCACTACGTGATCGGGGCACCCGCCACCTAGTCATGTTAACCGGGGACAACCAGGTCACGGCCAATAACGTGGCCCAACAAGTTGGCATTGATACTGTTCATGCTGAATTATTACCCGAACAAAAAGTTGATTATATCAAGCAAATGCAAAAAGCTGGTCACCGCGTGGCCTTTGTGGGGGATGGCATCAACGACAGCCCCGCCATTGCAACGGCCAACATCGGCATCGCAATGGGGAGCGGGACCGATGTGGCGATTGAAACCTCAGACGTGGTCTTAATGCAATCGTCGTTTCAATCCCTTGTTCACGCCTACGCACTTGCTAAGAAGACCGTCTTGAATACGCAAGAAAACATCGTGATTGCCGTTGGCGTCGTACTGTTCTTATTGATCGGATTAATCGCTGGATTTATCTACATGGCCAGCGGAATGTTCGTTCACGAAGCTAGCATTCTCGTTGTGATTTTTAACGCCATGCGGCTGATTCGCTTCGGTAGCACGCCCAACGTCAAAAAAGCGCCCCAAAAGACCACGGACTTGACTTAGATCAATTTCAAAGAGGCGGACCAGCGCTAAACTGGTTATAAATTAAAGGAGGCCATGATGATGACAAAACGCGCAATCTTACAACTAGACGGACTGACTTGTCCGTCATGCATGACAAAAATCGAAAAGGGACTCACTGGTCAACCCGGCGTTGAAGCCGTGAAGGTACTATTTAACGCCAGTAAGGTCAAAGCCGACTTTGACGACAGTCAAACGGATGCTGAGACTTTAGCAACCGTCGTCGATAAACTCGGCTTCCCTGTGAAAACAATCAAAACAAAGTAGGAGGTCTCACCCATGACAACCGTAGAAGCGCAATACCAAGCTGAAATCAAACAAGCCGAGCTTGATCACCATACCCCAACGGCTGGTGCAATGGCCGGACACATCGTTGCCAACTTACACGTCTTTGACGTCAAACTCCATCAAGCCAAGTGGTTTTTAAAGGGCCCACAAAGTATCGCATTGCGTCCCCTTTACGAGCAACTGATTGAGCAGGATCGTCACGATTACGACGTTCTAGCTGAAAGCCTACTTGATGAAAATGAACTGCCGCCTTCAACCACCGCCGAATACGGTGAGTACGCCATGCTAGAAGAAGATGGTCGCACTAAGTACAAGCCGGCCGATGATATCGTCAACGAAACCATTCACGATCTCAACACGCAAAACCTGTTTATTACCCGGGCAATAAAATTGGCCAATAACGAAGATCGCCCCGCTATGGCTGCGCTCTTAACCACGCTTTTGAGCCATAACAATCATAGTATCCGCCAACTTCAAGCTGTTCTGGGTCACAACGCCTGGGACGGGTTAGTTGAAGAAGACGACGACTAATCACCAAGTGCTACTAAACCCAACGCTTTAAGGTTCACTAGCGTTGGGTCTTTTTTTGTCACGGCATTATTTCCTAGCCGATTGTCCGTTTCGTCACCCCGCCTGCCCATTCACCCGATTTTCCCACACCGTAGCAAATTGTCGGAATTTTTAGCTCATTATCAAGGGAATCTCCTAATTTTTATACACTTTAGGAATATATACTTAAAAAGATTGCTAAACCCGATAAATGAGAATAAGATTAGAGAAAACTTTTTTGAGTTCTCATTTAAACAGAGGGTGGTCACAATATGTCTAAACAACTGCCGTTAACGCACACAATGTATTCCCCCACGTTTGAGCACGCCGCTTGTGGGATGGGCTTCATCGCCCAGGTGGATGGTCAAGCATCCCATGAATTGGTCGAACAAGGGCTCACGATGCTCCAGCGGATGAATCACCGGGGTGGTACGGGGGCCGAACCCGATACCGGCGATGGTGCTGGTATCCTGATGGCGCTGCCCGACGACTTTTTTCGTCAGACATTTGCCAAGCAATCATTGACTTTGCCAGCAGCCGGCGATTACGCCGTTGCTCAATTATTCTTAGCACATGATTCAAGTGAGCGCGCTGCCGTTTTAGATTCTGCAAAACAGCAAATTCAGCTCAACGGTTTTACGGTCCTTGGCGAACGAACCGTTCCCTTTATCTTCGAAAACTGCGGGCCAGGCGCCCAACAGTCCATGCCCGGATTCGTTCAGCTCATTATTGAGCGCCCTGCTGACGTTCAACCAGGACGGCCATTTGAAGACCAACTATACTTCTTACGACGCGACTTAGAAAAAGCCTTCGATCGGTCAAGCCTCTCCATTTGCTCACTGTCCAGTCAAACAATCGTTTATAAAGGCCAATTACACGCCTATCAAGTGGGACTATTTTACCCTGATCTGCATGATCCTAACTTAAAAAGTGCCATCTGTCTCATTCATTCTCGCTTTTCTACGAACACGTTTCCCAGTTGGGACCGGGCGCAACCGTACCGCTTCCTAGCTCATAACGGTGAAATCAACACCCTAAAAGGCGCCGAAAACTGGATGACAAGCCACGGTATTGCGATCTACGACGAGGCGGCTTCTGATTCTGCCAAGCTAGAAAACTGCATGGAATACCTCTACCGCCACGGTCGCACGATTCCAGAAGCGTTGCTGATGTTAGTCCCAGAAGCGTTTGAAGCGAACCCCAAACTATCGGCCGCTCAGCGCGCTTTTGACGAGTATCATGCCAGTTTTGTGACTCCTTGGGACGGCCCCGCAGCCCTGTGTTTCACCGACGGGATTCAAGTTGGCGCTTACCTCGACCGGAACGGGTTACGACCATCGCGGTTTACGTTAACCAAGGACAATCTCTTGGTGGTCGCTTCTGAATCCGGCGTCGTGGACATTGACCCCGGTGACATTCAAGAAAAAGGCATCTTAGGCCCCGCTGAAATGCTGTTGGTCGACACGCACGAGGGCCGGTTATACCGATCCGATGAGCTAAAGGCCAAGTATGCCAATCAGTATCCGTACGAACAATGGCTAGCCGCTAATTTGTTACCCTTAGAAGCGCTCCCGGACGTTAAGCCGGAACCAGAATTATCCGAGGCGGCTTTACAGGACCTCTGGTTGAGAAACGGCTACACCCAAGAAGTGATCGAAACAGATTTAATTCCAATGGCTCAAGACGGCCACGAACCCACTGTTGCGATGGGCTTTGACTCACCGTTGGCCGTTCTAAGCCACCATTCACAGTCCCTGTTCACGTACTTCAAACAGGCCTTTGCCCAAGTGACAAACCCGCCAATTGACCCGATTCGTGAAAAGGACGTCATTAGTACCGCTCTGTACTTGGGACGTGACGATGACGTCACTCAGACAACGGCGAAAAACTGCCAAAAACTGCGAATTCGTCAGCCCATTCTATCGGACCTTGATTATGCGAAGGTGCTCGGATTAGACCTGCCCACCCTCAAGGTCACTAAGATTCCGTTAGCTTACGACCTAACAGAGACGCCCAACCGCCTCATGCACGCTCTCGACCACTTGTTTACACGAGCTGAAAATGCCATTAACGATGGCAGCACCATTCTCGTGTTGTCCGACCGACCTGTGGGGCAAAACCAGCTCAGTATCCCAATCCTACTGGCCGTCTCTGGTCTGCACAACTACCTCGTTAGCCAGGGTAAAGCCGCTGCCGTTTCACTGGTAGCCGACACTGCTGAAGCGTGCGAAATTCACCATTTTGCCTGTTTACTGGGTTATGGGGCAGCCGCCATTCATCCGTATGGGGCATTTGCCACCCTCAAGCAACGCCGCATGGGCGATTTGATCGACAACTACTGCAAAGCTGGAACGGCCGGCATTATTAAAATCATGAGTCGGATGGGCATCTCCACCATCGCAGGTTACCAAGGGGCGCAACTGTTTGAGGCCATCGGATTGTCGGAATCACTCGTCAATCAGTACTTTACAGGTACCATGAGCCGAATTGGTGGCTTAACCCTCGACCAACTAGAAACCGAATACTTGGCAAAATACCGGGTCACGACAAGCACCCACAAAAGCGATGATCTCCCTTCCGGTGGTAGCTTCCAGTTCAAGGCTGACGGCGAATACCACCTCTATCACCCAGAATCGGTCTATCAGTTTCAAAAGGCCGTTCGAACTGGTGATTATCAAGCCTATCAAGCTTACGCAACGGCGATGAACCAACGGGCTCAAGCAGATCCTACCACCTTACGAGACACTTGGGAACTTGTGACCAGCAATCGGCCAGCCGTTCCCATCAACGAAGTCGAGCCGGTCAGCAGCATTGTGACACATTTCAAGTCCGGCGCTATGAGTTTTGGCGCCCTGTCTCAAGAGGCTCACGAAACAATTGCGATTGCCATGAATTCAATCGGCGCCATGAGCAACTCCGGTGAAGGGGGCGAAGCGGCCAGCCGGTTCAAGACGGGACCCGATGGTTTAAACCGCAATAGTCGCATCAAGCAGGTTTCCACCGCCCGGTTTGGTGTGAACACCGAGTACCTCATGAGCGCTGATGAGATCCAAATTAAGATGGCCCAGGGCGCTAAGCCTGGTGAAGGCGGCCAGTTACCCGCCAATAAAGCCTACCCGTGGGTGGCCAACATTCGGGGGTCCATCGCTGGGGTCCAATTAATTTCACCACCACCTCACCATGACATTTATTCGATTGAAGACCTTGCGCAGCTAATTTACGACTTAAAGCAGGTCAACCCCTACGCTAAAATCAACGTGAAGCTTGTCTCGTCCACCGGCGTTGGGACCATTGCGGCCGGGGTCGTTAAAGCAGGAGCCGACACGGTCGTTATCTCCGGCTACGATGGCGGGACGGGCGCCGCTCCACGGAACTCAACGCGAGACTGCGGATTGCCATGGGAAATGGGGCTCGCCGAAGCCCACCAAACGTTAGCCATGAACCGCCTTCGGCAACGCACAACCCTCGAAGTAGACGGCAAGCTATTAACTGGCCGAGACATTGCCATTGCCGCTATGTTAGGGGCTGAATCGTTCAGCTTTGCGACCCTCACCATGATTGCGATTGGCTGCGTGATGATGCGTAAATGTAATTTGAACACTTGTCCAATTGGCATTGCAACGCAAAATCCGGAGCTTCGTAAGCTGTTTGCGGGCAAGCCGGAACACGTGGTTAACATGATGCATTTTCTGGCTCAGGACCTCCGCGAAATTATGGCCAAGCTGGGCTATCGAACGCTCAACGAACTCGTAGGCCACGGCGAGCATTTAAAAGCCCGCTACTTCCCATCTGGCAAGGCCAAGAACTTGAACTACGACCGAATCATTGATAAAACACTCCCAATTGAGCGAAAAGTCGACGATCCGTTCAAGCCTAAAACGAATTGGCCTGCACTTGATCAAATGAGTGCCGCTTATTTGTCCTCTGGTAAGTCCGTCACCATGAACTTACCAATCGGCAACGTTGACCGGGCCGCTGGTACCCGAATTGGCGGCTGGGTCGCCAGCCACTTTGGTAACCATACGCTAAAACCCGGACTCCTTAACTACCACTACACCGGGATTGCCGGACAGAGCTTTGGGGCCTTTATCACGCAAGGGCTCGAACTGACGCTCACCGGCGAAGCTAACGATTACGCTGGCAAGGGCCTGTCGGGTGGCCGAATCATTATCGCTGCACCGAAAAACGCCGAAAACTTGTACGCCCATTCCCCAATCGTGGGTAACGTGGCGTGCTTTGGCGCAACGAGTGGTGAAGCCTACTTTAATGGTCGGGCTGGTGAACGGTTCGCCGTCCGGAATTCCGGCGCCACCATCGTGGTCGAAGGGATTGGCAACAACGGTTGCGAATACATGACTGGCGGAACCGCCGTCATCTTAGGGCGCGTTGGCCGAAACTTTGCGGCTGGTATGTCCGGCGGGATTGCGTATGTCTATGACTGGGCAAACGATTTTACTGAAAATTGCAATCAAGAGCTCGTCGACTTATTGCCCCTGACCGATTCGACGGATGAAACGCACCTTAAAGCCATTATTAGCGATCACTACCGCTACACCAACTCAAGTCAAGCTGCAAAAATTTTGACCAACTGGGACACGGAAAAACGGCACTTTATCAAGGTCTATCCACGGGACTACCACCGGATGTTGGATTACATTCAACAGTTCCGTCAAGCAGGTCTCGCAACCGACGCCGCCGTCCAAGAGGCCTTTAATGCAGCAACCGGACAGAACTAGGAGGCATTTTATGGCTGATCCATACGGTTTTTTGAAATATGAACGACAAGACAATCCCATGCGGCCCATTGAGGACCGAATTTTAGACTTCAACGTCATGGAACTCGACCTTAACGAGGCCGACCGTCGGCAACAAGCGGCGCGCTGCATGAACTGCGGGATTCCCTTTTGCCACCATGGTATCTTTTACGCTGGCGGGCGAGCTGTTAGTGGTTGCCCGAACGACAACCTAATTCCAGAGTGGAACGACCTGGTCTACAAAGACCGGGATCGCGAAGCTTTCGACCGACTAACCAAGACGAACGCCCTGCCTGATATGACCGGCCGGGTGTGTCCAGCCCCCTGTGAAGTGGCCTGTGTTCAGGCTCTAAACGGCTCAGGGATCACCATCCGAAATAACGAAAAATACATTATTGAAACGGCCTTTAAAAACGACTGGGTTGTTGAATCTGGCAAACCTGCCCGACGAACTGGTCGTCGCATTGCCGTCATTGGTAGCGGCCCCGCAGGAATTTCTGCAGCATGGCGGCTCAACCAACTTGGCCATTCTGTCACCATCTATGAACGCGCCGACCACGCTGGCGGTTTTCTCATGTATGGCATTCCAAACATGAAGCTGCCGAAAACCATCGTTGAACGCCGCATTCAAGCTATGCGCGACGTTGGCATCCAGTTTGTTTTGAACACTGAAGTTGGCACCGACATCACCATAGCCGAGTTAAAAGCCGAATACGATCGCATCATTGTCTGCGTCGGCGCTCGCCAGGCCCGAGACCTTAACGTTGATGGCCGTGAGTTGACGGGAATTCATCAGGCGGTTGACTACCTGTCAACCGCGACTCGAAGCGTCCTTAAAAATGGGCCTAAAGCCACTCACGACCTCGCTGGTCAAACGGTGTTGGTCTTAGGCGGTGGTGACACCGGAAATGACTGTATTGCGACAGCCATTCGTCAAGGCTGTGCTAACGTGATCCAACTGGAAATCGGGACTAAACCACCCGTTGAACGACTGGCTTCAAACCAGTGGCCAGAATGGCCGATGGTCCTTAAAAATGGCTACGGTCAGCTGGAAGCCCAAGCAAAATTCGGGGAAATCACAACCTATTCACAAACTGTCACCCGGTTTTTTGGTGAAAACGGTCAGCTAACTGGCGCTGAAATCAGCGACGTGGACCACTTTAAGCCAATTCCTGGATCGCAACGCCGGGTTGACGTTGACCTGGTCTTGCTAGCCATGGGCTTCACCGGAGCGGAAAAACCCTTATTAGACGCCTTGGGCATCACTAAGATGAACGACGATTACACCACCAATGATAACCAGATCTTCACTGCTGGTGACTGCCACCGCGGCCCAAGCCTCGTCATCTGGGGCATCTATGAGGGCCGAATGTGTGCTGAAAAAATCGACGCGTCATTTGAAATGATGGCTAGCAGTCAGGTGTGAGGACCCTCACTGAAAACAACCCATTACCACCGTCAAGCCCGGCTTATCCCCAATCGATAAGCCGGGCTTTATCGAGCTGTTTCAGCCAAGTCATTCCGCTTGCTTTCCTTCAAAAATCAGTCATACTGGCTTCCAAAAGAAAGGGGGGAATGCCGCTATGACAACTGACCGCGAACTCGTGACAAGCCAACTCTACAACCTTATTTTAGCGCGGGGCACCCGGTCTTTCGAACGGCAGCAGCTTCAGGCTGCTCGCCACGCTCTTGAGGCCGGGGCACCCCTCAAGCAGACCTTGGCGGACCTGCAATTTCAACTTCGACCGCTTGCCTGGCGTGATAATTTGACACCTGACGTGGCTGACTTTTACGTTGAACTGACCGGTGACACGGCCAGTTCAACAATAAAGCAACCATTAGCTACCACCACGGAAAACGAAGAAACAGCGATTTTTGCCGGCGGTTGCTTTTGGTGCATGGTTGAACCCTTTGAGACCCGCCCCGGGATTAACCGGGTAACATCTGGATACACCGGGGGGAAAACTTCTCACCCCACCTACGATGAAGTCCTCGCTGGCGGGACCGGCCACGTGGAGGCCGTTGAAATTAAGTTTGATCCGACCAAAATCGCCTATGAAGAGCTGGTGACACTCTACTGGCAGATTAGTGATCCAACCGATGATCAGGGTCAATTTCAGGACCGCGGTCCTCAGTACCGGCCGGCCATTTTTGTCCAAAACCAGGCGCAAGAAACCATTGCGACTGCCTCAAAACAAGCCTTGATCACAAGTGGCCGTTATCGCGATCCCATCATAACTCCAGTCTTACCGGCCCAACCCTTTTGGCCGGCGGAAAACTACCACCAACAGTTTTATTTGAAACAATCTAAGCGGTACAAGGCCATCAATCGCGCCCGGAACCAGTTACGAAAAACCGGCCAACTTCAAAACCGACTCCATCACTTCATTCACCGCTAACTCATTAACGCAAAAACGACTCACCTAACTTCTGGTCACCGATACCACTGCGGTTAACCGGCCCGAATTAGGTGAGTCGTTTTGTTTTATAGTTAGTTAGCCTTGACTTCAGCTAACTAATAGGATAATCTGTCAGTCGGTCTTTAGGAATCCGACAATCGTTTACGCCATTGTCATTGTCAGTTGACCCAAGCTTGTAATCTCGCCAGTCAAAACGTCACCCGGCTTTAAGAAGACCTGTGGATCGCGACCCACACCAGTGCCGCTTGGGGTCCCCGTGTAAATCAAATCACCTGGCTGCAAGTTGACGATACTAGACAAATAAGCAATCAAATCCTGGATTTTGAAAATCATCTGACTTAGCGGTGCTTGTTGAACAATTTCACCGTTCAACTTGGTCGTAATGACTTCATTGTCTAAATCGGGAATTTCGTCCAACGTCGTCAAGACGTTACCCAAAACACCGTAGTTTTCAAACGACTTTCCCATTGAAAATTGCGGCGTTGAGTTGGCAAACTGCACGTCACGGTCCGACAAGTCTTCACCAACAGTGACGCCAGCCACGTAGTCAAGGGCTGATTCTTTGCTGATGTTACGGCCTGCCTGACCAATCACAACGACTAGTTCGGTTTCCCAGTCCGTTTTTGGGCCGTGAAGTTGAACCGTCGTGTTAGCAGGCGCTAAACAACTGCTGAATTTGGTAAAAATACTAGGCACTTTGGGCAGCTTCTCATGAATCTCAGCGGAGTGGTCTGCAAAGTTCATGCCAACCGCAAAAATTTGTCGTGGTTCGTTGACCAGCAACCCCAAGTTCGCTGGTTGATACTCATCGACATCGGAGACCTTTGCGGTTTCTGAGAACTTTGGCATGGCCATTTCGTAAGGTTGAAGCCCCAACACTCGGCGGCCTTTTGTGGCGCTTTCCAGTATAAAAGCTTCGCCTTGAACATTTGCAATTTTCAATATGATCACCTCAAAATCTCATTATACGCTATGATCAGTGGTTTGTGTGGAACTGTCGCTAACTGTCAGTTGTTAACGGCGAGTGGTCGTTAGTCATCGATGACCCATTCCCACCGCAGTTCTCACCAAAATACAATCTTTGGCAATGCCAGATCAGCGGGTCCTAGTATCATCCGAGTCGTCTATCCCAATCGAACCATGACCAAGTGCTACGATACTAACGTAAGCTCAACACGAAAGGAGTTGTGACCTCCCATGGATGCCACTCAAGAACCAACAAGTTCAATGCTTGATATGTTTCGCTTTGTCTTTGGCAAAGTTCTAAAAAACCGCTGGCTACTTATTTTAAACGTGGCCGCGTTAACCATCATTACGCTGTTACAATTCGTGGTGCCACAAATTGAACAGTATATTATCGATAGTGTGATCCCTAATAAAAACCTAACTTGGCTCGCGCAAGCCATCGCCCTGCTGCTTGGCTCAGCCGTTGCGCTTGGGATCTTCAACTACCTGTCAACCTACTACATGACCGTCATGAGTCAAGCGGCCATTTTTGACTTACGAGACGATCTCTACCGGCATATTCTCAGTCAAGATACCCGCTTCTTTGAATCCAGTCGAACCGGTGACTTGATGACCCGTCTGACCAGCGATATTGGCAATCTGCAAAGTTTGATTTCCGCCAACATGTTGGGCATCGTGGGAAACCTGTTCACCTTCGTTGGGGTGCTCATTTTTATTTACTGGATTAATTGGCAAATGGCCCTAGCGGTTACCCTGACCTTCCCACTGGAATTCTTACTGTACCGCGTTTTCCGCGGGCGCATTCACAGTGCGTTTCAGCGGGCTCGGGCGTCACAAGCGCGAATGTCTAACCAGATGCAACAGACTTTGACGCAAATTGACCTGATCAAGAGCTACACCAGTGAGGACCTGGAAGCCGACCAATTTGACCACGTCTCTGACGAAAACCGAAAAAACATGGTGGCTGCCGGCCGCAATCAAGCCATTTTTTCACCATTGGTTGACGGGATCAACACGCTAGGAATCGCCATTGTCCTCTTACTTGGCGCCTACTTCATTATTAACGACCAGTTAAAAATTGGGCAAATGGTGGCCTACTTAAGCTATGTCGCCATGGTTCAAGCACCCATTAGCTCCCTGACCCGACTGCTAAACCAGTTGCAACAAGCCCAAGTATCCTATGGGCGGGTCCGCGCGATTTTAGACTCAACGCCCCAGCTTAAAAACGCCGCTAACCCCGTGGCATTTCCCAAACTCCAGCACGGGATCACTTTGGATCACGTGACGTTTAACTACGACCACTCCAAGAACCCCCACAACGCGACGGTAACCGACGTTAGTTTCCAAATTCCGTATGGTGAAACCACAGCGCTAGTGGGTCACTCTGGCTCGGGCAAGACGACGCTGACCCGTTTAATTGACCGGCTATACGATCTCAACGGTGGCGATATTTTATTTGACGATACCTCAATTAAAACCATCGACATTAAGTCGCTACGCGAAAACGTCGCCATCGTCTCCCAAGACGTCTTTGTTATTGATGGCTCCATCCGTGACAACGTGGTTTACGGCCGTCAAGATGCCAGTGACGATGATGTCTTGCAAGTATTAAAACTAGCGGACTTAGCCGATTTTGTTAACGGCCTCAGTGACGGGCTGGATACTCAGGTGGGTGAACGCGGTGTCAAACTGTCAGGCGGTCAAAAGCAGCGCCTCTCCATTGCCCGCGCCCTGTTAAAAGACGCCCCAATTATTATTTTAGACGAAGCCACTGCTAGCTTGGATAACGAGTCAGAAAAGGCCATTCAGCACGCCTTAGACAACTTATTAAAGTCCAGAACGGCCCTCGTAATTGCCCACCGACTGTCGACAATTCACAACGCCGACCAGATTGTCGTCTTGGATGACGGTCAAGTTGTCGAAACTGGCAACCACGCGACTTTGATGGCGAAAAACGGAGCGTATGCGGCCCTGTATAATGCCCAGTTTGAATAACTTGGGACTTCTAATTGAAAAAATCGCTTTACAATTAGAATTTGATGAGTTAATATACTTGTAAATTAAAAAGCGATGAAAAGCAGGAGTAGATAAGTGCTCACCTGTAGCGAGTTTCCGGTTGGTGAAAGGAAATGATGGGTGCTCATTGAAAGTAGGCTTGGAGCTGTAAATGCAATCTGAGTGTTTACTGGGTGCCACCATTACCAAGGCCAGCGAATCCGACTTCGGTCGTGCTCGCCAAGACGGCTTTTTTGCCGTAAAACCAAGGTGGTACCGCGCCGCAAGCGCCCTTCGATAATAGTTCGAAGGGCGCTTTTTTTCGCTCATAAAAGTCAAGGAGGAGTTTGCATGAATTTATTAGCTAAGTTAACAAAACATCCAAATACCATCATCCCAGCCGCCGGTGACGGTAGCACCATTCAATTTTTAGCCCAAATGAAACCAATGGCCACCTACTTGTCTGGTCAACTGGCGAGTCAAACATTGTTGGCCGAAAATGACGAGGGCCTGATTTCAGAGTCTGAATACGCCAAGTTTTTACGGGATATGCGCCTCAAAACACCGAACACGCTTATTGCTGACCTCCAATCCGGCTTCGGTAGTCCGCTAAATGCCTACTACGCCGCCCAAGACTTAGAACGGTCCGGTGCTGATATCTTAATCCTAAACGACCAGCCCTACCCAGCTCATAGCCAGCCGCATCCGGCTAGTACCACCCCTGAGGACCTGTTGGGCAAAACGCGAGCTGCCCTAGACGCCTTCGAAAATCCCGCAACGCAACTCTGGATTAAGTTAGAAGGAATCGGCAACTACGGCATTGACGGCATCCGTCAACGGGCCATTTACCTAGCGAAAGCAGGCGCCCATGCCCTAATTATCGATCACGCAACAGCTGACCAACTCCGTGAACTCACTTCAGCGCCGTTAGCCTTACCACTACTCGCCACTTGGACGACTAAAACGGAACAGTTAGACCAGATTTCTGGTTGGCTCGACACCGGCACCCTTGCCAAAGCCGCGCAAGAGGCTCACCAAGCCGCCTATCACTCACTTTTGGAAGGAGCCCTATCCTATGCTAAAAAATGATCGAATGAGACACCAATTCAAAACTGCCGTGATGAGCGGCCACATTGTTCGCATGATGGTGGCGCCTGACGCCCTTGCCGCCAAAGTCTCTGAATCCGCCGGTGCCCAAGCCGTTTTCTCCGCCGGGTACGCCACTAGTGCCTCCGCCTTGGCGATGCCAGACCGGGGCATTAGCGACTTCGGCATGGCCCTCGAACGATGCCGTGAAATTATCAATGCCGTTAACATCCCCGTTTTCGCCGATGCCGATACCGGCTACGGTGACCTAGCCAACGTCAAGCGAACCGTTGAAAGTTACGAAGCCATTGGCGCCGCCGGGATTTTCATTGAAGATCAAGTATGGCCCAAACGGTGCGGCCACATGGACGGTAAAAAAGTTGAACCAACTGAGGTATTGGAAGCCAAAATAAAAGCGGCTAAAGCCGCGCGCCAGCACGATGATTTCCTAATCATGTCACGAACCGATGCCCGCGCCGTCAACGGCCTTCAAGACGCCATCGACCGGAGCAAACGGTATCAGGCGGCTGGTGCTGATTTGATTTTTATTGAGGCACCGCAAAGTTATGATGAACTCGTTGAAATCCATCAAGCGTTCCCAAATACCCCGCTAATGGCCAATATGATTGAGGACGGTAAGACCCCATTGACTGCCACGGAAGACCTCGAACGGCTAGGCTTCAACATCGTCGTCCACCCCAACGCCATGACTTACACCCAAACCTACGCCGAAGAACAGCTTGTTCAAACGCTTCAGCGCGATGGAACCACCAAAGCCTATAAGGACCACATGATCACCTTCCCCAAGTTCAATGAATTTGTCGGGTTGGACCAAGTCAACGCTCGGGATGCGCAATACGCCCCAGAAAAGATGAAACAATACATGTAACTGTTATAATGAGGAGGAACTGCCAATGTCATCAAACGCTTTATCGTTAGAAACCCAACTGAATACTGCCCGCGAAACGCCACTCTTTTATAAAGTCTTCGCCTTGGCCGGAGCCGGCATGATCTTAGATGCCGCCGACGTCTACATGGCCAGCGCCATCAACAGCACCATGATTGCCCAGAAATTCGCGAGTATTAGCCAGGGATCATTATTCTTATCAGGTGGCTTTTTAGGCCTCTTTCTTGGTTCGCTATTGGCTGGTTACATTGGCGACTTCTACGGTCGAAAGAAATCTTACCAGTTTAATTTGCTCTTATTCGGCGCCTTCACCCTCCTCTCTGCTTTTGCGCCAAACATCATCACCCTCATCATTTTCCGATTCATCGCCGCAATCGGCCTCGGTGCTGAAATTGTGACCGGCTACGCGGTGGTTAACGAGTTTGCCCCAATTAAGCGGCGGGGTCACTGGTCAGGAATGACCGCCATTGTCGCCAACACCGGGGCGCCCATTGCGCTACTCATCGCAACCTTTGCTATCCCACAATTTGGCTGGCGAGCCATGTTCATCATCATGGGAAGCTTGGCACTCTTGCTGTACCTACTACGCCGGCACTTTCCTGAGTCACCCCGCTGGCTACTCTCCCAAGGCCGTCAAGACGAAGCAAACGACATCATCAAGCAGCTCACCGAACGCGGCTTATACGACGAAGATGAGTTCAACGACAACCATGAACCAACTAGTCATATCAGCTTTGCTAAGGGCCTATTCATTGCGATTGTGGCTGTCAGCGCCACCTTGCTATGCCAGTACACCTTTACGTCTTGGGTGCCAACGCTACTGTTGAATCAAGGCATTAACATCGTGAGTTCCATCGGCTTCTCAGCCATCATGATGCTGGGTGCTCCCATTGGTTCCGCAATTGGCGCTTTACTGGTTGACCGCGCTGGTCGGAAAAAGGTGATCTTGTCCGCCTTTGCCGCAACGGCCATTCTAGGCATCGCCTATGCTTACGAACGAACAACCGCTGGTATTTTGATTAACGGGTTTCTATTAACCGTGACCCTCTACATCCTCGTGGCAACCGTCGTTAGCGTTTATAACAACGAACTCTTCGAAACGAGTCACCGTTTCCGAGGCGCCGGCATTTCCAACGGGATATCAAAACTGCTCAACGTTTTAATGCCCACCGTCGTTGCCTTCATGATCACCCAGGTCTCACCCGCTTTTATCTTCTATGGGATCGCTGCAATGGCCATCATTGCCGCCATCATTATCGGCTTGTGGGGACCTGAAACGGATCAAAAAGCCATTAAGTAATTGACTGCTTACCCAGTATAAAACCCGACTAAGATTGCCTAATTCAGCGCGTCTTGGTCGGGTTTTATGGTGGCGTCCTTTGTAGTTTAAACAATTCCCTGATCAATCAACGATTGCGCTGCGTCAATCACTGTCTCTTCCGGTGTGTATTGCTGCCACCCCAGATCATTTTGGGCAGCTGCCGTTGTGTGATGATACGTTCGCTTCAGCATCGGCAATAACGATCGTAATCCTGGAATAAATTTAGCTGCGAAGCGTAGGCCACCATTCGGAATTGTCATCAAATGAAGGTGCCGTTCTGGAAACGCCTGTTGGTACAGTTTGGCAACTTGGATCATCGTGATTGTTTGATCAGCGGCCAAGTATCGCTTCCCTATCGCAACCGGATTTTCAAACGCTAACCGATGTAATCTCGCTAAGTCCCGAACGTCACTAATTTCTAACGGCACTTTAGGGACGACATTGGTCCGGTGCAAAAAATTAACCAAAATGCCGTTGGAACTAATACTGTGAGTTGATAGGACTGGTCCAAAAATGGCCCCTGGTAATATCGTCGTCAAGGCCAGCCCTTGGGCCTCCGCAAACGCCCAGGCTGCCCGTTCAGACTCCACCTTCGAAATTCGGTAGGGATCAAGTTCCGGATTGTCCAGAGATGTCCAATAACTTTCATCTAACACCGCAGCCCCAATGCTTGTTGGTGGTGTTGAAGCTGCTTGAGAGCTCGTCATGACGACCCTTGTGATTCCCGCCATCTTGGCTGCCCGCAGCACATTCAGCGTACCATCTTTGGCAACCTTGACTAATTCGTCAGTTGTCTCTCGGCCCGTCCCGAGAGGTGAAGCAACATGAATAACGCCATCCGCCCCGTCCATGCCGTTGGCCCAACCACTTTGAGCGGTTAGATCCGCTTCAAAGAAACTTAAATTAGCCCGCTGACTGTCAGATAAGCCATTTGTTACTGATTGCCGAATGGCTGATGCTTTATTTAAATGGCGCAGTGATGTTCGGACGTGATAACCATGCGCTAGAAACTCACGGATTACCCAACCTGCGACGAATCCAGAACCACCCGTGACCACAATTGTTTTGTTCACTTTAACCCATCTCCAATGTTGTTTTAGACAAAATCTACTATTTATTGTATAATATGTCAATAACATTTTGGAGGTTTTCAAGTATGGAAAAACGCGAACAACTCGTCCTAAAACTTAACCATGTCCTTAGCGCCAACGGATTTGCGCATTTATCAATGGCCAAAATTGCGCAACTTGCGGGTGTTAGCCGGGCGACACTATACGGATATTTTAAAAATAAAGATGAAATAGTCGAGGCCGTCGTTGGCCGCCACCTGATGTTTATCAATCGCAATACGAAAACTCCCGTCTCCCTCACAGTTGAGGGTTACGTCACGTTAAGGCTCAATGCCCAACTCTTGATCGGTGCTCAGGCGCCCATCTTTCGAGATGATTTAACCCAAACCATGCCGGCGTTAGCTAGACGCTTAGAAGCCGCGTATCAAAACTTTCGGCAATTTACAATTGAACAACTCCAGCTTCTTAAAAGCGCAAAGATTATCAACGATCAGTTTTCACCCGAGCGCCTTTTTCGCCAGGACGAACTCTTTATACCAGCAGTCATCAACGATATTTTGACGCATCATCGCCCATTCATCGAAACCGAACAATTGCTGACCGACTACCTAACCGCCGAACTTACTGGAACCGTCACTGATCCCCAAACCATTTTAGTCGCACTCGATAAAAGTAAAACTTTCCGTCATCGTATTTTTGATGAACTAGCGGCAACTTACTACTAAAACTTCGAAAAGTGAGTATCTACTCACTTTTTTTATTTAAAAGAATTGACAGCTATCCTTAACAGATTTATACTCGTTTCATAAAGTGAGTAATCACTCACTTACCTAAGGATGGAGGAATCCCACTATGACCACTAAGATTGTGTCACTAGCTCATCTTGTTAAAAAATTCGGGAAGCAAACCGTGTTGCAAGACGTCAATCTAGACGTTGCAACCGGCCAAATTGTTGGCCTCATTGGGCCTTCGGGGGCCGGTAAGTCGACGGTCATCAAAACAACCCTTGGTATGGAAGTTGCCGACGGTGGAAGCGCTACGGTGTTTGGCGAAACGATGCCCAACCGAAAACTGCTATCCCGGATCGGCTATATGGCTCAGACTGATGCGCTCTATGACGCACTCACTGGCCGTGAAAATCTACAGTTCTACGGTAGAATGAAGGGCTTGAGTCAATCTGACCTCACCAGTGAAATTGACCATGTCGCGACAGTTGTTGATTTAACGGCTGATTTAGACAAACGAACGAGCGGTTATTCAGGCGGGATGAATCGCCGCTTATCCTTAGCCATTGCCCTTCTTGGCCAACCAGAGCTACTTATCTTGGATGAACCGACCGTTGGTATCGATCCCGCGCTTCGCCGGTCCATTTGGGCGGAACTTGGCCGGATTCGCGATGAGGGTCGAGCCATTTTAATCACGACCCACGTGATGGATGAAGCCGAACTGGTTGACGAAGTCGCGTTACTGTTGGGCGGCAAAGTGATGGCTTTCGACGCACCGGCGGCCTTAAAAGCTGAGTATCAAGTTGACACGATTGAAGAGGTCTTTTTGAAGGCTGAGGGGGAATTATAATGAGAGCTTGGTCAATTGCAAAACGAATTATGACAGAAATGCTGCGGGACAAGCGGACACTGGCGCTAATGTTCGTTGCACCCATCATCATTATTACCATGTTAAACGTTGTTTTTTCTTCAAATGCCACGACCAATGTCAACATTGGGGCCGTGTCCGTCAGCCAAACGATGCGCGATGACTTAGGCGACATTAAGCACGTGTCGATCAGCCAGTATCGTTCTAAAACCGCTGCCAAAAAGGCCCTAAAAGATGATAAGATTGATTCAATCATCCAAAAAACCGATGATGGTTATTCGGTCACCTATGCCAATACCGACGCCAGCAAGACAACTGCCGTTAAAATGGCCTTAAAAACGGCGATGACCACTAGCACCATGACGACCATGAAGGATAAACTTAAAACAGCTTCAACAGCCTTGGCAAAAATCCAATCACAGTTACCAGCCGCGGCGCGTCAAAAAATGGCTTCTCAGTCAACCGGTTCGAACCAGTCTGTGAGTGCCCCACAAATTTCTAATCACTACGTCTATGGCGATTCCGATACTGGGTTCTTTGATAAAATTCTGCCAATTTTACTGGGCTTCTTCGTATTCTTCTTCGTCTTTCTTATTTCTGGGATGGCCCTATTGAAAGAACGAACAAGCGGCACACTCGATCGATTATTGGCAACCCCCGTTAAACGATCGGATATCGTCTTTGGTTACATGATCAGCTACGGAATCTTAGCCGTTTTCCAAACGTTAGTCATTATCTCGGCGACAATTTGGTTGCTGGGGATCGACATTGTCGGCAACGTATTCAACCTCATCGTTATTAACCTGCTGTTAGCACTAGTTGCGCTGGCCTTTGGCATTCTAGTATCAACCTTTGCCCGATCTGAATTCCAGATGGTCCAGTTTATTCCGTTAATTGTTGTCCCTCAGGTCTTCTTCTCTGGTATCATTCCGTTAGACACAATGGCCAACTGGGTTAAGGCAATTTCTTATATCATCCCGATTAAATACTCGGGTGATGCCTCAACCGCCATTATTATGCGGGGAACGACGCTCACCGGGCTTGGTCTGGATATCGGCATTTTACTCATCTTCTTAGTTGTGTTGACTGGATTAAATATCGTTGGTTTACGGCGTTACCGTAAAGTTTAACCGCTATTAGCCACAGTAATGCAACGCGAAAGGAACCGTTTATGAACCCTGAAAATATTTTTACTAGTTACTCCGACTGGCTAGCTCACGCTGAAATCCCTAAAGGTCAGCGCGCCGTTCTTGAAGCCAGTATCGATCTATTCTCCAAACAAGGATTTGACGGGACCTCAACCGCTCAAATTGCGGAGCAGGCCGGTGTCAGCCAGGGAACGATCTTTAAGTACTACCATACTAAGCAAGACCTTTTACAAGCCATCATTACGCCTGTTCTTCAGCACCTCTTCCCCAAAATGCGTGATCGATTTGTTGGCAGCTTACCAGAAAAGGCGGACCTACCGACGTTCATTCACTTTATCGTGCAGGACCGCTTTAAGTTCCTGCAGCAAAACGCTGAAGTTGTTCAAATCTTCGTCTCTGAACTTCTGATCAGTCCTCAAATTCGCGAGGTTTTTAACGACCTGATCAAAAACTCAATTCCCATCTTCGAAGAAAGCCCACTCACGAGGCTTCAGTCTTCCGGCCAAATTCGCCAAGATCTATCCCTTTTCGATATTGGTCGAACATTAGTTGGTCAACTTATCACGTATTTTTTCCAAACCAAATTTTCGCCCAAACAGCTCAATACGGCCGCTGATTTAGCCCGTATTGAATCCATCTTAGTGGCTAGTTTACAACCCTAGCACGAATTAAAGAGGCCGCGCTTGAGTTAATTCACTCAAGTGCGGCCTCTTATTTCACTCAGGTATTCATCATATGGCCACTGTTCATTTCAATCAGAGTGGCGACCCATTACGCCGACTAATCCGGAAAACCGCCAGAGCAATAAATATGGCTAAAACCGTCAACGACGACATCGTATCGTGGCGGGGAGCCTCGAACGTCACGTAGAAAATGGCGTATGCCACCATCGCCCACACGAACCGGATGACCCCCGCAATCATGGTTGCTCGGGACAAATCATCAATGTTGTCGATCCACCAACAACAAATGATAATCACAATCCCGACAACGATACCAGCTAAGCTGAACCAATTGAGGTAGACTCCGGAAAAACTAGCCGCAATTAGGATAACTGGGACGTTACCCGCAAGTAACATCACCGACGTTAACCAGAGTAACCAGTGGTTTTTTAACAGACTCACCATCACAGCGACTACAAGGTCAACTACCCCAGCAATGATATAAAGGTAGGCCGGCGGATAGATCATGGGGACTTGCTTGATAATCATTAAGCCACTCATCCCTAAGTTGACCCCAAGGATGACTAAAATAACAGCGGTGACGTACCGAAAAAGACTAAATGGTTTCAACGGTCATCCCCCCTTCACCTCCCATCATATCGTGAGACGCTCGGGGAAGCAAGGCCCACTACCAACGTACTGTCACGCTTAGCGGTCTGAAGCGCTCGCTGGTTGACCCGTTAATACTGGTTTCAAAACGTGAACAGCCAGACCGGCTACGGCACCGACTACAGCTGGCACCACCCAGTCCATCCCAAGGCTTGCAAAGGGTAACACCCCTTGTTGAAAAGCCCCAAGGGCCTTTCCAAAAGCACTTTGACTCACCACTGGCGGAAAAGCAGCGACCATGTCTAACAATGCCGGAACGGCGGTACAGACGACCACGAAGGCATAGACAACGGGATCACGTTTAAACAATGGTGAAAAGATCGATAACAGGATCAAAACCATGGCGAATGGGTAGAGAAACATCAACATCGGCGTTGACCACTGGATGATCGTATCCAACCCAAAATTAGCAGTTAGGAACGACGCCACGCACATGAAGCCAAGCCAGGTTTGGTAACTCACCCTTGAAAAATGTTTGTGGAAATCCTGAGCAAAGGCTGCCACCAACCCAACTGCCGTGGTTAAACAAGTGACTGTCAGCAGTGTCGCCAAAAGCGCATGGCCAATATTTCCCAGGTAATAAGTCACTAATTGATTGAAAGCAACCCCACCGTCAGCTGACACTTTAAAGTGCCCTAACGTTGTGGCGCCTAGCCAGATCAAACCGACATAGATCAATCCAATCATTCCCGTGGCCAACACACCAGCTTTTGCAGTCACGCGGGCGTTACTTTTTGGCGTCGTCTTGCCAAGCTGTCGAACAGCGGCAACCACGGTCACCCCAAAGGCTAGACCGGCTAACGCATCCATTGTGTTGTACCCCTGCAAAAAGCCGTTAAAAAATGAGGCGTGTTGGTAGGCTGCTGTGACGGATTGATTGGAAGCATGACTCATCGGGGCCATGAACGCCATCGCAAAGACCGCGAATAGCATCAGTAAAAATAGCGGGTTCAGGACTTTACCAACACTGGACATGACGTTGGACTCCCGGAACGAAATTAAGAATGCTGCGCCGAAAAATAATAGCGAAAATACGAGGAGTCCTGCATGCGCCCAACTAGCGGGCAATAGTGGTTGAACGCCAACCGAAAACGGAATTGTCGCCGTTCGAGGGGTCCCAAATAACGGCCCGATTGTTGCGTGAATCAACACCATAAATGCTAGCGCAAAGGCCGGCCCAAGTGGCTTACCAATGTCATAAACCCCTTCTGAACGGGTCACCGCTACGGCTAAAACCGACAAGAGTGGTAACACCACCGCGGTAACTAAAAAACCAACGGTCGCTAGTCCCCAATGAGCGCCAGCTAACTGACCTAAATGGATGGGGAAAATTAGGTTCCCAGCCCCGAAAAAGAGTCCAAATAACATGGAGCTGACGACTAAGTATTCCTTGACCGACAGGGGTTTTGGATTGAGATCTTGAACTTGTTCCATAATTGAGTGCCTCCCAGCTTTTCTTTTAATTGCCATTCTCTAATCTGAATCGGACCAATCTGAACTTCCAAAACCACCATCTCCTTTCTGACAAACAAAAAGCACCCTTAAACCAAAATTGGTTTAAGGGTGCGCTGCACGGTACCACCTTAACTTGTCGTTTCATCACTAAAACAACCTTTTCACGTACGGCTAAAAAGCGATACGCTAACCCGATAATGGGGGTTGCCAGTGCACGTTACTCAAACTTCGGTGCACCGCTCAAAAGGGATTTTCACCACGTCAACCAGGCTTTCTCTCACCAACCAAAGCTCGCTTACTGGTTACCGTGACTACTCAACTTTCTCACAGCGTTTTGTCATTTATTTAACCCAATACTAATCATGCACTCATCACTTGTCAAGCTAATTTCTCAAATTATCGAGTTAACAATAAACCACCAAACACAACCAGTAATCCAAAAATAAAGCGAACAAGCCGTTCTGGCGCAATTTTACTGGCCACCCAGTTTCCAAAAGGCACCACAACAAATAGCAGCGGGACAATGACGAGCAGTAACTTGACGACCGATAAGTTCCAAAAACCGGCACTTGCTTGCCCCATTACAACTAATATCCCAACACAAACGAAATGGGCCTGCAAAATACCGCGAAGCTCGTCAACTGGCCACTTTTTCAATGTGCCGTATATGACAACTGGGACGCCGTGGCTGTTATAAGCACTTCCAAGCGCGCCGGATATCAAACCTGCCAAGTAATCAAACCCTCGATTCGTCAGATGCGCTTTAGCGTTAGGCGTTGGGTGGTAGTCCCGCCAAAGGCTATAGCTACCATAACCGATCAGAAAAATGCCCAGCAAGTGTTCGACAATGGTTGCTGGCAGCCATTTAACAAGCGCTAATCCAACGGGAACGCCCAGCAGTGACCCCGTCACCAACCGCCGCACAATTGCCACATCAATATGGCTCCGAAACCGAATCACCGCCGGTACCGCCACGATCAGCCCTAAGGCGCCTATCAAAGCGGTACTGCTCTGTAAATTAACCCCGACCAAGGCCAATAGCGGCATGGTGACTAGGGCTTCACCAAAGCCAAAAATTGTCCGGGTTAGCGCCCCAAATACCGCAATTCCTACAATAATAGCCATCATCATCGCTGGTCACCATCCGGATAAAGCACACTATTTCGGAAAATACCGTCACCCCAGATTTCACGTTCACTCAAACTGGTCTCAATTAATTCAACTGGCTGCCCATTTTCCAGAACCATGGCGCACCGGTACCCCTTAAACGGTTCGTATAACGACATGATGATTTCTTGGCCTTGAAGTGCTGTTTCAATATCATCGACGGTGAAGGCAACGTGAAATTGCTCTTGAATCAGCGGATCCAACGAACAGTTTGGTCCAAAAGCGTGCAGTTCAATCGGAATCGTTAGGTCATTTTGTTGGTCAAGTGAGTACATGTCAAAAAGTGAACTGTACTTTGTGGCCGGATTATCAGCAATCGTTGCCAACGAAACCGGCCGACCAATATGGTGAAACTTAAGTGTTGTCATGGGGTTATCCTCCCTACAATTCTTATAAAACTAGCATATCATACGATGACTCATCCGACCGAAGTTATTAGTTCTACTTGATGAAAGCGCTTGCACGAACGTTCATTCCGTGCCATACTAATCTATGTGGAACAAATCACAAACGAGGTGACAATCATGAAAATTACAGCAGCTGTTGTTGATCAAAAAAATGCCGACTTTGCCATTCGTGACGACGTTGACCTTGCTGATTTAGGGCCGGACGATCTGCAAGTCCACATGGTCGCTAGTGGCATCTGCCACTCGGATGAAGCCCTCAGAATTGGCGATGCCGTCATTGACTACCCCATTGTTTTAGGACACGAGGGTGCTGGCATTGTTGAAAAGGTTGGACCTGAAGTCACTCAATTTAAGCCCGGTGACCACGTTGTGCTCAGCTTTTACGCTTGTGGGAACTGTAAAAGCTGTCTAAGGGGGATCCCAACTCAGTGCGAAAATTACGCAAAGAATAACCTTTCCGGCACCCGGCCAGACGGGTCCGCTCACTTCACCGAAAACGGTCACCCGGTCGCGGACATGTTCGACCAAAGTTCATTTACAACCACGACCGTGGTCCGCGAACGCAACGCTGTGAAGGTCGACAAAGCTCTCGACTTACGGATGCTTGGACCCCTTGGCTGTGGGTATGTCACCGGCTCTGGAACCGTGTTGAACACCCTAAAACCTCGTCCCGGTCAAACGATTGCGGTCTTTGGCACTGGTGCCGTCGGTCTGGCCGCCATGATGGCGGGTCGAATCTCAGGGTGTACTAAGGTTATTGGGATTGACATTGTTGACGCCCGACTGGACCTGGCCAAGGAACTGGGGGCCACCGACGTCATTAATAGCCAAAATGGCAACGTTGTTCAAGCCGTCAAAGACCTCACCGGCGGCTACGGCGTTGACTTTGCTGTTGATACAACCGGGGTGACCTCCGTGATGGAAGATTCTATTAAGGTCCTCGCCCAAGGTGGCACGAGTGCCGCCATTGCCGTCACCCCGAACCACATTGACGTTGATACTTGGAACGACCTCTGTGTCGACGATAAGAAACTCATCGGCGTCAACATGGGGGACTCAATTCCTCAAGTGGATATTCCTCGGCTAATTGATTTTTATAAAATGGGAATGTTCGATTTTGATAAGACTGAAAAATTTTATAAATTCAGTGAAATTAACGAAGCCAATGCCGATTCGCGGTCTGGCAAAACGATTAAACCCGTGTTAATTATTGATCCGGCGTATGTTCCGGGAAAATAAAAATATAGTCCAAAAAGACTGCCATGTGGGTGTCCTCCAGTCAACCTCACACATGACAGTCTTTTTTTAATCTTAATTTTAGATAACGCCCTGCGCCATCATTGCTTCCGCAACCTTCTTAAATCCGGCAATGTTGGCCCCAGCTAGGTAATCATTGCCCAGGCCATACGTCTTAGCGGCTTCAGCCGATTCTTTGAAGATGTCTTCCATTATGCGCTTCAAGAGTTGGTCAACCTCTTCAAACGTCCATGATAACCGCTCGCTGTTTTGGCTCATTTCAAGGGCCGAAACGGCAACCCCACCTGCATTGGCCGCCTTGGCTGGCCCAACGATAACGGCCGCTTGCTTAAAGGCCTTCACTGCTTCTGGGGTACATGGCATGTTGGCCCCAGCGTTCACAATTTTAGCGCCATTTTGAATCGCGCGGGCTGCTCGCCCACCGTCAATTTCGTTTTGAGTGGCACACGGTAGCGCGATATCGTAATCCACATCGAAGTCCCAAACAGAACCTTCGTAGTAGGTCGCTGTTGCCACCCGGTCGGCATAGTCCTTAATCCGCCCACGCTCAACTTCCTTGATCTGCTTCACAATCTTATAATCAATCCCGTTCGGATCGTAAACGTAACCGTTTGAATCCGACGCCGTTAAGACCGTTGCACCAAGCTCAGCTGCCTTTTGAGCCGCATAAATAGCCACGTTCCCAGCGCCTGACAATTTAATAGTTTTACCTTCAAGCGTTTCGCCCTGATCCTTTAACATGGCTGCAGTGTAGTATAACAAGCCAAAACCAGTGGCTTCCGTGCGAGCCAAGCTACCGCCAAATTGCAAACTCTTACCGGTTAAGACGCCGGCTTGATACCCGTTCAAGCGACGATATTGACCGTACATAAAGCCGATTTCACGGGCACCAACGCCAATGTCACCGGCTGGAACGTCAAGGTCGGGACCAATGTGCTTTTGTAATTCGGTCATGAAACTTTGGGTAAATCGCATGACTTCGTTATCAGACTTCCCTTTGGGGTCAAAATCACTCCCACCTTTGGCCCCACCAATTGGCAGCCCCGTCAGACTATTTTTAAAAATTTGTTCAAAGCCTAAGAATTTTACGATTGATAAATTCACACTTGGATGGAACCGCAAGCCACCCTTATACGGTCCAATAGCACCGTTAAATTGAACTCGGAAACCCCGGTTCACCTGAACATTGCCCGCGTCATCCACCCATGGAACTCGGAATTGGAAGGCTCGCTCTGGCTCCGTCAGACGGCCCAGCAGGTTCGCCTTGATATACTCAGGATGCTTTTCCAACACGGGGGTGATGGAGTTGAAGAAGTTATCAATGGCCTCTAAAAATTCCGGCTGGTTGGGATCCCGCGATACAATTTCGTCACGGACTTTTGCGATATAGGTTGTTGCTTCTGACATGAACTGATCATCCTCTCAAATGCTGGTTTGAGTAACACGTTAAGAGAGATTATATCATAAATTAGAATGTTCTCATAATCCACTTACTAATTCTGATTTTGAATTGTTTCACGTGAAACAATTTAGCCTAAAAAAGGCCGCTCATCCAGCGGCCTACGTCTTCTATCCTTTTGACTAGGGTTTCTTAATCACACCCAGCCGTTGCATCTGCGGCAAAATAACAGCTGTCCATAAACTTCCTAAAACGACCCAGGCGATGGCCACGCCCACGGCCGCGCTGAGAAAGAAACTAGGCACAAACAACCACAAAGCACCCTTTGTCCCTAGGAACAAGGCGGCAATCGGGTAGGCCGCAATGGCACCTAATACGCCGGTCCCAATTAATTCACCAACCACAGCCCCTAATAATCGCTTCGTTTTCCGGAATAAAAACCCACTAAAGAACGCCCCAATCATTGATCCGGGAAAGGCTAAAATGGTGCCAGTTCCCATCATATTGCGAATCAATGACGTTAAAAACGCTTGGGTAACTGCCCACCAAGGCCCAAGTAACACCCCGGAGACCACGTTGATCAAGTGCTGCATGGGCGCCACGCGGGCCACCCCAACCGGAAATTCAAACAGGCTCCCACCAAATACACCGAGTGCCACCATTACCGACGTTAAAGCAATATAGTACGTTTTACGTTGCATCGCAATCCCTCCAGGTTAGTTGTCCGTTTCAAGCAGTGGATACTTCCTTACAAAAAGTGACGTCAGATAAACGCCAAGACTCAAGCCCGCCAATAGTAAGACCGTTGTGCCCAAAACAAAATCGAGTCGTTGAAGCCACGAGTAGGCCAGTACCCCGATGAGCCACCAAGCAAAATTCCAGCCCAGAGCCAATCGCTGACGTAATCCAAAAATGCTGACGAACAGAATGGCAAAAAGCGGCGTAAACACGGCACCAATCGCATACAGAAAGTTCTGATAATAGGCCATTGATACCGTCAAAGCAACAATCAGTCCTAAAATTGTCACCAGAACGCCTAACAGGTTCGTCCGCCCGCTCTTCAACAGGTTATCAATGTTAGTAGCCGCCGAATACGCGTCCATAAACGTCGTGGTCACCGTCGAAAAAACGATGATTAATAATGCGATCAGCCCTAGATTCGTCTGGGCGACTGCTGCGGTAAAATCACTTAGCCCGGTCTTTAAAACGGTCAACAGCCCAATCAAAAACATCGCCACACTCCCTAGGAAGTAGCCACTAACACTGACCAGACTCGCTTTAAACGGTGCGGTTGTATTGCGCGTATAATCGCCAATCAACGGGAGCCAGGACAGCGCCATAGTGACGTTTAACTCCACTGCCGAACCGAAACTCATCGTCCCAGAACCGGCCGTCACACCCCCGGAATGGCCCGTCTCAACCGCCCAGACCACCAGCACCATTCCAACCGCTAGTAAGATAACGACCACGTTATTAATCGCAAATAGCCATTGATGATCCAACAGTAACCAAAGCACAATGAGGGCTGCAACGATAGCTGCCATGACCAGGGCCGACTGAAAATGAAAAAGCCGCTTTGTTATTTCATTCATGGCCAACTGAGCATTGACAATCATCACCGCCGTCCATCCCAGCAGTTGAACCGCATTTAAAATTGAAAATAAGCTAACCCCCCAGCGACCAAATGTCGTGTGAGTGACCGCAATGGCCGTCTGGTTATGAGTTGCCGACAAATACGCAGCCGGAAATAAAAATAAACCGCAGCCAATTAAATGGCCCAAAATAATTGCTGTTACGCCACGTTGCAGTCCCAACGGCGCCATTAGCGTCCCCGTTACTATCTCAGCAATCGAAATTGCCGCTCCTAACCAGAGTAAAAAGGCACTACTCATCTTTGTTCGTTCCATGTCACGCCTCCATCATCAAGCACAAAAAAAGGACCCTTCACCTGAGTTTGCCACCGCAAATGAAAGATCCCTCGATCTTAATAGCCACTTTCCTTCGCAAGTCTTAACTTAACAGGTTCAAAGGGATCGGACCAACGCCCATCTCAGCCAAAAAGGCACCCCTAGTGTCGATTTAATTGTTACGTTCATCTTACTGACAATACCGGCGAAAAGCAAGTCGGGCTGTACTGGTTCCAAGCGGTTTTAGTGAGCCCATCCCAACTAATTTGTAAATTCCCCCTTGTCTTTCAGAAAAAACTCGTTATACTGGAACCATTACACAGAGAGCTAACGGTTGGCTGAGAGTTAGCAGCGATATGGCAGTTTCGAAACTGGTTCGCGACCAATATCAAGCGACTTAAAGGCGGTCTGAAGACCGTGAAACTTGGGTGGAACAGCGTTAAGACGCCCCTAGTACCGACGGGTACTGGGGGCGTCTTTTTTTGATTGAAGGAGGATATTATGCAAAAACCACAACAAAAAGAACTCTCGCGGGCATTACAGAGTCGTCATATTCAAATGATTGCAATCGGTGGCGCCATCGGAACCGGACTATTTCTGGGATCCGGTAGTGCGATTCACACCTCTGGCCCAGCCATTATCTTAGCTTACATCATCGTTGGTCTCTTCTGCTTTTTCATGATGCGCGCCATTGGTGAACTCCTACTTTCCGACACCAGCAAGCACTCCTTTTTAGACTTCGTCAAAGAATACCTCGGTGACCGCATGGAATTTGTAACCGGCTGGATGTACTGGTTTTGTTGGATTAGTCTAGCCATGGCCGACCTGACGGCGACTGGAATCTACGTTAAATACTGGTTCCCCAGTCTGCCACAGTGGGTTGCACCGCTCGTTATCTTAGTTTTTCTGTACGCTTCAAATAAGCTTGACGTCAAACTGTTTGGCGAGCTTGAAACCTGGTTTTCGATTATTAAAGTTGCCGCCATCATTTTGCTGGTGGTGGTTGGCTTTGGCTTAGCCCTATTTCACGCCCAAGTGGACGGCGGGCACACGGCTAGCTTCGCAAACCTGTTCAACTACGGCGGCTTCTTCGCCACGGGCGCGTACGGCTTTCTCATGTCATTTCAAATGGTTGTCTTCGCCTTTGTTGGTATTGAAATGGTCGGCATCACCGCAGGGGAAACGGATGATCCTAAAACGAATCTACCTAAGGCCATCAACAGCTTGCCCATCCGGATCGGGTTGTTTTACGTCGGCGCGATGATCGCGATCATGAGCGTATACCCGTGGAACCAAATCACCACTACGGCTAGTCCGTTCGTGCAAGTTTTCGCTGGTATCGGCATTGTGGGGGCCGCGGGGATTCTCAACTTTGTCGTCTTAACGGCCGCCCTATCCGCAACAAATAGCTGCCTCTTCAGCACATCACGGACCCTTCGCGCTCTGGCGGCCGGTGGTAACGCCCCCGCTCGATTCAAAACACTAAGCGACGCTGGCGTTCCCAAAACCTCACTGAACTTTAGTGCTGCTGTTTTGCTGCTCATCGTCGTTCTTAACTACTTGATGCCAGCAGGGGTCTTCAACCTCGTCTCAGGCGTCTCTACCATCAACTTCGTCATCGTATGGGTGGTCATGATCTGGTGCCACGTTAAGTACCGCCACCAGTCTCCGGCCGGCAGTGACACGTTTAAAATGCCTGGTTACCCCTTGACCGACTACCTGAGCTTGGCCTTCTTTATCGCCATTCTCGGGTTCCTACTCATTAACTCGGGGACTCGACTCTCAATGTCGATTTCACTTTTATTTTTTATCGTTCTGATGGGCATCTACCAATTAGCGTACCGACCAAGCCGGTCCCCTCGCTAGTTCGACGTTCACTCATACGGGACTGATTTTAACGGGCCGCATCCAGTCCGTTAAGATCGGTTCCGTTTTTTGTTGACAACTCATCTACCTGTTGTTACTATATACCGGTACATAGTATTACATATAACCAGGATGAAAGGTGGCGGTACTAATTGACAGGCTTAACCGAGTTACTAAAAGGCGCCCTTGAAGGCATTGTTTTACAACGAATCAGTCAAAATGAAACGTACGGCTATGAAATTACAAATTACCTCGTCACTTTAGGGTTTGAAGACATCGTCGAAGGCACCGTTTACACGGTCTTGCTCCGGCTAGAGAAAAAGGGACTGCTTAACGTCACCCGGCGGAAGTCAGAGGTGGGCCCCCCACGAAAATTTTACACGTTAAGCACCGCTGGCCAGCAATACCTCACCGATTTCTGGGAAAAGTGGCAGTTTTTAGCCACCACCATGACAAAACTGAAGGAGAAATAACATGACTAATTTTTTAATCACAATGATAGGTGACAAGAAGCGCTATAACGCGTTTAAGCAAGATATGGCCGCCCTCCCACCGGCCTACGCGAAAACGTTGGACGCTCTCCAACGCTACATCTGGAACTTCGCTAAAAACGGGGCAATGCTTGATCCGCTCGAAGATATTTTGCACATGTTTCAGGAAAGTGCCGCTGAAAAGGTCCCGGTCAATCAAGCGGTGGGAGACGACCCCGTCGTCTTCGCCGAATCAATTATGGCACAGTATCCCGACGACCTATGGTTGATCAAATACCGTAACCAGTTACGGGAGCAGGTGGCCGAGGCTGAAAGGTTATAGGAAGAGAGTGTGGAATAAGGCGGTTAGACTGCGGAGCGTAAGACAGAAGACCAAAGAATCCCGGGCTTGGATTCTTGGGGCTTTTGGCTTACGCAGTAGCGGTCTGCCTTGTGGAACACGTTTAGAGTGTGGAACAGCGCAGCTAGAGTGCGCCACAAGGTGGTTAGACCGCAGCTCATCATCGAGGAACTTGGAAAATTTCAGTGTCAACACAAACACATCCGATTCTGGCAGGCTCGTCAAAATCGGATGTTTTTGTGTGATGCGGCCGGAATCCGAGTTTTGCTACTAATCGCAGTAAACTCATGCACAGCCCTTTCATTGAGTTCACTAACTGTAATGATAGCGACACGCATATATCCGGATAGTATCAGTCACACCGTCAATATCATATATCAAACGGTGTTCTTGCGTAATACGTCGTGACCACAAACCCGATAGGTCGTGTTTCAACGGTTCAGGCTTTCCGATACCAGTATATGGGTCACCTCGTTCTATATCTTTTAACAGCTTATGAATCTGGCGAACATTGCGCTTATCTCCTAGGTTATACCTACAAATAATCGTCCCACGCTTTAGTCGTCCACGCCTTAATCATCTGGTAAATCCTTTAAATCGTGGACTTGCGCTTTACCATTCGTGAATTCCGCTTGTCCTTCACGAATCTGTGCCACTAATGCCTGGTTACTCAAAATATAGAGTGTCTCTTGCATCGCATCATAATCTTTCTTACCCATCACCACTACTGTGTCATCGGCATCCTTAGTCGTTACAATTAAGCTCTCTGAATCGTCATTGACTTGCCGCATATAACTACGTAGCTTTTGACGAAATTCACTGTCTGAGATTGCATTCACCGATAACCACCTCCAAAGTGCAATATCTATTGGTGTCATCTTAACTTTTATTATTTACGGAACAATGCCGTAATCGCAATGTTTTTAGCTTCTTACTGATTCATGACGAGGTCGTCAATTTGCTTGAAAAAGGCGTCGCCGTGGACACCAGTCACCAGCGTAATCGGTCGGCCAGTCGGCGTTAAGAAGGTCCGACCAGCGCCCGGTCCCTCGGTCAAAACGTCACCCGTGACCTGCTTAGTCGTCACGAGCTCTGGATAACGGCTCACCATCGTGGTTAAAACGTCCCACAAATAATAGATGGAGTTGGCTTCAAATGAATGAACCAACGAATAACCTTGACCAATGAGGTCAAAGGCTGGAAAGCGCCGAAGACTCGCCCAGTGTTGGCGTAACTCACGGGTGAGCGGCACCTGATCCGTGCTTTCAAGGCCGACCATTACAATATCGAGGGAAGAATCCCAGACCGTCTTAACGGCTTCTGGATCCCAATAAGCATTCCATTCCATGGTGCCATCTTGTTCTGGTTCTGCCACGTTTCCTTGGTCGTTCATGGTACCACCCATCCAGTATAGGCGATCAATTTTAGTCACAATTGTTGGGTCATCATCTAATGCGCGTGCTAGGTCGGTCAAAGGTCCCGTCATGACCAGTGTCACAGGTTCATCAGCCGCTAATACCTTTTCACGCAAATCATCGTGAGCTGCTAGCGGGGCTTGTGGCGTCTTGGGATCGCCATGCTCGTTTAAAATTGGAAAATCATCAAACGAGAACGCGCTTAACCGCCACTCCTTAGGAAATTGATGAACCGGCCGTGAATCAGACTGGGCGACTTCCAACCCCTGATCCGCTCCAAACAAGTCGATGATCTTTCGTGACGCCGACACAGCCGGCTCAACGTAAGAGTCAGCCCCGACCGCTCCGACACCAATCAGTTTGACATCCGGCATCCGTAGCAATAACAGTAAAGAGACCAAATCATCAACGTTGCCATCGTGATTAAGATAGATTTTTTTCATAGAGAACCTCCGACCATTTAATGGTTGTATTGTACCAAAAGTTCGGATATTTATAAAATTAAAATTGAATTATTAATCTTAAAAAGACATTGATAAGTAAAACCCGAATTTAATCTAAAAAAGCACTCATTCAACTTGCAATGAGTGCTAGAACCACTATAAACCTGTCATAACGACAACTTTTCCAAAGGACTGTCGACTGGCCAAATACTCGTGAGCAAGTCTGGTTTCTTCAAGCGAAAAGACCTTCTCAGGCGCAACATCAATGTGGTGAGCCGTCACAAAATCCAGCATTTCTTGAAACTTTCCCGATGTGACGTCACCCGAACTAAACCCGGTCACATACGTATCGTTTGGCATATCCGTTATGGGATCAAACTCTGGTAGCGTCCACTGGTTGCCCAATTCTCCGGTCATATTGACAATGCCATAGGGGCTGAGGTGTTGCATTGAATCGCGTAACGTCAGCGGGCCAACTAATTCCACAATTTTATCGAATTTTTCATCAACCGGGATCTCGGCCGCCACGACCAGCGCCCCATCAAATCCAGCCTGAATCAGTTGCGCCCGTTTTTCTGGAGAACGGGTCGTCCCGACGACTTCATTATGCCGATTGAGCGCCCTGATTAACTTCAAACTGGCTAATCCGACTCCACTCGTTGCCGCGCGAACTAAAATCCGATCGTCGGGTTTTACCTGGAGACCTTTAACAATGCCATAAGCCGTGTAATAGGTTTCCGGAACGGCCGCTAATTCTTCCCATGATAGGGACGTTTCCACGGGGAAAATGTGCTGATTGGGTAAAAGGGCATACTCGGCATAGCCACCATCAAAGGCTCGGCCCATTTCGCCCATAATTGCCGCCACCGGCTGGCCAACCTGAAACCGCGTTGGGTCAGACGTCTCAGCAACTTCACCAACCGCTTCAATCCCTAAAATTCGAGGAAATTTTACTGACGGGGATTTCCCTTCACGCGTAAAGATTTCAGAGTGATTAATGCCGAATCCTTTCACCTTAACTAGGCTCCAACCCGGCTTAACCTTGGGTGTCGGGACTTCTCGATACTGCAACACTTCAGGGCTCCCCGGCTGTGATACAACGATGGCTTTCATCTTAATTCACCCTCCTAATTAACTAACCCGTGTGCTTTCAAATAAGCGTGCGCAACCGTCGCCGCTTTTCGGTGCTTAACCGTCACTTGGTAGTTCATCTCCTGCATGTCAGCGTTTGAAATTTTACCAGCCAGTTTATTTAACGCTGTCACAACTTCGGGCCGCTGCTTCGCGAAGTTGGCTAACATTAATGGTGCGCCTTGATATGGTGGGAAAAAGGACTTTGAATCCGTTAGTGTCACCAAGTGGTACCGCCGAATTTGTGGATCAGTGGTATAGGCGTCTGTCACGTCCACGCGCTTATCCGCCAGGGCCTCATAGCGCAGTGCCGGTTCCATGGTCCGAACACTCCGTAAGTTAAAATGATAGGCCTGCTTGAGTCCAGGATAACCGTCTGCTTGCTGATAAAAATCTGGATCAAACGCCCCGTCTAATTGACCGGCAACCCGCGCTAAATCTGCGACTGTCTTTAAATGATATTTGGCCGCTGTCGCTGACCGAACGGCTAAAGCATACGTATTTTGATACTTCATTGGCTTGAGATACGTCATTTTGAACTGTTGCTGGAGGTCGTGCTTAGCATCTTGGTAGGCCGTTTCTGGGTCGTGGCTGACCCCCGAACTCGTCTTGACTAGTGATTGCAAAACCGTCCCGGTGAATTCGGGATAAATATCAACTTGTTTGCTAGTCACCGCCTTGAACAAAAAACTAGTGCCGCCAAAGTTGGGTTTTAAATTAACCGTAATCGCTGGGTCCTGTTGCTCGATTAGATCCTTATACATATTAATCAAAATTTCGGGTTCCCCACCCATTTTACCCGCGATTGTGACTGTTTCGTGGGGCTTAGCCAACAGTTGCCGGCCAAGACCAACGCCTGCACCTAAAACGGCCACGACTAACACGCCGATTCCCAGTTTTTTAAAGGAAACGTTTGCCAAAACTTTAATCAATAAACTGGCCAGTAAGGCTAAGACGGCTGAAAGTACCGCACCAACAACGAGAGCGGCGTTATTATTGGTCTGAATCCCTAGTAAAATATAGGTCCCTAACCCGCCGCCACCAATCAGAGCCGCTAAGGTCGCGGTTCCAATAACCAGAACCGTCGCAATCCGGATCCCGGATAAGATCATTGGCATGGCCAGGGGAATTTCGATTCGAAACAGCTTAAAACGCCGACTAACACCCAGTGCATCGGCCGCTTCCATTAACACGGGATCGATGTTCGTCAATCCCGCATACGTGTTTTGAAACACTGGCATAATCGCATACAGAACTAACGCAATGACGGCGGGGACCGTCCCAATCCCGACAAACGGAATCAAGATTCCCAGAACCGCTAGGCTGGGGATTGTCTGAATCACCCCGGCAACCTGCAAAATCACCTCACCGATTCGCTGGTGGTTAACGAGTGCAATGGCGAGTGGAACGCCAATCAGAATGGTAATAATCATCGCAATCAGCGAAATTTCCACGTGCTGCCAAAGTGCTTGAAGAATTTCATTGCCATTCTTAGCCAAGTAAGTACTTAACTCATTGATCGTGATCACTCTCCTCTCCAAGCCGCGCAACATAGTTGAGCAAATCGTGAATGGTCAAAACGCGACCGTCAACTTCGATTAGCTGATCAGCACGTCGTTCAAGCATACCGGCCCACTCGAATACCGTTTGACTATTCCGAACCTTTAAGGGGGTTTCCCCCGGTTGTTTCTCACGACCAAGACCCGCTACTAGGACCTGTTTCAGTAACCGGTCGCCAGAACTCTCAGCATCAAAAAACTGACGCACCACTTCGTTAGCCGGATTAGCCATCACTTCATTGGGCGGCCCGACCTGTTGCAAAGCGCCGTGGTAAACGACACCAACCCGATCAGCCAGCAACGTCGCTTCATGCATGTCGTGGGTCACAAAAACAATTGTAGCGTCAATTTCACGATGCAGCTCAATCATAATCTGTTGTAGCTGCCGCCGGGAAACGGGATCAAGAGCGCTAAAGGGTTCGTCCATTAATATGAGCTTTGGCTTAGCCGCCAGCGACCGAACGATGCCCACCCGCTGTGCTTCGCCCCCGGATAGCTCACTTGGCATCCGCTGTAAAAACGTCTTCGGTGGTAATCCAACCTTGGCCATCAGTGCTGAAATTCGGTCTTCCTTGGCCTTTTTGTCCCAGCCCAAGGCATCCAACTGGACAGCTGCATTTTGAGCCACCGTCAAGTTGGGAAACAACGCCCCGGTTTGCAGCACGTAGCCAATGTGTCGGCGTAACTGTCGTAAATCGGTTTTGGCCACGTCTTCACCATCAACCTTAACGGTCCCACTTGTGGGTACGACCAGCTGATTGATTGTTTTAAGAAGGGTTGTTTTCCCACTTCCTGACGGCCCAACTAACACAAATAACTCACCATCGTTAATGGTGAGCGTTAGATTCTTCAACGCATTTTGATCATCATACTTTTTGCCAATGTTTTCAAATTCAATCACGGTCGTTCACCTCAGCTTCTTTTTCCATACTAAATAAACGATCAATTGGGCGCAACCAAAAAGATGAAATTCGTGTCATTATTTTAGTCCTGGCGTATATTTAAGGTAACTTTTACACCATCACATCAAGCTAGGAACACAGAAAGGTGGAAGTAACATGACAATCACAGTCACTGGCGCAAGTGGCCATTTAGGCCATCGCGTCATCAAAGCACTGCTCAAATTGACGATCGATGATAACATCCGAGCTGGGGTCCACAATCCCGAAAAGCTGGCGGCCTTTCAAAAGCTGGGCGTTCAAGCGGTCCAACTCGATTATTTCAATAACGCTTCCATGGACTTAGCCTTTAACGGGACCGATGTTTTAGTCTACATTCCCAGCAAAACCTATAACGTTTTAAAGCGCGTTGCTGAACTAGAAAGCGTCTTGACCGCCGCTAAAAAAGCGGCTGTTAGCCAGATCATTTTCGTGAGCTTTTTTGCGGATCAAGAGACTAATCCGTTCACGATGTCGCCGTTTTACGGGTATGCGCCTCGCCGATTGGCCGGTTTTGGGATTCCTTATGCCGTGGTTAAAAACAGCCTGTTCGCTGACCCACTTGTTCCCTATCTCCCAGAATTAATCGAGCGCCAAGCCCTCATTTACCCGGTTGACGACCAAAAACTAGCATTCATTACACAAACCGATAGTGCCGAAGCCATCGCGCAACTCGCCGTCAAGCCAGAACTGCGTGGCCACGGTGAAACGTACCTACTGTCGCAAGAAGAAGCGTTCGATATGCCAACCTTAGGGGCCCTGATGACCGATGTCACCGGCCACCCCATCGGTTATCAGCCAGTTTCAACAAAGGCCTTTGCTGATATCTATCGATCTGAAGGTGACGGTGACGAATTGAGCAGTATGTATCGAGCCGGCGAAATGGGCCTAATGGCGGCCACGTCAAAGGACTTTCAAAAATTAACCGGCCATGCTCCGGAAACTATGGCGGCTTTTTTGAAACGCAGCTATCAACCGGAGAATTAATATTGCCCGGGAAATACCATTTTAGTAACGGAGGCAACACCCATGCAAATTCATACCCAATCTAAGTACGATTACCTCTTACCGGCCGCACTACTTGCCGCCGCAGCCGGTGGGCTTGATGCCTACACCTACCTTGAACACGGTGAAGTGTTTGCGGGGCTTCAAACGGGGAACTTAATTCTTCTTGGAACTCACCTAGGACAAGGGCAATCGGCCACTCGATACCTCATTTCAATCATGATGTTTATGGTTGGCACCCTCATTGTTCGACTCTTACAGCATCGTTATCCAAGCGACGCTAATCTCAGTCGGTCCACAATCGTGATCTTCTACGAAATCTTACTAATCGGCCTCAGTGGAGGGCTATCTGCTCACGTCTCCGACATTGTCACAACTGGTTTACTGTCGATGGCAGCCGCCGGTCAACTTCAGGAATTTCGGCGGCTAAACGGCGGTCCCTTTACCTCCCTGATGATGACGGGAAATATCCGGACCCTGGCAGAGAGCCTTTACGATGCCGCTTTTAAGCACGACCATCAGGCTAGCGTTAAAGGTCTCGCCACGTTAACAATCATTATTAGTTTTGTACTGGGAGCCGGTTTCAACGGTGTCATGGTCACGTATTGGGGTGACACAACCATTTGGATTTCCGCCATAATTTTATTCATCACTTGGCTGAGTAGCCACGTTTATCGCATTATCCCATCGTCGCACTAACTGGTGATAACTTAGACCAACCCAAATAGAGCCACTGACGCAACAAGCATCAGTGGCTTTTGTGATCGACTGGGTTTACCTTGAACGCTTTGACCGTGCCCTCAGCGCCGCTAAAATGGTCACGGTGTCCACCACTTCTTGTAGTAACGCACCAACAATGGTTGGAATGACACCCGTACTCGCAATGAGCATCAACCCCGTACAGATGCCGACGCCAATCAACACGGATTGACGGGCCACCTTCATCGTATCCCTTGAAATTTCAACTGCGGCAACGACCCGACTGAGATCATCCTTTAAAATAACCGCATCCGCTGACTCACTCGCAGCGGTCGCCCCGTGGGCCCCCATAGCCAAACCAACATCCGCCGTGACCAAGGAGGGCGCATCATTGACGCCATCGCCCACCATTGCGACAGGCCGCTTTTCCCGTGGCAACTGCTTGAGCACCGCAATCTTTTCAGCGGGGAGGCACTCTGCGTAGACGTCATCAATACCAACAGACTGGGCAATTTTCTCAGCAATCGGCCGCCGGTCACCTGAAATCATCATTAGGTGATCAACGCCAAGCTGATGCAAGCCAGTCACAGTCGTTGCTGCCTCTGGCCGCAACTGATCTGAAAAAGTGATGCAGCCCAAGTAGCGGCTATCTGCGGAGACGTACACGGCCGTAGTCGACTGCTGCTCGATGGGTGCCGACGTGACAAAATCAGCCTTTCCCACCTTCACCACTTCTCCTGCTACCGTGGCGCTAACCCCACCACCCGTTACTTCCGCAACGTTAGTCGCCGCAGGTAAGTCCGCCGGTGCCACTTCAACTAATGAGCGGGCCAGTACATGATTGGAATGTTGTTCACACGCGGCAGCCAACTTAATTAGCGCCGCCTGTGACACGCCAGCTACCGGTAAAACTTCCGCAACTGTCAAATTCCCCTGCGTAATCGTCCCCGTTTTATCAAACGCCATTGTTTTAACCTTCGCCAGTTTTTCCAACGTCGTTCCCGTTTTGACAATGATCCCGCTCTGACTAGCTCGACTCATACCAGCCACTAATGCGATGGGTGCTGCTAATATTAAGGGACACGGTGACGCCACGACTAAAACTTCTGCAAACCGTTCAGGAGTCCCTGACACGGCCCAAGCAATGCCAGCAATCACGTAAGCTACCAAGGTGAAAGGGACGGCGTAACGGTCGGCCATTCGGACAAAGTGCGCCGGTTGGGCTTCGGCTTGCTTGACCAACCGAATAATGTTTTGATACTGACTGTCCTCAGCCAATTGGTCAGCCACCATCGTCACGGTATTATCGCCATTGACGGCCCCCGACATTAGCGGGCTCCCCGCCGTTATTTCGACTAGCCGAGATTCACCCGTTAGCGACGATTCATCAACCATCGCTTGACCGGCCACGACCGTGCCATCGACTGGCACTACCTCACCGGGTTTAACCAGTAACCGATCCCCAACGGCCACTGATTCGACCGCAACATCATGGATCTGATCTTCAATCACAACGTGGGCAATCTGGGGGGACTTTTCCAACAACGCCTGGAGGTCTGTGTTGGCCTTGTGAGCGGCATAATCTTCCAAGGCATCACCACCAGTTAACATGAGTAAAACAATAAGGGCCGCCCAGTACTCACCGATTGCCAGCGTGGCCACTACCGCTGTAATAGCCAGTAAATCCACGCCGAACTTACCTGACCGTAACGTTTTAACCATGTCCACCAGCATGAGGCAAGCAATCAGCGAACCAAGCGCCGTGACCACGATTTGAGCGACGCCGCTTTGTCGAAATAGAAATTGCAAAATCAGGGCTACAGCGCCCACTGTTAAAACACCCCATAACCGTTTATAGTTACTGAATTTTAACATCGTCGTCCCACCTTTCGTGCTCATTACTTCACTTTAATGATACCGAAAAAATCCCACAAATGGTATTTAAATGCGTCATCTGTGGGACTGATGTTTCACGTGAAACTTGGCTAAGTATAACATTGAAGGATAAATTCTGATATAGTAACATTTATGGCACTATCAATTATACAGAAAAAATAATGGTATCCAGCGTCCATCTCATAGCCCAGATGAATCTACTCAGTCAACGTGATTTTGGAAAATTGAATACAGATCCGCCCCAAGTAGCCTAAATTATTAAGTACGATTTTTATTTACTCAAAAAGTGATATTTACTTGTTCAAGATCGAAATATTGATTGAAAATCAAACGCGAATCAAGCTACTGACACCTCTTAAAAAACACGCAGTAGTCAATATGGACAAAATTTCATCGTATTATAAATTTGATGGTAAAATTAACTTTGTATAAGCATGAGAAAATGTAGCTGTCTTTTACCTGTGATAAGGCTAAACAAGCCAGAAAATAAAGAACGATTTTATTCGTAAAATAACGATAATAGTCGCTTTCTTTAGGAGGTGTCAAGATGATTAAAGTCGCGATTTGTGACGATATTCCAGAAATGACTAGTGCTGTCGAGAAAACTCTCGAAGCTTATAACCCCACACTATTTGATATATCAGTCTTCTTCACTGCAGATAAGTTAATTGCGTCATTGCAGAATATTCAATATGATTTTTTTATTCTTGACATTGAATTGCCTTCCTCATCAGGAATAAATGTTGCAAAAGAGATCCGCAAGCATAATTTAAATGTACCAATTATTTTTCTAACAAATTTCAGCGAATACATGGAAGACGTTTTTCAAGTTCAAACTTTTGATTATATTCTAAAGCCCGTGACAGAAGAAAAAATGTTTCCGGTCATTAAAAAAGTTATCAAATATTTGGATTTAGACGATGACCATTTTTCTTTCACATATAAGCGAATTGCGTACAATTTAAAATTTACAGATATTATTTGTTTTGAAAAACAAAAACGTATCGTTATTATTCACACAGCACAGACCGACTTTCAGGCGATTATGTCGACGCCCGAACTATTGCAAAAATTAAACGACAATTTTGTACAAGTTCATACCTCCTATATCGTTAATATCAAGTTTATTAAAGAAGTTGGTACGAATTATATCATTTTAACGGAAGACTCTGGATCAATTGAAATACCCATTAGTCGGAAATTCAAATCACAAGCAAGAGATGCAATTATTATGAAAATGAGGAGTAAACTATGACAGATACTATAATCAGATTGTTGAGTTTTCTTGTTTATGCCTTCTTGCTTAATTTCTTCTTTTCGAGTTGGTCAGTTGCAAATCAGCTATCATTGAAACGCATTTTAGTACTACTTGGATTAACAGGTATTGTTTCACTTACCGCATTTTTTGCTTCCAGTAGCATTGAACCATTTATCAATATCATTGTAACGTTAATCGCCATGATAACAATTGCTAGTCAGTATGATGTGCCCAATAAAGACATGTTTTTCTGGGTTGTAATTTTGTTAGCCATTAACTTTATTAGTGAGTCAATTTCGCTAGCTATTTTTGATGCAGTGTTATCCTCACAGTACGATGCACAAAATTTGCTGTTTGTCATCATCACTACTAGTATCACGATGACAATTGAAATACTGATGTTTCTGGCGCTTAAACTCGTATTTTTCCGAAACCACATTATTCTTGAATCTTTAAACTTACCATCGTTGGTTGCTCTAACCTCTATTCCAGTTGTATCAATCATCGTCTTATTTAGTTTTTTACTTGCTAAGATTAACGTCACAATCCATTCTACGTACTTTGTACTACTGGTAGCATTTGGTGTGCTCTATATGAATCTTTGTATACTTTACTTGTATAGTAGCTTAACGAAACACCTTCGGCAGTTGAATCAAATTACACTGCAAAATAAGTCACTTTCATATGAGTTAAAGTATATTTCTGAGTTAAAAAAGTCGCAGGAACAACTTTCTGCTATTCGACATGATTTAAAAAATAAATTCATTGTTTTTCGGGGATTACTGGAGCACAATCAGATTGACGAAGCAAAAAACTATCTACAAGCAACAACAGATCAGCTCAATGTTCGGCAAAAATTCTATACACGTGATATTATCCTAAATTACTTGCTGAACGATAAGCACGAATTGGCTAATCAAGCTAATATTAAATTTGAGATTAAAGTACTTCTATCTGAGCAAATCAATGTTGATAAAGATATCCTTGCAGTTTTAATTGGTAACTTAATTGATAACGCGTTAGAGGCTTCTAAAAGGTTACCAAATCAAAATGAAGCTGAAATCTCTTTGGTCATTAAACAATTCGAAGATAAGCTACTGATCGATATTAAAAATCACTATAATCCTGGAGAAGTTGTTACACGCCGTAGGCGTAAATATGACGGGCTTGGTACCAGTAATATTAAACGAATTGTTTCTAATTACAATGGTCTGTATAAACAATGGACGGAGACAAATGTTTATCTGGTAAGTATTATTCTTTTAAATATAAACTAAAAAGCAACCTAGTATCAGCTACCTATGTTTTCGGATAGGCGCCAATTCCTGGTTGCTTTTTCACTCGATTGAATGTGTTTTATGATCTATGAATTGAAAATAATATGCAACACACACAGCCAGCAACACAATGGTTGTGATATAGCTTCCCTCCAACCCAAAGCTGCCACCGCTTAATACTGGATGATCACTGTAGATATTTGTCTTTAAAAAAGATACTCCAAGTCCAATATTACTGACTTTACTTCCAAAAATAACACCAAGAGAAAAATTCCAACCGCCGTGTAGACCGGCAACTATCCAGAGGTTTTGTCGTTTATAGAATAACAAGCCAAGAAAGATCCCCAACAATAGCAACGATAATAAACTCCAAATCGAGAAGTTGCCATTTATCGAATGTACTAGTGCAAAAATCAATGCGCTTATAACAATTGCGGTCATAGGCTTTAGCTTTGTGGCAAGGCCATTCATTAAGTAGCCTCTAAAAATCACTTCTTCACTTAATCCTTGAATTGCAAAGCCAAATAAATACAGCAGTACTAAACTCATATCAATATTACTAGTAAAAATAAATTGGACGTGCGCTAAATGACCAATTATTGTTGTAATTAAATAGACACAAACTACGCCCAGCAACCACCCCCTAAGAACTTCAAGCAAAGTGCCTTCATGGGTAATCCCGAGGGATAGTAACCGTCGTTTTTCAATAAAGCCCGCATAAACCAAAAAAATTAGAATTGTCAAAATTGTACCAAATAATTCGCCTATTAAAAAAGGTCTACTATTAAGATTAACGGCAAAACCACTTCCTGAGAAGAATGCGTACAAACCTACGTATATTAATTGCGAAAGGCTTTGCAGCACGACAACCATTATGATCTGGAAACCAAACCAAGTTTTACGTTCATTAGCCGAAATTTCCATAATATTATTTCTTAGCAAGCTGGATCACCACCAATCGCACTGCTTAAAGTGCTTCGTTCTTATCAATACTACGCCCCATACTGATACCTGCAATGGTGACTAGCACGATCATTGCAATGGCAACAAGCAATGAAAGAAATTCGTAAGACATTAATGTGATTGCAGATAAGTTTGATAGAAATACCACAAAGACAATACTAGCAATGATACCTTGTACTGTTGAATTGAGCTTAATACCAATAAAACTGGAAAACAGGATGATTGTCAACGTCAAACAAATGCAAGCAATTGTTGATACCACAACATCAATGGTGTGTGGAAGTGGACTGATTTTAATCAAGGGTATAATGACATTCATCATCATGAATACCAGGTTTGATATAAGGAGTCCAACAATCATCGATAAACTTATTACTGCTGAGAATGCTTTTGTTTTAGTGTAAAAAAGTTCTTTACGGCTAATGGGCAGTAAATAGGTCTTACTTTTATTCATGCCGACATAATCACGAACTAAGTATTGGCTAGCCATCACAGTTCCATAGATTGCTAAGACACACATTGTTCCAGTTGTTGCTAATCCGAGGACAGAGCTGTAGCTCGTTAGCATATTATTTTCATCGCTGGCGTCAAAGCGGCCCACCAACGCAAAGAAATATAAAAATAACAGTTGTAAAATTCCGGTTGTCAAGCCTAGAGGCAATAGCATTTTTTTCATACGTGAAAACTCAAAGTTGAAGTGTTTCATCATCAAGACCTCCTCGATCTAATCGCTAATTCGATTTGTTCATTTTAATTTAACGATTGGACGCTATTAATAAAGCTATGATAAAAACCCATTAAGCCGTCTGAAAATTCTTCATTAATTTCTGCAATCGTTTTTCGAGTACTTGTTTGCCCCTTGGCCATCACGATAGCATCCGTAATCACATCATTTAGATCAGCGAACGAATGACTAGTGATAATAACGATTTTATCTTGAGAGAGTTGTTCGATGAGATTTTTTGTTAAAACAACTCCGTCAGGATCCAAGCCGTTAAACGGTTCATCAAGGATCAAAATTTCAGGTGTGTGAGAGATAGCTACCGCCAACAGCAAACGTTGACGCATACCCAGTGATAGACTACCGATCATTTGTTTCTCAGATACATCTAGTCCCACGTTTTCTAAAATGGTTGACCATTTTTTGGGGGCAGTCAGTCCAAAAAAGTAATAGTGTTCTTCAAGTAGTTCCTTAATAGATAAATCAAATATACTATCAGATTGGGCAAACACGGACCCGATTTTTTTGAGGAAGTCTGTACGTGTTTCTTGGTTTAGAATTAAATCATCAATCCGAATATCACCAGCGTTTGGAACTAGTAGGCCACAAACACACTTGAGTAATGTGGTTTTACCTGCACCATTAGGGCCGACTAGCCCGTAAATTCCATTGTTCTTAAAAATTAAATTATCGATCCGTAAAATGTTTCTGCCATCAATTGACTTAGTGACATGATCAATCTTTAGTTGTGTCAAAATTTAATTACCCCCTTTTGGTTAGCGCAGATAATGATAAAGTGAAAGCGATCAGTGCCCACAATATCAGAACGATTATATTAAAAAATGATACCGTGCCTGAATGAAATAAAGTTGCTCGTATTAAATCACTTGTTGGAACAAATGGGAGCCAGTTATAAACTGATGCCAGCCAATCCGGAATACGACTGGCCGGATAAGTGATTGGTGAAAATAGCAAACCACCAATCATAATAACTTGGGTTGCGAGCGCCATAACGTTCGCTGACAGCCAATAGGCCAAGGTAAACCCGATCAAAATCATCGTTATCTGTGCTAGCAAGATAATGACAATGCTTAGTGGTGAAATATATAGGTGGATTTTGAATCTAATTACTGCAGCAAGGCATGACATAATAACACCCGGCAAAGATGCTAAACTCCAGATAATCACATCTGCCAGTATGATACTGGTTCTATCAACTGGTAGTGTCTTTTGATACGCAACAATGCCATCCTGTTTGGCTGTACCGATAATTTGGGCAGCTAGAACACAACCAACTGCAATAATACCGATTGTAATAGCACCAGATGATAGGTACAGCGAATCTTGATGTGTCATATTTGGCAGTAATAACGCTAATCCATACACAATAGCAAGCGCCAGTACAGCTTGGGTAACACTAAATGTCGGTAACAGCACTTTATGCCTAACCAAACTCCACCAGACGAGTCCACCAAATTTACGTGTTTTTGTCTTCAAAGAATGATCAACTATCTGCTCACTATTTATCTCCATCAGTTAAGCCTCCGTACATTACATCAAGCGAGTTGGGTGCAAGGTTATACGTTACAATTTCAGACAGATCAATACGCTGTTGTAACCAATTAATCGCTGGTATTATTTGGGAGTGGGTTAAAATAATTTCATATTCCAAAGCACTATCCTGCTTGACCTTGATCGATTTAGGAAAATCGTCAACTGATAAGGGACGTTTAGTTGTAAGCGTTAATACATTTTCAGACAAGCGGTTGGACGACGCTAAATTGGTCGACTCATCCTTAATTAAATGGCCATGATCTAATAGCAGATAACGATCCGCATATTGATCAACCTCAAGTAGATTATGTGTAACGACTATCACAATATGTCCAGATTCAGCAAGTTGACCGAGATACTGCCAAATCAGTTTACGCCTGACCGGATCAACATCATTAGTTGGTTCGTCAAACAAGAGAATCGGTGCTGGTGCTACAACGGTCATCGCAAACGATGTTAAACGTTGCAACCCCCCAGATAGTTTTTCACCTGTTGTGTTTGCCCAATCCATAATTTTTAAAGCATTTAACACTTTGTCCAATTCTGATTTGCGATCACCATCAAAATGTCCCCGAATTCTAGACACCGCTTCAATCGATTGACGGAGGGTGACGCCCGTCAGGGGCGCATGTAGCTGAGGCATCATAGAAATCATGCTTCTAGCAACCGATGGTTCTTGAATAAACGAATGGCCAGCAAATGTAACCGATCCCTTATCAGGTTTAGTAATTCCCATAATTTGATTGAGTAATGTGGTTTTACCTGCACCATTATGACCCGTCAAGGCGGTGATAACACCCGGTGAAAACTGTGTTGATATATTGTCATTAGCGGTTACTTGACCATGATTAAATGTTTTAGTAATTGAATGAATACTTAAATTTGACATTAGATTGATCAACCTCCTTCGCGGTTACTAACGAATCAGCCGATAAATACGCATAATCAAGGGTAGCAACCAACCTACAATAATTAGAATCGACATCATTCTACCTAAAATATTGATTAGCGTAATTTCCGCTGTTCGCTTATTTCTCAAATCAGCAAGCATTGAAGGATTATCTGAGATCATTGCAATCACTAGTTGTCCATCTGTCCGCTTGTGAATCCTAAGCTGCCATAGAATTCTTACCCATAAAATAGCGCAAGCAACTGGTAAAAACCAAGCATCACTGTATAACCACAGCCCTGATAGTACAGCTAATTCAACCAGGTCAAGTACAACACCTGCCGAAACTGCAGCAGTTCTACCTAACCGTGACCATACCCAAACGTGTGATAGAGAAACCTTCGCTACTGCCGTCTTCGCAGAGATGTGTAAGCCCGCTTTTGAAGGAGTTAATTGCCCAAACAGTAAATGCATTAATTCATGAGCTATCGTCGTTACTATTGAAAATAAAACAATAAAAATAATGTTTTCCAGTAAACCTATGTGTTCCGCAATAAGCAAGTTCCCGGTAGGGATTCCTCTAATTAAGGTTGTATAACCAACATAAAGTGCTGATATAATACCTATTATTAGAAATGTAGTTCTAGCGATTATCCAACCAGTAGATTTACTCTCAACGATGGGTCTCGGTACGGGCTCATCAGAATCTTTTAGAAAGCCCATATCTTTTAGGGTCGTCATAAAGTGTTCATTGTTTGAAAATGAGTCAACATCTCCGTGCAATAGTTTTGTCGATATTTTTTCATCTACAATGATTGGTTTTGCTTTGCTGGTTAATAGAATCCAGTTGTTGTCTCTCAGCCTTCGTCCTAAGATTGGATTTAATTCTGGTTGATCAGTCATACTTGATGCCCTTGTTTTGATAGTATTGGAAAATCTGCCAGTCTTCAGCACTACCATTACCACATGTCGGGCATTCATCTTCAAAACGGGGCCACGTATGATGGGTGAAAGACGACCCATCCTCATAATTAATTTCAAATTGTGTACCCAGACTTTGCGGTTTGGCATACCGTGTTAAAACTCTAATTGCTTCATCAACAATTGAAGATACTAACTGAAACATGCCCGGCCCGTACGCAATTGAAGGCGGATTGAAATTAACTTCGCGGAAACCCACAAATTGATCTAAAAATTTAGGATCATGTTTACTAAAATTCAAATTTAAACAGTCAAAGCATCCAGTGACATATGGAATCACAGTATAGACACGTCCACGGCTGACCTGTGAAGCACCAAATACACAAGGTAAATCAGCCGCCACAATTGCCTTGTTAACAACTCGATGAATGATAAACGGCGGCTCATCGATTGCGCAAATTACTAAGTCAACCCCATCTGTGTACTGTAATATATCTTCTGGGCTTTGAATTTTTTGATTGTGTACTTCAATTTCAACATCTGAGTTCATTTCGTTAATGGCTTTTTTAGCTACTTCGGTTTTCAGTTTACCGACATCAGCTTCACGAAACAGAAATTGGCGACCTAGATTACCCATTTCCACACGATCATAATCGACAATAATGATCTTTTTTGGCCCCAATCCAGCTAATAATGTTAATATGTTGGATCCACCACCGCCAAGTCCAAGTAAGAGAATCGTACTTTCATGTATCTTCCTTTGTACCTCAAAACGATTTCCATTCATACCGACAAAGCGGCTAAAGTAACTGATATTTGGGAGGTAGCGTTCTTCATCAGTTTCATCAGGCAATGTCTCTTCAAGGACATTATTTTCATCTAATAAGTCAATACCGGATATAATGTCATCAACTGTTAATTCTGGAAATTTTTTTTGCATTTCTACTACAATATCACTAACTTTTTGTCCATTTAACTTACTAGCTAGACTGTAGAGTTGTCCTTCTGGATCCCCAAATTCAACGGTGATTCCTAACTGGGCACCAATCCTAAAATAGGTTTTATCAAGACGATATAGGGGATAAATCGGCTTGATTCGTGGTCTGTTGTATTTCATATGCTCCTCCTAGTATATTTTGCGTTAAAAAAAGTTGGCGAGATCATCTTTAAGTTAAAGATAACCTCGCCAATGATTAGCACTAGTTGTAATTAGATAACAATCCACCATGCTGTTGCGTCAACTTTGTCTGCTTTACGTACTGTAATGTTCTTCATGACCGCCAACTCCTTTCACGCAAAACTGTCATCAAGCTTCACGCCCTCTTATCCAAGTATTTTGATTAATACCTATGAACACGTCATTGGTATATATTTATGATATGTCTGAATGTTTTTATTTTGGCTATAACGTCACAATTGACCGTTTTAATGTAACGAATGACGCAAATTTGTCTTGTCGTTTTGCATTTATGTAAATAAGAATAAAAGCAATATGATAACTGTTTTTATTTTTGAACTCACAATGCGGTCAATATAAAAATTGGTCCCCAAACCAATGCCGGGTTACTGGATTGGTATGAGGATCAAAAATTAATGTCTTATAGTTAGTTTACTTTTTATTTTGTCGGGTCCAATGCCAGTCAAGAATTCAGCCAACATTATTAAAAAGACTATCCCGATAAGGTTAATGTTCGACCTACTACCTTCCATGGACTGTGTCACTCACACGTATCATTGCTGATCAGCTTGGGTGACAATCCACTAGTTATTCGTAACCGACTTGAGAACAAGGATATCAACACGACTTTGGAGATATACGGGCATCTCTACCCAATACGGATACTGATGCAGACAATAAGCTCTCAGGTCTGATCGCAATCCAACCAGCAGTTTCAAAAGTGTGCCACGTAGTTTTAAAACTCCGTTGAATCGTTGATCTAATAACCATTTATCATACACAGTCTATGTTTCACGTGAAACATTTTAAAATTACCGGGCCGTCCACCCACCATCAGCCTTAATCACATCACCGTTAACAAAGCTCGAATCGTCTGATGCTAAGAACACGGCCACGTTCGCAATTTGCTCTGGCTGACCCATTGGAGCCGTTTGAGAGCCCGTTGCAGCAATGGCTTGACCCCCTAGCGGATCCGGGTCAGTAATTGAATTCCCGATATTAGTGGCGACACCACCAGGTGCAATTGCATTAGCTCGAATATTGCCAAATGTGCCATAGGTGGCCGCGATGTTTTTAGTCAGTCCGACTAGCCCGTGTTTGGAAGCAGCATAGGCTGCACCACCGCGGGCACCAAACAGACCTCCAACGGACGCATTGTTGATGATCACGCCCCCGGTTTCTTGATCTTCCATGACACGAATAGCAGCCCGACTAGCCATGAATGGGCCCGTTAAATTGATGGCTAAAACCCGTTGCCACAGTTCATCAGTCACGTTCCCAACGGCTTTAAAATTATCCATAATCCCAGCATTATTGACGAGAATGTCAAGCTGACCATAAGTCGTCGTTGCCTGCTTGATCATTGCTTCAACATCCGCTTCTTGGGCCATATTCGTGACAATACTCGTCGCTGTCCCTCCGCCTTGAGTAATCTCATCAACAACTTGAGCTAGTGATTCCGCATTGATATCGGCTAAAACAAGCCTTGCACCCTCTCGTGCATATGCCTCAGCGATTGCCTTCCCCATTCCTGAAGCGGCTCCTGTTACAATTGCGACTTTGTTTGTTAATTTAGCTGTCATCACCATCACTCCATTCTTTTTGTATCCGTTTTCATTTTACTGCTAATTCCCGGTTCCGATCACATGGCGTTCGCTTTTTATACCGCACGGCGCTACAATAGACCTCGTAAATCTAAACAGAAGAAGTGATTGAATTGTTGAAGCGTAAAAAAGGATCATGTACCACTATTTTGGTCGGCAAGAAAGCCACCATTGACGGCTCAACCATGATTGCCCGGAACGAAGACGGCGCAGGACCACTGAATCCCCAGCGGTTTGTAGTCGTCAATCCCAGCGAACAGCCCACCCATTACCAAGCCAAACTCAGCAAGGTCGAAATGGATCTACCAGCTAATCCAATGCGCTACACTAGCACGCCAGACGCTAACCCGGTAGCCGGCATCTGGGCTGCTGCTGGTATCAATAGTGATAACGTCGCGATGACCGCAACGGAGACCATTACGAGCAACGCCCGCATTTTGGGGATTGACCCACTGGTCGACGACGGCTTAGGTGAAGAAGACTTCACCACCATCGTCCTTCCTTATATTCACTCGGCTCGTGAAGGCGTTGAACGACTCGGTGCCCTGTTGGAAAAGTACGGGACCTACGAGCTTAATGCGATGGCCTTTTCGGACAAGGATGAAGTCTGGTACTTCGAATCAATTGCTGGCCACCACTGGGCAGCAATTAAAATTCCCGATGACGCTTACGTCGTCGCGCCAAACCGCTTTAACATTGACGACTACAACTTCCAGTCGCCAGATGCCTTGTACGCTAAGGACCTGCCAGATCTCATCGACACTTACCATCTAAATCCAGACACGGAAGGCGTTAATCTTCGCCACATTTTCGGTAGTGCCACCATTAAGGACACCCGATATAACAACCCGCGTGCTTGGTACGGCCAAAAGTTCTTCAACCCAGAATTCGACACACTACCAATTGACCAAGACCTTCCCTTCATTTGCCGGACGGACAAAAAAATCAGCGTGGAAGACCTTAAGTTCGTCTTGAGCTCTCATTATCAAAACACGCCGTATGACCCATACGGCACCGGCACCGAAAGTGAGAAGAAACAGTTTAGACCAATCGGCATCAACCGGAACCAAGAACTCCACATCTTACAAATTCGCAACGACGTGCCCGCTGAAATTGCGGGTATCCACTGGTTAGCTTTTGGTCCTAACACGTTCAATGCTGTTGTCCCGTTCTACGCCAACGTCACCGACACGCCAGCTAGCTTCCGGGATACGACGACTGAATCCGATCCTACCAAGGTTTACTGGTTAAACAACGTCCTAGCCCTCTTGGGTGACAGCAATTTTGGCCTCTATGAAGATCAAGAAAACCTCTTCGAGGAACACACGGTGGCTGCTTGTCGACATTTACAAATAGCCGCTGACAAAGCCTATCAAGACCAAAACGATGGTCAGGCCTACCTTGGCAGCATCAACCAACAAATGGCAGACGAATACGTCAAAAACGCCAATAAGCTCCTCGGCCAAATGCTGGCCCTTGGCGAACCACAAATGAAATTACAATTCACGCTTAACGATTAACAGAATTTGAAATTAATGGAAAAGACGATGACGCTCACGTTGTTATCGTCTTTTTTTGCGTCGTTAATAAATAAGGACTCGATACTAGCTTAAAACATTTGAATTTTTCTCGCCGTTTAGTACTCAACCTGCATATCAGTCCTAAACAATCCCGAGACTGCTGATAAAAATAATCAATAGATTAAACATTATTAATCAGCGATAAACCATTGCTAAAAGTGTCTATAGATACCCTCATTAAAAAATAGTTAACACCGTTCATTTTTAACCTAGTATACAATCTGTCTATTTTGTCGCACAAATAATTGCATATGGGTTATAATACTAAGTGCTATGTCTGTTTGATTCATTAACTTGTTTTAAGGAGTAACAACTATGCAAGATCTTCGTGTTATCAAAACCAAAATGACTATTGAAAATGCGTTTGCAGAGTTGATTTTAGAAAAGGGATTGGATGCCGTTAAAATTGTTGATGTGACAAATCGGGCGAAAGTCGATCGTCACACATTCTATCGTCACTACAAGAATAAAAACGATTTAATGGACCACATGATTGCCGACTTTTTTGGGGAATTTGCCGAGCTAATCGAAAAGCAACCGCCATTCTCAATCGGATATCAAAGTAGTGATAAATTAACCCAATTTCTAATCAATGACTTGGCGCCTTTTATCTCTAGTAAGCAACATATTTTAAGGGTTGCGCAACAAGAATTATCAGCCACATTTTCTAAAGTATCGCGCCAAAATATTCGCGATACGATTCATCAAAAGCTAGATGCTGACACACCCGAAATCGAAGTGTACATCATCATTGGCATTTGCACGGCCCTGATGCAATACGTGGTCGATCACAAGACCACCCCAACTAAGGAGGCCGTTCTTAAAACCCTGAACGACCTGAATGCCTTTACAACTCTTGGTTAACGTGACAGATGTCGAAATCAGTCGCTCAATTTTCGTGCGCCGTGTGAAAACTTGTTGCACCTGCGCTTATTTGTTAAGATTGTAGTCATCATTGTTCACCACGCACACGAAATCGAGAGGTAATAAATTGTTAACTGTAAGCAATGTTTCAATGAGCTTTTCTGATCGAAAGCTATACGACGACGTTAACCTGAAGTTCACACCAGGTAACTGTTACGGCATCATCGGCGCAAATGGCGCTGGTAAATCCACTTTTCTGAAGATTTTAGAGGGCCAATTAACGCCAACGACCGGTTCCGTTACAATGGGACCAAACGAGCGAATGAGTAGCCTCAAACAAGATCATTTTGCCTATGATGATCAAACTGTCATGAACACTGTCTTAATGGGTTACCAACACCTATACGATGTGATGACGGAAAAAGATGCCCTGTACGCTAAAGCCGACTTCTCCGATGAAGACGGGTTAAAGGCTGCTGAATTAGAGGGCGAATTTGCTGAAATGGACGGCTGGAACGCCGAAAGTGACGCCAGTCAGTTGCTCCAATCCATGGGCATCGACGAGAAAATGCACGACCTCTTCATGAGAGATCTCGTCGAAAACGACAAGATCAAGGTGCTGCTTGCTCAAGCCTTATTTGGCCAACCAGATGTTTTACTGTTAGACGAACCGACCAACGGGTTGGACCCGTTGACCATTAATTGGCTGGAGGACTTCCTTGCTGATTACGCAAACACCGTTTTAGTTGTCAGCCATGACCGTCACTTCTTAAATGCGGTCTGCACTCACATGTGTGATGTCGATTTTGGTAAAATTGAACTCTTTGTTGGGAACTACGACTTCTGGCAACAAAGTTCCGAACTCGCACAGAAGTTACGCAACCAATCGAACGCTAAAAAAGAAGAACAAATTAAACAGTTGCAAGAATTCATCGCGCGGTTCTCAGCCAACGCTTCCAAGTCTAAGCAAGCGACTTCCCGCAAGAAACAACTGGATAAAATCACGTTGGATGATATCAAACCAAGTTCCCGGAAGTATCCGTTCATTCAATTTAAACCCGAACGCGAGCTGGGAAATGATTTACTCCGAGTTGAAAACGTCAGCTTGACCATTGACGGCCAAAAAGTGCTCGATAACGTCAGCTTTATTCTGCGTCCTGGCGACAAAGCCGCCATTGTGTCGCGGTCTGATGTCACAGCCAGTTACTTGATGCAAATCATTGCTGGCGCATTGGAACCCGATAGCGGGACGGTGACGTGGGGCGTCACGACGAACCGAGCTTACATGCCAAAGGATTTGAACCCTGAGTTCGACGACCCGAAACTCAACATTTTGGAATGGCTCCGCCAGTTTGCCAGCAAGGAAGAAAGCGATAATACCTTCCTGCGGGGGTTCTTAGGCCAAATGCTGTTTAAAGGTGACGAGGTTCTCAAACAAGTCAACGTCTTATCCGGGGGCGAAAAGGTTCGGAGCTACCTGTCTAAGTTGATGCTAAGTAAAGCCAACGTCATGATTTTGGACGATCCAACCAACCATTTAGACCTGGAAAGCATCACAAGTTTAAACGATGCCCTCATCGCCTTTACCGGCTCTCTGGTCTTCACCAGCCACGATCGTCAATTTATCCAAACCATCGCTAACCACATCATCGAAGTGGGCCCTAAGGGCGTGGTTGACCGTGCCGACACCTCTTACGACGAATTCATCGCTCACGAGGCCGCACAGGCTCAAGTTGAAAAACTTTATTAATTTAAAAAAGCAAGCGACTAAAAATCGCTTGCTTTTTTTGTCATTACTTGATCATTGAGGGGCCTCACTATCCGACCATCTTTCAGCCAAGTTCGCCAGTCCTCGCAAATTCGTCATAAAAGCGTGCTGAGCAATTGGCCGCAAAAGGGTCAGAGGCACGTTCAACTTTGGACTAGTCTCGACCATCACGGATTCGTTGACAACCGTCATTTCCCCCTTCGCCGTTAACTGGAATTGCACCTGATAGGATAACCGATCCCCCTTTACCCGATAGTTGATTGCGGTGTCATTAGCCGAGATGGTCAGTTTTTCTGATCGATTAATCGCACTGTGGCCTCTAAAAAGTTCAAATTCACCGTCACTGTTTAGGGCGCTAACCGACCGAATTTCGGGATCCCATTGTACCAACGCTGCACTATTAAGTAAAAGTTGGCTAATTACTGAAGCACGCGCCTGAACGCCAATTGTGTTATCAAAAAAGTCCTGCATAGCTGTTCACACTCCTCTTTAAGAATGTCTTCAGCATATCCAAGACTCGCTATTTTTAATAATCAGAATACTAATATTTACCAAATAAGATTGAACGGAACTTTAATGTCCTTGAAACACGCGACTAGTAGGCCAATAATAAAGATATTCAAAAGGGGGGTTAAACTATGAAAGTCATCAACGTCGACTTAGCCGTCAAACCAGGACAACAGGAAAGCTATGAAGCCTTTATCGACCAGCTAGTTCAAGGTTCCCGAAGCGAACCGGGTAACATCAGTTACAACCACTTTAAGAAACTCGGCAGTGATACAGATTACGAGATTATTGAACATTGGCAAGATGACGATGCTGTGGCCTTTCACAACAACACGCCACACTTTCAAACATTTTTGAACGGTGTCAGTGATTTCTTAACGACCGATCCGGTGATTATTCGGATGGGTTATACCGAATAGTTACGATGATAATGCGCCGCAATGTAGCCCCCGAAATTTAATTTGGGGGCTTTTTTGCGACTAATCAAACTTATAGACTGACTCGTTAAATAACGTGGCTAAAAAGGCTGACCGGTCAGCAGCCGTCTGTCGCTGGTGCCGGTCCCCCAGTCGCTTTGCAATTAGCGCAAGAAGATAATAACTATTTGCTAACATGTAATGAGAATTATTGGCGGTAATAAAATCCACGCCTCTTGTCATTAGAACAAAACTTTCTTTGTCTAGGCTTAATCTGTAATAAACGACGGCCGCCAAGTAAAATACCACGTTTAAGTTCTCATCAAAGGGGGCATCACTCATCTTCTTGAGCGCTGAATGCACTTGGTTTAACGCCTCTTTTTTCTGGCCTGACACCGCGGCAACGTAGGCCAATGTGACTTGAGCCAGCCGCGTTAATGCCTGCTGTGATACGGTTGCACTCGCTAACGATAAATGCAACGAACGTTTGACTTCGGTAGGCTGAAAGTGAGTTGTCCCCTGTAATTGAGCAACGGCTAAATAGTAGTAATAAGATTGTGTCTGCGCAGCCGTCTGAACGGATTCAACAACCGCCTCATCCAGTAAAAACTTGAGTAATTTCTGATAATCATGATGATTGCACAGTGCGACAACCCGATCATTCAGTGCCGATTGGTTCCCAATCGCGTAGTTTTCCGCTAAGCTGAGCCTCTCCAAAGAGACGCCAAGCCGTTGGCATAAAGCAATTAGGAGCTCTGCATTAGGGGTATACCGATTATTTTCAATAGCCGAAAGCATCGATTGAGAACAAATATTTTCGGAAATTTGAGCTTGTGAGCATTTCAGCTCCTTCCGACGCACTCTTAAAATATGGCCAATTGTGTGACCCATAATGACGCCCCTTTCACGGTGAGGATGACTCAAAACTGAAATGAATCAACTTTTCTATCGATTATGGCATACCAACCGATATTTTTACAGTAGCTCCAAAATCATCCGTCCCGCCGTCACGACCAACCCGGCACCGTATAGCATGACGATGGCACCGGATATCAAATTAACCCAGCGCATGAATTTATCAGGTAAGCGTGATTTCAGCGCACTGATAATCAGCGTCACACCAAAGAACCAAATAGCCGTTGCCGACACAACGCCAAATAAAAACGGGCCGGCTTGAGCGGCGGTCAACGTGCTCCGAAAGGCGCCTAAGCTGACGCCAGTATCGATGATGGCCTGCGGATTCGCGAAGGCCACCGCCCAAGCACTAAAAAATGCTCGCTTAAGCGTTAGCTGTTGCTGGTCATTTCCTAGGCCAACTGAATTCGCTGAACGCCAAATGCCCCAGCCCATCCAAATGACCACGAGCCCGCCAATTGCCATAACGGCTAGCTTAAGGGCGAAATACCGCGAAATCAACGCACCCATGCCCAAAAACGCGATGAGGGTGAGTGTCGTATCTGCAATCCAGACGAACACCGCAATCAACAGCGCCCGGCTCAAGCGGTTACTAACCGCACTATTAAAGACAAACAAGTTTTGCATGCCGATAGAACTAACTAATGCAAAACTAATAATCATTCCTTGAATAATCGTCGCGACCAAAACAACATCCTCCTCAATCTAAAAAGGCATCCACCGTCACCTTTTTAGCGTCGAAGCGCCTTAATCTACGGTCACGGAAGATGCCTGTTGCGACTACCCGATGATAGCCACCTTACAGCGATTTATTGATTAACTCATACTCTACCGGATACGCACAACCCTGTCAAAGGCTTAAGATTAAAATTCACTTTGACTTTCATGTGAAAGTCCGTTAGCGTAAAAGTAAACATTGTAAAGAAGGCGGTAGCGATTAATTTTACAGGAATCGGCACGGTGGTCAACACCTTAGCCATCATTGTTGGCGGCCTGTTAGGGTTTCTTTTCCAACGATTACTAAACGATAAATTACAAAAGACCATTATTCAGGCGATTGGTGTCTCGGTAATTTTCATTGGGATTAGTGGCACACTCAGCCATATGCTGGTGATCAACGGCCACACCATTGGCACTCAGGGCGCTTTGATGGTCACCATTTCACTAACCCTAGGAGGCCTCATTGGCGAGTTGTTAGGAATTGACGCTTGGTTTACCCACTTAGGCAACTGGCTTCGAAAACGGGCAGGTGCCAGTGGTGATTCTCTATTCGTCGAAGGCTTCGTTAGCGCCACATTAACCGTTTGTGTGGGAGCAATGGTTATTATCGGGCCGATTCAAGACGCCTTAGAACACGATCCAACAATGTTGTTCACAAAAGCCATTTTAGACGGCGTTATCATCGCCATCTACACCGCCAGTTTTGGCCTCGGTGCAGCCTTCTCAGCCTTACCGGTATTCGTTTTTCAAATAACAGTCACTTTCTTAGCTGTCCTGATTAACCAGTTTTTGACCCCTGCTATGACAGCTGGCATCTCAACCGTCGGGTCCATGATGATTTTTTGTATTGGTATTAACTTATTATTTGATACTAAAATTCGCGTCGCTAATATGCTCCCTGGATTGCTGGTCGTCGTGGGTTACGTTGCGTTGTTCTAACTTCATCGTTGCCATCTGCCCGGTTAGGCACTACGCTAGTATTAACCCTAATATCTAGGAGGAAATGACACCATGTCCTTACAATCTGAACTCATGCAGGAACTTGACGATGACAAGCAAGCAATTCTTGCTATTCGGCGCCACTTGCACGCTCACCCTGAGGTTTCTTTCCAAGAAAAGCAGACAGCTGCGTACATCAAAAAATACTATGCTGACTTAAACATGCCCACCACTGACTTTGGTGATGGTTTTGGGTTTGTCGTCGATATTGTGGGGGCCAACCCCGGACGGCACCTCGCGCTAAGAGCCGATTTTGATGCGCTGGCCATTCAGGAAACTAACGATTTACCTTTCCGGTCACAAAATGACGGTGTGATGCACGCCTGTGGCCATGATGGGCATACCGCTTATTTAATGGTCTTGGCCAAACATCTGTGGGCGCACAAGGACCAACTAAAAGGCAGTATCCGAATTTTGCACCAGCCCGCTGAAGAGGTCTCCCCTGGCGGAGCGAAGTCCATGATTGCAGATGGCGTGTTAGATGGCATTGATAACGTTATCGGGCTCCACGTGATGAGTTCGATGAAGACGGGGACTGTGGCTTACCATCTCAATGAAACCCAAACAGGCCGTGCTAATTTCAAAGTGACCCTAACCGGTAAGGGTGGCCATGCGTCAATGCCGCACTTATCAAACGATGCCATTGTCGCGGGAAGCTACCTCGTCACCGCGTTACAAACCATTGTGTCCCGGCGAATTGACCCCTTTGACACCGCCAGCGTCACCATTGGTTCATTTGACGGCGCTGGGTCCTATAATGCAATCCAGCAAAGTGTGACCCTAAAGGGCGACGTCCGCATCATGAAGGAGAGCACCCGCAAGACCATCCGCCATCAAATTACCCAAATCATTCATGGCATTGAAACCATGTATGGCGTGACCGCGGATCTTGATTATGATGATAACTATCCCGTTTTGGATAACGACCTAGAGTTAACCACAGCCGTCGTTGATAGCATCAAGGCCGCTCATCTACCAGAAGTCGAATCGGTCTATGATTGCGGTCCGCAAGACCCATCAGAAGACTTTGCCTATTTTGCGCAAGAAAAACCGAGCACCTTCTTCTATGTCGGTTGTCAAACGTCGGACGGTCAAAATCACCCTCACCACAGTCCCGATTTCATGATGAACGAAGATTGCCTGATCATTGCGGCCAAAGCAGCGGGTTCCGCTGTTTTAGCCTATCTAAATCGCTAAGTAAAAATCGACCGAATGAGGATGTCCTCACTCGGTCGATTTTTACTTAACCGTGGGTTTAAAGAATGGAAACAACCAACCGGTAAAACTTTTGATCAGTTGGCGATATTCCATCGCCGTAACGTTACCACGTTTACTGAGCATATCATAGGTGACCCCTTGTTCAACCGTCGTGATCCCCGTCCTATGAAACCCGTTCTTAGTATAAAAGGCCAGCCGGGCTTCCCGCTGGTGACTGTTAATTGCCGTTGAATCCAGTGGTTCGACCATTAAAATAATTCGGTTCAGCGGGTGTTGATGATCAAGTTCTTGTAAAATCTGGCTCCCATAACCCTTCGAACGAACCTGATCATTGACCGCTAAAAAGAATAAATAGGAGACGTCGTGATGCGTAATCGTGTAGGTAAAGCCCACAAACTGATGATCATCATAGTAGGCTAAAAAATCCACAATTGCCCGGTGAGCTAGTGATTTTAGCCACGAATAAGGGATTCGTTCTTCTTTGGGAAAAGCCCGCTTGTATAAAGCCTTCACTTGAGCGTTTGCATCAGACAACCCGACTACTCGCTTAATCGTTAACGTCATTTTATCTCCCTCACAGTTTGTTTAGTTACTACTAGTTTAACTGAAATTTGGCATCAGGAAGAGAAATTTCGTCATCGTTTAAGGAAAATTAAGCGCTGCTCCAAATGTTTCACGTGAAACATTTTAATTTAGCAACCACGTCTCATCCATATCTGGCCGCTTTCGGTACTGCTTACCATGCTCGTCAATGACGGCGTGCCATTCCCGAACCGTCACCCAATCTGGTTCAACCAACAGCGGCTCGGTTGCGACGCTTAACGCCGCGTAATTCGCAAAGTCACCAAGTCCCAAGCGTTTGAACAATCGCAAGGCATACTGGTCGGCAATAAAGACCCGCCGTTCAAATATGTAAAGTAGCATGACATCAGCTGTTTCCGGTCCGATTCCCCGGACACTAAGCAGTGACCGGCGTAAATCCGGCGTCGATATTGACTGGAATGCGGACACATCATTATGATACGTCCGCCACCAAGCAAGCATGGCTTGAATGGACCGGGTCTTTTGCTTATAAAATCCTGCTGGTCGCACCAATTCGTTTAATTCATCACTGGTCAGCTGATTGAGCCGTTCAAACGTCAGGTACGGTGCAAGATTGGCTAGGGCCCGCTCCACATTCTGAGCCGTGGCCTGTTGGATTAAAATCATGGTGACCCAATCCTTCACCGTTTCACCGTCTTCCCACCAGTGCTGCGGGCCATAATGAGCCACTAAATGATCCAAAACCCGCCGTGCTGATTCTTCAAAAGTCATTTTGCTCCCCCATTTCACTATCAAATGATACCACGAGGGCCCCGATTGACGCGAAATGACGACCATTAAAAAAGCACGGATACCAGCTGGCACCCGTGCTCAATTAGCGTCATTGACTTAATCTTCCCGAAACAACAGCCCAATTAATGCGACTACCGCTCACTCAAATCCAACAGGTTATTCTTGGCAGCGTTGCCCTGGTCACGGAGCTGACGCCACAGATCTTCTTGGCTGGCCGTAAACGTCAGGTGACGGGTCAGTCGCAGATAGTTAACAGCACTAGCCGCGTGAGCTGTTAAATCGCTAACATCAGCGCCATCCACTAGTCGTTGATAGGCGCGCGTCAACACTTGGCGAATCGGCTCGTTGTCGATACTCCGATACAATGCCGCTGTGCGTCGTTTAAAACTTTGCGATTAGCCGCCTATTTTGCTAGGCCACGTTATGGCAACTTAGTCACATAGGCCACGTGGGCCATCGCCGGAACTTGATCCCACGCAACAGGGTAACCAGCGCCATGAGCACAAAAGACAGAGTCAGGCGTATTTTCCAGGTCACTAACCGGCTCATACCCTATATTTTCAACCACTTCAGCCTGATTATGGCATGGTCGATAACCAGCTACAAGGCAGTCCAGCCGCCCCTGACCATGGGTGTAAGCATTGACCGTCTGTGCATACCCTTGCATCTCGCTCACCGGTGCCAATCCTTTCAAGACCGCATGGGAGCCGTGTGTCTCAGGTGGTTCAGCTTCGCCGTGCATGCGTTGCACATCCGTCATCGCCCGGCCAATCAAGTTCTGATCAACTTCTAATTCAAATTGGTACCACGGTTCCAACAGCGCAACTTTATTTTGAGTCCGTAGCATCATCAATCCCTGACGGATGGCTCGCCATGTTGCCTCCCGAAAATCACCGCCGACCGAATGGACGATGCTCCCCCTTCCGCCAACTAGGGTGAGTTGCATGTCGGTAATGGGGCTACCGGCCAGGACCCCTAGCATCTTTTTAGATGTCATATTTGTCATAATTTGATGCTGCCAGTTTTTATCCAAAACATCCGTTGAAACTTGATTTTTATAAATCAGCCCGCTACCCAAAGGAAGTGGCGTCATCTGTAAGTGAACTTCTGCATAGTGTCGCAACGGCTCAAAATGGCCGACCCCTTCCACCGAGTCTGTGATGGTTTCTCGATATAAAATGCGGCCCTTAGTAAACCCAACGTCCAAGTGAAACCGGTCATGCATCTCCTGGGTTAAAACTTCCAATTGCATGGTACCCATCACTTGAACTTGAATCTCCTGAAGTTGTTCCTGCCAGGTCACGGTTAGCTGACGATCCTCGTCGGCCAATTCTTGCACAGCAGCCAGACACGCAGCGATATCTTCTTGTTGCGGGTCAACAGCATAGGTTAAAACAGGCGCCAGTAGCGGTGATTGACTGTCGGATTCAACCCCTAGCCCCTGGCCCGGATACGTTGACGTTAACCCCGTAATGGCCCCCACTTCACCAGCAGATAGCACCGGTGTCACCGAATAACGTGCTCCGTTATAGCGTCGAATTTGATTAACTTTTTGGTCGGGCACCGGACTTTGGCGGGGCTTCAATTCGCCCCCCGTTAACTTAACCCAAGTGAGTCGTTCCCCCTTGTCATCGTGGGAAATTTTAAACACCTTAGCCCCAAATTCAGACTGGACAGTCGGTTCAACCGTCCACTGATCAAAACCCGCCAAAAATTCAGCAATTCCTGAATCCTTCAAGGCTGACCCCGCAAAACAGGGAAACAAGGTCCGCTGCTGAATAAGTTGCCGAATCACGGCCTCATCAATCGTCCCCGTCGCCATGTAATCGTCCAATAATCGCTCATCATTCAACGCAATTTCTTCCAGAGTGGCGGTTGGCAGTGGTCCTGAGCTAAAGGCCCGGCAGCCCTCACCAAACGTCGTCTGCAACGCCTTCATAACAGCATCAAGGTCAGCGCTGGCGGCGTCTGCCTTGTTGATAAAAATAAACGTCGGCACGTGATAGCGATCTAGTAAGCGCCACAGCGTTTGGGTATAACCTTGAACACCATCAATGGCGGAAACAACCAAAATGGCATAATCTAGCGCAGCCAGCATTTGCTCAGCCTGGGCCGCAAAGTCCACGTGACCAGGCGCGTCAATCAGCGTAATCCGAGACTCTTGGTAAGTGAAGTTAGCCTGGTGCAAATAAATCGTAATGCCACGCTGCTTCTCCATCGCGTCCGGATCTAAAAAAGCATCCCCATTATCGACACGCCCCAGGTTTTTTAAGACGCCACCATGGTAGAGTAACGCTTCAGATAGCGTCGTTTTCCCCGCGTCCACGGGCGCAATAATTCCAGTTGTGAGTTGTTTCGTCATGACCTTATTCCTCATTCATTATAGATAAGTCTTCATATCCTAATATACCACTAAACGACGGCTTGAAAAAAGCGCTCACCGCGCCGTCTTACGACCGATGCTTCTTAGGCGACCAGGCCATCTTCATATAAGTATCTCCTTGTTGCAGCTCTGCCACCATCTGAGCCAACCGCTTCGCCTGAGTTGCCGGCCGTTTTGCTCGTTTAATCCAGCTGAGGTAGTCGTTTCGCTGATACGGCGGGCGAGCTTCATAGGCTGTCATAACATCCGCTTGTTTTAACGCCTCGAAGACTTCTTCAGGCATAACTTGGCGTGGCCGACTTTGGCGAGGGCTCACTGCACGATCATTTAAGTGAGCAAGCCGATAACGAACGATTTTTGTAATCAGTTCCTTTGGCAATGGCTGGTCAAGCGACAGATGAATGGCACCTTTGGTCGTCTGATAACTGCTTAATTCCGCTGCAAAATGAGCGATGGGTTCAGCCGTTGGATAGAATCCAACATGGTGTTTTGAAATACCGAAATACACGATCGCTTTCCCCTGCCAAAAAGTCGGCATGGCATAGCTGATCCGCTCTTCTGCCTCAGGCAAAAGCTCACGCAAAAGTCCATAAAGTGCATTAGCAAGCTGCTGTTGTGATTCCGAAAACTGATGAATGTACATTTCGATTTCTGTCATGGTTCCCTCCCATCCTAACCCGCATTATTTCCCAGGAAATACCGCCTTGGATAACCATTACAGCTAGCGGGTATTTCAGTAGGCCTGCCCTTCAGTCGTTGATACTTTCCGAGTCGTACTTGGTGGCCAGGCTCGTCTAGGATTCTCCCCATAATTCATCGCGGCTAGTCCCTATTGAAGCGCCGAAACCATCCAAACAACAAAACCACCAATTGGAAAAATTAACCACCAGAAATGGGCAAGAAAGTCCCAGAAGTTCATTTGTCCATACCGGGGGGTATATAACCCCGTCGTTGGATTATACGTGTAGGCCTCGGGGTCCGGCTGCGGGGCCTGATTAGTTGCCACATCCAATATCAAGGTATCCAGACTCACACCGAAAACACCAGCGATTGTGACTAACGTCTTCAGGTCAGGCGTCCCTTCCCCCGTCTCCCATTTAGAGATGGCTTGCCGTGACACAAACAATTTTTCGGCCAGCTGATCTTGTGACATCCCGTGGTCTTGTCGTAACTGTTTTAACTGGGTTGCAAATTTAATTGTCATCATTCCTCACTCCTTTCCCTTAATGTGACAAAATAACTGGTCGCTAACCAGCAACGATTAGCGTTAAGTTGCCACGTTCTACTGCCTGTTGCGCAACTGAGCGTGGCATCTCCCGACTGAAACGCCAGTCTAACAACAATCCAGTAGTTGCGGGCGACTTAATCCAACGAAAACCAGCCGTCACTAATGGCTGCCAGTTGGTCATTGATTGCCTGTCGATCGAACCGGTCAGCCATTGGCTCAGTTGCCGAATCAGCCAGTCGATTGACCCCCACCCCACTCACACAGAATGGCACCTGCGGATAGCCCGCCTTAATGAAGTGCGCCATGGTGACGTTTTCTTCCAACCGAATGCGATGCTGCAAATTGGCTTCAAAATCATAGGTGTAAATCACATCACCTTTTTGCAAATCCGGATACGCAAAATAGTGTCGCTCGTCATTGAACGTTTCGTGGTCATCAAAGTCATCGTCCAATTCAGCTCGGTACTGGGTGTCAGTTTGGGGGACATCAAATCGATGAAGGTGCAAATTTGACCACCCAAATAACAGTTGAATCAAACCGTGCAATTGGTCGTAACGGATGCTATTGGCCACCAAAACGGTTCGACTCACCCGCTTTCCAAGAAGGGATATTTTAAGTTGCATCAAGCTGCCTTTGTCCAAATGAAGTCCTCCTTTTGAATATAAATTTTATAAATTAATGTTGCTGGATTTGCGAGTTATAATCGCAATTATTTAAATTTTGTATATTTTAGGAAGTTCTGTCACTCGTTGTATATTAATTGTACCGCTTTGATTCAGGTTAAGGTACTTAAAGCCACTGGCATCTTAAACGCCCGGGATTTCGACTAAACCGTTTTCCAAGTACCCCCGCCTTGAGTTTCCCCAACTTAGTTTCTATAATGATACAGTTAAGGATAATAACGGACGCCGGCGTTAGCCCCGTCAAAAAGGATGGACCGCATGTCTAAGTCACACGAAAACTTCATTATGACCATTTCCACCATCGTCTTGGGAATCGTCGCTGGTACCGGCTCACTTCTCTTGGGGGCCTTTCTGGATTTGATTGAATCCCTGTTTCTCAACTTCAACGAAACGGCTACCCACCCGTTCGCCGGGCTGATTTCACCGGCCCATCGGATGCTCTCTCTGGTCACTGGCGGCCTAGTTGCTGCCGTTGTCTGGTGGCTAATGCGCACCCGGATGAAGCCTGCCGTTGGTATTTCTAAGGCCCTTGATGGTCAGGAAATGCCTGTTACCACAACGATTGTTCACGTGTTAACCCAAATCTTCTTCGTCGCTACCGGCGGTTCGGTTGGTCGGGAATTAGCACCCCGCGAGCTAGGTGCCATGCTCGCTCAAACCTGGCAACGACTCCTGAAACGATTCCGCCATATCGAGCTGAGTGACGACGACCGCCGACTACTCATCGCATCCGCCGCCGGTGCTGGTTTTGCCGGCGTTTATATCGCGCCAATCACCGGTGCCATGTTTTGCTTGGAACTCCTTTATAAGAAGGTGACCGGACGCGCTGTCGCTGTGAGTTTGACGATGTCGTCAATTGCCATGCTGGTTGGTTCTCTTCTACGGGGCTTTCACCCCTACTACGCGGTTGGCAGTGGCGCCTTTTCGGCCACATCCGTCTTCGTTGTTCTTATTTTGGGACCACTGTGCGGGATCTTAGGCGCTTACTTCCGCCAGGCCTTCCAATGGGCCAACCAACACCAGACCCGGGATAATCACCTGCTGTGGCAGCTACCGGCCGTTGCTGTGGTAACCGGCTTGATTGCCACGACCTTCCCCCAAATTATGGGAAATGGTCGGGCCTTAGCGCAACCGGCTTTTATGAACCAATCAGTTAATCTCATTTGGTTATTCCTCATCGGTGGCCTAGCAAAGGCTATTGTGACCGTTTTTTCACTCCGCGCAGGCGCATCCGGCGGCACGCTGACACCATCGATCGCCATCGGCGCAACAATTGGTATGGCCTTGGGCTTTGCCATTCACCTGTTTGTCCCGGCCATCAGCATCTGGCAAGCAGGCATTATTGGGGCAGCATCATTACTCGCAAGTTCGCAGCAGGCCCCGCTCATGGCCTTATTCATGCTATTTGAAGTGTGTCATTTAGACCATTCCGCGTTACTCCCGTTAGGATTGGGCGTTGCTTTGGCGACAACCACTTCTCACGTTATCTTAAATCCTAGTCGCTCCCATTAATTATGAAGGCCCTAGACGATTGCCATAATCGTCTAGGGCCTTTTCTTTACTTAATGATCAGCATATCTTGATCGTCAAATTCCCAGTCACCACCATATGTGACTTCCCAGAAATAACCCGAATAGCCGTCCCAGTCCAGTTTGTGTGATCGGTTGAACCACCGTTTCCTCCAATGACACAGCCTTAGCCATTACTTCGTCGACCTCATTTAAAAAACGCCAGCCGATTACTTTGCAATCTAATCGGCTGGCGTTAACTAACTAGTTCTTCTTTGCGTCGTTCATTGCTTTCATGATTGACGGGTTCTTTGAGTGGCAATCCTTGATCATTTCCAAGTCTGCTTCAGTCAAAGTAACGGTGTATTCAGCCATGTGAATCCCCCTCTTCTCAGTTAATGAATTTAGTTTAGCACTATCAAGGGGCACCTGTCACGAATCCTTTGATCTACGATGGAAGACAGCTATCAACCCAAAATGTTCCACGTGAAACATCAGCTCTAATTAACCCTAAGGTTTCAATAGCAGTTTGCCCGCATAGGCTCCTGCTTCCAAATCGCGATGAGCCTGGGCGCCCTCAGCCAGTGCATAAACTTTTGCGGGCTGAGCTTGAACCTGTTGTGTCAAAACGTAGTGAAATAAGCGATCGGCGCGTGCTTGACGACTCTTGGCGGAGTCTAAAAAATCCCACAAATCCCCTGTCATCAAGTTCTTTGAGTCTTTCATCAGCGCGATTGGGTCAACTTTTGGTGGGTTCCCTCCGGCCATTCCGTAAAAGACCGTGCGACCACGTTTTTGCGTGACTTTTAGGCTATCCAACAGCGTGACCCCGGCACCGTCAAATGCGGTCCGAAAGTAATTTTGATGCGTGCTGGACCAATCATCCTCACGTCTAAAGACCTGTTGAGCACCAATCTCATACGCCGCTTGGGCCTTCGTTGCACTAGATGCAACACCATAAACAACCTGACCATCCGCCACTAGTAATTGCGCTAGCAGTTGGCCGACACCACCACTAATACCCTGAACCAACACGGGATCACCCGGCCGATTCTGAGCCAAATCATGGGCTAGAAAATCTGCCGTTAAGCCTTGCAAGCCAACGGTGACCGCCTCTTCATCCGTCAGTCTCGCCGGTACTCGAATGGCTCGGTCCACTGGCACGGCGACCACCTCAGCATTAGCAAACGGAACGTCAACAAACAACACGCGCTCGCCAACCTCATATTCCGACACCGCCTGGCCAATTGCCGTGATGATTCCGATTCCTTCATAACCATCAATGTAGGGCTGGTGCTGCTCAATATGATAATGGCCGCGACGCCGATAAATATCCGCAAAGTTCAGACCGATGACCGTCGTCTTGACTAACAGCGTATCGGCCTTAACAACCGGATCAGCAATGTCACCATACTGCAACACTTCTGGTCCACCAAACGATTCAAAATAAAGTGCCTTCATTGATTAATCCTTTCCGTGACAGGATGGCCTCATCCCGAACAAATTAGCCTTTTCTATTGCTGTAACGTCTCAAATAACTGGCTCAGTAACTCGCTGGTTCGCTGCTGATTAATAGCCACCAGAATGTTTTGGTCTAAACTGTCATCTTGTAAGTCAGCAATCTTGATGTGGTACTTCTTTTCCAGGGTCTGATCGTTCATACCGGAATACAGAAACGGTAATCCCTTACCCATTGCCGCCATCGATAGACCTTCCTCTAGGTTTGTCACGTAGTGGTTGGCCCTTAAATTAAAGCCGTTTTGCAGTCCCTGATTAATCACATAGTCGACGATGATGGGCGATTGCTGGCGTTCAAATAATATCAATGTTTCATTCTTGAGGTCTGCGAAATTAATCGTTTTTTGAGCTGCTAACGGATTGCCTTCCGGAATGGCAATTTGCAGGTGGTTCTCCATGAATAATCCCTTTTGAAACGTTGGCTGATCTTGCAAATAGGAGGCGATATCAACTATCAGGTCATAGTGACCATCGCCTAAGCCCTCAGCAAGGCCCAATGGCCCGTCAGCTGACAATAAAAACTGCACACCGGGATGGTCAGACTCAAAGCGAGACAACACCTCGTACAGTCGTGCCAGATTAAAATGACTTAAATAGCCAATTCTAAAGACCTTTTGCGTGGTCTGTTCGGTACTCGAATCGCTAAACATCCTCGATAAGTGTTCCACCCGTTCTAAAACGTCAGCAGCTGCCACGAGTAGCTTGGCCCCATCGGCCGTTAGCTGTAAATCGTGACTTTGACGTTGAAACAGCGACACGCCTAATTCAGACTCCAACTCTTGAACGTGGCGGCTGAGGGTTGGTTGAGAAACATACAGTTTTTCAGCTGCCTTGGTAAAGCTGAGTTCCCTGGCTACTTCAACAAAATAAGTTAACGTCGATAATTTCACATTCCCGCTCCATTCAAAAAGGGTTTGGTCTAACTTTAAAATAAAGTTACACCAAACCCCTTTATACAACAAGATTGACTTCTACTTCGTCATGAGTGGCAATTGCAAGAATGAAGCGTACTCGCCACCTGTGTGTAAAATGTGAGTGCCTTTATTATCAGGAGTAGCACCGGGTGTTCCTGGCATAACGCCGCCCAGCTCGTCCTTTGAGCTGACAACCACACGTAGCGTTTCGCCAGCCTTGTAGGTAAGGCCCATTGGGCTCAACACGATGTCGAGAGCGACGACTTCGCCATTTGAGAGCTTCTCAACCCGGTCAAACGCATAAGCCGGAATCTCATCCGTTGAGACCTTGTCATCCAAGTGCCGCATGGAAGCTCGTAAGCGTCCCCAGACACCCTTGTAACGCAAAGCTGATGCTCCTTCTTGCGTAAAGTCTTGCAGGGCAGCACCGTGGTTTGGTACGACAAATTCACTTAGCACGTTACCACGAGCATCCAGCTTTTGAACCCAAACGTAGACGTCCATGTCATCGTAGCCCTCTGCTGCCATGTATAACTTAGCTTTAGGGTAGCCGACAAATTCAGTGTCTTTTTCAAACGTCATCTGGAACGAAGCCCGGCCGGGTAAGCCGCCTGCTTGATACTTTACTGGCACGTCGGTCGTCGTTGGTTCCGTCTGCAATAACCGAAGCTGGCCGTTCAGATAGTAGCGCGTCAGTTGGCTACCCGTTGGTGGAAAGGCCGTGGCCGCGATGTCCGTTTTATTATGCCCTTCAAAATCAATTGTCGTGTAGCGAACCTGCTGGGTTTTTGGCCAGTCATTATCCTTGTCTAACAGGTAGTAATCCATGAACCGACGTAACTCTTCGGTGTTGTCCTTGTCATAGTAGAACGGCCATTCCTGCCGATCGTGGATTCGCAACCACTTCTCAGAAGATCCCAGATTCCGCCATGCACGGAATGTACCCATGGTATGCAACGTGTTGGAATAACTACCAATCACGTATGCTGGCACCTTAATTTTACTGGTATCCGCTATTTTATCCTGCCAGACCGCTGCATCAGCAAGTGGGTAAGCGTCGATTTCCTTAGTCAAATCTTCACGAAGCGCCCCCGTTGCACTCACGTGGTTGGCTCCCAGACGATTAATAAAATTCTTGTCTGGAATGCCGCCAATATAGGCGAGATCGCGGTAACCATCCGACAACCCTTCTGTCGGATTGATCGCTGTTAAATGCGGTGGCTGCTCAGCGGCGATAAACCACTGTGACCAAGCCAGATACGACGTCCCGGTCAAAGCCGTCTTACCACTTGACCACGGTTGCGAGGCAATCCATTCAATAAGATCGTAACCATCTTGAGCTTCTTGAGAACCGATTTCAGTAATGTTGCCTTCACTGTGGGCAATCCCACGCATGTCAGGGTTGCAGACCGCATAGCCATGAGCGACCCAGTATGCGGGATCAGCAGCTTCAAACTTCGTTAAGCCAGAGCTCCACGCATTTCCCATTCCGAGCATATTGAACAAGTTTGTATAACGCGGTGCCGTGCCAGCACTCTTGCCGTAAGGGCTCCAGCCAATTAAGGTTGGCACCTTTACCGCATCCGTTGGCATGAAAATATCAACGTAGATTTTGACCCCATCACGCATCGTCACGGGAACGTCCTTTAGCATCTTAATATCGACGTCCAGGGGCTTGAAACCAGGGGCAATTTGCTCACCCTTTTTTAGGATCATTTTCTTTGTTTCAAACGGGCTCAAAACGCCGTGTTCCACACCGTCATCGATGTAATCAAAAGCTGGACTAAATTTCATATCTTCAGTAATTTTAACAGTCATTTTATTACCTCCAAGTTGTCGTCTTTCTTTAACCATCTCGAAGTATAGTGGCTGCCAAGCTCAAAGTACAATCGCAAAAGCGGATAATGACGGCGTTTCACTGCCTGGTATTCAGGAAGTGAATACCACGAACTGGTGCCGTTCCGCCACGCTTATTCCACTTTAGGCATTAACCGCCGATAGAGGGCCAATGTCTGGCACCGGGTTAACGGCGTTGGATTCTCGGCAACTTGCCGGGCAAACTGTAGCAGAGATGACCCGATAAATTGGCTCACGAATTGCTGGTTCGCCGTTGAACACCCATTTTCGGCCATCCCCTTTAGAATGGTTTCGCTAAGCAGCGCCTCAACCGATTCTTGGATCCCCGCCCACTTGACCAGTTTAAAAAGAACCAGGTGATCTTCAATCTCAGAGACCGCCACAGTGCTCCACGACTCAAAATCAACTTGGTTCAACGCATTAATCTGTTGTGCCAGTCGGCTAATTAACCGCACAAATTGAGCTAATAAAACATCCGCCAGGTTCGGATGAAGGCGGTAGAAGGTCGCCCGTGAAACGCCCGCTCGTTCGCAAAATGCTTTAATTTCAATGCGATTGAAATCGTCTTGATCTTGATAAGCTGCTAGCAAAGCATTATATAGTTTTTCTTCGGTCCGCTGTTTGCGACGATTAATTTTGACTGGTTCATTTAAAAATACTTTTTCCATCAATATGTACCGAGACATATAGTAATAATGTGTCTCATAAGTCTCTTTCATTTAAGTTAACCAGTCAATATATTAAGGTTTATTCTATTAAATGACAACTATTATTTAAAAAATCATGGCGCTCCTAGTGCGGGGTTTCCACGCAAGTCATGATCGGAATGTTTCACGTGAAACAATATCGCTCACGATTTTAAACTTGTTAATCTAACTAACCACCACCAAAGCAGGCATGCGACGAGTCCACCACAGGCGATCCCCAGAACAAGTGCCAAGTTCGTCGTTAGTGTTGCTATAATGGCTATCACAAACATCAGTACAAATAGTATCGTTAGGAGTGTCATTTTAGTGCCCTTAGTCGCCCCTGACAATTGCTGGTACCGCACCGCAGACGCTTCCAAAACAATCACATTCAAGCAAACCAATAATACTAGTAGCATTGCCGTCAACCGGCCCATCCCGAATCCCGGAGCCTTAAAAACGTGCGCTAAAATCATGCCAAGCCCGATTAAATCCACTGCTAGGGAACTCATGACGATTACTCGAGTACCGCGGCGTTCGCGTTCTTTTTTCTTCACGTCTTCAATCATCTTTGCATCCTCCTTAAGTAATGAATCTAGTGACAATCGATACAGATCTGCCAGACTTAGCAAACTGGCAATATCCGGATAGCTGCGGCCCGTCTCCCAATTTGAGATCGTTTGTCGCGAAACGTGCAGGCGTTGGGCCACCTCAAGTTGGGTTAACTGCTGATTGTTTCTGGCCCGCCCCAACCGCTCACTCACTTCCATACACTCAAGTCCCTTCATTCTGTTCTTTCACTACTTATCTTACCGATTACGCCAAGTTTTGGCGAGCTTAGAATCTTTGCATCCGCGTCATGGCAGGCTTTTAGCCAACTATTTTTGTCTAGTAGTCGGGCACCTAAAAATTATGCTACAATGATTAGCGCTGCAACAATTAACGGATTAGAGGGTTTAATAATGAACGAAATACTAAAAGAACAATTCTTTGTAGATGATTTGTCGGCTGACCAAAAGCACGTCATTACAGAGATGAACGACTACATCCAAGGCAGCCTAGCTGGTAATCAACACTCGGTCGCTATTATTGAAGGTGCCGCTGGTACTGGAAAATCAGTTGTCTTAATGGAACTGGTCCGTCAGTACATGACTGACAAGCACTATAAGACGTCGTTGGTGGTCAACCATCCCGAGTTGTTCAAGGCCTACAAGGATCTCGGTGAAGCCATTCCCAACATGAAAGTGAGCGACATCCGGCGCCCCACATCATTGATTAACTACGCGCAAAAAAACAACAAACGCTACGACGTCATTTTTGTTGATGAGGCGCACCTACTATATTCCAAGTCCGAACCCTATGCGCACTATCGCGGTCAAAACCAACTGACCGACCTCATGGACTTAGCGAAGGTGGTCGTGGTGGTCTATGACTTCGACCAGGTTTTCCAGTCAAAAATGTACTGGGATAAAGACCTTCTTTTCAAGACAATCGGCTCTCATCCCTACAAACAATTCGACATGAACTTCCAATATCGAATGGTTGCAAGTGACGAACAGGTGGCCTGGATGGACGACTTAACGGCTGAAAAGCCCATGAAGCCGTTTCCCCGCAACAGCGAATTCAAATTCGAAGTGTTCGACAAGGCCGGTGTCATGTTCGAGCAAATCAAAAAACGCAACAAAGAAGTTGGCATGAGTCGGATGGTTGCAACGTCAGGGTTCCCCCGCATTGATGGCCGCCACAACGTTGAAATGGACACGTTCAGCTTGCCGTGGGACGAATGGGATCCCCAACGCACCCACTGGGCAAAGCGAGAAGGGTCCATTACTCAGGTTGGGACAATTTACACGCTCCAGGGCTTTGACCTCAACTATGTGGGAATGGTGATTGGCCCGTCGTTTGGCTACGACCCCGAGACTGACAGCATGACCATCATTCCTGAAAAGTACTCACATAAGGAAATTTTCAAGAAGCGAAAGGACATTAAGTTTAGCCACGATGAATACAAAGCCTTTATCGCTAATGTGTTGAACGTGTTGATGAAGCGCGGTAAATACGGGTTGTATCTGACGGCCTACGACCCAGCGCTGCGGAAGCGGTTGTTGGAACTACAATAGTGACAAAAACGGGTGAGCGCCTAACTGGCAGCTCACCCATTTTTAATTTCAAACCGCCATTAAGCCTTCCCCACGTATCCCAATAAAATACCTAGATACTCGTGCGCTTGATTCAGTGAGATGGGGTCTTCTTGCAAAAACATCGCGACCAACATCATCATGACGGTATTACTGAAATGAGTCACCAACATGCTCAACGGAATGCGGTCATCATAGTGAGTTAAATCATTAGTGAAAATCTCTCTCAGTGTCTTTCTCAGGTACGCATTAAAGTTCGTGAATAGCGCGCTGTCAACTGGGTTGTGCAAGACAATGTGTTGTAACAGTTCTCGGTGGGAATCGAACAACTCGTAAAGACGGTCCAGATACAACTTCAAGTCGCTTGTGGCCCGAATGGCACGATGTTTCTCGCCCCTCAGTCCGTTTACAATGAGGTACCAACAGTAGTTTAGGAGATCATACTTGTCATCGAAGTAGTTGTAAAACGTCGCCCGGGGAAAGTTACTAAGCTGACAAATTTCATTAACGCTAATGTCTTCAAACGCTTTTTTGCCAATGAGCTGATACATTGTATCGGAGAACGCCTGCAGGGTTCGCTGGGCACCCCGAGTGGGTTTCTTCGTCAAATCATACTTCATAAATAATCAGATCCTTTTGCAGTTTTCAAATTCCGTCCAAATCTAAACAATTCAGACAAATTGAATCTTGCTGTCATATCGAGATGACATTATCATGGCTTCATCAGTTTTGCAAGTGTCCATTTTTTAGCACGTGTTATGGACTGATTACTTGCCATATCATTTCAATGAAAGAGGATCTATTAACATGCTTAAGGCCGAACTTGGTTACTTTAAAGACCACAAACTTTTAATCGTTGTAATCCTGGCAATCGCCTTGATTCCAACAATCTATGCTGTCACCTTTTTAAGCTCAATGTGGGACCCATACGGTCGGACGGACCAATTGCCAATTGCCGTGGTTAACGACGACCACAGCGCGTCAATGTCGGGAAAAACGCTACACGTTGGCGATGACTTAACTAAACAACTGAAGGACAGCAACGGTTTCGACTTTCAATTTGTCTCCGACCATCAGGCACAACAGGGCCTGGACAGTGGTAAGTACTATGCCATCTACAAAATTCCGGCGAACTTCTCAAAAAACGCCACCACCCTACTGACGGATCACCCCCAACAGATGAAATTGAACTTGGTGACCAGCTCCGGAAAGAGCTTTATCGCCGGCAAAATGTCTGCGAGTGGCGCCGCTTCAGTACAAACCCGCCTTAACGGGCAGATTGCTTCAACCTATACTAAGGTGCTGGTCAGTGGCCTCACCCAAGTGGAAGGTGGCGTCAAGCAAGCGGCCACTGGTAGCAAAAAACTCAGTAGCGGTGCTCACCAAGTGAATAACGGGTCGCAAAAACTCGCCACCAATCTCAATAAGTTAGCGAACAGCACGCTTAAATTACAATCAGGTAGTAAAACCCTTCAAACTGGCTTAGGCCAATACGTTCAGGGCGTCGTTCAAGCTTCGTCTGGCAGCCAACAGTTATCGAGCGGTTTAAAGACCGTTAACCAAAAACTACCAGCGCTCCAAACTGGCATTTCAACCCTTCAATCTGGGAGTCAGTCCCTAACAAACGGCCTCAAAAAGACCCAACCGGCCATAACAAGCCTTCAAAGCGGGGCAAATCAACTAAACACAGGGATTGCTTCACTGCAAGCCGGTAGTCAAACCATCGCGACGAAGAGCGCCACATTCAGCAAAGAATTGCAGGCCTTCGCCAACCAATTAACAGCAACTAGCCAGCAATCTGGTGAAAATGCCACCAAGTTGAAAAATCTCCAATCACTGGTCGGCGCCACCCAAAAGGCCATTGCTAGTGTGTCGAGTGCCACTACCACTCAATCAGTGAATACGGCACTAGCCGCCAAAGCCAAAGCCTTAAACTTGACAGCAGCACAGACCCAATCTTTACAAGCCGCCGCTGACCAAGAAATCACCACCAGCCAAAAGGCCCAAATGGCAGAGCTAACCCCGCTTCTCAACCAGCTTTCAACGGCACTTACTAACCTGTCGCACAGCGCGGCCACCAGCAGCAATTCCCAAATGACTGGCGCCTTAAATCAGCTCACAGCCGGCGCTTCACAACTCGCCAGCGCCAACCAGAAACTGGCGGCAAACACAACGCGCCTACACGTCGGTAGTCAACAGCTCAACAGTGGGTTATCAGCTACCCACAGCGCGACTAGTCAACTAACAGCCGGTGCCAATCAATTAAGCAGTGGCCTCACCAGTGCAGCTCCTCAGGTTCAAGCCTTAACCAGTGGAATTGGCCAACTCAACAGCGGTGCCGCCACCCTCAATCAGGGGCTCGGCACGTTAAGCCAAAAGGGCGGCTCTCTGATCGCAGGCAACGCACAGGTCACCTCCGGGCTCCAGCAAGCCGGCGCTGGAACAAACCAATTAGCAACAGGCGCTAACACATTGGCCGATGGCAGCCATACCCTGTCCTCCGGTGTGAACACTTTAAGCACCAAGCTGGCAACCAGCGCCGCCAAACTACCGCGCTTAGCTTTCAATAATGAGCAGTCCAAGGATTTCGCCTCACCAGTTGATTTAGCCCAAACCGAAAAGGACCAGGTGCCAAATAACGGAACTGGGATGGCCCCCTACATGATTGGCGTCTCGCTTTACGTCTGCGCGCTGTCATTAAACTTGATGTTTGACGCCTACACCCCACGCAAGCACCCCAAGAACGGTTTCTTCTGGTGGCTCAGTAAATCAACCATCATGAATGGCGTGGCCGCTCTAGCAGCCACCATCGTATTGGTTTCACTGCACGCAGTGGACGGTTTCAACCCGGTTCATCCATGGGCGACTTGGGGCCTAACCGTCCTAGGCGCCATCACGTTCATGAGTATCGTCACGTGGCTGAATTTAATCCTCGGAAAAGTCGGCACGTTCTTAGCGATGATCCTACTGGTCTTACAACTAGGTGGCTCAGCCGGAACATACCCGATTCAGCTCAGCAATGGCTTCTTTGAAGCCATTCACCCGTACCTCCCACTGTCCTACATTGTGGATGGGTTGCGAGAAACGATTATGATTGGCAGCAGCGCCTGGAACGCTATTTTCGTTCTCCTGGTCATATTCATCATTTTCTCGTTGCTGCAGATTCTGCACTACACCCGCTTATTCTTGAGAATGAGACGGATGGATATTCCGAAGGAAGCAGCTGTTTAAATGCCAAGGAGCCATTACCCGCATGATCTGTGGGTAGTGGCTCCTTTTTTGTTACGTTCTTAAGTTCAGTACTAATCCGTCACTTTCACAACCGTCGTATGACCGTCCACTGTCACCTCTGCCTCCTTAAAGCGCAATGCGAAGAAGTCTGAGTGAGCGGCATATTTAGCGTTCTCAGGATATTTATTATTGTATAGGTCTAACTGTTCAGGCGTCGGATTAATTTGCTCGACAACCGCATGCCGAATCCGTGCGTATCCCAGCTCCCCAAATTGAGGCGTCGCAAAAGCAGCTTGACTGTGGGCCGCTATTTCGGCCACTTTTTCCGCTTGAGCACTAGACATAAAAAGTACTTGATCACTGGTTTTATCGTAAACCCCTAACACAATCCGAACATCGGGTGCCTGACCGTTTTTAGTTAGGGTAGCTACTGCAATTTGAGCGGTACCGTTCACAATTTTTTCTAAATCGGTTTTATCTGCCAAAATGATCACTCCCACATTTAATTTAGTTTCAAAATAATGCCTATCTGCTTTGCGATTAGATTGTAAGCGCTTCATAAGATAAATGCAACATCCAGGCCTTAAAAATGCCATCCTAGCAGGTATTCCCCAATTAGCCACGTCAAACCGCCGCCCAGCAACAGACCAATAACCGCACCTAAAGCCGCTTGCCAGAGTTGCTTACGCCGACTCACTCGAGGGGCTGCACCTACCGGCTTATCTTGAACGTACGCTAAAATTTGCCTAAACGTTCGAAGTTGTAGTCGCCTCATTTGGCTGATGAAGACCCCAATCAGGCCGATTCCAAGAGTGGTAAAGGTTCCAATGAGTAGCGCACTGATAACCGGCGAGAAAAACCGCATACTGATTAGCGCCAGATACGTGGCGACCAGCAGCACGCCAATCCCAACCAACAGCCATCTTGTTCGAACCTGATTCACACGCTTTTTCATCATGCTGACATCTCCTCTAACCAGATCATCGACCGTAATCTGGTACAAATTGGCAAGCAGGATCAGCAAAGAGTTTACACATGCGAATAGTTTTTTGACCCACAATGCTGACCTGAACGATGGTTAACCGAATTTAAGGGACTTGATTGAGTCTTGAACCGAGGTACCATCACTGAGCGTTAAGGAGTCGGACAAGCAAATCAAAATGAGCATCACGTAATACAAATTTCTGGCGTAACATGGTGCCTTTCTAATATGAAATATCTTCACATTGGTAATATCAAACTTAATAAACCTTGAAAGTAGTACTACAGATGATCAACCTCTAGAACTACTATCTTCACTTCAATTTGTCTTGTTCAACACTATATTTTTCTCTTAAGCTACATAACTTATACACCCACCAATTCTTTAGTTATTTCGTCATACTTGATGAGTATTATCGGATTTCAACGCTTAAACTCAGACCAAATGGTTACCACCTAATGATCCTAGTACTCTTATTCACCTCTAACCATTTCGATACCAATTTCAAAATCATCAAAGTCAGATGTCATAACAAAAGGAACCTGAACATCTGAGAAAATAATTTTACATACATGTTCACCTAACTCGGTAAGCTGAATAATCTTCGTTGTAACGCTCAAATAACAAGCCTCAAAGCCGTCCTCTAACTGTTGTTTGTACGCTAGCACTTCATCTGTTTCCAGTATTTTCTGACTCACACTATTAACAAATTCTGGAATATCAACTACTAGTGGCTGATAAAAATCATTAAAATCGATAGATGATGCCAAACCCATTCGCTGTAGTAACTTAATACTGTCCTCTGGGCTGTGTTTAGAATCAACAACTTGATCCATATCTACATGGTAATTACCTTCCGCAAAGTTAGGTTCCTCCTCCCCTTCCACACTGGTAAAGATAAAATGTTTCTCTAATTCCTCGTCTTTAATCCCAACAGGACACGGATTATCGCTATTTTCAAATTCAGCGTATCCTTTTGGTACTACCTCTAGTGCAAATCCAAGTGATAGATACAGAGTACGCAACAAATTTATATCGCTGGCAGTTAGTCGTTCCAAAAGATCTACATCTGCCGGATGGAGCGTTTTTTTTCTACTAAAGTCACAACTTGCAGCGATGATTTTTGAAAATATCCTTCTGGTCTCATCAACATCCAAATAAATGGAAATATTTGACATCACCTTGGCAAGTATATGCTTATCTGGAACAACAAGATTACTTTCTTCAATGATGTTGAGTTCGTCAATAATTTCTTTTTTAAGCGTCCCAATATTATGAACTTTTTCAAGTTCAAATTGATAAATATCTAATTGATTTTGCTGAAGAAGTTTTTCTTTAGAAACTTTAAAATCTGATTTTGAACCAAATGTTAAATAAAACCAATTATCTAAAACGTGAAATATTGGTTTGACAATGTCCGCTCCAACTCCACCCGCTAATGCTGCCGAAAATGGAACCAACATATTGTTTACAAAAAAATTCGAATCAATCATTATTAATTACACCATTTCCCTTATAACCTTGTTTACTTATGATACGGCGACCCCTCATTAATCATAAACGCCCGATAAATCTGCTCCGTCAGCACCAATCGCATCAATTGGTGTGGCAGCGTAAACTTGCCGAACGAGATCTGCGTGTCAGCACGCTTTAAAACGGCTGAATCAAGCCCTAGGGAGCCGCCAATCACAAACGTAATGTCGGAGTGCCCATACGTCGTTAACTGCTTAATTTCGGCTGCAAAAGCCTCTGAGGTCCGTTCCTTACCCAGGATGGCTAACGCGTAAACGTATTCGCGATCCTTAATCTTACTTAGGATGCGCTCCCCTTCCTTGGCCATGACCTGCGCCATCTGAGCGTCACTCAGTGATTCAGGGGCTTTTTCGTCTGGCACTTCAACAATTTCAAATTTACAAAATCGTGACAGGCGCTTAGCGTATTCAGCGATGCCTTGCTTAAAATATTTCTCCTTTAACTTACCCACAACGACTAATTTAATGTTCATAAACAGTTTTCCACATCCTTATCAACAAGGTTATCCACAAAGTTATCCACAATTCCGATGATGGTCTTAAAAGCCGGTTTTTCGGGGTTATCAACATGTGGATTGAAAAATCCCGGTTTTACAACCCCAGTTCGCCCACCCTAAGATAGCGCTACATTCCCTATCAAATCAGCGTTTTGCGGCACCCACCTATTTCGGTTGTCGTGTTTTCCACAGCCTGTGAATAACTAATCCGCTTAAATCGGCCAACTACTGAATTAACAATCTTTTGGTCAATTTTCGAACTTTTTTGGGTTATCCACAAAGTTATCCACAGTTTACGTGGCCGTTTAGTGACTAGCGAATTATTTACCGTACCCCTTTCCGGCTCATTCGGAAAAAAATCCAATAAACACAGTTTAACTAGATTTTACCGTACCACAATAGAGCCGAATATTCGACTTTTTCTAAACTCACAAAAAAGGGTCAGCAAGATTGACTTGCTGGCCCTTACTGTCGTTTATTGATTAAGCTGACTGGTTGTTTCGGTTAACTTAACGTTAGTCGTTTTCTTCGCACCATTGTGATAGTACGTAATTGACACGGTATCCCCAATCTTGTGTTGATACAAGATGTCGCGAAGGGTGGCATCATCACTAATGGCTTTACCGCCAAGGGACGTAATGACGTCATACTTCTTCAGACCAGCCGCAGATGCCGGCGTACCTGAACTTGGATTTGCCATCACCACAACCCCGCTTGAAACGCTGGTTGGCAGTTTCAAGACTGATTTTTGTTGGCTCTGTGAGATGTTGGCAAGGTCGACGTACTTGATCCCAAGGGCTGGCCGAACAACCTTCCCCTTAGCAATCAGCTGGTTAATGATGGAGACCACTTCGTTACTTGGAATTGCAAAGCCCATTCCTTCAACGCTAGTCCCATTGTTATCACTGGCCAACTTCATCGAGTTGATCCCGATCACCTGACCGGCCAAATTAATCAGCGGTCCGCCGGAGTTCCCAGGGTTAATTGCGGCATCCGTTTGGATAACCGTGGCGTTACCTGTCTGCTGGTTGGTTGACTCATCCGTCACTGGGACACTTCGTTTCTTGGCCGAAATAATCCCTTCAGTCAGTGAGGTCGCATATTGGGACCCCAATGGTGAGCCAATAGCTAACGCACTTTCACCAACTTGAATATTGTCAGAATTACCAAAGCTGGCCACTTTATTGACGTCGCTACCGTTAATCTTTAACACGGCAAGGTCGGTTACTGCATCCTTACCCACTAAACTTGCTTCTAGTTTCTTACCGTTACTTAAGATAACCTCAAGCGCATTAGAGCCCGATACCACGTGGTTGTTCGTAACAACGTAAGCGGCATTCCCAGACTTCTTGTAAATGACACCTGAGCCCTCAGAAGCCGTTTCCAGGCTGCTCTTGCTATTACTTGAGGAGCTACTACTATTGCCATACATGTCGCCCAGAATCCCACTTAATCCACTAGAACTCTGACTTTGTCTCTGCATATTGATCACTGAGACAACGGATCCCTTAACGGCCTGGAAGGCTTTGGAGGCTTGAGAATCTACCTTGACGCTCATCTTGCTAGTGCTGGTCGTCCCGCCACTATTTGACCCAGCTGGCACGCTGGTTGAAGTTGACGTGTGGTTAGAAACGTAAGTGGCACCACCAAAAGCAATGCCGCCACCCAACAAACCGGCAACTAACGCCGTAACGGCTACTTTAGTGAGCAACCCTCGATTTTGTGAACGGTTTGGTTGTTGCGGTGAATCTGGTCCTTGTTGATTATCCATCAAGTCGCGCGAAATGCGCTTCCCTCCCTGTCAAACGAATATTTAAATACGTACAACCATAGTGTAACGCTTAGATTTGAATAAAGTTTGAAAGCTTTTTATTGTAAAGTATAAGAAAGTCCTAAAAAAGTTTAAAGAGTCATCAATTCACTGGCTTTTTCCGGCTCCGTATCAAGAATCTGAAAGTCGTGATTCACACCAAAGTCGTGGTCGGCCATGATTGATGACACGGTTAAGTGGGCCAGTGACTTCATGTTGTTTTCCTGCGACCGGTGCCCCAAAAAGATCCGCTTGGTATTGTTCCCCAAAACATCCATTAGAACATCCGCACCATCCTCGTTTGACAAATGGCCCGTATCGCTTAGAATCCGTTGCTTTAACGGCCACGAATAGCTGCCCATCCGTAACATCTCAACGTCGTGGTTACACTCCATCAAATAGGCATCAGCGTTGCGAATCGTCCCTTCGACGTGTTCAGAGACATAGCCGGTATCAGTTAAAATAACAAACGACTTGCCCCCACTATGGAACGCATAGAATTGGGGTTCCGCCGCATCATGAGAGACGCTAAAACTTTCGACGTCGATGTCGCCCATCGACAACGTAATGTCCGGCGCAAACAGGTTCTTCTTCTCGGTTGGCACCGCCCCAATTTTGGGGGCCATTGCGTCCCACGTTCCCTGGTTTGCATAGACGTTTAAGTCGTAGCGACGGGCCAAAATGCCAACACTCTTGCGATGATCTGAGTGTTCGTGAGTGACAAATAACGAATCAACTTCGCCGATGTCTTTTCCAATGGAGGCCATCAGCCCCGCCAATTTTTTACCGCTTAAACCAGCGTCCACTAGAATCTTATGTTGTGCCGTTTCGATATAAGTACAATTTCCCGTACTGCCACTGGCTAGTACACTAATCTTCATCCCGCCTACTTCACTCATTATCTGTCCAACTTCCCTTGATCAGTCTAACTAACAAACCCCCGCCATGCCTTGCGGCCGCCGGGGGATTCGCCGCGGTGAATCCAAACAAGTCCATTACACCGCATTTTTTTGAAAAACGCAACGATTTTAGCGCATCAGGTCATCGAGAGAATCTCTGGATTCGCATTACTTGATGGTGACTGGCTGGATCCAGTTTTCAAAATCTCACCCGTGTAAGCGTTGACCCGTTTCATCACCACAGTATCAGAATTATTGGGCTTCAACGCAAACACCCACGTCGGCAAAAAGACCGCTTTACCCCGCGCTGTGGTAAGTCGCGTGTAAGCGAGGTTCGCCCAAGTGACCTTCGTGCCATTTGGAATTTCGTTGTATTGATATAGCCAAGTTAAGGCCCGTTCTTCACTAATAGTTTTGGTCTTTTCGCGTAAGAGATCAACGTTATCCAAGTAGCTTTGTGAATAGCCAATCACGCGGTGGTTATCGCTGATGGTAAATCGTAATTGACCATCCTTAGAGTATACCGGTCCCTTAGCGACCCGCTGAACGTAGATTAACTGATCCTGATTGGATAACTGCTTACTGTAACGGTATTCGCTCCCGTGGCTCACCAAGTTGGCGTTGCTAACAACCTTATCAACGGCTTTCTTGAGGTCCCCACTATTATCGGCCGTGATGGGCTCCTTAAACTGACTAATCAGTTCAGTGCCACTGAAATGATACGTCTGCTGCTGTAAATTGGTCGCGTTTTGACGAAGATCATTCGTCAGCGTTGCCGAGAAATAGTAGCCATAATGCGCATCATTACTTGGCTTTGAAAAGGCAATTTGGTCTTTTCGCATTTCATCTAACACGTTGTTGCCATTCGTCGATGAGTCACCGACCGTGCTCCGGTTATAGGAAAAAAACAGAAACCCATCAATGAAAACGAAAATGACCAAAAAGATCAGCATAATTCGCTTGAAATTCACGTTAGGGACCTCCTTTCTAACAGATTATTGACCATTAACAAGCGTGTCGTAGCGATTCCACTGATGATTAATCGAGACATACCAGGTTGGCACTAAGTTCACCACTTTCTTCAGGGTTTTATCCCAGGTCCAGTGATAGCCCAGCTGAATGTCATCAATTTTCTTAGCCGAGATTCCCAACGCCGCGAGCTTAGCTAGCAACTCAGTCGTCGACATCACCGTTGTGGTCTGCGTCGACGGCGGAATTGGTACTTGAAGGCTGGCTAACGAGAAGTTCATGCGGTAGGAATCCTGCCCCAAAATCTTGGTTCGCACCGCCCCAAAGCCCGTTTGATTAAAGACCGGCATGCCTTCGACGTACGTTCGGAAAATAATTTGGTGCTGTTTAGCATCATACGAATAGAGCCGAACGTTATCAAGCGGAATGCCAACCATCACCATCTGCGAGTAGGCCCGTTGCATCATCGTTAAGAAACTACTACTCCCCGTCTGCGAATCATAATTCGTAAACGTCACCGTCCCATCGTTCCGGTTGACGACCATGTGGCGAAAACCGCGGTCGTCATAGGTGGTACTGGTCTTATGCTTTTTAACCTGCATATTAGAGTTCGTATTCGTTGTCATGATCCGGTTGGCATAGTAGCTCTCAGACTGTTGGGTAGCCTGATAGCTGTAAACTTTCATCGTTGTTTTCTTTGGGTAATAAACCAGTGGTCGGCCGTGCCAGTTACGAAATTCAACCTGGGTGGCAACTCGCGGTTCAGTCAAAATATCATTGAGCTTCGATTGACTGTTTCCTGTGACGGTGACGCGACTCACCTGTTTTGTTGAATCATTTAACAGGTAAATGTGCGCCGAATCGTTCGTCAGTAACTGAACCCGGTTAAAGTTCCGATTACTGATCCGGAACTTTTGGTTATAAACCGACTTAAAATACTGTGAGTTAATCACGTTTCCGAGATCCAATACCACACTATTTTTCCGGTTTAACTGGTCGAAATAAGGGGTTTCTGAATGGTTACTAACCGTGGCCACCTGGCGCGTCGAAAAGGTCCCCAGCAGGCCTTGAAATTCCGCGGCAAGATTGGTTTCACTATTTGAGAGTAGCGATTGGTTGCCCGCCTTATCTGTGTAAATAATCTGATTTGGCAAGTTCACTTCGCGAAATGAAGCGTTCGTGGCATTATCGTTACTATTGCCCGGTTTCGTTGAATCATTGAGGTTAGAATGGGCCGGATTCGTCCAGAGCATCCCCGACATTCCGAGGCTAACAAGCACCGCGACGGCCAGACCGACTGGTAGTATCAGTTTTTTAAGCTTCATCCCAGAGATCCGCCCCCTCTTCTAACGGTTCATACGGCAGTGAAATGTAGAAGGTCGAGCCGTGACCTTCTCGACTTTCAACCCAGATTTTCCCGCCCAATGACTGAACGGTTTCCTTTGAAATAGCGAGACCTAATCCCGTCCCACCTTGTTCGCGAGAACGCGCCTTATCCACTCGGTAGAACCGGTCAAAGACGTGGGGGATATCCGCTCGTGGAATCCCCAATCCCTGGTCCGTGACGCTCAACACGACGGTATTTTGCGTCTCGACTAAACGACACGTAATCACCCCACCATCAGGTGAATACTTGATGGCGTTGTTCATAATGTTGTCTAACACCTGAGTAAAGCGGTCCGTGTCAATTTCAACCCACAGATCACGCTTGGTAAATTCTCGTTTGATCGTGTAATGCTTGTCCAACCGGTCGTTTTGTTCGTCAGAATCAATAATCATATCAAACCGGTTTAAGACATAGTTAAAGAGCTCGTTGATGTTGACCAACTCAAGGTTAAGCTTCTGAGTCCCCGAGTCCATCCGTGACAACGTCAACAGATCATTAATCATCCGGATCATTCGGTCGGTTTCGTCCTGAGTCACCTTTAGAAACTGCGGGGCAATTTCAGGATCCTGCCAAGCGCCATCAGATAAAGCTTCGATATACGACCGAACACTGGTCAGCGGTGTCCGTAACTCATGCGACACATTCGACACGAACTGACGCCGATCTTGGTCGATTTTTTGTTGTTCCGTCACATCATGAAGCACACAAGCCAACCCACTAATAAAGCCGGATTCCCGTTGAATCAGTGAGAAATAGGCCTGCAAAATCAAGTCGTGGTCGTCCGTTGAGAAGTCCAACATAATTTCGTCGGGATCCTCCAATAAATCACGCAACGTGTATTGTTGACGAATGTTTAAGATATCGAGAATGGACTGACCAATCGCCTTTTCGGAGTCAATCTCCAAAAATTCCACAGCTGTCTCGTTAATAATCGTGACATTCCCGCGACGGTCGGTCGCAATCACCCCATCGGTCATATGAGCCATCACAGAATCCAACCGCCTGCGCTCAGACTCCGTGGATTCCTGCGCTTCTTCGACTCGAACAGACAGGTTATTAACGGCAATGGCCAGCTGACCCAACTCATCGTTTCCGTAAACTTGAACCTGACCAGAATAGTCTCCTCGAGCGATTCGCATGGTCTGTTCCTTCATTTCGGTGATTGGCACGGTAATTGCCCGGGAAATAACGAGTGATAATATTAGCCCTAAAGCAATGGCAATGATGGCCGAGACCACGTAGATTCCCGTCACTTTATTAATACCATCGTAAACTGATTGCAGACTCGCCCGAATGTAAACAACACCAACCGGCGTACTGCTCCCGTTACTCTGCTTGATTAACGGCGTGATTTTTGTGTAATAGTACTGGTTCGTGGCGGCGTCGTAAGTCGTCGACTCCGCCCCCGCACTGTTATTATAAATCACAACTTTAACGGCGTTATCCGTCGTTTTTTGCCCAACAACCTGCTGATTATTGGCCTCGTTCGTCCCACGGATGGTGCCCTTGGTATCAATCACTTGAATTTGAGCGTTAGCCGTACTTGGAATGTTGGCATCAGACAGCAAAATGCGGATTTGACGGTTCGCTGACGTCGTATTTGCCCGCGACAGTTGAGTCGTCAAATTCGTATTAACATACCGCTGAAGTGAAATTTGGTTTTTAAACTGGCGTAAGTTCTGACTTTCCAGTTGTTGCACAAAGACGGCACCAACAATTTCCAGCGTGATCAGCAACATCATTGCAAAAACAAACGCAATTTTAAACTGAATTGAATGGTACCATTTAAGTTTCTGTTTCACACCCTGCTTACCCCTTCGCGTGCTTCAAACTTTGAGCTACGCTTGCCCAGCTGCATCGCCATCACTACTATTGCGTAAGTAATAGCCCACGCCACGACGGGTAATTAACCATACCGGGTGACCTGGGTTATCTTCAATTTTTTCCCGTAATCGCCGAACCGTCACATCCACCGTTCGGACATCACCGAAGTAGTCGTAACCCCACACCGTCTGTAGTAAGTGTTCCCGGGTCATGACCTGACCAATGTGTTGGCCTAAATAATGTAATAGTTCAAACTCACGGTGCGTTAACTCGATGTTTTCGCCGTGTTTAGACACTGCGTAAGCATCAGGATGAATCACAATGTCACCGACTTCAATATCCGTATTATCGCTAGTCTCGGCGGTGCTGACGGAGTTTTGACGGCGTAAGTTAGCTTTAATTCGGGCAACCAGTTCCCGGTTTGAGAACGGTTTTGTGACGTAGTCATCCGCCCCCAGCTCAAGGCCTAAGACCTTATCAATCTCAGAGTCCTTAGCCGTGACCATGATAATCGGCGTATCGTGTTTCATCCGAACCTGACGAGCAACCTCAAGGCCATCAACCTTGGGAAGCATCAAATCAAGCACAATTAAATCGGGTTTTTCGCTCTCAACTAATTTCAAGGCTTCTTCACCATCGGAAGCAACGGCAACATCATAGCCTTCCTTGTTTAAGTTAAACTTCATAATATCAGTAATTGGTCGTTCATCATCGACAACTAGAATTTTCTTCATCTGAAAATATCCTCCTCCAGATAGCGGTTATTCGTTCGAGTAAGTTTCGTCAGTAAATTAGGTGCTCGTTTTCGGACCTTAACGGGGGAGCACAGCCACCGTTAAGACGTTCAGGGGATCGCATAAGCGATTAATGGTGTCCTTTTGGTTCAGGTACACATCACCTATTATAACACACCCATTTTAAACGTGTTTTCCAAGCAGACCGGTGCTTTGGCCGACTGTTTGAACCGGGGTAAATCAATAATTTATCATCGTTGAGAATTTTCTTGCAAAAAAATGCAAAAAAACTGTTGCCACGTCTTTGGCCATATGATATTATATTTAACGTTGATTGATTAAGTAATTCAACAGTTAACACATACCGATATGGGCAGTTAGCTCAGCTGGCAGAGCAACGGACTCTTAATCCGTGGGTCCAGGGTTCGATCCCCTGACTGCCCATTATACAACACTAACCAGTTTCCACGCCGTGTTTAACCACCGTGGTTGCTGGTTTTTTTATGGTTCAAAATAATTCTAATTCTCCATCAGTTTAAAGCGGCCCCGCACAATATTTGCGGGGCCGCTTTTTTGGGTGGGTGCTCGGGGGCCAATCCAATTGCCAACTCAAAAAATTGCAAATGGACCTTGATATTTATTTAGAATCATTCTAATATATAGGCGATTATTAAACGAGGAGGAATTGGTCATGGAAAAAACAAGAGTCGTTATTGTTGGTGCTTCTCACGGTGGTCACCAATCTATTTTGGAACTCCTACACCGTTATGATAACCTCGATATCACCCTATTTGAAGCAGGTGACTTTATTTCGTTTATGTCCTGTGGAATGGAACTTTACCTTGAAAACAGCGTGACGAATGTTTCGGATGTGCGAAATTTTGAACCCAAGCTGTTTACGGATCAAGGCATCCACATCCTCAACAACCACAAAGTCAGCCAGATTAATGCCGACGATAAAACGTTGACCGTCAACGACACCGTCAACGGCAAAAGCCAGACCGTCGCTTATGATAAATTAATTCTGAGCTCGGGCGTGGTCCCCAACCGGCTCCCCGTTCCTGGCCACGACCTAGCTAACGTTGCCCTCATGCGGGGCTATGATTGGGCAACCACAATCAAAGCGAAGCTAGACGATCCTTCGGTTCAAAATATCACCGTTATCGGGGCCGGTTACATCGGCATTGAAGCCGCCGAAGCAAGCCGGAAAGCGGGCAAGCACGTCACCCTAATCGACATGATTGACCGCCCATTGGGAACCTACTTGGACCATGACATGACTGATATCTTGACTCAACACTTAACAACGCAGGGTGTTGACCTGATTATGGGTGCGACAATCAAGGCCTTTAAAGGTCACGATCGGGTCACTGGTGTTGAAACGGATAAAGGGACGGTCGACACCGATTTCGTCATTCAAGCGGCTGGTGTCAAGCCAAGTACTGACTGGCTCAAAGGTACCGTTGACCTTGACGATCACGGTTTTATTCAGACTAATGAATACTTACAAACCAACCTCCCCGATGTCTACGCTATTGGTGATGCCACGCTCGCCTATTCAATTGCGGCCGAAACTAAACTCCCAATTGCTCTAGCCACCGTTGCCCGACGAGAAGCCCGGTACGTTTGCCAGCACCTCTTCGAAAAACAACCTACCGTGCCGTTTAAGGGTCTCGTCGGCTCCAGTGCGCTAAGCGTATTTGATTATCATTTTGCGACCAGCGGTCTTAACACCACGACAGCTAAAAAAGCCGGGGTACCTGTTTCGATCAGTTTCTATCAGGACACGCTTCGTCCGAGTTATGTCCCAGCCGATAAAAATAACCCAACGGTTTCAGCAAACCTCGTCTTTGACCCCGCCACTCACCGGATCCTCGGTGGCGCTGTTCTATCTACGTACGACGTTACCGCTCAAGGCAACGTTTTGGCGTTAGCTATCTCTCAACGGTTACGCCTAGAAGATCTGGCCGAGACCGACTTCTTCTTCCAGCCCGGATTTGACCGACAGTGGAGTCTATGGAACTTAGCCGCCCAACACGCATTGGGGGAGAGCCAATTCTAAATTCAATAATTAGCTAACTAAAAACGGTGAGTCAGGCGACTAAAGTCGCCTGACTCACCGTTTTTTATCACAATTATTATTCACTTTTATGGATGCTTTCAAGAATGTCATCCGCCGAAAAGTCGTGGTTCATATACGCAGCATCGCTTGTCGGTAACTGTTGATCCAGTCGGTCAAACTGCTGAAAATCAACCTCGCCCGTCGCTGTTTCATAAGATAGGAGGTGCCCACCAAACCGGTGATCGTCCGCCAAAAAATGGCTGTGGAAGCCGCCGACTGCCGCCCCATCAAAGATCTGCGGTGCGTAGTAGCTTAGCAGGGTGCCTTCCACCAAGTCGCGGTGGAAAACCACCTGACTAGCAGCCGTTTGTGCCAGAGTTTTATAGGGCTTTGTTGACTTTTTAACGACCCGAGTCGTGACGTTTTTAAAAATCCCGTGAAGCCGGATTGAAAAAAACGTGTTGGCACTGTTTGACGCGGTCAAGATAGCGGCTTGCAACGCAGCTCGAGATTGGTCAGAAACCGTCACTAAGGGCTCATATGAGGCAAAATGACTGTTGGCAAATGGCGTGGTAAACTGGGCGTCCACCTCGTTAATTTGGCCGTTTGCGTCGGCTTGATAGACGACCCCATCCAAAATAATCAGTTCGCCATCCAATCCCTCACCCGTTCCGATACCCGTGTCGCCATGGGCTAAAATATCAGCCATGGTTGCCGTACCAGTCAACAATCCAGGTACTAGGAGCGCTAACGTCCCATGTTGAAAAAGGGTCTTCGTATCTGACATCATTTCACGTCCTTAACTAAATTTACAAATCGGCTAACGAATCCGTCACAAATCTAATGTTATCACGGTAGTCAACTGGAATATCAATGAGCGATGGACCGTCCGTGGCCAGAGCTTGGGTTAACGCGGCCTGCAATTCTGCTGGTGTTTCAGCCCGCAGTCCTTGGGCCCCAAAGCTTTCGGCATATTTAACGTAATCGACTGCCCCCAACGTAACGCCCGCATCACGCCCATAATGCGCCTTTTCCTGAAACTTGACCATATCGTAGAAACCATCATTCCAGATCAACTGAACAATGTTGAGATTTAATCGAACCGCGGTCTCCAATTCCTGGCCGGAAAATAAAAATCCACCGTCACCTGAAATCGAAATCACCGGTTTCCCAGGTCGCACGAGTGCCGCCGCAATGGCCCACGGCAGGGCAACCCCTAACGTTTGCATCCCGTTACTAAACAAGAGGTGGCGGGGATTATAACTCCGAAAATGTCGATCCATCCAAATATAGTGGGAACCCACGTCGACGGTCACTGTTGTTTCGTCAGTGACTTGCCGTTGCAATTCGGCCACGATGGCTAAGGGGTGCACCCCCTGACCCGGTTTGCTGTCCGGCACCGTATTTTGGGCCGCAAAGGTCGTCCTAAGGTCTTGAAGTTCACGTTGCTGCTCATCTGCTAAGACCAGGCCCTCAGGCAACGCCGCAGCAACTGCGTTCAACGAAGCCGCAATGTCAGCAACCACCGTTAAATCAGGCTGGTAATCTGTCGAAATCTCTGGTGTGACACTATCAATTGCGACAGTCTGACCGGTCCGATCCGGGTTCCAGAACCGCGCTTCGTACTCGACGGGATCATATCCAACGGTCAATACTAAATCACTGTTTTGCAACAGCTGATCCCCGATTTGGTTGTGAAACAGACCTACCCGACCAAAGAATTGGTCTTCGAGGTCGTGAGAAATCACGCCTGACCCCTGGAAAGTCTCAACCACTGGCACATGATACCGACGTAGCAGCTTTTGAAGGGCTTCAGCGACGGCTGGGGTCGACCCCCGCATCCCGACTAAAATAGCGGGCCGCTTTGCCGTTTTTAGCTGGCTCACGAGCGTCGCCAAACTTTCCGTGTCGATTTGTCCCTGATGGACCGGCTTCAACGCCTTAATTTCTGGCACCGTGACCGGTTCGCTCAAGACATCTTTCGGAATTGAAATAAACGTGGCCCCAGGCTTGGGACTGACCGCTTCGTTATAGGCATTTGCGAACACTTCCGATAAATTATCAGCCGTTTCAACCTCAACGCTGGACTTTGTGGCCGCCTTCAAAAGCGCCGTACTGGCAATACTTTGGTGTGTTAAGCGGGACAAGTCACCGCGGGGCACCTGACCACCAATGGCGATGACGGGATCCGCTTCTGAAGTCGCTGTGATCAATCCGGTGGCAAGATTAGACACCCCGGGACCAGACGTCACGGCAACCACACCGGGAACCCCAGTTAACCGCCCTATCCCGGCGGCAATCAACGCTGCATTTTGCTCGTGACGCGTCACAATCAACTGTGGTGCTGCCGGATTATCCGTGTTTTCAAGCAAGTCAAACAACTGATCCACTTTTGCGCCAGGAATCCCGAAAACATACTTCACACCCTGATTAATCATCGACTGCACTAATGCCGCTGCACCGTTTTTAGAAATTGTCATTTATTTCACCCTTTCATCCGCTTTGCATGTGAATTACGCTATCGGTTTCAGCCCTCAAAGTCAACGAAAAAGGCCTAATTTATCAAGGGTTTTATAATTTTATTTTTAGTAGACAAAGTTAGTGAAAATGACCTATAATATTTGGGTTGAATTTGTGCTAGCGTCACAGCACCTACAAAGGACGTGTTAATTATGTGGACCGTAAAATCATTTTCAGAATTAACTGCGACAGAGCTCCATGCCATTTTAAAATTACGAGTTGCCATTTTCGTCGTGGCTCAAAATCGAGTCTATCAAGAAGTTGACGATGACGACTTAAAAGCACGCCACATTTTCAAGGTCGTCGACGGCCAGGTTGCCGCTTACGCCCGAATCTTCGAGACACCCGATGGTGCCGTGACAATCGGTCGCGTCGTCACCAACCCTGCCTTTCGTGGCCAGGGTCTCGGTTCCGAGCTGATGACTCAGGTCATGGCCGCCATCAAGCAGTACTACGGTGATCTGCCGATCAAGATCAACGCCCAAGAACAAGTCGAAGGTTACTACCAAAAATTTGGCTTTGAAACCCAAGGCGCCCCCTTCACATACCATTCAACACCCCATATTCTAATGACGCACGCCGCCATGAATGAACCCTCAAAATCGTAAAATGTTTCACGTGAAACATTTCCACAAAAAAATAGCGCTGAACTTCACCGTTCAGCGCTATTTTTTTGTGACCCTAGTCCCCTCATTAGCGAAACGACTGAGCCTTTTTCCCGACCATCTTAACGACAACCATGATGACAACAAGGACGGCAATATTGGCGACAACCGCAATTTCAAATAACCGAGTATAGGACACAGATTCAATAATCAGTCCGCCAAATAACGGCCCTAGCGCCTTCCCCGCTGACGCCCACGAGTTAGACAAGCCCTGATACTTTCCCTTGCTAGCAAACGGTGTCAGGTCATTAACCAAAGCAGGAATTGCCGGAAATGCAGTCGCTTCCCCCACCGTCAAGATTGTCATCGCCACAACAAAGTCCCGGTATTGGTGAGCCCAAATCAGGACAACGAACGATAACGTCACAAAGATCAAGCCGATGTATATTTGCCAGTATGGATTTTTGAACCAGTGAGCCAGCCAGTTGATCCCAATCTGAAAAATGACGATCAAACCGGCATTTAACGTCCACAAGAAACTGTATTTTTCCATCGGAATCCCCATCCCGGTCATGTAAACAGATAGGTTTGACACCCATTGCTGATACATCACCCAGATGATGGCCAATGAAATGAAAAAGACGTAAATCACGGTCATATTCGCCTTGGGTAATTGGGCTGAGTCAGCCCGCCGTGCCTGCCTAGACTGAACAACGTTGGCTGCCGGCCGAAACTTGGTTAGAACGACCACCATAAAAATCACGTACAAACTAGTGGCAATAACAAATAACATGGGAATGCTGTGGCTGTAAATAAACCCCACAATCGAAGTCCCAAAAACAATGCCAAGGTTGTTACCAAAGTACAGCATATTAAAGACAAACCGACCGTCACGGCCCTTAATGGACGTCCCAAGGGAATTGGTCACCGTAATTAACCAACCAGTCGCAAATCCCACAAAAACTAGCGCAACGGGATAGGCTGGCCAACCATGCCAAAATATCATCAAAAACGTCGTCAGAGTTGCTAAGCTAATGCCCTCAATCATGAGATGAAACGGATTAAACCGATCATACAGTTGTCCTGCAACGTAACTGCCCACGATGTTTGACCCAGAATACAGCAGTAATACAATGCCGACCGTCGTTAACGATTGATGTAGATTATTATGTAAATACACACTGGTCAACGGCCAGATAAAGCTATTGCCCACACTACTAATGAAGGCACCGGTGACCAACCACTTTAATCGTATGGTTTGCACACCCTCACTCCCCTTCAACTTTAGAACTTCTTAACCCCTTTTTACAAATTGAAACTTTAAATTCAAACTTTCATCACAATTTTGGATTAAGATGGCACCATAGTCAATTAAAGTTAGTTGGCTATCACCTTTAAACTTAAACCTAAACATTGCATGAATAACTCCCCCCAAACTCCTCTAAATGTTTTAAAGGCGATTGACTCTAAGCGCAGCTCGTTCCCCCCTAACGAGCTGCGCTTTTTTGGTTTTTGGGTGGCATACAAAAAAGCGGCGAGCCACGCCGACCTTCTGAACGCTTTCGCGCCGATCGTTGTGAACTCGCCATGGTTTGGCACCAGGAAACAGTATCGCATGGTTCCGCACCGGTGTCAATCATCATTCAGCCAGATTCTAGCGAAACCAAAACGGCGGTCCGCTTTGTCAGCAGACCGCTGTTTTAAGTATTTCTGAAAAGTCAACGCGGGCTGAGCCCTCGGTCGACCTAATAAGTCGCTTGATCTGGCGTGTACGCAATGGACGAAAATTTGTTGTACGATTTCACGAACAACAACTTCACCGTTCCCCGCGGACCCGACCGGTTCTTTTCGATGATGACTTCAACTTCACCAACGTCTTGGGTGTCATCTTGACCACCACCGCCACCACCGTCGTTATCATCACCGTCTTCGCGTTCGTAGTAGTCGTCACGGTACAGGAACGATACGATATCTGCATCTTGTTCAATCGATCCTGATTCACGAATATCCGATAACACAGGTCGTTTATCTTGGCGTTGCTCAACGCCCCGGGAAAGTTGGGATAACGCAATGACCGGCACGTGCAGTTCCTTGGCCAACTTCTTCAAGCTCCGAGAAATTGCCGACACTTCTTGTTGTCGGTTTTCGGCGCTTCCCGATTCGATGAGTTGCAAATAATCAATGAGAATTAACCCAAGGTTCCCGTTTTGTTCCTTATCTAACCGTCGGCATTTTGCCCGAATTTCAGACATTTTGATCCCTGCCGTATCGTCAATAAAAATCTTGGCCTTGGATAGGCTGCCCATCGCCACAATGAGGTTTTGCCACTCATCTTCCGCCAATTGGCCGGTTCTCAAGTGGTTCGCATTGATACTACCTTCCGCACACAACATCCGGCTCACCAGCGATTCGGCACCCATTTCCAAACTGAAAATGGCAACGGCTTTATCTGTTTTTGTCCCGACGTTTTGCGCAATATTTAAGGCAAAAGCGGTTTTTCCAACAGCCGGTCGGGCCGCTAAAATCATCAGTTCATCTTCGTGGAGGCCGGTTGTAATTTTATCCAAATCCCGATATCCCGTTGATAACCCCGTCACGGTGTCTTCTTGTTGTGACAACCGATCAATATCTTCAAACGTGCTATTCAACACGTCTTTGATGACCTTAAACCCCGACTGATTTGTGGATTCCGAAACACTCATGATGGCCTGTTCAGCACTATCTAAGATGTCGGAAACTGGTTCATCCTCAGCGTAACCATCCGTCACAATCCGAGTTGCCGTTTGAATCAGCTTACGAAGGGTGGATTTTTCCCGAACAATTTTAGCGTAATAGGTGACGTTCGCCGCCGTTGGCACTGAAGAAGCCAGCTCTGCAATGTAGTTCACACCGCCGACGTCTTCCAATTGGTTTTGCCGGGTCAATCCATCCGTGACCGTCACTGCATCAATCGCTTCATCGCGATCATTCAGATCGATCATCACCTGAAAAATGAGTTGGTGGGCCCGACGATAAAAGTCGTCTGCTTGGATCTGCTCCATAGCATCGACTAACGCATCAGTATTCAAAAAGATGGCCCCTAATACGGCCTTTTCCGCCTCAATGTTTTGGGGCGGGGTTTGATCGCGCAATCCTTCGCTCATTTTCTAGTTCCCCTTTAAAATTAACCCGAAACGCCAACAAGGCAGCACTCTGGCTGCCCTGACGACGTGTCTATGCTTCGCTGACGTGCACCCGAATCGTTGCGGTAATGTCTTGATGCAACTTAACTGGAACGTTGACGTAACCCATCATTTTGATTGGTTCGTTTAATTCCATCTTGTGCTTATCCAGCTTAATGTCATACTGCTTGCTTAATGCCTGAATGATTTGCTTGCTGGAAATGGCCCCAAATAACCGCCCATCCGTGCCAGCTTTAGCCGTTAACTCGACCACCGTCGCATCATCTTCCAGCTTTAATTTGAGCTGTTCAGCTTCAGCTTTTACTTCAGCTTCCCGCTTTTCTTCAGCCTTTTGTTGACCCTTTAGTTGGCTCATAGCACCCTTTGTTGCTGCTTTTGCCTTCCCTTGTTTAATAAGGAAGTTTTGGGCGTAACCATCGGGTAAGTCCTTCACTTCGCCACGTTTGCCTTTACCGCGAACGTCTTGTAAAAAGATGACTTTCACAGTCAATCACTCCTTTAGCGTTCGATTTGCGCCACTAGCGAGACCGCTAACGACTATTTCATTCAACAATCCTACCACATTCTCTACTGCTCGTCACCGTCTTCGGCGGCCGCATCTTGACCATTTAAAATATCGATGAGCTGTTGCTTAACATCGGCTATGGTGTGGTCGGCAATCTGGGTCGCGCCACTTGATAAGTGACCGCCACCGCCCATTTTTTCCATAATAATCTGAACGTTAACCTGCCCTAAACTTCGTGCAGAAACCCCGATGCGACCATCATCACGTTTCGTAATGACAAACGAGGCATCCACGCCGGACATGTTCAATAGGTCGTCGGCTGCCTGAGCTGCTGTAACGGAGTCGTAAATCTGGTCTTCCTCCCCCGCCACAACAGCCATCCCGTCGTTAACGAATTCCACGAGTTCAATCAAGTGGTTACGTTGCAAGAAATCATCCACATTTTCCTTCATCAACTGTTGCATTTGCACCGAATCGGCCCCGGCAGAACGCAGGTAACTGGCAGCGTCGAAGGTTCGTGACCCGGTCCGAAGGCTAAACGACTTGGTATCAATGAAGATCCCAGTTAACATCGCCGTTGCTTCGATCTTATTAATCGGTTCACTTTCCTGGGACTGATATTCAAACATTTCCGCGATCAACTCACACGTTGAGCTGGCATAGGGTTCGATATAAACCAACATTGGGTTTTCTGGAAACTCTTCGCCCCGGCGGTGATGGTCAATAATCATTACCCGGTTTTCGAGCCGGTGATACAAGTCACTTGAAATCGACAGGGATGGCTTCGAATGGTCCACCATCACGAGTAAGCTCTGCTTTGTCGCACGGTTTAGGGCCTCATCAGCCGTAATGATGGCATCTGAGATCTCCGGATAGTCTGCCAGTGAATCCAATAGGCGTTGAACGTCAGAGTGAACACTGTGCTTGTCTAGGACAATGTAGCACGTCTTACCGTTCATTTGCGCAATTCGCCGAATCCCCATGCAGGCACCAATCGAATCCATGTCAGGTTGTTGGTGCCCCTGAACAAAGATCTGGTCCGACTGACTCATTAACTCTTGAAGGGCCTGCGAAATCATCCGGGCCCGGACTCGAGTCCGCTTTTCCATCGGATTCGTTTTACCACCGTAGAACCGAGCCTCTTCGTCTTGAGCCCGAACCACAACTTGGTCACCACCCCGACCAAGTGCCAGATCAAGGTTGCTTTGTGCTTGATCCGCTAGCTTCGTCAAATTGGCATCGCCGTATGCAATCCCGACACTCAGCGTTAACGGGTAATTCTGCTTAGACGTGCTTTCTCGAATAGTGTCCAAAATGCTGAATTTATCTTCTTCAATGGCCTTTAAAGACTGGGCGTATAAGAAGACGAAGAAGTGGTCGTCATCCAAACGCTTCAAGTAGACGCCATACTGTTGGGCCCACTGGGACAACGCATTCGTCACGTAGTTTCTCAAATTACTGATATCTTGGTCGGTCATCGACTGGGTAATCTCGTCGTAGTTATCCAAGAAAACCTGCCCAATCGCCACTCGCTCGTTATCATAGCGCTGTTGAATCTGTGCAAAGTGGGTGACTTCCATCATGTAAACCGCCTGGACATCAGGCTGGACCAGCATTGAAAACTGCCGGTCACCCCAGGTCACGGTTGTCGGATGCTCCTGGCCGGCATTGTCCTTGATAAGCTGGTCAAGCTCAGGTGCGACGTCGCTTAACCGGTGGCTCAAAACGTTCGTGTCACCAAAATACTGTTGGAGGTATGGGTTAACCCATTCAATCGCATCGTTCTCGTCGAAAATCATGACCCCAACGGGCATGTCAATCAGCGCCTGCTGCTCGCCTCGATTGATCCGAAACGATAAGTCTGCAATATACCGGTTCGTATCCGCACTAATTTTGTTCATCGTGTTCAATGTAAAGATCAGACAAATAATGACGGCCACGAGACCAATACCACCAAGAACCCAAGAGTACATGAATGCCAAAATAAGCCCGGCCGCAGACAACGCAAAAATAAACAGTGCGATGCCTCTCAATCGCTGGTTTCTTAAAAATTCAGGCATACTGCCTCGTGAGAAAAAATCATTCATGATGACTCCCCTAATCTTTAGGTAATAGTAGTTACATTTTAGCACAATCCCCGATTTGATTCGATATTTCACCCGGATTTGTCGTGGGGCCTCACCAATCAGCTAAACCAATGTAGCAGCATTAACAAACGATTCATTAGCCCCAACGAGAAGCGTCCCCTCAGTAGACCTAGACCGGTTAATCAATGGCCCAGTTTGTTCGCCCACAAACTTTTTTCAAAAACACTTACGAAGATCATTTTTTTCTGGTAATGTAACCAGTTGTGTAAAAAATGAAATGAAAGTAGGACTTAATAACTATGGAACAAACTGCAACTTTGAGTGCTACACAACCTCGGGTCGTCGTTAAACACCCCAAACTTGCCATGGTCAGCATGCTGATCGGCGCCTTTGTTGGAATGTTTAGCGAGACCTCTCTTAATATTGCGCTTCCCCAACTAGAAGCTAACCTCGGTGTGACAACCGCCACCGTTCAATGGCTAGTGACCGGCTACATGCTCATTATCGGGGTTGTGTTGCCTCTAAACTCATTATTAACTAAATGGTTAACCACTCGTCAAATTGTCATTTTTGGGCTGTTAGACTTTATCGTTGGGGCCGTCATTGCGGCCCTGGCCCCATCATTTGCTCTCTTGTTAATGGGTCGGATGATTCAAGGAATTGCGACTGGCCTCATTTTACCGCTCATGTTTACCGTCGCCATGCAGGTCTTTCCATCCGTTAAGTTAGGCACGGCCATGGGAGTCTGTGCGTTAGTCATCATGTTTGCCCCGGCCATCGGCCCAACATTGACTGGCTTGATTCTTGCCAAATTATCTTGGCACTGGATTTTCTGGTCATTTGTTCCGTTTCTAGCCATTGCGTTAATTTTTGCCGTGACCTCACTTGAAAACGTCGGCGACTTAACGCACCAAAAAATCGACGGCCTCTCAATTTTGACCAGCGTCATCGGTTTTGCTGGGTTGGTTATGGGGGTCAGCTTCGCGTCAGACAAGGGCTGGGGATCGCCAATGGTCCTTGGTCTCTTCGTCGTTGCGCTCATCGCTTTAGCCATTTACATTTACCGGCAACTGCACCTTGAACAACCTATTTTAAACCTCAAAATATTCGCTAATCCGGCGTTTCGAGCTGGTGCTTTGCTGGTGATGTTAGACTTCGGAATCATCTTATCAGCCATGTATATCCTGCCCATGTACCTGCAAAATGGCCTGGCAGTAGCTGTGGCGATGACCGGTATTATCATGTTACCCGGTGGCGTGGTCAACGCTCTGGTATCCGCTATTTCCGGCCGCTTATTTGATAACTTTGGGGCCAAATGGCTCACCCGGCTTGGCTTTTTTATCGCTTTGATTGGCGCCGGCATGCTGATGATGACCAACGCTCACAGTAGCCTGGCCATGGTGATTGCCGCTCACATCGTCATGATGATCGGAGCGCCACTGGCTATGTCCCCCGCTCAAACCCACGCACTGAACGCCTTGAACGGACCAGCTTCGGGCGATGGTAGCACCATCATGAACACCCTCCAACAAATTGTCGGGGCCATTGCAACCGCCCTAGCCACCAGTCTACTGGTCTTTGGCCGAACCAATAGTCATCTGGCGACCCCCCAAGCAGCCTTTACCGCTGGGGCCCACGTGGCTATCTGGTTGCCAATTGGCCTATCGGTGATTGCCCTTTTAATCACGTTTACCACGACGTCGTTTAAGCAGTCAACCAAGTCATAATCCGTTAACGAACCCGTCAACCACTTTTGGTTGGCGGGTTTTTGAGTTTTAAGCAAAATAAAGGGCAGCTTGAACGCTGTCAAGCCACCCCTTATTAGAATTACTTCAAAATTTGATTAAGTGCTCGATACTGGTCTAGCATCCATGACTTGTAATCATGGCCAGCCGGCAGCGTTTCGGTTACTTTAAGCACTGGGACCCGGTTTTCATTCGCCATGGCCACCAGGTTTTGCACGGTCTTACTCGTCACTTGTTTGTTGTAAACGAAGAAGGCCACCTGCCGTTTTTTAAGCCCTTGGTGCATATCCGTGAGCATTTTAGGCGACGGATCTGTTTCGTTTTCCACGGCCTCTTCAAAGCCATGGTTTCCAACTTTAAAGCCCATGGCTTCAATCGCGTAGTCAAAGACCGGCTCACTCACATAAACCGCCTTATTAGCGGTTTTCTTGGCCGTTGCTTTTAATTGGTCAAGTTCTGCATTAATTGGTTTTAACGACTCAATATACTTTTGGGCATTTTTTTGGAAGTAAGCCTTATTTTTAGGTTGTAAAGTCCCAAACTTTGCAGCTAAGGCGTTGGCCAGGGCCGGCATTGTTTTAGGGTTGTACCAAAGATGCGGATTATCGCCATCTTTCTTATGCATCACGTTCTCGCCAACCTTGAGAAAAGTGGTATCGTGACCATGGCTTACCAGCTTATTCATCCAGGTATCGTAACCAATTCCGTTGGCTACAGCCACGTCAGCGCCCGCCACTTCTTTTGCCACAGCCGGCGTTGGCTCATAGTCGTGAGGGTCAACAGACGGCTTGTTGATGATTGACTTAACCGTTCCCTTGTTACCAACGACGGCCCTCGCCACTTCGCCATAAAAGTCAGTCGACGTCACGACGTTGATTTGGCCACTCTTTTTTTGACCTGACGTCTGACCACAAGCAGCCAAGACAATTCCGAGACTGAACACGGCAACAACGGCCGCCAGTCGCTTTAAAAACCGGTGCGTTTTAAACATTTCAAAATAGCCCCCAAAATAAAAAGTAATTATTACTCTTTATAGAGTACAAAAAAGTCTCGTGATTGTAAATAGTAATTTTTACTATTTGCCAAATTAATTTAATTTTCCATAATCCTGTTTGATTAACTGGTAAAGTTGCGCCATTGAATAAGCCTGACCAAAATACCGGCGACCGGCTGTCTTATAATAGCCGTCTGGATCAGTATGGTCGGTCCCACCTAAAAACTGAGAAACCGCGTGATGTGACCAAACGGTGCCCTTCCCATCATAGGCGGCGTCATTGGGCTTCAAGTGATACTGTTTCAGTAACTTGGCCGTGAAGTAAGCCGCATTAGCAGCCTGTTTAGCAAATTGCTTCTTCGAATGGACTTCAACCTGTTCAAACTGCAAGAACCGCGCATTAGCCGGATAGCCCGCCCCCCACGCGAGGTAGTTTGTGTTGGCAATGTTAATAATGTGAGTGCCGTCAATAAAGGCGTGAACAAACCCATTTGAATAGTTACGCTTCATGTACGCGATTTCACTAAATATGTTGGAATTTGGATTTCCCGTTTCGTGCACAACGACCCCCTCTGGTTTTTTGAAACCATGTCGGTAACGATACTTCGGAAAGCCGTGCCAAATCCGCTTACTAACTGCTACCGGTTCAATATGATGCATCGCGATATACTGATTAACCATACTGGTACTAGCGTCAGCCGTACCATGACAAAAGCCCAAGACCCCGATAAAAACGGCACCCATCACCACAAATCGATTTAACTTCATGACTTATCCTCCTAATTTCAATAACCGTTGCTAAGTTTAGTGGTAACCGTTACCCTTTTCAAGTTACAGTTAAATAACAATTCTTTTTCATTGACATTTCCTAAATCAATTGGCATAATATTAAAACGTAACTATTACTATTAAACAAAAGGAGCGATGACCATGCGTCAACACGTCATCTTAGCTAGCGAAGAAACCGGCGAACGGTTGTACCTCACAAGCAAAAACGTTCGCAACACGCCCGACCGGCTAGTTTTAAAAAAATACTCGCCGAAATTAGGCCGTCGGACCGAATTTAAAGAAGTCAAAAAATAGGAGGCGCCATCTATGGAAAAAACTGATTTAGCCAGTGCTTACCGCCGTTTAAAGAGTCCTAATCTTCGGACGCGTTCCCGCGCCAAGCGGGTCATCAAAGCCCAGCAAAAAAAGGCCAGTGCTGGTAAGAACTAGCCTCTAAGCCACATCTCCATAAGCCCCCCTCAATCAAAGCGTTGAGGGGGGCTTATTTGCGTAGCACTGGGGATGCAAGCACTGCTGGTTTGCCACTCTAATCACCGTCATCCTGGCTTACGGGGTCGGTTTCATCTACGGTCTCTGGGCCCAAGACTACCTAAAAAAAGATTAGCGGCAACTCATGGCCACCAAATCGATCATCTCCTACTGGTCGATTTTTGATAATGACCATTCAATTAATTGGAAACTGGCTGATCCAAACCTATTAGTCCATTATTCGAGAAATACCGTTGATTTTAACCGCTTAACGCTCGGGTCAAATAAAGCAGCCACAACTAACTAACTCGCACTTAAATCAGCTGTATTTAACGTCCAGCCAAGTCGCTGATACCCGGTTCATTTAATTCGCCCAAAACTCGTTTCGGTTGACTTGTCGCAGTCTTAATGGTTTAATGATTTAAACCAACGAACGAAAGTGAAGTGATGCGCCTTTGACGCCAACGGACTGGACACAACTATGGACCGAATTTACCGCCAGCAAGGACTTTCTAATTGCGCTGGGAGATGAAAAGCGCCAGCAAATCATCATTGCCTTATTACATCAAGAATCCAGTGAAGGGTTACGGGTTGGCGACTTTCTCAAGATTACCCATCTCTCACGACCGGCTGTGTCCCACCACCTAAAAGTTTTAAAAGATGCCGGCGTTCTCATCGTGCGCAGTGAAGGCACCCGAAACTATTATCAATTGGCCATGCGAACCCCTTTAGAGGGCCTCGTGCAACTCTGTCAAACTGTTTTAACCACCCTTGACCTTAAGGAGGCAGCACAATGAATAAAATTTTAGTGGTTTTAACGAATACCACGCAATTTACCAAAAAAGACGAAGCCACTGGTTTATGGTTAGGTGAAGCCACCGAATTCGTCGAAGATGTTGAAGCTGCAGGCTATCAAGTCGACTACGTCAGCCCTAAGGGGGGTTACGTTCCGCTAGATCCCCGAAGTATGAAATACGCAGACAACACAGCGTTGGCCCGCTATCGGTCCAACGATTTCCAAGACCGGGCGCTCAGCCATTCCCTGAGTCCCGCCGACATTAATCCTGCTGATTACGTTGCCATTTACTATACTGGCGGGCACGGTGTGATGTTTGACTTTCCAAATGACACTGCCCTCCAAAACATTAGCCGTCAGATTTATCAAAATGGCGGCTATCTCACCTCAGTTTGCCACGGGATTGCCGGATTGCTCAATTTAAAGGACGAGGCCGGCCACTACCTGATTAGTGGTCAAAAAATAACCGGGTTTACAACTAGCGAAGAAGTTTTAAGTGGTAAAACACGGATGGTTCCCTTCCTTAACGAAAAGGTTGCTCGCCAACATGGCGCCCAATTCTTAAAAAAGCGCGCCTTCAAACCTTATGCGGTGACTGACGGCCAATTCATTACGGGCCAAAACCCTTGGTCACCACACGAAGTGGCCCGGCAACTAATAACGGCATTAAAGACGCACGCCAACTAATTTTAGGTACAAAAAAACGACTACCCGGTGAAAGCCGAGTAGTCGTTTTTAATAAGCTTAGTCTGCGGAAACGAAAGGCATTAAGCCCATGATCCGTGAACGCTTAATTGCGATTGTTAACTTACGTTGGTTCTTGGCACTAGTACCAGTCACCCGACGTGGCAAAATCTTGCCCCGTTCTGAAACGAAACGTTCCAATAAGTTAGTATCTTTGTAATCGATGTATTCGATGTGGTTTGCTGCGATGAAGTCGACCTTACGGCGACGACGACCGCCTCTACGTTGTTGAGCCATGATATTCCCTCCAATTCAGTCCGCTTAGAACGGTAAATCATCATCTGAGATATCAATTGAATCGCCGTTATTAGCGAACGGATCCGCTTGATTATCGTTCGAATTTTGATTATTGTTAGCCGCACCATTGGCGTTTGGATCGCCAAACGGATTATTATTCTGAGGAGCACTGCCGTTGCCACCAGCGGGTGCATTGTTGTTGTAGTTATTGTTACTACTACCACTACCGCTATTACTGTTTGCCGACTTGGGCTCCAGTAAAGCGAAGTTATCAACAACCACCTCAGTGACGTAGACGCGTTGGCCCTGTTGATTTTCGTAATTTCTGGTTTGGATCCGGCCTTCAAGCCCGACTAACGCCCCCTTATGGGTGAAGTTAGCAAAGTTTTCGGCGGATCGACGCCAAATCACGCAGTTAATAAAGTCCGCTTCACGCTCGTTGTTTTGATTGGTAAATTGCCGATCAACAGCCAAGGTAAAGTTTCCAACTGCCGCCCCGCTTGGGGTGTAACGCAAATCAACGTCTCTTGTCAGGCGTCCAGTAAGCACTGTTCGGTTGATCATACGAACCGCTCCTCTCGTACTGTTCTAAAAAATTAGTCTTCGCGCTTTACGATCATGTGACGTAAGATATCGTCATTGATCTTTGAAAGACGGTCGAATTCGTTCAACGCTGCATCGTCGTTAGCATTAACGTTAACGATGTGGTAAACACCTTCAGTGTAGCCACCGATTTCGTAAGCGAAACGAAGCTTCTTCCAGTCTTTTGAATCAATTAATTCTGCACCATTGTCAGTCAAGATCTTGTCGAAACGTTCAACCAATGCTGTTTTAGCAGCATCGTCAAGGTCTGGACGGATGATGTAGGTAATTTCATACTTCATGAAATTTGCACCTCCTTATGGACTTCAGGCCCGCCCCATTTGAATTAGACGAGCAAGGAGAGTCTTCCCAAAATAACGGATTACTCACAGATAAACATTTTAACAAAGATTTTCATAAAGTGCAATGGACTTCCTGACAAGATTTGTTGGTCCGAAATTTACCTACGAAAAAAGATGACGGATATCGTCATCTTTTTAGATTTTATTCTTCTGATTCTGGCTCGTCACCGTCATCCGTTGCAGTGTTCGTATCTGGCGTTGCTTCAGCATCAGCTTCTGGTGCTTCCTTTTCGACAACTGCCATCGTGGCAACGGTCGATTCATCATCCAGTCGAATCAGGTGAACCCCAAGGGTTGCCCGACCCGTTTCGGAGACGTTTTCAACCCCGAACCGAATCATCACACCTTTATCGGTAATCAGCATGATGTCTTCTTCTCCGGTCACGGTCGTCAAACCAGCCAGTGGCCCGTTTTTCTCAGTCACGTTGATGGTCTTGATTCCCTTACCACCACGTCCTTTAATGGCGTACTCGCTTGCCGGCGTTTGCTTCCCATAACCCTTCTCGGAAATGACAAACACGTTGCTGTTTGGTGCTAGAACTGCTGCGCCAACCACGTAGTCGTCGTCACGCAACCGAATACCGCGGACCCCGGTAGCTGAACGGCCCATTGACCGGACGTCAGTTGTTTGGAAACTAGCCGCATACCCGCGGTGCGTCCCGATGATCATGTTTTGTGTATCATCGACGATCGACACGTTCATCACTTCATCGCCCTCTTTAAGGCTGATGGCTTTAAGCCCGTTACTACGGATATTACTAAATTCCTCGACAGGCGTCCGCTTTACCGTCCCATGAAGGGTGGTAAAGAACAGGTAACGATTCTGCTCGCTATCTGAATCTGACACATTAATAACGGATTCAACGTGCTCGTCCGAATTGATATTTAGCAAATTGATCACTGGGATTCCCTTAGCTGAACGACCATATTCCGGAATCTCGTAGCCCTTCATCCGATAGACCTTACCCGTGTTGGTAAAGAACAGCATCACGTCGTGGGTTGACGTTGAAATCAAGTGTTCGATGAAGTCATCGTCATGGATTCCCATCCCTTGAATACCACGGCCACCACGATTTTGGGCCTTAAACTCAGTCGTTGGGAGTCGCTTAATGTAGCCGTTATGCGTCAACGACACAATCACGTCTTCTTCTTCGATCAAGTCTTCGTCTTCCAGACTTAACACTTCCCCGACCATCAACTCAGTCCGGCGATCGTCGCCAAACTTCTCTTGAATATCCAGCAATTCTTGGTAGATGATACCGTTCATCTTATCCTTACTTGCTAAAATTTCTTGGTATTCTTGAATGGCTTTTTGAAGTTCAGCGTACTCTTTTTCAACCTTATCACGTTCTAGTCCGGTCAACCGAACGAGTCGCATATCCAAGATTGCTTGGGCTTGCTTATCGGACAACGGGTAGTTATCCATGAGTTGTTGTTTCGCAATCTCAGCCGTTTGGGAACTCCGAATAATGCTGATAATTTCATCAATGTGATCAAGCGCAATCTGCAAACCTTCAAGAATGTGGGCTCGCGCCTTGGCTTTCGCCAGGTCAAACTCGGTCCGTCGCCGGATAACTTCGAGTTGGTGCGCCAGGTAGTACTCCAAGATTTCTTTCAGACTCAAGATCTTGGGTGCACCGTTGACGATAGCTAACATGTTGAACCCAAACGACGTCTGCATCAACGTCATCTTGTACAGGTTGTTCAAAATAACTTCGGCACTCGCATCTCGCCGAACATCGACCACAATCCGCATCCCTTCGCGGTCAGACTCGTCATTGACATCCGTAATGCCTTCGATCCGCTTGTCACGAGCTAATTCAGCAATGCGCTCAATCAACTTGGCCTTATTGACCATGTATGGAATTTCGGTAGCAACAATGCGTTGCTTGCCATTTTTATCCTCTTCGATATCGACCTTTGCGCGAAGGGTAATGGTACCCTTCCCCGTGTCATAGGCCTTCCGAATCCCAGACTTACCTAAGACGACCCCACCCGTTGGGAAATCCGGACCTGGTAAGGCTTCCATCAAGTCTGCCGTCGTGGCCTCCGGGTTATCCATCAAAATGTGAATGGCTGAAATCACTTCCGCCAAATTGTGTGGTGGAATGTTCGTCGCCATCCCAACGGCAATCCCCGAAGCCCCATTAACGAGCAAATTAGGGAAGCGAGCTGGCAAAACGACGGGTTCTTTTTCGGTGCCATCGTAGTTGTCTTGATAATCAATTGTATTTTTATTAATATCACGCAACATCTCAAGCGCAATTTTACTTAACCGAGCCTCGGTATACCGCATTGCGGCCGCGCCATCACCATCGACCGAGCCGAAGTTCCCATGGCCGTCGACAAGCATGTAGCGGTAACTAAAGTCCTGAGCCATCCGCACCATTGATTCATAGATGGCTGAATCCCCATGGGGGTGGAACTTACCCATAACGTCCCCGACGATCCGGGCCGACTTCTTGTACGGCTTATCAGGCGTCACACCCAACTCATTCATCCCATACAAGATCCGCCGGTGAACGGGCTTCAGCCCATCACGAACGTCTGGCAAGGCCCGCGCCACGATAACGCTCATCGCATAATCAAGAAACGATGACCGCATTGTTTTCGCCAAATCGACATCGGTGATGCGACTCGGCAAGTCTTCATTTGCCAAATTATTAACCTCCCAGTTGCCACATTACTGAAACGTGATCGGCGAGACTGCCCCCTACTGTGGCAGGGAAAAGCCCACAAAATCCTAACTCAGATTTTCTGGTCTTCTCCCTGCCACTCCGGGCGCAACCCGTCTCGTCTCACACTCTTTTTGAATCGTGCTATGCAAGGCCGATGACTACCGTGGAACCGCCTTGCGACACACGCTTACCTAGATATCCAAATCCGCGTACTGCGCGTTTTCTTCGATGAAGTCCCGTCGTGGTTCAACCTTATCACCCATCAAAGTGGTGAAGACCTTTGATGACTCGGCCGCGTCACTTGGATCAACGCGCAATAACCGGCGCCGTTCTGGGTCCATCGTGGTTTCCCAGAGTTGTTCCGCATCCATTTCACCAAGTCCCTTGTAACGTTGAATCTTAGGCTTCGGTGCTGGGGAAAGTTGCGAAACGACTTCGTTGAGTTCTTCATCCGTATCGATATAACGCATGTATTTCCCTTGGCGCACTTGGTACAGTGGTGGCTGGGCAATGTAGACGTAACCGGCCTCTAGTAACGGCCGCATGTACCGGTAAATTAACGTCAGCAACAGCGTTCGAATATGGGCCCCATCGACATCGGCATCAGTCATGATCACTAACTTGTGGTAGTTGGCCTTGCTAACATCAAATTCATCGCCAAAGCCAGTTCCCATGGCCGTAAAAATTGTCCGGATTTCTTCGTTGGCTAAAATTTTATCCATGCTGGCCTTTTCGACGTTTAAAATCTTTCCCCGAATTGGCAGGATGGCTTGGGTCAACCGCGACCGACCCTGTTTTGCAGAGCCGCCGGCGGAATCCCCTTCGACAATAAACAATTCTGAGATAGCTGGATCCTTACTCGTGTTATCCGCCAGTTTCCCCGGCAAACTATTAATTTCCAGGCCACTCTTTTTACGGGTCACTTCCCGCGCACGCTTGGCAGCAACTCGAGCTCGTGAAGCCAGCATTCCCTTGTCGACCACTTTACGGGCCACGTCAGGATTTTCCATCATGAACTTTAAGAAATGTTCGCTAAATAGGTGATCGGTGGCCGTCCGAGCATCCGAGTTCCCTAACTTCGTCTTCGTTTGACCTTCGAATTGCGGGTCCGGATGCTTGACTGAAACGACGGCCGTTAGACCTTCACGCACGTCTTCACCGGTCAGGTTCGGATCGCTATCCTTCAGCATGCCATTCTTCCGCGCATAATCGTTAATGATCCGCGTCAAGGCCCGCTTAAACCCTTCCTCGTGAGTCCCACCTTCGTACGTGTGGATGTTGTTGGTAAAGGTCAGTAGGTTGGAGTGGAAATCATCGGTATACTGCATGGCCACTTCAACGGTGATGCCCTTTTCTTCACCCTCCACGTAAATTGGGTCTGGGAACAAAACGTCCTTGCCCTCATTCAGGTATTCAACGTAGTGTTTGATACCGCCTTCGTAGTGGAAACTCTCTTCCGTTGGCTCTTCTGGGCGGTTATCGCGAATGGTAATCCGCAACCCCTTGTTTAAGAAGGCCAGTTCGCGAATCCGCGTCGTCAACGTCTTAATATCATAAGTGGTGGTTTCAGTAAAAATATCTGGATCCGGCTTGAAGTGAACCGTGGTCCCGTGAATCTCATCTGGTAACCCTTCATCGATGATTTTCATGGTGTCTTTAACGTGGCCGTGATCAAAGTCCATGTAGTAACGCTTACCATCACGGACAACCTTGACGTCTAATTCAGTGGACAGAGCATTAACAACCGACGCCCCAACACCGTGCAAGCCACCGGAAACCTTGTATCCGCCGCCGCCAAACTTACCACCGGCATGCAAGATGGTAAACACCGTTTCAAGGGCTGGTTTACCGGTCTTTTGTTGGATATCAACGGGAATCCCCCGCCCGTTATCCATGACTGTAATACTGTTATCCTTTTCAACGGTCACATGAATCGTATCAGCAAACCCAGCTAAGGCTTCATCGATCCCGTTGTCAATGATTTCCCAGACCAAGTGGTGCAGACCTTGGGCGCTCGTCGAGCCAATGTACATTCCAGGCCGTTTTCTAACTGCTTCGAGCCCTTCCAACACCTGAATTTGACTGGCGTCATATTCAGCTGCCCGTTCTTTTTTGGTTTCTTTATCCGTCAAGTGATTTCCTCCTCACTCTAATTCCCTTACACCTCATCATCGACAGCAATGTGCCCGTCGCTAATGGTCAATATCTTTGGTTGGTGAATCAGCTTTTGGGCAACGCCACTAAGACTCGTGGTGGTCAAAAACGTCTGCACCTTATCTTGAATAGCTGTTAACAGGTGTGTTTGGCGCATATCGTCCAATTCGGAAAGCACGTCATCGAGTAACAAAACCGGATACTCACCGGTCTGATCCTGCATGAGGTCAATTTCGGCCAATTTAACGCTTAACGCTGTTGTCCGCTGCTGGCCCTGCGATCCAAAGGCACTGACATCCTTATCGTTGACGATGAACTTTAAATCATCCCGGTGCGGCCCCACCAACGTTGTGCGTTGGTAAAGCTCCTTTTCACGGCGTTCAGAGTACTGGTTCATTAGCGCCTGATAGACGGTATCAACATCCGTTAAAGTGGCTTCCGGTAAGCTCGTAGCGTACTTAAAGCGCAACGTTTCACGGTGTTGAGAAATTTCCTCATGGATGCCTCGTGCCCACTGCTCAAGCTGGTTTAACAGCGTCAGCCGGGAAACGACGATCTCCGCACCATACGCAGCTAGTTGATCTGACAAAACGTCTAATAAGACCATGTCTGACTGTTTTTTTGTTCCTAATTCCTTTAGGTACTTGTTTCGCTGCCGTAAGATGGCCCGGTATTGAGTCAAATTGTACAAGTACTTATGACTCATCTGACCAAATTCCATGTCCATAAATCGCCGTCGCCCCTGAGGTGACCCCTTAACTAGGGCTAAGTCCTCAGGCGCAAACAAAATCACGTTAAGTTGACCCACGTAATTTGACAGCTTGCCCTGTTCCAAATGATTGACTTTGGCCCGTTTTCCGTGCTTAGACAAGTCCAGTTCCAAGGGCGTTGTGCCCGCGGCTTTTTCGACCCGCCCCAACACCTGAGCATTGTCAGCTTGCCAGTTAATTAATTCCCGGTCGTTACTCGTTCGGTGCGACCTAGCAAGCGCTAAAACGTAGATGGCTTCTAACAGATTCGTTTTTCCCTGCGCGTTTTCGCCCAATAAGACGTTAACGCCCGGACCAAATGACACATCTAGCGCTTCATAATTCCGAAAGTGGCGTAACGATAACTCCGTTAATTTCATGGCTAATCAGCCTGATTTGAGCGTATAAAAAATAGCCCTACGTCTTTGACGTCGACCGTATCTCCTGGATACAATTTGCGCCCACGCCGGTCATCTGGCTCGCTATTCACGTCGACCGCGTGTTCTTTGAGGTACCATTTCGCCTGACCGCCTGAACTGACAATGGTTTCTTCCTTGAGAAGTTGGCCCAAAGTCATGTACGGCGAATCGATGAAAACTTCTTTTTTCACGCTTCCACCCACCTTTATTTTCTCTTATAATTATACGCTTTTTAGAGGTAAAAGTATAGTTTGAAATAGAATACAGGCGATTTGAGCCATTTTTAACACTTCTAGGGTGTTCAGTCAGATTAAACGTAAAATCGCACAGGGGATAAAAATAGCAATTTTCACCAAAAAAGCACAAAAAAACGACCATTTTCAAAAAATGGTCGTGAGGTCTCGCAAAGTTAGTCTTAAAATGTCCGAACTGGCGTAATCAGTTGAATAAAGTTGGTCTGATCTTCGGTTGGTACCAGCGTAAACGGCCGTAACGCAGAGGTAAACGCAATTCGGATCACCGTCTGACCAAACGAACGAAGGGCATCCTTCATGTAATCGGGGTTAAATGAAATCTCAAGTGATTCCCCTTCAAAGCCGCTAGCCGCGAGTTCTTCTTCAACGTTCCCAACGTCTGGCGAGTTCCCAAAAATAGTGGCCGTCTTGCCAGCTGGGTCTAAGGTTAATTTCACCACGTTATTCCGGGACTCATGAGACAGCAACGAAGCCCGCTCAATTGAAGATAGCAGCGCATGGGCATCGAATTCCACAGTCGTCGTTGATTCGGTTGGAATAAGGCGAGAAGTATCCGGGTAGTTCCCTTCAAGTAACCGAGAATAAAATAAGCGGTCACCGATGGTAAAGAGCACTTGGTTTTCAGACAAGCGCATCTCAACGTCGGGGTTGTCGTCGCCAATCATCCGTGATAGTTCAACTAAACTCTTACCCGGAATGATCACGTCATGATCAGTCGAAGCTGATTCTGGGAGGGTAATGCGGCGTTGGCTTAACCGGTGACTATCCGTGGCAACGGCCATCAATTCATTACCGCTTAGGGTAAAGTGAACCCCTGTCAAGATTGGTCGACTTTCCTGCGTCGATACCGCAATAACGGTTTGGTTAATCAATTCTTTAAAGACGTTTCCGGCTAAGGTAATCGAATCGGTCCCGTCGATTTCAGGTAAGTGGGGGTAGTTATTGGCATCCAATCCATTGATGGTAAACGAAGCGTTACCTGAAGTAATCTCCGTTTGGAAGCCTTCGGTGACAGCTAACGTTAAGTTGTCTTCTGGCAAGCGCTTAACAATATCACTGAAGAACCGGGCAGGTAATACAATAGCGCCCATACTTTCTACAGCTAATTGGTTGTCTGGGTTGTCAGCATGGAGAATGGTTTCGATCGAAATATCGGCATCGGAACCCGTTAACGTTAACCCAACTTCAGAAGCCACTAACTTGAGACCCGTCAAAATGGGAATCGTGGTTTTTGAAGAAATTGCGCGAGACACGTTGTTAAGTTCCTTAATGAACGCTGTACGGTTAATAGTGAATTTCATGTCTGTCTGACACTCCTTATAATCCATAATATAAATAAAGAACAGTAGTCGTAGTAGGGCGGTGGATACTGTGGATAAGTTAAATGGGCCTTGTTGTCATAAGAGTTATGCACATGTGGATAACCTGTGCATAACTCTTGGAAAAGGTCGTTTTTATCCACATCCACCTTCCTAACCATAATAGCTTACTTGGGTGGTTAAAAAAAGTAGCAGGCCAGAATTTTGCAATTCAGCCCACTACTTTTTTCTTATCGAGTGAGTTCTGTTTTCAGTGTTTCAATCTCACTGCGAAGTTCAGCGTTGACTTTTAACGCGTCTGCAATTTTATCGCAGGCGTGAATCACGGTCGTGTGATCCTTACCGCCAAACTCGTTACCAATTTTAGGAAGGGAGCTATCGGTGAGTTCGCGGGCGAGATACATGGCGATTTGACGGGGCATGACGATGGCCTTCATGCGTTTTTTACCCTTAAGATCAGCCTGTGACACGTGGTAGAACTTCGCCACTTTTTCCTGAATGACGCCAATGGTGAGCTCGCTGGAATGTTGATCAAGCTTGAGACTCTTTAATGAATTGGCGACCAGCTCCGTTGTAATCGGCGCGTGGACCAGCTTCGAATAGGCGTGAACTCGTGAAAGGGCACCTTCGAGTTCGCGCACGTTAGAATCGATATGACTCGCGATGTATCCCAGCGTTTCGTCTGGAATATCAATGTGATCTGCGTTGGCTTTATTCCGCAAAATGGCAATTCGCGTTTCCAAATCAGGTGGGGTAATATCCACGGATAATCCCCAAGCAAAGCGTGAAACCAAGCGATCTTGCAGCTTAGGAATCTCATTTGGTAACCGGTCGCTGGTCAGGACGATTTGTTTCCCGTCATCATATAACGCGTTAAAGGTATGGAAGAACTCCTCTTGAGTTCCCTCCTTATCAGCGAAGAACTGAATGTCGTCAACAAGTAATAGATCAACGTTTCGGTATTCCTCCCGAAACTGCTCTTGGGTCTTAGATTGAATCGCGGTGATGAAGTCGTTAGTGAAGGCCTCACTCGTCACGTATTTAATCTTAGTGTCGGCGTCATCAACCAACATCTTGTTGCCAATGGCGTGCATCAAGTGGGTCTTGCCCAGGCCGACACCCCCATAGAAGAACAGCGGGTTGTACATGACGCCGGGTTCTTCAGAGACCACAAGTGCGGCGGCGTGCGCCATTTGGTTACCCTTACCAATGACGAAGGTGTCAAAGGTGTACTTAGGATTGAGCTTCGCGTCTTGGCGAACATGGTGCGTGACGGGTTTGTCATCGTGTGACGGCACGGCCACGTCCGGTTCGTCACCAGCTACTACGAATACGGGTTCGATATCTTCATGGGTTGCTGCATATGTAAATTCAAGCAGTGGCTCAGTAAGATTACGTTGCCAGTAATCGCGGTGTAACTCAGAGGGCAACTTGATGGTTAACCGGTTGTTGGTTAACTTAACTGGGTCTGCCGTTGAGATCCAGGTGTTAAAGGCAGTTGGCGCAACTTCTTTTTCGAAATCGGCCTTGATAGTGCCCCATAAAGAGTCTAAATCAAGCACGATTATTTTTCCCCCTCAAGAAATGATAGATTAAGTTTAGCATGGTCAATAAAAGTTTTCCACAGCCTTTTTAGCCTGTGGATAATTGTTTCACAGGGAGTGGGAAAGTTATTCACAGGGGGTGTGTATAACTTGCAGTGGATTGTTGTGAAACATTGTTATCAACAGAAAGCTGTGGACAACTAAAGTTATCAACAAAGCGTTTAGAGAAGTTTTCCACAATATCCACAATCAATTTAATCTGTGAAACAACAGCGTGTGATTTAGGGGATAACTCAGTTGATAGGCGGTGGATTTCGATTTTAAATCCACAAGTTATCCACAGGTTATCCTCATGAAACAAATTTTGTTTTCCGAGAAAATTTAAAATGGTACTTTGAACTTGGCGCAGATTATGATAGTATGTTCTAGAAATGCATTTTGAGATGTAAATCCCCACGTAGGAGGTGTTAATTCATATGAAGCGCACATACCAACCAAAGAAACGTCACCGTCAACGCGTTCACGGTTTCCGTAAACGCATGAGCACTAGCAACGGCCGCAAGGTTTTAGCACGTAGACGTCAAAAAGGTAGAAAAGTATTGTCTGCATAAGACCACTGACCGTCAGTGGTCTTTTCTTTTTACGATTTGTTCAAACCTGGAGATGCACTATGCGAAAATCTTACCGTGTCAAAAAGGAAGCGGAGTTTCAAGAAGTTTTTGAAGCGCGTCAGTCGGTGGCCAACCGGCAATTTGTCATCTATCAGTTGGAACGACCAAACCAAAAACACTTCCGGGTCGGCATTTCAGTTGGTAAAAAGATTGGTAATGCGGTTCATCGAAATTGGGTTAAACGCCGAATTCGCCAATCACTATTTGAGTTGAAGCCATTTTTAAAGCAGGATGTCGATATCCTGGTGATTGCCAGACCGATGGTAAGCGAGCTTTCAATGGCAGCAACCAAGCGACATTTGATTCACGCGTTAAAGTTGGCCAAATTACTGGATAGCGATTATAGCGAGGAAGAAAAGTGAAAAAATTTAAACGTTACGCGACAATGTTAAGCATTGTGGCCTTAGCGGTTATCTTGACTGCCTGTGGGAACCAGCCGATTACCGAGCACAGTACCGGTTTTTGGGACGGTGTTATCCTATTAAACTTCTCTCGGGCGATTATCTGGCTTGCTCACGCTTTTGGTGGGTACGGGATGGGGATCATTGTTTTCACCATCATCGTGCGGATCATCATTTTACCGTTGATGATCTTTCAAACTCGAAGCATGCGGCGGACCCAAGAGATTCAACCGCAGTTAAAAGCACTACAAAAGAAGTATTCATCAAAAGATCAAGAAACGATGGCCAAGTTGCGCGAGGAGCAACAAAAGCTTTACAGCGAAGCGGGCGTTAACCCGGTTGCCGGCTGTTTGCCATTAGTTGTTCAACTGCCAATTTTGTGGGCCCTGTATCAGGCGATCTGGCGGACGGATGTCTTGCGCTCTGGTCACTTCCTATGGTTACAACTCGGGGCGCGCGATCCCTACATTATCTTACCAATTCTAGCAGCCATTTTTACCTTCTTAAGTTCATGGCTGATGATGCGAGGTCAAGCAGAGTCCAACACCATGACGACGATGATGACGGTCACGACACCGATTATCATTTTCGTAACGGCCCTGAGTCTCCCGAGTGCCTTGTCACTTTACTGGGTGGCGACTAACGCGTTCCAAGTGGGGCAAACGTTGGTGATTCAAAACCCATGGAAGATTCGACGCGAACGGGAAGAGAAGGCCCAAGCCGAGCGCGAGCGGAAGCGAAAAGTTCAAAAAGCGGTTCGCCGGGCAAAGCAAAGTAAGCGAAAGTAACAATTTCGGCAGCCAATAGCGGCCGTAACAGCTCACCAACTTCATTAGCTGGTGAGCTTTTTTTTGATCATTTTTTAGGCTAACCGGTGTAAACTGCGTATTTGTAATATTTCAGGCCCTTTTCCCGTGATATACTAAATGCATTGATTTTGATGAAGGGAAGATTACCCATGACCGTATTCACCGGCGCCACTGTTGAAGAAGCCATCAGCAAAGGCCTTCACGAACTGAACTTGAACAATTCACAGGTGACCACGACTGTGAAGACCACCCCTAGACGCGGTTTCTTGGGATTTGGTGCGCGCATCGCAGAAGTTGATGTGACGCCCATCGAAGAAGAGCTTCACCCGGACGCCCCGAGCATTCAACCGCAAGACCAGCCAAGCCACACCAGCGCTGAAACAGCCGCGCCAGTAGTGGCACCCCCCGCAGCGACGGACGCAGAACCGGAAGCGCCTCGGGTTGACTACAGCGAAGTTGCGCACCGGTTGAGCGACTATTTGCTGACGATCACTCAGCAACTGGGGATTGATGCGACGGCCAAAGTAGCGGTCCACCACCGCGAGGTTCAGATTAACTTTGACACCGAACAAGAGGGGCTGTTAATTGGCAAACACGGTCGGACGATTAATTCGTTGCAGGCGCTCGGTCAAGTGTATTTGAATCACGCGCGGTTCTCTAAGCTGTCAGTCATGTTAGACGTTGCGAGTTACCGCGAGCGCCGATTGGAAACGCTGACTCGCCTGGCTGAAAACATGGCTCGCGAGGTTGTGGCCACCGGAAAACCGGTTTACCTAGATCCGATGCCGTCGTTTGAACGGAAGCAAATTCACAACGTCTTGGCTGAAAATGATTATGTGATGACCTATTCAGCCGGTACGGAACCAAAACGGGCGGTCGTGATCACACCTCGGTAGTGAAATTATCCCGGGTTTTGATTGACAAACTGGCCGATCCATTTTAGTATTATAGCTAATCATTCTTATCTTAATAGATAAAGTAGTCAAAGTGCTTTATCCATGCTGTTAGGGGCATGGAGTGGGCACTTTTTTTGTGCGTGAATTTTTGAGCATTTTTGATTTTAGGAGGGAAACGATGAGTACGACAAGTGAATTTGATACGATTGCCGCCGTTGCGACACCGCCGGGTGAGGGGGGCATTTCCATCATTCGAATTAGTGGCGATCAGGTGTTTGAGACAATTAAACCGTTATTTAGGGGACATGACCTTCAACAAGTGGCGAGTCATACGATTCACTACGGCCACATCGTGGACCCTAAGACCAACGGCGAAGTTGATGAAGTGATGGCGACGGTCATGCGGGCGCCGCGTACCTACACGCGAGAAGACGTTGTTGAGATTAACTGTCATGGGGGTCTGATGGCGACTAATGAAATCTTACAGTTAATCCTGAGTCAGGGTGCTCGCTTAGCCGAACCCGGTGAATTTACGAAACGGGCCTTCTTAAGCGGCCGAATCGATCTATCTCAAGCGGAAGCGGTCATGGACTTGATTCGGGCAAAAACGGACCGCTCCATGAAGGTTGCCCTTAACCAACTTGACGGTAATTTATCACGGTTAATTAAGAACCTCCGGCAAGATATTTTGGAGGTCCTCGCACAGGTTGAGGTCAATATTGACTATCCTGAATACGACGATGTTGAGACCATGACGACGAAGATGTTGCTGGAAAAAGCCCAGGAAGTTCAGGCAGCCATCGCGCAACTTCTTAAGTCGGCTAAGCAGGGGAAAGTGCTACGCGACGGGCTAGCAACGGCTATCGTAGGCCGGCCTAACGTTGGCAAATCCAGTCTGCTTAACGAGCTTCTGCACGAGGATAAAGCGATCGTGACCGACGTTGCTGGAACGACGCGAGACGTCATTGAAGAATACGTTAACGTCGGTGGGGTGCCGTTGAAACTGGTGGACACGGCCGGAATTCGTGAGACGGACGACACGGTTGAAAAAATCGGCGTGCAACGCTCAAAACAGGCGATTGAAGCCGCTGATCTGGTTGTCCTAGTCCTTAACGCTAGTGAACCATTAACGGCTCAAGACCGTGAATTATTGACGGATACAGCGACTGAAAAGCGCATTATTATTTTAAATAAAACAGACTTACCACGGAAACTCGATATGGTGGCGTTGGCTGACTTAGCAGGGGAAACGACAGTGATTGAGACGTCGATGACTGAAAACCTTGGGCTTGACGCCTTAGAACACGAGATTAGTCACCTCTTTTTTGAAGAGGGAATCGAAAGTGGTCAAGGAAACGTCATGGTGACTAATGCCCGCCATATCGGGCTATTAAACCAAGCAGATAGCGCCTTAGACGACGTCTTAAACGGCATTGCTGCCGGGATGCCGGTAGACCTTGTTCAGGTTGATATGACGCGTTGCTGGGATTTATTAGGGGAAATCACGGGCGATAGCTACCAAGATGAATTACTTGATCAACTATTTAGTCAGTTCTGTGTTGGAAAATAACGAGGAGGAACATTAAGATGCCTGAAGTACAATCCTATCAAGGCCAAGACTACGACGTTATTGTCGTGGGTGCTGGGCACGCCGGCTCCGAGGCCGCACTAGCAGCGGCTCGGATGGGTAATAAGACGCTGTTGATGACCATTAACTTAGATATGGTGGCCTTCATGCCGTGTAACCCATCTGTCGGGGGACCGGCAAAGGGAATCGTTGTGCGCGAAATTGACGCCTTAGGTGGCGAAATGGGGCGTAATATTGATAAGACCTATGTTCAAATGCGGATGCTTAACACGGGGAAGGGGCCGGCTGTTCGGGCCTTACGGGCACAAGCTGACAAGCATGCCTACCATGCTGAGATGAAGCACACGTTGGAACAAGAACCTAACTTAACGTTGCGTCAGGGAATCGTGGATGACCTCATCGTCGAAAACGGTGAATGTAAAGGGGTCATCACCAATACAGGCGCTCACTACAAGGCTAAAGCCGTTGTCATTTGTGCGGGAACGGCTGCGCGCGGCAAGATTATTATCGGGGAACTGATGTACTCTAGTGGTCCAAACAATTCCCAGCCAGCGATGGCACTGACCAAGAATCTCGAAAAGTTTGGGTTTGAACTCAAACGCTTTAAGACCGGGACACCGCCTAGAGTTGATGGGAACACGATTACTTATAGTGAAACCGAAGAACAACCTGGCGATGCTGAGGTTAACCATTTTAGTTATGAAACGCCAGACGAAAACTACCTGTCATTGAAGAACCAGCTGTCATGTTGGTTGACGTATACGAATGAAAAAACCCACGAAATCATCCGTGAGAACCTCGACCGAGCGCCGATGTTTTCGGGTGTGATCGAAGGGGTTGGACCACGGTACTGTCCATCGATTGAAGATAAAATCGTGCGTTTCGCTGATAAGAGTCGTCACCAGTTGTTCTTGGAGCCAGAGGGTCGTCAGACCGATGAATGGTACGTTCAGGGACTCTCAACATCCATGCCAGAAGAAATCCAACAACAAATTCTACACTCCATTAAAGGGCTAGAACACGCTGAAATGATGCGGCCAGGATACGCCATTGAATACGATGTCGTGTCCCCTTACCAGCTCCGCCCGACATTGGAGACCAAGATTGTGAAAAACCTGTTCACGGCCGGGCAGACAAACGGGACGTCAGGTTATGAAGAGGCAGCTGGTCAAGGCATTATCGCCGGGATCAACGCGGGATTGCGGGCGCTTGGTCAAGGCGAATTTGTGATGAAGCGAAATGAAGGCTATATCGGGGTCATGATTGACGACTTGGTGACCAAGGGGACTAACGAGCCTTACCGGTTATTGACTAGCCGGGCAGAATACCGATTGATTTTGCGGCACGATAATGCTGATATGCGCTTGACACAAAAGGGCTACGACCTTGGACTGATCTCTCAGGACCGTTATGAGGCCTTTTTGGCTAAACGGCAGGCAGTTGAAGATGAGATTAACCGCCTTAACACAGTGCGGGTTAAGCCATCGGATGCCGTTAACGCCTACGTGATGAGTCATAACGAAAAGCCGTTGAAGGATGGGGTATTAGCCGCTGATTTTCTGCGCCGGCCACGGGTCAGTTATCAGGATCTCTTGCAGTTTATTCCAGTTCCGGATCAGCTCCTTGACCACCGAATTGTTGAAGAAGTTGAGATTCGGATTAAGTATGCGGGTTACATTAAGAAGGCTGAAGAAAACGTCGCTAAGATGAAGAAGATGGAAGCTAAGAAAATTCCAGATCAGATCGACTATGATGCTATTGATGGGTTAGCAACGGAAGCCCACCAAAAACTGAATAAGATTCGCCCAGAAACAATTGCTCAAGCAACCCGAATTAGCGGGGTTAATCCAGCCGATATTGCGATTTTGAGTGTGTATATTGAACAGGGGAAGATTGCGAAGGTGCAGTCGTAAATTGTGGAACTTGGTCTTAATCGGATGATTTAAGTAGCTAGTGGCGTCAACTTAGCTTTTTTAGGTTGACATCACTTTTTAGTTGAATTAAAGCAAGGATGAGGGACCCGCCATTAACAAGGAGGGCTGGCCGTGCTTCATAACCAATATGTTCGATCGGTCTTTGAATTGACAGCGTTCGTGATGGCGCTCATGATTCCAGTTATTCTCATTAAAGCTGGCGTCGACCTTTTTAATCAGGGCTTGCTATCTCCCGGCCATTATTTGCGGATGATGCTAACAACGGTTGGCCACACGTTTGTCTTTTTCACTCTGATTGAAACCATCGAATTTTTCTGGCATCATCGGCAGCATTAAATATAGATCGGAAAAAACGCTCGTTCGGTTCAGATTCTGAATTCGAACGAGCGTTTTTTAGGATTTGGGAGCGGTCGCGGGGGACTTGTAAGCGTCGCGTGATAAAGCGTGTTCGTCGGCGGCCACGGCAATCGCGGTTGTGGTATCTCCGACAACGTTGGCGACCGTTCGAAACATGCCGGAAAACCAATCGATTCCAGCGAATAATGCGACGCTTGAGATGGGCAGACCTAGGGTGGGCACGATAATGGTCAGGGCAACCAGCCCGCCTCCTGGCACAACGACCGTTCCAAGACAGGACAAGACGGCCAGTAACACAATCTGAATGAGGCCGACGCCAGTGAGTTGAATATGGTAAAGCTGGGTTAACATGACGCAAACCAATGCGACATACATGGCCAAGCCGTTACTGTTGAGGGCCATGCCAAGTGGTAAGACTAATTGACTGACCGACTTACTAACGCCGAGTTTAGCTTGAGCGTCTCGCATCTCGACTGGTAACGCGACAGCGGACGAGGTAGTGGTGAAGGCGACGATGATGATCTGGCTGAGTCCGCGGACTAGCCCAACAATGGGCACCTTGGCATACCAGCTAACGAAGGTTAATAAGCCAACCAGGAATAGGGCGGTTGCTAGCCCGTAAATCCCCAGAAATTGAAAGAGGGGCAGTAGGACCTGGCTACCATTTGCGGCAACAATGCCGGCCATCAGAGCAGCAATGCTAATCGGCGCAAGTTTCATCACAAGCATGACGAGCTTAACGGTCAGTTGGTTGAGCTGACTCACTAGGGTTAATAGCCCACTAAACTGGCCACGTTGGTTGGCTCGACTCAAAACAGTACCGAACAGAATGGCGAAAACAATGACTTGGATCACGTTTCCGGACGCTAAGGACGCAAAAATATTGGTCGGAAAAAAGTTGAGAATGGTCTCGTTCAGACTACTCGTGGCTTTGGCCGTGGCCCCGACCGGTTGTAATTGATCCAAGTGAACGGCGAGTCCTGGTTTGAATAATAGGCCGCTCCCGAGACCGATGGTGGCTGCTAAAAGTGTGGTCATTAAAAACCACAGGCCCGTTTTAGCCCCTAATTTACCTAGATCCTGGGGATTGAGTGTGCCAAGGGCCTCAATGACCGCCCCGAAAATGAGGAGAATCACTGCCATTTGAATTAAACGTAAAAAAATGTCGCCTAAAATCTTAACGGTTGTGGCGAGTGGCCCAAAGAGGAGGCCAAAAACAATGCCACCAACCATTCCAATCGTGATTTGAGTGGTTAGACCAACCCGATGCATCTTCATAATAGTGGGTCTCCTTTTAAGGTTTCAGCCGAGGTCGTTGTCAGTGAGAGCGGCCACAATGACGCGCAATCACGTTAGTAAGCTTGATGGTAGAGGCTTTCTGTTAAAACGTCGACGCCGGCGGTTAAATCATCAGGGGCTGTTTGTTCCGTTGGTGCGTGACTAATCCCGCCAATGCTGGGAACAAACAGCATGGTCGTTGGCACCACTTGGCTCATCACCGCACTATCGTGGCCGGCACCAGAAACGAGCGTCAAGGGGTGATAGCCAAGTTGGCTAGCAATTCGACGATTATTGGCCAGCATGGTGGCGTCAAGTGGTCGGGGCACGTCGTTGACCCACCGACGGCTTTCAACCGGGTGTTGGGGCTGGTTTGCTGCGGCAACGATGGCCGTTAATTTGGTTTCGAACGCATCCAGTACCGTTGAACTGGGGTGCCTAAAGTCCACGGAAAAGGTGACCTTACCCGGAATAGTGTTAGCGGTATTGGGCACTACCGCGAGCTGACCGACCGTGTAGGTTAGTTCGGGATCAGTCTGGGCTGCGGCCTGCTGAAGCTGGACCAGTAGTTGCGTTGTGAGGGTCAAAGCGTCAATTCGGCCAACCATGGGCGTCGTTCCCGCATGGTTGGCGACACCGTGAACGGTGATGTTGAAGCGGCGCTGTCCCACAATGGCGGCGACTAAGCCAATGGTTCGATGCTCGTGAATGAGCCGCGGCCCTTGTTCAATGTGCAGTTCGGTGAAGGTCGCGGGGAGGTCAGGTCGCTGGAAAATCACCCGTGGAATCCGTTTTAGCGATTGAACGGCTGTGATTCGTGCGGCTTCAAAGGACGCACCAGTGGCGTCAACCAGATTCGTGACCTGATCGCGTCGTGCATAGTATTTGGACCCGCTAAACGTTGCGGGAAATCGACTGCCCTCCTCTTCGCTAAAAGCGATAATCCGTAGCGTCCGCTTGGGTTGGCCGTACTGGTGGCGTAATCGCTGCACTGCAGTTAAGCCACCAATAATTCCGTAAAGGCCGTCCAGCGCCCCGCCGTTAACAACGGTGTCCATGTGGGACCCCGTCGCAATGGCGGGTAGCTCGGGCAAGCGGCCGGGAAGATCTAAGTAGACGTTGCCATATTGATCGACGCGGGCTTGGAGATCATCAACCACGCCCGCCTGAAGGAGTTGCGTCTGAGCGGCCACCCAATTGGGGGTGTAGACTAGGCGGTTTTGCCCCGCATCTGCGGCGGATAAGGCGAGGATTGATTGAAAAAGGGGGTTGATAGTGATGGGGGTCATCATCTGTTAGACCTTTTGACTAATGCCTTTCAGCGGTGACGAGGCGCTGGCGCCCTTATCGATGACTCGGCCAGGCCCCGCTAAGAAGGCTTTGCGACCAGCCTCGACACCTAGGCGGAACGCTTCGGCCATTAGGGGAATATTGTTGGCTGTTGCCATTGATGTGTTCGCCATGATGGCGGCAGCGCCCATTTCCATGGCTTCAGCTGCTTGGCTCGGGCGGCCAATTCCGGCGTCCACGATAATGGGGACCTCAATTTCGTCGATTAAAATCTGAATGAGGGCTTTTGTCGACAGTCCTTGATTCGTGCCAATTGGCGCACCAAGTGGCATGACCGTGGCCGCCCCTGCGTCGACGAGTTGCCGGGCCACATTTAAGTCGGGTAAAACGTATGGCATCACAATAAAGCCCTCGTTAGCCAGAACAGCGGTTGCTTTGACGGTTTCGGCGTTGTCGGGCATGAGGTACTTTTTATCGGGAACAACTTCTAACTTGATGAACGGGCTACCGCTGAGTTCGCGAGCGAGCCGAGCAGTTCGGATTGCTTCTTCAGCGTTAGTGGCGCCCGAAGTGTTGGGGAGAATGGTGACGTGATCAGGAATGAAATTTAAGATATTGTCGTCAGCTGACTCCGTTCGTCGCAGGGCCATGGTGATCATTTCGGCTTTGGCGTGGGTGACCGCCGCATCGATTAAATCGTACGAGTACTTACCAGATCCCAAAATAAAACGGGATTCAAAAGTGTGACCGGCGATGGTGAGTAAATCAGTGGTAGTTGTCATAGTTGCGCGCTCCTTTAAAGGTCGTTGATGCCTAAAATAAGTTGGGTAATGATGTTTGCTTCGTGGCCGGCGGTAATCATGACCCGCGGTGCCATTAGTCCTTCGGTTCCCTTGGATACCCCGTCTCCTGCAATGTAAAGGTTGGGCCTAGGATTGGCCGTTTTGATGGTGTTGCTACTGTGAACGCCAGCCATCCCGGTGCCCATGACCAACGGTGTTTCGGGTAGTACCGCGCTGGCGGTGTCTAACAACAGCGCCTTTGCGGCGGGATTGTCGAACGCCTCAGCGATAATGTCGGCCGAATGAAAGAGGTCGTAGACGTTATCGCGGGTGACCCGCTCCTGAATCGCTTCAACCGTCACAAACGGGTTGATTTCTTGGAGGTTTTGCTTCATGGCCACGACCTTGGGCATGCCGACCTGGCTGAATTTGAACTGTTGTCGGTTAAGGTTGCTAAGCTCGACGACGTCAAAGTCGATGAGGGTGAGATGGCCCACGCCAATTCTGGTGAGGGCTAAGGCGATGTTGGTGCCCAGACCGCCGCTGCCGGCAATGGTCACGTGAGCCGCTGATAACTTTGCGGTTGAATCAGCGACGTTCCGGTCTTTCATCCCCGTATACACGGTGGCGAGAGGCATGCCTTGGATGGTTAAATGATCTGGTATCATACGAGTTATCTCCTAACGACCGCCGCCCACAAAGGAAATGAGCTCAACTTTGTCGGTGGTCTTCAAAATGGTGGTGTCAAATTCAGAATGGTGGACGATGTTACCGTTAACCTCCACCACGATATTTTCGATGGGCGCCTGGCGATCGCTTAAGAACTGGGCGACCGACTTACCAGCGACGTTGACTTCTTGTTGACCGTTAACCGTAACCATGTAAAAAAACCTCCTTCTTCAGTTACCGAAGAAAGAGGCTTCAAAAATCCCGTCAAATACGCCTTTCAGTAAAAAACGGGCCCGTTCTTTACTGAAGGACGGACCCGTCTTAAGACAAGTTTTAGGGTTAGTCGCGCTTCCTTCGGTAGTATCAACTACATCAGGTTCGATGGGTTTAATCTCAGCCAGTGGATGGCACCCCAGACGAACAGAAAATTATTTAGTTTTAACGCTTCGAATTATTCCATGCCCGTCAAAATTTGTCAACCAAAGAAATTTAGGCTAGGCAAACGAGGGGTTGTTCAGTACAATGCTCGTAAACCGAAACTTGAAACGGAGGCGTGAAGATGCCAATTAAAAATCGACCACTGTACCTGGTCACCGATCGGACCGGACTAACAACCCCTGAGTTCCTAGACCGAATTCAAGCGGCGTGTGCTGCTGGTGTGGACATCGTTCAACTTAGGGAAAAGGACCTGTTAGGCCGCGAATACTTCGAATTAGCCCAGCAGGTCAAACGGATCACAGATCAGTTTCAGATTCCGTTGATTATTGATGATCGAATTGATGTTGCACAGGCGGTCGATGCTGCGGGTGTGCACATAGGCCAAGCTGATTTGTCAGTGGCGGTCGCCAGACAGCTGATGGGAGCGGAAAAATTGGTCGGGGCGACAACGAAGACCGTGACGCAAGCCCTTGAAGCCGCTAAAGCTGGCGCGGATTACGTGGGCGTCGGCGCTATTTTTGAAACGACGACGCACGTCAAAACGGTTCGAACAAGCGTGGCCACGTTGGCGGCAATCAAGGATCAGCTTAACATTCCGGTATACGCGTTGGGCGGCCTAACCGCGGATAACGTTGCAGCGGTGACGCCCGCGCACGTGGACGGGGTAGCCGTGGTCTCGGCGATCATGAAAGCAACGGACGTCACTACCGCTACCCGGGTGTTGCGACAAGCCGTCTTACAAGCGGTCGCGCATCAGTGACTTGAGAGGTCCAAATGCTCACGAAGGGTGCGCTCATCATCCCGGTGAGTCCGCCGTTGCGCCAGCCGATTAGCATACCCGGCGCAAAGGAACCGCTCTTCATCAGTTTCTGGAACGATGAGTGGTAGCTCAGGATCGGCCGGTTTGCTGTCCGTGACAAAGGTAACGAAGCAAGAAAAGCCCAAGAAGCGTTCCCCAGTCATGAGATGTTCGCCGAGCCCTTTTACGAAGACTTCAAGGGAGCGGTGGCTGGTTCCGGTGACAAAGGATTCAAAAATCATGGCGTCCTGTAAGCGATATGGTGCGATGAAGTTAATGTGGTCCATGGTCACGGTGACCGTCACCTGACGAGCAGCAACGGCGGCCGCAATTGAGGAGCTATCGTCAACCATCGACAAAATTTGACCGCCAAAAACGGTCCCGTGTTCGTTGAGGTCGGAATTAAACACCCGGTGATTAGTTAGTGACCGGGTTTGTTGACAAGTGAGTTGATGAGTTGTCATGTCATGCCTCCAGAGTGTTTAGCCCCATTTTAGCATAGCCAAGACGGATTGGTTGCGCTTCCGCTACTGAACGCCGATAATGTGGGCAATAGGAGATGATGCGTGATGGCACGGCATTTAACTTTTTCACAAGCGGCAATTGACCACGTTAAACCGTATTTGAATGATCAATCAAAGGTTTTGCTAAGTTATGATGACGGCGTGGGCCCATATTCTCATCATGGCCTGGTGGCGTTACAAATTTCATTTCAACTTGTGGTTATCAACGCGGATATGCCAGCAACGGACTATAACGTCGAAATTGAGAGTAACTTTGTTCCGGTCTACGTGAAGGATTACTCGGAACGGATGCTTGGTCAGAATTTGACCCTGTCAGAACAGCCCAAGTATCATACGTTAATCTTGGCGGATGAAAATGACCGCATTGACGAAAACGTTGAAGTGGTGGACGAGCGGCCCAAAGGTTAAAAGTTTAGTGTTAGTGGTCAAAAGGCGTTGCGTTTTGGCGCTGACGGTGGTTAAATGAAAGCGGATACAAAGTTTGTGAAATTTCAGTAGGAGGGTGGTTGCTTATGGCAAGAATTGCAATTGTAACTGGTGGTGGCCAAGGAATTGGCGAAGGCATTGCAAAACAGCTCGCAACGGATGGCTTGACCGTAGCCGTAGCCGACTTGAACAAGGACAATGCGGAGAAGGTTGCCGCGGAAATTGGTAACGGTTCGAAGGGTTATTATGTGGACGTTTCGAAGCGCGACGACGTCTTCAAATTAGTTGATGACGTGGTGGCCGACTTCGGTCAGCTAGACGTTATTGTTAACAACGCCGGAATTGCTGAAATTGGCGCGATAATTGATGCCAAGGAAGAAGATATTAACAAGATTTTCAACATCAACGTTAACGGCGACATTTTCGGGATTCAAGCCGCTGCGCAACAGTTTAAAAAGCAGGGGACCGGTGGCAAGATTATTAATGCCTGTTCGATTGCCGGCCACGAAGGCTTCGAACTGTTAGGCATTTACTCGGCAACTAAATTTGCTGTCCGGGGATTGACGCAGGCCGCTGCTAAGGAATTGGCTAAGGACAAAATTACGGTCAATGCCTACTGCCCAGGCATTGTGTTGACCCCAATGTGGGACCAAATTGACGCCGAAATGGCAAAAATTTACGATGTTCCGCTTGGTCAAACGTTGCAATCTTACATTGATGGTATTGCGCTTGGTCGTGGCGAACAACCAGCCGATGTGGCAAACTTGGTTTCCTTCTTAGCGGATAAGAAGAGTGACTACATTACTGGACAGTCAATCATGGTTGACGGTGGGATTCAATATTCGTAATTAACTGAGTGTTTAAGGCCTGGACGATTGTTCAGGTCTTTTTTGCTGGTGTTAAAAAAGTGGGGCGATGAATCGCTTACATCTGATTTGTAATATTATCGGGTGGTTAGCCGTGCTACGATTGTAGGCAAGATATGAATTTAAGATGTAGGAGGAACCGATGATGGTTTCACGTGAAACATTTCATTCGCAACGCCGGTCCGATCGGCATCAAGGGGTCACTCAAGATCAACGATTGACCGGTAAGCGGTTCTGGCTCATTGCAGCCATTTTAAGTTTGGTGGCGGTAACAGCCCTATTTTTGATCCTTGGGCTAGCCCCATTTGGTCCACATAATTTAGCAATGAGCGATATGGGAAGCCAGTACACGCAGTTTTTCCTGATGTTACGCCGCGCCATTGTTCAACACGCATGGTCGCCGTATTCGTTTACTGTCGGGATTGGCGATAGCGTTATCCCAATTTACACGTATTATCTAATGAGTCCACTCAATTTGTTGATTTTAGCCTTTCCTGCCAGTCATATTTTGACGGCGATTAATTTGATTATTTTTACCAAGCTCGTTTTAGCCAGTCTCAGCATGACGGTGTTGTTGACATATAAATACAATCACCGGGGCTTCTTCACCATTGGGGCGGGGCTGGCGTACAGCTTGTCCGGTTTCGTTGCGATGAACTTCTATGATTTGATGTGGTTGGACGCCGTGGTTTTATTCCCTCTAATTATCCTGGGACTGGAACGTCTATTTGACAACCATATTTGGGGGTATTTGATCACCCTGACAGCAACGATTGTGATTAACTACTACATGGGCTATCAAACCTGTTTATTTGTTGTCTTTTACTTTATATACCTGCTGATACGTCGTAAGACGCACGATGATCATTCAACGGGGCAGTATTTTAAACAGCAGTGGCCAACGATTCGCCGGTTTATTGGCCTATCAGCTCTAGCCGGCTTACTATCAGCGGTCGTTTTGCTCCCAACCGTTTTTGCCATGTTAAGTACCGGGAAAAATACCTTTTCGGCGGCGGATTATCAGTTGGCACCGACCTTTGGCGGGTCAGCTTTAGCCGGTCTTGGTATCGGGACGACGAACTTTGAGGGTCATTTGGTTCATAATCCGGCCGTCTTCGTTGGCCTGACCTTTGTGGTCGCCTTATTAACCTTCTTCCTGGCTAAAAGGGTGACTAGCCGTGCAAAATGGACGGGTGGCGGCCTGCTATTAGTCGTCATTTTGTTCATGGGACTGCGGCCACTGAATACGATCTGGCACATGTTTCAAATGCCGGCTGGGTTCCCGTTTCGGATGAGTTATATCCTGAGTTTTGTCATCATCGCGTTGGGGTACGAAGGGGCGGTTTCCGGCGCATTCAATGAGACGCGCCGCGTGCTGATGGCGGGGGTTGGAACAGCGGTTCTACTCAGCGTCGGCTATTGGTTCGCCAACCATCCGCTAAGTATCGATCAGACTGATCCGGGCTTTGAGACGCAGTTCATGGTGTCAAATAACAATTACTGGTTAAGCCTTGGTGCCATTGTGGTCGCGACGTTGCTGATTGCGCTGATTGGCCGTCAAATCAAGATTGCCCGACCACTCATTGTGGTCTTTGTCGGTCTCGAAATGGTGACAAACTTCGTGTTAGCGACGGCCACCCTGCCATTTGGCAATGAGGCACGCTTCAGTCGGGCGTATACCCGTAGTGAAGCCGCAACAAATCAGCGGCAACAGTCGGGCGCGATGCTGGCGGCTGATACTGGTGATGACAGTGGCTTTTACCGGGTTGGCGCCATTGATCACGCCTTCTCAAAAGCGTTCCCACAAGCCTATAGCGGGTATAACGATGCGATGACTTTCGACTATGCTGGCGCGAGTTCGTATAGTTCGACGCTGAATAGTCACACTCTCAACACAATGCGAAACTTAGGATTCTTTAGTCGAAATGAACGCCGAATTAGCTTTCAAGGAAGCTCGGCACCTGCCGCTCAGCTGTTGGGGTTGAAATACCTGTTCCGGGTTGGCGAGAAGCCGGCGGTAACAACGCTGCTCCACCGTGCTAGTTTGGGATATATGGTGAACGATCAACTGGCCGACACGCAGCTGAGGCCGGGCGATGTTTTGGCTAACCTCAACCGATTGTTACAAGGATCGACGGGCCGCCAAAACCAGTTTATGCAGGCGGCAAAAGTTCATTTGCTAAGCACTTCTCAGCGACGGGGTTACCGCTATCAGTTAAAGGTCACCGCCGCGACGTCGGGCCCTCAGTATCTCTATATTAAGGATATCAACGTGGCAGAAGTGACGGGTTACCGGGATGGCGAGCGGTTCTCATCAGACCGCCACACGCCTGGAAACGTCTTGATGGGGCTCGGTCGAATGAAGGCTGGTCAGACCACCCGGGTAACGTTGACCAGCGTTCATCCATTGCGGCAGTTGAGCCAGAGCTTTGCCGGTCTGGACCAAGCTGCCTTTACCAAGTGGCAGCAAACGATTGCTAAGCACCAATTGAAACTGCGAAATGCCCAATCGGTGTTAACTCACGGTGCAAACTTGACCGGGGAAGTGACAGTAGGGAGCACGAACCGCCTATTGATGGTGAGTGTGCCGTACGATAAGGGCTGGCAGGTGACGGTCGACGGGACCGCCGTTGCGACGACAAAGGTCATGGACGGCTTGCTCGGCGTTCATTTAACACCCGGACAGCATCAGGTGACCTTGCAATACCGGCCTCAAGGGTTATTGGTTGGCGGCATCCTGACGCTAGTTGGCCTCTGCTTAGTGGTTCTGATGGCTGGCGTGCGGGTCCGGCGAGTGGCCTCCGAATAGCCAGATAGTTAAGGCTGGTCCTCAGACCGAGAAGCATTGGTTGATTGACCATATCATCTAGACATAACGAAGGCGCCATTGGTTCGAACATCGTTCAAACTGATGGCGTCTTTTGATATGGCGATGATCAGGATGGGGTGTTTGGTCATTGTTTCACGTGAAACAATTAAGACCCATCTAGGCCAACTAGGTCGTTGAAGTGGGAAAAAACACCGCCCTGATAGGATTCTTACAATTAGTAAGTCGTTTGGCGTGTATTTTAAAAATGCTCGGATTATAATGTAAGCGTTAATTCAGTTGAAGGAGATCTTGGACATGGCAAAAATGAGTGCAGGACAAGCGTTAGTTAAAGTTTTAGAAGATTGGGGCGTTGACCACATTTATGGGATTCCTGGTGGTTCAATCAACCATACCGTTGAGGGCCTCTACCTTGAAAAGGAAAAGATGAAGTACATTCAGGTTCGCCACGAAGAAGTTGGGGCCATTGCGGCCTCAGCAGATGCGAAGTTTACCGGCAAGATTGGGGTCGCCTTTGGGTCAGCTGGCCCTGGTGCTACTCACCTATTCAATGGACTGTACGATGCTAAAATGGACCACGTGCCAGTCTTAGCCATTGTCGGTCAAGTTGGCCAACCAGTGATGAACACCAACTTCTTCCAAGAAATGGACGAGACACCAATGTTTGGTGACGTTGCGGTCTTTAATCGGACCGTGACGACGGCTGATCAAATTCCTTACGTGATTAACCAAGCCGTTCGAGAAGCTTACCGTCAAAGTGGCCCGGCCGTTGTGATTTTGCCGGAAGACTTGACGACTCAAGAAATTGACTACGTGCCAAGTAAGACGCCAAAAGTTGTTAAAGACGACTTTAGCCAAGTGGTAAACCCTGACGCCATTCAAGAAAGCTTAAAGATGTTAAAGGAAGCTAAGCACCCGTTGATCTACGCTGGCCGCGGATTGCTGGGCTCTCGCGACGTGCTGGAGAAATTCTCCGAACAGTTCAACATTCCGGTGATGAACACGGTTCCCGCAACCGGCGTCATTAGTACCGATCACCCGAACTTTATTGGGACGTTTGGTCGATTAGGGACGAAGTCGGGATTTGAAGCGCTCCAACACACTGATTTGATCCTGTTCTTAGCGTCTGAGTTCCCATTTGCTGAATTCTGGCCGAAGAACTTGAAGATTATTCAAGTGAATACTAACCCGTTTGACATCGGCAAGACGGTTGACGTCGATTACGCCGTGATCTCGGATGCCACGAGTTACCTGAAAGCCATGATTGACACCGGCGAGAGCCGTCCTGCTGATACTTGGCTGAAGGCTAATCAAGAAAATAAAAAGAACTGGGACGCTTGGCTCAATGAACTGGCAGATAAGGACGATGAGGATGGTCTCTACGCCGAAGCCATTACCAAGAAGATCAGTGAACTATCAGGACCAAACGATACCTTTGCGATTGACACTGGGAACGTGTCAGAGTGGGGCGTCCGTGGGGTGCCAATGAACAAAAATCAGCGCTTTGCCATCTCTGGGTTGTTCGCAACTATGGGCTTTGGCTTGCCTGGTGGGCTTGCTGGTGCTTTGAGTGTGCCAGATGCTCAAGCTTGGTCACTATCTGGTGACGGCGGCTTTGCAATGGTGGCCCCAGATATTATTACGGAAGCTCGGTATGAATTGCCGGTCATTAACGTGGTCTTTTCAAATAATCGCTTCGGCTTCATCTGGTACGAACAAGCTGAAACGAAGCAACACTTCTACGGTGTTGATTTGACGGATGCTGATTGGGCTAAGGTTGCCGAAGGCCTTGGTGGGATTGGCTTTACGGTCCACAATCAAGCCGACTTAAAGGATGTCTTTGACAAAGTCAAGGAACTCCAAGCTAACGGTAACAAGAAGCCGATTGTGATCAATGCGATCATTAAGCCGGACGATCCTGTTGCGACAGCCTTTATGCCGTTGGATGAAAAGCTCTACGGCAAGGACACCGTTGACGCTTACGCCAAGAAGTACAATATTGACCCAAGCAAGCAACCATCATTAGGTGAAATGCTACGGGCCGAAGGTGACGAACTGTAGTCAGTTTGGCCCTTAAAAACACCAGTGAACCCCACTAGGTTCGCTGGTGTTTTGTTTTCTGCACAAATTGTCAAAGTCTGGTATGATACCGGTATAGATAATCGGAGGGGGTCCGGATAATGGGCAATTGGTTTAAGAGCGGTCGGACAGTGTCTCGGGGGACGAGCAGTCACGAAATTGATTACGGGGAATTATTTACGACCTATATGCGGGAAAAAAATAAAAATCTGGAACGGCAACGCCGACAAGCGCGGTCCGTTTCCAAAGAGATGCAACGAGATACTAAACGTCGTTCAAAGACGGATTAGGCGCGTCGCAGCCGCACTGGCTGCGACTTTTTTAATTTGATTGGCAATGGGGAACCATTGCATTAATTCATGGAGGTCTTTTTATGACAATGGACAAAACACCACGCTTCATCGACCGGCATGTTCCCTTTCAACCGGCAGCGACAACCGGTATTCCGCATCAATATCACGATGTGCCATACGCGCCAGGAGCGCGTCACACACTCGATATTTATTTACCAAACGATGGGGTGGCACCGTTTCCGGTCGTGATTGACGTATACGGAGGCGGTTTGTATTTTGGCCAGAAGAGCTCTCATAAGTTAAACCCGGCGCTGCAGCTGCGGTCTGCGGGTTACGCGATTGTGAGTCCCGATTACTCACTGAGCTATCAGCAGCCGTTTCCAACTCAGATTAGCGAATTAAAGGCTGCCATTCGCTTCGTACGCGCCAAAGCAGCACTGTACGGTTTGGACCCCAACAGGATTGCACTAATGGGAGAATCCTCTGGCGCTCATTTGGCCGTTTTGACAGCCGCGAGTGAAACTGTGGGTCAGTTGGACCGGGGCCTCGGCAACCACCTCGGCGTGTCGGCGGCGGTGTCCGCAGTTATTGCATCCTATGGTCCCTATCAATTTGACCAGTTCAGTGCCCAGTTTGATTTGTTAAAAATAACGCCCAAATTTCGGGAAACGGGGCAAGCTGATTCCTTTGAAGGCGTCATGTTTGGCGGCCATGCGCCAGCTCAGATTAAAGATCAAATCACCGCAGCAGACCCGGCTCATTATCTCACCGCTAAGATGCCACCGTTGCTCCTGACGGCGGGGACGGCTGATCAAGTCGTGCCCTACGTTCAATCCTTTAATTTGGCAGCGAGTGCCATGACGGTGATGGGAACTGACCAGGTGCAACTCCACCTCGTTGATGGGGCACATCACGGCCCGGCGGACTTCATGACCGCTGATATTGTGGCGGAACGGGTGGCGTTTTTGAACCGGTGGCTGGATTAGCGCGTAACGCTTGATGGCAATTCTCTCCGGGGGTTGATGTCGATCATTTTCAGTACTCTGTATCGACTTTTAAGTCGCGATTATCAAATTAACGAATTAATGAGACGCTTATAAAAGAGGACAAGGGATGTTAATTTGGGGGAGAAAAGATGTCGAAATATAAACGATTTTGGGCTTGGGTGAACTCTGAACGCGTCTATCGTAGGTTCAAAGGCAGTCTAATTGTGCTGTGTTTGATTTCATTTGGACTGGTCGTCGTGTTGAACCAGCTATGGGCTTGGATTCCGTTGGTGGTGTTTGCTAGTATATCAGGATTGTTAGCAGATTTAATCTGGAGTGACGACACAATCAACCGGGCTGATGGCAGTCGATTTCGGTTATTGTGGCGAGGTATCGTTATCGGGATAGCGTGGTTTCTTGCTGTTTTAATCACGCTCGTTATTTTTCTGGTTAAAGGTCACTAGTCATGATAAAGAAGCGTTCGACCAAACTCTGTCGGTCGAACGCTTCTTTGTGGTTGATGTCAGGTTAAGTCGAGGCCGCTTAGCGCGACTTGGAACGTGTCACCAAAGCTAGTGCTGCACCGCTAAAGAGCAGCACCATTGTGGCCATTGGCGCATAACTGGCACTGCCAAACAGGCCGACAATGGGACTTGCGAGGCCCCCGAAGGCGTTTTGTGACAAGCCAATCAGGGCGGACGCACCACCGGCGTTTTGGGTGGTGAGGTTCATAATGATTGAAGTGGTTAAAGTAAGCAGGAGGCCAATCATCATGACGAGCACGAAGATGAGGCCAGCGACAGCAACTAGTGGGAAGTGGACGTTGGCGCCCACTAGTAAGAGGCCGCCCACAAGCACGCTGATGGATAGACTCACTTGCACCTGCCGCTTAGCGCTGATCTGATTCAGTCGGCCCGGCAGCGCGCTCCCGATAACGATTCCGAGTCCGTTAAGCGCGTAAATAAGGCTAAAGGCCTGCGCTGATAACCCAAATAGGTTTTGGTAAACGAAGGTCGACGCCGCAATATAGCTGAATAGACTCCCGTAAACGACCCCGGTTACGATAATGTAGCCCGTGAACTGAGGGGTTTTTAGTAGCTGGCCAAAGGACTTATAGATGTCAAACAGGGGCCCAGTTTGGCGCTGGGCTATTGTGAGGGTTTCGGGGATGCCGATGATAATGAGCCCGCACAAAATCAAGCCGATGGTGCCGAGGAGCACGAATATGCCCTGCCATGGGACAAAGCGGATGAGAACGCCACCCACGATGGGGGCGAGAATGGGGAAAATGCCGTTGACGGCGTTGAGAATGGCATAAAACTGGGTCAGTGCTGGACCAGAGAATAGATCACGAGCCACCGCCCGGGACAAAACTTGGCCGCTCGCACCCGCAATCCCTTGAAGGAACCGGAAAATAATCAGTAAACTGATGGAGTGGGTCAACGAGATGGCAAGTGAGGCTAGTGCGAAAACAAAAAAGCCAAGAAATAGCGGGCGCCTGCGGCCATATCGGTCGCTTAAAGGCCCCACGATGAGTTGCCCAATCGCTAACCCAATGAGACAAGCGGTGATGCTAAGTTGCATCATAGAAGCGCTGGTGTTAAATTGGCGCATCATTTGGGGTAAAGCTGGTAGGTATAGGTCAATTGCTAACGGACCGGTTGCGCTTAAAGTGCCTAGAATCAGGATAAAGCGCAGTCGGTGCGCTGCGGCATTTTGGGTCATCAAGTACCCTCCCAAGTCAGATTTCTGGTATTATTTTACAGGTTAAAGGTTTGAATCGCATGAAAAGCCGAGAATTTGTTAAAGTTTATCGGCTTTAATTGCCAGCCTGTGGTCAAGTAGCGTACACTAAGTTTTAGATTTGTCAGTTATGGGCAGATATTACCGCGGTCCGCTGGGCTGAGCGAAGGGAAAGCATTTGTGATGAAAGTCATTAGAGAATTAGCGAGTTGGATTGTTCCGGTGATTATTGGAATTATCATCGCTTTCGGGATTAAGGCGTTTGTCCTGTCACCGGTTCGGGTAGACGGGCCGTCGATGGAGCCAAACCTAGTTAATAACGAACGGATTTGGATGTTTAAACAAGCCAAGGTCAAGCACCTTAGTGTGATCGTTTTTGATGCTCACGGTGAGGACCCCAGCGCTAAGAAGGGGTCGGACTATGTGAAGCGGGTGATTGGGCTGCCGGGTGATTCGGTCGCGTTTAAGAACAATAACATCTACGTCAACAACAAAAAGATCGACCAAAGTTTTATTAGTCGTTCAGAAGCCACGACGGGGACCGGAGCGACAAGCTGGACGTTAACAACGCTGGCTAAACGCTATGGTTGGCAGACCAGTGGTAACGTGGTCCCTAAGGGCAAGTACTTTGTGCTTGGTGATCACCGAAGCGTTTCAAATGACTCCAGATACTGGGGTTACGTGGATGCTAACAAGGTTGCTGGGGTCGTGAAAGTACCGTTCTGGACGGGGACTAAGACCCAACGACATAACATTAATTCGTTATCATATGACTAGTGAAAATGCGTCACCGCTGAATCAATTGCTGATTTAGGGGTGACGTTTTTTTCTGCCCGCCTCAGTTTCGACTCAAAATCGCCCGAAAAAACGGCTCATTTCTATATAATTTGGGAATAATGGGGGACGCTGGAATAATCAGTGGACGCCTGATATTATCGGGTTTTACCCCGATATTCCATTAAATTTAAATGAAAATATAATTAAAAAATCCGTTGCCGATTCGGCTTCCCAGTGCTAAACTTTCGGTATTCAATCAAAAGGAGGTTTCGAACTTATGACAACAGCTCAACAACAACACCAATCAACTAACTTCGAAACCGCCTTATTAGCCTTATTACTATAACTTAGGACTCTGACAATTAATCTGTCGAGTCCATTTTGCGTTATGGAAATGAGGCTCGGCGGCACGAACACCTCATTTCTTGTAAATGAGGTGTTTTTTTGTTTTTCAACTACGACGTTCAGAAAGGATTGATCATTATGACAAAGAACATTCAATTTTTCGACACCACATTGCGAGACGGAGAACAAACCATCGGCGTCAACTTCAGTATCGACCAAAAAGTAGCTATTGCTAAACAGTTGGAGGCCTGGGGCATTGACGTGATCGAAGCCGGTTTTCCAGTGGCTTCGGACGGGGATTTTAAAGCCGTTGAAGCTGTCTCACACGCCGTGACCAAGGCCTGTGTCACGGGGTTGGCACGGGCCAAAAAAGGAGACATTGATGCGTGCGTCAAAGCCACTCAAGCAGCGGCCCATAAACAAATTCACGTGTTTATTGCAACCAGTCCTATTCACCGCAAGTCTAAGTTACATATGAGCCAAGATGAGGTGATCGCAAGTATTCAAGATCACGTGAGCTACGCGCGTCGGTTCTTTGATATCGTTGAATTTTCACCCGAAGACGCAACCCGGACCGAACCGGATTTCTTGGTTCGAGCCGTTCAAGCGGCCATTGATGCTGGGGCTTCGGTCATCAATATTCCCGACACCGTTGGCTATACCAATCCCGTAGAATTTGCGGCGCTCTTCAAGAATCTCCGAGAAAACGTGCCCGACTTCGATAACGTGACCTTTTCAGTTCACTGCCACGATGACTTGGGGATGGCGGTTGCGAATAGTCTGGCCTCCATTGAAAACGGGGCAACGCGGATTGAGGGCACCATCAACGGGATTGGTGAACGGGCCGGCAATGCGGCGTTGGAGGAAGTGGCTGCGGCCCTGTACGTCCGGCACGATTACTATGACGCTGATAATCGGATCAACCTCTCGGAGACGAAACGAACGAGCGATATGATTAGTGATTTTACCAATATGGCTGTGCCACATAATAAGGCGGTGGTCGGCGCGAATGCTTTCGCTCACGAATCTGGTATTCATCAGGATGGCATGTTGAAAAATCCGCAAACCTACGAAATTCTGACGCCAGAGGTGGTTGGTGCTCACAAGACCACCTTGCCACTTGGTAAGCTGTCCGGTTCCCATGCCGTGATGACGAAGTTGCAAGAAATGGGGTACAACGTGACCCGGGCCGATATGACGTGCATTTTCCCCATCTTTAAGGCGAAGGCCGATACCACGGACGTTGTTTCCGAAGCCGATTTGAGAATCATTATGAAACATGTTAGCGAGGTGTCTGCGTAATGAGCCAAAAACCCTACCAAATTACCGCATTGCCTGGTGACTACATCGGTCCAGAAATTATGGCGGCCGGCTTACGAGTCCTAAGGGCGGTCACTGCCGACCAAAACTTTGATTATACCGTCACCGAATACCCATTTGGCGGTGCTGGGATTGACGCAGCCGGTGATCCCTTACCAAAAGAAACGCTAGCAGCAGCCAAAGCCAGTGACGCCGTGTTACTAGCAGCCATTGGCGGACCCAAGTGGGACGGGGCAGCTCGGACACCTGAAACCGGCTTGCTGGAAATTCGCAAGGCCTTGAACTTATTTGCCAATATCCGGCCCACCGCAATTAGTCCGGTGATGCAACGGTACTCACCGATTAAAAATGAAGACCCAGTCGACTTCGTCATTGTCCGGGAACTAACCAGCGGGATTTACTTTGGCACCCCCCGGGAACGGACTGCTGATTATGCCCTAGATACTATGCGTTACACAGCAAGTGAAATCGAACGAGTCGCCCGGGTGGCTTTTGAAATGGCTAACCGTCGACACCAGCACGTGACGTTGGTGGATAAGGCTAATGTCTTAGCGACCAGTAAGTTCTGGCGCGAAGTTGTTGGGCGAGTGGCCACCCAGTATCCGGCTGTCACCTTAGATTACTCATACGTTGATGCGGCGGCAATGAAGATTATTGCCAACCCCGCACAGTTTGACGTGATCTTAACCGAAAACCTCTTCGGCGACATTTTAAGTGACGAAGCCGCTCAGATTACTGGATCGCTAGGCACCATTCCATCGATGAGTTCGGGGGCTAACGGTCCGGCTCTATACGAACCCATTCACGGATCAGCACCGGATATCGCCGGTCAGGGAATCGCTAATCCATTTTCAATGATTAAGTCGGTTGCCATGATGTTGACCAATTCCTTTGACCGTCGCGACTTGGCGGCTACCATTAATGCGGCTGTTGATCAAAGTATCGCGACGCACATTGTCACACCGGATCTCGGCGGCAGTGCCACGACCGAGGAAGTCACCAACGCTGTCATTCAATCAATTCAGGAAAGCAGGGTCAGTTATGAACCAAACCATGTTTGATAAAATTTGGAATCAGCACGTCATTGAAGGTCAACCGGGTGAGCCCCAGTTGATTTATGTGGATCTTCATTTACTCCACGAAGTCACGTCACCTCAGGCCTTTGAAGGGTTACGAGAAGCTGGTCGAAAGGTGCGCCGGACCGACAAGACCTTTGCGACGATGGATCACAACGTGCCCACTGAAGACATCTTTAACGTTAAAGATGCGATTTCGCGAAAACAGATTGAAACGTTGGGCCAAAACGCTAAGGAATTTGGCGTTCGGTTAGCCGGAATGGGCGACGAACGGCAGGGGATCATTCACGTCATCGGCCCACAGCTTGGTTTGACGCAGCCCGGGATGGTCATCGTGTGTGGCGACTCACACACGGCCACCCACGGCGCATTTGGGTCCATCGCATTTGGGATTGGGACCAGTGAAGTTGAACACGTCTTGGCCACGCAGACCATCTGGCAGACCAAGCCGAAAACCATGGGAATTCACGTTCACGGCAAGATGCCGGCTGGCGTCTACGCCAAGGACATTATCATGGGTATTATTGCGCGTGAAGGGGTGGCCTTTGGGACCGGCTATGGTGCCGAATTTTACGGTGACACCATTGAGGCTATGAGTATGGAAGAACGTATGACATTGTGCAACATGGCGATTGAAGGTGGGGCCAAAATGGGGAGCGTCCGGCCGGATCAGACGACGTTTGATTACGTGGCAGGCCGGGAATACGCGCCGAAGGATATGGCGAAGGCTATCGCGTACTGGCAGCAGTTCTACACGGACAGCGAGGATGCTTTTGACCGGATCATCGATTTTGATGTCAGCGAATTGGCCCCATTTGTCTCCTGGGGAACTAATCCAGGAATGGCCGTGCCCATTGACCAACCCTTCCCAGCCATTAAAAATGCCGATGACCAGAAAGCTTACGATTACGTGGGATTACAACCTGGTGAGACAGCTGATCAGATTCCAATCCAATACGTCTTCTTCGGCTCATGCACCAATGGCCGCTTGTCGGATCTGAAAATTGCCGCCAATATTTTGAAAGGGCACCACATTGCTGACGGAGTGACGGCGTTGGTGGTGCCGGGGTCCCGGACGATTAAGCACGAAGCTGAAAAACTGGGAATCGACCAAATTTTTAAGGCCGCGGGCTGTGATTGGCGGGAACCGGGATGCTCGGCCTGTCTCGGAATGAATCCGGATCAAGTGCCAGCTGGCATGCACTGCGCGTCAACGTCAAACCGAAACTTCGAAGGGCGCCAAGGGGCTGGTTCTAAGACCCATCTCGCAAGCCCTGCCATGGTGGCTGCAGCTGCCATTCACGGCCACTTTATTGATATTCGAAAGGAAGCCATTTAGATGGAACCCATTACGGTGATCAACGGCACCAGTGTGCCACTCATGAAGGATAACATCGATACAGACCAATTAATTCCTAAGCAGTTTTTGAAAAATATTTTGAAGGTTGGTTATGGTCAACACCTATTTTACGATTGGCGGTATCAAGAAAATGGTCAACCTAATCCTGACTTTATCTTAAACCGGCCTGACCGGCAGGGTGCAAGCATTCTGGTGGTAGGGGACAATTTCGGTTGCGGGTCCTCTCGAGAACACGCTGTCTGGGCGCTTAAGGACTATGGGTTCAAGGTTGTCATCGCCGGTGGTTACTCAGATATCTTTTATATGAATAGTACCAAAAACGGATTTTTAGCCATTATCTTACCCAAAGAACAGCGTGACATTTTAGCTGCAGCTCCGGCAGATGCCGTCATTACAGTGGATTTGCCGAATCAGGTCGTGGAATACGATGGGTACCGCTTTGAATTTGATATTGATCCGCTGTGGAAACATAAGTTTGTTAACGGGCTCGACGATATCGCAATTACCATGGGCTACGAAGACGAAATTGAAGCCTACGAAGCACGGATGCCTAGCTTCAATTAGCGGCACACACATAGGAGATGGTTAAATGGAACTACAAAACATAGGGCTACAGACCAGGCTTGATCAAACTCGGGAATCGCCGCTATTCTATAAAATTTTTGGGCTCGTTGCCGGCGGAATGTTTTTGGACGCCGCCGATGTTTACATGGCAAGCTCTGTGGCAAGTTATACCCTTCAGACGGGGTGGTCGACGGTTCAGCTGAATTCGTTGTTTTTATCCAGCGGGTTCCTAGGTTTATTTATTGGCTCCATCATTTCAGGTTTCATTGGCGACTTAAAAGGGCGTCGGGTGGCGTATCAAATCAACCTGATATTGTTCGGTGGTTTTACCTTTTTGGCCGCCTTTTCGCCTAATATGACCTTCTTGATTGGTTGCCGGCTAATGGCGGCTATCGGTTTAGGGTCAGAAATCGTGACCGGTTACTCAATGGTTAACGAGTTCTCGCCAATTCATAACCGAGGAAAGTGGTGTGCCGCGACGTCGTTAATCGCCAATTGTGGGGCGCCGATTACCATGCTAATCTGTACACTGGTCCTGCCCCGTTTCGGTTGGCGCCCACTATTTGCGCTTATTGGGGTTATTGCCGCCATTCTGTGGTATTTGCGGCGTGACATTCCCGAGTCCCCGCGCTGGTTGATTGCTCACGGGCGGAATGAGGAAGCAGAGGCCGTGGTCAAGCAATTGGAGATCACCGGGCGCCAGACGGCAACGCCATCGAAGACACCGGTTTCTCACGACCAAGTGCACCATTCGCTAGGCGTGAGTCTCTTTGTTGCCATTGTGGCTGTTACGGCGACGATTATTTGCCAGTATGCATTCACCTCGTGGGTCCCAACGTTGTTGCTACAACGCGGCATCAACATCTCAAGTTCCCTGGGTGTTTCAACAATCATGATGCTGGGGGCGCCAGTGGGCTGTGCCATTGGGGCCACGATGATTGACCGAATTGGGCGGAAAAAGACCATTGTCCCAGCCTTTTTGCTGACAGCCGTTTTTGGCATGATGTATGCGCACCAGTCCAGTATGGGCATGGTAGTTTTGATTGGGTTCTTACTCACCACGTGTTTTTACGTTCTGATGGCCAGCGTTGTGGCCGTTTACGTAGCTGAGTTATTTCCCACACAGTACCGGTTCCGAGGATCCGGCATTGCTAACGGCATTGCTAAGTTGATGACAGTCGCCATGCCGATCGTCGTGGCTTGGTTATTGAAAGTTGCTTCAGCTGACGCTATTTTCTGGGCAATCAGTGGCATTGCATTATTTGCAGGAATTGTGGTTTGGGTCTTCGGTGATGAGACGAACCAAAAAGAAATTGGTTAGGTAATCAGTGACGCGGTGTTGCGGTGGTTTTGCAGTGTCGCGTCTTTTATTAGGTATCAGGAAACGATAAGATCGCTGATTTTGGGACGTCATTTCCCATCATTTTAGGGTTCTGACCTATAATGAGTGGGTGACGATAACCTAAGGAAAGCGTGATACGACAATGATGACTTTTGATGCTTACACAAATGATGAAAAAATCAGCTACTTAAAGGCCCAAGCACCGCATGCCGACATCCACGTGGATGATGCAGTGACTCAGAAATACTCAGCAAACGGTCGTGCGGCTAGTGAAATTGATGGCAAAATTCTAGCGTACGTCGCTGTTTCCGATGTTGATGATATTAAAGGCGTGCTGAAAACGGCCCGCAGATTTCATTTACCAGTTGTTCCTCAGACCGCTGATAGCTCAACGGTGATTGGGGCTGACGGCATTGATGGTGGGTTGATTTTATCAACGGCAAACATGACGACGATTAAAGAAATCAGCCCGGATGATGGGGTCGCAGTGGTTGAACCCGGCGTGGTCAATGGGGACCTCGATAAGGCAGCGCGCGAACACGGGATGTTTTACGCACCAGACCCTGGTTCTAAGCCATTTTCATCAGTTGGTGGGAATGTCGGCACCAACGCGGGTGGTATGAGCACGGTTAAATACGGGGCTACTCGTGATTCCGTGCTGGGATTAAAGGTAGTTTTGGCGGATGGCAGAGAGATTAAGATTGGTGGACGAACCTACAAGCAGGCCTTTGGCTACGACCTGACCCACCTCTTTGTTGGCAGTGAAGGGACGCTTGGCATCGTGACTGAAATCACCGTTAAGCTGTTCCCAATTCCGTTGGGGACCTCGGTCATGGGAAGTGCCTTTTTCCCTGATATGGCGGCATTGGCCGCGACAGTTAAGGACTTGCGGATGTCGGGCATTTACCCGGTCATGCTGGAAGCGCTAGACGGGAAAACAACGGCGGCGTTGGATGAGTATGAAGGTACCCACTATGCGGAAGGAAACGACGCGATGCTGATTTTCCGGTTAGATGCGGGTGGTCAGGAAGCCCTAGACGTTGCTGAGAAGATCCTTAATGATCATGAGGCAAAGCACGTTCACGTGACCTCTGATGAGACCGAGAAAAAAGCCCTTGAAAAGTTGCGTCAAGACATGTTACCAGCCGTATTTGCACACGGTAACCACATTATGGAAGACATGGCCGTGCCGCTATCGAAGCTGGCTGAAATGGTTGACTACGTGAACCAAGTGGCCGAAGAACTTGACGTGGATATTTACACGGCTGGTCATGCGGGAGATGGCAATGTCCATCCAAGTCTCTTATGGCCAAAGGATCAACCGGAACCACCGGCTAAAGTTCTGGAAGCCACTCGCCGATTGCTGAAAAAAGCACTGGAACTCGATGGTACCATTTCGGGTGAACACGCCGTGGGGATGCTGAAGAATCAGTGGACGAACGCGGAACTAGGATTTGATGTTGATATGATTCAACACCAAATTAAGGACCTCTTTGACCCAATGGGCATTTTGAACCCAAAGCGCAAGATTAATTAGACTCGAAGATGAGATGATTCTGCCGTCACCCGATATTGTTGGGTGGCGGTTTTTGATTGGGAGTAATTTCCCGGGAAATACGAAAGTGATGAGACAGCATGGGAAAATAAATATTTCGGATGAAGTCTCTCGGGCATTTGATCTAATAGGAGATTAGCAAGTATGATTTGCGTGACAAATGCGTTTGATACTTGCTAGTATTACCTGAGATCCCCATGTACAGTTTTTAGGAGGCGTGTGAGTTGAGTTTTAAAGATGATTTAAGGATGATGCGACACCAAGCCGGGTTAACACAGGAAGATTTAGCACAAAAGTTACATGTGACTCGCCAAACAGTATCAACTTGGGAGACAGGTAAAAATAGGCCTAACCTGGAGACTTTACACACCTTAAGTCAACTTTTCAACGAGCCACTCGAAAAACTATTATTTGGGGAGGAAACAAAAGTGGACAAAGTAAACCGACACTCTGTGGCCAAAAAAATTGACCATGATGTTAACTTAAAGAAGCGCTATCGTTTTTGGACGATTAGCCTAGCAAGCCTACTGACATTAACCGTCGCGGGTATTGGTCTGTTATTGTTTGGATATTATCAAGGGATTGATACAATCGACCGGATTAATCCTTTTTTGTCCTATGAGGTGGGGTACACAAAGCTCCCTAGTAGCTCAGAAATTAGTCCGCGAAATAAAAAAACGGATGGCTACTGGACCGCTTGGTTTACTGATAGCCCGATGGGAAATGAGTGGACAAAGTTGACCCTAACCACGGGAGAAAACCCGGGCCTCAAAGACCCGTATGTCATGGCCTACCACAAAGGGAGTTTTGTTAAAGAGGCCAGAATTGTTCCCCGAACTTATCTGAGTAAAGCATATGTTAGTAATCTAAAAGGATTGGAGACGTTGTTAAAGACCAAGAATACGCCAGACTACAAACTGTTTCAGCATCAGATTCACGTTTCCGACACGATTCAAGATCTGTCGGAAGAGTGATCGACTGAGGAGATGGCGGTTGCCACGTTCTATTGTTTTAGATTTTAATTGGTAAATTAAAAAAACGCCCTGATGAGGGCGTTTTTGAATACAGTCAGGTAGTAAAGGGGTCAGACTCTAATCCAATACCTTATAAGCGGCCAACAACGTCACATCGTCGGTTGCTGCGAGTTGGATCTTTAACTCGGCTAGCTGAGCCTTTGACATAGCGTGCGTAATGACCATCACCTTTGCCCGTTGTTCGGGACCGTCAGTTTGGACAATTTGTTTGAAACTAGCCCCAATGTTGGTCATAATCTGGGTGAGCTTGAGCATTTGGCCCGGGATGTCAGGCATCGACAGGGAAAGGTAGTAGGGGTAAAGAATGTCGGCTGGGTCCGCGTACTGGGTCTGAGTCTGATAGTTATTAAACCCGTTACCAGTCGTGCCTAGTGCGATATTTTTGGACTCCGATATAATGTCGCTCAACACACTATTAGCGGTGGGTAGACCACCGGCACCTGGGCCGTAAAATAAAGTTTCTCCCACGGCCTGGCCCGTTACCATCACAGCATTATTTTCGTTATTAATTGTTGCGAGCGGGTGGTCAGATGGGACCAAAACGGGGGCAACTTCAGCAAAGACACCGTCGTCAATGCGTTTAGCGACGCCGAGTAGCTTGACGGTGTAACCTAATTCGGCGGCCTGGGTCACGTCATCGAGTTGAACGTTATCGATCCCAGTGACGGCCATTTTATCGAGGCTAAGTTGGGTGCCGAAGGCAAACTGACTGAGAATGATCATCTTGTAGGCGGCGTCAATGCCGGCCACATCGTTGGTTGGGTCGGCCTCAGCGAAGCCCAGTTTCTGAGCCTGTTGCAGGGCTTCTTCGTAGGACCGCCCGTGTTGTTGCATCTGGGTCAAAATGTAGTTGGTGGTGCCGTTCACGATTCCTTTAACTTCTAAAATATGGTCGGCAGCAAAACTATTCACGATGGTTCGCAAAATAGGAATGCCGCCCGCGACACTCGCTTCATACATGAGGTCAGTGTGGGTATCACGCGCGGTGGTGGCCAGTTCCTCGCCGGCGTTCGCAATGAGGTCTTTGTTAGCTGTGACGACGTGCTTGCCAGCTTGTAGTAGTTGGGTAATAATTTCTTTGGCCGGGTGAATGCCACCCATGACTTCCACCACGATTTGAATCTCGGGGTCGTCCATAATGGCGTTTAAATCACTTGTGAGTTGAATCCCCGTTAAGTCGACGGTTCGCGGTTTATCGATGTTATGCACCACAATCGTCTTGACGGTCAGGGATCGACCGGTAATATTGGCGATTTTATCCTGGTTGCTGGTCAACATTTGGAGCACGCCACTGCCGACGGTTCCGAGCCCGACTAATCCGATTTTAATATCTTCCATGATAGACTAACCTCTTTCGTTTCAAATAGCATTGAGCTAAGTATATCAGAAGAGATCAGTATGAGGAAACTATTAGAAATAGAATCGAGAATAGTTTTTACAATCTTATATAGATAATTAGAAATAAAATAAACCACCACAGAAATTAATCTGTGGTGGTTTGGAAGACTACTTATGCCTTGGTTAGGGGCTTAAGCAGTTGTAGATTGGTTGTGTAGGTTATTTGGTATAGGGTTACTATAACGCATTTTAACAGGAAATTCACGTTAAATTTGGAATTTCCAGGCGTAGATAATTTATATTTAATTTATATTATAAGTTAAATCAGAGAATCCGTTAATTGCCGAAAGCCATCTTAGCGGGGTGGGCGTGCTATAATCAGTTTAAAAACAAGGGGGAAGCACGATGATCATCCGTGAGTTAACAGCGGCAGATAGGCCAGCGGTTGCCGACATTTATTTAGTAGACCGACAACGTTTTTTCCCTTGGGTGGCACAGCCGGAATTAGCTGATTTTGAGCGCGATTCCAATCATGAACTAGTGCTCGTGGCTGAAATTGATGGTGAAATTGCCGGGTTTATTTCCTTTTACCGGTTGGAAAACTTTATTCATCTACTCTTTGTGAGTCCGAAACATCAACGTTGCGGCGTTGGTCATGCCCTGATTGAGGCCATGCGTCAGCAAGCCACCGCACCTATGACGCTGAAGTGTGTGACGACAAATGAAAACGCCCTAATTTTTTACCGGCGTGAGGGCTTTGAGATTATTCGTGAAGACCGGTTCGCTGTCCCAAACAACTATACGTTGAAGGACACGCATGAGGAACGGTATTGGTATCGGTAGTTAATGATTTAGGTCTGCTAGTGGGGCCGATACAAACTTTTTATTAAACATGACGCGGCCAAGCTGGTATTCATCCGTGTTGAACGTCATGCGTTGGCCGTCCTTATCCTCCAAGGTGAACGTCGTCGCTCGATTGTATTTGGCAAAATTCTTACGAACATACAGTGATCCGTACGCGGAACGGTTCGGTTCACGATCGGCGTGAACGTATAAAATATCGCGAAGAATCATCGCCTCGGTTGAATCGGGATGGTTGATTGTCACTAAAATGCGGCGGTATCGTTTGACCATAGCGGCCTCCTTTCTGGAAAACACTGATATTGTAGCATAACGCAGGGTGGTTGGTTAGACTGCTTAGTTGTCACGCGAATAATGGTGTGATGGAAAAATAGCCAGCGAGCCTATTTTTGATTAGGCCGTCGCCAGCAAATTTGATTTTATTTCACGAAAATGGCGTTTTGATAGAATAGAAATCTAAAAATCGATTTCTAATTCGTCAAAACGCCATTTTTGATGTTGCTATTTCTGATTATTCTGCCAACTGTTTAGGAACGGCCCGTCCGCGGTGGTGATGATGGTGACCGCCTTCTTGTTGGAGCATTAGTTGCTTTGTGCGCTCCCGTTCAATTTGGAGTTGTTTTTTGAGGTTTCGGGTGCGGGCTCGGCTGGCAATCCATACCGCAACGGGGACGGTAGCCACAGCAACAGTAGCCGGAATTAGCCAGGGGTTGACCTCGACGATGGCAGTGCCATCTTGAACTAAGTCATCAAGTAAATTCAATGCAACTTTCTTCTTAGACATTAAAAATCACGCTCCTTTTCTCCATGATACCTTAAAAACGGTTAATTGACTGCGGATTAATCCTAAAATTTTAAAGCTTGAGCTGTTGCTCATCAGTGGAAAGTGGGAATCCTTTTTTGAAGGTTGTTCGCAGGAAATGCAAGAGTGGCGGGGTGACCTTTAATTCGTCTAAGTCAGCAAGAGAGAAGGTATACCGGATGGCCCTTTCGTCGCCAGCAATTACTTTTTGCACCCACTTTGGCTCACGAATAAGTTCGCGCCCCAACGCTGCAAATTGGACGCCGTCGCTCATGAGCTGTTCCACTTGCGACGGGGTGGCCAAGTGACCGACTACCATGAGTGGCAAGTCGTCAGCGACAACGGCTTGGATTTTTTGGAAAATCGGCGTGGCCTCTGATCGGTCAACGATGGATCCCGCCCAGGCATCGGCAAGTGAGATGTGGAGGTAGTCAATTGGTTTATAGTTGAGGAGTTTGATTAATTCAAGGGTGTCTGCCAAGCGAATGCCGGGTTCTTCCCGTTCTTCAGGAGAAATCCGGTACCCAAGAATAAACGGCCGATCCGCCTTGGCAATGACATTGGCGCAAGCATCGACGACGGCGAGGGGGAAGGTCATGCGTTTTGACAGCGACCCGCCAAACCGGTCCGTGCGGCGATTGGAATGTGGGCTGAAGAACTGCTGCATGAGATACGTATTGGCACCGTGGAGTTCGACCCCATCAAAGCCGGCGTCAATCGCGAGTTGCGTTGCATTGGCGAAATCCTGAATGGTCTGTTCAACTTCAGCGGTTGTTAATGCCCTCGGCGTCTCGGCATTTGGCCGTAACGGGGCTACCGCACTAGCCGAGACGGGTTGCTGGCCACGTAAAACCGCTGTTGAGGTCATTCGCCCAGCGCTGAAGACTTGTAAAATGGCCTTGGTGGGCCCGGCTTTGATCCCCTGAGCCAGCCGACTTAAGCCAGGTAGCATGGACCGGTCAGCAGCACTTAACTCACCTTCGTATCCTTTACCAAGGGGGTTCACGTAGGCGCAGCCCGTAATCAACATCCCCACGCCACCCGCGCGTAACCGGTAATAGTCAATTTCGTCGTTGGTGATGGTACCGTCTTCGAAGCTGGATTGCTCAGTCATGGGTGACATGGCGACCCGGTTAGCGATGGTGACGCCGTTGCGTAGCGTGTACGGTTCTAGAAATTGATAAGTCAAAGTGATCATATCCCTTCTATGTTGTTTTCCTTAACTATAGTCGTCTTATTGGGGGATTTCAGGATTATCATAACAAAAACCCGTAAACCTCGGCTTACGGGTTGATGTCAATATTGATGCCAGAGACTTTCTGGTGAATAGAGTATTTTTAACGTGTTACTGTCAGCTGTGGCGGATCCTTGACTTACAGGATATGGCGGTAATATGTTTTTTGATTGGCCACCAATGCCGCGGCGGAAGTAAATCTTTATTGGCGTTTGGTCAGACAACAGCCCTGCGTAAAAGTTTTGTTGCCATTTACCATTGACATAGGTGAAATCTGTAAAACTGATCGGCATGTTAGTGTCAATGTAACGGTAATGGGTCGCTTTCTTTGTATCAACAGTTAACGTTGTTCTTGTTGGGTCTGTTAATCCATAGGCGATCCCAGAACGGTACTGAAATCGATTGGGAAATTTCAAAATGTTGGTGGTTTTAATGTAGGCCAGATTGAGCCCGTTTTGGACAACCGATAACGAGCCCTTTTTAAGGGTGTAGATTTTATCCGCTCGATTGTACGGGTAGCGTCGCATCAAGCTATAGCTTGGTAAAACGTAACTGACTGGGGTATAGATGATGTCGCCCGTTGGCCCGGGTTGAGTGGTTGAATCGTAACTTTTGCTGCTCTTAGCAGTGGCTGCATCGTAGAATGCCTGAAAGCTGCCGGCACTATACCACTCATTTCCGGAAACATCGTAGCCAGTTCCGATATCGTCATAGTGGTTGTCCATATATTCAACAAAAGGAATCATTGTGAGGGATTTTGTGGAAGCGACTGGTCGCATCACGATTCTAAAGTTTTGCCAGCCCTTGTAAGAAGCGGTCAATGTTCCAGTTCCAGTGATGCCTTCTGCTTTGTTGGTCGCTTTAATAAAAGCTACAACTTTATTGATTTGGGCGGTTGTTGGTTTCTTAGCAAATGACGCATATGAAGATATACCAGTCAGGTTTGGTTTCGCATAGGTATAATTTTCTGCCGAGTTTACTTTGTTCCAATCTTTTTTGGCGATACTGCTGTAAAGAACGTTAACGTCGCTATTTTGAACGTATGATGCAGTGGGATTTTTCCCACTAGTTAAGTAACCTCGCCAGACATAACCATTTGCGTGACCATTACTGATCTGATAGTATACGCCCTTTTTTTGACCGGATTGTAAAATAACCGTTTGGATTCGGCTCCATGTTGTTCGTGGATAGTTTTTCATATTATGTAACCGCTTGGTATGTGAAAGATTCCATAGGTATACATTTGTACCACGATTCTTTTGATGAAAGTCAGGAAATGGGAATTCCTGTTTGACGCGTTTGACGACGCGATAAGAAGCCGATGCGTCTGGAACCTGGGTGATTCCGTAGGCGATTCCCAAGCCGATTAGTAGTGCAAGACTACCCTTTATAAGTTTTCTTTTCATGATGAACCCCCTTAATGAACTTAGCTTAACATAAGTTATTAAGAGGGACAATTTGCAAAGGGGCTTCAATTTGGTAAACGATACGTCCAATCCCTAGAATTTCGGTATAATAGCTATATGATATCTGAAAAAACAACACAAAAGCAACTATCATTGCTCCACCAAACCTGGCCCCTCCACGGGCAGATGACCGTTATTAAAAACGGGGTCTTTTCACGACCAGAGCCGACGTTTCGGGCCCCAGCTGAAAAAATTCACCGCGGATTGGTCTTTTCCTATCAGGGGAAGCTTTTTCGGGAAGGCTGGCTATGGGCGATTTCGGACGGCCGCTATATTCCGTATCAGCGGGTCCGAGGGCACCTACCACGATCGGTTCGCAAACGCCGGGTCGGTGGGGTTAACTGGTACCGCGCTGGCCGCGTTCTTGATACGGCCGCCAAGCAACCACTCGCGGGCATTTGGCCCTACAGCTCTGAACGGCACGTGGCTGATCGTGGTCAGTCGATGACAGTGGAAGCGGTAAGGCCGCTTCTGCCCACCAAAGTTGAGCAACGCGAGCTTCAGCGCGTGAAACAAGCCATCGCCCGGGTTCAACAACCGGACAGCGTCGTGATTGCCCACCTGACGGACACCCATTTTAGTTCCTATGCTAGCCCGTCGACCGCTCGTAGTTTGCACTATCTCAAGACTGTTAGCTATTACGCCAAGGATACGGCGCTAGACTTGATCGTCCACAATGGGGACCTGACTGATGGGGTCGTGGATAAACGCTATGAACTGACGGACATGAAACAGGCGGTGGCGGCTTTGCAACTGAGCCAGCGTCCGGTCCTAATCAGTCAGGGGAACCATGACGATAATTCGGGATACGCTAGAGACGTTGACAGTCAGTTCTACGATCAGGTTATCACTAACCCGGAAGCTAACCAGATTAAAGGGGCCACTTTTGCGGGGCTGTTAGATAACCGACTGGTGACAAATGCCAATCACGCGGTCTACGGTCGCTATAAAGTCCCAGATTCGCCGGTTAATGTGATTATCTTAGACGGTTTTGACCAACCGGATGACTTGCCAGGATACCGTTCCCGGTACGATTTCCGTCACGGTTGGACGCATTTTTCGCCAGCCCAACAAACCTGGCTACGAGAAACGTTAACGGCGTTACCTGACGATGAGATGGCCTTAGTTTTTACCCACATTATGCCCCACGGACTGCCGTTCGACCGGCATGGGAACTACAACGAATTTGCGGCCACTAATCAGCGTGGTGGCGCGGATGAGGGGGACGCGATCCGGGCTATTTTGCGGCAGTATCAACAGCGTACGGGTAACCTCATCGCAGTAGTGGCCGGCCATACGCACATTGACGACTACGCCTACCAAGACGGAATCAACTGGATTGTTAGTACGTGCGCCATCACAGACCGGGGGCTTGGTCGCTTGAAACGGCGATTTAACACCCGCTATGAACAGGCGTGGGATGTTTTTTCAGTCAATCCAAGTACCCGGGAACTGTACCGAATTCGCTACGGGTACCATAACCGCAGGGGGTTCTTGGGCCGGGTGCACTGGCGTGGATTTAAGGGGAAATTTACATTTTAAAGACAAAAAAGTTCTGATCTGGCCGCGACCTGATTAGAACTTTTTTGGTTTGGAAAGGGGTTGGAGTGTTTCACGTGAAACAAGATTAAGTTGGTTTTCCCAAGGTGTTAAATGAGTTAAATGTCACAAATAGACAGAATCCAACAATACGAAACGGCCACAAAGGTTAGCGAATAATGAGACCGGTGCTCCCTGCTGACGTTTTGCTGTCTGCATATTCTATTGTTTAATAATTATGCGGCTTATGTAGAGTGCTAGTAGCGTCGCTATGACCGCGCTAGTCCCCACAGCTAGAAAAGATAAATTTTGATAGAGAACGCCACCTAGCGATGACCCTACGGTTAGGCCAAGATAAAGAAACGAACTATTCAAGGACGTCATCGTTGTGCGGCTTTCAGTCAGTACCGTTGCGTTGTGGGTTGTTAGTTGTGGTGCGCCGATCCCTTGAGCAAATGCAAGCACGGCCAACGCAAGTACGAAGGCCACCAATCCAGATGCAATGCCAAGACCTAAGTAGGCTAGAATGCTGATGATTCCTGCAACTGTCACTGCTCGCCTCATGCCCAGATAATTACCAATCCAGCCACCAGTAAAACTGCTAATGAAATTGCTAACCCCATACGCGACAAACACCAGACCAGTCGCTCCGACCGAAAGCGAAAACTGTGTTTCTACATAGAGGCCGAGGTAAGTGTATACCGCGTAGAAGCCATACATCCACAGTAACATCGCCACTAATCCTAACCACGCGCGCCGATTTTTCAATATTCTGACATAATGTTGTAGTGGATTAGTAGAAATGACGTTTGACCGATTGTCACGAGTAACCAGAAAGGCGATAAGCACGACTGAAACAAAAGCAAGTTCCGCTGAAACAAAGAAGGTCCATTTCCAGCTTAACCAGTCAGCGATAAAGGAACCAGTTGGTACGCCGATGGCAATCGATAAGGATAATGCTGACATCACGATACCCATAATTTTCCCAACAAGCTGACGGCTGAATTGACTACCTATGTAGGCGTAAACATTCGGTGTAAACATGGCAGCGCCCAGCCCGGCCAAGGCACGATATGCCCAGAATTGATAAAGCGAGGTTGCAGTGCCGCATAAAGCGGTTGCTAACATAAATAGGCTGAGTCCGAGCAGAATCATTTGCTTACGCGGCCATCGTTCTGAGAATGGTGCAATGATCGGCGCCCCTACTGCGTAACAGACGGCATACATCGTGACACCAAAGCCGATTTGTGTTACTGAACTGTGCAGCTCAGTAGCTATAGTCGCCAACAGCGGCGAAATAATGAATGAGTCTAATCCAACAATGAAAACGGCAATGAAGAAGCCGAACACGACTAATTTTTGCTTAACTGATAATCTGTCTGACATGAATATCCCTCCATACTTGTTTCTGTATTTCCAAAGATTTAGAAATAAAATCTAAAAATATTGACGCCTGTCGTCAAATACAGACGTCATTAAATCAATCTTCCATTTCGAGTGATTCGAGGAACCCGGGCATATACTTCGTGAATGTCTCTTCCCGAAGGGTGATTAGCCGACTTTGTGCATCTTTTCGGGTGGTAGTGAGACCAGCCTCCCTTAAAGTACGGAGGTGATATGAGATCGTCGAATTAGCGATGCCCATCAGATCACTTATTTCACCACAAGCCATTTCGCGATGCGTCGCGTGCAATATTCGCACGATTTCCAGTCGCGCGTCATCTGCCAAGGCCTTTAATATTTTCACTCTAGAGCTATTGTCATGCATGAACATCACTCCTTGGCAATGAGTATACACTTATTTCCATATATGTGGAAGTACAAACTTGAGAGCTAAAAATCAATGTTCGCACTGATGATTCTTCGCACTAATCCGGCCAGCGAATCATGATAAGGTCGTTCAACCTGAAAAAAAGAGGTAAACTACGATTAATGAAATCAGCTCATTTTCTATCACTATTTTAGGAGGGATATTTCATGACCAATAATGATTACCTAGCGCTTAAAGTGCCGTTTTCTGAAAAAGATCAGGTTAAAAAATTATTTGCGCATTGGGATGCAGGAAAAAAGAGATGGTATGCCACAAACCGAAAGTATTACTATAAATTCAGAAATTGGATTCCTGGAGAAATTGTTGTTACCGATTTTATAGGCATTATTCAAGGGGTGGTTACTTGCTGGAAGTGCGGTAGGCAAACCCATGTCTCCTCACCCACGATTACTGCGTTAAACACCATTGATATCGAAGATGGTGGCACCATCACCGATTTTTCAGGGTTTGATGTCTATTCGTTTCCTTGGGAGACCGCAAGCGTTATCATGCCCCAGCAGTTTGTAGAATATGGTCGAAGGACACGTTCAATCAAACGTGTTTTTAGCAAGACTGAGGGACACGCATACTTAGGGAACGTTTGTGAACACTGTACTTCACTTCAAGGGAATTTTTTTCTCTACGATGAACCAGATTCCCCATTTCTCTACGAAAGCACTACGCCATTAGTTATAGAGCGCGTCCGCCTAGGCAATGGTGATTATGTTTTGCCATTTAACAGTATTGATTCTCGAATTTCACCTAATACAGATATTCTTAGCCGCGTTTCATTCGTCGAGTCGAATATGGTCATCGCCGATTACTAACATATTAGTGGACAACGTGAAAAGAAACATCGACAAGGAGTTGCCAGAATTGTGCCATACTGTGTTCACTTGGACGGGGGATGGCTGATCACTTTGAGCTGGTACAGGCACTTTTTGCCAAGGCGGTTAAAGCACACAACGATACGGGCGACAAATTAGAACGTGCATATTGGGTCAGATTATCCAGATGTATATGTGGAGCACAAATCACTTCTGAGAGGTCACCCACTTGTTGGATCGTCGCTATGTGAATGAGTATCTCGATAAGACGGAAAGGGAATTGCGCGACGCAATTGGTAATAACAAAGACTAAGCTCCAATTTTAAAAATATTGATTAATGGAAGGAAATAATATGAAGCTGACGAAGTTGATAATAGATGGATTTCGATCTTATGGAGAACCGACAACCATCAGTTTTGATAATATTACGACACTGATTGGTAGCAACGGGGCTGGTAAAACCACTGCTAAATGCACTAAATAAGATGTTCTCAGTAAATGCTACTGATCGTGTAATTGTTCCAACCGATTTTTTCGTTATTTTTTATTTTTTTGCTAAAAAGCAGTACCACTAACGCCGTCATATCAACATTTGTCTCTCATATTTAACTTAGTAAAGTTTCACGTGAAACATTATTCCGCCACCGACCGTGCTAATTTTCGGTAGTAGTCAATGGATTGGGGATCTAGTCGGAATTGGCTGGCCAAGGTTTGGTCGTCAACTTTGGGATGGTTCATCAGGTAATCAACAACCACACTTTGGTATAGTTTGGTGGGACTCAGCGGCATTCCGAGCTTGGCTTCGTCCGGTTTTAGATACTTGTGCAAACCAGGAAGGGTGAGGTGAGGGTCGTTAGAAAATCGTTGTTTGAGAAAGATATCGGCGGTCTTTTGGCGCTCCTGAATGGGCTTAATGAACTGTTGAAACGCCTGCCAGAAGTGCTGTTCATCAGTGGTAAACGTCGCGGGATCGAGCTGTTGGTAGAATCCGGGCGTTAAGAGTTCACTGACGGTGAATCCTTGGTGGATCAGCATCAGTGTCAGTCGCGTGTAGAAACTCAAGGTCGGATCCGCTAAAATTTCAGGTAGCAGGTATAACCATTTGACAGCAGGTGGCTGAAGGTCGGCCTTGGACTTCCCTTTCAACGTTACAGTGGGGTACTGGCTAATCAATTGATGAGTGAATAGGTACTTAAAATACACGTTGATATGGGACAAAAGCTTGTTGTAAGTGCCATTTGTGATGTGCCGTTGCTTAAGAACCATTCCGAGATACTGCTCAATATCACGGTCAAACAAGCTGTCAACGCGATGATCGCGTTGGTAGCCAACGTTAAACAGGCTGAGATAGTTGAAGAGGTCCGTTAGTACGGAACGGTATTCGGTGATGGTGATGGGCGCCAAGTCTTGACCCGCTAACATGGTTTCAAAACTATCTTGGTAGGGGTAGGCATTGACGGGCTTTTGTTGATCTGACATTCCGGGACCTCCATTCATTGATAAAGTTACTTTAACTTAATTGGGCCTAAAATAAAACCCTTAACCCGTCAAGTCGCGGGTTAAGGGTTTAAAAGACTAGTTATCAGCTTGAACAAAGACGGCGTTCGTCTTATCGTAATCAACATCACGGACAACTTTGTAGCCGCTAAGACCAATCTTAGTGGCGTTGTTGGTACCCGTGGTCGTATCTTTAAACGTCATGGTTTGCGTCATTGGAATATCGGATAACTTCCCGGCGAACTTAATCACCGTTTGGTTGTTGGCATCGGTCTTGAACGTGTAGCGGACGGTGCCTTCCTTATTCAGCGCGTTAGCACTCTTTGCAGCGCTGTATGACTTGTAATACTTCGTGACATTATAGATGGTGACCCGGTTGGTGTTTTTATTGAAATAAAAAGCTTCCATGCCGGATTCACTCTTTTTATTAACGCCGCCAGCAGCGTACCAAAGGGCGTTGCTGTCTTCAATCGTTTTTTGAACGTCACTGGGTTTAGTACTAGTGGGTTCGTTTTTAAAGCTCGCTTGTTCGTGTTGTTTGTTCCCTTGACTTTGATTCCCGCAGGCGGCTAGCACCAGCGCAAGAACGGCTACTAGACTTAGTAGTAGAGTTTGGGACTTCTTCATTTTCAATCACCTCAATAGCTTTAGTATAGCATATCCATGTAACAGCTAGGTGGCTTTTACTTTAAGAAAGTGTGAAAAAGAAAAGTGCGGAACAAGGCGGTTAGACCGCGGAGTGTAAGCGGAATAGGCGGAAACTCCCGGGTTTGGAGTTTTTGGCTATTTTGCTTACACAGTAGCGGTTTGCCTTGAGTAGCCGGATTAAGAAAAGTGCGGAACAAGGCGGTTAGACCGCGGGAAATCACTAATTACCAGTAGACCAAACATATGTTTCTTGGTAAAATTGAAGACATTAGTGATGAGGAGTTGTCAGCATGTCAAAAAAGCGTCGACCGGGTCGTCGAAATCAACAATCGTCTATTATAGGGTATCTCGTCATCTTCATTGTTGTGGTTGTTGGGGCGTTAGCGGTAGATGGCCGCCATTATTCGACCTCAAACAAGGGAAGCTTACTGGAAGAAGCCAGTTCGGTTGTGCGATCCGTGACGCAGGGGGCCAACCCGGCGAATACGGGTACGACAACGGCTAAAGGGACCCAACAGTTAGCTAAGTTAAACTATTCAGGTAAACAAACCGTATTGGTTAATGAAAATCAGCCAACGTTTACGAAGGCTCAGCTCAGTATGAGTCATGGCGCGTGGGCGCATTATGGGGATCTAGATTCCCTCAATCGGGTCACAGGCGCGTCAGCCATGTTGAACCGATCATTGATGCCGACAGCTAAGCGGGAGCCACTGTACGTGAATCCGACGGGTTGGCATAATCGTAAAATTCGGTACAAAGGGGAGACAACTTGGCTGTATAACCGTAGTCATTTATTGGGGTACCAGCTGACCGGCCAAAATAATAATTTAAAAAATCTCATGACGGGCACGCAATCCTTAAACAGTCCTGGTATGGAGATTTATGAAAATAAAATTGCCAGTTATCTGCGAGAAACCACCGATAACGTCCGTTACGAGGTCACACCCGTTTTTCGCGGGACCGAACTACTAGCACGTGGGGTGCACATGCAAGCGGAGTCGCTGCGAACTAGATCGATTCGATTCAACATTTATATTTTTAATATCCAACCCGGCGCTAATATTGATTATCAGACTGGCCGTGCCAAACAGGCGGCGAGTTAGCCGTAAAAGCTTATTCCAGATGGGCAATCCGCCCACGGAATAAGCTTTTTTTTATGCTTAACCGTCGGATTTGCCGAACGGGTTGCCCCTGAATTGAACGGAACCAATCTTTGTGAAAAATAAGTTAGGTTACGTCGAGCTAGGGCCGGTCCGAGTTAAAAAAAGATCGCAAAATTCAAAAAAAGTTTTGTGAAAAATGCAATCGATTACATTTCATTCAAAATATGGTTTTATTCAGAACCACTAGTCAGTAATAACGGCCAAATCAGGTATCGTATCAAGAGTTAATGGTGTTTCTGGAAATAGATAAATAATCAAAATAAAACATAATTATTCAGTGATCAAAGAATTTCACTATCTTGCCCTATTTCCTGTAAGCGCTTACCATTAGTAGCATAATAAACGCGACTTAGATAAACATTTCACTAACTTGAATGTGATTCGGTTGCAGAGAGGGGCATTACGATGCAGTTAGGCAGTGTAGAAGCAGGTGGAACGAAGTTTGTTTGCGCAGTTGGAAATGAGGACTACCGGATCTTAGATCGCGTGCAGTTCCCGACCACAACTCCGGAGGAAACACTTCAAAAAACCGTCGACTACTTCAAACAATTTCCAGAATTACAAGCGATTGGGGTCTCAAGTTTTGGCCCAATCGAATTACGTCGGAATGCGGATGATTACGGCTACATTACTAATACACCAAAGCCGGGATGGAAGGATACCCCGTTTGTGGGCCGACTTCAACAGGATTTTGACCTTCCCATTAGCTGGACAACGGACGTGAATGGCTCTGCATATGGGGAATATGTGATGTCAACGCTGTTTAACGAGAAAATTGATTCGTTAGTTTATTACACAATTGGCACTGGTGTCGGTGCGGGTGCTGTTGTGGACGGCGAATTTATTGGGGATGTGGGTCATCCAGAGATGGGCCACGTTCGGCTCAAACGGCACCCTGACGATCTTGATTTTCCAGGAATTTGCCCGTTTCACGGTGATTGCCTAGAAGGATTAGTGGCGGGGCCAACGTTTGAGGCTCGGACCGGGAAAAAGGGACAGGACGTGCCACTGAGCGACCACACCTGGGACATCATGGCCTTTTACGTGGCGCAAGCAGCCATTCAGGTCACCCTAACGTTGCGGCCAGCCAAAATCGTTTTTGGTGGTGGTGTGGTTAGCGAACCGTTCCTCAAAAAGGTCAGAAGTCAGTTTGACGAGTTGATGAACCACTATGTTGAAGTTGGTGATTTGAACCACTACATTGTGATGCCAAACGTGAAGGAAAATGGCTCGGCGACGGTCGGCGACTTCGCGCTTGCCCTCAAAGAATTACAAAAATAACGCATTAAGGAGCTTTTGAAGATGAAGGGATTAGTATTAACCGCAGTTGAAAAGATGGCTGTTGAAGAATTAAAGACGCCAGAATTAAAGCCAAACGAGGTGTTGATCAACACCGCTTATGCTGGAATTTGTGGGACTGACCACGCTCTATACAAAGGATTGCCTGGTTCCGCTGATGCCGTTCCACCAATCGTGTTGGGTCACGAAAATTCAGGAGTGGTGGCCGAAGTTGGGTCAGAAGTTAAAAATGTGAAGAAGGGTGATCGCGTGACCGTTGACCCTAACATCTACTGTGGCGAATGCTTCTACTGTCGGACGGGACGTCCAGAACTCTGCGATAACCTGTCTGCAGTTGGGGTTACTCGTAACGGGGGCTTTGAGGAGCAATTTACCGCACCCGCTTCAGTTGTTTACCGGATCCCGGACAACGTGTCATTGAAGGATGCGGCAACCACGGAACCTATTTCTTGTGCGGTTCACGGAATTAAGTTGTTAAAATTAACGCCGTATCAAAAAGCGCTAGTCATCGGTGACGGCTTCATGGGTCAATTGTTTGTTCAAATTCTCCAAGCCTATGGGGTTCACCAAGTTGATTTAGCCGGTTTGAACGACGAACGAATGGCTTTGAACAAAGAAAAATTTGGCGTCGTGAACACTTACAAGTCTGGTGTCGACGACATTCCTGCTGACTACGACGTTGTGATCGAAGCCGTCGGTGCACCGGTCACTCAAGAAATGGCAGTTTCAGCAACGCGGAAGGGCGCTCAAGTGTTAATGTACGGGGTTGGTGCACCTGATCAAACCTTCTCAATGAACACGTACGAAGTTTTCCAAAAGCAATTGACGATCCAAGGTTCGTTTATTAACCCCCACGCTTTTGAAGACTCATTGGCACTCTTATCCAGCGGTAAGTTGGATGTCGATACTTTGATTAGTCACGAACTGACCTTTGACACCGTTGAAGACTTCTTGAACGGTCGCATTGAAAACGTCAGCAAGGCCGTTGTTAAAGTAGGTGACTAACATGCGAACTGCGAGTGAAGCGGGAGGTGCTACAATGTCGACAGCAACTGGTCGGACCATCTCAATGAGCAAGTCCATCGCATACTTTGCGTTGTCGTTAGTGATTAACTCCGCTGGTAACGTCATTACACTGGTGACCAGCTCGAAAATCCATCCGTCTTATCTGGGGTCAGCGTACTGGACGGCGGCTGAAGCCAATTTTGCGACAGCCATCAATTGGAACTTGTTTTGGACCTTTTTGATTATTGGGGTTTTAACAACGGTGTTAAACGCCATTTTGATCGGAAAATGGGAATGGGGTCGGGCCCTTGGAAACTTGATTTTCATGGTGCCGTTCTCGTTTCTGATTCAGGTCTTTGAAGACTTTTTCATGGGGAAGTATCCCAGCCTGTTTGCCGGGTTCCCGGATGCTAAGACGCCGGGCATGGTCATCTTCTATGTATTATTGAACTTCTTTGGGGTTGCGATGATTGCGACGGCTATCTCAATCTACCAGCGGGTCAACTTGGTGTTACACCCTGCTGATGACTTGATGCAGGTTTTACGGTTTAAGTATTTTAAGGGGAATGCGAACGTGGCCATGTGGGTGTCATACGTGCCACCGACCGTTTTGGCCATCATCGCGTTTGCGGTGACGCGTCAATTTACAAACTTTGGGCTCGGGACAATATTTGCCCTGCTATTCCAAGGCGGCATTACTGGAATCGCCGATAAAGCCATCTTCCCGCGGCTGAAACATCAAGCCGTTGACGTTGGTGAATCAGAGACCGGTAAGTAGGAGGAGAAAAATGGCGATTAATGAGTATATTACGGGTATCCAACACGTGGGCATTCCCACGGATGATTTGGACAGCACCATTGCATTTTATAAAGGGCTTGGTTTTGAACAAGCGGGACTGTTTCCAAACGGGCAGGAACACTGTGCGTTCATGCGGTTAGGAAACCTAACGATCGAGACGTGGACTGGTGATCCAACCGCTAAAAAGGCGGGCGCAATTAACCATATTTCGTTAAATACCACTGATGTTGAGGCGGCCTTTGCAGCTGCTAAGAAACAGGGTCTGACCTTGGTCAACACTGAGATTCAGTCAATTCCCAGTTTTTGGGATAACGGCATTCGATTCTTTAACATTTTGGGCCCTAATCAGGAAACGATTGAATTTTGTCAAATTTTGTAATCGAGTAACGAACGATTAAAGCAATTTAGTCATAGCGGTGAACTTGGATATAACCGAGTTCACCGCTATTTGTTTGTGTCGTCAGTTTATTGGTTGATAATAAACAGTCGGCTTTAACCTTGTCCAACTTTGTCAAAACGACTACACTATAAGTTAGTCACATTATTTTAGGTTCTTTACAGGAGGCGTTCCATTGCGTAAGTGGGGGAGGATCATCACCAGTATTATTTTGATGATGCTGCTGGGACAGCCGGTTGTTGCTAGGGCCAAATGGCATATTTATCACCAAAAGTCATCGGCCTTAGTGGACTACCATCGTTCCAGAATGCGAGTTGTCAATGATCGAAAAGTTCAGTATAAAAAGGTGCCAAAGCGGTACGCTCACATGAGCAAGTCGAGTACGATTCATGAAATTAAGGCAACTCAGGGGCGTCGCGCGACCTTTAAAACGCGGTACCTATTGCCAAATCCGGGTAAAAATGGCCAGCGGTGGGGTAATCCTCAGTCGATTGCGATCTCTAAAAACCGGATAATGAGCGTTGTCTACTGCCCAACAAATTTGAAGAACAAGGGACGAATTGTGCAGTTCGACTTAAACCGGTTAGACCAAGCTGGCGTCATAGAGGATCCGGCCAGCTTGCAGACAGTTTTTGTCAAACACAAGGGTCATTATTCGCAGGATCAAAAGACCTTGCAACACGCGATTAAAGTTGGCCCGCTATTTACAACCGGTCACGGCCAATCCTTGGCCTATAACTTTAAGACGCACGGATTATATATGTGGCGTGACTGCGAGAAGCGTGCGCGGGTTCCAGTTAATAAGTGGGGATACATCCAACATATTAATGCCAAATCACTGCGACCGGACCGACTGATACGGTTCCGGCTTCGGTCGCACGGATTGAGCGTTCCTGGTGGGCACACACTGGCGTTTGATGGCGCTGGCAACGCTTATTTTTGGACAAATCCCGGCTTTGGCGGCTACATCTATAAGGGCCACATTGGCAAAAAACACGTGACGTTTAGGCTGACGCGTCAGATTCTTAAGCACATCCCTGGGACCCGGATTCAGAGCATGGGATACAATCCGGTGCGCAAGCGGCTTTACCTAATATCAGATGGTTCCATCGCCAGTTTTTCGAGTGCGAAGCTCAAGGGTCGCGGTCATTTGACGAATCGGAGTTTTGATTATTCGGCGTTCACTCCGAAGCGGGAGTTTGAAGGGTTAGCCTATGATCAAAAAGGCCATGCCTATTTGCTTGTGAACCACCAGCCCGAAGTCCTGGTCGCGAATCGCTCATACTAAACGGGTTGTCGTGTCGTCTGCAGGGTGAGGGAAATCAAAAGCGGTAAGCTGAGCCGAATGGGCCAGCCTACCGCTTTTTTTGGTCCGTGGTTGGCCGCGGTTACCGGCGCTTGTTATACCGGTACAGTAGCCATAAACCGAGGGCGACGAGGACAGCAACGCCCAAAAGTCGATTGCCGCCGGTCAGCTGATGTAGGAAAAAGAAAGTGTGGGTGCCATGAAAGCCCCCAATAAGTAAATTAAACATGATGGATGCTCCTTTTCTAAGACTTGCCAGTTCGCCTGCTGTGCTATAATTTCGTCAGGAGGTGCGGGAGTGAGTATTGATTGGACATTAATTATTGAAATTATTTACTTTTTAAACGTGATTTTAGCCATTATTACGGTATTTCGTCAACCGCGCGATATCGCTGCCATTTGGGCCTGGCTGCTAGTGCTTTTGCTACTGCCGGTTGTGGGATTTATTATGTATGCCTTCGTTGGGCGACAGCTACCGAAAAATAAGCTGTTTCGGGTGAAGAGCCACGTTCAGATGCAACTGGACGAACGGCTGCAGCAACAGCGAGATGCAATTGGAAACGAGGATTTACCGGCTGATTTAGTTTCGAACTCCGAGCGGGCTCTTGTGCAGATGTTCAAAACATCGGATCAGGCCTTTCTAGCGCGGAAAAATCGGGTCAAAATTTACACTGACGGGAAAGCGCTGTTCCACGATATTATTGAAGATATTCAACGGGCGACGAGTTCTGTCAATATTGAATTTTACACCTTTTATAACGATAAAATCGGTAATGAAATCTTGAACTTGCTGGTTAAAAAAGCTAAGGCTGGCGTGGAAGTTCGGGTCATTTACGATCCATGGGGTTCCATGGGGACGTACCGGTCATTTTTTAAGCCGTTAATCGAGGCGGGCGGTTACGTCGAAGCCTTTTTGGCGCGTTCAGCAATTTTGGACTTCCGGCTGAATTTCCGGGATCACAGAAAGATTGTGGTTGTTGACGGGAAAGTCGGCTACGTCGGAGGGTTCAATATTGGTGACCAGTATTTGGGTCGAAAAGAAAAGTTTGGCTATTGGCGCGACACTCATTTGCGAATTACCGGTTCTGGGGTATTTGGCCTGCAAAGTCGGTTCTTCCTGGACTGGAATGCAACTGCGAAAGCTGGTCAGTTGCCGGTTGACCATATTGAACCTAAGTACTTTCCACTGACCACGGTTAAGGGGGACACGAACCTCCAGATTGTCTCGAGTGGGCCAGATTCAGCGTTACAACAAATCAAAATGGGTTATATTAAGATGATTCAAAGTGCTCATAAAACGCTGTGGATTCAGTCACCGTACTTGATTCCGGATGATAGTGTGTTAGATGCACTGCGTATTTCAGTGATGGCAGGTGTGGATGTTCGGATCATGATTCCGCACATGCCTGACCATCCGTTTGTGTATCGAGCAACGCAGTACTACGCCCACCAATTGGCTAAGCAGGGCGTGAAAATCTACTACTACGAAGCTGGTTTTCTCCATGCCAAAACGATGGTGATTGACGGCCGGATTGCATCCGTTGGATCCGCCAACATGGATTATCGCAGTTATAAATTAAACTTTGAAATCAACGCGTTCTTGTATGATGAAAAACTAGCGCAACAGCTGGCTGACATTTTTGAGATGGACATGCGAAAGAGTCGCCGCATTACCGCTGAGATGTTTGATAATCAGTCGTTTTACTTACGATTTAAGCAGAATTTTTCACGGTTATTGTCGCCAATTTTGTAGGAGCTAATTGCTTGAAAGCGATACCAAGATGGGGTATTATAATGGTGGAAGGTTAGATAAGACCAATTTTAAAACAAAGTACAAGGACTGCTGAAACGGCGGTTTGATCCGATATTTAGTGATGCTAGACCAATCGGATCGATTGTGGGAAGTTTAGGGAAGTACTCAGTGACGTTGGTGGCGGTAAAGAATGAGGAGTTTGGTTAACTGGATCAAGGTTTAACCACTGAAAAACCTCCCGCCATAACCAGACGAAACCCGCCAAGAGAACCATCGATTGGTCATTAACCTTCTGCGGTACGCCGGGACGCAACTGAGTCCCGTAGATAAAAGTGAACCACCGACCTGATAATGATATTGGGTCGGTGGTTCTTTTGACTATTTTGGTTGAAACGCGCGGTTGTCTTTGGCCCATAGGGAGCAGCAGATTATTGGGGCGCCGTCACTTAAAAAGCGCACTCACCAGATGGTGAGTGCGCTGATTGCGTTGATCATTAATCTAGAATTCGGTGTAGATCGACTTGCTGGTTCAGAATCCAAAAGAACATGGCACCAGCGACGAGGACGACGAGTTCGCCGGCCCCAACGGTTAGCCAGTTCATCCAGAAAGTTCCCCAAAACGACATGTGAAGGACGATGGGTAACTCGGCGGCAATCGTGACCATTGAGAGGGTCACGATGACAACGCCGGCAACAAGCTTATTAGCATAAGTTCTGATGTGCTGAGCCACGTAGTATAAGATAAGCATGGTGACGAAAGTGGAGAGTGCCCCCCAGATAACGTCAATTGGGCCCAACGGTCCGAGTGCATTGCTGATACCGACGCCGAGCGCCACGGCGACAACGTAGCGTTTGTTGTACAGTGCGAGTAGGTTCAACAGTTCGGCAACCCGAAACTGAACTGGACCGTAGCTTAGGCTCGCAAAGACCATTGTAATGACAACGTAGAGTGCGGTTACGATGGCCACGCGCGTCATATCATAGACGGTCGCGATACCAAAGTAGTTAGTCTTAGAATTCATCAGAAATTCCTTCCCTTGCTATTAAATTGGACACCGTAATAGCGTAGGGGATTTCCGGGCAAAAAGCAAGTTTAGTTGGCATCAAAGGTGTTTAATTTGGCCACGGCTTGGTCCAACAGATCTGGATCAATCATGCCAACGGAAACACTCGAGAGTTGGTAGTAGATATTTTTGGCTAGGTCTTGGGCTGGGATGCGCTGACGATCAGCCATCCAGTAGTAACATTCTTGACCTAGGCCGTAGCTGATAAATAAAATGTGATAGTAGGTTTCACGCTCACTAACGACACTCTTTTTGTCGGGCCGATGAGCCACGTAGTCGAGTAACTTTTGCTGCACGAGGTCGGTAATCTGTTGCGGAAAAAACTCGGTATCCAGATTGCTAACAGCGAAAATATAGGGTTCGTATTGGTCAATGTCATGAATGGCCTTCAAAATACCGGCCGGTTTGGTAATCCCGTTTTTAGTCACAAAACCCGCCGTTCCAATTGCTAGGACCTGAGCTAAGTGCTGCTTTAATTTTTCATATAAATCATAAATGTCGAGAAAGTGGGTGTAAAAGGTTCGCCGGCTAAGGCCCGCAATTTTTGTCACTTTTGTTACGGTGATTTTGTTGAGTGGTAATTCTAACGCTGTCACACAGTGCGTAAACGCGTCATACAGGCGTTTTTGAGTGTCTGTTGGTGCTTGTAATATGGTCATTAAGTTCATCCCCCAGAGGGCGTCGTTGTTAAAACCACGCCCATGAATCACTTCGGTTATACCCCATAACTGAAGTGCTATGTTTAATTATAATGCAACTTGTGCCATTCAAGTGTTAATTTCATTTGACCGCACTAAAAAACCGCCACAGATAACTGTCGCGGTTCGTGCATTGATTAGTTAGGCTTCCTGGAGAATCCAGAGGAAGAAGATGAAGACAACGGCGAGGCCGTACATGATTGGACTCACTTCTTTACCACGTTTAGCGGCAATCATGGAGAGTGGGTAGGTAATAAACCCAAGGGCAATTCCGTCAGAAATACTGTAGGTCAGTGGCATGCCGACTAAAATCAAGAAGGCGGGTGCCGCAATTTCGAACTTTTCCCAGTGAATATTCTTCAACGATTGGGCCATCAACGTTCCGACGATGATCAAAGCGGGTGCGGTGACTTGGCTGGTAATCACGGTAAGAAGTGGCGAGAAAAATGATCCTAATAGGAAGAAAATCCCCACGACAACAGCCGTAAAACCAGACCGGCCGCCGACAGCAATCCCGGCTGAGGACTCAACGAAGGCCCCCATTGGTGACGTTCCAAGTAGTGATCCGACAACCATCGTTGTTGAGTCAGCAGCTAGAGCCCGGCCAATTCTTGGAATCTTGTTATTCTTAACAAGACCAGCTTGTTCAGCTAACCCAACCAAGGTCCCAGTGGTGTCAAAGAACGTCACTAATAAGAAGGTTAAAACAACGACGCCCAGTTGTAACGTGTTGATCTGACCAACGTGGCCGAGGGCGGCCCCAAACGTTGATGAAATGCTTGGCACGGGTGCAACCCAGGCGGCTGGCGCGTGAATCAGGCCCGTGACAAGGCCGACGATGACGTTAACCACCATCCCGATAAAGATGGCGCCAGGTACTCGAGCGCTCATCAAGACGATGGTGACAAGCAGGCCGACAACGGTCAACCAAGTCGTCCCAACGCTAAGTGAGCCAAGGGCGACTGTCGTCGATTTGTCAGCCACGATTAGGCCGCCATCGTGTAAGCCGATAAAGGCAATGAAGAGCCCGATTCCGGCACTAATCGCCATTTTGAGGTCGCGCGGAATGGCATCGACCACCATTTCACGTAACCGAAACGCGGTTAGGATCATGAACAAAATAGAAGCGACAAACACACCAGCCAGGGCTGTTTGCCATGGGACCTTCATTCCTAAAACAACGGTGTAGGCGAAGAAGGCGTTAATTCCCAGACTGGCGGAAATTGCGAAGGGATACTTTGCGACAATCCCCATGACGAAACAGCCAAAGGCGCTGGCTAACGCAGTGGCGGTGAAGACCGCCCCCTTGTCCATGCCAGAAACGCCTAGCACGTTCGGATTAACAAATAAGATGTAGACCATGGAAATAAAAGTGGTGAGGCCGGCTAAAAACTCCTTGCGGTAGTTGGTGCCAAGCTCATCGAAATTAAAGTAGGCTGCGATACGTTGCCCCATATTGACTCGTCCCCTCAGTTCTAAAAAATAATTGCTGAATGTTCGTGTTTTGCAAATAACAATCACGTTTTATTGTAGCATAGCGCATATTGAGTTGCAAGATACGAATAATTCGAATGAATTATTCGATTTCAGTCCCGTAACGTTCAGTGCCCGACATTTAGCGTCGAAATTTTACGGGAGCTAGTGTAAAGTTAAGCTATCAAGTGAACGGAGGCAACGCATGGCAACATTAGTATTGGGGATCGATGATCAAGTCGGCCAACTGGTCGCAAAACGGTTGGTTGATCAGGTGTCCTTAACGGTATTTAGTTCAAAAACAGTGACGGGCCAAGTTGGCGATCCGCACAAGGCGGCCACATACGTTGACCTGTTAGAAGACGTGGACGTCGTTTATAGTAACTTTATGGGCATGGATGTGGACTGGAAGTTAGAGGCACTCTTTGAGGCGATTCGTCAGACGAAAGCGAACGTGCGAACCGTGGTTCGGTCCGTTGTGGGGGTTGACGATGAAGCGACCCAGCCGGTCTCATACCCAGGGATCACCGATCCCGTCACCTTTCTAAAACAACAGCGTTACGCGATCAAAATTGTCGATGAAGCCGAACTGCCATACACGGTATTCCGGGCAGCTCCCGTTGCTGTGACGGCAACTGACGACGTTTTGCTTATTAATGAAGGCCAACCGGTTAATCCGGCACCCATTACGGCGGAAGCCTTAGCCGCTGTTGTGGCGCAAGAGTTAGTTGAGCCGCAGCACGTGGGACAATCACTGGCGGTCGTGGGTAAAAATTAAAACCACGTAACAATAGGGTAAAAGTCTTGCCATTATTGGGCGAATTGAGTATGCTACTGCCATGACTAAAAGAAGGGTGAGACGTTATGCAGACAAGGGAGATTAATGCCACGCGCATTGTTGTCAAAATTGGGACGAGTAGCTTAATCAATCAAAGCGGTAGGCTGAACTTACGGACAATCGATCAGCTCGCCTTTGTATTGAGTACGCTGTGTGGTCAGAATAAACAGGTGATTTTGGTGTCCTCAGGTGCCATTGGGGTTGGTCTTGGAGAATTGAAATTGACCACCCGACCTACGGACATCTCCGCCCAACAGGCCCTAGCCGCCATTGGGCAAAGTAAGTTGCTAACGGTCTTTAACCAACGATTTGACCACTATAACCAACAAATTGGCCAAATTTTGCTCACCCACGATGTGTTTGATTTTCCAACGACCAAGCAACACGTGATGAACACGTTCGACCGGCTTTTAGAGCGGCAGGTCGTGCCCATCGTGAACGAAAACGATTCCGTGGCCGTTGACGAGTTGGACCATAAGACGACGTTTGGCGATAACGACCAGTTGTCGGCCATGGTGGCCAAAAATACGGCGGCGGATCTCTTGATTATGCTAACGGATACGGATGGCTTCTATGATGCTAATCCGTTGACACACCCCGAAGCACGACTCATTTCCCGGATTACGACCATTGATGAAACCACGTACGCCGTTGCAGGCGGTAAGGGGAGCATGTACGGCACCGGTGGCATGGTGACGAAGTTAAGGGCGGCCGATATTATGCTGAAGGCGAACCAACAAATGGTTCTGGCCAGTGGCAGTGATCCAAGTATCATTTTTGATATTTTAGACGGCAAGCCCGTTGGGACGTGGTTTGCATCGCAACCGAAAGAGGTGCTTAAACATGGATAACGTTAAATTGTCAGCGCTTGAAGAATTGGGTCAACGGGCTCAATTGGCGGAAACCGAGTTAGCACAGCTGGGAACGGCGGTTCGAAATGACGGTTTGTTAAAAATGGCCGACGCTTTGGTGAGTCATCAGGCTGCCATTTTAGAGGCGAACCAGGCTGATTTAGCAACGGCTGATGGATTAAAAGCGAGCTTCGTTGATCGGTTAACGTTGGATGCAGACCGGATTGCGGCCATGGCGGAGGGAATGCGGCAAGTCGCTCAGTTGGATGATCCGTTGGGACAAGTTGACCGGATGTGGCAAAATGCGGCGGGCCTAACAATTGCCCAAGAACGGGTGCCATTAGGCGTGATTGGCATCATTTTTGAGGCCCGTCCCAACGTCACGGCTGATGCGGCGGCCCTGTGTTTTAAGAGTGGTAACGCCGTTCTTTTGCGGGGTGGTAAAGAAGCGATATTAACAAACATTGCGATTAGCGATGCCCTGCGCAGTGCGCTTTTTGAGATGGGCTTGGATGAAAATGCCATTCAGCTAGTTCAGGATACTAGTCACGAAACGGCGGCTGAAATGATGGGGTTAACCGAATACCTTGACGTCTTGATTCCCCGCGGCGGTCGCGGGTTGATTCAGCGGGTTGTTCGGGAAGCGAGTGTTCCAGTCATTGAAACTGGGGCGGGTAACTGCCACATCTACGTAGATCAAGCAGCCGATTTAAAGATGGCGACGGACATTACCGTGAATGCCAAGGTGCAGCGGCCGTCCGTCTGCAATTCAGCCGAAAAACTCGTCATTCATTCAGCAGTTGCCCAGACCTACCTACCGGTGATTGCGGCAGCGTTGCGCGAAAACCACGTTGAATTGCGGGGAGATGAGCGGGCCCGGGCCATTGTGCCCGACATGGTCGTGGCAACCGCTGAAGATTGGGACGAGGAATATAACGACCTCATTATGGCCGTCAAAGTGGTTGACTCAGAGGACGCGGCTATTGCGCACATTAACGCGCATAATACCAAGCATTCTGAAGCAATCATCACTGATTCATATGAGGCGGGTCGCAAGTTTCAACGTCGGATTGATGCTGCTTGTGTTTATATCAATGCGTCGACCCGGTTTACAGACGGTTTTGAGTTTGGGTTTGGTGCTGAAATCGGCATTAGTACGCAAAAGTTACACGCTCGCGGGCCAATGGGCTTGCACGAGTTAACTTCAACGAAGTACTTGCTATCGGGTGATGGTCAAATTCGGCACTAAGAAACCGTTAAAACTCGCTACTTTGGGTCGTTTAATGGACAAAAGTTTGTTAAACTTATCATAAAGGGGTGGTGAGCCATGACAATCAAAGCAGGTCCGGAAGAAATTGAACAAGTTCGCCAACAGTTGGATTCGGCGAACCGCCAGTCCCATTTTGTTATTTTTGAATCTAACGAAATGGATTATGGTGGCACGTTACGGATGATTACAGATTATGATAGTTTTCTTCGAATTCAGGAAAAACAAACCAATGCTGACGCCATGCGCATCATCCAAGATATCGTGCCAATCACGGATAATCTCGTGAAATGGGCGATTGCGGAAAGTGACGCTGCTCGTGGCGCGCAAAGTCCAGAAGCACTTAGCGATTTGGAATACTATACTGATCAAGTGTTACTTGAAAATCAACTACCGATTAATCCACCAGACGAAGATGAGTCCGAGGACGAATAAAAAGAAATCCAGCTCAGTAATAGGAGCTGGATTTTTTGATTGGCCAAACTTAGACGTGAGGAATCGCTGCGGACCACGCCGGCCACGTCCCCGCCTATGTTAAAATAGCCTTACTGACTACTGAGAAAGAAGACGGCGATATGACCTTACAATTTGTGACGGGACCAGGGAGCGTTGACCACCAAGCAACCTTGTTAGACGACCTTGCAACAACGTTTAACCGATTCCCAGATGATCAATTCTACTACCTGGTGCCTAACCACGTGAAGTTCGAATCTGAAGTACAGGTGTTGACCAAACTCGCAGACCACGCTGGCATAACAGATGGTACGTATGCCCAAACCGGCATTCAGGTGCTGTCACTTACCCGACTAGCCTGGTTCTTTATGAAAAATACACCAGCTTATCAACTGCCCCGGATTTCACAGGCTGGTTTAAATATGCTCGTTTACCAAGCCATCCTAGACCATCGTAGCGAACTTCGATTATTCGCTGGCGAGGCGGATCGCCCCGGGTTTATTAGCCTGTTGACGCGTCAATTAAGTGAGCTAAAAACGGGTCAGATTACGGTCGGTGATCTCGCTCAGGTGGCTCAAAAAGTGACGGGAAACAGCGCGGATTTAGATGCGAAACTTCACGATCTAGTGCTCTTATACGATAGTTTTGAAACCGCGATGCGTAACAAGTACGTGGCCAACACTGATTTGCTGAACCAACTGAGCGATTTTTTAGCCACGGCGGATTTAAGTCATGCGCACTTTTATTTTGACGGCTTTTCCCAAACGCAGTTCTCTGCTCAGGAAACGGCATTAATCACAACATTGATGACCCGGTCAGCCGAGGTCAAAGTAGCCTTGACAGTCGATCGACCGACGCCGAGTCCAGCCCAACTGGATCCGCAAAATTTGTTTTACCAACCAGCCCGGACTTATGCGCGGTTGTACCAGTTAGCCTTAGCAAACAAGGTCAAAATTCTTGATAATCAAGTCGCTACAACACCGCGAGTCACGCCGGCGTTACAACAGCTTGAATACTTCTGGCGGGACGCCTTTAACGGCCACGCCCCACAGGCGTCTGCAAAGCTAGCGGACGAGTCAGCAGTTCAGGTTGTTCAAATCGATAACCGGTATGCAGAATTGGCTTGGGTCGCTGCGCGAATTCGGCAACTGGTGGCGCAGGGGTACCGATACCGCGATATCTTGGTGTTAACCCGGCACTTGGATAAGTACGAGACCATTCTAGCCCCTATCATGGCGGCTGAAGAAATTCCCTATTTTAGTGATGTGCAGCGGTCCATGGCTGATCATCCGTTGGTTGAGCTCATTGACGCATTATTTGACGTGAAACGGCGGTATTATCAGTATGCCGATGTGATGCGGTTGCTCAAAACAGAATTGTTGATGCCCCAAGATGATGAGGGTCACCCCATCAGCGTCCGGGCTTTTCGCGACGCGCTGTTCAAAACCGAAAACTGGGTCTTGAAAATGGGGTACCAGGGACACCGTTGGGTTCAAGATGCAGATTGGCCGTACGCCCGGCTTCGTAGTGATGATTTGGGGACCCAAACGAGTCAGGATCAAGAAACGGCGAGTCAAATCAACGGGATTCGTCGGTTTATTAAAACGACGTTACCGCCGTTTTTTAAGGCGATAGATCAGGCTCAAAATGGTCGCGAGGCCGCCCAACTTTTGGTGACCTTTTTAACGCAAAACGGGGTCGTTGAACGGTTAACACAATGGCGGGACGCCGCAGTTGAGGCGGGCCAACTGGCGGTTGCTGGTCAGCCTGAGCAAACGTGGAATACTTTTTGCGACCTGTTGGACGAATACGTGACGATTTTGGGAGATCGAGCCTTCGTGGCGGACGATTTTTTGGCGCTGTTACAGGCGGGCTTTGAAGGTGCGAGTTACGCGCAAATTCCGTCAACCCTCGACCAAGTCGTAATTTCTGAAAGCGGAATTATTCAGATGAATAACCGCAAAATTACCTTTATGATTGGGTCCACTGATAAGGTTATGCCAGATACTAGTGTGGTGTCGGCGCTGCTGAGTGATCAAGACCGTGAAAAATTAACGTTCCCAGAAGGCGAGTACTTGGGTGATGACGGCGTCGTTCAGTTACAAGGCGAGCCGTTCGTTAATTACTTAGCGTTTATGACACCGCAGGAACGTCTGTATTTTACCTTTCCAATGAACGAAGAGGGCGAAGCGGTCAACCAACTGAGCCCGTATGTGGCCAGAATTGTGGCCCATTTTAAACTAACGATTCAAACGGCCCACGCCATTCCCGACGCCACTGATCATGATATTTCACCCTACTTGGGCGCACGACGGGCGATGTTACGACACCTGGTTCAAGCGAGTGACGATAGTCGTGAACGCAACGTTAAGCTGGCTAAGCCGTGGCTGTACGTTTATCAGCGGCTGGTAGGCGATTCAAGTTATCGGTTACTCACTGAGAAGTTGCTCGGGAGTCTGACTTACCGAAATGTGCCCACTCCGCTGGCCCCCGAAATTGTGACCGGACTATACGGCCACACCATTAACAGCTCGATTTCGAAACTTGAAGAATTCTACCAAAATCAGTATGCATACTTCTTAAAATACGGTCTTAAATTGCGCGAGCGTGACGTGTTTGAACTTTCTGCGGCCAATACCGGGGAATTCTTCCATGCCAGTCTCGACCAATTGATGAAACAAGTAAACGCCGAAAACATTGATTTAGCAAAATTAGACGATCAACAACTTGATGAGTTGGTCGATTCGGTTACGGGTCGTATTTTAAAGGACCCAGCCAACTTACAGTACGCTATTTTAGAGTCCAGTGCGCGGATGGCCTACATCAAGTCTCAATTGATCGCGTTGATTCGCCAAACCACTCGGGTGATGAGTCAGCAGGGGCATTACACCCCAATGCGGGCGAAACGGACTGAGGTGATGTTTGGCCAAATTGGGGCTGAAAAGGGCTTGCCTGCGCTGGCGTTTGACTTGCCAAACGATAATCGCGTGAGTGTGCGGGGAAAGATTGACCGGATTGATGTGTTACGATTGCCGGACGCTGAATACCTTGGCGTGGTGGATTATAAGTCTAGTGAGCACAAGGTGGATCTTAACGATGTTTACCACGGGATTGCCATGCAGATGATGACATACTTGGATGCGGTGCAACAAAACATTGATTTGTTGGCGGATACGGAAACCGCTCAATTAGCAGGAGCGCTCTACCTGCATTTACAAAATCCGAAGTTTAAGCCAAGTGACCTACGGCAGACGGACTTTTTGTCGGCGTTACTCAAAAAGGATCGCTACCAAGGGTTATTAGTGAACGATGACAACCTCTTTAGTCGCTTGGAACCACAACTCGATAAGGGCAGCGCAGTTGTTTATCCGTTCCGCAAAAACGCCAATGGGAGTATTGGTAAAGCTGAGACAATCGTGACACCAAGCCAACTACAGAGTCTATTACGGTTCACGGAAGAAAAAATCAAAGCGGCGGCGACGGCTATTTTTGCTGGTCAATTGGACTTAAATCCGATTAAGCGGCCAGATGGGCGAACCGCGATGCAATTTTCGCCATATAAGGCCATCATGCAATTTGACCCAATGTTGACCGAAAATAATTACCGATTACTCAGTAAAATTGACGATCCAATGGCCAGAATTCAAGAGGAGGAAAAGCAGCGTGGACTACACTAAAAGCCAACAAGCAGTTCTTGATACGCATCATACAAATCTGTTAGTTTCAGCCTCGGCCGGCTCCGGTAAGACCCGGGTGCTTGTTGACCGGGTAATCAATATGATTCTGGCTGGCGAAAGTCTTGAGAACCTGTTAATCGTGACCTTTACCCGCGCGGCAGCCAAGGAAATGAAAGACCGCATCGAGGTGGCGCTTCGTGAGCGAATTTCGACGAGTCACGATGAGGATCAACGGTACCTAACTCGGCAGTTGGCCCTGTTACCAGTTGCTGACATCAGTACGATGGACGCGTTTTGTCAACGCATTGTTGAGCGGTATTACTACCTCATTGACCTCGATCCGGTCTTTCGAATCCTTGCCGATGCGTCGGAGGGTGCTCTCTTACGCGAAGAGGTATGGGCTGATGTTCGCGAACAATGCTATGCTAATGATGAATCTGGCGCTTTCAAGCGCTTGGTTGCAAACTTTTCAAATGATCGGTCAGATGATGGCTTAACCGATCTTGTCGAACAGGTCTTTTTCTTCATGAATGCAAAACCGGACCCACAGGCTTGGTTAGCTGAGTTATCTCAGGCCTACGAAGTGAGTGACAAGGGGTTATTACAGACACCGTTAGTGGTTGACCATTTTATCCCGATGTTACGGGAACGACTGACGGCGTTAGGCCGAGCGCTGACCCAAAATCTTGGGTTGGCTCAGGATGAACAGGCTGAAAAAGTGGCGACTTACTATGAAGCGTTGGTGGGCCAAGTGAACCAGTTAGCAGCCGAAGCAGCCACCATGTCATGGGATTCACTAAGAGAAAAAATTGACGCCTTTTCTCTGGGACGTCGCCCGGCAGTGACCAAGAAAGACCCCGCTTATGATGGCTTTCAGCTGGTCTTAGACGATGTGAAACAACACCACGACCAAGCCAAAAAGGCGCTGGCTGAATTGCAAGCCCTGATGCCCTACGGTGAAGCACAGACCGTGGCTGTCATGCAGGATAGTCAGGCCATCGTGGCGACGTTAGCGGATGTGGTAACCCAGTTTGCGTCAGCTTACCAACAAGAAAAGTTGCGGCGGCATGTACTGGAATTTAGCGACATTGAGCACTTTGCGTTGCAAATATTGACCAAGGATTCGGCGGCTGCTCGAGCCGTTCAAGACCAGCTGAAAGCGACCTATCATGAGATTATGGTGGATGAGTACCAGGATACAAATGAGTTGCAAGAGGCTATTGTGACCTCGATTGCTCAAACAGATCCGGGCAATCTGTTTATGGTGGGGGATATCAAGCAGTCGATTTATGGTTTCCGATTAGCAGAGCCCAAGCTGTTTATTAATAAGTTCAACCACTACCAAGAAGATCCCGAGGCAGGCAAGGAGATTACGCTAGCGGAAAACTTCCGATCCATGAAAAATGTGGACGATTTTACTAACTTAATCTTTACTCAACTAATGGATCGAAACCTTGGCCAGATTGATTATACGGGGCCAGCTAAACTCGTTTACGGGGCAACTTACTATCCTGAAGACCTGGTTAAAGAAGCCCACGTGCTCGTCTACGAAACCGCGGCCGAAGTTGACCGCGGCCAGACCGAAGTGCCTGATAAGTCAGCGGGCCAGGTAGCTGTTGTGGGACAAAAAATTCGTGAATTAGTCGTGTCAAAAACCGAAATATGGGATCGAAAAGCCGGCGTCAAACGGCCGATGACGTATCGGGATATCGCAATCATTGCGCCAACTCGGAGCCATAATCTTGAAATTCAGGATCAGTTTGGTCAGCTTAATATCCCGGTTCAAATTAACGATGCCGAGAGCTACTTCAAGACGACGGAAATCCAGATTATGATGGCGTTACTGCAACTGATCGACAATCCGTATCAAGATATTGCGTTGGCAGCTGTCCTTCGGTCGCCAATCGTTGGCTTGAATGAGAATGAATTGGCGTATTTGCGAATCACCGATAAGACGGATGACTATTACACGGCACTTCAGCACTTTGTTGGCCAATATGAACTGACGTTTGCCGGTAACGGCTACGCTGATAGTTTGTATCCCAAGGTCCAGCAGTTCTTAGAACAATTATCAGAGTTTCAAGACATTGCCCGGCAACAGCCGATTGCAACGCTAATCTGGACGATTTACCAAACCACTGGATTTTTAGATTACGTGGCCGGTATGCCAGCAGGGTCGCAACGTCAGGCCAACTTACATGCGTTATACGACCGGGCGCGAGACTATGAACAAAACGGCTTCAAGGGGCTTTTCCAATTCGTCCGGTTTATCGAACGGATGCAGAAAAATGACAACGACCTAGCCGAAGCAGATACTCAAGCCACCGAAGACGCCGTTCAAGTGACCACGATTCACGGTAGTAAGGGGCTTGAGTACCCGGTCGTCTTTTTATTGGACACGTCACGTCAGTTTAATATGAGTGACACGATGGGCAGCGCTATCATGGATAACGATCTGGGAATTGGGATTAACGTCCTTAACCCGGGAAATAGAGTGATGGCTGAATCCATTCCGAAAGCGATAATTCGCGATAAGTTAGAGCGCGACACTTTAGCGGAAGAAATGCGTAAACTGTATGTTGCTCTCACGCGGGCCGAACAGCAACTATTTATTGTTGGGGCCGTAAAGACCAGAGAATCAGCGCTAAAGAGTTGGCGCGATGCCCTATTAGACGATCAGTTGGTATTGAGTGCAACGACCCGTCGCGCTAAAAAGACGTATCTAGACTGGATTGGGATGGCCCTCGAACGGCATCCTAAGGCGACCTTTGATTCGGCGGCCGTTGATTTAGCGGCGCTTCACGGGGACACTACCCGTTTTGACGTGACGTTTTTAACGGCTGATGACTTAGTGGAAACACAAGCGCAGTCGCGCTTAGTAACTGGGAGCACCTGGCTAGCAGACTTGCAGTCGCGAGCTGAAGGGGCTGACTACACGGATGTTGCGGTGGATCAGATTGAATCCGTGTTGAACCTCCAATACCGGTTTGCAGCTGAAACCCGCACCACGGCCTATCAGTCGGTTTCTGAAATCAAGCGGGTCTTTGAAGATCCTGACCTGACCCAATTGGGCAATTACGCGCCAGACTGGCAACACCATCAGGGTAATCGGTTTGTGTCAAAGGATTTCAAACGACCCGCGTTTTTGCAGACGGTTCAAGCGCCGACGGGAGCTGAGGTTGGAACGGCCACCCATTTGGTCCTACAGGAACTCTCCCTGACTGAGCCCGTGACGATTGAACGAGTCGCACAACAGATTCAAGAATTGGTGACGGGCGGGGTATTGACGGCAGAAGTGGCAGCCAAAATTAACCGTGAGCAAATTCTTAGCTTCTTTGACAGTGAGCTTGGGAAGGCCGTGATGGCCCATCGCGAGACCCTCCGACGTGAAACGCCATTCTCACTGCTCCTGCCAGCCAAGGATATCTTTTCGGATCTGACGGATGAAGCCCCGCGGTTACTGATTCACGGAATCATTGATGGCTATTACCTGAATGACGATGGAACTGCGACGTTGTTTGACTACAAAACAGACTATGTGCCCCAAACCGAAACGGGGGTCACGGCAGTCGTTGACCGCTATAAGGGACAACTGAACCTCTATGCTTTGGCCTTAGGCAAGATGCTTGGCCGACCAGTAAGCGTTAAGGCGTTGTATCTATTGGCGGTTAATCAGGAAGTGTTGGTGGACTGATGTGAAGTTATCAGAAAAATTAAAACAGGGGCGGCAGCGCGCCCGGTTGACCCAAGTCGAAGTGGCCGAGTCGCTCCACGTTTCACGGAAAACCATTTCCGGATGGGAAAATGGCCGTGGAGCGCCCGATCGAGCGATATTGGTTCAGTTGAGTCAACTCTATCAAGTACCAATTGCGGTCTTAATTGATGATGATCAGGAACTGGATCTCTCTGAGGCGGCCCTTCAAAAAGCAGCGCGGCGTCGCCGGTTGACCCAACTTTCCTACTGGTTAATGGTCCCACTGCTGGGGCTCGCCTATGCTGAATTTTTTAGGCTGAACGGGTTCCATCTTCCGATTGTTATGGTGTTGGCGGTGGTTAACAGTTGTGTTTACTTGTCGTTATTTTCGGATTGGGGCCGATTTTCAAGCGTGCGCCGGCGGTTGATTGCAATCACGACCACGCTGATTATTTTCATTTTTAATTTACTCATTATTGGGCTTGATAAACGGTTCCTTAAGTTTTTTACTGCCGAATCTCCCAGTTACTTAGCTGGCGTAATTTTTGGTCATTTAGCGGATGTCGTTTTTTTGACGGTCATGTTAATGAGCCTAATTTTTCTGAAGCCACGGTCTGTTGAGCCCAAGAAAAAGGATCACTAGTTAAGTCGTCATTAGTTTTGGGGCCCGTGCCCTAATAGGGCGTTAAAAAGGCGTCACGGTCGATTACTTTACGACCGTGACGCCTTTTATGATGCAGCTTAGCTGGTCATGCCCTTCCAAATCTCAGACCAAAATTTACCAGGTGAGACGGCGGCCAGGACCATTTTTAATGCTGTGGTGCGATATACTGAAGCTGATTTTTTCACGTTAATTAGCCCCTTCCCAATTCATTGTATCTAGTTTAATTGGATTTAACAAAAAATCAAGTGGATAACGGATGAGTCCGGTATCAAATGATGATATGCTTAATGTGAAGAAGTGGATTGGAATGGGGGCGAAGTCGTGGAAATCGGTGAAAAATTAAAGCAGTGTCGTAGTCAAAAACAGTTAACACAAGCTGATGTCGCGGAAAAGCTCCATGTGTCTCGAAAAACGGTGTCAGGCTGGGAAACCGGCCGGAGTTATCCAGATATTAAGATGTTGGTGAAACTTGCGACCCTTTTTGATATCTCACTAGATGTTTTGTTGAATAATGAAAAGGCACTCGATCATTACGAGAAACAGGACCAATTGGGGAAAAATTCAACACGGGTTTTCAAGTGGGCCTATTGGGCAACCGCTCTGTTTTTAATCTTAGGGTACGTTGACTTATTTCGGCCTGGTGGTTTTCACACGATCGTTATTCCAGTGGGGTTGCTAATTGCGGTTATTTTATTGATGAGTCACTATACGGGATGGCGTAAGTTCAAAAAAATTCGGGTCTTGCTCACGTGTCTTATTCTGTTTATCGGAAGCGGCGGCTTGGCTGGTAGCTTGGTCTCAATTAGTCCTGAGTTCCTGAGAATTATCTCGGAGAACAGTTCGTTTGAAAATACGGGGTTTATGTTGGCCAGATTCATGTTGATCGTGCTATTATCGACCAGCTTGTGCGCACTTGTGTTTCTTAGGGAACCAAATTTTGATAAAGAATCGGTAGAGTAGATCGGTCACTGGCCGGTCTGCTTTTGTTTTGGCCATGTCTACAAACCTAAGACAATCCAGGTCTGATGGTGTCTTAGCCTGCCAGCTTGGCTTTTTTCAATTCAGGGGATAAAGTGGCTTCAAGGAACAAGCTTTAACAAAAACTTGATTTCGACTAGTTGAAAAGACTCATATTGATAGGGTTTATCAAATAAGACGGAAAGGGTTAACCAATGAGGTTTCTTGACAGCGTCGCCTACGTCACACTCTTCTTTCAAATAATCGTGATTAGTGCGTTCATTATGAGCTATCTGCAATTAGCGTTTCCGGTCAGTTTTCTGGTCTTAAGCGGCCTTCAGATTGGCAATACGGTACTTTGGTTAATGACTAGTGGTTTGCGCTGGTGCCGCGGGAAAGAGGGCGATCCGTTCAGCCTAGCTGCAACGACGCTAAGTTTTTGTGTGACAGTGTGTTTGCTGGTGGCCTCTAAGTTCGTTTTTTAAGGATGAGTTTGAGCGGTCATTGAGAATCTGATAGTGATGTCGGCCCAGTTTGGTCGATCACTGAAGGCATTAAAAAACGTGGGTCAGGCAATTATAAAATTGTCTGGCTCACGTTTTTAGTAGAAAAGGCGGCGCTACGCTACCGATCAAAAATGCCGAAAAATTGTGATTTATCTGCAAAATCAGCCATGTAACGGCCGTTCCAGCCGGCTTTTGACCCAGTAGCACCCAAGTCAATGACGCGTTGTTCATCAGCTGCATTCAGATGAATGTTGCCGAATCCAGCGACATAGATGTAGTTTGCCAGCCGGTTGACCAGGGCTTCCGGATTAGGGGCGGTATCCAATTTCTTGTAGACCTGCATTAAAACGTCTGTGATGTCGGTCAAGGTTTTATTTTGATCCGGATAGGTTTTGAGGCTGTTGTAAAGCTCATGAATAGTTTGTTTAGCAGTGATTTTAATCTCAGTATCTTTTGACAAGGTGATGACCTCCATTCGAAATAGAAATGTTTGGCCTAGTTGCTAGGCCATTGATTTGCAGTGTTCAAAGCGTTCAAACCGGCCCAATTTCCCTTGGGATGGGCAATGTTTTGAATGGCTTCTAACAACTGAGACTCATGATTTGTTGGGTGAAATTGCGTCACAAAGCAAGCGGTGCAGATGTTTTGGTAAACGGCCCCGGCCTCTGCGACTTCAGTTTGCTGGTGGTGCTGGACTTTATAATTGGCTGTTTCAATAATCTCGAGCAACATCTGAAATCCTGGACGTTGCGGATTTTGCTGTAGCGCGGTTGTAAGTTGGTTTAGAAGTGAGGTTGGGGTGACGGGTGATTTTTGAGACATGTTCATCATCTCGATTCATTAATGGTTTAGCTCACCATCAGGTTTGATCCTTCAGCAAAAAGAACCAAGTACTGATTAGCCATGTCATCACCAAAATAATCAGGGTTATCCAGAAGGGGTGGCTGGTAGCTGCTGAATAAGGTGAGTAGACAGTCGTTAATGGGAAGTTGAGGGCGTAAAGGTTGACATCAACGACGGTTTTAACCTTTGTGGCGAACCAGTCGATGAAACTGATTCCGAAAATGATGGGCGTTATGAGCCATGTGAAGCTACTGCTTGGTGATTGCAGAGAAATGGTCACGAGCACGATCAGGTATAAGCCGCCGGTTAAGCTGACTTTGAACCAGTTACGTCTTAATTGACCAGACATTTGACATCTCCTTTCACACGATAAACGTGATTAGTACTAGGGCTATCAGCGCAAGGGCTTCCACTGAGCGGTAACGCCACTTCTGAGAAACCGCCATTGCTAACTTTGACCCGGCGTCTTCGGTAATTGTTGATAAAACGAGTATGAGTACGACAAAAATAAAACTTACAACCGAACGGGCTTCCCTTTGTAAAACAATCGGGAAACCCAGGCCAATACAGAGGCTCCCTACAATTGCGAGAGCGGCAGTAACGAATGTGAGTTTAATAAAACGTTGATACCGAGCCTGACTTTGGTTAGCCATGCTATCGCCTCCTAAAAACGAATAATATCTCCTAATTGACATATTGAATATAGTTCTTCGTCCTCAAAAGGCAAGCTACGAATCGCAGACATGCTGTTATGGCGGGCATTTGGGCCATCAAAAAAATCTGCCGCCCAAGTAATGGGTGGCAGATTCTTAATCGGTCATAAAGTCGCTAATGAATATAAAATGAACACCATCACCGCTGCGATTGCGACTAATGGTAAATCTTGCTGCCAAGTGAATCGGCGTCGCTTAGCCAGGGTCACCGTCAAAACGGTGAGAACGGTGATTAAACCGACGGCGAACAGAATCAGTAATTTAACTTGGACAGCCACGTCTGCAGTGGTCATTAATAAGCCCGCTTTCTATTTGATCAGAAGTTGATAGGCGTACCGTGGTTCCTTTGGCTCGTGCATGTAGATGATGCCGCGGCGAGTAAACCCATTTTTGGTAATCACGTGTTGCATGCCCTTGTTGTCGGGATGTGTGTCAATTCGGACGTCTTTGTAACCCAAAACGCCGGAAATTGTAATTAGCCCGCTGATGAGCTTATCGGATAATGCTTGACCGCGAAACGCACTCGAGACTGCAATTCGGTGAATCGCGGTATACCGGCCGTGGACGCCGTTCGCCCATTCGCCATCTTCAATTTCTAAGTAGTTAGGATCTATCCCTTGATGGAGCGCCGCAGTCCCTGCAATTTCGCCATCGACGACCAAGACGTAGGTGATCCCGTTTTGAAGGTCAAAAGCGAGGTCGTCATCTGATGGATAGCCGTGTTGCCATTGGTCAACGTGTTGCTCGGCTAAGAACCCCTTTGCTTCGTGAATGATTGTTGTGATCGCTGTTAAATCAGCGTTGGTTGCAAGCCGTAAGTAGGTTGCAGGCATTGTGAAACACTCCCTTGTCGATCAATTTTCCATTGTCCGGTGATACCGGAAACCGTTTTATTATAGTGTAATTGCCGGTTGTGAGCAATACTTACGACGTTAATTTCTGCTGGCTGACACCGGTTGCGTTACACTAATAGGGAAGTAGTTTTGAAAATAACGTGAAGGGAGCGATTAGCCGTGGCAAAATCCCACGCAACGATACCGGTTCAAATTGAGGTGCACGACGCCTACGTTCATAATCTCAAACACATTAACGTGAAGATTCCGCTAAACGAAGTGGTGGCTATTTCAGGATTATCAGGGTCTGGTAAGTCATCGCTAGCCCTTGGTGTTTTATACGCCGAAGGTTCCCGACGGTACCTTGATGCGCTATCGACTTACACGCGCCGGCGAATCAGTCAAGCGGCACCGGCTCAGGTTCAAGAGGTTAAGTATCTACCAGCTGCAATTGCGCTGCGGCAACGGCCAACTGTGCCTGGGGTTCGCTCGACGGTGGGGACCATGACCGAAACGTTAAACGTATTGCGGCTCATGTTTTCGCGATTGGCTACCCACGTCTGTCCAAACGGGCACACGGTGCCGCCGACGATTGAAATTGCCCAGGCGATGGATTACACGGATGAGCGAATGGGTAAAATCAAGTGTCCGACCTGCGGGATTGAATTTAAGGTTCCTGCGGCAGAGGACTTTGCATTCAATGCGGCTGGCGCCTGCCCGACGTGCGGCGGAACGGGAGAAGTCCGTCAGATTGATCCAACGACGCTTATCGACCACCCTGAAAAGTCACTGGCTGACGGGGCGGTGGCCTCATGGCGACTTCCTGGTCGGAATTTTATGCCCTACGTGATTGAGCAGATGGGGGTTCGCATCGACGTGCCTTATCAGGACCTATCAGAATCTGAAAAAAACCGGGTCCTCCACGGGGAAAAGAAACAGTATAAGATTTCGATCCCCTCCTCAACCGGGCGGGTTTTCAATATGGATCATGCCCTTTATGAGAATGCTTATAATGCCGTAGCAGACACGGCTAAGGGGTCGACTAATGAACGAACGCTAAAGCGCCTCGATCGCTTTTATGCCATTGACGTGTGTCCAGACTGTCACGGGTCACGGTTTAACCCGGCCCTCTTCACGAACACCATCAACGGGCGAAATATCGCTGAGGTCAGTGAATTGACCGTTGAACAGTTGGCAGCATTTGTGGCCACAATCGTGCCAGCGCTGCCTGAAAACATGCGTGCGATGGCGCAACGGATTATCGAAGAACTCACGCAGACGTTACGGCCCCTATTACGACTGGGATTAAACTATCTCACAATTGCCCGGGCGGGAGGAACGCTTTCGACTGGCGAATTACAACGGATTCAGTTGACCAAGACGCTCCATTCAGAAACAACGGGCGTCTTGTACGTCTTAGATGAGCCGTCAGTTGGACTGCATCCTGCTAACGTTGATGGGTTGATTGAAATCATGCACCAGTTGGTTGAACTGGGGAATTCAGTGGTTGTCGTTGAACATGACCCGACAATTATTGCGGCCGCAGATTCAGTTATTGAGATTGGTCCAGGAGCTGGGAAAGCTGGTGGTCAGGTCATTACTCAGGGTTCAGTTGAAACCATTGAGCACGATGCCCACTCCCTGATTGGGCGGTACTTGACGGGAAAAGCGCCGATTCAGTTGCATGAAGCGAGTACCCCGGCCGCATTATTTGAAAAGGGCGAATTGGCCTTACACGTGACGCATAAGTTTAACTTGAATGACGTTCACGTTCGGTTTCCGATTAACCGGTTGAGCGTTGTTTCAGGCTTTTCAGGAGCAGGTAAGACGACGTTGGTCTTACAATCCTTGATTCCAGCAATTAAGGCCCGGCGTGGCAAGCACCCGCTTCCCAAACACGTGGATCAGTTGGAAAACCACCATATTCGCCGGGTTCAGATGATCAACTCCGTGCCGGTTGGTAAAAATGTTCGGTCAACTGTGGCTACCTATTCGGGGATTTTTGACCACATTCGTGAGTTGTTTGCGGCGACGGCAGACGCTCAAGCCAAGGGGTTCACAGCCAGTCGATTTTCTTATAATTTGAAGGGCGGGGCGTGCCCAACCTGTGGTGGAACGGGTGTTATTAACCTTGACATTCAATATTTACCAGACATGGCAGAAACTTGTCCGACTTGTCATGGGCGGCGGTACAATCCGGAGACCTTGGCCGTGAAGTGGCAGGGTTACAATATCGCAGACGTTTTGGATCTAGGTGTGACAGAAGCCATTCCGGTATTTGAAGCTGAACCGGCAATCGGGGACGTTTTGAAGACGTTAGACGAAATGGGACTGGGTTATTTGACGTTGGGTGAGGATACACCCGCGTTATCTGGTGGTGAAGCCCAGCGACTGAAACTAGTCACCCAAATGGGTCGCCAACAACGCGGGACTTTATTTGTGTTTGATGAGCCATCAGTTGGATTGCATCCAGACGATGTCGCTGTTTTACTGCGGGTTTTTGACCGGTTACTACGTCAGGGTGCGACGATTATTACGATTGAACACGACTTGCAACTCATTGCGAACGCGGACTATTGCGTGGACTTAGGTCCTAAGGGTGGTGATCAAGGGGGACAACTCTTGGTCGCTGGTAGTGTGACTGATTTGGCAAATAGCGAGAAAAGTATCACAGGCCGGTATTTGAAGCCGTTGTTGCACTGACTTAATGACGGGTCACTGTGGGCGGTCTAATGATCTATCAAATGCAGATAGCAGTTATGTCATCAAAATAAGCCCGATTCCAACAGGAATCGGGCTTATTTGTTATGAAACTCTTTTTGAAAGACGGCTACTTTTTATCAGAATCGAAAACGTCGTTGATTTTTTCAGCGACCTTATCCTTGGCGTCTTCTAGCTTATCCTTAAGCTTGCCAGACTCCTTTTGGGTCTTACCTTTGAGTTCGGTTTGTGAATCACCGGTTACTTTTCCGGCTTCTTCCTTTACAGAACCAACAACTTGGTCCTTCTTGTTATCGAGTCGATCAGTCATCGATACCAGCTCCTTTTCTCTAGGTTACCTTTATTGTAACGAGAATCAGGCTGGTCATGCAATAAATCCGCTCACTTATTCGGCAAGGGCTAGTGACTCGTTCGTTGCGGCCTGGAGTCCGTCTTCGAGTGGGCTTTCTTGGCGTCTGCCAAGAACGAACGTCACGGTGAAACTAACCACGAAGCTGATCACACCACTAATGATGAAAGCAGGAATCGCGTGACTAGCGATGCTGATAAAACCCAACACGCTGTTGGAACCAAGGGCGACAGCTAGGACGTGTGTCATCCCCAAGTAGACGCTGGCGACACCAGAGCCAATCATGGCGGCGTAAAACGGGAAGCGTAACTTGAGATTGACGCCGTACATGGCCGGTTCCGTAATCCCTAGAAGTGCTGACACACTGGCGGATGAGGCCAGACTCCGTTGTTTCTTGTCCTTAACAAGGCAAAAGACAGCAAGTGCCGCACCACCTTGAGCAATGTTTGAAATGGAGGCAATAGGGAAGATGAATGATCCGCCAGTCGTCTTAACGTTGGCGATGAGTTGGGTTTCAATGGCTGGGAAACTTTGGTGCAGGCCGGTAATCACGATTGGCGCGTATAGCAAACCAAATAGGCCAGCGCCGAGCGCCCCAGTATTTTGATACAGTGCCAACAGGCCATTGGTCAAGCCATCACTGACCACCCGCATGACCGGGCCAACGATGGTGAAGGTCAGCAGACCAGTTACTAGGACAGCAATCAGTGGGGTAAAGGTATAGTCGAGAGCTTCTGGCATGCGCCGGTGAAGCCGTTTTTCGAGTGTCGCTAGGATGAATGCAACGGCTAGCATGGGAATGACGGAACCTTGATAGCCTGCCTGGGCAACTGGTAGGCCGAACATGTGCCAGTAAGCCATGTGGTGAGCCGTCATCGCTGCGCTGACATTGTAGCCGCTCACGAGGGCCGGCGACACCATCATCATTCCAAGAGCGGCACCGAGATAAGGATTACCGCCAAACCGTTTGGTGGCGGAAAAACCGACAAGAACGGGTAAAAAGGTAAATGGGGCGTTGGCAAGTACGTTAATGAAGTCGGCAAACCCTTTCAACTGCGGAAAGCTGGTGATTAGAGCGGCTGTTCCAAAAAGGTGGGGTGCTGTTAAGACGTTATGGAGGGCCATTAACAGCCCCGCAGCCACAATAGCGGGAATGATGGGTGTGAAAATGTCGGCTAAAACTGTAATGAACGATGAGAAACCACGTTTAAGTGGTGTCGAGATGGTTTGGATTCGCATGGAAGTCCTCCTTGTAAAAAAGTCACTTCGAGCTAGTTTACAAGCTTTCAAGAACTTTTCAAGCTTTTTGATTAATTTTAAAAGTTACAGTTTTGTTTCAACACTGCAAAAGACCGATAACTAGGAGATCGAGTGGTGTTAAACTAGGGACATTAGAAGGGAAGGGTGACGAATGCGATACCCAGAGGTTAGGATTGCCACATTTATCAATCGTGAAAACCGGTTCATTGCACACTGTGAGTTGAATGGCGAGGTTGTGACGGTTCACGTCAAAAATACAGGGCGTGGGAAAGAAGTTTTTCTACCAGGCGTTCACGTTGCCCTAAACTATGCCCCGGGGCCGAAGCGTAAGACCGACTATGATCTCATCGCGGTGGAAAAGGCGGGGAGATGGATCAACATTGATAGCCAAGCACCCAATAAAGTTGTGATGGAGGCTTACCAGGAAGGACGACTTAAGATTCCTGGGTTACCGGAATGGACGGCCTTTCGGGGGGAGGTCCGATACCGTGAATCACGCATTGATTTTTGGGGGCGCACGGAAGATGAGCGAGACTGTTGGTTAGAAGTCAAAGGTGTGACTTTGGAAAACGCAGGATTAGCGGCTTTTCCAGACGCCCCCACCGTTCGCGCTGTGAAGCATGTTCATGATTTAATAACGGCCACACGAGAAGGGGCTTGGTCGGTACTATTGTTCGTGATTCAAATGGCGGATGTGGACGTGATGACCATTTATCAGGATCGAGCACCGAAGCTAGCGGCGGCCATCCGGGAAGCCCAAGCAGCAGGTGTCAAAATCGTCGCGTACCGTTGTGAGGTCACCCCGGATACGTTGAGATTAGCGACACCAGCTCTGGTGGATTTAGATCGAGAGTTTAAGGAACAAGTCGTGATACAGGATAATTAACGGTAGTATGGTGGCGAAACCACGACAAAAAAAGCCGGCCGCTATAGCGCACCGACTTGGGGTGTTTTAACAAACTTGATTGGTTAAATTAGTCCGGTCGTCTCACCGACATGGCCACGCCCATCCCGCCGCCAACACAGAGGGTGGCTAACCCGGTCGTGAGGTGGTTCTGCTGGAGTTGGTGGACTAAGCTCGTCACGATGCGAGCTCCTGAGGCGCCAACTGGATGACCCAAAGCGATGGCACCACCGTTAACGTTTAGCTGGTCGTCTGCGATATGAAGGTCACGGGCCACGGCGACGCTTTGTGCAGCAAATGCTTCATTGAGTTCGATGCGATCGTAGTCACTAATTTGGCGCTGTTGTTTTGTCATCAGTTGAGTGACAGCGTAGTACGGGGCATAGCCCATGATGTTAGGGTCAATGCCAGCTTCTTGGTAACCGTCAATGATAGCAAGGTAGGGTAGGCCGGCTGAGTCAGCTGCTTGTTTATCCATCAAGACCAGCATACTAGCTCCGTCGTTTAAACCAGCAGCATTTCCAGCAGTCACAGTCCCGTCAGATTTGAAGGCGGGCTTCAATTGACTGAGAGCCGACAGTGAAGTGTCGGGGCGAACGGGTTCGTCTGACGTGATGGTCGTTTCGTGCTTTCCCGTTATCGTCACTGGCACAAGTTCGTCATCAAAAGCGTGAGCTAAATTGGCGGCCACGGCTTTCTGATGTGATCGGAGTGCAAAGGCGTCTTGCTGGTCACGGGTGACGTGGTACCTTTCAGCGACGTTTTCAGCTGTAATTCCCATAGGAGTGTGTGTAAAAGCGTCTAACAGGCCGTCGTGTTCTAACCCGTCGAGCAATTGAGTGGCGCCATAGGCGTGTCCCCGACGCATGTGAGGGGCAAGGTATGGGACGTTGCTCATACTTTCGGTGCCACCAACTAAAACGGCTGTGGCATCGCCCATGACAATAGCTGACTGACCTAAACGAATGGCTTTCATGCCCGACCCGCAGACCTGGTTAATAGTCATAGCGGTGCTTTGAGGGGCCAGACCGCTATTAAGGGCGATTTGGCGAGCGGGATTTTGGCCTAAGCCTGCTTGTAGGACGTTTCCGATGATGGCTTGATCAATCTCAGCGGCTGGTAGCCCGGAGCGGGCAATAGCGGTTTTGGCTGCTAGGATTCCAATTTCAACCGCGCTTAGTGACGACAATGCTTTGCCGAACTTGCCGATGGGCGTCCGAACGGCACTTAAAATGACAACTTCCTTCATTAGTCGGTTCCTCTTTACTTAGATTTCTAAGCCTAAAGAATACACGATTATGGCGAAAAAGTCTCGTGAGTTGCTAACTCTTTGGGACAACTTAAGGTTCATATTAAGGAAGTAATGAAAAGAAGGTTTCAGTGGGGAAAAGAAAAAGTTGAAATAATGTGAAATAATCCTTGACCTAACGCCGTTATCTTGATAAAGTAATAAACGTTGTCGCAAGGCAATACGCCAACCTATACCATTTCAGTCAATTGAAATTGATTTGAAAATAAAGGTTGACGGATGATTAAGAAGATGTTATTCTTAATAGGTTGCGTAACACGGATGTGTGAACAGCTCGAAACGTTGAGAAATTAAAGTTTCTTGTTGACAAGCAACGATGAATCATGTATCATTATTCTTGCTTAAACGAAAAAGTTTGGCAAGTAGACCTTTGAAAACTGAACAAAGTTTC
>NZ_AZCX01000030.1 GCF_001433995.1 Secundilactobacillus kimchicus JCM 15530
AACCGTCACCGAAGATCAGAACAGTGTTGCCATCCTCGTCGGTGGTTTGGCTAGTGATTGTGGCATCCTTACCCTTAGGAATCGTCAATGTTGAGCCATCGCTTAAGGTAATGACCAGGTTACCGTCTTTGTCAGTGATTTGCTTCGTCACTGTCAGTGAGTCGCCTTGATCACCCTTATCGCCTTTGTCACCTTTTTCGCCCTTAGGAATTGAAACTTTCTTACCATCAGCGAAGACGATGACCGTGTTGCCATCTTCATCAACGTAACTGTCGGTAATTTCAGCATCCTTACCAGCGTCGCCCTTGTTGATCGTAATTTGCTTACCATCGTTGAAGGTCACAACGGTGTTGCCATCTTCGTCAGTGTTAGAGCCGGTAATGGATGAATCCTTACCGTTGTAAACAGTGAAGGAACCAGCATTCGTGCCGTCAGGGTAGGTGAAGTAGTAGGTGGTAGAATTGTTCTTCTCATCAGTCGTCGTCTTCGATTCATCGATTGAAGGCGTTTGACCATCCTTACCGTTTTGAACATCGACGGTTTGGGTTGTTTGGTTACCGTCACCGTCGGTGAACGTGAACGTTAAGACTGTCGTCTTGCCATCCTCACTTGGCACTGCAGTTACGGTTGGCGTAATCCCATCCTTACCATCTTTACCGTTGG
>NZ_AZCX01000031.1 GCF_001433995.1 Secundilactobacillus kimchicus JCM 15530
AGTTCGGTCTCGGCGCTATCTTAGGCTGGCTGGTTGCTCCACTTGTTCTCGGTGCCTTAGCTCTTGGCATTCCATTGCTGTTATTGACATTACCATTGTGGATCTTGCCAGCATTGCTGACCTTGCCACTCTGGTTGCCATTACTGTTAGCATTCTTGCCACTCTTGATTGGTAACGTAGTAGGGGCCCTTGCTAAAGGACTTGGGGATCTCCTAAAGTTCATTGGCGGATTTATCCTCGGCTCTCTGTTCGCACCAATCGTGTTAGGGGCGCTTGCACTTGGCTTGCCACTCTTATTATTGACACTCCCATTGTGGTTCTTGCCAGCATTGCTGACATTGCCACTTTGGTTACCAATTCTGTTAGCCTTATTACCATTCTTACTTGGTAAATTGTTAGGCGCATTGCTTGGAAATATCTTGGGTCACATTCTGTTCACGCTTTCCTTGTTCTTGCTTGGTTTGCCGCTGTACGGCTTGTTACACTTCATTTCCAAGTTGCTGAAGGGCATCTTCCTTTACCCATTATTGGCTATTCTTGGAACCCTTCTTGGCGGCCCACTTTACTGGCTGTTGATGCCATTGTTCATCTTGCTGCACTTGTTGCGTAAGTTGATCAAAGACTTGTTGATTGGGGCATTGTTGT
>NZ_AZCX01000032.1 GCF_001433995.1 Secundilactobacillus kimchicus JCM 15530
TCGCTAGCCTTAACCCAAGCGCCCTTGGCAGTGCCATCAGCGATTTGGTAGTAAAGGTCGCCAGACTTAACGTTGGTCTTAGAAGCGTTAACAGTGAATGAAGTACCGTTAGTCATTGTTAACTTAGAAGCGCCAACCTTGTATTGAGTCCAAGCAGGTTCTGCCCAAAGCTTTTGACCATTGTAAGTGAAAGTCTTGCTTTCAGTCTTAGCATCAGAAGCAGTAGCAAATTGTTGCAAACCGCCAGCGTAGTTAGCAGTTGAGTTACCACCGTAGATCCAGCCACGAACAGTCTTATCGAAAGATACGACCTTGTAGTAAACTGAACCGCGGTTAGTAGTAGCAACAGCGTAAGCACGGTAGTTGTAGTTACCAGTCTTGTCAGCAGCTTGGGCAGCCTTTAAGGTAGCAGCTGATTTAACAGTTGAAGCACCCTTTAAAGTAGCGGCCTTAGTAGCGATGGCGTTAGAACCAGTAACAATGACGTTACGAGTGTTAGCATCAGTCTTCAAAGTCTTCAATGAAGTAACCTTTGCGTAGGTCTTTGCAGAAGCGTTAGTAGTAGAAGCGGCAGCGCCGGCAGCTACGAAAGAAACGGCAGCAAGACCCAGATAAAGTGATTTCTTTAAGCTA
>NZ_AZCX01000033.1 GCF_001433995.1 Secundilactobacillus kimchicus JCM 15530
AAGCCGCTTCGCTTGCACCTGCCGCAGCACTCGAAGCATCGGAAGCGTCACTCGTCGCCGTTGAGGTATCCTGAGCAACACTAGCAGCCGAACTGGCCTGACTAGCCGCACTAGTGGCAGTTGATGCCGCACTCGACGCAGTTGACGCCGCACTCGAGGCTGTCGAAGCCGCGTTAGAGGCTTCTGACGCTGCTGAGTTAGCTGCACTCGACGCCTTGTTGGCTTCACTAGCCGCACTGGAAGCGACACTTGCGGCACTCGAAGCAGTTGATCCTGCAGTTGACGCAGCTGAGCTATCGCCCGCCGTCACGGCTGAACTTGCTGCTGATGCCGCACTCGAAGCTTCTGATGCAGCGCTTGAGGCTTGATCTGTAGCAGTGGAAGCCTTGCTTGCTTCTTCACTGGCCGTGGACGCAGCATTCGAGGCCGCTGCGGACGCACTATCGGCAACGCTAGCCGCGCTTGAGGCATCGCTTGAGGCCGAATTGGCCGTTGAGTTCGCATCCGAAATATTGGC
>NZ_AZCX01000034.1 GCF_001433995.1 Secundilactobacillus kimchicus JCM 15530
GTAATGACCAGGTTACCGTCTTTGTCAGTGACTTGCTTCGTCACAGTGAGGGAATCGCCTTGATCACCTTTGTCACCTTGATCACCCTTATCGCCTTTGTCACCCTTAGGAATCGTCAGTGTCTTCCCGTCGCCGAAGGTAATCACCAGGTTACCGTCGCCATCGGTCGTTTGGCCGGTGATCGTAGCATCCTGACCGTCATCACCCTTAGCGATTGTTACTTTAGAACCGTCGCTGAGGATCAGAACCGTATTACCATCTTTGTCAGTACTTTGATCTGTAACTGTGAGGGATTCACCTTGATCACCCTTATCACCTTTATCGCCTTTGTCTCCCTTGGCAATCGTGACTTTAGAACCGTCACCGAAGATCAGA
>NZ_AZCX01000035.1 GCF_001433995.1 Secundilactobacillus kimchicus JCM 15530
TGCCATTGTTCATCTTGCTGCACTTGTTGCGGAAGTTGATCAAGGACGCAATTCTTGGCTTGCTATTCTTGCCAATTGGCTTGTTGTTCGGTGGATTACCATTCTTGCTGAGCTTGCCATTGCTAATTGGTGGGTTCTTACTCGCCAAAGCAATCGCTGATGCTTTAGCACTTGGTTTAGCTGGTTTATTAACTGCTTTGCCATTCTTGTTGGCATTACCATTGGCATTCTTAGGTCACCTGTTACTACTTGGCCTATTGTTAACGCCATTTGGCTTGCTACTCCTTGGGTTGAAGTTGTTAGCTGATTTGGCTAAATTCTTGATTGGTCTGGCACTTGGTTGGTTCTTGTTCCCACTGTTGCTTGCA
>NZ_AZCX01000036.1 GCF_001433995.1 Secundilactobacillus kimchicus JCM 15530
AGGTCAGCAATGCTGGCAAGATCCACAGTGGGAGTGTCAATAACTTAAGCAAGTTCCAACCAATAACAAGTGGTGAGAGTAAGGCCCCTACTAACATGCCGGCGAGTAACTTGAGAAGATCCAAGAGACCCTTCAGCAAGGCAGCGATAACCTTACCAGCAAGGAATGGCAATAATGCCAAGAATGGCAAGATCCAGAGTGGCAATGTCAGCAATGCTGGTAAGATCCACAATGGCAATGTCAATAACTTGAGTGCTAATAAGCCGAGAACGATTGGAGCGAACAGCCAGCCTAAGATAGCGCCAAGACCGAACTTCAACAGATCCCAAAGACCTTTAGCAAGTGCGGCTAAGATCTTACCAACCA
>NZ_AZCX01000037.1 GCF_001433995.1 Secundilactobacillus kimchicus JCM 15530
CAATCAAATAACCGTCCATATAAACCGTTGAAGTGGAGATCAAGACTATCGTGCCCGCAAAGAGAGCTGTCGTTGCTGAGAGTACAGCCGAACGCAGGTAGTTAAATGGACCACTAAGGGTTCCCCTGAAAGATCATTTGAGTATGGGGAAACGTACAGACATACGTCAGTTGTCGGAGTTGTGAATACGCAGCTCGCAAAGGGTGGTCAACGAGTCTCCGGGACTCTTGACCAAATTAAGGTGGCACCGCGGAACTTAAAAATCCGTCCTTAACGCAACGCTAGCTAGCGCTGTTGTTATGGACGGATTTTTTTAGTCTAAGGAGACCTCAACATGACAATCAAACGATGGCAATTCCAGTTA
>NZ_AZCX01000038.1 GCF_001433995.1 Secundilactobacillus kimchicus JCM 15530
GCCAGTAAAGTGGACCGCCGAGAAGAGTACCTAAGAGTGCCAACAATGGGTACAAGAAGATGCCCTTCAACAGTTTGCTCAAGAAGTGCAACAGACCAAACAGTGGCAAACCAAGTAAGAACAAGGATGCCGTGAAGATCCAGTGCAACAAGTGAAGCACACCAAGGAAGTGAAGCAATGCAGCAATTGCTAAGCCAATCAAGAATGGAATAGCAGTTAACAATGCAGCCAAACCGAGTGCCAATACGTCAGCAATTGCCTTGGTGAGCAAGAAACCAGCGATTAAGAGCGGCAGGCTCAGTAAGAATGGAAGACCACCGAACAGCAAGCCGAGTGGGAACAACAATGCCCCAATCAAC
>NZ_AZCX01000039.1 GCF_001433995.1 Secundilactobacillus kimchicus JCM 15530
TGCTGACCTTGCCACTCTGGTTACCACTTCTCCTCTGGGCATTGCCATTGCTCTTAGGGAAGGGCTTAGGTATGATTCTTAAAGCTATCTGGGATCTCATCAAGTTTGTTGCTGGTTTAGTAGTTGGTTGGTTATTCGCACCACTCGTACTCTTGAGCTTAGCTCTTGGGTTACCACTGTTGCTTTTGACATTGCCACTCTGGATCTTGCCTGCAATCTTGACTGCACCATTCTGGTTGCCAATCTTGCTTGGCTTATTGCCATTCTTGGTTGGTAAGATCTTAGCCGCACTTGCTAA
>NZ_AZCX01000004.1 GCF_001433995.1 Secundilactobacillus kimchicus JCM 15530
TGATGCGCTGGTTCGAACCCAGCTAGCCCAACTTTGATCAGTCACGGTGTGTGACTGATTTTTTTTACGCTTTTTTGGTATAATTAGGTGAAATCAGATCCTCAAAAAAGGAGACCATGACTATGACAATTGGATTTATTGGTGTTGGGGGCATGGCGCAGGCCATCATCACTGGCCTCGTTAAGAGCGGCCAAGTTAACGCTGGTGACATTATTGTGCACAGTGCACATGCGCAGTCTTATGAGTCATTTGCCAAAAAAACTGGGACGAGACCAGCTACGACTAATCGGGAATTGGTGCAACAAAGTGACGTGGTTGTGTTGGCGGTAACGCCTAATGTCGCAAAAACTGTCTTGAAGGAGGTTCGGGATGATTTAAATGCGAAACCCCACGCCTTAGTTTCAATTGTGGCCGGCTTAGCGTTAACCGAAATGGAAGAAATTGCCGGTTATGACCTACCAATCCTGCGGACGTTGCCAAACCTAAACGTTGCAATTCTCGAAGGAATGACAGCTGTTCATGCCAACGAGAATTTGGTCGGGGATCAAAAACAACAACTCATTTCACTTTTTGAGGCCGTTGGGAGTACGACCGATCTACCCGAGACCGACTTTGCAACATTTTCAGCATTGGCGGGGTCATCTCCAGCATACGTCTATTTCTTCATTGACAGTCTAGCACGAGCAGGTGTGAAGCATGGTCTCAACAAGCAGCAGGCCACGCAGATTGCGGCCCAAGCTGTTTTGGGATCAGCCAAGATGGTCATGCAGTCAACAGAGGTGCCATTTGAATTGATTGACCACGTGTCATCACCAGGTGGTAGTACGGTTGCTGGCTTGTTGGCAATGGAGGAAAACGGGTTTATGACCGCGGTTGTTAAAGGAATTGATGCCACAATTCAACGAAATAACGAAGAATAAGCAAAAGACTAGACATTTGGTCTATACCGGTATATACTTTGAGCGTAACCTGATCTTTAATTAGGAGGAACCTTTATATGAGTACCGTTTTAAAGCACGCAACAATCTATACTGGTGAAGAAGTGATTTCGGACGGCTATTTGCGATTTGGCAGTCAGATTGAGGCGGTGGGTCCGGTCAGCGAGTATCGGGCCCAACCAGATGATGACGTTCATTTCGTCTCTGGTAAGGTTGTTGTGCCGGGCTTTATTGATGTTCATAGTCACGGTGGCTACGGCTTTGACTCGATGGATGGCGACCCTGATCAAATCAACGAAATGGTCAATGATATGGTGCACGAGGGTGTCACGACCATTTTCCCGACTACCATGACCCAGTCAACGGAAAACATTAACCACGCAATGACCGGCATTGCTGAGGCAGCCGCAAAAAATCCTGTGATTCAAGGCGTTCACTTAGAAGGGCCGTTTATTGCAGCGATTTATAAGGGCGCTCAACCCGAAAAGTACATTAAGGATCCAGATGTTGAACTATTGGACCACTGGAACAGCTTATCTGGCGGCCGAGTCCGGTTAATTACCTATGCCCCTGAGGATAAGGGCGCTGCTAAGTTTGAAGACTACTGTTTAGCACACAACATCGTGCCCTCAGTGGGGCACTCTAATGCAACCCGTGAACAGATGTTGGCCAGTCGAGCAACTCACGTGACTCATTTGTACAACGCACAGCGCGAATTTAAACACCGTGAGCCCGGCGTTACGGGCCACGCGATGCTTGAAGATAACATGTATGCGGAGCTTATCTGTGATGGATTCCATATTGTGCCTGATATGATCAAATTAGCTTATGAACAAAAGGGTCCCCACCGGATTGAATTGGTGACAGACTCCATGCGGGCAAAGGGGATGCCCGAAGGTGAAAGTGAACTTGGCGGTCAAAAAGTGATCGTTAAAGATAAGCAAGCGCGGCTTGAAAGTGGTAACTTAGCAGGCTCTGTGTTGCGGTTTGATGATGCGTTCCGAAACGTGATTGACTTTACGGGCTGTGGGATTGAAGAAGCAGTCCTGATGAGCTCTGTGAATCAGGCCGTTGAATTTGGGTTGACTCGAAAGGGCACTTTAACCGTTGGTAAAGATGCCGACTTAAACGTTTTTGACCGGGCGTTGAACCTCGAAGCAACCTATAGCTTTGGGCACCAAGCCTAGTTTCATTACCTGTAAAAAGAAAGGTCGGAGGACAATGGGATCACCCGTTTATATTCAGATTCATAACGAAATTAAGCGCAAGATTGAGGCTGGAAAGTGGGCCGTTGGTGATCGGATTCCGTCCGAGCGCGAGCTAGCGGTGCAGTTTAATGTGAGTCGGATGACGCTTAGACAAGCGATTCAAACCTTGGTTGACGAAGGTATTTTGGAGCGATTTGTCGGCTCTGGGACGTTTGTGGCTAACCAGAAGGTCCAAGAAAAAATGTCTGGTGTCACTGGTTTTAGTGACGTCATGTTAGCTCAGGGAAAGCAACCCTCAAGTAAGACTATTTCGTACCACATGATGAGCCCGTCACTTAGCGAGGCCGAAAAGTTGAAGCTAAAAGATGGGGATCAGGTGTTACGAATGGAGCGGGTCCGCTACGGCGACGATGTGCCAATTAGTTTTGAAGTTGCTACCATTCCAGCTAGCATTATTGAAGGCCTGTCAAAACCAGAAGTGACCGATTCGCTTTACCGGGCGTTGGAGACAAAAAGGAATCTCCAACCAGGACGCGCCAAGCAAAACGTGTCGGCGTCGCTGGCCTCGGAGCGGGTCGCTGAATTGCTTGATATCAAGCGCGGAGATGCCATTTTACGGCTTCGCCAGGTTTCATATTTGCAGGATGGTCAGCCGTTCGAGTATGTTCGGACCCAGTATGTGGGCGAACGTTTCGAATTTTATTTAGAAAAATAAACGCTAAACCGCCCCTGACGACTCGTGTAAGAGCTGTCAGGGGCGGTTTAAATTAGGCTTAGTGGCGGTGTTTTCGGACTTCTAAGAGGTACTTGGGAAGGACCATCATTCGTTTGAGACGGCTCGGGTTGGTGACCAGGCGGTAGAACCATTCAAGATGGTGTTTTTGAAAGAATTCTGGCGCCCGTTTGACGTGTTGACCAAGAACGTCAAAACTGCCACCAACCCCCATCCACAGGCCATTTGAAGCCTGACGGTACTGGTCGATCAACTGTTCTTGTTTTGGGAACCCCACAGCTAAAAAGACCATGTCAGGCTGCTTATCACGGATGTCAGCCGCAATTGGTGCAAAGTCATTGAAGTAACCGTCATGGATACCAAGAACAGTAAGGTTGGGAAATTGGACGGCCAGCTGATCGGCGACGTCGGCGATGACTTCAGGTTTAGCGCCCACCATGTAAACTGATTTGTGTTGGGCATTTCCCCACTGGAGTAAGTGGGTCATGGTATCGTATCCTGTGATTCGTTCCGGTAGTGGCGTGTGAAGCATCTCGGCCCCCTTAATGATGCCGATTCCATCAGGTGTCACAAAATCGGCTTGTTGCAAAAGGCTGAGGTATTCAGGATGAGTCTGAGCATACATCACAATTTCAGGGTTAGCGGTGACAACGAACGTATTTTGATGCCCTGAAATTCGCTCCTTTAGAACCGTCAAAAAATCGGCCTCGGTTGCGTTGATGAAGGGAACGTCTAAAACGTTCACGGTTTTAAATAATGGCATTTTGGGAATGCCTCCTCGTATGAAATTGACATAATTATCTTGATTAAATGACGTAGTTGTCGATTAATGATAAAATATTGGTTAACTAAATCACCATAAAAGGGGATACGGACATGGCTAGGCAATATCCAGATGACAGCACAACGCTGCATACTGATGCTTATGAATTGAGTATGATTCAAACCTACTTTGAAAAGGGTATTCAAAACAAACGCGCGATTTTTGAAGTGTTTTTTCGCGATATGCCATTTAAAAATGGATTCGCCGTTTTTGCGGGTCTTCAACACATCATACATTATATCGAAAACCTCCACTTTTCCGAAACAGATATTTCGTATTTAAAGGAAACTGAGCATTTTTCACCGGAATTTTTGAATTACTTGGAAAATTTTCAGTTTAAAGGGACTATTCGCTCCGCAGTTGAGGGGGAGTTGGTTTACAATCAAGAACCGATTTTACAGGTTGAGGGGCCATTAGCTGATTGTCAATTGGTTGAAACGGCCATTTTAAACATTGTGAATTTTCAGACGTTAATTGCGACCAAGGCTGCTCGAATTCGGTCAGTAGCCGGTACGGATGCCATCATGGAGTTCGGCACACGGCGAGCTCAAGAATTTGACGCCGCCATCTGGGGAACACGGGCCGCTTACATTGGTGGTTTTGACGCAACGTCCAATGTTCGGGCAGGTAAATTATTTGGAATTCCGATTAGTGGTACTCACGCCCACGCTCTCGTTCAAACTTATGGCAACGATTATGAGGCATTTAAAGCCTACGCAGAAACTCACCGGGATTGTGTTTTTCTGGTCGATACTTACGATACCATTAAAAGCGGGGTTCCAAGCGCGATTCGAGTGGCTAAGGAAATGGGTGACAAAATTAATTTCCAGGGTGTCCGGATTGATTCTGGTGACATGGCCTATCTCTCAAAGCGAGTCCGTGAACAACTTGATGAAGCTGGCTTTAAAGCAGCAAAAATTTATGCCTCCAATGATTTGGACGAAAAGACCATTATGTCGTTAAAAATGCAAAATGCAAAAATTGACGTTTGGGGCGTCGGCACTAAGTTGATTACCGCTTTCGACCAACCGGCATTAGGCGCGGTTTACAAAATGGTTGCCATTGCTGACGATAACGGTCAGTTAAAAGACACTATCAAACTCTCGAATAATGCGGAAAAGGTGTCGACCCCTGGCCGGAAACAAGTTTGGCGAATTACAAAAAAGGCCGATGGCAAGTCGGAGGGAGACTACGTTGCACTGTTTGATGAGGACCCTCGGGAACAGTCATCTCTGTACATGTTCCATCCAAGTTACACCTATATCAATAAGACGGTGACTGACTTCAATGCTCGGCCAATTTTACAGACGATTTATTCGGATGGACGGCTGGTGTACCAACAACCTGAATTGGCTGATATCCGACAGCTATGCATGGATAACCAAGAGAGTCTGTGGCCAGAATACAAGCGTGACCTTAACCCTCAAAAGTACCCAATTGACCTGTCGCAACGTTGCTGGGACAACAAGATGAATCTGATTAAAGAGATTCATGAGTACGTTCAAAACTTGTCGTTTGAGTAAGGAGATGGCAGATGTGAGAGCATTACAAAGGGAAATCATTGAAGCATTGAAAGTGAAGCCAGAGATTGATCCGGCGGTAGAAATTCGACGAAGCGTGGATTTTCTAAAACAGTATCTGACGACCACGGGACTGAAAGGGCTGGTTCTTGGCATTTCCGGTGGGCAGGATTCCACGCTTGCCGGGGCGTTAAGCCAACAAGCTGTGGCCGAATTACGAACGGCGACGGGCCAGGATTTTCAGTTTATTGCGGTTCGGCTTCCTTACGGCGTCCAGGCCGACGAACAAGACGCGATGGCGGCCATTGATTTTATGAAACCGGACGTGACGATGCGTGTTGACATTAAACCGGCAACGGATGCTGCCGTTGCTGCTGTGGCCGATAATGGCCTCCAAGTGACCGATTTTAACAAGGGAAATATCAAGGCACGGCAGCGAATGATTGCTCAGTATGCGATTGCCAGAGCCCGTGGTTATGCGGTGGTTGGCACCGACCACGCTGCTGAAGCCGTTACTGGTTTTTACACGAAATTTGGGGATGGTGCCGCTGACATCACCCCCCTTTGGCGGTTGGATAAGCGTCAGGGCAAGCAGTTGCTGTCAGCCCTGGGGGCGCCAAAGGCCCTGTATGAGAAAGTACCCACTGCCGATTTAGAAGATGATCGGCCGGCGCTGCCAGATGAAGTAGCTTTGGGCGTTCGTTATGACGATATTGACGCCTACCTAGAAGGTCGCGAAGTGACCAGCAAGGCGGCTGAAACGATCGAAAATTGGTACGTTAAAACGGCTCATAAGCGGCACCTACCCATCAATGTTTATGATACTTTTTGGCAAGTTTAATTTGTGGCACGTGAGGGAGTAACCAGCAGAATCCTCTGCGGCCAACCCGTCAACAAGAATCGCACGATTCCGGGGCGGCCTTAAACGGTGAGACTTATACGAAAATATCAACAAATACCGTTCAGACTATGGAGGTCAATATGGCAGACAAACCTTGGTACCAGCAAACATCGGATGAAGTATTCGTCCGACTAGAAACACAGGAATCAGGTCTTTCTGAAGCATCGGTTAAAGAACGTCGTGAAAAATATGGGGCCAATGAATTAGCAGCCAAAAAACAATCGTCATTATTTGAGAAGTTTGTGGCCCAGTTTAAAGACCTCATGATCATTGTTTTGATTATCGCAGCAGTTATTGCTGGTTTGACTGGTGAAATTGTGGACGCCGTTATCATTTTGGCCGTGGTGATTTTAAACGCTATTTTTGGTGTCTTTCAAGAATCCAAAGCGGAAGAAGCCATTAATTCATTAAAAGAGATGGCCGCTCCAATTGCCCATGTGGAGCGAAATGGGCAGGTTCAGACCGTCAAAAGTTCGGAACTCGTCCCTGGGGATATTGTGCATCTCGAAGCGGGAGATATCGTGCCGGCGGACCTGAGGTTGGCGGTTGCCAATGCGATGAAGGTGGAAGAGTCCGCGCTAACGGGTGAATCAGTTCCGGTTGATAAGCAAAGTGGCGTGCTAAAAGAAGCTAATCTTGCCTTGGGTGACCGGAGTAATATGGCCTTTATGAGTAGCAACATTACGGCAGGCCGTGGTAGCGGGGTCGTTGTTGAGACAGGCATGCACACCGAGGTTGGTAAGATTGCAAGGATGATTGACAACGCGGTTGAAACTAAGACTCCGTTGCAAGAAAACTTAGCTCAATTAGGCCGTTGGTTAACAATTTTGATCCTGGCCATTGCGGTGTTGGTCTTTGTCATCGGGCTCCTTCGAGGGCAAGAAACGGTTGTGGATATGTTATTAACTGCGATCTCGCTAGCGGTGGCGGCCATTCCAGAGGGCTTACCAGCGATTGTCACGATTACATTAGCCCTTGGCACGCAACGCATGGCTAAACAAAATGCGCTCATCCGTAAATTGCCAGCGGTGGAAACCCTAGGAAGTACAGACATCATTGCCTCGGATAAAACGGGGACGTTAACGCAAAATAAAATGACGGTTGAACAACTATACGTTAATCAGCAACTTGTTGGGGGCGCAGAGGCTGAAGTCCGGCTTTCTGATCCGTTAGCACTCGCTATGATTTTAAATAACGATAGTAAATTCACCGACGATGGGCTGGCTGGGGACCCGACTGAAACTGCCCTCATTCAATACTATTTGAACCGTGACGAGCCAGTTGCTGCCAGTATCAGCAGTAATAAGCGGGTTGCGGAGATTCCGTTTGATTCAGAACGAAAACTAATGTCGACTTTTAATGAAACCAATGATGGTGACATTGTTCAGTACGTTAAAGGGGCACCAGACCAGTTACTTAAGCGGGTAACGGCCATTTTGGATAACGGGACCGTTCGGCCGATGACGGATGAGGATCGCCAGCAACTATTGAGCGTCAATCATCAACTCGCAACCCAAGCGCTAAGGGTTTTGGCGTTTGCTAAGCGCAATGTGAGCGAGTTACCAGCATCGCTTAGTTCAGAGGTTGATGAGCAAGGACTAACGTTCATTGGCTTAATTGGGATGATTGATCCAGAACGGCCTGAAGTAGAACAGGCGGTTATCGAAGCTAAAGGGGCTGGCATTCGACCACTAATGATCACCGGTGACCACCGAGACACGGCAACGGCCATTGCAGGCCGGTTAGGCATATTAGATCCCACGGCTGATAACGATGGTCGGGTGATTACCGGCGCTGAGTTAGATGCACTTTCTGATGCAGAATTTGAACAACGGGTCGGCGACTTTTCAGTTTATGCGCGGGTGGCCCCGGAGCACAAAGTACGCATCGTTCACGCCTGGCAAAAACACGGAAAAGTTGTGGCAATGACCGGGGATGGTGTTAATGATGCGCCAGCCCTTAAAGCGGCTGATATTGGGGTCGGCATGGGAATTACGGGAACGGAAGTCTCAAAGGGCGCCAGTGACATGGTGTTGGCTGACGATAATTTTTCAACGATCGTGGTTGCGGTTGAAGAGGGACGAAAGGTTTTTGCAAACATTCAAAAGTCGCTTCAATACTTGTTATCGGCTAACATTGGCGAAGTGCTCACGTTGTTTATCATGACCTTATTAGGGTGGCAGATTCTGGCGCCGGTTCAGATCTTATGGATCAACTTAGTGACGGATACCTTCCCAGCCATTGCGCTGGGGTTAGAACCTGCAGAACCTGATATTATGGATCGAAAACCGCGGGGCAGAAGCTCGAACTTTTTCTCGGGTGGCGTATTTAGCAATGTGATGTATCAGGGACTGTTAGAAGGGCTAATGACACTGGGTGTGTACTGGTTTGCAATTACGTATCCCGTCCACCCAGCAACCGAACTGGCCCATGCAGATGCCCTGACGATGGCGTTTGCGACACTTGGGTTGATTCAACTGTTCCACGCGTTCAACTCAAAGACAATTCATCAATCCTTGTTTAAAGTTGGACTATTTAGAAATAAGGCGTTTAATTGGGCGATTCTGGTCGCCTTTATTCTACTGGGGGCCACGATTGTGATCCCTGGGTTCAACAGCATGTTTCATGTAACGGAACTTGCCATGAGCCAATGGGCCGTTGTTTTGGGAGCTGGTGTTTCAATGATTATCATTGTTGAAATTGTAAAAGCCGTTCAACGAGCAGCTGGCAAAGAATAGGAGAAATCGGATATGAAGCAAAATGATATGAACCACTATTTACCAAAATTAACAGAAGTGATTCAAAAAACAGAAGATACCGGTGGCGAGATGAACACCGACTTTGAAAAACTACGCACCGCTATTGATAACGACTCAGTGGCGGCCCTTGGTCAAGCAACTTTGACTGAGATTAAAACGACCTTTCAGCGGGGAACAGACGTGTATTTATCGAACTTGAATGAGTTGCAACAGGCACCCGTTCCCGTTCGCCTGCTCGGTCGGCATAAGCAGTTGGTGGCGGCCTACCGGAACTATCAACAAGCCTGCCAAGCCATGGTTGATGCCATTGACGCAGATGGTGTGAGCGTGAATGTTGACGTTTTTAACGAATCAGAGCGCGAACAAGAAAATATGATGACTAAGGTGACCAGTACCACGCAACGAATTATGGCGACAGTCATGTAACAGAGATAATGGGATAATTGAGGGGCCATTGATGGCGCTCAATTATCCTTTTTTTGTCACAAATTAAGTGAGCAAAACGCTTTTTTAACGTAGGTTAGTTTTTAGTGAAGTTGGATTTTCAAGCGTGTTATAATGAATGCACTAAAGTGTGGGGTGTCAATTCGATGAATGAAGAAGTTATTAAATTAGTGAAACAAGCACTGCCAAGTTATCGTGGTCACCAGATTGAAGCAACGTTAGCTTTGATTGAGGATGGTAACACAGTGCCGTTTATTGCCCGATATCGAAAGGAACGAACGGGGAATCTGGATGAGGTTCAAATTCGGGAAGTTGCGGATACCGCAAGTCAAATTGATAAATTGTTGACCCGGAGAACCGAGGTTAAAAATCAAATTGAGGCGCAGGGAAAATTAACTCAGCAACTTGCTTCTCAGCTCGATCAAGCAACCACACTGCAGGCTGTCGAGGATTTATATTTACCCTATAAGAAAAAGCGCCGGACTAAGGCGACCATTGCCAAAGAAGCCGGTTTGGAACCACTTGCTAAGTGGCTATTAGGGTTTCCTGAAACAGGACTCTCAGCCCACGTAATGGCTGCCACGAACGATCAAGTTCCAGACGAAGCCGCTGTTTTGGCCGGGGTCCATGAGATTCTGGCTGAGGCGATTGGCGAGCGGGCGGCATTTCGGTTTTGGATTCGACAGCAGACACAACGTAGTGGTCAACTGGTTAGCAAACCTAAGCGTGGTGGAAAAGAGCTCGACGAAAATGGCGTTTATGAGACGTATTATGCGTTTTCAAGCGGGTTAAATACTGTGAGTTCCTACCAGGTTCTTGCCATTAATCGGGGCGAAAAGGCGGGGATTTTAACCGTTAAAATCGACGTGGACGAAGCGCCCCTTTTGCGGTATTTACGGTTTCAATTAATCGGCGATCATTCTGGGCCGGCCGTCGCAATTATTGAAGCGGCTTATCGAGATGCCTATCAACGGTTCATTAAGCCAGCCATTGAACGTGAGTTAAGGTCCAATTTAACAGATAAGGCTCAAGCGCACGCAATTCGAGTATTTGGTGAGAATTTATACCACTTACTCATGCAGGCCCCGTTAAAGAACCAAGTGGTTATGGGCTTTGATCCCGCCTATCGGACGGGGTGTAAGTTGGCAGTCGTAGATGGAAATGGCCGGTTTTTAACCAAGCAAGTGATTTATCCCCATAAACCGGCGCCACAAGCTAAGCGCCAAGCAGCAGGTCCGGCGTTTGTGGCGTTGCTTGATCAGTATCACGTTGACACAATTGCCATTGGAAACGGAACAGCGAGTCGGGAATCAGAACAATTTGTGGCGGATACCATCAAAGAAGCCGACCATCCGGTCCAATATACGATTGTGAATGAGGCTGGGGCTTCTGTTTATTCGGCAAGCCCATTAGCTCGACAGGAATTTCCTGAATTACATGTTGAAGAACGGTCGGCTATTAGCATTGGCCGGCGCTTGCAAGATCCGTTAGCTGAACTCGTGAAAATTGACCCTAAATCAGTTGGGGTTGGCCAGTATCAACATGACGTTGCGGTTTCAGCGCTAGACGACCAGTTGGCTCGGGTCATCGAAACGGCGGTCAATCAGGTCGGTGTGGATGTTAACCGGGCTAGTCCGACCCTTTTAAGTCATATTTCGGGATTAACAGCCACGACGGCCCAAAATATTGTGACTTATCGTGAAGCGGCCGGCGGATTAACAAGTCGACCAGAATTAAAAAAAGTCCCCCGGTTGGGACCCAAAGCATACGAACAAGCGGTTGGCTTTTTACGAATCTTGGATGGTCAAAACGTGCTTGATCGGACCGATATTCATCCTGAAAGTTACCCGGTAGCTAAGCAACTATTAACGGTCCTACACCTTAAGCTAACGGATGTCGGGACCCCAGCAGTTAGCGAAGCAGTTCAGCAAGCAAATTTAGACACGATTCGAACTGAGCTTAATGTGGGTAAGGCGACCTTTGATGACATTGTGACGGGCCTGCAAAAGCCTGGTCGAGATCCTCGTGATTCAATGCCGGCTCCCATTTTGCGTCAAGATGTGTTAAACATGGCCGATTTAAAGCCGGGCATGCAGCTCCAAGGGGCTGTGCGAAACGTTGTGGACTTCGGGGTGTTTGTCGATATTGGGGTGAAGCAAGATGGATTGGTTCACGTGTCACAACTTGCTCAAAAATTTGTTAAAAACCCGGCCGATATCGTCTCAGTAGGAGATATTGTGACGGTCTGGGTCACGGAAATTGATGAAAAGCGGCAGCGCATTCAGCTCAGTATGGTGGCGCCTAATGACTGATCAGGAATTACAAGCGCTGGTTAAACACATTTCGTTGCGAGACTTTGGGAAAGCCTTTAAGCATCAGGCGATCTTTAATTCTCGGTTAAAAACGACGGGTGGCCGGTACCATTTAACGGATCATCATATCGACATTAATCCGAAAATGTTGACGAATTTCGGTACTGAGACGCTAGAAGGCATTATTAAACATGAATTGGTTCACTATCATCTACACCTAGCGGGGCTTTCTGGTAAGCATGCGACAAAAGCCTTTAAACAGCTATTGGCAGCGGTAGGCGGGTTACGTTATGCCCCCCGGTTAAAGTCGAGCGGTCAATTGGCCCATGCGTACGAATACCAGTGCCAGACTTGTGGGCAGGTGTACGTCCGCCGTCGGCATATTAACGTTGAAAAGTATGTCTGCAGTCGGTGCCGTGGCCGGTTAAGTCTGATTGGTGAGCGTACCATTAATTCAGAAGTGGGGTGAGTGATTGACTCGCATAAAATTGGACTAGTCGGATTAGGGACGGTTGGCACCGGCGCTTGCGAAATTTTGACAAGTGCCGCAAGACAACTTAAAGTGCAGACCAGTCTAACGTTTGAAGTGGTGACGCCCGTTGTTGCCGACTGCTAACAGTGTCGTCACAGACCTCATCGACATACCAGCAACTCGTGCGGCCGTTTGCGTTGAAGCCGCTTTGCGAGACGGATGGTTTAGTTATGGGGTATCATGATTGTTGGGTGCTGTTTGAAGGTGACACAGTAGTGCCGATTGAGGCCAATGTCGCGCTTACTTTTAAGGGTGTTAAAATTGCACAGGCCACAGTTCTGCGCGGATTGGTGACCGACCAACCGCTGATGAGTTTGGTTGGTCGACTGACAGACTTCGAAATGGTAGCAAAAATGATGTCGCGCGCCCAAAAAGTGGGACCGTGCGTGCGGTGTATCCAATATTGGAGGGATCTTTTAGATGAGTAAAGTTGTGATTCGAGTACCAGCAACGTCAGCAAATATGGGCCCCGGATTTGATTCTGTAGGAGTCGCATTCCAAGTTTATTTGACGGTGATTATTGAAGAAAAAACAGAGGTTTGGCGCGTTAATCACGCACTGGGCAGTGACGTTCCAACGGATGAGAATAATCTGATCGTTCAGGCGGCATTGAAGGCGGACCCTAAATTAGCGCCTCATCAGCTGACAGTCATGTCAGATATTCCGGTTGCCCGGGGGCTTGGAAGTTCATCGACGGCCATTGTGGCAGGGATAAAAATTGCAAATTACCTCGGCGAAATGGACCTGAGCCTTGATGATCAAGTCACCCTTGCTAGCCAGATGGAAGGCCATCCTGATAACGTGGCACCGGCTTTGCTAGGCGACGTCGTTGTGGCAAACTTTGATGGTGATCAAACGACCTCGGTCAAACTTCAAATGCCAGATTTAAAGGTGCTGGCGTTTATTAAAAACGAAAAATTACTGACGAAAGATAGTCGAAACGTGTTGGCCGACGAATTATCCCGGCAACAAGCAGTTGAGGGGAGTAGTGTTGCCAATGTTTTTGTGGCCGCTTTGGCTTCGGGAGACTGGCAAACGGCCTCCAAAATGATGGAAAAAGACGAATTCCACGAGAAGGCCAGAACTAAGTTGGTTCCCGAACTACCGCAAATCCGCGACGTTGCCAGCAAACTCGGTCTCCATGGCACGTACCTAAGTGGTGCCGGGCCAACAATTGCGACTTTTGGCACTGAACCGCAGTTGACCATTCTGCGCCAAAAACTGACGGATTTGGGACTGGTTGGGAGTATGCGGATTTTAGGAATTGACCGTCAAGGTGCAACAGTGAACGCTGAGTAGTGCGAAAAAATTAAAAAAGTTGAATGAAAATACAAATTTCTATTGAAAAGGAGTAGTATTTTAGATATACTATTTCTTGTTGATGCGGCCATGGCGGAACTGGCAGACGCGCAAGATTAAGGATCTTGTCGGGGTTTTCCCGGTGGAGGTTCGAGTCCTCTTGGCCGCATAAGATAAGTGACCCGTCCATTTGGTAGTTGCCAATGGACGGGTTTTTTGTTGGAATGATTGCACTTGTCAGGCGTTTTCGGTACGCTAGGAGAAGTAATTTGAAAGGGTGCAGGGAAAAGCATGAAGAACTTTATTTTTGATATTGATGGCACGTTATTGGATACCGAGGCCATGTATATGAAATCCTTACAAAAGGTTTTGACGGCACGGGGGATCGACCGTCCATACGAGGCGTTAACCCAAACTTTTGGCATTCCAAGTCGCGATGCGCTCGTCGCATTGGCGGTGCCCGAAGCCGACATTGAGACCATTATGGCAGCCTGGCGAGACATGATTCCCCATTTTCAACAAGAGGTTCGGGTGTACCCGGACGTGACAAAGATGCTAGCTGCTTTGAATGACTTGGCAGGGGTGTCGGTGGCTGTCATGACGTCTAAGCAAAAATACGAATTAAAGCGTGATATGGCGCCATTTGGGCTGCAACGCTACTTCAGTGAATTCGTAGTCGCGGAAGATGCCAAGCGTGGGAAACCAGCCCCAGACCCAATCTTGGTGGCAATGGCGCGGTTAAAAGCCGAGCCAGAAGAAACGGTATACATTGGCGATACACAGTATGATCTTCAGGCGGCTCACGCAGCCGGCATTAAGTTTGGGTTAGTTGCTTGGGGGGCTAAAAACCAACCGGGAGTGGCAGCGTCCGATTATGTTTTTGCATTTCCAGAAGAAATTGTGCCACTCGCAAGCGAGTTAAATGAGTCTTAGGCGTTGAAATCACCGGTGAGCGGTGATTTTTTGTTTTCTTTAAAATTGGTGCATATGAAAATTTTGTGTAAATCACTGATAAATAGTTTCTTTTTCGTGACCCATATGAAAAATGGTCTAATATTTTTTCAAAAAAACAAGCTGGACTTGTGGCAGGTTAAAAGGGGATGTGATATTATTAAGTTCGTAAGCGTGACCATTACTGTCATAGGAGAAAAGAAAGCGCTTAATTTATCTGTAATTTGATTGACGCTTTCTTGGCTTTTTAAAAACGTGAAAGTTACGACCTTAAGACTTTCACCTTAATGGTTAACACTGGTGATAGGAGGTGTTTTTACGCCCGTCAGCTCCGACTGACGGTTGGTTCAACTTATTGAATCGTGCGTAATTCAGCTTTACGGTATTGCTATTATTGTTGTTATTTTACGTAACGGGAGGTATGAAGATGGTCGGAATTGTCATTGCAAGTCACGGACAATTCGCGGAAGGAATCCAACAATCGGGTTCCATGATTTTTGGCGAACAGCAAGATGTTAAGGCTGTGACCCTCAAACCCAGCGAAGGCCCAGATGATTTTCGGGCACACGTGCAAGAAGCCGTGGCATCCCTGAGTGATCCAGAAGACGTTTTGTTCTTGGTCGATCTCTGGGGTGGCACACCGTTTAACCAAATTAACAATTTGCTGACGGATCATAAAGATAAGTGGGCAATTGTGACGGGGTTAAATCTGCCCATGCTAATTGAAGCATATGGCGCTCGGATGGGTGAGACAACTGCCCAAGAAATTGCCAGCCACATTCTTGAAGTGGCCAAGGATGGCGTCAAGGTGAAGCCAGAAGAATTGGCTCCTAAGGAACCAGCTTCGGCGACTAGCCCAGCTCAGGCGCAACCAGTAGCCACAAACGGCACTGTCGGCAAGCCGGGTGATATGGACTATGTTTTAACCCGGATTGATTCACGGTTGTTGCACGGTCAAGTGGCAACGGCTTGGACAAAGTCGGTTTCACCTAACCGGATTATTGTTGTTTCTGATGCGGTTGCCAAGGATGATTTGCGGAAGAACTTGATTCAACAAGCCGCACCGATTGGGGTTAAAGCCCATGTTGTACCAGTCGATCACATGATTGAATTGGCTAAGGATAAAGAACACTTTGGCGGCCAACGGGTCCTATTGCTGTTCGAAAACCCTGAAGATGTTTTAAGGGCTGTAGAAGGCGGCGTCCCATTGAAGACGATCAATGTGGGTTCAATGGCTCACTCGGTTGGGAAAGTGCAACCTAACAAGGTATTAGCTTTTGACCAAACCGACGTCGATACTTTCAAAAAACTCAAAGAAAAGGGCCTTCAATTTGATGTTCGGAAAGTACCGGGTGATGGTGGCGAAAATATGGATAACATTTTGAAAAAAGCAGAAAGCGAGTTACAGGCGCAAAAAGCATAATCCTGTTTTGAAACGGAGGAAGAATCGCCATGGAATTGAACTTTATTCAACAAATTTTAGTGGTGCTCGTTGCGTTTCTGGCTGGGATGGAAGGTATTTTGGATGAATTTCACTTCCACCAACCAGTGATTGCGTGCACGTTAATTGGATTAGTAACAGGGCATTTGGTACCCTGCATGATTTTAGGGGGATCGCTCCAAATGATCGCTCTAGGTTGGGCTAACGTTGGGGCCGCAGTTGCCCCAGATGCTGCCTTGGCTGCCGTTGCCTCAGCAATTATTCTTGTCTTAAGTGGTGATTTTGGCGCCAAGGGTCAAGCAAGCGCTATTGCGGTTGCTGTTCCGCTGGCAGTTGCTGGTTTGCTACTCACCATCTTAGCCCGGACGTTGGCAACTGGGATTGTTCACATTATGGACCGCGCAGCCGAAGAAGGTAATTTTAGAAAAATTGACATTTGGCAATGGATTGCCATTACCATGCAAGGACTGCGGATTGCTATCCCAGCCGCTTTGATCTTAGCGGTTGGAGCGGGTCCCGTTCGTAGCTTGCTGAATGCTATGCCAACTTGGCTGTCGGAAGGATTAGCCATTGGTGGTGGGATGGTCGTTGCCGTTGGGTACGCGATGGTGATCAACATGATGGCAACCGGTGAAGTTTGGCCATTCTTTGCTATCGGATTTGTGCTCGCTACCGTTCAACAGTTGACGTTGATCGCCCTTGGAACCATTGGAATTGGCCTTGCCTTGATTTACTTGAACTTGTCTGACAAGAGTGGTTCAGGTAGTTCACAAGGCGGTGTCGCTAATTCGGGTGACCCGCTTGGCGACATCATAGACAATTATTGATGAAGGGAGACGAAAACAATGGCAGATAACAAGAAAATTACGCTAACAAAACGCGACCGAGTTTCCGTATGGTGGCGGTCAACCTTCATCCAAGGTTCATGGAACTATGAACGGATGCAAAACGGTGGTTGGGCTTACAGTATGATCCCAGCTTTGAAAAAGTTGTATAAGACAAAGGAAGACCGATCAGCTGCTTTAAAACGGCACCTGGAGTTCTTTAACACCCACCCGTACTTGGCTTCACCAATTTTAGGCGTTACGTTGTCACTAGAAGAAGACCGTGCAAATGGTGCGCCAATCGATGACGTTGCCATTCAAGGGGTTAAAGTTGGGATGATGGGTCCTCTAGCTGGGGTCGGTGATCCAGTGTTCTGGTTCACTGTTAAGCCAATTCTTGGGGCCTTAGCAGCCAGTTTGGCCATCGGTGGCAACATTATGGGGCCGCTCATCTACTTTATTTTCTGGAATTTAATTCGGATGGGCTTCACTTGGTACTCACAAGAGTTTGGATACCGTGCAGGTTCCCGAATTAGTGAAGATATGTCAGGCGGTTTGCTTCAAAAGGTGACTAAAGGGGCAACCATCTTAGGTATGTTCATCTTGGGTGCGTTGATTAACCGTTGGGTTGTTGTGAAGTTTACACCGGTTGTTTCAACCATTAAGCAGGCTAAAGGGGCGTTCATTGACTGGGCAAACTTACCTCATGGGGCTGCGGGGATCAAAGAAGCTTTGGTCCAACAAGCAGCTGGCCGTTCGTTAGACGAATACAAGGTGACGACGCTTCAAGATAATTTGGACTTACTGGTACCTGGTTTAGCGGGCCTATTGCTCACGTTCTTGTGCATGTGGTTACTGAAGAAGAAGGTATCACCAATTATCATTATTTTAGGATTGTTCGTTGTCGGGGTTGTTTTACACGTCCTTCATGTCATGTAGGATTGAACCTATGATTAATGAGTGACAGTCTAGAAAACCGAATGCGCGGTTATGGCATTCGGTTTTTTGATTTCAAGGGTTAGCTTGATTATAATGAAACTAAGACTCATGATGGAGGTTAGTTCAGTGGTTCAGTCAATCAATACAAGAGCGGATTTAGTGGTGAATGCTACATCATTTTTAGGGCTAGGAAGTTATGGAAAAATCATGGTTGGCGACAAGGGGTTTGAATTTTTTGATGATCGAAACAAACGGGATTATATTCAGATTCCATGGGAAGAAATTGATTATGTACTGGCCTCCGTTATGTTTGGTGGACGGTGGATCCCCCGGTTTGCAATTCGAACTAAGTCGAGTGGAACGTTTACGTTCTCGTCCAAAAAAACGCACGAACTGCTGCGTGAGGTTCGGCGACACGTCGATCCAGACCATTTAGTTCGAGCCCTTTCATTTTTCGACGTTGTTAAACGCAGTTTTTTGCGGCTAATTGGCCGCGGTAAACGCTAGGAGGCAAAATTGGATAATGAACAAGACGAGCAGATAACGCTGAAAATGGCTGCGACGTACTTTGCAGGAGCCCCTCAGTTTGGCAAATTGACGATTAGCCCAACGGGAATCCAGTTTACGAATGATCATGCTGAGCGGCTTTCAGTGATGCTAGCTTGGGGTGAGGTTAATCAGGTTGTTGCATCGGTATCAATGAGAAAGAAAATCTCGCGGTTTACCGTTATTAGTCAAACCGGTAATCAATATCCATTTGCTGCAAAGGATGCTAAGGCGGTGTTGCGCGCCATTCGAACTTATCTGAAGCCGGAGCAACTGGTTCGAGCCCGCGGCGTCCTGGCGATTTTCAGAGGCCATTAAAAAAGATGCTAAACGGATAATCGTTTAGCATCTTTTTAGTTAGTAGCCAGTCGTTGTTTCGGTCGTTGCGTTAGCTGGTGTTGCAGAATTGGCATTACCGCTTTGCGCGGCGTTTCCAGTCAACTTTGTGGATTTTGCTAATCCAAGTGATCGACGAATATTCGTCGAAACCCGAGCAATTTCAGTTGCGGTTGGGACCTGATAGGACAGGTTATCAATCATTGCATCCTGACCTTGCAGGGTTTGGGACTTAATATGGTGAGTCGCGTCACCATACTTACCACGAATGGCAATTAAATCATCAAAGGTTAAATCGGTTTTTAGGTTTCCTTTGAGAGAAGTTAAAATTGATTGGTACCGGGGAATAGACCCAATGCCCATTGCCTTGATCAAGAGCTTTTGAATGACTTGGCGTTGACGCTTTTGACGACCATAGTCGCCTAGCGGATCCGTTTCACGCATGCGGGAGTAGTCCAACGCCTGTTTTCCGTTCAGGTGCGTTTGTCGCCCTTTGACAACGTGGGCATGCCCATAAGAGAAGGTGAGGAGGGGTTTCAGATCCACACCACCCACGGCGTTAACCATTTTTTCAAGGCCGCCCATGTTGACTAATGCGTAAAAATCAATGGGTACATCTAACAGGTTTTGAACGGTGTCGACTGCCATTGGCGCCCCACCGAGCGTATAGGCAGCGTTAATTTTTTGCGTTCCGCCTTGTAAGGTGACGTTGGTGTCACGTGGGATACTCGTCAAATAAGCGGTCTTTTTTTGCGCATTGACGGTCGCAACGATGATGGTATCAGTTCGGCCGGTGTCATGGCGGCCAAGGGCGCCAGTGTCAGTTCCTAGTAACAGAATGGACAACGGCTTACCGTCCTTGATGACTTGATTGACGTTTCGTAATTTGTTGGTGTCGCCTTTTTGATAGGTAGCCTGAAAGGCATCCCGAGCCGCAAAGTAGGCATGAATACCATATGCTGCGCCACCCGTAATTAAAATCAGCAAAACGATAAAAATCGTCCATTTTAATCCCCGGTGTTTCTTTGGTTGCTTGAAATGAGCCTGCGAACTGCGCCGACGCGTTTGATTGTCATTATTCGAATTTTTGGAAGCCATATTATTCCTCACCCTAGTTCAAATCTTTGTGTATTGTATGACAGAAATATTACAATCTTTTCAATTTTTTGCAAGCTTAAGTAGAACTTAAGACTTTTGTCACCCCTCAGTCTTTATTATTACACCATAAAAATCCCGCGACGTAAACGGCAACGGCCAGTTCTTAAATAATCAAGTCAAATGGAAGCAGTGATTGACCGGGTTCGTGTGCTATAATAAAAACCAATTTGTAAAATGAAATTAGGAGGTGATTTGTCATGCTTTTGTTATTTGCAAAAAGCGTGGCCGGGGTCGTTGAGATCTTAATCATGATCGCGCTAGGCTATGTTTTGACGCAAATGGGATGGTTCAACGAATCAGCAAGCAAGTTGATTGCTCGGTTGGTGACTCAAATTGCGTTGCCGGCGTACATGGCTTACACCATTGTCGACAAATTCTCGTTTCACAGTTTAGTTAGTACGTTGCCTGATTTGCGGTTTCCCGTTATCTCGATGATGATTCTTTTTGTTATTTCAATCATCGTTGCGCATTTTTTACATATTAAGAAGAGCCATCTGGGTCTTTTTGAGTCCATGTTTTTTAACTCAAATACGGTGTTTGTCGGTCTCCCAGTTAACGTCGCTTTATTTGGTGAGGCCAAAAGCCTACCTTACGTGTTGGTTTACTATATGGCAAATACCACCATCTTTTGGACACTGGGCGTGTACTTAATTCAGCGGGACGGACTAGGGGACTACAAATTCAGCTTAGGCCAAACCTTGAAAAAAGTTTTTTCACCACCGTTGTTAGGTTTTATGGTGGGGGTCGTCTTGGTGCTCTTGAAAATTCAGTTACCAGCTTTTATTATGGCTGATCTCAGCTATGTTGGTGGGTTAACCGTGCCACTGTCGATGATCTTTATTGGGATCGCCATTGCGAACGTCAGCGTCCATGATTTGACCTTAAACCGGGGTAATATTGGGATTCTCTTGGGCCGATTTGTTTTGGCACCAGCTTTAATGGCGGCGTTGGTGTTACCGACTGGGCTACCAGTGATGATGAAACAGGTGTTTATCATTCAATCTGCAATGCCGGTCATGACGAACGCGCCGGTTGTTTCCAAACTGTATGGGGCGGATGCCAGTTTTGCTGCGGTCATGGTCACCGAGACCACATTAATGAGTTTGATTGTGATCCCAATTTTGATGATGTTGTTGAATGCCGTCATTTAGTGAGTACAATAAACAAGGAGTTCATGAAACTTCTTGTTTATTTTTTAGGGGATTATGTGCTACCCTGAACAAGAAAAGTAGGAGGGGACAAAACATGGTTGAACTGGTCATCATGAGACACGGTCAGAGTTTAGCCAACCAACAACATTTATTCACGGGTTGGAGCGATGTAGCGTTAACTGCGACCGGACTAACGCAGGCTCACGAAGCGGGGAGCCGAATTGCCGCAACTGGACTGACCTTTCAACAGGTTCATACGTCGATGTTGAAACGGGCTATCATGACGGCAAACATCGTGCTGGACGAGATTGGTCAAAATGACCTGCCAATGATCAAAACGTGGCGGCTAAACGAACGGCACTACGGCGCGTTACGGGGGCAGAATAAAGACGTCGTCAAACAAAGGGTTGGCGCAGCCCAACTGCATGAATGGCGACGCAGTTTTACGACGGTCCCACCGCTTTTGGCCAAACCAGATGTGGCCCGGCGTTATGCCCAGATTGGCGTCACCGAACCTCGTGGCGAAAGTCTTAAGATGGCTTATGATCGATTAATGCCCTATTGGCAAGACCATATCGCACCGGGACTAAGAGCGGGACACAATCAATTAGTGGTCGCTCACGGGAGTACGCTACGGGCACTGATTAAGTACTTGGAGAGAATCAGTGACGACGCAATTGATCAGGTTGAAGTGCCGAATGGTAAGCCAATTTGGTATCAAATTGACTCGGATTTCGAGATTGTAGCCAAGCGGGTACTCGATTAACGGCTAAATGAGGCTAGAAAAAACCACCGTTTTCGGTCTGGCAGCTTAGTGTCCAGTCACCGAATCGGTGGTTTTTAAGATTAATTAGTGGCTTGCTAGGGCGCCCATTGGATCCCATGGTGCCAAAACTTTTGGTTCAGCCGCTTGAGCCGTTTGCAGCTCAGGATTCAAAAACTTCTTGTTGACAACAACTTGATAGCAATATTCGTCCATCCAACGGTCACTCATGACGAAGTAACCTTTATGGCCGACCTTTTCACCCCAAGAATTTTCGACTTTCCACTTAGTTGGTTGACCTTCTTTGAGATCAACGCCGGTAATGACCATGGCATGAGTCATCAAACTCTCGCCGTAGTCTAAGCGTTCTGCCTTAGTCATTGACAGGTCAATATCAAGTAAGTCGTTCTTGTTGTAAGCGTTAAGGTCCATGATCCCCTTTTGACGGTCAGAGCTTTGACCCACATCACAGCCAAACCAAACACTTTGGCCCGCTTGAAGTTGAGCAATTGCCAGTTGCTTAAAGGTTGGCATATCAACGTTTAAGTGCTTTACAGGACGGCCACCGAGCACGTTACCCAACATCTCAATGGTGTAAGTCTGATTGTAAGGCTTGTCGCTAGTTGGGGCGTTGATGATGGAGACGTAGTCGTCCAGGTTCCAACCAACGTACTTGTCGTAGAAGGCCTTGGGCGTTAAGTCACGGTCAACGTGGTAATTGTGGTCTTTATCGCGATATTCAAAGTCAAAAGTCTGAACTGGTTCGCCAAGTGTGTAGCATAATAACCGGTAAACATCGCTCAACATTTGATCGCGCGTTTTGGCAATGGCCTCGTCAGACTGATTGTCGGTCACCATTTGACGTAAGATTGTGGCGTCTTTACGTAGCTTCTTGTTAAGCGTCGTGTTGAGCTCACTTGATTTTGAGCTGCTGTAGGTTTCGGGCATTGCTGACTTAGGAACAATCCCGTATTTTTCGATGATGGCGCATAACATATCCCACTGGCCACCATCCTGTTGCGGAGTCGCCATTAAAAAGGCCACTTTACGGTCGGTAATGGGGTTAACAGCTGTGTCCAAAACATTTTGGTAGAAGTAGTTAGCTTTTTCGAATTTATCCCAGAAGAAGGTGTAGTTTTGGGAGAGCTCGAAATCATCAAGCTTAAATAAGTCAGCTAATTCGTGGCGCATCGTGTTCAGAGCTGCGAACATCCAGCATCGGCCACTTTGCTTTTGGTTGGCCACTTTCCCGGTCTCTAAGTCAATTGAGAAAACGGGGGTCATATCGACGTCTGAGGCAAAATCAGCACTCGTTGCCAGAATACCTTGATGGGTGACAGCACGCTCGACCACTTTGGCATCTTTGCGAGCGTTAAAAGTATCTTGATAGCGTGAAATTTGCTTGGCTGTAATCGCAGCCGTTTGTTCGTTTGATTGACTCAAATTAGTCACACTCCTTTAGTAAATGGTTACATTGTACTCCATTTGACCGGAAATCGGCCATATTTTATCATTCGGTTTGTCGCCTCATTACCCGTAGTGTAAGATAATAACAATGCAGGGAGGAATGAAAATGAAACGAGGATTTCAAATCGTCTCAAAGTACGACGGACAAGGGCTTCATTTACCATATCGAACGACCAAGCAGGCGGCTGGGTACGACTTCGAAAGTGCGGTGGATTTCACTGTTCCGTCGATTTGGAAACTAGATTTTCTAAAAGTATTGTGGGCGATTCGGCACGAACAAACGATAGCGCCGGCTGATGCGGATCGCGCAAAGCGGATTTTGAAGCCGTTTTTAGTGCCTACGGGAATTAAGAGCTATATGCAAGATGACGAGGTGTTAATTCTGGCCAACCGGTCCAGCAATCCATTGAAACGGGGATTAGTCATTCCAAACGGGATTGGGGTCATCGATGCGGATTACTACAATAACGAGAGTAATGAAGGCGAGATCTTTATTCAGGTGCTGAATTTCGGCTTAACGGATGCGGTGATTAAAAAGGGGGAGCGGATTGGTCAAGGCCTCTTTTTGAACTACTTGGCGGCCGATAATGACGTGACGCCAAAACAAGAGCGTCAAGGTGGTTTTGGGTCTTCTGGACAATAACTTTAAGAAGCCATAAAGGTGATTGTTTTGCGTTAGATTCGTCCGCTAACTATGCTAGAATAGTGATTGGTTAATAATAGTCAAACATTTTTAATTTAAAAAGGAGGGCCCCTATTGGCCAAGGCAAAAACCCAGTATGTATGTCAGGAATGTGGGTATCAAGCACCCCGGTTTTTGGGGCGCTGTCCCAACTGTGGCAAATGGAATACGTTTGTTGAAGAAGTCATTGAAACTGCCTCGACCGCTAAGCCTAGTCGGCGGGCCGTGGGCGGGGTGGTGGCTAAGCCAGAAAAGCTGGCAGAAGTCACGACCGAAAAAGAACCTCGTGTGAAAACCCAATTGGGAGAATTGAACCGAGTATTGGGTGGTGGCGTCGTTCCGGGCTCGTTAGTCCTCATTGGGGGCGATCCCGGCATTGGCAAATCCACCTTACTCCTTCAGGTTTCCGGTCAGTTGAGTCAAACGGGTGGCCAAGTGCTGTATGTTTCTGGAGAAGAAAGTGCCACCCAAATCAAAATGCGGGCGAACCGGTTATCCGTCGCGAGTGATAATTTGTATTTGTACCCTGAAACTGACATGGGGCGGATTCGTGAAAATATTGATGAACTAAAGCCAGACTATGTTGTGATTGATTCAGTTCAAACAATGTCACAACCAGATATTCAATCAGCCGTTGGCTCGGTGGCTCAAATTCGAGAGGTGACAGCGGAACTCATGCGGATCGCTAAGACACGCGGTATCACCATCTTTGTGGTGGGTCACGTGACTAAGGGCGGCGCTATTGCGGGGCCAAAAATATTGGAGCACATGGTGGATACGGTATTGTATTTTGAAGGCGATCTGCATCACACCTACCGAATCTTGCGAGCTGTTAAAAACCGGTTTGGTTCGACCAATGAGTTGGGAATTTTTGAAATGCAAGAAACGGGATTGGCCGAAGTTCAAAACCCGTCAGAAATTTTTCTGGAAGAACGACTTGATGACGCGACCGGGTCCGCAATTGTTGTCTCAATGGAGGGGACTCGGCCAATCCTAGTTGAAATTCAAGCTTTGCTGACACCATCAGTTTTTGGTAACGCGCAACGAACTGCATCAGGGATTGATCGTAATCGGGTGTCACTGATTATGGCTGTTTTGGAAAAACGGGCCAACTTGATGTTGCAAAATCAGGATGCGTATTTAAAAGCGGCCGGTGGGGTTAAACTAGATGAACCGGCTGTCGATTTAGCACTCGCAATCAGTATTGCGAGTTCCTATCGGGACAAGGGCACGGATCCGGCTGAGTGTTACGTCGGCGAAATCGGCCTGACCGGTGAGATCCGACGCGTTAACCGGATTGAGAGTCGGGTGAACGAGGCGGCCAAACTTGGATTTAAGCGCATCTATATTCCTAAGAATAATTTGAAGGATTGGACGCCACCGACGAATATTGAAGTGATCGGGGTTGCCACAATTCGTCAGGCCCTTAAACTAATTCTAGGGTAACGACTTGAAGGGAGTTGACGGAATGAAACGAAAACGAATAATGATTCAAACGATTTTCTCGGTTGTCGGTCTGGGACTCGGTGTCGCTTATTTACCCATTTTGTGGTATCTAATCGGGACTAAGCAGCAGACTTGGTATAATAACGGCTTGTCAAATGCGGTTGTGGGGGCGTTCTTGTTTTGGCTATTATCCCTATTGGTTTCACCGATTATTGAACGCTTGATCAACCGAATTGAAGTGAGCCTATCGTCAAAGAGTCCGGCTTATTTACTGTTTGGTAGTTTGTCGACCATTGTGGGCTTAGTTCTTGCACTGTTGATTTCAACCCCCTTGATGCGACTGGATTCGCCGTTGCTAAGCGGTGTTTTGCCGATTGTCTTGATGATTGTATTGGGGTATTTGGGGTTTCGGTTAGGGACGACTAGGCGAGATGAATGGCGCAAGCTATTTCAATTTCGCTCCCGCAAAGGGGCGACCGATAGCGCTAGTAACGATATTATTGACCGACCCGTTGATGAAAACTACCACCACTACAAGATTTTAGATACCAACATTCTCATTGACGGTCGAATTTATGATCTCGTCAAAACCGGCTTCATTGAAGGGACCCTGCTAGTACCAAACTTTGTGTTGTATGAGTTGCAATACATTGCTGATTCAAGTGACAGTATTAAGCGGGTTCGTGGCCGCCGGGGGTTGGATATTTTAAATAAGCTGCAAAATGAGCATTTGGCTCCCGTCGAGATGTACGAAGGCGACTTTGAAGATATTCCCGAAGTGGACAGCAAGCTCATTCAGTTAGCTAAAGAAGTGAACGGCGTTATTATGACCAATGATTATAATCTCAATAAGGTCATTGAATTTCAAAATGTGTCGGTCTTAAACATCAATGCTCTGGCTAATGCGATTAAGCCACGCGTCATCCCTGGCGAACATTTGAATGTGATGGTCGTGAAAAACGGGACCGAGCGCCAACAAGGGGTGGCGTACTTGGATGATGGCACGATGGTGGTCGTTGAGGATGGTAAATTCTATCTCAACAAACAACTTGATGTCGTGGTGACTTCAGCAATTCAAACGGATGCTGGGCGCATGATTTTTGCGAAACCAGCTCACTCCCAAACGGAAATTACCGAGCGAACGGGTAGTGACAAGACTGGCAAGAAGTCTAGGAAGTAACGGAACGCACCTTTTCTTTTGGGGCGTTCCATTGTACACTGATAGGTAAAGTGGATTGGTCTGCAGACCAACCGAATTCAAGAAAGAGGCGGACAAGACATTGGCAAATGATTCTATTCGCGTTCGTTATGCTCCGAGTCCTACTGGGCATCTGCATATTGGAAATGCGCGAACGGCGCTTTTTAACTACCTTTTTGCGCGACATTACAAAGGTAAGTTCATCATCCGAATCGAAGATACTGATACAAAACGCAACGTGGCTGACGGTGAAAAAAGTCAGCTCGACAACCTCAAATGGTTAGGTATGGACTGGGATGAAGGTCCAGATAAACCAGGTGACGTTGGGCCATACCGGCAGTCAGAACGACTCGAGATTTACAAACCATATATTCAACAGTTGTTGGATGAGGGGAAAGCTTACGAGTCATATAAGACTGAAGATGAATTAGAAGCAGATCGTGAAGCGCAACGTGCACGGCATGAGATGCCACACTACGAATACGAATACGCTGGAATGTCCGATGATGAGATTCAAGCTAAAATCGCTGAATCTAAGGCGCAAGGCTTAAAGCCAGTCATCCGGTTCCGGGTACCAGAACATACAACGTACGAGTGGGATGACATGGTTAAAGGGAAGGTATCCTTTGAATCCGATACGATCGGTGGCGACTTCGTCATCGTCAAGGCTGACGGCGTCCCAACCTACAACTTTGCGGTGGTATTAGATGACCATTTGATGAAAATTAGCCATGTTTTCCGTGGCGATGACCACGTGGCCAACACGCCTAAGCAATTGATGATCTATGAGGCTTTCGGTTGGGAAGCACCTAAATTTGGTCACATGAGTTTGATTATCAGCAAGGATACGGGAAAGAAACTGTCGAAGCGGGATGAAACGATTCTGCAATTTATTGAACAGTACCGTAATTTGGGCTACTTACCGGATGCCATGCTGAACTTCATTATTTTGCTGGGGTGGTCACCGGTTGGTGAAGAGGAGATCTTCAGCTTAAAGGATTTCGTCAAGATGTATGATGAAAAGCGTCTAAGCAAGTCACCTGCCACCTTTGATCAAAAAAAGCTGGAATGGATCAACAATCAGTACGTGAAATCAGCTGATGAAGACACCATCGTTGACTTAGCGTTGCAACAACTAATTAAGGCCGGAAACTTGCCGGAAAATCCGGATGCCAAAACGGTTGAGTGGGCCCGGAAGTTAATCAGCGTTTACAAGCAACAGATGAGTTACATGGCGCAGATCAATGAGATGGCTGACGTTTTCTTCAACGAACCCGACCAAGTGACGGGTGAGGCGTTGGCAGAAATTTCAAACGAAACTGCCCCAGTTGTCTTAAAAGAGTTTGCCAAACGAATTAACGAGTTGCCAATTTTTGACACCGTTAAGATTTTAGCGACGATTAAGGCAATTCAAAAGGATACGGGAATTAAAGGCCGGCAACTCTGGATGCCAATCCGAATTGCTGTGACTCACGAAATGCACGGACCAGAACTACCTGAGTCCATTGAATTAGTCGGACGGGAAAAGACGTTAGAACACGTTAATCAAACGCTCGCCCAACTTGAACAGGCGTAATCCAATTTTGGAGTTCGTAAATTGGCAGTCGAAATTTTCGGCCGCCTTTTTTGATGGCTTCAGGTTGAGACAGTTGAGACTGTTCTGTATTTCGCGGTAAAATTAAGCTGGATTATGCTAGAATGAACTCACCAACCATTCCGGAAGGAGCACGCAGATGCTAGAAGTTTACAACACGCTTACCAGAAAAAAAGAAATCTTTACCCCAATGACCTCAGGAATTGTTAACATGTACGTCTGTGGTCCGACTGTCTACAACTACATCCATATTGGTAATGCGCGAAGTGTTATCGCATTTGATACGATTCGGCGCTATTTTGAATACAAGGGTTATCACGTGAACTACGTGTCCAATTTTACGGACGTTGACGATAAGATGATCAAGGCCGCTAAAGAAGCGGGCACCACCGTTCCCGCAATCGCGGATAAGTACATTAACGCCTTTATGGAAGATACGACAGCCTTAAATGTTGAGCCGGCAACGAAACATCCGCGGGCGACAGAAAACATCAAGGAAATTATTGATTTTATCCAGGATTTGATTGGCAAAGGGTTTGCTTATGAATCCGATGGCGACGTCTATTATCGGGCTCGGCGGTTTGCCCATTACGGTGAACTTTCCCATCAAAACATTGATGAGTTGGAAGTTGGCGCAAGTCAGCACGTGGACGAAGAAGAGGCCAAGCGAAAAGAAGACCCGATTGATTTTGCCTTGTGGAAGGGTGCCAAGGGCGACGAAATCGCTTGGGAATCCCCGTGGGGAAGTGGTCGGCCCGGCTGGCATATCGAGTGTTCTGTGATGTCCACAAAGTACCTGGGTGATACGTTTGATATCCATGGTGGTGGTCAGGATTTAACGTTCCCACATCACGAAAATGAAATCGCTCAAAGCGAAGCCAAAACTGGCAAGCCATTTGCACATTACTGGCTCCACAACGGTTTTGTGACGATTGGGGACGACAACGAAAAAATGAGCAAATCGCTCGGAAATAACGTGTCCGTGCACGATCTTTTGCAAAAAGTCGATCCTCAAACATTACGGTTCTTTATGGCCACGACACAGTATCGGCGCCCTATTCAATACACCCAAGGTAACTTGGATGACGCCGCTAATAACGTGCGTCGCCTGCAGACGGCATTTAATAACTTGAACTATCGAACCCAGGATGCTGAGGCCGGCAACGACCCTAAGTTAGATCAAGAGGTGCGCCAAATTGAGGCCAGCTTTGTCGACGCTATGGACGATGACTTCAATGTTCAAAATGGGATTGCCCAAGTTTACGAACTGGCCAAGCTCGGAAACGTGTATGCTGAGCGGGACGTTGTTTTCGCGGACAGTCTGGCGTTTTTGCTGAAGACACTAACTGAATTGGTTGGAGTTTTTGGTATTGAATTAGTCGCTGAAAGCCTAGCAGATACAGATATTCAGGCGTTGATCGACGAACGTCTGGAAGCTCGCAAAAATCGAGATTTCGCCCGCAGTGATGAAATCCGGGAGCAACTCAAAGCGCAGGGGATTATTTTAGAGGATACCCCTCAGGGGACCCGTTGGCATCACGCCAATTAGAAAGGAACACTATGACAGAAACGCAAGATTTTGAGCAACTTAATGGTATCGCCTTGGCTTACATGGGCGATGCTATCTACGAGGTTTACATCCGCCGCCACTTGATACAAGCGGGGTTAACAAAGCCGACGAAACTGCACCACAAAGCAACGATGTATGTGTCGGCTAAGGCTCAAGCGGCCTTAATTGACCTGATGCTTGAACAGGAAAAACTATCCGAAACGGAACAGGATTATTTCCGACGGGGCCGCAATGCGAAGAGTTACACCCACGCAAAAAATACAAGTGTGGTCACTTACCGGATTTCGACCGGGTTTGAGGCGCTGTTTGGGTATTTGTACTTAAGCGGGCAAACGGAGCGAGTCGGTGAGCTAGCAAACTGGTGTATTGAACAAGTTGAGGCAGGGAGGCTACCAAATGAGCGATAAAAATGAAGTGAAACCCGCTGCTGAGGACTCTGATTTTGTCATTGGTCGGCATCCAGCGGTTGCTGCATTGAAGAGTGATCAGGAAATCAACAAAGTCTTTTTACAGGAGGGCTTAAAACACGAGGCTATTGCTCAAATTTTAACCCTTGCTAAGAAGCGGGGGCTGGTGGTTCAAACGGTGCCTAAGACAAAGTTAGACCGGCTTGTGAGTCACGAAAATCACCAAGGTGTTGTCTTAGCTGTTGCGGCGTTTAAATACGCCGAATTGGACGACTTGTTTAAGGTTGCCGAGGAACGTGACGAAGCCCCATTCTTTTTAATCTTGGACAGTTTGAACGACCCTCACAATTTAGGCTCTATTATGCGAACGGCCGATGCAGTGGGCGCACACGGGATCATTATCCCCAAGCGTCACGCCGTTGGGCTAACTTCAGTGGTGGCTAAAACATCAACTGGGGCTATTGAGCGGGTCCCCGTAGTGCGGGTGACCAATCTCGTCAATACGGTTAAAGCGCTAAAAGACCGGGGCCTTTGGATTTTCGGCACCGATATGAATGGAACAGATTATCGCCGGTTTGACGCGACGGGGCCAGTGGGTATTATCATCGGTAACGAGGGCAAGGGGATCGCTCCTCTCCTGAAAAAATCGGTGGACGAAATGTTGACGATTCCCATGGTTGGTGAAGTTCAAAGTTTGAATGCCAGTGTTGCGGCAAGTTTGCTTATGTATCAGGCTTTCCAGTCTCGCCATCCATTAGCTTAATGGAATCGGAGATGGAGCCATGAAAAACGATATTTTAATTGTGGATGCCTATAACATGATCGGCAACTGGCCTGATTTAAACCACCTGAAGCTGACCAACCGGTTGGAAGAAGCTCGGGATCGGTTGTTAGATATGTTAAGCGAATACCGAAAGTATCAACAGATTCAAATTATTGTGGTGTTTGATGCCATGTTTGTGCCCGGAATTTCCAAAAGGTACACGAAATACGGGCTGGACGTGGTGTGGACGGGTCAAGACCAGACAGCGGATGCCTACATTGAGGCGTTAGCTAAAGAAAAACAAACCCGGTTTACCCATGTCACGGTGGCAACAAGTGATCAGGCCGAACAATGGATGATTTTTTCTGAAGGGGCTTTACGGATCCCTGCTGGAGAGCTACTACGTGATATTCAACGGACTAAAAAAGAAGTCAACTCCCAGGCTGCTAAATACCGGGACTTGGGTCAAGTGAGAAAGTCACCGTGGAGTCAACGCCAGTTATTGGCGTTAGAGAAGTTACGAGACGACTTGGGGAAACCGAAAAAATAGTGACAATCATCTAATAGTCTAATGAGAGCGCATCTGCGCTTTTTTTATTGGTTTAAGCGCGAAATTGGTGGTATTAAAAGCGAGTAGCGGTTTTATCTAGAATGGAATAGACCACCTGCTTTTGGTCTGGTGGGTCGTTCGCTTTATTTGATTGACGGGCTTGTTATCCTTTTGCTATTCCAGATAGAAAAGGAGTTGTATCCGTGTGTATACTGATTTGACCGATTGGAACCTGGTGGCGTTAGCAAAGCGGGGAGAAGATACTGCTTTTGAAGAAATATTGCGGCGATACCAGCCATTAGTGAACCATCTGCAAGGAGAATTCTACTTACCAGACATGGATCGAGATGAGTGGCAACAGGAAGCCCGAATCGTGTTGTGGAAGGCGGTTCAGCACTTTAATGTGACGCGAGAAAAGGCGTTTGGTTCGTATTATAAAACGGCGCTACTAAACCGCCGGCGGGACCTCGCTCGGCGTGCCCATGCCAAGAAACGTTCAACGAGTAGTGGTCACGTCGAAATTGACGCTAATCCTGAATTGTTGAGTAATTTGCTGGTCGATACATGGTTGGCTACACCAGATCAGGTGGTGATTGTTCGTGACACGGTCTCTCAGTGTCAAGCGACGCAGTTTTCCAATTTTGAGCGGCTAGTTCACGAATATGCTTGTAGTGGCTTGAGTATCGTTGAAATAGCGGCTTCGCTCAATGCTGATGGAAAGCAAGTCAAGAATGCATTGGCGAGAATCAAAAAGAAGCTCCGTAACGAATTTCGGTAAACATTGTTCGCTGCAGATTGACGCTCACGTGATATAATGCTAGACTGAAACTTGCTATGAGGAGGTGTTAGCGTGGCTCAAAAGAAAGTTGCGTTAGCCTGTTCCGTTTGCGGATCGCGAAACTACACGATTCCAGCTAGTCCGACTCGTAAGACTCGACTTGAAGTGAATAAGTTTTGTAAGTATTGCGGTAAACATACGCTACACCGTGAAACGCGTTAATTTCAGGGTGTGATCAGGAGGAGCAACATGCGATTTTTTAGATTTTTACGTGCTGTAAAAGATGAAATGAAACAAGTTTCATGGCCATCGGCTAAGCAGACCCGTAAGGATACGGCTAGTGTTGTCGGGATGGCCGTTGCATTTGCTGTCTTTTTAGGGGCAGTAGACTGGGCTGTTCAATACGGCTTGCAGGTTTTAGCCAGTTTGTAAAACCGGTTAAATATGCTATACTTGGTCTTGGAGAAAAACTTCGCGGTGCGAGGTTTTTTTATTTTGGTTTTTTAGAATCACCTTGAGTGAAAGGATGGACAACATGGTTGAATCAGTTGAGAAACAATGGTACGTACTACACACGTATTCTGGTTACGAAAACAAGGTCAAGATGAACTTGGAGAGCCGGGCCCAATCAATGGGGATGCAAGATTTTATTTTCCGTGTCGTGGTACCGGAAGAAGAGGAACACGAAGTTAAAAACGGCAAGGAAAAGATTAAGATGGATAAAACCTTCCCCGGGTACGTCTTAGTTGAAATGGTCATGACAGACCAAGCTTGGTACATCGTTCGGAACACCCCAGGTGTGACCGGGTTTATTGGGTCTCATGGTGGGGGGTCAAAGCCCACACCGCTACTGCCTGACGAGATTGAACGAATCTTGAAACGACTCGGAATGAGTAGTCGTCACGAAGACCTAGACGTCGCAGTTGGCGACACAATCAAAATTGTGGACGGCGCCTTTTCCGGTATGGAAGGAAAGATTACGGAGCTTGATCACGATAAGATGAAGTTGAAAGTGAATATTGACATGTTTGGTCGTGAAACCAGCGCTGAACTTGATTTTGACCAAGTTGATCCAGTTGTTTAATTAATTTTATGCCAACAGGCCTTGGCAACGTCGGCCTTTTATGGTAGTTTATATAAGTATGTGTTAGACATGTACATGTGGGAGGAGAAAACAGCATCTCCATTTACCACAACACGGACTTCAAGGAGGTATGTTTCGTGGCTAAAAAAGTAGCTAACATCGTTAAATTACAAATTCCTGCCGGAAAAGCAACTCCAGCTCCTCCAGTTGGGCCTGCATTGGGCCAAGCTGGGATCAACATCATGGGCTTTACCAAGGATTTCAACGCCCGTACTGCTGATCAAGCTGGGATGATTATTCCAGTCGTGATTACTGTGTACGAAGATCGTTCATTCGACTTCATCACAAAGACTCCGCCTGCAGCCGTTCTTTTGAAGAAGGCCGCTGGTGTTGAAAAGGGTTCTGGCGAACCAAACACGAACAAGGTTGCTTCTGTAACCAAGGATCAAGTACGGGAAATCGCCGAATCAAAAATGCAAGACCTAAACGCCGCTGACGTCGAAGCAGCAATGCGCATGGTTGAAGGTACAGCTCGTAGCATGGGCTTCACTGTTGAAGGTTAATTAAAGCTATGACAGTTACGGATACTCTGTAAAAGCAGATGTATCAAGTGGGAGGACAATCCGTTAGACCACAATTGCAAGGAGGAAAACACAATGGCTCGTAAAAGAGGTAAGAAGTACCAAGACGCATTAAAGCAAGTCGATCAAGACAAGCTTTACTCAATCGAAGAAGCGGTTGATCTTGTTAAGAAGATTGATTTTGCTAAATTCGATTCAACAATTGAAATTGCATTTAACCTAAACGTTGATACAAAACAAGCTGATCAACAACTCCGTGGGGCAGTCGTTTTGCCTAACGGGACTGGTAAAGATCAGACGGTTGTTGTCTTCGCTAAGGGTGACAAAGCTAAAGAAGCTCAAGAAGCCGGTGCCGACTTTGTCGGTGACGACGATTTGGTTGCTAAGATTTCTGACGGTTGGTTAGATTTCGACGTTGCCATTGCGACGCCTGACATGATGGCCCAAGTAGGTCGTTTGGGCCGGGTTCTTGGACCTAAAGGCTTAATGCCTAACCCTAAGACTGGCACGGTCACAATGGAAGTCGGTAAAGCCGTTTCCGAATCAAAAGCGGGTAAGGTGACTTACCGGACTGACCGTGACGGTAACGTGGCTGTCCCTGTTGGGAAAGTCTCATTCGATGCTGACAAGTTGGTTGAAAACTTGAAGACAATTGCAAACGTTGTGATTACTGCACGTCCAGCCGCCGTTAAGGGGACTTACGTACAACACGTTTCAATTACTTCAACCTTTGGCCCTGGTGTCAACGTTGACGTTGCAAGTCTTTAATTAATAAAATAAAAATCCCGTATTGACTCGAAGAACTGCCAATGGTATTCTTTACAGGTTGATATTGTTCTGCCCAAGACTCAGGTGGCGAAAGCCTTAATGTTTGCCTGCCGAGGAAGATGTGAAAGTTTTACATTTCTCTCTATGTCTTGGTGGGCGTAGGGATTTTTTATTCCCATCATTTCGCAGGAGGTGAAATCATAATGAGTAAAGAAACAATCGCAACCAAAGCTAAGATTGTTGATGATGTTGCTGAACGTTTGCAAAACGCTACTTCAGCTATCGTTGTTGACTACCGTGGTTTAACCGTTGCAGAAGTGACTGACTTACGTAAGCAATTACGTGATGCCGGTGTGTCAATGTCTGTTATCAAGAACAAAATCTTGACGCGGGCTGCTGACAAGGCAGGTTACGAAGACCTTAAAGACATCTTTAACGGTCCTACAGCTGTTGCCTTCTCTGACGAGGATGCCATTGCTCCAGCTAAGATTTTGAAGAAGTTTGCCGATGCACACGATGCCCTTGAAATTAAGGGTGGGATGGTCGAAGGCAAGACCGCTTCAATCGAAGAAATCAACACCTTTGCAACGTTGCCAAGTCGTGAAGACTTGTTGTCAATGCTTGCTAGCGCATTGTCTGATCCAATGCGTAAGATCGCACGTGCCGTTAAGGCTGTTGCTGATAAGGGTGAAGGCGACGCTGCCTAACCCACAACCAATTTAAAACTCACTATAAATGGAGGATACAAAAATGGCTTTTGATAAAGATTCAATCATTGCTTCATTAAAAGAAGCATCAATCTCAGATTTAAACGACCTTGTTAAGGCAATCGAAGAAGAATTTGACGTTTCAGCTGCTGCTCCAGTTGCAGTTGCTGCTGCTGGTGGCGACGCTGGTGCCGCTAAGGATTCTTACGATGTTGAAATCACTGAATCAGGTGACCAAAAGGTTAAGGCTATTAAGGCCGTTCGTGAAATCACTGGTCTTGGCTTGAAGGATGCTAAGGGTCTTGTTGACGGCGCCCCTTCAATCGTCAAGGAAGGCGTTTCAGAAGACGAAGCTAACGACATCAAGGCTAAGCTTGAAGAAGTTGGCGCAACGGTTACCCTTAAGTAATTGCTGCGAAAAGGGACTGACAATTGTCAGTCCTTTTTTTGTGCGCTCATTTTGATTTTAGTGCACTTTAATGTGCAGCGTAACCGGTTTCAGGTAAAATGGACGAAATTAGATGGAAAGGAATTTAGCTCATGAAATTTTTCGCCTACAACGTTCGTCCAGACGAGGCACCCTATTTTGAAAAGTGGCAAGCGGAACACGATATTGAGGTGACGTTAACGAGTGATTTCTTAACGGCTGATACGGTGATCCGTGCAGCCGATTATAATGGTATTTCAGCGCTTCAAACAATTCCGTATGACGCAGCCCTCTTTGCCAAAATGGGGCGGTTAAACCTACCGTATCTTGCCTTACGTAACGTTGGGATTGATAATGTCGACTTGGCTGCTGCTGAGACTCATGGTGTTAAACTCAGCAACGTCCCGGCTTATTCACCTTACGCAATTGCTGAATTTGGTGTGCTTCAGGCCATGAATTTACGCCGTCGAACGAAGGCAATTGCCAACCAACAGCTTCATGGTGAATTTCATTGGTCACCTGATTTTATGGGAACTGAAATGCGCCATCAAACGGTCGGGGTGGTTGGCGTCGGCAAAATTGGGCGTCAAGCAATTGCGCTGTATACCGGATTGGGGGCGACAGTGATTGCGTTTGACCCCAGTCGGCAGGGGAGTGACGCCGGGATCACTTACGTTTCAAATTTGGAAATCCTACTAAAGCAGGCCGACATTGTGACCCTTCACGCGCCTGGCCGGCCCGAGAATGACCATCTTTTAAATGCTGAAGCATTTGCCCTGATGAAGCCAACGACTATTGTGATTAACACTGCTCGTGGCTCGCTAGTCGACCTAAACGCCCTAAAAAGAGCGTTAGACACCCATCAAATTGCGGGGGCAGCCCTGGATGCATTTGAAGATGAAACGGCTGAGATGCAACAAATTAATAGTCACGCGCCATTTAATGAGCCACTACTAGCGGATCTCGCCAAACGTGATAATGTGTTACTGTCGCCCCATATGGCGTTTCACACGGAGACAGCAGTCACAAACATGGTGAACGGGTCGCTCATGAGTCTAATGGCTTTTAATCAAGAAAATCAAGCAGAATTTGAGTTACGGTACTAGCAGTTTAAATTAGTTGACGTATTTATAAGGAAGTTCGTGGTGAAAGTGGTCGAAACCGTCAAAAATGCCCTCAATTGAGGTGGCATTAATGAATAAAGAGAGGTTTTCAGCTGGTGCGAAACCAGCGTCAATTGTCTTTTGTAACATTGCGACGAGATCATCGTAGTAGCCGTTAATGTTGAAAAGCGCAATGGGTTTTTGATGAATATTAATCTGGCTCCACGACAGCATCGTCGTAAACTCCTCGTAGGTTCCAAAGCCGCCAGGCAAAACAATAAAGGCGTCACTTTGACGGAGCATTTCTTCTTTTCGTTCGTCCATGTTGGTTGTTTCAATGGTTTCAGTGAGGCCGTCAAGCGCTAACCCCATGTTTTTTAGAAACGACGGGATAATGCCAAGAACCTGACCGCCCGCGTTTAGGGTGCTCGTCGCAATGGTCCCCATCAGGCCCTCTTTACCACCACCGTAGACGAGTTTTTGCTGATGGCTGGCCAGGTAACGACCCAGTGCTTCAGTCTGAGTGATAAAGGCCGGATCAAGGCCGTGATTGGAGCCGCAAAACACGCAAATTGTCTTAAGTTCCATATTGAGTTCCTCCTAAGGTGTTTTTTTCTACGTTAGCGCAAATTAAACGGTGAGAAAAGGCGGTTGACCTCTCAAAAAAGGACGGTTAAATTTAGAGACACCAATTGACAAGGTGTCCTTAAATTTAACCGTCCTGTTGTTTTAGTAGAGTTTGTAATCGTCGTCAGACATGGCTTCGACGTTTCCAAGCAGGTAACCATTACCAACTTGTGAGAAGAAGTCATGGTTAGCCGTTGACGTTGAGATCCCGTTCATCACGATCGGGTTAACACTGTCGGCCGTGTCGGCAAAGAGCGGATCTTGTCCTAAGTTCATCAGCGCTTTATTAGCGTTATAGCGAATAAAGGTGAGAACTTCGTCAGTCCAACCCACTTGGTCATAGACCAAATGGGTGTACTTTTCTTCGTTGGCGTACAATTCATACATGAAGTCGTACATCCAATCGTGCAGCTCTTTTTGGGCATTAGCGCCCAACTGGTTAAAGCCAATCTGGAATTTGTAACCAATGTAGGTTCCGTGGACCGACTCGTCGCGCAAAATCAGTTTAATAATTTCGGCGACGTTGGCGAGCTTGTTATGGCCGAGGTAATAGAGTGGGGTAAAGAACCCAGAATAAAACAGGAACGTTTCAAGAAAGACGTTGGCCACTTTTTTCTTGAGTGGATTACCATCATCATGGTACAGGTTACGGATACGTAAAGCCTTTTTTTGAAGGAATTCTTCAGTGTCACTCCACTCAAAAATCTCATCAATCTCATCTGGCGTATTCAGTGTTGAGAAAATTGTTGAGTAGCTTTTGGCGTGAACCGATTCCATAAATTGAATGTTGTTCAAAACAGCCGTCTCATGTTGGGTTCGGGTATCCTTGCGAAGTGAGGCCATGCCGTCTTGGGATTGAAGCGTATCCAGAAGGGTTAGACCACCAAAAACGTGGCCAACAACCCATTGGTGATCGGTGTCTAGTGTCCGCCAATCATCAGTATCATTAGACACGGGAATCCGGGTGTCCAACCAGAATTGCTCAGTGAGTTTCTCCCACGTTGCTTTATCAATTTGATCGTCAATTGCGTCCCAATTGATTGCTTTGTACGAATCAGTCATAGATATGCTCCTTTATAAGCGTTACTGTTTGTATTGTGCCAGAAAAATAGCCCGTTGCCAATCTTTTTTCGATGGTTTCGGGCTACTTACATGCTAGATGACGCAACTCTCACATTGGTTAGCGCCAACTTCGCCTTCGTCGTCCGTAAATGTTCGGACGTAGTAAATTGATTTGATGCCTTTTTTATGCGCATAGTTCCGCAAAATCGTCAAATCCCGAGTCGTCATTTTGTTTGTCCGACCATCTTTCCATTCGTATAAGCCTTCTGGAATGGTTGAGCGCATAAACAGGGTCAAGCTCATTCCTTGGTCAACATGTTGTTGAGCGGCAGCGTAAACATCGATGACTTTACGCATATCCGTATCATAGGCTGATTTGTAGTATGGCAAGGTATCGTTTGATAGGTATGGCGCCGGGTAGTAAATCTTACCAATTTTCTTTTCTTGGCGTTCTTCGATCCGATTAATGATGGGGTGAAGACTTGCCGTTGTGTCGTTAATGTAAGAAATTGAGCCATTTGGCGCAACTGCTAACCGGTTTTGGTGGTACAGGCCATCCTTCATAACGGCTTCCTTGAGATCTTGCCAATCCTTTTTAGTTGGAATTGCAATGCCATCGAAAAGGGCCTTAACCTTATCGAACTTAGGCTGGAACTCATCGTTTTGCTTGATGTATTTATCGAAGTATGAGCCGTTAGCATATTGACTCTTGTCAAAATTGTAGAATGTTTCGTGGCGTTCCTTAGCAATCTCGTTAGAAGCCTTTAACGTCCAGTAATTTAATAGTAGGAAGTAGATGTTAGTAAAGTCGATGGACTCAGGTGAGCCATATTCCATATGGTTCTTAGCGAAGTAGCTGTGGAGACCCATGGCCCCAAGTGCAATGGTGTGACCCAAATCATTACCATGTTGAATGGAAGGGACCACATCAACTTCGGAGTGATCGGTGACAAATGTCAAGGCACGGACCATTGTTTCAACCGAGTGACCAAAGTTTTTGGCGGCCATAAGGTTAACGATGTTGGTTGACCCAAGGTTGCAAGAGATATCACGGCCAAGTTCCTCGTACTCTTGCTTGTTGTTAACGCGAGAGGGTGTTTGAACCTGAAGAATTTCCGAGCAAAGGTTGCTCATGACGATTCGACCATCAATTGGGTTTTGGTTATTAGCGGTATCGATGTTAACAATGTATGGGTAACCTGATTCTTGTTGTAACTTGCCGATCTCGGTTTCGAGTTCCCGTGCGGAAAGTTTCTTTTTTCGAATATCGTCGTTTGCAACCATGTTGTCGTATTCCTTAGTGATATCCACGTATGAAAAAGGTTCACCGTAAATGCGTTCAACGTCGTATGGACTAAACAGATACATATCCTCGTCAGCCTCAGCCAGTTCGTAGAACTTATCAGGAACAGTAACGCCGAGTGACAGCGTCTTAAGCCGGTACTTCTCGTCGGCATTTTCCTTTTTTGCTGCTAAGAAGGCGATGATATCGGGGTGGAAAACGCTTAGGTAAACCACACCGGCGCCTTGTCGTTGGCCCAGTTGGTTAGAGTATGAGAAACTATCCTCTAACAACTTCATGACAGGGACAACGCCGCTTGCTGCCCCATCAATATGCTTAATGGGATCACCAGCGCCTCGTAAATTAGAGAGGTTGATACCAACACCACCACCGATTCGAGACAGTTGAAGGGCGGAATTGATGGTTCGGCCAATTGTATTCATATCGTCGGTTGATTGAATCAAGAAACAAGATACAAGTTCACCGCGGCGCTTCCGGCCAGCATTTAAAAAGCTCGGTGTAGCTGGTTGGTAACGCTGGTGGATGATTTCATCAGCTAATGCCATGGCCAATTCTTCATCACCATCCGCGAAGTAAAGGGCATTAAGTGCCACCCGATCAACGAAATTTTCAAGGTAGTAGTTGCCGTCGTTAGTCTTCAAAGCATATTGAGCGTAAAACTTATAAGCGGCCATAAAGGATTTAAAGTGAAAGTTTTGGTCGTTTAAGTAGTCGTATAGTTTCTGAATAAAGCCGAAATCATATTTTTTAAAAAATTCTGATTCGATGTAGTCGTTGGCTAACAAGTAGTTGAACCGGTCACGTAATGAACGAAAGACCATCGTATTTTCAATCACGTTTTGGTTTAGGAAAGCAGCCAAAGCTTCCTGGTCTTTATTTAATGGAATCTGGCCGTTTTCCGGAATGTTAATCTTGTTATTTAAATCATAATAAGTGACATTTTCCAAGTTTTTTAGTGACATTTTATTCCCCGTCTTTCTTACTCCACTAGTCTGAAAAAGAAAGGTGGCGATTTCGTTACCGAAGGCTCGCCACCCGTTGTTGCTCAAATTTTAGGTTGATTAGATCGCTAACTTGCTCAGCTCATTCGGTCGAAAGCCGTTGATTTCAAAACCGTCGGCTTCAACTACCGGCAAAGATTGGAATCCGCGTTCTTTCAAGTAATCAATATATTGTGGTTCATCGTTAATGTTGCGTTCAACAAAGTCAACGTGGTGTTCGGTTAAAAAACGTTTCGTCATCTTGCATTGCATGCAGTTGTTTTTTGAATAAACGGTTACTTTTGCCATATGTACCACACTCCATTTACTAATTCTTGATAAGTAGAGTTTACACCAGATATGGAAAAATTCAACTAAAATACACCATATTTAGTGTTTTATTTTTACTTAAAACACTAAATATGGTGCTTGAATTGTGCGACGGCAGGCCTTGGCCGCCCCTTAATTTTTACTGGTCTTTGACGTGAGTTACTTTTCAGTTTATTATACGCTCAATTGGGGTAAAGTGATACCCTTAGGATTCAGCTAAAATGAAGAAGGGTGGCTAACAAAATGTTAGGTCGTGATGACCACTATATGTGGGCGGCGATTGAAGAAGCTCAAAAAGCCGCCTTGGTGGGTGAAGTGCCCATTGGTGCGGTGATTGTTTATGAAGGTGAGATTATCGGCCGGGGACACAACTTGCGCGAACACAGTCAAAACGCCTTGTTGCATGCAGAAATGGTGGCGATTGAGGAGGCCAACGCTGTTTTACACAGTTGGCGACTAACGGGCTGCCAACTATATGTCACGTTAGAGCCGTGTGTGATGTGTAGCGGGGCCATTGTGAATGCGCGACTAGACCGGGTCGTTTTCGGTGCGCGTGATCCCAAGGCCGGTGGGACTAAAACACTTTATGAGATTCTATCTGACAATCGGTTGAATCATCAGGTTGACGTGACCGAAGGCGTTTTGGCGGATGAGGCCAGTCAGTTATTAAAGACGTTTTTTCGGGCGGCTCGTAATCGACGTAAGGCAGCCAAGAAAATTGCTCAGGATTCAAACTAGTAATTTTTTGGGAGATGTGCTAAAGTAGTACTTGCCGAAAGGCCTTGAAGCAAGAGCGGGCTTACGAATCGTGTCAGGTCCGGAAGGAAGCAGCACTAAGTCTGATCTGCTTTGTGCTTCAAGTTATTATGAATTTAACCGGTCGGGACTTGGTCTCGACCTTTTTTATTGATGTTATGAGGTGTTAGAGCTTCTTGGCAATTCCGTTCGAAACACTATATAATGTAATATTAGATATCGAAGCAAAGAGATGAAGGAGCTTAGCCATGAGTTATCAAGCGCTATATCGGGTTTGGCGGCCACAACGATTTGATGAAGTGATTGGCCAGCCGCTCATTACAAGAACTCTAAAAAATGCCATTAAGACAAACCAAATTAGTCATGCCTATTTGTTTGCTGGTCCCCGGGGAACTGGGAAAACTTCCATGGCTAAGATCTTTGCCAAGGCAGTTAATTGCCGGTTTCAAAAGAACGGTGAACCATGCAACGAGTGTGATACTTGTCGGGCAATCACGGCGGGGACCCTCAATGATGTCATCGAAATTGATGCGGCTTCAAACAACGGTGTCGAAGAAATCCGAGACATCCGCGATAAAGTTAAATATGCGCCAACCGAGGCTGATTATAAAGTTTACATCATTGATGAAGTTCACATGTTGTCAACCGGTGCTTTTAATGCGTTGCTTAAGACACTAGAAGAGCCGCCCACAAATGTAATTTTTATTTTAGCAACCACCGAACCACACAAGATTCCAGCGACGATTATTTCAAGAACGCAACGGTTTGATTTCAAACAAATTCAAACCAGGGATAGTCTGGATCGGATGGTCACCATTTTAAAGGACAAACAACTCGATTATGATCCAGAGGCGCTAAAAGTGATTGCTAAGGCTTCTGAAGGCGGGATGCGGGATGCGCTTAGTATCTTGGATCAAGCTATTTCGTTTGGTGATGACAAGGTCACACTAGAGAATGCATTGCTGGTAACGGGGGCTGTTCGGCAGACCTTACTGGTCGATTATCTGAGTGCTGTAACTCAAGATCAGACTAAAGAAGGGTTGGTGGCTGTCCATAAGATTTTAGCGGATGGCAAAGACCCCGAGCGGTTTATTGAGGATTTAATTAACGTCACGCGAGATTTGTTGTTGTATCAACAAGCCCCAGAAATGGTTGAAGATATTGAACTGGATCAAGTGGATGACCAGTTCAAGAAGTTGGCTGATGGGGTCTCTGAACAACGCTTGTACAAAATGATCGATGAGTTAAATGACATTCAAAAACAAATGCGGTTCTCAACTCATGAAGATGTGTATTTGGAAGTTTTAACGGTTAAATTAGCTGGCGTCAAAACGGTTGAAGAGCCACCAGTATCGGCTGGACCTGTGGCAGATAGTTCGGCCGTCAAGCAATTAACAGCCCAAGTCAAGACGCTGACCGATCAGTTAGCATCACTCAAGAAACAAGCTGACCAGTCGCCGCAGCGGCAACCAGAAGCAACACCGGCACCCAAACCAGCACCGAAGCCGGCTGCTAAGGTTCGCGTGAATTTACAGAAAATTTATCCGATCTTGCAACAAGCCACTAAGGAAGCGCTGGTGGAGATTCAACAAAACTGGGGCGATCTGATGCAATTCTTGTCCGTCACTCAACGGGCAATGATGCATGTGTCAAAACCGGTTGCAGCCAGCCCTGAAGGTGTGATTGTGGCCTTTGACTACGCCTTTTTACTGCAACGGGCAAACGGTGACCAAGAGCTCATTGACGCGCTTCAAAATGGCTTGGATCGGTTAATGGGCAAGGTGTCTGATATCGTGTTTGTGCCAGCTGATGAATGGCCTCAAATTCGGCAAACCTTTATTCAACAATATAAGGCTGGCCAGCTTTCTGAACCGGGCCAGAATTCGTCAGGTGAGTCTGATGAAACAGCGGATGATTCAGCTGAAGACCCGGTTGTAACAAAGGCGCAGGATTTATTTGGTGACGACGTGATTGAAATTAAAAAGGATTAAGGTGGTTTTATAATGGCAAGAGGTATGGGAAACATGGGTATGGGTAACATGAATATGGGCAATATGATGAAGCAAATGAAGCAAATGCAAAAGAAAATGGCTGAGGAACAACAGGCGTTAAATTCACAGACTTTCGTTGGTGAATCACCAGAGGAACTGGTTCGGGCAACTTTTTCCGGCGATCGTCGGTTAACGGACGTTGATATTGATCCCAAAGCAATTGACCCAGATGATCCAGATATGTTAAACGACCTGGTCATGGCAGCAGTTAATGATGGCTTAGCTAAGGTGGAAAAAGCCACGCAAGACACAATGGGCAAGTACACCAGTGGGCTTGGTCTTTAGTTCAAAGAAAAGAAGAGGACAGCGATGCAGTATCCAGAACCGATTGCACAACTGATTGATAGTTATATGAAGTTACCCGGGATTGGCCAAAAAACAGCGACCCGGCTGGCTTTTTTTACCATTGATATGCAAGGTGATGACGTGACTCGGTTCGCAAAGTCACTAATCTCTGCCAAACAAGATTTACGATTTTGCTCGATCTGCGGTAACATCACCGAGGAAGATCCGTGTGACATTTGCCGGGATAAGACTCGTGATCAGAGTCAAGTGTTGGTCGTTGAACAGGCGAAAGACATTATGATTATGGAAAATATGCGGGAATATCACGGGCTGTATCACGTGTTAAACGGGGTTTTATCGCCAATTGAGGGCAAGGGCCCAGAAGACTTGAACATTGCCAGTCTACTGAAACGGTTACAGCAAAACGACGCCATTAAAGAAGTGATTGTGGCTACTAACGCGACGCCGGAAGGAGAAGCGACTGCCATGTATTTATCGCGGTTGATTAAGCCTTCAGGGATTAAGGTGACACGATTAGCTCACGGGTTGTCTGTGGGGAGCGATATCGAATATGCAGATGAAATGACGTTGTTTAAAGCCGTTGAGGGCCGAACAGAAATGTAGGAGGTCAACGCGATGTTTGGATCAAAGAAACAACGGTTACGCCACGAGTTCGATGACAAATTGCTAGACGCCATCGAACGGGCAAAACAGGAGTGGGATCAAGCAAAAGAGACCGAAATTGCTGTTGCGGATGTCGACGTTGAAATGACGTCACAGACGGCCTTGGCTCGTCAAAAGTACCTTTTTTTGTACCGGGAGGCGCGTCGGCGCCAAGTTCGGGGCAAGCACATTCAAGCATCGGTTTTCGATTATTGAACACTGGTTCAGTTCCCGGGGTGTGAACAACTCGTAGCGCAACAAAGGACTCGGTTAGTTTGGCGAATCGTCAAATTGGCCGGGTCTTTTATGGCTTGAAAACGTCTAAGACGCGTTTTAGTTGTCGGCCGATAGACAACCCAGAGATTCTAAAGTACAATTAAAATAATTTAGTCAAGGTGAGGAAGAGTGAGCGTGACAGGACAATTTATTAGCTTTGAAGGTCCAGACGGTGCTGGAAAAACGTCGGTTTTAACGGCGATTACTGACCGGTTACAACGGGCCCATAACCAGCGGATTCTAATCACCAGAGAGCCGGGCGGTAACCAGATTGCTGAGGCCATTCGACAGGTTATTTTGGACCCTCGAAATACAGAGATGGATGACCGGACTGAAGCGTTGTTATACGCTGCTTCCCGGCGACAAAATGTCAAAAAAACCATCCAACCGGCGATGGCGGCAGGCAAGGTCGTGATTTGTGATCGGTTTGTCGATAGTTCCGTGGCTTATCAAGGTGCTGGCCGTCAAATCGGGGAGCAAGCGGTTTACGATATGAATATGTTTGCGACTAACGGATTGATGCCAGAAAAAACGCTATACTTTGATGTCCCATCTGAAGTCGGTTTGGCTAGAATTAAAGCGCACCGTGAAACGGTTGACCGACTCGATGCGGAAACGTTAGCGTTTCACCAACGGGTCCGAGCAGCATATCTTCGGTTATTGGCGCGCTTTCCAGAGCGAATTATCAAAATTGACGCCACTCAGCCGCTCGACCAGGTTATTGAAGAAACCTTGACCACGTTGAACCGCATTATTAGAGATTGAGAGGAGAACTCCTATGAAACTTGTGATTGCAATTGTTCAAGATAAAGACGCCAATAACTTACGAACAAAATTTGTCGAGGCCAATATTCGGGCAACTCGGTTATCCACGACAGGTGGCTTTCTGAAATCGGGTAATACGACCTATATGATTGGGGTCGAAGATGACCGGGTCGATGAGGTCTTAGCCTTAATCAACGAAACATCGCGAACCCGACAACAATTTATGACCCCACCTGTTAACTTGGATGCTCAGATGGATAGCACTTCGGGGTACCCAGTTGAAGTTCAAGTCGGCGGGGCCACCGTGTTTGTAATGCCGGTTGATTCATTTCACCAATTTTAAGGAGGCTCGCTGTGCAGACAACATCGGCAATTGAAGAAGCCCTTGATAAGCAGCCGACGCTGACTCGCCACTTTATGACGTTAGCTCGGGAAACCCGGTTGAGTCATGCTTATCTGTTTTCTGGAATGACCGGGTGCGGAAAAAAGGCGCTGGCGTTGAGCGTTGCGATGCGTCTTTTCTGTGAGACGCCAACGGTTGATGGATTACCATGTGGGCACTGCGCGGAATGTCGGCGAATTTTGGCCGGCGATAATCCTGACGTCGTGGTGGAAGCACCGGAAGGTCAGCGAATCAAAGTGGATCAAGTTCGGCACATAAAAGATGAATTTTCCAAGAGTGCCGTGGAGGGAAAAACAAAGATTTTTATCATTGAAGGCGCTGAAACGTTAACGCCAAACGCAGCCAACGGGTTGCTAAAATTCATTGAAGAACCGGCCGATAACCGCGTTATTTTTTTATTGACGACTAATAAAAGTTTAATTTTACCAACCATTATTTCGCGGGCGCAACTTGTTGAATTTAGTCCGTTAGCCCCTAAAGCCTTTCAAGAGGTGCTGACTGGGGCGGGTATCTCAGCCAATCAGGCGGCACTGATAGGGGCGTTAACGAATAGTGTTGAGGATGCAACGGCCATGACGGAAGACGACTGGGTGGCCCGGGTTCAGGCTGAAGTTGGCCGGTGGTACACTCAATTGGTTAAGGGGGATGCAACGGCCTTTGTGACGGTTCAGACGGGCTTGATGCCACTGGCAAGTGATCGATCTCGACAAGCCATCTTGCTTGATGTCGTTGTGATTTTGTGGCAGGAAACGCTAAATCTGAAATACCTCGATAATCAAACCATCGCCTTTCCGAAACTCAGAGACGTGATGGTTCAAACGGCCAGTCAGGTTGACGAAGTAACGCTTCTTCGATTAGTTGAAACTGCGCTACAAACGAAGTCAGCCTTGGCCAGTAATATGAACTTTCAAAACATTATAGAAACTATGACATTGGCCGGATTGGATCTACTTAAATAGCTCTGGTATGGTCAGAAAGGAAAACAGTTGGATAATCAAGATATTTTTGAAGCGTTAAAGGCCCTGGAAACTGACCTTGAGACCGTCCGAGAAAAATTTAATAACCTGCAAAAAACCGTAACAGCCAAGTTGGAAGAAAACGCTGAGTTGACGATTGAAAATCAACATTTACGTGAACTGTTGGCTGAAGATGAAGGTGGCGGTCAGTCGACTCAATTATCAAAGTCCCGGCAAACACTAGAAAAACTTTACGAGCAAGGTTACCACGTTTGCAATCGGGACTATGGGACTCGACTGGACAAGGGCGAGTCGTGCGCGTTTTGCTTAGATGTGATCTATGGTGAACGATAATCAGGAGGAGTTTGGGATGCAACGTCAAAGTAGTTTTTCAAAGGAGACCACCACGGGGGCGTTGTACCTTGTGCCGACGCCAATTGGCAATTTGGGCGATATGACTTACCGTAGCGTTGCGGTGTTAAAAGAAGTTGCCGTGATTGCAGCTGAGGATACGCGGAATACCCAAAAATTACTCAATCATTTTGAAATTGAAACGCCACAAATTAGTTTTCACGAACATAACACTCAGGAACGGATTCCCCAACTGATTGCTCGACTTCAAAGTGGCGATTCGATTGCTCAGGTAAGCGATGCCGGGACGCCATCAATTAGTGATCCCGGAAAAGAGTTGGTAGCGGCTTGTGTTGAGCAACATCTCCCAGTTGTGCCATTACCTGGGGCTAACGCGGGAATATCGGCGCTCATTGCGTCTGGCATTGCCCCTCAACCCTTTTACTTTTACGGTTTTTTAGATCGTAAGCCAAGTCGCCAAAAAGAGGCGCTCGCTAAATTAGTTGATCGGCCGGAGACGTTGATTTTTTACGAAGCGCCTCATCGATTAGCTAAAACCCTTCAAAGTCTGGTCAGCGTTTTTGGTGAGTCACGCCGGGTTGTTCTTGGTCGAGAACTTACTAAAAAACACGAGGAATTCATCCGGGGGACGTTAGGCGAAGTCAGTCAGTGGGCGAAAACAGACCAGGTACGTGGTGAATTCGTGATGATTGTCAGTGGAAATGATCATCCAGAAACCACACCTGACGATAATTTTAGTCAGTTACCTTTGGAGCAACATGTTCAAGCGCTGATTGATGCTGGGCAAAAACCAACGGAAGCAATTAAAAATGTCGCCCATTTACACGGGTTAAAGAAACAAGAAGTCTATCAAATATTTCACCATATAGAAAAAGATTAGGGGAGTCACTGATGGGAGCATCTGTCTATAAACAAGAACATATAATTACGCACTATGAGGTCGATGTTACAAGCAATTTGACGCCCGCAATGTTAATGAACGTTGTTTTAATGGTGTCAGAGGGCCAAACAGAAGCCTTGGGCGTTGGTGAAGAATACCTAGCCAAGCAGTCGTTAGGTTGGGTCGTGACCCAGTATAAGATGGCCATTGACCGGATGCCTAAAGTTGGTGAGAAGGTGACGGTTGCCACTCGTGCGACGTCGTATAATCGATACTTTGCATTTCGTGAGTTTTGGTTAACCGACGCGACTGGGAAGGAATGCGTGCACGTGGATAGTATCTGGGTCGTGATGGACCGAAATACGCGCAAGATGATTTCGATTCCCGAAGACGTGATTGCGCCGTTCGACGCGGAAGTGGTCAAAATGATCCCTCGGTTGGGCCGGCCAATGCGGTTGGCCGCCGACGAACAGCTGATGGAAAAACAGTACCGCGTCCGGTATTTTGACATTGATCAAAATGGGCACGTCAATAATGCCCACTATTTCGACTGGTTACTGGATGCGCTGCCGATGAGCTTTTTAAGCCGACACCGGTTGGTTGCTTTAAATATTCGTTTTGAAAACGAAGTCCAGTATCACAATGACGTTATCAGCCAAGCAGCCTTGGTCACGGACAACCAAGAGCCAATTATCACCAAGCACCGAATTAAGATGCCTGATGGCGAAGTCGCAACGGAGGCCGAATGTCATTGGCAGCCAGTTGCAAAACAGATATAGGGGCGGTTTGTTAACCGCCTTTTTTGCGTCTGTAACAAGTGGGTGTTATGATAGTTGCTGGAATTCAGGTAGAGGGGATCAAATGGAATGAAGATATTAGCAATGGACACGTCGAATCAACCGCTTAGCGTGGCGGTTCTGGAAGACTCAAGAGTCTTAGCAACTGAAACGGTAACGGTTGAACAAAAACACGCGGCTTATTTGGCACCAATCATTGAGCGATTAATGGCAACCAGCGGTGTTAAACCCGCTGATTTGGACCGTGTCGTTGTTGCTGATGGCCCCGGGTCATACACGGGTTTACGGATTGGTGTCACAACGGCCAAGACGCTTGCTGCTACGCTCAATATTGAGTTGGTAGGGGTTTCCAGTCTTCAGACGCTTGCCGCTAATATCAGCCATGAAAATCAGCTAGTGGCTGTCTTGTTTGATGGTCGGAATGATAATGTTTTTGCGGGGGTCTATCGAATTCATCAAGGGGTTCCAACTGAGGTGACAGCAGATGCTCACCAGCCATTTGACCAGTTTTTGGAAACGTTAGATAAGGCTCACGAGTCGCTAATTGTGTTAGGAGATACTGCTCATTTTGAGGACCGATTGGTAGCTCAGCTAGGGGATCGGGTGACTGTGTTGAACCCCGTTTTTAGTTTACCCCAAGCCACTCAAGTAGCCCGGATTGCGCAACAGCTTCCCGCTATTAAAGACGTGGACGGTTTTGTTCCCCGCTATTTACGCTTAACGAAAGCCGAAGCAGATTGGCAAGCGCAACACCCAAAAGAGGATGGACACTCGTATGTTGAAAAAATTTAAAGGCTGGTATCAGCAGCTTTTCCAAATTCGTGATACGCGATTTGAAGATGCATTAGACATAAAAAATCATCAAGTGATCATCGACGATGTTAACTATTTTCTGGCTAAAGCACAATTTACTGATGTTCCGGAAATGCTGGGCATCGAACGTGCAGTGTATGGTGGGAAAACGCCGTGGGATTCGTCAGCTTTTGCATCGGAATTAAAACGCACTCGTGATCGATTATACTTGGTGCTTCGCCGCAACGACCGATTGTTGGCTTTTATCGGGTGTTCGTTTTCAGATGCTAAGCGGGATGCCCACATTACCAATATTGCAGTGGTACCGGATTATCAAAGCCGGGGACTAGGGCACTTCTTGATTGCAGTGATGATAAAAAAAGCCCGCGACTTGGAGTTGCGTCAGGTTTCACTAGAGGTGCGGCGTAGCAACGTTCGGGCCCAACAACTATACCGCGATCTGGGCTTCGAACAGGTCGGACTCAAAAAAGGGTATTATTTTGGGGATCACGAGGATGCCGTCGACATGGTATTGCCGTTAGTAAAGGAGTCTTAACGATGAATCTGCAAGTCGAAGACTATCAAGGTCAACGGCTAAGTCAAGCTCAGCCGGCTTTGGCCAAAGCTTGTTATCAGATTGCCGAAGCTGCGTACCCCACGGGCTCGCCGTGGTCTGAAGCAACGTTTTTAGCCGATCAAAAGATGCCCCAAAGTCGTTATGTTGTGGCCCGCGCAGACGACGCGATTATCGGGTTTGTCGGTGTTGTTCAGGTGCTTGATCAAGTCGACGTGACCATTGTTGCTGTTCACCCAAGTCATCAGCACCAGGGGATTGCAACTGCCTTATTTCGGCAGTTGTTTTCGCAAATGCCGTCACCGGTGAGTCTGTTTTTGGAAGTACGGGCCCACAACCAAAAAGCCCAAACGTTGTATAAAAAACTGGGGTTTTCGACGATTGGACGGCGTCACCAATACTATCGAGACCCTCAAGAGGATGCGTTATTGATGAAGAAGACACTTTGAAAGGAAGTTAAAAACGTGGCCAGAACCCTGATATTAGCATTTGAAACGAGTTGTGATGAAACGAGTGTGGCGGTGGTTGAAGACGGTCATACTATTTTGTCGAATGTCGTTGCCACCCAAATTAAAAGTCATCAGCGATTTGGTGGTGTGGTACCAGAAGTTGCCAGTCGCCATCATATTGAACAGATTACTGACTGTCTCAACCTTGCGTTAGAACAAGCGGGTGTGACTTATGACGACTTATCAGCCGTTGCCGTTACCTATGGACCGGGGTTGGTGGGCGCCTTATTAATTGGGGTAACAGCTGCTAAGACGGTTGCTTTTGCCCATAATTTACCGTTATTACCAATTAACCACATGGCGGGCCACATTTATGCGGCACGGTTTGTTGAACCGATTGAGTTTCCGGCGTTAGCACTGTTGGTTTCTGGCGGCCACACCGAACTCGTTTATATGCCACGCATCGGTGAATTTAAAATCATCGGTGAAACACGGGATGATGCGGCGGGTGAAGCTTATGACAAAATTGGCCGAGTGCTGGGGATTAACTATCCGGCGGGAAAGGAAGTCGACCAGCTAGCTCATCAGGGGCAAGACGTCTTCGATTTTCCGCGAGCAATGGATCATGACGATAGCTATGATTTTAGTTTCAGCGGTCTTAAGAGTGCGTTCATTAATACCGTGCACCATGCCGATCAAATTGGAGAAACTCTGGACCGGTCTAATTTAGCTGCTAGCTTCCAGCAGGCGGTGGTTGACGTGCTAGCTGACAAGACGGTCCGTGCATTGCACGATTATCCTGTTCATCAGTTGATCTTAGCGGGTGGTGTTGCCGCTAATCAAGGGCTGCGAGAACGGCTAGCAAGTGAGGTTGCGGGCATTGAGACGACCCACCTTGTTAAAGCGCCATTAGCTCTTTGCGGGGATAATGCCGCGATGGTGGGGGCGGCCGCTGCGGTCGCATTCGAACAAGGTCAGCTGGGAGACGCAACCTTAAACGCTGATCCTAGCCTGGACTTTGATTACCTCGAACGTTAATCAAAGCAGATCGTTCTTTAAAAGGTGAGGTTAAACAATTCAGTGCGCAGAAAAGACAAAAGCTGCGGTAAACTTGATCATAATCAAGTCTACCGCAGCTTTTTTAGCATGTGAGAACCGTGAGTTAAGAATGGTCGCTCTTAGGATTCGGAAAAGGTCTCAAGTTCAGTTGCTGCTTCTTCCCAGGCCGCTTCAGCCTGATCTAAGTCGTCACTAACGGTACCGAACTGAACCTGAATTTTAGCGAGTTGGTCCCGGTCAGAAAAGACTTCCGGTTTGCTCATTTCAGCTTCCAATGCCGCTTTTTGTTCTCCTAGCGTCGTCACCTGAGCCTCTAACGCGTCCACTTGTCGTTGCAACTTACGCACTTGCTTTTGGCGGTCCTTAGACTGCTGATACTGCTGTTTTGAACTATCACTGGGGGCTGCGATGATCGGATTAGTCGCCGCTTCAGCTTGCGCCTTGAGGGCTTCTTGCTCGTCTTTTTTATCAACGTAATAATCGTAATCACCCATGTATAACGTGGTCCCGTCAGCGCTGAGTTCGACCACCGAAGTGGCCACTTGGTTGATAAAGTACCGGTCGTGAGAGACGAACAAAATGGTGCCATCGAAATCATTCAGTGTGTTTTCGAGCACCTGCCGACTGTCGATATCTAAGTGGTTCGTTGGCTCATCAAGAATCAAGAAATTGTCGTGTTTCATTGCGAGCTTGGTGAGTAGTAATCGGGCTTTTTCACCGCCACTGAGGCTGTGAACGAGCTTGTCCACGTCTTCTCCAGTAAATAAAAAACTTCCCAAAATAGTCCGGATATCGCCCTCAGGAGTTGTCGGATGATCGTCCCATAGTTCTGCTAAGACGGTTTTTTTGTTGTGTAATGAAGCTTGTTCTTGATCGTAGTACCCAGTATCAACGCCGGTTCCAAACCGAAATTGACCTCGAATAGCTGGAATTTTGCCTAAAAGGGTCTTCAGCAAGGTTGATTTACCGACCCCGTTAGGCCCAACAATGGCAATAGCTTGATGCTTCTTAACGTCAAGGTTGACGGGTTCAGCCAACACATGATCGGCAGTGTAACCGATGGCGAGTTGGTCTGCTTCTAACACAATGTTGCCGCTTTGGCGGTGCGGAGTAAACTCGAACCGGGCCACGCGATCGTCGTTTTCCGGTCGTTCAATCCGGTCCATTTTTTCGAGTTGTTTCCGCCGCGCTTGGGCCCGCTTTGTCGTTGAGGCGCGAACGATATTACGGTTAACAAAGTCTTCCAACTTTGAAATTTTGTCCTGTTGTTTTTCGTATTCCTTCCACTCCCGTCTTAACTGGGCGGCCTTTTGGTCAACGAATTGGGAGTAATTACCGTGGTATTGAGTGAGGGTGCCAGCGGCCATATCGTAGACCTCAGAGACAATTCGATCCAAAAAATACCGGTCATGGGAGACAATCAGCAGGGCCCCTTTATAGGATTGAATATAGCCTTCTAACCAGGTGAGTGTTTCGACATCCAAGTGGTTGGTCGGCTCATCAAGAATAAGGAGGTCTCGTTTTTCAAGCAACAATTTTGCCAGGGCTAACTGGGTTTTTTGACCACCAGAAAGCTCGGTCACCGGCCGATCGTAATCGGTCTCGCCAAATTCAAAGCCGTGGAGCACGCCGCGAATTTCGGCTCGGTATCCATACCCGTTGCGAGCTTTAAAGTCAGTTTGCAATTGATCATAAGCATCACTGACTTTGGCCAATTTTTCGGTATCAGCAATAACTGCTGGATCACTCATTTCAGATTCAAGGTCGTGAAGGCGTTGCTCTTGATCTTGAAGATCCTTAAATACGCTGGCCATTTCATTCCAAATGGTATTAGTGGTGTCCAATCCTGCATCTTGAGCAAGATAGCCTACGGTGAGGCCTTTTTTGGTGACAATTTGCCCCTCGTCTGGGGCGTCAATGCCCGCGATCATACGAATTAACGTTGATTTTCCCGCACCGTTTCGCCCGACGAGCGCAACCCGACCGTTTTCGGGTATATCCATATTAACGTTTTCAAATAAAACGTCTGCCCCAAATCGTCGGGTCACCTGTTGGACTTGCAATAGCATGTTATCAACTACCTTTCTTCTGCCCGTTTATTTTACCATATTTGTCGTGTTTTCGGCGTGTCGGAAAAGGGCCTTTGTTAGTTTTCTATTGAAATAATTTTCACAAACAATTCAAGTATGCTACAATGGGTTCAGATGAAAATTTCACAAGTTGAAATGGAGCTCAATTATCGAGAAATCGGAATTAGCTAGTCTCATCACTACATACAATTCACAAGGAGGAGCCACCGTGACAGAAACAAAAATTCCAAGAGCAACCGCTAAACGGTTACCCATCTACTATCGCTATTTAAACATCCTAAAGGACGCTGACAAAACACGGGTGAGTTCTACTGAACTATCCGATGCCGTAAAGGTCGATTCAGCGACTATTCGTCGAGATTTCTCCTACTTTGGGGCCCTTGGTAAACGAGGCTATGGGTATGACGTTGACAGTTTGCTCAAGTTCTTCAAGAAGATTTTAAATCAGGACCGGTTAACTAATGCTGCCTTGATTGGTGTTGGGAACCTGGGCAACGCGCTGTTGAACTTTAACTTCCATCAAAATAGTAACGTTCGCATTAGCGCGGCTTTTGATGTGAACCCAGACCTTGCTAATACAGTGTTGAGTGGGGTACCAATCTATCCGATGGCCCAATTGCGCCAACAATTGCGCGACCAACAGATTAAAGTGGCCATTCTGACAGTTCCTGCTAGTGTGGCTCAAGAAGTCACAACCGAAGCGGTTGAAGGTGGCATCCGAGGAATCTTGAATTTTACGCCAATTCGAGTATCGGTCCCATCAAACGTTCGGGTTCAAAACGTGGACCTCACCAATGAATTACAGACGTTAATTTACTTTCTGGAACACTATAACGAAGAAGATAAATAATACTTGGTCGCTACACGCGCTAAACGTGGTAGCGGCTTTTTTTATTATTTTTGGTTAAATGACTTGCATTTCAGGGAGAAAAATCTTATATTAAGACTTGTGATTAGCACTTATGTTAGATGAGTGCTAACAGTGCTAAATAATTGTTTAACTGGAGGGATTCAAGTGTTAAAACCATTAGGAGACCGTGTTATTTTACAAGCACAAGAAGACGAGGAACAAACGGTTGGTGGCATCGTTTTAGCTAGCAACGCGCAAGAAAAGCCTCAAACTGCAAAGGTTATTGCAGTTGGTACCGGTAGAACGTTGGATAACGGTGACACCGTTGCACCAGCAGTTAAGGAAGGCCAAACGGTATTGTTTGACAAGTACGCCGGGACTGAAGTTGAATACGACGGTGCAACCTATCTAGTGGTACACGAAAAGGACTTAGTCGCCATCGTGGACTAAGGATCGTGAAGACCCATTATTCAGTATTAAATAAACTTACTATGAGGTGAACGATAGAATGGCAAAGGAATTGAAGTTTTCTGAAGACGCCCGGGCCGCAATGCTTCGCGGGGTTGATCAATTAGCAGATACTGTAAAAACAACCATCGGACCAAAGGGTCGTAACGTAGTTTTGGAACAATCATATGGTAGCCCAACTATCACTAACGATGGGGTAACCATTGCTAAGGCCATCGAACTTTCTGATCATTTTGAAAATTTGGGCGCTAAGTTGGTCGCTGAAGTGGCTTCTAAGACGAATGATATCGCTGGTGATGGTACTACCACTGCGACTGTTTTGACTCAAGCCATCGTTAACGAAGGGATGAAGAATGTGACAGCCGGTGCGAACCCAGTTGGGATTCGTCGCGGGATTGAAAAGGCCACGAATGCAGCGGTTGAAGCACTTCACAAGATGAGCCACAAGGTTGCTACGAAGGATGATATTGCTCAAATCGCTGCTATTTCATCAGCTAGCGAGGAAACCGGGAAGTTAATCGCTGACGCAATGGAAAAGGTTGGCAATGACGGTGTGATCACCATTGAAGAATCACGTGGTGTTGATACGAGTCTGGACGTTGTTGAAGGGATGCAATTCGATCGTGGTTACATGTCACAATACATGGTAACAGATAACGACAAGATGGAAGCTAACCTTGACAACCCGTACATTTTAATTACTGACAAGAAGATTTCAAACATTCAAGACATCTTGCCATTGTTGCAATCAGTTGTTGAACAAAGCCGTTCACTCTTGATTATTGCTGATGACATTACCGGCGAAGCTTTGCCAACCTTGGTCTTAAACAAGATGCGCGGGACGTTTAACGTTGTTGCTGTCAAGGCACCAGGCTTTGGCGATCGTCGTAAAGCTCAATTGCAAGATATCGCTGTTTTGACTGGTGGAACGGTGATTACTGATGACTTAGGCTTGAACTTGAAAGATGCAACCATTGATCAATTGGGCCAAGCTAATAAGGTTAACGTGACAAAAGACAACACAACGGTCGTTGAAGGTGCCGGTTCAAAGGAACAAATCGATGAACGGGTCAACGAAATCAAGACGCAGATCGATGCAACGACTTCTGACTTTGACCGTGACAAGTTGAAGGAACGCTTAGCCAAGATGGCTGGCGGTGTTGCTGTGGTTCGGGTTGGGGCTGCTACCGAAACCGAATTAAAGGAACGTAAGTACCGAATCGAAGACGCCTTAAACGCTACTCGTGCCGCTGTTGAAGAAGGATTTGTACCTGGCGGTGGAACTGCATTAATCAACGTTATCGGTGATGTGGACAAGGTCAAGGCAGAAGGCGATGAAGCAACTGGTGTTGCCATCGTTCGTCGCGCCCTTGAGGAACCAGTTCGTCAAATCGCTGAGAACGCCGGTCTTGAAGGTTCTGTTATTGTTGAACACTTGAAGGGTGAAAAGGCCGGTGTTGGTTACAACGCTGCCACTGATGCATACGTTGATATGGTCGGTGCTGGGATTGTTGATCCAACCAAGGTTACTCGCTCAGCACTTCAAAATGCAGCCTCTGTTTCAGCTTTACTGCTAACGACTGAAGCCGTTGTTGCTGATGAACCAAAGGACGATGCTGCGCCAGCTGCACCTGCACAACCAGGTATGGGCGGCATGATGTAATTAATTGATTTTTTGAAGCACTCCGTTATGGGGTGCTTTTTTTGACTAAGCGCTTTAATTGCAATGGCGGCGAAAGTAATATAGTATTTCCCCGACGATTGGTGTACAATACCAATTGATTTCGCTGTCGCGAGTCGGCAGGTAAGAGAAAAAGTAGATCATGAAGGGAGCCGCCAACGATAGCAGGTGATGCTAGGTTGGTGGCACTTCTTCATGCAAAAGGGGTTAAGAAGTATGTGGCGTTATTTGAAGCGGTTTTTAATTGGGAAACCGTTGAAGACCACAGAAGAAGGCGGCCAAGCGCTATCGAAGTTTAAGGCGCTGGCACTTTTATCATCAGATGCGTTGTCATCAGTGGCTTATGGGACCGAGCAAATTACAGCTGTCCTGATTACAGTTTCAGCAGCGGCTCTGATGTACCAAATCTGGGTTGCCGTTTTAGTTTTAATTTTGCTGTTTGCCATTACGTTGTCCTATCAGCAAATTATTCATGCGTATCCTTCCGGTGGTGGGGCCTACCTCGTTGCAACGAAGAACTGGGGGACTAACGCTGGACTAGTTGCTGGTGGTTCACTTCTGGTCGATTACATGTTGACGGTGGCCGTTTCGGTGACGTCTGGTACGGATGCAATCGTTTCTGCGGTGCCGTCCTTGGCCCACCATCAGGTCTTATTGGCCGTTCTAATCGTTATTTTGATCATGGGGCTGAACTTACGGGGATTACGTGATTCGGCGTCGTTTTTGACCTTTCCAGTTTACTTGTTTATCACGATGATCATCTTGATGATTGGCGTTGGCTTGTACAACATTATGACGGGGAAAGTTGAATACCATGCGGCAGCCAGCATCAATTCGTCCGTTAGCGGAATGACGGTTCTATTGTTCCTGCGGGCATTTTCAAGTGGGTCATCGTCATTAACTGGGGTTGAGGCCATCAGTAATGCGGTGCCAAACTTTCATAATCCCAAAAGCCATAATGCTTCGGCAACGCTTGGAATTATGGCGACGATTCTGGCAATCTTCTTTGCTGGTATCACGTTTTTGAGTTACTACCTGGGCATTCGACCGCTGGCGGATAATACCGTTCTTTCCCAAATTGGGACTGCGGTCTTTGGTCACGGCGTCCTTTATTATATTTTACAATTAGCGACGGCGGCCATTTTGGCGGTGGCTGCGAACACGGGTTTCTCGGCCTTTCCTATCTTGGCTTACAACTTAGCCAAAGACAAATTTTTACCCCACGCTTATCTTGATCGAGGCGATCGGTTAGGGTACTCTAACGGGATTATCTCCCTGGCGTTAGGGGCAATTATTTTGATCATTATCTTCCAGGGGCAAACGAGTCGGCTCATTCCGCTATATGCGATTGGGGTATTCGTCCCATTCACATTGTCGCAATCCGGGATGATTCGTCACTGGATTCGAGAACGGGGTGGTCTTTGGCCGCTTAAAGCCACAATCAACCTTTTGGGTGCTGTTATCTCAGCTACCTTAGTGGTCATTTTGTTCTTCTTGCGGTTTGAAAATGTCTGGCCTTACTTAATTGTGATGCCCGCATTGATTTACCTGTTCTACCGAATTCACACGCACTATGCCAATGTCGCGCGTCAACTCCGGGTCAGCGAGGCTGACGCCAAGCAAGTTGATCACCGTTATGACGGTTCGACGGTTATCGTGCTGGTTTCTAACGTCACGCGGGTGACCGCAAACGCGATTAGTTACGCCCGATCTGTCGGGGACTACGTCATTGCCATGCACGTTTCGTTCGATGAAAATCCGACGAAGGAACACAAGACTGCTCAGAAATTCAAAGCAGAATTTCCGGATGTTCGGTTTGTTGATATTCACTCTTCATACCGGTCAATCATCACGCCAACGTTACGGTTTTGTGATGTGATTGCAAAACGGGCGACGGAACGGAATTTCACCACAACGGTTCTAGTTCCACAATTCGTGCCGCGTCATCCATGGCAAAACGTTTTGCATAATCAGACAGCGCTTCGTCTCCGAACTGCCTTAAATACGCGGGAAAACATCATTGTTTCAACCTACAGCTACCACTTAAAGCGTTAATTTGTGGTTACTGGGTTTTGAAAAGCGGATTTAGCGTATATTTGAGTCATTAAACGAAAGCCCACCAGTCGACGATTGATTGTCGACTGGTGGGCTTTTTAAGGTCTAATAAGCGCGAAAGTGATAGTTTAGGGAAAGTGACCCCGGGAGGTTTATAAGGTGGCTTAGCCGGGGTTAAACTCCCTGTTAGTCAGAAAGCTAAATAAAAAGCTAGAACGCTGATGCGTTCTAGCTTTTTCAATGCAGAATCGTTTAGAACAATCCCATCATGTGAGCAAATGGTGGCACAACAACGTCAACCACGATTGAAATAACAACAACGGCGATTGAAGCCATGGCCCCTTGAACAGAACCTAATTGAACGGCTTTAGCTGAACCCACCGTGTGACCGGCAGTCCCAAGACCCAGACCGGCTCCAACTGGATCGCTGTTTAAGCGGAAGACCTTGATCAAGATGTCAGCCAATGCGTAAATCAGCACGGCGTTCAAGATGCAGGCCATTGCGGTAACAGCTGGCGTCCCGCCAATGGCACCAGAAATTGGCATCGCAATGGCAGTCGTTGCAGCTTGAGGTAACATTGATGAAATAACGTCGTTGTTTAAGCCAAGACCCTTTGAAATGTAGTAGATTGCAAAGAGGGAGATGACCATTCCAACAACTAACGATAGAATAATTTCTAACCAGAATTTTTTGAAAACGTCGTTCCGTCGGTAAAGTGGGACGGCGAAGGCGATGGTTGCTGGGTTCAAGAACCAGAATAAGATGTCGCCACCTGGTTTGTATGCTGCGGTATAGAAGGTTGGCAAAGCAACGCCAAACCATTTTGATAATAGCCATAAAATGAAGATCCCAAGAACCATCCCGACGAACAGTGGTTGGAATAGGAAGAAACCATTTGAAATCTTAAATAACCATTGACCAATCAAGAACACGACCAACGATAGGAAAATACCGAAGAAGGCAATCCCACCGATTTTCGGGTCGGTTGCGTTACCTAAAAACGTAACCCATGTCATTTATCTCAATCCTTTCTTTTTGACTCTGAAGGTAATGCTTACTCGACATCCGTGCTCTTGTGGAAGAGTTTTCGTGAAACCCACATGAAGCAAGCCGTAGTGTAGGCAATGACAACAAGTAAGATGATGGTGGCTAAAATGATGGTCACAATCATCATGACACCATCCATTGGACCGTGTTCGGTAAACACGTTCAGGGAAGCCGCCATTTGGACTCCAGAAGGAACAAACAAGAAAGCAATCAGACTAATCAAAAAGTCAGCCATCTTTTCAATCTGGTATAACTTGATGATGTGGGTTGCCAATAAAAGGTACATCAAAACCAAACCAATAACTGGCGTCGGAACTGGGAACGATTTTGGGAATAATGGCGAAATCAAAGATGAAACGAAAAGAACTGATGCAAAAATAGCCATCTGTTGCAAAATCGGTGCTGGTTCGTGCTCCGGTGCCTGATTTTTGGCTTGCGTTGCGTTGCTAGCCATACTAAACACTCCTTTCAAATATATGTAACCATTTCACAAACTTGCAAAGCGTTTTCACTTCACAAATAGATTATAATAATATTTCTTTAAAAAGGCAAGGCTTTAAAGTTTGGCACCATTGAATTCTAGATTAAAAATTAGTGAAAATCACAAATCGGGCGATTATATTGCTCACAATCGAGCCAATTACACAAGAATTTTTATTCAGCGGGAATTGAGTTTCACCGCGACAGTTTGTATAATGGGTTCAATTGACATGAAGAGAGGAGACGCTATGAAGTTCGAAATCATCGTCAGTTTATTTGCGACCATGATCCTGTCAGCGGTGCTGACACCCTTCGTTCGCAAGCTGGCGTTTCGAGTTGGGGCCATTGACAACCCGAATGCACGACGCGTCAATAAGGTTCCGATGCCCACAATGGGTGGCTTAGCGATCTTTTTGGCTTATACGTTTGCGACCGTTTTTTTACTGCGTGAACAAATTCCGACGGTCCAGTTATGGGGCGTCTTCGGTGGTGAAGTGATCATCATTGTGACAGGGATTATAGATGACATATTTGTTTTGAAGCCCCGCCAAAAAGTGCTTGGTATCTCCCTTGCCGCTTTAGAAGTTTATTTTGTGGCCGGTTTGAAAATGGCCCACTTGACGTTACCGTTCGTGGGAATGGTGGATTTGGGGTGGTTGAGTTTACCCGTCACGTGGTTGTGGATTTTAGCTATCACTAATGCCGTCAACTTGATTGATGGTCTGGATGGGTTAGCCACCGGGGTCGGCATTATTTCACTCTCAACGATGGGTGTGACGGGCTTATTCTTCTTAAACGTGGCTAATACGTTTGTGGGCGTTGCCATTTTTGCGTTAGTTGCCGCAATGATTGGGTTTTTGCCCTATAATTTCTTTCCGGCCCGAATTTACCTTGGTGATACTGGCGCCTTGTTCATCGGGTTCATGATTTCGGTTTTTTCGCTCTATGGATTGAAGAACGTGACCATTATCTCCGTGATTATTCCCGTGATTATTTTAGGGGTTCCTATCACCGATACGGTATACGCCATTTTGCGCCGAATCTTAAACAAGCAACCCATCTCTCACGCTGATAAGCATCATCTCCACCATCGCTTGATGCAAATGGGGTTAACTCACCGGCAGACGGTCCTGGTTATCTACGGAATTGCGTTGATTTTTGCGTTTATTTCGCTGCTCTACCCCATTTCTCCAATGTGGGGAGCGGCACTGTTAACCGTTGCGAGTCTGATTGGCCTTGAATTATTCGTGGAAGTGATTGGGCTAGTCGGAAAGGGTCGCCAACCGCTCTTAAATTGGATTAATCATATGGTTAAAGGAATGACATCTAAAAACTCTCACTAGGGTTATTGGGTGGTTAAATGCCAAAAACACCGGATTCGCTAATAAGCGGGTCCGGTGTTTTTTTGTAAGGCCTGTTACGGCATTGACGTCAGCTTCTTGGCGGCTTCAAACGTGATTGGCACGTCATTATATTGTTGATCGCCTAGCTTAAAGGTGACCTGGCCGCTTAAAAAGTCGGTAATCAGGGCCTGCGTTTGTTCAATGGCCGTTTCGCTAACCATAAGGGTGACGGTTACAGATTCGGCATAGGCGGTATCAGCGACTGGAATCTGTTGTTGCTGCAAAAAATAACTGAGTTTCTCAAAGTTTGCGTAGTTGATGGTTGTCAGAATCGCAGTCTGCATGACCCGGTTCACTAGGCCAACCGATTCAAGTGCGGTGGAAGTGGCGTTGCTATAGGCCCGAATTAGGCCCCCAGCGCCCAGCTTAATACCGCCGAAGTAACGGGTGACAACCGCCGCAACGTTGTGAACACCAACACGCTTTAACACTTCGAGGATGGGCACTCCGGCTGTTCCAGATGGTTCGCCATCATCGCTTTCTCGTTGGATCTGGTCGTTTTGACCGATTAGATAGGCGAAACAGTTATGATTGGCTTTTGGATTGGCTTTTTTTGTCGCGGCAATAAAGTTGTCGGCTGCTTCTTTAGAAGTGACTCGGGTGAGGGTGCAGATGAACTGAGACTTTTTAATGAGGAGTTCGTGCTGCCCATTTTCTTTAATCGTGACGTAGTTTTCTGACAAAAAAATTCCCCCAAAGGATTGAATTGAAAGTTGGTCTGATGATGATTGAACAATTAAGTGAACTATACGGTCGGCAAATTCCCAGCCGGGACGTTTCCCCATCATTGTTGAACGATTCCGCTGTTTGTCGCCGGCCAGCGTTTGACGGGGCATACTGTCAGCGGTGTGGCCAATCGGCTGATCGGCGGTCGACAACCCTGCCCAACGGGGCCATCTATTGCCCACACTGTATTCAGATGGGCCGACTCACATCAAACGATGAATTGTGTACCATAGCCGAACCGAACCAGTTTACCTCACGACTGCCAGCTTTAACGTGGACCGGCGTTCTTACTACGTTGCAGGCTGCATGTAGCCACCGAATTCAGGCCGCTTTTGAGCAGCGTCAAGATACCCTTCTCTGGGCAGTCACTGGGGCTGGTAAGACTGAAATGCTGTTTCCGGGCATCGCTTGGGCCTTGGAGGCGGGGCTGCGGGTGGCAGTCGCATCGCCTAGAGTCGACGTGTGTCTCGAATTAGCCCCGCGGTTGCAGGCAGCCTTTAACGCCGTTGATCAAGCTGTCTTATACGGCGATATGAAGGGGGCGTACCAATACTGTCAGCTGACAATTTGTACCACTCACCAACTACTTCGATTTTACCATGCTTTTGACGTGTTAGTCGTCGATGAAGTCGATGCTTTTCCCTTTGCCTCCGATCCTGGATTGAAGTATGCAAGTGAGCAAGCCAAGAAACCAAATGGGGCGCTCTTGTACCTAACAGCCACCCCTAGTGATTGGTTGCAAAGGGCCGCTAGAAAGGGCGAGCTGGTGATGACTTATCTGCCAATCCGCTACCATGGTCACTTGTTACCAGAAATCAAAGTGGTGCGAACCCGAGATTGGCGGGCGAAGATGCACCAAGGACGGCTTCCAGATCGGCTCGTACGGCAGATGCGAGAAAACTTCACTCACCGGCGACGGTTTCTATTATTTGCACCCCACGTTGCTGATTTGCCCGCCTTAAAGCGGGCCTTGGAGCTGACTTTCCCAGGGGAAACTGTGGTGACGGTCCATGCCACGGATCCTGAGCGGCACGCCAAAGTTAGTCGGATGAGAAGTCGTGAGCTTAACTTTTTGGTCACGACGACCATTTTGGAGCGGGGCGTCACCTTTCCAGAAATTGACGTGTTTGTGCTTGGCGCAGAGGATCAAGTTTTTTCAACGGCAGCCCTTGTGCAGATAGCCGGCCGGGCGGGACGAAGTGCAAGTGATCCAGATGGTGCGGTACGCTTTTATGCGAACCAATTAACCGAAGTCATCAAAACGGCGCAACAGCAAATCAAGTTTGTTAATCGAAAAGCTCGGAGGATTCAACATGACTCAGTGCGTCCTATGTGAGCGGGTAGTGGCTCCGGTAATAGATTTAAAGAAGCTCCTTGATTTTTCACCACTAACCGTTCCCCAATTGTGTCAGATCTGTCAAGGCCGGTTCGTGGCCATCCCGCCTGATCAGTCTTGTCCGAAGTGTGGGCGGCATCAGGAGATAACAACAATTTGTCCAGATTGTACGCAGTGGGGAATTGATGAGCCATTTATCAACCGGGCGCTTTATGAGTATAACGAGGCGATGAAGACGTTTTTTTCGGACTATAAGTTCCGTGGCGATTTTCGTCTTAGAAAGGCGTTTGAAGCGGACATGAAGCGGGCAATTAACGTTAGTCATGCCGACGTGGTGACCATCATTCCGGTTGATGAGCAAACGCTACAGACGCGAGGATTTAACCAAGTCGTGGGGCTCGTTGGTGACTATCCCGTAGTTGCGCTATTTGAAACGCAAACGACAAACAAGGGTAAGCGACAGTCCGAGCGTAACCGGCACGACCGAATGACCGCACCGCAGCCGTTTCGATTAACACCACCAGCCACGAGTTTAATTGCGGGAAAGCGGGTTTTAATTATTGACGATGTTTACACAACGGGGCGAACGATTCGGCATGCTGCTAGTCTAGCGCGGGCAGCAGGAGCGTCTTGGGTTCAAGGATTAACCCTAGCTCACGGATAAGTTTAACCAATTCATTGTGTATTGAAGCGCTTTCTATTATAATATAGTTAAACAAAACAACAGTGAGCGCGGCACCCAACACTTTGTTAGTTAACCGCCTTAAAGTCGCTTTTGTTTGTGTATGGAAGGGAGAGAAGTTTTATGCTCACATTCAATATTCGTGGAGAAAACATTGAGGTTACTCAGGCTATTCGGGACTACGTCGAAAAACGGATTAGCAAACTTGAAAAGTATTTTGAAAATAGCGTGACTGCTACCGCACACGTTAACCTGAAGGTCTATCCTAATAAGGATGCCAAAGTGGAAGTGACCATTCCACTACCATACCTGACCTTAAGAGCTGAAGAAACTTCACCAGATCTTTACGCAAGTATTGATTTGGTTACTGATAAGCTTGAACGTCAAATTCGGAAGTACAAAACCAAGATTAACCGCAAGTCGCGTGAAAAGGGACTTAAGAACCTGGAATTTACTTCTGAGGATGTCAATGAAGCTGCAGCGGCTCCTGACTCAAACGAATCAGACTTAGACGTTGTTCGGACGAAGCGGATTTCGCTAAAGCCAATGGACAACGAAGAAGCAATCCTTCAAATGGACATGCTAGGTCACGACTTCTTCATCTATGAAGATGCTGACACAAATGGGATTAGCATTGTGTACCGCCGTAACGACGGCCGCTATGGCTTGATTGAAGCCAGCGACGAATAACAAAACAGGTCACATTAAGACTGGGGTCATGACCCCAGTCTTTTTGATTGGCGTCATATTCGTCATTAAAATTTAATTTGTTTTGCAATAAACATCAGTTTTCAATCATGGTCATAAATGTTAAACTGATTATTGGTATGCAATCGAAGTTAACAAAAGAGCATTAACACCTTTGCAATTTAGTAAACACAGAAGGGAATTAATATGGCTAACATTTTACGAAAATGGGTCGAAAGCGATAAGCGCGAGCTTCGACGGATCAGCAAAATTGCTGACAAAGTCAATAGCTATTCGAAAGAATACGAACAACTATCAGATGCCGATTTACAGGCTAAAACACCCGAATTCCAACAACGTTACAAAAACGGAGAATCATTAGATGACTTGCTTCCAGAAGCGTTTGCAGTCGCTCGTGAAGGGGCTAAACGTGTCTTGGGTCTCTATCCATTCCACGTTCAAATCATGGGGGGGATTGTCCTTCATGAAGGTAACATCGCTGAAATGAAAACCGGTGAAGGGAAAACCTTGACTGCGACGATGCCAGTTTATTTGAACGCTCTTTCAGGTGACGGGGTTCACGTGGTGACGGTTAACGAGTACTTGTCAGAACGTGATGCGACTGAAATGGGTGAACTATACAACTGGCTTGGTTTAAGCGTTGGGTTGAACCTGACCGAGAAATCTGCTGATGAAAAGCGGGAAGCTTACAACGCTGACATTACGTATTCAACAAACTCCGAAATTGGGTTTGATTATCTCCGGGACAACATGGTGCTCTACAAGGCTGATATGGTTCAACGACCATTGAACTTCGCCATTGTCGATGAAGTGGACTCCATCTTGATTGATGAAGCTCGGACACCGTTGATTATTTCAGGTCAGGCCGAAGGGACGTCACAACTTTATGAACGGACGGACCGGTTTGCGAAGACTCTCCATGAAGATACCGACTTTAAGATTGATTTGGAATCAAAGAGTGTGTCGTTAACGGAAGAGGGAATTGCTAAGGCCGAAAAGTACTTCAACTTGCATAACCTTTACGATCCCGATAACACAGCATTGACCCACCATATGGATCAAGCGCTACGGGCCAACTTTATTATGCTTCGCGATAAGGATTACGTGGTGGATGACGGTGAGGTTAAAATCGTTGATTCATTTACGGGTCGGGTGATGGAGGGTCGTCGTTACTCCGATGGTTTGCACCAAGCTATCGAAGCTAAAGAAGGCGTTGAGATTCAAGAAGAAGCCAAGACGATGGCCAACATTACGTACCAAAACATGTTCCGGATGTACAACAAGTTAGCTGGGATGACAGGGACGGCGCGGACCGAAATCGAAGAATTCCGTGAAATTTACAGTATGGAAGTTATTTCGGTACCGACGAACAAGCCAGTTGTCCGTTTGGACGAAGCTGACGTTTTGTATCCAACGCTTGAAGCGAAGTTTGAGGCCGTGGTTGACCGGGTCAAGGAATTACATGAAAAGGGCCAACCGATTCTAATTGGGACAGTTGCCGTTGAAACGTCAGAGTATTTATCTGAACAACTTGACGCCGCTCAAATCCCGCACGTGGTCTTGAATGCCAAGAATCACGCGAAGGAAGCGGATATTATCATGAATGCTGGTCAACGTGGGGCCGTCACGATTGCCACCAACATGGCTGGTCGTGGGACGGATATCAAGCTTGGACCGGGCGTTCGTGAACTCGGCGGATTGGTCGTATTAGGGACTGAGCGACACGAATCTCGACGGATTGACAACCAACTTCGTGGCCGATCAGGGCGGCAAGGTGACCCTGGTTTGACTCAATTCTACCTATCGCTTGAAGATGACCTGATGCGGCGGTTTGGGACTGACCGTGTCAAGACGTTCTTGGAACACATGAACGTTGAAGGCGAGAACGCCGTGATCCGTAGTCGGATGATTTCACGTCAAGTGGAATCAGCCCAAAAGCGGGTTGAAGGAAACAACTATGACTCTCGGAAAAACGTGTTGCAATACGATGATGTGATGCGTGAACAACGTGAAGTTATTTACGGCCAACGCAAACAGATCATTGAAGAAAACGACACGCTTAAGTGGGTGCTGATGCCAATGGTCAAGCGGACCGTTGACCGGGTCGTTAACTTGCACACTCAAGGTGAGCAAAAAGATTGGGATCTTGGGACGCTGTTGGACTTCGCCATTTCGGTGCTGGTCAGCCCAGATCAAATTAAGTTAGACGACTTAAAGGGCAAGTCAGCCGACGAAATTAAGCAATTCTTGATGGACTTGGCTGAACAAGTTTACAAGGAAAAACAAGACCAACTTTACGAAGCCTCACAAATGCTGGAGTTTGAAAAAGTTGTGATCTTACGGGTCGTTGATTCTCACTGGACAGACCACATCGACGTGATGGATCAATTGAGAACGTCAATCGGTCTGCGGGGCTACGGCCAATTGAACCCACTTGTTGAATACCAACAAGACGGGTACCGGATGTTTGAAGAAATGATTGCAGACATTGATTACGATGCAACGCGATTATTTATGAAATCAGAAATTCGGCAAAATATTACGCGTTAAATTGTCCTTTAAATGGCTGGTGAATACCTATTCGCCGGCCATTTTGGGTGTTATTTGCCGAATTATCAGGCACTAAACGGAGGAAAAACATGGAATTAAGCGAAATTAAACATCAAATAAAAGCCATGGCAGATGAAATTGCAGGCTTTGGGAGGTCACTTTGACTTTGATGCCCTGAGTGAGAGTGTCTCAATTAACGAGTCAAAGATGGCTGAACCGGGTTTTTGGGATAATCGGCTAGCTGCCCAGAAGTTGATTGATGAAAATAATCAGCTAAAGGCCAAACTTGACGATTATAAGCAACTTAGAGACGATTTGGATGATCTTGAAGTATCAACGGAATTATTAGCGGAAGAACCCACGGATGCCGATCTTGCCAGCGAGACTGAATTAGCCTTGCATACGCTTCAAGAAGCGTTGAACAAGTACCGGCTTAACCTGTTGCTAAGTGGGCCGTATGATCACAATAATGCGATTTTGGAAATTCATCCGGGGGCCGGTGGCACCGAATCGCAAGACTGGGGCGCCATGCTGCTGCGGATGTATTCGCGGTGGGCTGAGCAACATGATTTTAAAGTGACCACTTTAGATTATCAGCCCGGCGACGTCGCAGGAATCAGCAGTGTGACCCTTTTGATTGCTGGGCAAAATGCCTACGGGTACTTGCGTTCAGAAAAGGGCGTCCACCGGCTTGTCAGAATATCACCTTTTGATTCGGCTGGCCGTCGTCATACGTCCTTTGCCTCAGTTGACGTCTTACCAGAGTTAGATGACTCTGTCGAAGTCGACATTAATCCAGCCGACCTTAAAGTGGACGTTTATCGGGCTAGCGGGGCAGGGGGCCAACACGTTAACAAGACGAGTTCGGCCGTTCGGATTACTCATGAACCGACGGGCATCGTTGTTGCGAGTCAGGCCCAACGATCCCAGCTTCAAAACCGCCAAACGGCCATGAATATGTTGAAAGCCAAACTGTACGAGTTGGAAGAAGAAAAGAAGGCGAAGGAAAAAGCCGCTTTGGAGGGCGATCAACTCGAGATTGGTTGGGGTTCTCAGATTCGATCGTACGTCTTTCATCCGTATACGATGGTGAAGGATCATCGGACAAATTACGAAACTGGAAACGGTCAAGCTGTCATGGATGGTGAGTTAGATCCCTTCATTAACGCTTATCTCCAGTGGCAATTGGAACAAAAAAATCCCCAATGATCATTCTTTTAACGTGCCGGGCAGACTTCATAATCTGCCCGGCCTTTTTATTTTTGCCGTCATTGCTTTGTCCTACGTCGTAGAATCGGGGATTATGCTATACTTTGGGTAGTTTAAAAGATTTGAGGAAGAATTATGACAATCGGATTACTCTTTGCTTCGTTAGTCCTGCAGCCTGTTTGGTGGATGGGCCTCATTCGCGAATGGCGAACGTCAAACCACCGAATCCGAGCTGAGCGGCGCACGTTTGGTAGCGCAGTTTACCAGGACCAGTATGAATTACGGCACTACCTCAGTCAGAGTTTGGTGCTTGGTGTTCTGGCGTCTTCGTTGAGTATTTTAGTGGGCGTCACTGTGCCAATCACTTGGTGGATCATGTATACCGTACTTGCGTTACTGGGGATGATGGCTTTACCTGCGGGTGGCCCGCTTATTGTTTTAGTAATCAGTATTGCGGGATATTTTGCAAACCAAGTTTACGGCTTTTGGCAACCGGATGAGACAACTCTGACGCAACTTGGATTCTCAGATTGGCTGCCAGCTAACCCGAATTTTGTTGCTGTGGCGACCATTGCGTTACTTTTAGTCAGTATCTGGCTCTATCGCATTGGGGGGCGGTATAATGCGCCCCAGGTGTTAACTAAGCAACGGGGGCAAAAAGTCGCCGAGTACCGGTTCAATGAATTGACAGTGATTCCAATGCTGGTGCTTGTTCCCGGGGACTGGTTTGTTAGCCACATTAGCTTTTGGCCAACCCTGATGGTGGGACAGCATCGGATGACGCTCCTGTTTTTGCCGCTGGTGATTGGCCTTCGTTGGACTATTTTGAAACAAGTGCCCAGAGTAGCGCTGGTTCAATTGGCGCGAAAGGTCCTTGTTTTGGGTATTGTTGGCCTCGTTTTAACGGTGATCAGCAGATTTGTCCCAGTTTCGACGCCATGGCTATTAGGCGGATTGGTCATTGGGTATGGGCTTGTTTTAGGGTCTGAGCGGTTGCGTGATCAGCACCGAGACTTTTGGTTCTCGGATGTTAATCGCGGGGTTCGAGTGATTGGGATTCAACCCAGAACCCCAGCTGCTAAAATGGCGCTCAATATTGGTGACATTATTCTTGAATGTAACCACGTTCCCGTTAATAATGAAGCTGACTTTTACCGGGCACTGTTGCAAGATGCAACATACTGTCATTTGCGAATTCAAGAGCCAGATGGCGAATTGAAGGTCAGTGAAACGGCCATTTTTGCAAATGCGCCCCACGAGATTGGTGTTGTGCTATTTCAACAATAGGAGGCCCCTATGCAACGAATACTTGTTGTCGATGATGAACCTGCAATTGTCACGTTACTGACTTATAATTTAGAAACAGCGAACTACGAAGTGGTGACGGCGACGTCTGGTCCAGATGCCGTTAAACTGGCTCTAAAAAAGCCGTTTGACGCTATTTTACTTGATGTCATGCTACCGGGTTTTGACGGCGTTGAAGTGACAAAGCGGTTAAGACAAGAGCGTGTTCTCACGCCAATCATTATGATTACGGCGAAAACGGACGAGTTTGATAAAATTTTCGGGTTAGAAATAGGTGCAGATGATTATATTACAAAGCCATTCAGTCCACGAGAGGTCATGGCTCGGCTTAAGGCCGTGTTACGCCGGTATAACGACGCATTACCAGAAACAAAGGCCAGCGATCAAGGTGCCAATGATCAGATTCGAGTCGGGGCCCTTAATATTGATCTAAAACGGGTGGCGGTTTATTTGGATGGCGAGCTCGTCAACCTTACCCCAAAGGAATTTGAATTACTCGTTTACCTCGTTAAGCGGCCGGGTCAGGTTCTCAGTCGCGACCAGCTGTTAACGGGAGTGTGGGGGTATGATTACGGTGGCGAGACGCGAATGGTAGATATTCACATTTCACATCTTCGTGACAAGATTGAAACCGATCCCAAGCACCCGCAGTATGTCCAGACTGTTCGTGGTTTTGGTTATCGATTTGAGGTGCCGGATCATGGTTAAAAAATTGGCCAGTGTTTTCAGCTTTGTATACGTTGTTAACCTGGTGGTATTACTGATATTGTTGGCGGTGAGTCCGGCCATCCAACTGTCTGTGTTTCAAATTGGCGAGTTGATGGGATTGAACTTAGTGGCCTCAGGTGTTGAGACCGGTATAGTCTGGTTAATCCGACAGCCACAGTTACGCAAGATAGCGGTTTTAAAGGGGAAAATTGAGGGCATTCAAAATGCGGCCCCACCAACCCACGTGCTGTTACGGCCCGACGACGATTTATATCAGCTGGCAATGGCCATCAATAACCTGCAAACCCACCAGCGCAAGCTTTTGGAGACACAACGGCATCAAGATGCGGAAATGAGTTTGTTGCTGACGTCACTGCCAGTCGGCGTGATGGTGATTGATCGCTACCGAAAAGTGGAACTGGCCAATCGCGCAATGGGGGCGTTTCTGGAAACAACCATTGACGAGCAGCGCCATCCATACACTCAGGATATTAAAAACTACGAACTAGCAACCTTAATCAGTCAGGCCATTGAGGCTAGGGCGACGCAGCAAGCGACGGTGACGCTGATGGCGGTTCCAACACCGCGAACGGTCGAGGCGACGGTATTATATGCTCCCAGTCCCCACAATGATTTTTTTGCGATTGTGTTGTTGTATGACATTACCGAAATTGCCGCAATCGAAAAAATGCAGCGGGATTTTTTGACTAATGCGTCGCATGAATTGAAGACACCCGTCACAGCCATTACGGGTTTTGCGGAGACGCTGTTAGCGGGTGCTAAGGACGATCCGGAAACGTTAACGAAGTTTTTGGGGATTATTCAACGTGAAGGCGCGCGGTTGACGGACCTCATTACTGACGTCTTGTCAATTTCACGGATTGAATCACAGACGGTTGCGGCCCCCAAGTTAACGAAGGTTCTGTTGGCCGATTTGGTTGATGAACAATTTGAAGTGATGCAACAGTCGGCTGCTGGCCAATCGATTGAATTGGTCAATGCGGTTGATCAGCACGCCGTTATTTTAGCCGATCGCGACAAGTTGATTGAAATTTTGAAGAATTTAATTTCAAATGCCATTAAGTATAATCAGCCAAATGGTCAGGTCCGAGTAAGTTATCAACAGACAGCGGCTCAATGGACCTTAACGGTAGCTGATACCGGCATTGGAATTTCGCAAGCTGATCAGACACGGGTTTTCGAACGATTCTACCGGGTCGATAGTTCGCGCAATAAGCAGGTCGTGACTGGTACCGGGCTCGGATTGGCGATTGTCGCTGAATTAGTGGCGGCTATGAAGGGCCAAATCCACTTGGAGAGTCAACGCGGGGTTGGAACCAGCGTCGCAGTGACAATTCCGCAAAGCCACGCTACTCCAGATAGATGATTGTTGCAAGAGTGGGCGATAAAACTCGGAAAATGCCACAATCAACCTCAAATAACTCCGATTCCGGTGAACGATTCCCCGGAACCGGAGTTATTTGGGTTTTTCAACCAAGACTGGGTGGGAAGAAGTCAAGTTGGGGCATAGCCCGTTCAAATAAACGAGGCTCAGTTTTTGTCACCTTTACAAAACCTTTACATAGAATTGCGCTGACATTTACATTCGTTCTGTACACTTAAAAATTGAAAAGTGGGATTGGAGGAGTCGAAATGCGTAAATCGCGCTGGATTCAACTTGTCATTGTGCTGGTTATTGTCGTTTTAGGCACAGCTGGTTACGTGACCCGAAAAACAACGCACGCTGATATGACGATTACAGCAGTCGGATCAACAGCGCTACAACCCCTTGTTGAGGCTGCTGGGGAAGAGTATTCAGGGCAGCATTTAGGAACGTTTATCAATGTTCAGGGAGGTGGCTCTGGTACCGGGTTAAGCCAAATTCAAGAGGGTGCCGTTGACATCGGCAACTCCGACGTGTTTGCCGAGGAACAAAAGGGTATCAAGGCGAACCGACTAGTGGACCATCGGGTAGCCGTTGTTGGCATCACGCCTATTGTCAACAAGAAAGTTGGGGTGAAGCGACTAACAACGGCACAACTGATCAAAATATTTACCGGTCGTGTGACGAACTGGTCACAATTAGGGGGGCGGCATCAACCCATTGTTTTACTAAACCGGGCTCAGGGAAGTGGGACCCGCATGACGTTTGAACGTTGGGCACTTAAAGGCGCCCGTAGTAAACCAGCTCAAGAACAGGATTCTTCTGGGATGGTTCGTCAGATTGTGGCAACAACGCCGGGGGCAATCAGCTACGTTGGGTTTTCATACGCAGACCAATCGGTTCAAGCCATTACCCTTAATGGTGTTTCGCCAACTGATGAAAATGTCAAAACCAACCGGTGGCCAATTTGGTCATACGAACACATGTATACGAGTCGGACCCCTGGCCCGTTAACTCAACGGTTTATTCGTTACATTCAGTCGGCTCATATTCAACGAACATTAGTGAAACAACTTGGCTACATTAGTGTGGCTGACATGCACGTAAGTCGCGATGTGAGCGGCCGAGTGGGGGAAAAATAATGGATAAAAAACTGCAGGAACAATTACTAAAAAAATCAAAAGCCGCCAAATTGGAAAGGTTAGGCCGGGGCGTTAGTTTTTCAGCCCTATTGCTCATTACGTTGACTGTGTTTGCCATTATTCTTTTTGTGGCGTCGAAGGGATTATCGACCTTCTTTTCAAACCACGTTAATTTTTGGGATTTTTTATCGGGAAAAAGTTGGAATCCAAGTGTGACTAATTCACATGGTCAGCCTGAGGTTGGCGCTTTACCCATGATTTTAGGGTCCTTTATCGTAACCATCCTATCGGCGATTATCGCGACGCCCTTTGCAATTGGGACGGCCATCTTTATGACCGAAATATCGCCGCGGCGAGGGGCGGCCATTTTGCAACCGGTGACTGAATTGCTGGTGGGGATCCCGTCGGTTGTCTATGGTTTCATTGGATTGACGGTTGTTGTGCCGGCAGTTCGGACCGTTTTTGGAGGTAGTGGCTTTGGCATCTTCTCTGGGACCTTTGTCCTGTTTGTGATGATTTTGCCAACGGTGACTTCAATGACGGTCGACGCATTAAAAACGGTCCCGCGTTATTATCGTGAAGCCGCGTTGGCACTGGGAGCTACGCGCTGGCAGATGATTTACAAGGTTGTATTGCGCGCTGCCACCCCGGGCATTTTAACCGCTATCGTGTTTGGGATGGCCCGCGCGTTTGGTGAGGCCCTTGCAGTGCAGATGGTGATTGGGAATGCTGCGTTAGTGCCAACCAGCTTGTTTGCCCCTGCGTCAACGCTAACGTCGGTCTTAACCACGGGAATTGGCAACACCGTTATGGGCTCAATGCAAAATAATGCATTGTGGTCGTTGGCCCTCGTTTTACTTGTGATGTCACTCATTTTCAACCTGGTGATTAGACTGATTGGTCGGAAGGGAGCCATGCCTAAATGAACCCAAAGTTAAGTAATAAAATTGCTAACGGCGCGTTATATGGAATCGCCGGTTTCATTGTTTTGATCTTGGCTGCGTTGTTGGGCTACATCATTATCACGGGCTTGCCGATGCTAAACTGGCATTTTCTAACCACGCCTGCTCGGGCCTTTACGGCCGGTGGCGGAATCGGAATTCAGTTGTTTAATTCGTTTTACTTGTTGCTACTGACGCTTTTGATTTCGTTTCCAATCGCTTTAGGTGCGGGGATCTATTTGAATGAGTATGCGCCGAATAACTGGGTGACTAACGTGGTTCGAACTGCCATTGAAATCTTAAGTTCACTACCATCCGTAGTTGTTGGGTTGTTCGGGTTTTTAATCTTTGTTGTCCAATTTGACTTTGGGTTTTCGATTTTATCGGGCGCTTTTGCGTTAACGTTCTTCAACTTACCACTCCTGACCCGGAGTATTGAAGAATCCTTAGCCGCTATTTCAAACACCCAACGGGAAGGGGGGCTGGCACTCGGATTATCGAAATGGGAAACGGTCACTCGAATCATTTTACCCGCTGCGCTACCAAGCATTTTGACCGGTGTGATTCTGAGTGCTGGACGAATTTTTGGGGAAGCAGCGGCCCTGATTTTTACGGCGGGTCAAAGCGCGCCGGCACTGGATTTCACCGATTGGAATCCGTTTAACATTTCCAGTCCGTTAAACCCAATGCGGCCCGCAGAAACGCTGGCGGTTCACATTTGGAAGATTAACTCCGAGGGAATTATGCCAGATGCTAAAGCCGTTTCGTCGGGAGCCTCGGCTGTGCTTGTTATTTCGGTCTTGGTCTTTAATATTTTGGCGCGGTTTATTGGTAAGCGACTTTACCAAAAATTGACGTCGGCAAAGTAGGAGGAAGCCCATGTTTGTTAATCCAACGAGTCAGCAAACCACCACATGGCTTGAGCGTAACGTGGTTGATATCAAACAAAAATTTGGCGCCAATATTATCCTTGAAACGAAGGGGTTGCGGGTGCTCTATGGCGATCACGAGGCCCTCCATGAGGGCGACTTACAGTTTGGTGAGCACCAGATCACGGCGTTGATTGGTCCTAGTGGTTCGGGGAAATCCACGTACCTGCGATCGTTAAATCGAATGAATGACGATGTTGCGACGGTCAAAGGGCAGATTTTGTATCGTGGTGTTGACGTGAACCGGTCCGAAATTGACGTTTATGAAATGCGCCGTCGAATCGGGATGGTTTTTCAGCGGCCCAACCCCTTTGCAAAGTCAATTTACGACAACATTACTTTTGCCCTGAAGCGCCGCGGGGTAACCAAGAAGGCAGTTTTAGATGAAATTGTCGAAACCAGCTTGAAGCAGGCGGCAATCTGGGACGAAGTTAAAGACGATCTCAATAAGAGTGCCTTGGCCTTGTCGGGTGGTCAACAACAGCGACTTTGCATTGCTCGAGCCATTGCGATTAAACCGGATATTTTACTGTTAGATGAGCCAGCAAGTGCGCTGGACCCGGTATCAACCAGTAAGCTTGAGGATACCCTACTCCGGCTCAAAGATAATTACACCATCATTATCGTGACCCATAACATGCAACAAGCGGCCAGAATTAGTGATTATACAGCTTTTTTCAACCAAGGGACCGCCCTTGAATACGACGTCACTTCAAAAATTTTTACCCGGCCAAAGGTAGCGTTAACGAACAATTACGTGGCTGGTGACTTTGGATAGGGGGACCTTTTATTGGCAACCATATTGACTTCTCGTGATGTACACGTTTATTACGGCAACCATGAAGCGTTAAAAGGCATTAGTCTTGATTTTGAAGAGAAAGGGATTACGGCGCTGATTGGCCCGTCAGGATCAAGCAAGTCAACCTACTTGCGAACCTTGAACCGGATGAACGATATGATTCCAGGTGTTACGGTGACGGGAAATATTGCGTTTCAGGGAAATGATATTTACGCCCCTCAAACTGATTTAGTCGCCTTGCGAAAACAAATTGGAATGGTGTTTCAGCAACCCAATCCATTTCCGTTTTCGGTTTATGATAACGTGGCCTTCGGGCTTCGCATTGCGGGTCAGAAAAACCGGGAAGCATTAGACGCGGTGGTTGAAAATGCGTTGCGCCAAGCGGCCGTTTGGGATGAGGTCAAGGACCACTTACACGATAGTGCGCTGGCGCTGTCTGGTGGTCAGCAGCAACGGGTCTGCATCGCCAGAGTTCTGGCGGTATCGCCCAAGATTATTTTATTGGATGAACCCACCAGTGCGTTAGATCCGATTTCTAGTAGTCAAATTGAATCAACTTTGCTACAATTACGCAAAGACTATACCATTATTACAGTCACTCATAATTTACAACAGGCGTCACGAATTGCTGATCGAACCGCCTTTTTTATGAATGGCGAAGTAGTTGAAGTGGATGATACAAAGAAAATATTTATGAATCCGGCCAAAAAAGAAACAGAGGACTATATCAGCGGCCGGTTCGGGTAGAGGGGGAATTGCTAATGAGAAGACAATTTGACGATGAATTGGCGGATTTGGATAACGGGTTCACAGAGATGGGCATGTTGGTCAGTGACGTCACCCAACGTGCTGTTGATGCTTTTATTAACCATGATCGGCAATCGGCTCAGGCAATTATCGACCATGATCATGACATTAACGAACGTGAGATTCAACTTGAAGCGAAGTCGTTTGAGATTATTGCCTTGTACCAGCCTGTCACCATGGATTTACGCGAAGTGGTGACCATTCTTAAAGCCGTTTCCGATCTTGAACGAGCTGGGGACCACGCGCGAAACATTGCAATCGCGACGATTGCAGTGAAGGGCAATACGCGGGTCGCTGAAATCGAGGCTCAAATTGCAGAGATGGGCCATTTGACTACTAAAATGGTTCAAAGCGCAATTCAAGCCTACGTTGATAAGGACGCCGAAGCCGCTAAAGCTTTAGTGACATTTGATAACCAGCTTCAAGAGCATCAAAAAGTGATTACCGATGCCTCGTACCAACAAATTATTCAAAATCCGGACGTTTTGAAGGCGGCCACAAACTACAACATCGTTGCCGGTGATCTTTTACGAATCGCAGACTACATGACAAACGTTGGTGAATGGATTATTTACCTCAAGACGGGTAAAATCGTTGAACTTAAATTTTTAAATTAAAAGTCTCTTGTGATTAGGGTTGAAAGCTTGCTTTCGACCCTTGTTTTATCTATTCTTATATAGAGAATAATTCTGTATGTGGGGTGATTAAATGCAACGAAAACGAAAGTTGACCCGGTCGCCAAACCGGATAATCGTAGGTGTTTTAGGTGGCCTTGCGGACTATTTTGGAATTGACGCCACACTAGTTCGAATCTTGTTTGCTGGCCTTTCCATTTTTCCTGGTCATTTGATTGCTGGGGTGCTGGTATACTTGGTCTTAATGGTCGTGATTCCTGATGACGCCACAAACCGCCCCCGTTCATCAGGCACAAAGCCGACTGAAGGTGGCCGCAAAACTTTGCATGACGTTACCGAAGAAGATCACCGAGAGGATAATCATTAATTTATGAGATTTTGGCAGCGAATATTATTAAACACCATTTTATTTATTGCTTTAGCGGGCTTTTTTCGTGATAGTTTCTACGTCGCTAACGTGTGGATTGCACTAATCGCAAGCGTTGTTTTGGCGGTTTTAAACGCCTTGGTCAAACCAGTCTTAGCCCTGTTGTCATTGCCCATAACCATTTTGACACTAGGGCTTTTTAGTATTGTGATTAACGGGGCGATGCTGGCGCTGACGTCAGCAGTCGTTGGCAGCGATTTTCATTTCTCATCGTTTGGCGCGACCATGTTGATTGCAATTTTGATGTCGCTTGTCAATGCGGTGATCTCTAATCAACTGGGCCGGAATCACCCCGCGCCATAAAACAGTTGTTGGCGTTTTCAATTTGACCCTAAAAAGTGATAAACTAGTACAAAAGTAGGTTCGAGGAGGGATTATATTGGCAGAACGGGTTACCGTAGCTGATTTAGTTGAAAATACCCGGTTAGACGTTTTATCTGGTGAGGAGTTTCTCTCAGAGCGGGAAATCACGACAAGTGATATTTCCCGACCAGGATTGGAATTAACTGGTTTTTTTAACTACTATCCAGCAAAGCGCGTGCAATTATTAGGCATCACTGAAACCTCTTTTGCAAAGGGGATGGATCACGCCAAATTACTAGATGTGATGCGGCATATGTGCCAACCAGAAACGCCAGCCTTTGTCATTTCGACGCAGTTGGAGCCTTCTGATGAACTTTATCAAGCGGCTAAGGAAGCAAACATTCCACTGCTTGGTACCAAGATGACCACGTCGCGAATTTTAAGTAACATGACCAATTACCTTGAAGGAAAATTGGCCGAACGACAATCGATCCACGGCGTGTTGGTTGATATTTACGGCGTTGGTGTGATGATTACTGGTGATTCTGGAGTTGGGAAGAGTGAAACGGCTTTGGAACTTGTCAAGCGTGGTCACCGGTTGATTGCAGACGACCGGGTTGAAGTTTATCAACAAGACGAACAAACATTGGTGGGACAAGCCCCTAAAATCTTGGCCCACCTACTTGAAATTCGGGGAATCGGAATTATTGATGTCATGAATCTCTTTGGTGCGGGTGCGGTCCGGAGTGAGACTGATATTGATTTAATCGTGCACTTGGAAGCTTGGTCGCCGGAAAAAAAGTTTGACCGGCTTGGTAACGCTGATGAATCAAGCAAAATTTTTGACGTGATTGTGCCTAAAATTTCTATCCCAGTTCGAACGGGTCGGAACCTGGCCATTATCATCGAAGCCGCGGCCATGAATTTCCGCGCAGAATCGATGGGATACGATGCAACGAAGGTCTTTGATGCCAATTTAAACCGATTAATTAGTGAAAATTCAAAAAAGGGTCCCAATAAGCAAGATTAGTGGGATTTCCGATTAAAGGAGGCGCCGCTTTGAGTGGCATAGTAGCAGCATTGAACCCGATTGCCTTTCGATTAGGCGGACTTCAGGTTCACTGGTACGGCATCATTATCGCTAGTGCGGTTGTCATCGCCGTGGTCCTTTCCGTGCGGGAAGGCCGTCGGCGAGGCATTGAGCCTGACGATATTTACGATATGATTCTCTGGGCACTACCGGCGGCCATTATTGCAGCGCGGGCCTATTACGTCGCTTTTGAGTGGCCTTATTACAGTCAACATCCGGCTGAAATTATCCGGGTTTGGGATGGCGGTATCGCCATTTACGGATCGCTCATTGGGGCGGGCTTAGTTGTTTACTTTTTTTGCCGGTCCCGATTTATTCCGGTTTGGTTGATGCTTGATGTGGCTGCACCAACTGTCATTATGGCCCAGGGCATTGGTCGTTGGGGAAACTTTATGAATCAAGAAGCTTTTGGCCAAGTGACCAGTTTAAGCTTTTTACAGGGTCTTCATTTACCAAATTGGATTATTAATCAGATGATGATTAATGGCGCCTATCGCCAACCAACCTTTCTCTATGAATCCTCGTGGGATATCTTGGGGTTTGTGTTCCTAATGGCTCTACGGCACCGCGAAGGATTGTTCAAACAAGGCGAAGTCTTTTTGAGTTATGTGATTTGGTATTCTTTCGGCCGGTTCTTTGTTGAAGGAATGAGAACGGACAGCCTGATGGTCTTCGGGTTAGTTCGAGTATCCCAGATCTTATCGATTGTCCTTTTTGTGGGCGCCATTGCGTTAATCATTTACCGTCGCAAAAGGCGGCCAATGGTCCCGATGTATTTAGATGGTAGTCCGTTCAGGAAACAGGCCACTGAGCCGAATAAGTAAGGAGAACTCACAATGGTGGAAAAAATTGCAGTGTTAGGTGCCGGTTCTTGGGGAAGTATTCTGGCTAACTTATTAGATGAAAATGGCCACGATGTTGCGTTGTGGTCCTATAATGCGGACCAAGTTGAAGAGCTTAACACGAGACATACCAATACCCGATACATTCAAAATTTTACGTATTCTGACAGTTTGAAGGCTTTTGCAAATCTTGAAGAGGCATTGGCGGGCGCAACCACAATTTTGTTTGTTGTGCCAACCAAAGCGGTCCGAGAAGTTGCTGGCAACGTGGCTAAAATTCTCGAAAAGACACAGTTAAAGCCCACGTTGATCCATGCTAGCAAAGGAATTGAGCAGGGGACCTATAAGCGAATTTCAGAAGTTTTGGCTGAGGAGATTCCCACTCAGTCAAGGCGGGCCATTACGGTATTGTCAGGTCCAAGCCATGCAGAAGATGTTGCCCGCAAAGACATCACGCTGGTCACGGCCGCGAGTTCCGATTTTTTGGCGGCTAAGCACGTTCAAAACTTGTTTATGAATCATTATTTCCGGGTCTACACTAATCCGGATGTGATTGGTGTCGAAATTGCCGCCGCATTGAAAAATATTATTGCTTTGGGCACTGGTGCCCTAACTGGACTGGGTTATGGCGACAATGCTAAGGCCGCGTTGATGACCCGGGGGCTTGCTGAGATTTCACGGCTAGGGACATCGTTTGGGGCTAACCCACAGACCTTTGTCGGCCTCGCCGGCGTTGGGGACATTATTGTCACTGGAACCAGTCAGAACTCGCGTAATTTCCGGGCGGGAAACGAACTGGGGCAAGGCCAAAGTTTGCAAGATGTCGTTGACCATATGGGCATGGTGATTGAAGGGGTGGCGACAACAAAAGCCGCCTATGAATTAGCCCAACAACGTGGTGTTGATATGCCAATTACCGAAGCCATTTACCAAGTTTTGTACGATGGTAAAGAGATTCGACAGGCCATTTCCGACTTAATGCAGCGTGAAGGTCGGTCTGAATTTTAAAACTAGGAGAGTTATCGTTATGAAGAAAGTGCGTAAAGCCATTATTCCAGCAGCCGGTTTGGGAACCCGTTTTTTACCCGCCACTAAAGCTTTAGCTAAAGAGATGCTGCCAATTGTTGATAAGCCAACAATCCAATTTATCGTTGAAGAAGCGCGGAAATCTGGTATCGAAGACATTGTGATTGTCAGTGGTAAGAGCAAGCGCTCGATTGAAGACCACTTTGATTCAAACCCGGAGCTTGAAGAAAATTTAAAAGCCAAGCATAAAGATGATATGTTGAAATTAGTGGAAGAAACTACGGATATTAATTTATATTTCATTCGGCAATCGCATCCCCGAGGCCTTGGTGATGCAGTCCTAACAGCCAAAGCATTTATTGGCGACGAACCATTTGTGGTCATGCTTGGCGATGACATGATGGAAGATAAAGTGCCGTTAACTCAGCAGTTAATCAATAGTTACCAGGACACGGGTGCGTCGACCCTGGCGGTTATGCGGGTCCCTCACGAAGACACTGCGAAGTACGGGGTGATTGACCCAACCGAGGAAATTAAACCTGGCCTTTATAACGTTAATAGCTTTGTCGAAAAGCCTAATCCGGATGAGGCGCCTTCTGATTTAGCAATTATTGGCCGCTACTTGTTTACGCCGGAGATTTTTGATGCGCTAGAACACACGGCACCAGGTAAGGGAAACGAAATCCAATTAACGGATGCCATTGATTTGTTAAACCGGACCCAGCGCGTCTTTGCCCATGAATTTAAGGGCGATCGGCACGATGTTGGCAATAAGTTTGGGTGGATTCAAACCAATATTGAATATGGCTTGAATCATCCAGAGGTTAAGGACCACTTACGAGCTTACATTGAAGCCCTCGGTCAAAAACTGGTTGAAGAAGACAAGAAAAAGAGTTAGTTTAAATAACTGGACAAACTTACAAAAAGATAGTAGAGTCATGCTTAAATTGAGGCAGGCTCGTTTAAGAGATTGCAGTTGGAAGGAGACCATTTATGGCAAAACAATATGATGTTATTGTAATTGGCGCTGGGCCAGGTGGGATGACAGCTGCCTTGTATGCGTCACGCGCAAACCTCTCCGTTTTATTGCTTGATCGCGGGATTTATGGCGGGCAAATGAATAATACGGCAGCGATTGAAAACTACCCGGGGTTTTCGTCAATTCTAGGTCCAGACCTTGCGGAAAATATGTATAAGGGCGCCACTCAATTTGGGGCCGAATATGCGTATGGTAGCGTAGAAAAGGTTGAGGACAAGGGAACCGTTAAAATCGTGACGACGGATACCGAAACCTATGAGACAAAAGCGGTGGTCGTTGCAACTGGTTCAGAATACCGAAAGCTAGGTGTTCCTGGCGAGGATAGTTATGGTGGCCGGGGTGTTTCCTACTGTGCGGTATGTGATGGCGCCTTTTTCAAAGGCCGTGAAGTTGTCGTTGTGGGCGGCGGTGATTCAGCAATTGAAGAGGGATTATACCTGACCCAATTGGCTTCAAAAGTGACGGTCATTCACCGGCGTGATCAATTACGGGCGCAAAAGATCATTCAAGACCGGGCCTTTGCAAACGACAAGATGAATTTTGTCTGGAATAGTAACGTGCAAGAAGTGCTGGGTGACGATATGAAGGTCACCGGCGTTCGAGTATTAAATAATCAAACTGGTGAAGAGCAAACAATCGAAGCCAGTGGGGTGTTTATTTACGTCGGAATTCTGCCAAAGACGGAACAGTTTAGTGGTCTGGGAATCACTAACGAAGACGGCTGGATTGAAACGAACGATCAGATGGAAACCAGCGTTCCTGGCATTTATGCGATTGGTGATGTTCGTGCGAAGGACCTTCGGCAGATTACAACAGCCGTTGGCGACGGTGGGGTTGCAGGCCAACAGGTCTTCAAGTACATCGAAGCGTTAAACAGCGACCTCGCAAAAACAAATTAAATGAAGCGATAACCGGTCTCTGAGTGTTTTCTCAGGGCCGGTTTTTTGGTCGGCCGCAGCTTGACCTAACCGGTATAATGGAGAAAAGACTTACGATATGGAGGCAGATCAGATGGGTATGCATCAGTATTTTCAGAGTTTAAGTGACCTAGAGACCATTCATCGCGCACCAGGCTACTTTAAGTTTTCCGAGCATTCCGTAGCGGCGCATTCGTTTAAGGTCACTCAAATTGCTCAGTTTTTAGGCGACGTGGAGGCCCAATCCGGGCAGTCAGTTGACTGGCAACGCTTGTACGAAAAAGCGTTGAATCACGATTACACGGAGCGGTTTATTGGCGATATTAAAACGCCGGTGAAGTACGCCACACCGGAACTGCGAACGATGCTAGCAAGCGTAGAGGCTTCGCTCACGGAAAACTTCATTCAAAATGAAATTCCAACCGAATTTCAATCAGCCTATCGGCGGCGCTTATCCGAACCGAAAGATGAAACGTTGGAGGGGCAAATTTTGTCGGTGGCGGATAAAATCGACCTATTATATGAATCCTTTGGTGAGATTGAAAAGGGAAATCCAGAGGGGGTCTACGTTGATATTTACCGGGAAAGTTTACAAACAATATCGGCGTTTCGTCAAATGGCCAGTGTCCAGTACTTTCTAAAGCAAATCCTACCGGAACTATTGGCTGAAAAATTCACAGGTCAGGACCATCTTCGCGATATTACCCAAACAATTATTGGACAGGAGCATTTAAATGGGGCAAACAATTGAAACAGTGATTGAAAAAAGGATCCAAAAAACGGTTCGGCCGTTAACGCATCAAGATGACGACGCGCTTTACAGCTTACAAAGGGCCAATCAAGATTTCTACGACTTGTTCTTAGACCATCACCTAACAAAACGCGAGGCCGTCAATGATTTGGACGAAAAACCAATGAATTCAGCGGCTGGTCAAAAGCACTATCTAGGTATTTTTGACGGTGAAACGTTAGTAGCTACCCTTGACTTGGTGGTCGATTATCCATTACCCCAAGTGGCATGGATTGGTCAATTTATGTGGCGCCCCCAAACCGTGTCAAGTACGACGGCCAAACGCTGGCTGGCGGCGGTCCTTGAAACGCTCCGCGAACTAGAAACGGTACAAGTCCAACTACTCGTCTTAGACCGTGATGTCAAAGCGCAAAAATTCTGGCCAGCACTGGGGTTTAGTGCTGTGCAAAAGACCCAAACAATGGTGATGGAGCAGCCGATTTCGGCGACAATTTACCAGTTGAATATGCTCAGGTAGCACAGTGGCGAAAATATGTTCGGTGTGTTAGAATGATTAAGCTTTATGGGAAGACATCGGCTTCCCATTTTTTGAGTGAACGAGGAGGGGTTAACGTGATTGAACGTAAAGAAAATCAAACGTTTGATTTGGTGTCAAAGTACCAGCCAACTGGTGATCAACCAAAGGCAATTGAGCAATTAACGGCGGGTGTCGAAGCTGGCAAAAAGGCTCAAATTTTATTGGGGGCGACTGGTACTGGCAAGACCTTTACCATCTCAAATGTGATCAAAAACGTTAATAAGCCAACGCTTGTGCTCTCACATAATAAAACGCTGGTGGGTCAGTTATATGGTGAATTCAAAGAATTCTTCCCGAACAATGCGGTGGAATACTTTGTGAGTTACTATGATTACTACCAACCAGAAGCCTACGTGCCATCCAGTGATACGTACATCGAAAAAGACTCGTCAATCAATGACGAAATCGATAAGCTGCGTCACTCGGCAACAAGTTCATTATTGGAACGAAACGACGTGATTGTTGTGGCCTCTGTGTCGTCAATTTTTGGGTTAGGGGATCCAACCGAGTATCGGAACCACGTTGTTTCGTTACGTGTTGGCCAAGAGATCGAGCGAAACGATCTCATGCGAAAACTAGTGGATATTCAGTTTGAGCGAAATGACATCGACTTTCAACGTGGCCGTTTTAGAGTTCACGGTGATGTTGTGGAAATTTTCCCGGCTTCGCGGGACGAACGGGCATTACGGGTAGAATTTTTTGGGGACGAAATCGACCGGATTCGGGAGGTTGATGCGCTGACCGGAGAAATTATCGGTGATCGGGATCACGTGGCTATTTTCCCGGCAACCCACTTTATGACAAATGACGATATTATGGCTCACGCGATTGATGGGATTCAGGCTGAATTAGCGACCCAGTTGAAGTATTTTGAGGGCGAAGGTAAATTATTGGAGGCCCAGCGCTTAAAGCAACGGACGGAATATGATATTGAAATGCTTAAGGAAATGGGCTACACCAACGGTATTGAAAACTATTCCCGCTTCATGGATGGCCGTCAGCCGGGAGAACCACCTTACACGTTACTGGATTTCTTCCCGAAAGATTTCTTATTAGTGGTGGATGAATCTCACGTGACGATGCCACAGGTGCGCGGTATGTATAACGGTGACCGGTCGCGAAAGCAGCAGTTGGTGGATTACGGGTTCCGGTTGCCAAGTGCCCTTGATAATCGACCACTTCAATTACCAGAGTTTGAAAAGCATGTGAATCAGGTGATTTACATGTCAGCGACGCCCGGAGACTATGAATTGGCCCAGACTAAAGACGTTGTTGAACAAATTATTCGGCCAACGGGGCTGTTGGACCCAACTGTTGAAGTCCGCCCAATCATGGGACAGATGGACGATTTAGTTGGTGAAATCAATAAGCGGATTGATGCGGATGAACGGGTCTTCGTGACGACATTAACCAAAAAAATGGCGGAAGACTTAACGGATTATTTGAAAGATCTCGGTATCAAAGTGGCCTATTTGCATAGTGATATCAAGACCCTTGAACGAACGGAAATTTTGCGCGACGTCCGGTTAGGCAAATACGATGTCCTCGTTGGCATCAACCTATTACGGGAAGGAATTGATATTCCCGAAGTGTCACTAGTTGCTATTTTGGATGCTGACAAAGAGGGATTTTTGCGGAATGAACGGTCATTGATCCAAACAATGGGACGGGCTGCCCGAAACGAACATGGCTCGGTTATTATGTATGCGGACACCATTACGGACTCGATGCAACGTGCGATGGACGAAACGGCTCGGCGGCGTGAGATTCAAGAAGCTTATAACAAAGAGCATGGCATCACACCCAAGACCATTATTAAGCCGATCCGGGATCTGATCAGTGTGACAAAGGCCAGCGCTGATTCCGGTGAAAAAGACGACTTCGTTGAAAGCGACTTTGAAGCTATGTCGAAGGCTGATCAAAAGCAAATGATTGATCGGCTTGAAAATGAAATGAGAGCAGCGGCTAAGGACTTAGATTTCGAACACGCCGCAACGTTGCGTGACACCGTCTTAGAATTAAAAGCAGAAATGGATTCATAGGAATAGGGGGAGCATTTTTTGATAAACGACAAAATTGTCATTCACGGCGCACGGGCCCATAATTTAAAGGACATTGACGTGACGATTCCCAAAAATAAAATGGTGGTTGTCACCGGTCTGTCGGGGTCTGGAAAGAGTTCGCTGGCGTTTGACACACTGTATGCAGAAGGTCAGCGCCGATACGTTCAAAGTTTATCGGCGTACGCTCGCCAGTTTTTGGGGCAGATGGATAAACCTGATGTGGACAGTATCGAGGGTCTTTCACCCGCAATTTCAATTGACCAAAAAACGACCTCAAAAAACCCCCGTTCAACTGTGGGGACGGTCACGGAAATCAACGATTATCTTCGGTTACTTTGGGCCCGCGTGGGCACGCCAATTTGTCCTAACGATGGGACGGTCATTACGAGTCAATCCGTTGAACAGATGGTCGATCAGGTCTTGGCATTACCAGAAAAGACTCGTTTACAAATTCTGTCGCCGATTGTCCGGGAAAAAAAGGGTCAACATAAAAAGGTATTCGAAAAAATCAAGCGTGAAGGGTTCGTTCGGGTCCGCATTGATGGGGAGACCCACGATGTTGAAGAAGAGCTGGACCTTAATAAGAATCAGATGCATTCAATTGATATCGTGGTTGACCGAATAGTTGTCAAAGACGGTATTCGCTCACGATTATTTGACTCGTTTGAAGCTGCTTTACGCTTGAGTGGCGGCTACGCAGTTGCCGACGTCATTGGTGACGAACCGATGCTGTTTTCAGAACATTATGCCTGTCCGGTCTGCGGGTTCACAGTGGGGGAGCTTGAACCCCGGCTATTCTCATTTAACGCGCCGTTTGGTGCTTGTCCGGATTGTGATGGGCTTGGGATGAAAATGGAAGTGGATCCCGATCTGGTGGTACCAGATGATAGTAAAACGCTGAGGGAAGGGGCTTTGGCTCCTTGGAATCCTAGCAGCTCGAAGTATTATCCCGAAATGCTTGCCCAAGCCTGTCAACAAGCTGGGGTGGACATGGACGTCCCATTCAAAGAACTCAGTCAAAAGGACCAGGATTTTGTGCTATACGGGTCGCCAAAGGTCCTTCACTTTGAGTTAGACAGTGATTTTGGTGGCGTGCGTGAAACTGATCGGCCGTTTGAAGGAGTTATCAATAACGTTGATCGCCGCTTTCATAATGGTTCTGACTTTACCCAAGGCCAGATGCAGCAATATTTTCGGGAGCTGACTTGCCAGACGTGTCACGGGTATCGGCTAAATCGAAAAGCCTTAGCGGTTAAAATTGGCGGTCAGCACATTGGGGAAGTATCAGACTTAGCGATTGGCAAAGAAGTGCCTTTCTTTGATCAATTGACGTTCAGTGAGCAGGATGAAGCGATTGCCAAGCCGATTTTGAAGGAAATTCATGACCGCCTCACGTTCCTGGAAAACGTCGGTCTAGACTACCTAACGTTAAGTCGGGCTGCCCGGACATTATCGGGTGGGGAAGCCCAACGAATTCGATTGGCTACCCAGATTGGCTCAAACCTGTCTGGCGTCCTTTATATTTTAGATGAACCATCCATTGGACTTCATCAACGAGATAATGACCGGTTGATTGATTCGCTTAAAAAAATGCGGGATCTAGGTAATACGTTAATCATCGTTGAACATGACGAAGACACTATGCGGGCAGCGGATTATCTGGTTGATATTGGCCCTGGTGCCGGCGAAAAGGGTGGCCACGTGATGGCGGCCGGCACGCCTGCTCAGGTCGAAAAAGTGAAGAAATCATTGACCGGCCAGTATTTAGCCGGAAAAAAATTCGTCGAAGTCCCACTAGAACGACGTAGCGGTACCGGTAAAAAGATTCGCATCACCGGAGCAGCTGAAAACAACCTAAAAGAGATCACCGTCGATTTTCCGCTAGGTGAATTTGTGGTGGTCACTGGTGTGTCAGGGTCTGGCAAGTCAACCTTAGTGAACACTATTTTGAAGCGCGTTCTTGCACAAAAATTGAATCATAATTCTGAAAAGCCAGGCCGGTATAAGTCGGTTAGTGGCATTAAGAATATTGAAAAGATTATTGATATCGATCAAAGTCCAATTGGTCGGACGCCACGGAGTAACCCAGCAACGTACACGGGTGTTTTCGGGGATATTCGGACGCTGTTTGCTCAGACAAGTGAGGCTAAGCTACGGGGTTATCAAGCCGGGCGGTTTAGTTTTAACGTCAAGGGCGGCCGTTGTGAGGCGTGTCATGGTGATGGTATTTTAAAGATCGAAATGAACTTTTTACCAGATGTTTATGTCCCTTGTGAAGTCTGTCATGGCTCAAGATACAATTCCGAAACGTTAGAAGTCGAGTACAAAGGTAAAAATATTGCTAACATTTTGGACATGACAGTTGATCAGGCGCTAGCCTTCTTCAGTGCCATTCCAAAGATCACGCGAAAGCTGCAAACCATTCATGACGTTGGACTAGGTTATGTGACGCTTGGCCAGTCGGCAACCACTCTTTCTGGTGGGGAAGCCCAACGGATGAAGTTGGCGTCAGAGCTTCAAAAAAAGGCCAATGGTCAAAACTTTTACATTCTTGATGAACCGACGACCGGATTGCACGTTGACGATATTAATCGGTTATTAGGTGTTTTACACCGATTGGTGGATAACGGCAATACAGTTTTGATTATTGAACATAACTTAGACGTTATTAAAACGGCCGATTATTTGATTGATCTCGGTCCAGAAGGTGGCGATGGTGGTGGTCAAGTTGTCGCAACCGGCACGCCAGAAGAATTGGCCCAAGTGACAGAGAGCTATACGGGACAGTACCTTAAGCCGGTTTTGGAACGGGACACAATCCGAACGAGACAAGAGCACAGCGAAAAAAAGTAATCAATGCATCATGGGATCAGTAATAACACCTGAAAACGGCCGTCCGCTATAGTTTAGCGGACGACCGTTTTTGTTAGATTTAGAGTAAAAATTTAATTAGCAAAAGGGCGCAAACAACTTGAACAATCATGAGCCCGCCCCCATAGAGGGCCAATTTCTTGCCTGCTTTGATGAAGGCCGCGAAGTTAAGGCGTAGTCCAATGGCCGCTAGTGCGGTCACTTCGCACCAATTACTGAGCAGGTGTGCGAGGTTAACGACAACGGGTGGGAAGGTGAACCAAGAATTCCAGATACAGAGAATGAAAAAGCCGATAACGTACCAAGGTAAGGCGCGTTTCAAATTGCTAGTCCAGCTGATTGGTGTCACTTCAGTTGCCCCTGTGGCGCTGAGTTGTTGCTGGTGCCGTTGGTGAAGTTGGCTGAAGACTAAGACCACGACAATCAACATAATGATTCGTAAAATCTTAAAGAGGGTCGCATAGGTGGTAGTCGCTTGATTAACCATTGTTGCACTGGCAATGACTTGGCCAACAGATTGAACGGTTCCACCAATTAACGCCCCGCGCAGTAAATTGTTAGCACCAAACGCCGCGTAACCAATTAAGGGTAACGTTAGCATTAAAATGGTCCCCATTAGATTAACGAGGGTGATTGACAGGCGCTTATCCTCGTCCTTGGCTTCGATGGCAGGAGTGATTGCAGCAATTGCTGAGGACCCACAAACGGCATTACCACCAGCCATCAACAGGGTCATCCCTTCTGAAAAATGGAGCCGTTTGCCAATCCAAATGGCACAAAGAATAGTAACCGCCATTTGAATCAGAATGAAGCCCAAACCACTAATTTTTAGGGCCATAATTGTTTGGAAAGTAATGGTTGCTCCTAACAGGGTGACCGAGTATTCAAGCAATCGTTTTTCGGCCCAAGCGGTACCACTGTACCACAACGGCTGACGTACTACGGTATTCCCTAGCAACATCCCGATTAGAAGGGCGACTGTTGGGGCCCCAATTCCTTTAATAACCGAAGCATTAATCCATTGGCTAATAATTGCGATAACAAGACTGATTCCAATCCCTGGTAGGACGGCACGTTCTGGTCGCATAATGACACTCCTTAATGAATAAAAATTTAGGTGATAAGTGTAGTATAGGCAACTTGTTGCAATTAATAAAATATTTAATTATAATACCTTTCATTAATAATATTAATGAAAACGGAACGAAGGAAGCGACTTATAGTGGATAAATTAATCGCAACATTTTTAGTGGTTTACGAGACCCGAAATTTTTCGGTCGCGGCAAGGCAGCTATTTATTTCTCAGCCCAGCGTATCAGTGCAAATTAACCAGTTAGAGAGCCGGCTGGGAGTCACGTTGTTTAACCGAAATGGCCGGCGACAAATAGAACCCACCCAGGCTGCAAAACGCCTCTATGAGGCTAGTCAACCCCTCACGGCCCAGTGGAAATCGCTGGTAAATGATCTCCAACAGTTGGATCAGCATCCAACCTGGCAGGTAGCACTAGGGTTTTCACAAACGGCTTCGGTGGAATTATTGCCACAGGTCATGCCGAGTTTACTGAAGCTAGGCAACTTCGAGCTCAGTTTGCACACGATGAACTCTGAAGCAATCCTCCAAGGGGTGTTGAATCAGTCGCTTGTGTATGGGGTCATTGAAAAGCCAATGGTGGTCGATGGCTTGGTTCAAACGACGTTACCTGGTGATCAGCTAGTTCTAGCGGGAGACTTGGAGGCCCCACTGTGGCTGGTTCGTGAACCGGGCTCCGGCGTGCGGCATTATACCGAAGCCTACTTTAGGGAGATGAAAATTCACCCGGAAAAAACGCTCACAGTGGATAGTAATCAGACCATTGTTGGGCTTTTGAAAGCGGGGGTTGGGAAAACCATTATTGCGGAGAGTTTGGTTCCTGCCGAGCTGCCTGTTGCCCCTTTAGGTGCCGCCTTTAAACGGCATTTTTACCTAGTTGGACGTAGTGACCAATCAAATCCACAATTTCGGGCACTGTGGGAAATGATTGAAACGGCCGCTGTGAAAAGAAGTTAGTTGGCTTGTGTAATCTGGTTAAGATGGGTATGATGAGGGTGGATTTATAATTTAATGATTGAGGTGAGGGCATGTTTAGTATGCGTCCACAATGGGGGTTTGATTGGCACGAATTCATCACGGGGGTACTGTTTTTAGTTGCCGCCTATGTTGTGTTATTCAAACCGGGTGTGAGCTTGGTGGCACTGGCTGTGATATTTGGTTTTATCGCCATCGTGAGTGGGTTAACCACGATTTCAGGCTACACAAAATTGCGTGACTTAGTTGGGAATGCCGCAGTTATTGCACTTGTGATTGCCATTTTAGATATTCTGGTGGGCTTATTATTTTTATTTAGTCCAGGTATCGGCGTTGTCACGATTGGTTATCTATTTGCGTTTTGGTTCATCATGGATTCAATTGAACGCTTATTGGTGGCTGGCCACTTACGCGAATTTGGCCGGGGTTACTACTGGGTCTCGGTGATTTTAGATATCGTCACCCTATTAGTCGGGGTGATGTTATTGATCAACCCAGTCGTGGCGGTTATTTCACTGACTTACTTAATTGCTATTTATCTGGTTATCTTCGGAATTAACGCTATTTTATTAGCTTTTGCTAGACGATAAGGACGACAAAGTCGCGGATAACCGCGGCTTTTTTTGTTGAAACGCCAGGCTGTTTGTGGAAATGAAACGCCAGGTATGCTAGACTGGTACATTAGTGACAATGAGAGGAAGTAGCTTATGGCAAATAGTGTCCAATTAGTGATTATTTCTGGCATGAGTGGCGCGGGGAAGACGGTTGCAATGCAGGCGTTTGAGGACCTCGGTTACTTTTGCATCGATAACATGCCACCTTCGTTAATGACCAAGTTCTGGGAGTTAGTGCAAGAATCTGGCAAAATTAAAAAAGTGGCCGTTGTGATTGATTTGAGGTCTAAAGGGTTTTATGACGAGATTCGGCAAATGACTTCGGAACTATCGGCCTTAAATCAGGAAGACCAAGCTCAGATTGTCTTTTTAGACGCAGATGACGAGGAATTGGTCTCGCGTTATAAGGAAACCCGACGCTCGCATCCGCTTGCTCGAAACGGTCGAATTGTCGACGGTATCCAAGATGAACGGTCGTTATTGGCCCCGGTAAAGCGGGCAGCTCGGTTGGTGATCAACACAACCACGATGTCGCCGCGCAGCTTAAGAGAAGAAATTTTCCGGCATTTTGAATCAGGCGACGCACAATCCTTCCATATTGAAATGATGTCCTTTGGGTTCAAGTACGGATTACCAATTGATGCCGATATCGTGATGGATGTTCGGTTCCTACCAAATCCATACTATATTCCAGAACTCAAAAAGCTGACGGGTCTGGATCAAGCGGTTAGTGATTACGTGATGTCACAGCCTGAAACCACTAAATTTTATGATCAATTTTTGGGATTGCTGGAGTCAATTATGCCTGGCTATAAGCGGGAGGGGAAAACCAACCTGACCATTGCCATTGGCTGTACCGGCGGCCAACACCGCTCTGTTGCGCTTGTTGAGCGAATTGGTAATGCGCTAGGGGATACGTATCCCGTTCATATTACCCACCGCGATATTGAGCGGAGAAAGGAAACGGTGAATCGTTCATGACAACTGAATCACAACACCGACGGCCGAAGATTGTCGTGATGGGTGGTGGTACCGGGTTGCCCGTTATTTTACGGAACCTGAAGGGCCACGACGTCGACATCACGGCGGTGGTCACGGTAGCTGATGACGGCGGCTCATCGGGAATTATTCGTGACTATGTCAACGTGGTGCCACCTGGTGATATTCGAAACGTCGTTGTGTCACTGTCACAATTACCACCCATTGAGTTGGAGCTTTTTCAGTACCGGTTCAATAGTTCCGATCAATTTTTGGCGGGACATGCCATCGGCAATTTAATTATCGCTGCATTATCCGAAATGAAACACGGCATATTCGGAGCCGTCCAAGAGTTATCTGAGATTATGCGAGTTGACGGTCACATTTATCCGGCAGCCAACGAACCACTAACCCTCAATGCGGAGTTCTCGGATGGCACCGTTCTGAAGGGTGAATCCGAGATTACGGCCGCCCATAAACTGGTTAAGCACGTGTGGGTAACGGATAGTAATGATGAAAACAAAAAGCCAGCGGCCGTTGATAAAGTGATCAACGCCATTATGGATGCTGATCAAATTGTTTTGGGCCCTGGGTCCTTATTTACGAGTATTTTGCCGAATTTGATGATTGAAAACGTGGCCAACGCCCTGCGAACGACGCAGGCTGAAATTATTTATATTTGCAACATCATGACGCAAAAAGGCGAAACAGAACAGTTTACAGATGCTGATCACGTTCGGGTCCTGAACGACCATTTACAACAAAACGTGATTAATACGGTGCTCGTCAACACCCAAAAAGTACCAGATGAATACATTGATTATCAACGATGGAACGAGATGTCGACTCAGGTTAAGCATGATTTCAAAGGCTTACGAGATCAGCATTGTCGAGTCATTTCGGCCGATTTCTTGGAACTCCGGGATAACGGTGCCTTTCATAATGGTCAGTTGGTGGTTGATGAATTAATGAACTTACTCGGCCAATGTGGCACGCGGTATATGTAGGAGGGGTTAAAGTGTCGTTTGCCAGTGAAGTGAAAAAGGAATTAACAACGTTAACGGTTCACAGGGAAAACGCGAAAGCAGAGCTCATTGCGTTGATTCGGATGAACGGGTCGTTGGGACTTTCTAACCATCATTTTATATTAAATATCCAAACGGAAAATCCCGCGATTGCCCGACGCATCTATCAATTACTGAAGCAGTTTTACGATGTGGATAGTGAATTATTGGTTCGTCGGAAGATGAAATTAAAAAAGAACAACTTGTACATTGTTCGGTTGACCGCAGGCTCGGAGAAAGTATTATCCGACTTGGGGATTTTCAAGGATGGTCAACTGATTGAAGTGGCACCCGACCAATTGTTACAAAGTGACGCGCAAGTGAGATCATACCTCCGTGGTGCCTTTTTAGCAGGGGGATCAGTGAACAATCCAGAAACGTCCCGCTACCACCTAGAGATTTATTCGGTTTACGAAGATCATAACCAAATGATTGCGGATATGATTAACAAATATGAACTGAACGCCCGGACGACTAATCGCCGGGGTGGTTTCATTACGTATCTCAAGGAAGGCGAGCGAATCGCCGATTTTCTGTCCTTAGTCGGGGCGACAAATGCGATGCTCAAGTTCGAAGATGTGCGAATCATGCGCGATATGCGGAACTCAGTTAACCGGTTGGTCAACTGCGAAAATGCCAACATGGATAAGGTAGCTTCGGCATCAAGTAAGCAGATTGAAAACATTGAGTACATTCAATCCACCGTGGGACTGGGTCAGTTACCCCCAAAGCTGCGAGAAGTTGCAGAAGCCCGCTTAGCGAATCGAGAAGTGAGTCTAAAAGAACTTGGTGATTTAATCGCCAGTGGGCCAATTTCCAAATCGGGAATTAATCATCGACTCCGAAAAATCAGTGAGTTTGCGGCTGAATTACGAGGTGCAACTGCTGTATAGCACAAAAAAAGCATGCCAAGCAAGGCATGCTTTTTTACTATTTACGATCTTTGCTGCTGGTCATAATGCCATCAATCAAGCCGTAGTCAACCGCGTCTTGAGCTGACAAGTAGTTGTCACGCTCAGTATCTTGGTTAATGCGTTCGATTGGTTGACCTGAGTTGTCAGCCAATAATTGGTTGATCAGTTCACGGGTCTTCAAAATTTCGCGAGCAGCGATTTCGATTTCAGTTTGTTGACCTTGAGCACCACCTGAAGGTTGGTGAATCATGATCTGGGAGTGTGGCAAAGCAAACCGCTTGCCCTTGGCACCGGAAGAAGCCAAAACGCTGGCCATTGATGCCGCCATCCCCATAGTGATAGTTTGAACATCAGCTGAAATAAAGTTCATCGTATCGTAGATGGCTAACCCGGAAGACACAACGCCACCTGGCGAGTTGATGTACAGGTAAATGTCCTTTGTAGAATCTTGCGCGTCCAAGAATAATAGTTGGGCGATAATGGCGTTGGCCATATCGTCTTCAATTGGACCGGAAAGCATGATGATTCTGTCCTTTAAAAGTCGTGAGTAGATATCGTAAGCACGTTCGCCACGAGACGACTGTTCGATAACTGTTGGGACTAAGTTCATAAGCTTTGCAGCCTCCTTTAATTCGTCTGTATTTGGTTAGCATTTACTAACTGAATTGTAGTTTACCTCAAAGGTCAAAATAGGTCAAACCAAACGTCTTAATTTTTGATAAATGATTTACAAGTTGGCAAGTATTACATTATTTTTACTATGGTGGTAATCATGACGTGTATATATGATATAAAGATAAGATTTTGCTTGAATCGTTTGTTGCCTTTTGCTAGAATCAACAAAATTAAGGAGGAAATTATTTTATGAAAAGAAACATATTAAAGAAAGTTAGTTTGAGTTTGGGGCTAATCTTTGCTGTCGCTGGGTTTGTGACGACTGTTACGATTTCGTCAGCTAGTGCAAAAAATGAGATACCTACTAACTCAAGAAACACTTGGTATCATAAAACTAAAACCGGCAAACAATCGAAGCTAGTTATTGGTGAGCATAGTGTGCGAGGTAAGCGGGTTGACATAGTAAGAAACATTAAGATCAAAATTAAAGGTACCCATATCAAGAAACAACCAGTAATAATTACCGGGCTGTACACTGATAAAAGGCTCTATAAAGTTATCCTGGTTCCGACTAAAATGAAAATTGCAGGCAAGTATCGCCACGTTCTGCTGGAATTAGCCCAATGGACGAAGGTAGATCAACCGTTTGTTTGGTTAGTCTGGACGCCGTACAAATCGAGTGCGTCATTGTTCGGTAAAAAGATTACGGTCTATGGTTCCTTTGGATTTTAGCCGATTCATTTAAGGGGGCAATTGCTTGAAATCAAATCAAATTGTTAAATTTAGGAATTGGCTAGAAGGCAATCTGAATGATGAACCATTCTGAAATTGTCCTTTCTCTGATTTGTTGAGGCTAACGGTTTTTGAATTAGAAAAGGATACGCATTGGTCATGAAAAGTGACCTCATTTAAAATAAAAAAGTAACGGAGGAAGAAATATGACGAAACGCAACGCTCTCCTTCTGGGCAGCATTATGGTATCGATTCTTTTAACTCTGATTACTGTCGCATTTATGTTAGAGATGTCAGGAACAATTGTCTCAGCAAAGAACTGGACCAATGATCAACCTACGTCAATTTCTCAGAAGTCAACAAAGGCAATAATTAAATCAAACCTGCTGGCTAAATATCGAAAGATTGCCGCAAATTATCCCGGTCATCCAGTTTCAATTGCAGTGTATTCGAAAGAGTATGGCATGACGGTAAAGTACAACAATAACCGACACACGGCTTACAAAGCGGCCAGTATTATTAAGACGGCCTTTTTAGCGAAAGTGCTCCATGATCATCAAGCAAAGAGGACTAAGCTAACGAAAACACAACGCGCTGAAGCTGCAGGCGCAATGATTCATAGCAATAATGAGGATGCAACAGCATTATATGCTGTTGCTGGTGGCCGTACGGGTATGAACAAGGCTTTCTCGCATCTCAGAATGGCGCATACTGCCGACCGTGGCTATGGCTGGGCATTTACCCGCACGACAGCGTTCGACCAGCTCAAGTTATTGGATCAAATTTTCTATTCTACTTGCTATTTAAACCGCGCCTCAAAATCTTATATGCAAGGCTTGATGAATCACGTCGCAAAAGATCAAAACTGGGGCGTTTCGGCGGGGTCAAATCACTTTCAATTGAAGAATGGTTGGCGGCTTAGAGGTGGCCGTTGGATGGTCAATTCTATTGGTCACATTGGTAAGGGCAAGCGGAGTTGTACGATTGCAGTTCTGACTGACCGGCATACAGACCTTAAACGGGGGATTAAGTATGTTGAGCAGTTTGCTTCGGCTACTGGGAATACATTGAAATTGAAGAATCTTCGATAGAATAGTTTAATCTAGCCGAATCGGGCTACAATAAGCAGAAAGTAAAAAAGGGACATCCATGTCCGCACTCCCTGACCGGGGTCGCAGACCTAGATGCACCTTATTTTTGACTCAAAAAAAGGCCAAGGATTACCTTGACCGTTAAGATGCGCCCGGAGGGAATCGAACCCCCATTTCAAGAACCGGAATCTTACGTGCGATCCATTACACTACGGGCGCAAACATCGGTTTGTCTCAAAACCACTAAATTACTATAACTGAATTTGGATAAAAATACAAGGTTAAAGCCAAAAATTCTCTGAGTTTTATTTCTGCCATGAGGACTTCGTAAGAATTTACCGGAGCATTTGCAAACTTTTGGGGACGCTGTTATAATTTTTGTTGTGGGTGATAGGTAAGCCCCGTGTTTTTTTGGTCCTGGTGGGTCGAAAATTGTTGGGCTGGGTCATTTTATGTCCCAACAGGTATAAGAGAGAGTGGGAAGCACAATGAACCAGGAGTGGAAATGGGTGAACGCGGTTGTTCCCAAGATGACCCAAAAGCTAGTTAATCGCTACGCTTTATTGACGGCCGTTGACGTCATGCAACCGGTTGGTCGCCGCTCATTAGCTGCGAAGTTACAGGCCACTGAACGGGTGGTCCGCTCCGACCTTGAGGTTTTGGCTGAAAGTGGGTTGCTGGCTATGGCAACCAGTGGCGTGACGCTAACGAAAGCCGGGCAAGAGGCGGTCATCGAGTTACGGCCACTGCTGGAAACCCTCACAGGGGTCTCTAAAAAAGAACGGTTGCTTCAAGACAAGCTTGGTTTGGCCGGTTGCCACATTGTGCCGGGCGATTCCGATGACCAACCGGAAGTCAAGGCCTTGATGGGGCGTCTGACCAATCAGGTTCTCTTAGATGAGATGCCTCCGGGAGATAGCATTGTAGCCGTTATGGGCGGTACGACCATGGCAATCGTATCAGAAACGTTGACGGAGTCAGTGTCTGTTGACCGCCACTTAACCTTTGTGCCGGCCCGCGGTGGCATGGGTGAGTCGCCAGCTATCCAAGCCAATACGATAGCGGCTCGGATGGCTTTAGCGACCCACGGCGAGTCGCAGCCATTGTATTTACCAGAGTTAACGTCCAATGCGACGTATGATACGCTGCGTTATGAACCGATGATTGCTAACACATTAGCCACGATCGAACGGGCAAATGTTGTGATTCACTGTGTCGGCGATGCTGTCGCCATGGCAAAACGGCGGCAAATGCCAGCTGATGTTGTGGCTTCACTAGAAAAGCAGCACGTTGTCGGTGAAGCATTTGGCGATTTTTTTGACGCTAGTGGTCAAATCGTTTATCGCGTCCCAAAATTAGGACTATCCATTAGTGATCTAGATGCGATGGATTTGGTGGTTGCAGTAGCGGGTGGTCACACCAAAGCCGCTGCAATTGACGCTTATTTTAAAATCCCCCCTAAAGCCACTTATTTAATTACTGACGAAGGGGCGGCTGACATGATTTTAAAGAAGTGATATTATAATTGATGTCACTGTTTAAAATAATTTTTTTACTTCCTAAAGGAGGAAATCACAGTTATGACTGTAAAAATTGGTATTAATGGTTTCGGCCGAATTGGTCGTTTAGCATTCAAGCGGATTCACGAATTAAACTCAAGTGATATCGAAGTGGCAGCAATCAACGATTTGACTACCCCTTCAATGTTGGCATACTTATTGAAGTATGATTCAACTCACGGCCGTTTCCCTGGCGAAGTTTCAGCTACGGACAAGGGTATCGTGGTTGATGGTAAGGAGATTCCTGTATACGCTGAACCTAAGGCTCAAGACATTCCTTGGGTTAAGAACGACGGTGTTGACTTCGTTCTTGAATGTACTGGTTTTTACACTTCTGAAGAAAAGTCACAAGCTCACTTGGACGCCGGCGTAAAGCGTGTGTTGGTTTCAGCACCTGCTGGTAACGTTCGGACTGTCGTTCCCGGTGTTAACTTGGATACTTTGGAAGCAACCGACAAGATCGTTTCAGCTGGTTCATGTACCACTAACTGCTTGGCACCATTAGCTTACTTCTTAAACGAAGAATTTGGTGTTAAGGCCGGTACTATGACGACTGTTCACGCCTTCACTGCAACCCAACAAATTCTTGATGGGCCTCGCGGTAAGAAGATGCGTAACAACCGGACTGCAAGCATTAACACGATTCCTCACTCAACTGGTGCTGCTAAGGCTATCGGCTTAGTTATCCCAGAATTAAACGGTAAGTTACAAGGCCACGCACAACGGGTTGCCGTTGTTGATGGTTCTTTGACTGAATTAGTCACTGTTTTGGATAAGAAGGTTACTGCTGACGAAATTAACGCAGCAATCAAGAAGCACACTGAAGGTAACGATGCATTTGGTTACAACGATGACGAAATCGTTTCAACCGACATCATTGACGACCCTCATGGCTCAGTCTTTGACCCAACTCAAACTGAAGTAACCACTGCCGGTGACACCCAACTCGTTAAGACCGTTGCTTGGTACGACAACGAATGGGGCTTCACTTGCAACATGGTACGGACTTTATTGAAGTTCGCTACGCTTTAATTGAATCAATTGAACAATTAAAGGCGGGGGAGGGAGACTTCTCCCGTCTTTTTACTAGCGATGGCAAAATTGGGTGACTTTAGACTTTGATTTTCGCCGGAAATGCAGTATATTGTGAAATGAATCTTTAAATTGTATCAGTAGGAGGCATTCTGAATTGGCTAAATTAACTGTTTCAGATTTAGACTTACAAGGTAAAAAAGTCTTGATGCGGGTCGACTTTAACGTCCCAATTAAAGACGGTGTGATTGGCAATGACAACCGGGTGGTTGCTGCATTACCAACGATCAAATACGTCAGCGAACATGGTGGTAAAGCAATTTTGCTGTCCCACCTTGGTCGGATCAAGACGGAAGATGACAAGCCAGGCTTGTCAATGCGTCCAGTTGCTGAACGACTTTCGAACTTGTTGAACAAACCGGTCACCTTTGTGCCTGCAACTGAAGGGACCCAATTGGAAGAAGCCATCGATAAGATGCAAGACGGCGACGTTTTAGTTATGGAAAACACCCGTTACGAAGACGTTAAAGACGGCGAATACGTGAAGCGCGAATCTGGTAACGACCCAGAATTGGGTAAGTACTGGGCTTCATTAGGCGACGTTTTTGTTAACGATGCCTTTGGAACGGCTCACCGTTCACACGCTTCAAACGTTGGGATTGCCTCTAACATGAGCCAAACCGCTGCTGGTTTCTTGATGGAAAAGGAAATCAAGTTTATTGGTGGGGCTGTCTCAAACCCGGCTCACCCGTTTGTTGCCATTTTGGGTGGTGCTAAGGTTTCCGACAAAATCGGTGTTATCGATAACTTGTTGGACAAAGCTGACAAAGTCATTATTGGTGGTGGGATGACCTACACCTTCTATGCCGCTAAAGGGATGAAGATTGGGAACTCACTGGTTGAAGAAGATAAGATCGATTTAGCTAAGGAAATCATGGACAAGGCTGGCGACAAGTTGGTCTTACCAGTTGATTCCGTTGTTGCTGAAAAGTTCGACAATGATGCACCACACAAAGTTGTTGAAGGCGACATCCCTGATGGCTACATGGCCTTAGATATTGGACCAAAGTCAGTTGCTGAGTTTAAGGACGTTTTAAAGACGGCCAAATTAGTTGTTTGGAACGGCCCAATGGGCGTGTTTGAAATGAGTAATTACGCTGAAGGAACCCTTGAAATTGGGAAGTTCCTTGGCACGTTAAGCGATGCAACAACCATTGTTGGTGGTGGCGATTCAACGGCTGCCGTTCAACAATTAGGCGTTGCTGACAAGTTGACCCACATCTCTACTGGTGGTGGGGCGTCACTTGAATACTTGGAAGGTAAGACCTTACCAGGGATCGCTGCAATTAGCGACAAGTAATTTAAAAGGGCCTGTTGGCCCTTTTTTGCTAGTTTTAGAAATCTTTAAATGGTGTTTGCTGGCTAAAGCGCTGTCATTTGGGTAAAATGAATGCAATGAGGTTATTGAGAGTTGTGAAGTGGAATCAAAAAGGAGCGTTCGACTGTGCGAATACCATTAATTGCTGGTAATTGGAAAATGAACAAGAATCCAGCGGAAGCTGACGCCTTTATGACTGTCGTTGCTGATCAGGTTCCGGATCCAGACCAGGTAGAAACGGCAATTGCGGCCCCGGCGGTTGTTTTAACGACGATGGCTCAAAATAACGCCCCAGACCGGCTACGGCTGGCGGCGGAAAATTGCTACTATGAAGACGCTGGTGCCTATACCGGTGAAACAAGCCCTAAGACGCTGGCGGAGATGGGGATGCGGTACGTGATCGTTGGCCACTCTGAGCGGCGGTTGTACTTCAATGAAACGGATGATTTGATTAACCGAAAAGTTCATGCCGTCTTTCGCAATCAAATGACACCGATTGTCTGCTGTGACGAAACGATGGGCCGGCGTGAGTCAGGCGAAAAAATTCACTGGGTGGTGAGTCAGGTCACCGGGGCCTTGAAGGGGGTCTCAGAACAGCAGGCTCGCCAACTGGTCATTGCTTATGAACCAAGCTGGGCAATTGGTAGCGGCACGTCAGCCTCTGCGGATCAGGCCGAAGAAGGTTGTTATCTGATTCGTCAAACCGTGGCCGATTTGTATGGTGATCCGGTGGCTGACGACATGCGTGTGTTATATGGCGGCAGTGTCAAGCCGGACAACATTGCAGAGCTAATGACGAAGCGAGATATTGATGGTGTCTTAGCTGGCGGTGCGAGTTTGGACGCAGAAACGTTTTTACAACTCACGCATTACCAAAATAACTGAAATAGTAATTGCAAGTTCAAGAGCAAACTAATAAAATAGACAAGGGATGTCTTCCCGCTAGGTCAAACTTTCATAAGGAGAGAATAAAATGTCAATTATTTCTGATATTTACGCACGCGAAGTCTTAGACTCACGTGGTAACCCAACTGTTGAAGTTGAAGTATACACTGAAGCAGGTGCCGTTGGACGCGGAATCGTGCCTTCCGGTGCTTCTACCGGTGAACACGAAGCCGTTGAACTCCGGGATGGTGACAAGAGCCGTTTTGGTGGCAAAGGTGTTACCAAGGCTGTTGATAACGTCAACAACTTAATCGCCAAGGAAATTGTTGGTTACGATGTTACGGATCAAATCGCTGTCGACAAGGCTATGATCGAATTAGACGGTACACCAAACAAGGGTAAGTTGGGTGCCAATGCGATTTTGGGTGTTTCTTTAGCTGTTGCTCGCGCTGCAGCTGACGAACTTGAAGTACCGCTTTACAACTACTTGGGCGGCTTCAATGGCCACGTTCTCCCAACTCCAATGATGAACGTTATCAACGGTGGGAAACACGCTAACAACAAGGTTGATTTCCAAGAATTTATGATTATGCCAGTTGGTGCGCCTTCTGTTAAAGAAGCTATCCGGATGGGTGCTGAAACTTTCCACGCCTTGAAGAGCATCTTAAACGACCGCGGTTACTCAACTGCCGTTGGTGATGAAGGTGGGTTTGCACCTGACCTCAAGAACAACGAAGAACCATTTGAAATCTTGGTTGAAGCCATCGAAAAAGCCGGCTACAAGCCAGGTCAAGACGTTGCAATCGCCTTTGACTGTGCTGCTTCTGAATTCTACAACACCGAAACTAAGACATACGACTTGGTTGGTGACGGCAAGTCATACAACGCCGACGAATTCGTTTCATTGCTTGAAAGCATCGTCGACAAGTACCCAATCGTTTCAATCGAAGACCCATTGGATGAAAACGAATGGGAAGACTGGCAAATGGCCACTTCACGTTTGGGCAAAAAAGTTCAAATCGTTGGGGATGACTTATTTGTTACCAACACCGACTACCTTTCAAAGGGTATCAAGATGGGTGTTGCCAACTCAATCTTAATCAAGCTTAACCAAATTGGAACTTTGACTGAAACGGTCAACGCCGTTGAAATGGCCAAAGAAGCTGGTTACACGGCCGTTATCTCTCACCGTTCTGGTGAAACTGAAGATACGACTATTGCCGACTTGGTTGTCGCATTGAACGCTGGTCAAATCAAGACTGGTTCAATGAGCCGTGGCGAACGGATTGCCAAGTACAACCAGTTGATGCGGATCGAAGACCAACTCGGTTCAGTTTCTGCATACAATGGAATCAAGTCATTCTACAACTTGTCGGATCAAGCTCAAGACGCTATCCGTAACAAGTAATTTAAAGGTATTGCCTTCGTGGTAACCCAAATAAAACACCGATTAGCCAACAGGTTAGTCGGTGTTTTTTTTGTGCCGTTATTTCGTTGATTTGACGCTGGGGTTCGTAGTTAGATTTATATTCTAAAAAGCGAGGTTACGATTATGACCCACAAGGGCTTATTTCTTGTTTCACTAGGCGCAACACTGATACTGGGAAGCGTCCCTGTTCACGCGAAAGAGGCGGCTGACAGCCAGATACGGGTGAGCGTAGCACCGAAAAGCGACAGAACTACCGATTACCATGCGGTTTCTTTTGCTGCCTGGCACGTCTCTGGTAAGCCAACATCAAGTGATGATGAGGGGCAAGTTTACCACTTTTCAACCCAAATCATTTTCCCTGACGCTGGACCGGCTACTCCCGTGAGTACCGAAAATATCAAGTTAAGTCAGGGGGAAATGGTGACCTTTTCCACCGACCCAACGCAGTTTGAAATTCGAAGTGCTCAAACCATTTTTTCGGTGCCAGGCACTGAATCCTCGGTGATGATGGCCATCACGCCACTGAAGTTTGAAACGACGATTCAGTGCCAGGGCCAAGCGGATTTGCCAGGATCTTTTAAGACAAAGTTGGTTGGTAATTTCGATGAAGTGATGGCCGGGTATCAAAAGTTTGTCAGTGATTTGAAGGTGGCCGGATTCGAAGTTGACGCCATCCAAGCGAAACGTGGCAGTAAAGCTACTCGCGGAATCAGTGACCTAACATTGAATTTGAAGAAGTTGCCTCATGAAGAAAAACCTGTGCCAGAGGAGAAACCGAAACCAGAGGAGAAGCCCAAGCCAGAGGAAAAACCCAAGCCAGAGGAAAAACCGAAACCGGAGGAGAAGCCCAAGCCGGAGGAGAAACCCAAGCCAGAGGAGAAACCGAAGTTAGAGATAAAGCCAAGTCCGGATGGGAACTCAACGACAAATCGTCAGCCGGTTACGGCCGACGCTGAGACGTCAATTTTAGGTCAAGGTCGGGACAAGTCACAGGCGACGGCGCCATCTCGTGTAGGGCCGCACGACTTGGTTGAAAAAGGGCAGTCATCAGCTCGTGGGAAGGCAATAAAGCGGGAGGTAGATTATGAGTCAACCGAAAATGAGGCTGATGATAATCCGACTGAGGACCAAAAGCGAACTGTCAAAACTGGTAACCAGAAGATATTACCTCAAACGGATGAGACCAATTCTACGTATTTTGTCATGGTTGGGTTAACCGGGCTGATTTTGAGCTTATTTCGCATTTTTAAGCACTCGTAGTCCAGCGGCCTATGCTAAACTGGTAAATAGACGTTTAGTAAGGGATCGATGAAGATGAAACAAGAACAACTGAGACAACACGATTGGTCAAGGCCAATTGCGGTGGCCCGAGCAGCTGGGGTCGGCATTTTAGCTGGTGGTGTTGTTGGCTGCTTTCGGTTCGTGATTCAACTTGGACTATCACAGGTTCAGTATTTTTTTGGCCTGGCACACCAAAGACCATGGTTGTTGCTTGTTTGGATGGTAGTCGGGGTGGTCATTACGCTCATTGTCGGCCGCTGGATGAAGCAGGTTCCTGAAATTAAAGGATCAGGAATACCGGAAGTTGAAGGTCAGCTGATGGGTGCCTTAGATTACAAATGGTGGCCTGTCTTATGGCGAAAATTTGCCGGTGGTATTCTGGGTATCGGCAGCGGCCTATTTTTGGGTCGTGAAGGTCCCTCGATTCAGTTGGGGGCTACGATTGGTCAAGGGTTTGCTGCCAGTCAGCGACTGGCTGGCACAGATCGCCGACTTATGATTGCAAGTGGAGCGGCCGCTGGATTGGCAGCCGCTTTCAACGCCCCCATTGCAAGCTCGTTGTTTGTCTTGGAGGAGGTTTACCACAATTTTTCAACGATGGTTTGGATTACAGCGTTGACCAGTGCAGTCTGTTCCAATTTTGTCTCAACTGTTTTATTTGGATTAAAACCCGTTTTGTACATGCCCTATGGCCATATGTTTGGCATGAAGAGCTACTGGGTTTTAATTTTGTTGGGATTGTTTCTTGGTGTGCTCGGGCGACTCTATCAAGTTGTTTTACTTCGAGTAGGTGACTGGTATGCGAAAATACCAGGTTTGCCAAGTCAGTACCACGCCATTGTGGCCTTTTTACTAATGATGCCCATTGCGTGGTGGTTGCCCCAGACCTTAGGTGGCGGAAATGCCATCATTGTGGGCTTTAACCACCTCATGCCAGGGGCCTTGTCCCTGCTAGGATTGTTTGTTTTACGCTTTGTTTTTTCAATGGTATCGTATGGGACTGGGTTACCTGGAGGTATCTTTCTGCCAATTTTAACGTTGGGAGCCATTTTAGGTGGTCTTTTTGGTCAGGTGATGGTGTCACTTCATCTGATAGCACCAAGTTATTTACCAGACTTTATTATTGTTGCAATGGCAGGGTACTTTGCGGGAATCAGTAAGGCGCCATTTACTGCCATTTTACTCATTACCGAAATGGTCGGAACGTTGCAACATTTGATGCCGTTAGCGGTGGTGTCGTTGGTGGCCTACTTGACCGTTGATGGGTTAGGCGGTGCACCGATCTACGAAGCACTACTGGACCGAAAAGTTCGTCCAAGCATTCCGGGTTTGTTAGGGGCGACCGACCAAGTTGAAATGGCCGTCTTTGAAGGGTCTTCGATTGATGGCCTTCAGGTTCGCCAGGTGAACTGGCCAAAACATTCATTACTGACTGGTGTTCGCCGGGGCGGTAAAGTCTGGGTGCCTAATGGTGATACGATTCTTCATGCGGGCGATTTGATTGTTGTGACGGTTGACCGAAGTCAACGGGCAGATGTGTACCGTCACTTACAACTTTTAGCTCAGTCGTAAAGTTTTTCGTGTGGGTAGCATTTCAGCTTATTTTATGATAGATTGTATAGAGGTATTGTCAGAGACTTGAAACAATAGGAGGCAATTTCTTGTATAATTTACTCATTACAGGACTTTTAATTGACAGCGTATTGATTATCATTGCTGTGTTAATGCAACCTGCTAAACAAGATGACGCGATGTCTGCTCTAAGTGGTGGCCAGACCGATTTGTTCTCAAAACAAAAAGCCCGCGGCTTTGAAGCTTTCATGCAAAAAGCAACGGTTGTTTTGGGGGTTATTTTCTTTGTACTAGCGTTGGCGTTAGCCTACTTATCTTCACACTAGCAATTGGATCCTCCTGTGAACCTGCAGGAGGATTTTTCTGCTTAAATAAGGCAAACGAACAGGAGGTTAACCGATGATTCGCAGACCGGAACCATTTCTTTTTGAAGCGGGGCCACATGCCGTGATTTTGCTACATGCTTACGCGGGGAGTTCCAATGATGTGAGGCTCCTTGGCCGCAATCTTCAAAAGCTTGGATATACTGTTTATGCCCCGATGTTCACTGGTCATGCAACTGGCGAGCCAAAAGATATTTTGACAAAGGGATCGCCTGAACGGTGGTGGGAGGATACCCAAGCGGCAATTGCCCACCTTCGCGAGCGTGGCTACGCGCAAATCAGTATTTTTGGGTTATCATTAGGTGGTGTGTTCGCGACCCGGGCTTTAGAAGTTGATCCACAGCTGTTAGGCGGTGGTACTTTTAGTTCGCCAGTCGTGGCTAAACGGGCGAATAATTTAATTCCTGAGTTTCTTCGGTTAGCCAAGTTAACCTACAAAGCAGAAAAGGTAAGCGACACCGAAATTACGGCTAATTTGTCCTGGATTAATCAGCGGGTTCTCAGCCAAATTGAGGCAATCAGAGACTATTCAACAGTAGTTGCCCAAGAATTAGATCAGGTTCAAACGCCGTTTTTCATCGCCCAAGGTGGCGATGATGATTTAATCGATGCTCAAGATGCCAACCTACTTCGAGAACGGTTATTTGGCCGTTCGGTTTCGTTTCACTATTACGAGGGCGCTGGTCATGTGATTACGGTTAACAGTGCCAAAAAGCAACTTGAAGCAGATTTAGCAACATTTTTACCGACACTTTATCACTAAACAATTGAGGATATTAATTTGGAAGACAATAATTTAAAACAACAAATAGCGGATTTGCTTCGTGCTAATCCCGACACGACGTACCGAGTTGAAGACATCTCGGATGCTTTGCATTACCATGGATCGGCCGCCTTTAAGCTGATCGTTCAAGAACTCGCTCGATTAGAGCGCGAAAAAATTGTGTCAGTTACCGGCGAAGGTCAGTTTCATTTGGACCCTAAGGCTCGTGTGCTAACTGGTGTTTTTCACAGTAACGATAAGGGATTTGGCTTCGTAGCCTACGATGACGAATTGCCAGACGCTTACATTGCACCGGATAACACGATGATGGCTTTGAATCTGGATGAAGTTGAAATTGAAATCGTCCGTCCCGCTGATCCTAGGTCTGATAAGGGCCCTGAGGGAAAGGTCACTAAAATTGCCGAACATCACTATCACCAAGTTGTTGGGGAATTTTTACAAACGGACGATGACCACGGCTACCTTGGTCAGGTCCGATTAACGGATAAGAAGTTGTCTCGTTACAAGTTTTACGTAACAAACGTTGGTTTGAATCCAACGCCGGGTGAAGTTGTGACGGCTGAAATTACCGAATTCCCGAGTGCGGATCACCCACTAGCAATGGTTGGGATTGCCAAGCAAGTCATCGGTAGCGTTGACGACCCAGGTATTGATATTTTACAAATTGTCTATGCGCACGATATTCCGGCAGAATTCCCGGAAGATGTGATGCAAGAGGCAGATGCCATCCCAGATCACGTGACAGAACCCGAAATGGCAGGTCGTGAAGACATCACTGATCAAAATCTAGTGACGATTGATGGCGAATCCTCAAAGGACTTGGACGATGCTGTTACCGTTTGGAAATTGCCAAACGGTAACTATCACCTTGGCGTTCACATTGCGGATGTTTCCCACTACGTCCGTGAAGGCTCATTAATCGACCAAGAGGCGTTCAAACGCGGGACCAGTGTCTATCTGACAGACCGGGTTATCCCAATGTTGCCGCGACGGTTATCCAATGGTATTTGTTCACTCAACGAAGGGGTCTTGCGCCTTTGCATGAGCTGTGAGATGGAAATTGACGCGGAAGGTAATGTTGTTAAACACCGTATCCACCCAAGCGTGATGAAGTCTAAGGCTCGAATGACATATACCAACGTCAATAAGATCTTGGAAGCCCATGATGACGCAACCCGTCAACAATATGACGAATTAGTACCGATGTTTGAAGAGATGGCAGAGCTTCATAAAATTTTGTACAAGAGTCGCAAGCGGCGTGGTGCGATTGACTTTGACGACCGTGAGGCAGAAATTATCGTTGATGATAGTGGCCATGCGATTGACATTCAATTGCGAGTTCGCGGGTTAGCCGAGCGGATGATTGAATCATTTATGCTGGCTGCCAATGAGACAGTTGCTAAAAACTACTACGACGAAAAGGCGCCGTTCATTTACCGGGTCCACGAAACACCTGATGCGGAACGGGTTAAGAGCTTCTTCGAATTTCTGACAGCCTTCGGGGTTAACGTCAAGGGTGATCCGGCCCACTTACGACCAAAAATGCTCCAAAACGTGTTAAAACAGGTTGCTGGTAAGCCGGAAGAAGCCGTGGTGTCAGTGATGATGCTTCGGAGCTTGAAACAGGCTAAATACACGGACCAGTCGTTAGGGCACTTCGGGTTAGGGGCTAAGTATTATACCCACTTTACCTCGCCAATCCGGCGTTATCCTGATACGATGGTTCACCGGTTAATTCACTTTTACGAAGACAACGGCATTACGACTGACAGCAAGGCTCATTACGCTGATAGACTTGAAGAAATTGCCGTTCACTCGTCTGAGATGGAACGTCGAGCAATTGATGCGGAACGTGATACCGATGCGATGAAGAAGGCCGAGTACATGGCTGACCACATTGGTGAGGAGTTTGAAGCCGCTGTTAGTTCAGTGATGAAGTTTGGGATGTTTATCGAACTCCCTAACACGGTTGAAGGACTGATTCATATTAGCCGGATGAAGGATGACTATTACGAATACGTTGAAAAGTATTTGGCGCTCGTGGGTGCCAATACTCACCGGACGTATCGCATCGGCCAGGCCGTTAAAGTGAAAGTTATCAATGTGGATAAAGAACAAAGCCAAGTGGATTTTGATCTTGTGAATCCAGAAGAAGCACCCGTGTCTGACTTGTTACCCAAACGGGATCGCCAGAGTCGTGGCGGTAATCGGAATCAGGGTGGTCGGAACCGCAACGGTAATGGCGGTGGTCATCGCAATCAGGGAAACAACAGTCATCGACCAAGTAACAGCCGGAGTGGTAGTAACAGTAATAACCACCGGTCAAGCAATAATCGCAACCAACAATCACGCCACAAGTAAGAAGGGGTGAGGCGGCCATGGCCAAAAGAAAAGCACCAAATGATGCCAACGTTATGGCTCAAAACAAAAAGGCGCGCCACGATTATCAAATTCTTGAAACTTATGAGGCTGGGTTAGTTCTGACCGGGACCGAAATTAAATCAATTCGGGATCGGCGAATTAACCTGCAGGACGGTTTTGCCCAAATTCGAAACGGCGAGGCATGGCTGATGAACGTGCATATTAGCGAATATGCCCAAGGGAATCAGTTCAACCACGATCCGTTAAGAAATCGGAAACTCTTGCTCCACAAAAAAGAAATTGGCAAACTCGTTGGGGCCACCCAAGACAAAGGAATCACCATTGTCCCGTTAAGGGTGTACATTAAAAACGGGGTTGCAAAGGTGCTTTTGGGGGTTGCTAAAGGGAAGCACGAATACGATAAGCGTGAAACCATTAAGAAACGGGATCAGGATCGTCAAATAGCGCGAGCTTTGAAACACTATTAAAAAAGCGTCATAACCAACCTCTGGGAACCGATTAATTCCCGGAGCAAGGTTATGACGTTTTTTAATGTTTGATTCGGTCCGAAATACGATCCCAAACAAAATGGGCCCGTAACCCCTTAAAATCGGCTGTTCCGCCACCTGGGGCGAGTCGCCAACGGTTTGGAAACAGGGTTTTGACCAGGTTTCGGCGGTGGGCCCAGTGATCCAGGGTAGCCGCAACGCAGATGCAGACCGGTTCATCTTCTTGACGGGTGACCGATAATAAGCGCTGATCGCCGGCGGGATGGGATTCCATGATGAGCGATGTGCCGTGGTAGATCCGGTAGTTCCCACTGTTAAAATTACCCACTACGAGCCACCGTAAGGAGGACACGTAGATCATTTCGTTTAAAAAACCAACGTGTCGGGAGAGGGTTCCGACTTTTTGATTATGGAAATAAATGTCGAATTGAGGCCTAAGCCCCAAGGTTGTTTGTCTGAGTTCAGCTAATAAATCGCCGCTAATTTGATATAACGACAGCGCGTCTTGACGTCGGCCCCATTTTCCAATTAGTAAATAAACGGAGCGGTGATCAGCGTCACGGATGACGCTGGCGCCCTTAGCCGCTAAACTATGTTGCCCAATGTAAAGCGTGCGCATAATAGGTGCCTCCTATTTCGTCACAAAGTTTCTGAAATGTTCCAACACACAATCATTTTATCATGAAACCGCTAAATTTTCGCTAATGTTAATGAATAAAAGATATGTTAGAATAACCTTTGAGGTGTTGGGAATGAAACCGTTTATCCACAATGATTGGTGGGAGGTCTTAGAGCCTGAGTTTGAGAAAGCTTACTATCAAGATCTTCACAAATTTCTGGTGAATGAGTATCAAACAAAGCTGATTCATCCTGATATGTACCACATTTATGAAGCTTTTGAATGGACGCCATTTTCAAAGGTTAAAGTGGTCATTTTAGGTCAGGATCCGTACCACGAGCCTAACCAGGCGCATGGATTGAGTTTTTCGGTACTGCCCGGTGTGCAAATTCCGCCAAGCCTACAAAACATTTACAAGGAACTTAATAGCGATCTCGGAATTAAACCCGTAGCGCATGGTTACTTGGAAAAGTGGGCAAAGCAGGGGGTCTTGCTACTGAATTCAGTCTTGACGGTTCGTAATGGGCAAGCCTTTTCGCATAAGGGAAAGGGCTGGGAAGCGCTCACGGATGTGGCGATTCAAAAGCTGTCCGCGCGACCGGAGCCTGTTGTTTTCATTTTATGGGGGCGGTCAGCGCAGGCCAAAATCAAGTTGATTGATACGCAGACCAATATTGTGATTCAGTCAGCCCATCCAAGTCCGTTATCAGCTTACCGTGGGTTCTTTGGGTCAAAGCCGTTTTCCAAGACCAACATCGCATTAGAATCCATAGGAGAGACACCGATTGACTGGCAACTGCCAGAACAGGTATCGGTTGAACCAGATCCCAAGCATTAGTTTGTGGTTAGAGAATTGAAGAGAGGGAAATTCAATATAGCTGGAGGTCAGGAATTTGGAACTATTTGAGAGTTTAAAGCAGAAAATTAGTGGTCAAAACAAGACAATCGTTTTCCCCGAAGGTGAAGATGTCCGAATTATTGGCGCGGCCAGTCGGCTTGCCGCTGATGGGCTGGTTAAACCAATTCTTCTGGGTGACCAAGATAAGATTAAGCAGGTTGCTGCCGAGCATCAAATCGATATTTCAACACTTTCTATTAGTAACCCGTTAACGGTGCCAGAAGATGAAAAACAAAAATTACTGGATGCGCTCGTTGCCCGTCGCAAGGGGAAAAACACTCCCGAACAGGCTGCTGAAATGTTAAAGGATCCAAATTACTGGGGTACGATGCTGGTCTTCTTAGACGAAGCAGACGGCATGGTTTCCGGAGCCATTCATCCGACTGGGGATACGGTCCGCCCAGCTTTACAGATTATTAAGACCAAACCTGGGGTTAAACGAATCAGTGGCGCATTCATCATGCAAAAAGGCGACCAACGGTACGTTTTTGCCGATTGTGCCATCAATATTGAATTAGATGCCGAGGGTATGGCAGAAGTAGCTGTTGAAAGTGCGCATACCGCAAAGGTTTTCGACATCGATCCGAAGGTCGCTTTGTTAAGCTTCAGCACTAAGGGGTCGGCAAAAGGCGAGATGGTCACCAAGGTGGCAGATGCCACAAAGTTGGCTCAGGAGGCTGCACCAGACCTGCCAATTGACGGAGAACTACAATTTGACGCTGCATTTGTTTCTGAAGTCGGCGAGTTGAAGGCACCGGGTTCTAAGGTGGCAGGACACGCGAATGTCTTTGTTTTCCCTGAACTTCAATCTGGCAATATTGGCTATAAAATTGCGCAACGCTTCGGCGGGTTTGAAGCGATTGGGCCAATCTTACAAGGTCTGAACAAGCCGGTCTCTGATTTATCTCGTGGGGCCAACGAAGAAGACGTCTACAAAGTGGCGATTATCACTGCGGCTCAGGCGTTAGGAATTGATTAATAAATAGCGGAAGGGTCGGCATCGGTTATCGTTGTCGACTTTTGTGTTCATTAGTGAGGCGAAAGTATGAGTGAAACAATAACTGTCTCAACTCCCGAAGAAACGATGACCATTGGTCAAACATTAGCTGATCTCCTGCAAGCCAACGATCTGTTGTTATTAGATGGAGATTTAGGGGCTGGTAAAACGACATTTACGAAGGGGTTAGCCCTCGGTCTGGGGATTCATCGCAACATTAAAAGTCCAACGTTTACGATCATTCGTGAATATCAGGAGGGACGCCTTCCACTGTATCACATGGATGTTTACCGGCTTGAAGAGGGTGGCGGTGATGAGCTGGGCCTTGAAGAATATTTCAATGGCGATGGTGTTAGTGTGGTTGAGTGGTCGACATTTGTGGCCGATGAGTTGCCTGACGATTATTTAAAAATTTCATTTAAGCGACTTGATAACGAGGGCTCGACGATTCGCCAACTGCATTTTGAGGCCCATGGCGATCATTTTGAACAAGTACTAATGACCTTAATGGAGCGACTTAATCATGCAAAATAACGACGTGACCATTCGCGAAGCTGATCGTCGCGATGCTGCTCACTTAGCAACACTGCTTAGCCGGTTATCACAGGAGACAACGACGTTCACTATCGTTGGAGAGTCAGGCCAAGCCCTGGCCGAACAAGCTCAAGTGTTGGCACAGCTTGCGGACTCCAGTCATCATGCACTGTTTGTCGCTGGCGTAGGAGATCAACTTGTGGCGATTGCCAGTTTGAGTCCAACGACTGAAGCACCGGTTGCAGAATTAGGTGTTGCAGTTTTAAAAATGGCCTGGAATCAAGGCCTTGGGACGGCGATGGTGATGGCTAGTTTGGATTGGGCTGCTTTAAGCAGTCCTTACGAAATTGTGACGCTGACAGTCCAATTAAAAAATAAAGCGGCAATTCACATTTACGAAAAAATTGGGTTTACAACGGTGGCTCACAGTCAAGTGACCGATGCGTCTGGCCGCTCAGTTCCAGCGATGGAAATGCAGATTCGAGTGAAGTGAACGAGAACGGATCGCAATCAGTTGGGATGTTTAACAAAGCACCTTAGCTGAAAATAAAAATCGGCAAGTTCTGACCTCTGAGGAGAGTCAGAACTTGCCGATTTTTGCCATTATGATGCGATTGTTTTGACGAATGGTTTCAGCGAATCAGGACCAAACGTCGTCGCCTCAGCGAGTAAAATATTTGCACATGCCAGGGCGTCGTCCATTGCGTTATGATGGTGCTCAAGCGGAATGCCAAGCGAATCACAGAGCGTGTTTAGTTTGTGATTTGGTAATGTTGGGAAAAATTGGCGGCTTGTTTTAAGCGTGTCCAACGTGAGATAGTTAGGCGCCACAATATCATAATGAGTCAGCGTATTTTTTAACACGCTATTATCAAACGTCGCATTGTGAGCCACAACAAGTTGGTTGTCCGTGAAAAACGACCGGATGTGCGGCCAGACTTCTGGAAAGGTCGGGGCGTCAGCAACATCGCGCTCGTGGATACCATGAATTTCAACGTTTCGCCAGAAAAAGGGTGTCTGGGGATTGATCAACGTGTAAAATTCGTCGGCCACTTGGTTGTTACGAACGATTGTTAGGGCAAGTGAACAAGCAGAATACCGCTTGCCGCTTGCTGTTTCAAAATCCATGGCCACAAAGTTCAATTGAGGGCCTCCTTTTTTGTAACTGAATAGCCCTAGTTTATCATCTTTAAAGAGCGGGTCAAGCGTGTAAGTCTTGAACATCAAGTTCGATTGGACAATGGTCTGACCCAAGAATTTCACTGTGAATTTTAGCGGTCACTAAATTGTGGTCGATGGCTTGGCTAGTGATGAAATAGTCAATGCGCCAACCGGCGTTACGCTCCCGCGCGTTAAACCGGTAACTCCACCAAGAATACTGGTCCGTCACTTGGGGGTAGAAGTATCGGAAAGTATCCGTATAACCACGAGCAAGAAGCGCGCTGAAGCGGGCCCGTTCTTCATCAGTAAACCCGGCGTTCTTGTGGTTAGTCTGGGGATTTTTAAGATCGATTTCCTCGTGGGCGACATTTAAGTCACCGCATAAAATGACGGGTTTTGTCTGATCGAGTTGATCAAGGTAGTCCTGAAAGGCGGTTTCCCAAGCAAGTCGAAAATTAAGTCGTTTGAGGCCCGATCCCGAGTTGGGGGTGTAACTGGTGACTAAATAAAAATCATGGTATTCAAGGGTGATGACGCGGCCTTCGTGGTCGAATTCAGGGACGTCAATCCCGTAGTGGACAGACAGCGGGGGAACTTTTGTGAAGATGGCTGTCCCCGAATAGCCCTTGCGTTCTGCGTAGTTATAGAATTGTTCATATCCGGGCAACGATAGTTCAAGCTGCCCAGCTTGCATCTTAGTCTCTTGAATGCAGAAAAAATCTGCGTCCAGGGCGTTGAAGGTGTCGGTAAAATTCTTTTTGACAACGGCTCGAAGCCCGTTGACATTCCATGAGATAAATTTCATGCTCCCCATCCTTTCCTTGCACTAGCTTAAGTATAGCAAAATATTTAAGGTTGCCGGATTGAAAAGTCCAAATTCGCAGACGGGCATGGTAAAATGGTTTGTATGACAAAAGGAAAGGGATATCGATATGACGGAAACTGTACTCACGGCTTTTCCAAGCGTGAAAATCTTAAAAAACGAACCCTTAGCCCACTTTACAAATACTAAAACGGGCGGTTTAGCTGACTTTTTGGCTTTTCCAGAATCAGCCGAATCGGTTCAAGCGTTACTGAAGTTCGCAAACGCCAACGAGTTGCCGGTGACAGTCATCGGTAATGCGAGCAACCTAATCGTTCGCGATGGTGGAATTCGCGGTTTGACGCTAATCTTGACTCAAATGAATCAAATCAGTGTGTCGGAAACGACCGTTGTGGCGGATGCTGGGGCATCACTCATTGAAGTGACGAAGCAAGCCCAACAAGCAAGTTTAACGGGTCTCGAATTTGCGGCTGGCATTCCGGGAAGCGTTGGCGGCGCGATTTTTATGAATGCTGGGGCCTATGGTGGCGAGATTAGCATGGTTGCTGAGTCCGTCGTGGTTCTGACAAAGGAAGCAACTTTGAAAACGATTGAGAAATCAGAATTGGACTTTGGTTACCGGCAAAGCCGAGTTCAAGAGGAAGGCGACATTGTTTTAACCGCGACTTTTAAGCTCCAGCCTGGTGATGGCCAAGCAATTCAGGCTCAGATGGACGATTTGAACGCTAGACGAGCTGCTAAACAGCCTTTGGATCTCCCCTCATGCGGGAGTGTGTTTAAACGTCCAACGGGGTACTTCGCTGGAAAGCTAATTCATGATGCCGGCCTTCAGGGGTTTCAAATTGGGGGCGCGCAAGTGTCGATGAAACATGCCGGATTTATCGTTAACGTGGGCGACGCTACGGCAACCGATTATTTGAACGTGATTCACCACGTTCAAGAAGTGGTGTTCGATAAGTTTGGTGTGGCACTTGAAACCGAGGTTCGAATCATCGGCGATTCGATTCCAACACACTAGTGAAGGGGAGGACCATGTATGCCAATTATTGAAGCTGTGATCCTCCTGGTGGCCCTAGTGCTTGTGTCTAATATTTTGAGCCACTACCTGACATTCATTCCGGTCAGTCTGATTCAAGTGACGCTAGGATTAGTGGTGGCGCTTTTTTGGAACATTGAGATTGACTTGGATACGGACTGGTTCCTGCTGCTTTTTATTGCGCCATTGCTGTTCAACGATGGTCGCCGATTCCCCAAGCGGGAGCTATGGAAACTTAGGGGACCGATTTTTGCCAATGCCATCGGCCTGGTCTTTGTTACCACGATTGTGGGTGGGTATCTAATGTATCTGATGATTCCAAAGATGCCATTGACGGTGAGCTTTGCGGTTGCGGCTATTTTGTCGCCAACCGATCCGGTCGCTGTTCAGTCCATTTCAAAACGGGCTAATTTACCCGAAAATATTTTGCACCTCGTCAGTGGCGAAAGTTTAATTAATGATGCGTCTGGCCTAATTGCATTCAAATATGCGGTTGCGGCCACGGTCACCGGCGTGTTTTCACTGTCGGGCGCCGTTGGAGATTTCTTCTATATCAGTCTGGTCGGTCTCTTGTCAGGGTTTATTTTGCAGACCGTCGTCGAGTTGCTGCGTGATATTTTACGGCGACAAGGAATTAACGACGTGATTTTTAACACGGTGTTGCAACTGATAACGCCGTTCATTGTTTACGTCATTACCGAAGAAGTGGCCCACGCTTCAGGTGTTATTGCTGTGGTGACGGCGGGCGTCTTATCTCATGCGCACGAAAACCGGCTGGTTGAAGACCTGCCGGAATTGCGGTTGGTTACGGAAAAGACCTGGGACATTATTATTTATCTACTGAACGGGGTCGTGTTCTTGATTCTGGGAATCGAGCTGCCTTTGGCAACTACCAATATCATTAAAAGTACCCAGTTTAGTACGACTCAAGCCATTTTATACGCACTTGGCGCCTGGTTGATTCTGTTATTGATTCGGGTGGCCTGGATTTACTTGTATGAAGGTAGCGTCTACTTACGTCAACGAAAACGTAAGCCGAGTTTACGGGTCGCTTTGATGGCCGGACTTTCAGGAGTCCGTGGTGCGATTACAATGGCTGGGGTACTATCCCTACCGCTATTGACGGCAACTGGAAGTGCTTTTCCACAACGGTCACTGGCCTTATTCGTGGCGGCTGGCGTGATTATTATTAGTTTGGTAGCCGCTGTTATTTCGCTTCCCTTGGTTGCTCCGGACAATCCGATTCCGTTACGAACCCGTGCAAGCTTGAGTGATGAGGATGAAGAAGCTGATGATGCTGCGCTGGAACCAGCCACTACTGTCCGCAAAATGACGGAAGCGGAAGCTCGAATTTATATTATGCGGCTGGCCATCAATGCGATTGAAGAAAACCGCCGACAGGAAAACCAGCGGGCTGCTTATGACCTGATTTTAGACTATCAGTTCCTGATCCGGCGAATGGAGTTAAAGGTGAAAGATGATACGGAGATGCAACGGGTTTTAACCGACGAAATGCAACTTCGTACTATTGGTTTAGATGGTGAGCAAAGTGCCGTTGAACGGTTGTTTGAACACAATCAAATCTCGATGCAAAGTTACCGGTCGGCGTTACGTCGGATCGAACGGGCCCGCCAACGGCTGACCCAGGTTAGTGGTCGGACTGTCATTTCAACTTTAAAAAACTGGAACAAGTGGCTTCGGCAATTCGCACGACGTCTCATTTTGCGGTTAAGCCGGGCCAACCCGCATGACTTACAGGCAGAGTGGCAGTTAATTGACCGGGAAAGTTCTAAAGCCGCGATCAAGGCGTTGTCAAAACACTTGGCAGCCGATCCTCAAAAGACGGCCGAGTTAGACAAACAAGCAATCTACCACTTGGTCGTGTACTACCGAAACCGAATTGAAAGAACAAAACAAGCGAGTGCGAAGTTTCGTGAGAAGTATCAGCAACAGACGAATCGGCTTCGAATTCTGGCACTCGGCGCAGAACGAAGCGGCATTCAGTCGTTGCTTGAAGCGGGCAATATCCCGTGGCAAATGGCTTCCCGACTTCGGCAATACATTAACTACTCTGAAAACTTAATGATGATGACGGTTGATGATGGCGATCCAGATTAGCCATACTAAAAGAGACGAGGACGGGAATTAACCCGCCTTCGTCTCTTTTTGATTGCGATTATTTAACTGGGGCTGAGGTGTGGTAACCCGGTTAAATAGCCAATAAGCAATTAATTGAATCAACGTCATTAGGCCAACAAACATCAGCATTTTCGGCGTCCACATGGCCAGCAGGCGATGCAAAATTAAATCTGGACTGATGAACAGGTAGATTGTGTGAATGCGTTGAAAGCGACCGGCATAGATCCCAACGGAAGTTAGAAACGTCAGAAGAACAACCAATACTGACTGAGCGGTCCAACCACTTTTGAAGTACCGTTGGGCAATGGTCTGAGCCACGTGTCGAAGACTCCAAAAACCGAGGACCACGCAGAATAGGGTGCTGACAATAATAAACGTGAAGTAGATCCAAACGTGGACCGACATTGCCAGCAGTCCGTCTGTCGTATAGGCATTTAGCAGTGAAAGGTGGAATAAATCAGTCAGCAAGTAAGGCGCGTTTGGGTAGAAAAGTAGCCACACGACAACAATCGCCCAGAATAAGAAATGGTTTCGAGGTCGGTTAGCGCCGACGTGAAAACTAATTTCAATGGGTAGGTAGCCCAAAAAGGTATTCAGCAGTAAAAATGAAAATGGTGCCTTGGCGAACTGCCATAAAATTAGCATCCAAATCCCGAAAAACACGCGAATCTGCCACTGCGCAGATTGACGCATATTAGCGCCCCCTCTCTAAAGTTAATCTCTACCCTTGATACTAACAGATAGCGCCCTAGTTTGAGAAGCGTTTCGGTGGAATCGTGGCGTTTTTATAAACAATTGGAAAGCGGGTTAAAAGATGAATACCGCGTGCTATAATGAAGGGTGAATAGATTTTTGGAGGGAACTAAATGAACCTAGATTGGGGTAGCTTTTTAACCTGGCACAACCTGGCCAGTGTCATTGATATCTTAGTGGTCTGGTTTCTGTTCTACGAGTTGATTTTACTGATTCGAGGAACAAAAGCGGTTCAGCTTTTTCGGGGAATTGTGATCATCCTGGTGGTCAAGTTTCTGAGTGCCTGGTTAGGGTTGTCGACCCTTTCTTGGCTAATGGATCAGATTATTACTTGGGGCGTCATCGCCATGATTATCATTTTTCAGCCTGAAATTCGACGCGGATTGGAGCACTTAGGACGTGGGTCATTGTTTGTACGCAGTCGGCAGGTCAATGAAGCGGAAACCAAGTTGATTGATGCATTGGACAAAGCCATTCAGTACATGTCGAAACGGCGAATTGGGGCGTTGATTACCATTCAGATGGATACGGGTCTTGAGGATTACATCGAAACGGGGATTGACCTTGATGCAGAAGTTTCCGGGGAATTGTTAATTAATATTTTCATTCCTAATACGCCCCTCCATGATGGTGCAGTGATTATTCGAGATCATAAGATTGCGGTAGCCGCAGCTTACTTGCCGCTATCTGAGAGTAATTTAATTCCTAAGGAACTGGGGACCCGACACCGGGCCGCCGTTGGAATCTCAGAGGTCACGGATGCGTTGACGGTTGTTATTTCAGAAGAAACAGGGGAAGTTTCCGTCACGCAAAATAATGAGTTGTTGAGAAATATGACCCAAAATGATTATCTGAAATTTTTCCGTAATGAACTGATTCAAGAACATGAACCGGAAAATCGGAATATTTTTACCTGGTTGGTTGATAGTTTTGACCATCTCTTTCGTGGAGGAGGTGCCAAAAAATGAGCAACTTTTTCAACAGTAAATGGGTCTATCGGCTTTTATCCCTAATTCTTGCGGTAGGTTTGTTCTTGTTTGTCAACACAACGCAGTCTATGACGACCAGTCGTGGTGGAGAGTCGAATACCCGCTTGACAACCCTAACAGCCACCGAGCGAAAAACCGTTTCCGTTCAGTTGCGATTGAATGTGGATTCGGATAAATACTTTGTAACGGGTTATCCAGAAAGCGTCAAGGTTCACCTGAGCGGGCCGGCTTCGTTAGTCACGGCAACTGCGAATACACAAAATTTCCGGGTCTTCGCGGATCTTGGTTCTCTGGGGAAGGGAAAGCATACCGTCAAGTTGCAACAAGACGGGTTAAATAAAGAAATCAAAGCCACAATTGATCCAGCGACCATCACGGTTAATATTCAGCCGCGACAAACCGTCAGTTACCCGGTTAAGGTTAACTATGACAAGGGTAAAATTGCGGAAAATTACGAGGCTGGCACCCCGACAACGGATGTCACGAACGTTAAGGCGACCGGAGCTCAAAGTGAGATTGCACGAATTGACCGTGTTGTGGCCGAAATTAACGTGCCCCAAAACGCAAAGTCGACGGTTAATACTCAAGCTGTGATTGAAGCACTAGATAAGCAGGGCCGAACGGTTAACGTCATTTTGACGCCGTCGACAACCCAGGCCAGTTTGCCGGTTACGGCTAAGGGTCACTCTAAGCGAGTTGCGCTAGGCTTTCGAGCAAAGGGTGGTAGCGATGACCAAAATTATACGATTACAAGTCCGACGAAAAAGGTGCGGATCTTTGGGACAGAAACAGAGCTGGAGGCCATCGATAAAGTCACCATGGACGTTGATGTCAGCGACGTTAAGGATAAAAAGACCAAGACAATTAGTCTTGATCCAGACGACGAGGATGTTAACGGAATTGATCCAGCAAGCGTTAAAGTGACCATTACAGCAAAAACAAACTAACTTGTAAGAAGAAATGAGGATTAACTTTATGAAGTATTTTGGAACTGATGGGGTACGAGGCATTGCTAATCAAGAACTGACACCCGAGCTCGCTTTTCGATTAGGTCGAGCCGGTGGCTATGTACTGACGGAACACGCAGATAGCGCTGAGCGTCAACCCCAAGTGCTAGTGGCCCATGATACGCGAATCTCTGGTCAAATGTTGGAAGAAGCGCTAATTGCCGGGTTACTGTCAGTTGGAATCGAAGTCCTCCGGTTAGGTGTGATCACGACGCCTGCCGTTGCTTACTTGGTTCGTAATCAAGGTGCCGCAGCTGGGGTGATGATCACGGCCTCCCATAATCCGGTGGCGGACAATGGGATTAAGTTCTTCGGTGGCGACGGTTACAAGTTGTCTGATGACTTGGAAGAAGAAATTGAAACCCTACTTGATAAGACCGATGAACTGCCAAGACCGGCTGCACAGGGGCTTGGGGTTGTTGAAGATTATCAAGAAGGCAGTCAGAAGTATATCCAATTTTTGGAACAAACTATTTCTGATGATTTAACTGGCATGCACTTCACAATCGATTCAGCGAACGGGGCCACAAGTGGCCTCGTATCACGGTTATACGCTGACTTAGGTGCGGATTTTGATACGATGGCAACCTCACCGAACGGATTAAACATCAACGATGGCGTTGGATCAACACATCCAGAAGCGCTTCAAAAATATACCGTTGAACGTGGCGCCCAACTCGGGCTGGCCTTTGATGGCGACGGCGATCGTTGCATTGCCGTTGATGAAAAGGGTAACGTGATCAACGGGGATAAAATCATGTACATCTGTGGCAAGTACATGTCTGAACACGGTCGGTTAAAAAAGGATACCATTGTCACAACGGTGATGAGTAACCTTGGAATGTACAAGGCAATGGCAGCGCACGGCATGACCAGTGTCAAGACGAAGGTTGGCGATCGGTACGTCGTTGAAGAAATGCTTGCTGGCGGCTACAACCTCGGCGGTGAGCAGTCTGGCCACATTGTTTTCTTGGACTTCAATACAACTGGCGACGGCATGCTGACCAGTCTTCAACTCCTTCACATTATGAAGGAAACGGGTAAGAAGTTGTCCGAATTAGCCGAGGAAGTGAAAGACTATCCACAAGCGTTGGTCAATGTTAAAGTGGCGGATAAAAAAGCTGCGCTGGCGAACCCAGCAATTGCAGCCATCATTGATACCGTCGAAAAAGAGATGTCGGGCGATGGTCGAGTTCTTGTTCGCCCGAGCGGGACAGAGCCGCTCTTACGAGTGATGGCTGAAGCCCCGACTCAAGAGGCGGTCGACGGCTATGTTAATCGAATTGTAGAAGTTGTTAAAAAAGAAGTTGGCGTTGATTAAATGAAAATAGAAAAGCGGTTTTCAGCCATATTGGTTCTGAAAATCGCTTTTTTGTTACCTGGATTTTCCGCCAAAAACCCAAGTATACCAATTCGATAATTATCGTTGACAGTAACTATCAAACGCTGTAAAGTATACCTGTTAGTAAGATTAATAAGTGTTATAGTGTCTATACCAATTAATATAATGAAAATTAGAGGTTGAAAATATGTGTGGAATTGTTGGCGTTACGGGTAACGATAATGCAGTCAAAATTTTATTAGACGGGTTACAAAAGCTGGAATATCGGGGCTATGATTCAGCTGGGATTTACGTGAACGACCAGTCTGGTGAAGACTACCTGGTTAAGGAAAAGGGTCGCATCTCAGAACTAAAGCGTGAGGTGGGGCCTAGCGTCCATGGTTCGACTGGAATCGGTCATACCCGTTGGGCAACTCATGGGGTTGTGAGTGTGGATAATGCGCATCCTCAAGTTTCTCAAGACGGGCGCTTCTATCTGGTCCACAATGGTGTGATCGACAACTTCCAAGAAATCAAAAGTGAATATTTAAGTGACGTGCCATTCACTAGTCAAACTGATACCGAAGTTGTGGTTCAACTGATTGATAAGATTGCGACCGAAGAAAATTTGAATGCTCATGATGCGTTCATCAAAGCTTTACAGCTCCTGCATGGTTCTTCGTACGCGTTTTTACTGATGGATAAGCAGGAACCAGACACGTTGTTTGTTGCCAAAAACAAGAGTCCACTTTTAGTTGGGGTTGGCGATGGCTTTAACGTCGTCTGCTCAGACGCCTTAGCTATGTTACGTGAGACGCACGACTTTTTAGAGTTAGTGGATGGTGAAGTCGTAACGATCAAACCAGATGGTATCAAAATTGAAGACGCGGCGGGGAACGTGGTGCAACGTGATACGTTCCACGTTGACATGGACGCCGACGAAACAGACAAGGGCACTTACCCATTTTACATGCTGAAAGAAATTGACGAGCAGCCCAACGTGATGCGGCGCCTTGCGCAGGTTTACTTGTCAGAGACAGGAGCACCGGTGGTCAATGACGCGTTGTTGGCTTCAATGAAGAAGGCTGACCGCATTTACATTGTGGGTGCCGGTACGAGTTATCATGCAGGCTTAGTCGGAAAACGGTTATTTGAAAACCTAACCCAAACACCGACTGAAGTTCACATCTCTTCCGAATTTGCATACGAACAGCCGATCTTGTCGGAGAAGCCATTCTTCATTTTCCTTTCACAGAGTGGTGAAACGGCGGACAGCCGAGAAGTGTTAGTTAATGTCAACGCTGCTGGGCACGAGAGCTTAACGATTACCAACGTGCAGAATTCGACGTTGTCCCGAGAAGCAACCTACACCATGCTATTGCACGCGGGTCCCGAAATTGCGGTGGCTTCAACCAAGGCCTACACGGCTCAGATTGCGCTTCAGGCGATTTTGGCCAAAGCACTTGGTGAGGCTGATAAGCAGATTGTGGCCCAACGATTTGACATTCGTCAACAATTAGGATTGGTTGCCACTGGTATTCAAGCAATTGTGGACGAGAAAGACAAAATCGAAGCGCTGGTTAAGCAAAGCTTCTTGAAGACGCCAAATGCCTTTTACATTGGCCGGGGGCTCGATTGGGGCGTATCGCTGGAAGCAGCCTTGAAGTTAAAGGAAATTTCCTACGTGCAAGCAGAAGGCTTTGCATCTGGTGAACTGAAGCACGGAACGATTGCGTTAATTGAAGAAGGCACTCCAGTTATTGGGATTATTACCCAATCTAAGACTGCGGGCCTTACCCGATCAAACTTGCAAGAAACGATGGCTCGGGGCGCTAAGATCATCACAATTGTTTCTGAGAATTTAGCCAAGGATTCTGATGACATTGTTCTGGCAGATGTGGATGAGCTCATGACACCGCTGATTAGTGTTGTGCCAACGCAATTGCTGGCCTATTACACGAGTTTACTAAAGGGCCTGGACGTTGACCGGCCAAGAAACTTAGCCAAGAGTGTGACGGTCGAATAGTCGGCAGTCCTTCGATTCAAAACCGCTATAAATTAAAAAAGACCGACCTGACGATGGGGATGATTCGTTGTCAGGTCGGTTTTTAATTGTGATGTGCCCGGGACAGCCGTCACTTCGGACGAATTAAGGTGGTGAGATCACCGAGTCCAGTGTAGGTCGGCCCCGCTAGTCGGCCAACCGGATCAAGGGCGGTAGCATTAACGTGCATCGTCTTTTGGTCAAGAACTTCTTCGGCAAAGTAAAAGTCGGTGACTTCTAAAATGAACAGGTCAGTCACAATTTGGTCTTCGTGGTTTTGAACCGGCACCGTTTGGTAAAGGGTGGTTTCAAAGCGAACTTTAGGGCCAATGAGGCTTGGCACGCTCACGGAGCGACTAGGTTGCGTTTTAAAATCAGCTAAACTTAACTCACTTTGATTGGCAGGCAAGGTTGCAGCGGTCTGGTTCATTTGAGTTAAGTGGGCTTGGTCCACTAAGTGAATAACCGCTTCCTCTGAGGTCAAAATGTTTTGAGCGGTATCTTTCGGGCGCCCGTCTAACCGCCGGCCGATGGCAAGGGTGAGAAGTGGAATGTCACTTGGCATGGTGGAAAAATAGCTAAATGGCGCCAAATTAACCGGGCCAGAGCCGTTGGGTGCTTGGCTGGTGACCCAGGCAATGGGACGGGGGATCAGACTGCCAGAAAGAAGGTTATAGCGTTGTAGGGACGTTAATTGGGTACTTAGATAATGAAGCATGCCGGTGCCTCCTTATGATGTTTTAAAGTTAGTATACGCTAAGTCACCGGATTAGACTGTCAGGACGGTTCGTGTTAAACTCGTCCGAGTGAGAGAGGCGATTCAAAATGAAATTTACAAAAAAACAAACGAAAAATCCCAAAACAGCCGCTAAAAAAGAAGCGACTTGGGAAAAATTTAAAGATCAACAAAACGCATTGGCTGCCAATAAACGGGGTATTCGCCGCGTTAAAAAATAAGTAACGTGTTGGGAAGATCTGAAAGATAGCGCCGTGGTTGAGAATTTAGCAACCGCAGCGTTTTTTTAGTAGTTAGAAAGATTAATGCAATTTTTTTGAGCAAGAGGCTTGCAATATTGGTCTAGATAGATTATTATTGGGCTATACCGATGAGCAATTCAGGTCTTAAAAAGGAGATATCACATGAAATTAATCGTTGTCAAGGACCGTCAAGAAGGCGGCCAAAAGGGTTATAACGTCTTTCAATCAGCTTACGACAATGGCGCCAAGGTCTTTGGTTTGGCGACGGGAAGTACCCCAATCACAACCTACGAGGCGATTAGCGCAAGTGACATGGATTTCACTCAAATGACATCAGTCAACTTAGACGAGTACGTTGGCCTAGCAGCTGACCATCCTCAAAGCTACCACTACTTTATGCAAGAACATTTATTTAACCAAAAACCGTTTGCTCATTCCTATGTTCCAGACGGCACAAATCCGGATGCAGTAGCTGAAACCGCCCGATACGATCAGATTATTGCGGATAATCCGATTGATTTGCAGATCTTAGGCTTAGGTCAAAATGGCCATATTGGGTTTAACGAACCAGGGACTGATCCGGAGCTGACAACCCACAAGGTTGCTTTGACTGAATCGACAATTAAAGCCAATGCGCGGTTCTTCGATAATGAGTCAGAAGTGCCACGGTACGCCTATTCAATGGGAATTGCGTCGATCTTAAAGAGCCAGCATATTTTACTTGAAGCTTACGGCGAAGAAAAAGCGGCCGCGGTTAAGGCGATGGTCGAAGGCCCGATTACAACAGATGTTCCCGCAAGCTTCTTACAAAATCATGCTGACGTCACAGTGATTGTAGACGAAGCAGCAGCTAGTAAGTTAAGCCGCTAATTGCATGCATATTTTGAGATAAAATAAGCACCGAACCCGCCCGATTTTAGGCGGGTTTTTATGTTTTTTAAATGAATAAGGCCTCATTTTTTCAGTTGTGTGTCAAAATGAATTAGAATGTCATCGTTTCGCCATTGAAGCAAGTTGTGATAATCTTTATAATGGTGGTACATATTAAGGACATTCAGGGGGAATTTTGGGATGCATAAACAAACGGTGGTAAAAATGGTCTCCGCTTGTTTCGTTACGCTTGGCCTTGCGGTTGGGATAACGACGAGCCAACCGCAGCATTCAAAAGCCAGCACGCAAACAACGCAGTTTATTAGTAAGCTGGGGCCATCTGTTAAATCAGTCGCCAACTCATACAAATTGTATCCGTCAGTGATGATGGCGCAAGCCGCGCTTGAAAGTGGTTGGGGGAGTAGCACGCTTTCAACGTCTGCCAATAATTATTTTGGAGTCAAGGGCGCTTACAACGGCCAGTCAGTGACGATGTCGACTGCTGAATATGACAGCAACGGGCAGTTGTACTACACAGATGCTCAGTTTAAAAAATATCCAAGTATTAAAGCGTCAATGACGGACAACGCCCAGCTTTTACGAAATGGGATATCCGGAAACCCCTCCTTTTACTCGGGGACTTGGCGGGAGAATGCCAGCACGTATGAAGACGCAGCCAACGCGTTAACTGGCAAGTATGCGACGGCGCCTAATTACGGCCAATCGTTGATCAACTTGATTCAAACGTACAGCTTAGACGCGTTAGATTCTGGTGGTAGCACTGGCGGCAGCTCAGCTAATGCGGATAAAATTACCTACAATAGTGCTTCTAGTAACCAAACGGCAACGCTTAGCAGTGCGTTCAGAAAATATGCCGTTTATAATCATGTCACCGGGAGTGGTTATAAAACAACCAAATACGCTTGGAAAACACTTGGCGGTTGGACCGGCCGGCCAGTTTGGCTGGACAATCGAGCATATAAGTCACGGTCGAAAACGAACTGGTACCGAATTCGGTTTAGCAAGCAGACGACTGCCAAGAAGTATTGGGTTTATGCGAAAGTGCTAAGCTTCCCAATCACGAAGTATTCGACCGCTAAAGCAACTGGGACGTTAAGCACCACTAAGAATTACGTGTACAACCACGTTTATAATTCAAGCTATCTGGCGAAGGTGTTAACAACCACGGATCAGCTGGGAGCAAGCAAAGTCGCAATCTCGCAAAAGGCGACCCATGTGCAAAACGGGTTAACCAGTATTTGGTATAAGGTGACCGCCGACCAGACAACCGGTTGGGTTGAGGCGCCGGCTTTTAGTAAAATCAAATAATTTTAAACTCAAGGCACTTTGCATTAAGAAGTCCTTGAGTTTTTGTTATGTCGTTTGCAGGCGCTTGTTTAATCTTTGAAACCCTGTATAATAATGACGGTTCAGTAAAATTGAGGGGAATTACTTCTATGAAGGTGTTTAAACAATTAATGATGACGGTCATCGCCGCAGTTGCATTGTTAAGCGGCTTATCGGCGACGGCTCAGGCGGATACTCACACGGATTTTATTAGTCGACTTAGTCGGCCTGTGATGCAAGCCAGCAAGAAATACCACCTTTACGGGTCGGTCATGATGGCCCAGGCAGCACTCGAGAGTGACTGGGGAACCAGTGAGTTGGCAGCTCAAGCTAATAATTATTTTGGTGTCAAAGGTGATTATGAAGGACAATCGGTCACGCTACCAACCTCTGAAGAGGGGAGCAATGGGCTGATGGTCGGTACCGTGGCCCAGTTCAAGGCTTACCCAACGTTGGCAGCTTCAATTAACGACTACGCTCAAGTTCTTCGTGATGGGACGACTTGGAACCCATTTTTGTATCAGGAGGCCTGGCGGGAAAACGCCACGTCGTATGTTTCGGCGACTAAAACCTTAGCGAGTTCGTATGCCACGGATTCAAGCTACAGTGAAAAACTAAATCACATTATTGAGACTTATGATTTACAACGGTTTGATCAAGCAACCACCAATAAAGATGATGCAGATCACACGGTTAAAATCACCCCTGGGGTGACGTATGCAACTTACAAAGGTCATGCAACTGTCAAAAATGGGGACGTAAAAATTTATGATAGCGTTCCTGGACCAACCGGCCACGCGAAGGTCATCGATAGTGCAAAACTTGCGAACCACAACGTTCAGATTGTCCAGCGTGGGATTATTAAAAACACTCAGACGATTTGGTATCAGATTAAGATTGGCCAAACAACGGGTTGGGTACAGCTGACTGACCTTTTGAACCTAAAAACTCGGTAATCTTGGTGTCAGTTTCTAAAGCGGCCCGAGTTTGATATAATGGTGCTTATGGTTAATCACGTAATTAAACGTTAGGAAGAATATAAAATGGCGACTGCAGTAGATTACAAAATTAAAGTTGAAAACGTTACAAAGGAATACGAATTATTCAAGACGCAAACCGATAAGCTGAAATCGTTTTTTGCCCTGAATCGGAAGCCCGTTCCGCATTTTTGGTCGTTGATGGGTATTTCACTGGAAGTGAAGGCCGGCGAAACACTGGGACTTATCGGGGTTAACGGCTCTGGGAAATCAACGCTTTCTAACATTATTTCAGGGATCATTCCCCAAACCAGTGGGATTGTGGATGTTCGTGGCGATACCTCAATTATTGCCATTCGGTCCGGATTGCGGGGCAATTTGACTGGCCTTGAAAATATTCGCTTGAAGGCGTTGATGTTGGGGCTTACCAACGAAGAAATCGATAACCTGATGGATGATATTGTCTCGTTCGCCGATATCGGCGACTTCTTGTATCAACCCGTTAAAAGTTATTCAAGTGGGATGAAGTCCCGGCTGGGCTTTTCGATTGCGGCTCACGTCAATCCTGATATCTTGATTATCGACGAAGCCTTATCGGTTGGGGATGACACGTTCTACCAAAAATGTGTGGACAAAATTACCGAGTTCAAGGATGAAGGAAAGACCATTATCTTTGTCAGTCACTCGTTGAAACAGGTCGAAAAGCTTTGTGATCGAGTCGCATGGATCCACTATGGGACGTTGAAGGAAATTGGCCAAACGGCTGAGGTCGTTCAAAACTACAAGGATTTTGTCAAATGGTTTAAGAGCTTAGACAAGAAAGAAAAGCACAGCTTTCAACGGCGCATGAAAGAAAACCAAAAAGCGTTTGATATTGACGCTTTCCAAGCGGACGTGGTCAAGCAACGGGAAGCAGCACATCCGGAAGAAAAAAACGTTCCCGCTAAAGTTAAGAAAGCCTTTTATGGTTCTGTGATTAGTGAAAAAATGTCGGTCGGCAACCAGTTGTTAACTTGGGCGGCAGTCGTTTTGCTTGTCTTACTTTGCTGGGTCAATATTTCTGGTCATTCGTTGAATCAGGTTGTGAAGGATCCAAGCGTTTTGATTCATCCGACAGAGCAAATTACGCCTGTTGGCAGTTACAGTAAAAGTAAATAGGGATTAAAGGGTCGCAAAAGAGCGACTTTTTTTTAAAATCATATTGACAGCGCTTACAATTAACGTTATAGTTTAATTTGTAAGGTATGAATAATTACCTTCTAATCAATTCTCTTTCTCTCTTATGCCGCCACTATCGCCCGATAGTGGCTTTTTTGTGGCCTTTGTTATGTGGTATAATTCATAGGTTGAAAAGGAGTGACAGGTGTTGAAGAGCCACGAAACGTTCACATTAATCGAGGAAATTACCAGGTTAGATGGCAGTAAATACATGGAAATCAGTAACATGGTTCAAAATGGGCGGGCAGAGTTAGCCGCAGAGCGTGGGTTTATCAAGCAGGTTCGAATCTTGCAACTCAACATTCCTCATTCGCCACACGTTGAAGCCTATGAGAATTACATTAATGAAAATTACGAGATGCCGACGGAGCAGATGGACCACTTTGAGGAGTGGCAAAAGCCGCCTAAGGTGCAACATGAGATTGATATGGTATTACGCGAAAACCATATTGGTTAAAAAATTATCAAAAATTCTTGCCCTTTTCTAATGTACATGGTATAACTATTAAGTGATGTTTTTGCCCCGTAGTTCAGCGGTAGAATAATTGACTGTTAATCAAGAGGTCGCTGGTTCGATCCCAGCCGGGGCAGTCGCTTAGTTGTGAAACAAGACGATAAAAACCGGACAACCACTAATTGGTTGTCCGGTTTTTTTTTTTAGGCGGTCGGTGCATTTTTGTTTTCTTGCCCACGAGTTTCAGTGAGGTGTTCAAACAAAATGCCTTCTCGCAACCCGTTATTAGAGAATGTAATGCGGTCGGAGTCTAAATAACGCATCAGTAACACTAATGGAATTAACCCACCAACGATAATGTCAGCCCGATCTTTGCTGAGACCAGGGATTTCTTTTCGGCCGGCTAAGTCGCTGTCGACGATTGTTGAAAAAGTTCGATCAACCGCAGCCCGGCTCAAGCGATAGCCATGAATATTTTCAGAATCGAGAATGTGTTTGGCCCGCCGGTTGATTTTGGCGAGGGTTCGGTTGCTACCACCGAGCCCGATGACGGGTAAGTTTAACCCATTTCGGAGCCACCAGACACTATTTAAAACGTTGTTCACGTAAGTCATCGCGTTAAACAGCGATGAGGCGGTGATGACGTCAGTTGGTAGGAACTGTTGGGTGATAGAGACGCTACCTAACGGGATGCTGATTAGATTTTTGATGTTGTTATTTTGAACGAGAATCACTTCAGAGGAGCCACCACCAGTATCAAGAATCACCGAATTAGTTGCGGGCAGGGTCTGACTAACCGCTAAATAATCGTAGTATGCCTCTGTCGTTCCGGAAATCACTTCCAGCTCGATACCAGTTGCTGCAAAGACCTGTTTAAGGAACTTTTTTTGATTTGTAGCCAATCGGGTTGCCGCAGTTGCGACGGCTCTTAGATGAACATTTTCGAGCTTTGAATAGGTTTCTTTGAACGTTAAGAGGGCACCAATTGTTCGTTCGATGGCTTCCGGCTGAAGTTCATGTTGAGGGCCCATATTTTCTGAGAGTCGGACGTAATTTTTCATCTGTGCCACCACTTGGCGGCTGCCATCATCGTTAATCTGGGTGATGGTCATTCGAACCGAGTTTGATCCTAAGTCAATTACTGCAAAATTTTCCATTAGTTGGTATCACTCCCATCATCGAGCGTCGTTGGTTGATTTTCTGGGCTTAACATTGGCTGAAACTCGTTGGTTGGCGATCGGCGTTCAGTCGCTTTTTGGGCTTCAGCGCGTTCTGTTGCTTGTTGGGTGAAAAGGGTTTGCGCGTCCAACGCTGGCCGACCTCGTCGATCGACATGCAGGTAAGTATCATCGGGTTGAAGAACGCGGGTTTTGACGTTATCCGTCCACATGGTTTGGTAAATACGACTGACCCGTTCCGCCAGATCTTCTTGGAGGACTGGGAACAGTAACTCCACTCGTCGATTTAAGTTTCGCGTCATTAAGTCGGCGCTTGAAAGGTAGAAACTGCGTTCGCCATCAAAGTCAAAAATATAAATCCGACTGTGCTCCAAAAAACGGCCCACAATGGAATGAACCGTAATGTTATCACTAATGCCGGGAATGCCAACCTTTAAACAGCAAATGCCCCGAATAATGAGGTCGATTTTCACACCTGCCCGTGACGCTTCATAGAGGTGAGCAATCATTGGTTGGTCAGATAACGAGTTCATTTTCATTTGGATGTGAACTGGGCGGCCCTCTTTAGCGAGCTTGGTGGCCTGGTTTAGGCGCTCATTGATGAAATCACGGATTCCTTGTGGTGAGATGTGCAGCAAGTGAAAGTACGGTGGCTCAGAATAGCCGGAGAGCATGTTAAAAATGTTAGTTGCATCAATGCCCATATCGGCATTGGTGGTAAACAGGCCCATGTCGGTGTAAAAGTGGGCAGTGACATCGTTGTAGTTTCCGGTGCCCATGTGCATATAACGCCGAATTCCACCTTGCTCTCGTCGGACGACCAAGGTGAGCTTACAGTGGGTTTTAAGGCCAATTAACCCGTAAATAACGTGACAGCCCATCTTTTCGAGTTGCCGGGCCCAGTGGACGTTATTTTGCTCATCAAAGCGGGCCTTGACCTCTACTAGGACTGTAACTTGTTTACCATTTTGAGCTGCTCGCCCGAGGTACCGAATAATGGGTGAATCACCTGAGACCCGGTATAGGGTCATTTTTATGGCGAGAACGTCGGGATCAACGGATGATTGGCGGATAAACTCGACCACTGGATCGAACATATCGTAGGGGTGGTGCATCAACCAATCATGAGTTCGGATTGCTTTGAAGATGTCGTGATCATGATTTAATTCCGGCGATTCGTAAGCAGTAAAGGGTTGATACTTGAGCTGTTCCAACCCAACGATTCGTTTAACCAGCTCATTTAGGAAGGTGAGGTCGATTGGGCCACTGACTTCATAGATGGCGTATTCGTGAATATCCAGCTGCTTGGTGAGCCGTTTTAGCAGTTTTTTACTGATAGTACTTTCGACCTCTAGGCGAATGACGTGGCCGTGTTCGCGCAGTTTAAGCTGTTGTTGGACTTCTTTAAGCAGGTCTGAAGTATCTTCTTCAGCAACGTCAAGGTCCATATCGCGAATCACTCTAAAGGTTGCCGCTTCTTTGACGCGGTAATTGACAAATAGCGCGCCAACGAAGGCTTTAATGATGGTTTCAATCAAAATAAAGTCATTTTTGGCACCTGGCAGGCGGACCACTCGGGGAAAGACATCTGGCACTTGAAGCGTGGCAAATAAGTGGGTGCTTTCTTTATGTTTGACAAGCTGGACGGCGATGTTGAGGGAGTCATTTGAAATAAACGGAAATGGGCGCGAACTATCATCGGCCATCGGTGTGAGGACGGGGTAGAGCTCATCGTGAAAATAGCTCTTCACAAATTCGTATTGTTCAGTGGTTAGCTCTGCCATGGTTTTTAGATAAACACCATGCTGTTCAATGGCGGGTAATAGTGACCGTTGTAACGTCGTATATTGTTTGGTCAACATTGCGTGAGCCTTTTTATTGACGGCCCGCAGTTGCTCATCGGCAGTGAGCCCAGAGGCGTCAGGTTTGGGGTAGTCGACTGACGCTAACTTGGCTAGTGATGCCACCCGCACCATAAAGAATTCATCCAGGTTACTTTGGGTAATGCTCAAGAACTTGAGCCGTTCAAGTAACGGGTTGCTACGATCCCGCGATTCCTCTAGAACGCGGTCATTGAAGTCAATCCAGCTTAGTTCCCGGTTCGTGTAGTAGTCGGGATTTTTGAAGTTGATATTAGTCGTCATTTTGCCGTCACGCTCCTTTGCTTTAGTTTTGCTTTTAGGCCAAATGTTTCTTCAAAAAACTGACTTTTAAACGCGAAAACCCAGTTCTCAAACGAGAGGTTTGCGTTGCTGTAAGCACTGATGACCACCCGTTTTTCCTGTAGCGAGACCGATATTTTTTGAATTTTTTGCTGGTGGTCGTCGTCTAAGGCGTCCGCCAATCGTAAGATAGCCGCTAATTTAGCCACCTGCAAGCGATTCTGAGTGGTCATTTTTTGAAAATGACTGAGATCTGTTCCAGGCGTTTGGGTGCTGTGGTATCGGGCGATTGCCGCGATAACGTTGCGTTCGTGATTAGATAGCCCAATAATGTCAGAGTTTTGAATGAGGTAATCGGAATGGAGGTAGTGTTCGTGAGCACCGACGTAACCGCCCACGTCGTGTAGGAGTGAGGCCACTTCTAGCAAGACTCGAGAGCGGGCGTCCAATTGATGTAGCGGTTTTAACTGGTCAAATAAATGGAGCGCAAACTTAGTGACTAGCTGACGGTGAACCGGCTCGACGCCATAGTGGTCGGCCATGTTTTGAGCGGTAATGATGGTTTGCTCAGTAAAGTGAAGGTTGCTGTACCCGGCTTTAATCGCCTCGTTGATAGCCAGCCCATCAAGGACAGTCGTGTCGGAAATCACCAATTCCTTGGCATTGGTTAGTTTAATTAACCGGCGGAGCATCAAAAGTTCGGGAAGAAGAAGCTGCAAGTCGCTTTCTTTAACGCCAAGTCGTTCAATTAAAAACTGGTCGGAACCGTCCACAACGGTGTCAAAAAGAGATTCAAAAGCGGTCGAACTCAAGTGGCGGGTTTGCTTACTACGAGCTAATTGACTAAGCGGCATCGAACCTAATAAAATAATGCGGCTGGTTGGTGCAGATTCTTCGGTAATAACAGAGCGTTCAACATTATTTAGTTTACTGTCGATGTAATCTGTCAGCACTTCCACCGAATTAGGTGAATTTTGCCGCAGACTTTGGAGGTCCTCGGCAATTTTAACCGGCCCAATCGCAAAGTTGGTGGAATAGTTAAAGGTGACACCCCGAAATTGAGTCACAGTCGTGTTACCAGAGTTAATCCCAACAAGTTGTGTCACGGTTTGGCTATTTTGAATTTTGCTGGCTTTAAGTTGTGTTAAAACGGCTTGATTGCGAAAATAGGATTCTTCGTTGATTGATAACCAATGAATCCTCAGGCCGGTTCGGAGGTCAATTTGATCCGCAATGAAATCCGCATTGAGGGCCTGAGATAGGGCCTCACTTCCCCAAAGTTGGTAGTTAGTGACCTGGTAGTCATTTAGGAGCTGTAGAAATCCTTGAAGGCCAGTTGTTAATTGCGTGACCAGACTAAAGGGGAGGGGCCGGTGTTGATAAATGTCATCTCCAACGGGAAGCTCCTTACGCACCCGTTCCACAGGCTTGAGGGATTTTAAATCTGAAATCAGAAGCTCCAGACCCTGAACGGTTGCAATCATGGTGCCAAAGTATCGATTCTTCATGGCCAAAACCTCCTTTAAGAAAATGTCTGGTTGTCCATAATTAATTTACTAATATGCTTTTCTGTTCGTTGCTTTACGGGTGGTTGCTGCAAATAGTTGCCATATAATCGGGTCAAAATCGTGTCGTAATCAGCAGGAATCATGGCCGTCGTATCCTCAAACGGAACTTCAATTAACTGGCTAACTTGTGCCAGAGTAAGAATCTCTTTATCGTAAGCATACTGGGAAGCTAGGTTTTTCAAATTAGAATAAGCCTGTTTATTGTAAGCTTGCATGACGCGGTCGCGTTCCCGTTTTAGTTGGGTAATGTCCTTGACATCGTTTTCGTCGAGCCCTGATCGTAACCGCCGAAATGGGGTGTCAATGAACCCGTATCCGGCGCGAACAATGACATCGCTATCCAGCAGTTTAAAACGGGTCATTTGCTCGCGGCGCGCGGCGTCGTTATCGGGAATCCGATCGATTGGAAAAATATCAATGAAGACGCCTTTCCGAGCATCGTTCACGTTGTTTTTTTCTTCAATATAAGTATTCCGGTTCAGAAGTTTCATATAACTGAATCCGTAGTTAGGGTCGGAGTAAGGCGTTTGTAAAAAATAGGGGTGGCCACGGAGTAATCTTGGTGCGTATTTTTGAAATTGTTCGTAGTCTTGCCGCACCATGCCGATATCCATGTCGTCGTCCCAAGGGATGAAACCTTTGTGGCGAATAGCACCTAGCAACGAGCCCCCAATGAGAAAATAATTTAGCGACAATTGATCGCAGATTTCGGCAATCATTTTGAGGTTTCCAAGTTCAACTTTATGAATCCTGGAAATAGTATCAGTCATAGTTTTCCCCCGCTTTCGTTATCTGGTTTTATCTTACCACAGGCAATTGTTAATGAAGCTTTCAAAAGTTGGCGGTGAATTGGATTGGTAATTAAAATTGCAAAATGCTAAGATAAAAAGGAAAATTAATTTCACGAAACTAGGTGATAGTATTGAATACCAAACACTTATTAGATGAATACATTGACGTCTACATGACTTCACTGAAGTATCTTGATAGTTTTATTTCAGAACCGGCTATGGCGTTCAAGCTATCATTCGAACAGTACTTGATTATGCATACGATTAAAGAAAGCCAGAATGTCACGCTGGTTGACATAGCGGATTCACGAAAAGTCACGCGAAGTGCCATATCTCGCCAAATTAAGGTTTTGCTTGGCCTTGAGTACATTTATCAAGAACGTGATTCAAATGATCGTCGGCGTCAGTACTTGAGATTAACACCTCGTGGTGACGAAATTGAACGGGTGATTTCAAAAAAGGCGGAACAGCGGTTCCAAAGTTGGGTTGACTATTTTGGTGAGGGTAAGGCGGAAGAAATTTTACATTTTATTCGCCAATTTGTGGATGTTGCCAACTTAAATAATCCGGCTGACTCGTAGCAGTGGTTAAAGCCTAATCTAAAAGCAGTGGTGGTCTTGAAAATCAATCAAGACCGCCACTGCTTTTTTTCAACATGATTCGGGAACGGATTTGCTTTGTGTCTAATTTTGAAGAGTTTCAACCGTGTAGTTAATGCTACCGCTTAATAGTTTTGACACCGGGCAGCGTTGTTCAGCTTGATTGGTCAGTTCAACGGCTCGCTCATAGCTAACGCTAGGGATGCTGACCATGGCGTGAACTAAAAATTCTAAGCCATCAGTACCCTTAACCATCGTTACGTGAACATGGACCTCAGCTGTATGGTCTAGATCGTTTTCGCGTTCGATAGCTTGTAACGTGGCATTCATACACGTGCTTAAAGAAAGTCCTAGTAACTGTTCAGGATTGGTTCCAGGCATCGTTTCGTTACGTGGGTTGCTGACGGCGACGGCGATGCCATTTGGAACGTATGCATAGCCGTTTAAACCATCCTTGTTGTAGATGTCAGTTTCGTATAGTTTGCGGAATTTTTTATCTGAATTATCCATGGGAAACGCCTCCTCAACCGCTAGTGTACCGGCTAAATGAAGCGCTTGCAAGTTAAATGTGATTTGAAGGTCTGATCGCAGCCACGGGTGTTAGAAGACAATAAAAAACGGAATCGAAAGTTCGATTCCGGCTAGTTGATATGTGTACAAACGGTGACTTGAGGGATGATTGCAATACCAAAATCGCGGTCATTGCGGCCGCAACAAGCTACCGTTGTGAAAAAGCCCTATGTGAGATTAAGTATACCCAATTCGTCACGCGCACGCAACCTATTTAAAGGGGGCAGCGGTGGACTAAAAGAGAAAATGGTTTGTTTTGGGATCAACTCCGAATGCGTGGGTCTGAACGAATCCTCGCATAGCAGGGTCGAGTTGATTTAAGTCCTTTAAGGTCATAGGACGAGTCTGGTTGTAGTCAATATGGGGTTGAAAATTATCAATTGGTTTTGCTGGGGTCATCATCAATCATCCTCTTTTTTCAGAATGAATGCATTATACAATGACGTAGGAATAAACGCAATATCCATGCAATGTATTTGTGAGATCTATTAGTATTATGCACTAATTTGACAATTAGGATACATTAAAATTACCGAAATAGCAGGGGCCTGAGCTGATTTTTTAGGGTCATGGTACTGGCTAAATGCGAAGATGAGAAGAAACAAGACCAACAATAGGATGAAAAGTTCAATTAATAGTTGTTTCATACGAATCCCCCAGAGTAAATTAGAACTAAAAAATCACTGATAAGTGATGACTTACCAGTGATTTTAGCAGAATTAAAGCGCGACGTTAAATTAAATCTTTATTGTAAACCTCGTTCATCAACGCCCGGGTTTCAGTAAATTCATTTTCATCGTGCAACACAACCGTGATTAACCGGTCATGACCGGCTTTTTTGCCAGTTCCAACAAAGCAGTAACCGGCTAGATCGGTGTAACCCGTTTTCAACCCATCAACGTTCAGGGACGCTTGGTAGTATTTTCGCCCGGGTAACAAGTTGTTGTAGTTGTAACAAAGCTGACCACTAACGTTCAAAGAGGCATGGCTGGCATCCTCAAGGACGGCTGGATAGTCGTTGATTAAGTGACTGGCGATGAGAGCGACGTCCTTGGGTGAGACCATGTTGGCGTTTCCGCCGCTAACGGAGTAACCGTAAGTCCGCAGCGCATTTTGTTCCATGCCGTTGGCGGATACGAAGGTCGCCTTGCCAAGGTGCCACTCATCCGCTTGATTATTCATCATTTTAATGAACGCTTTATTATAAGCTGGAGTGGCACCGCCAGCGACCCATTGGCCGAGGGCAATGGCCGCATTGTTTGAAGACTCAATTAGGGCTGCTTGATACAATTGTTTGACGGTATAACTGTTCTTAGTAAACTTAAAGCCGCCATAGACGGATGAATTTCCCATCCTCTTCAAACCTGAGTAGCTGGTATTAACCGTTGAATTCCAGCCGGCACTTGAATCGGCCACTTTTTTCTCAACTAAGTATAACGTCATTAATTTGGAGATAGAGGCGATTGGGCGGGGCGTGTTTGCTGCTTTAGACCATAAAACTTTGTTTGTATCAGCATTCAACGCAACAGCTCCCCGAGCATATTTTAAGTTGAACGGGGCCACACCCTTAGCGAGGTATGTATGCCAAACATAGCCACTAACAGAACCTGCGCCGTTTTTAACCTTGTAATAAACGGCCTTTGAGTTACCGTGTTTTAACGTGACCTTCTTGGTCGCATACCAGGTTGTGTTGGGGTAGGATTTGAGGCTGGCCAATTTTCGCGTATGGCTGAGATTGTACACGGCCCCTTTAGTAGACGCTTTGTGGTAAGCGGTTTTAGTCATGGACTGACTGGCAACGACGTGATAGCTAGCAGCAGACGCCGTACTGGTCGCTTGGGTTGCGGCGCCAGCGCCGATGGCTAAGCCGAAACCTAAAGCTAATGTGAGGTATAATTTCTTCATTTCAAACTCCTTTCGTCATTGGTTTAAAATACCATAGCCCGTTGAGATAGCGCAATGCTGTGGGCAATCTGTAACGAAATTTTGACGTCATCGTCACGGAACTTTAATAGTTGATTGTCTAAGCCGAGGCGTACAATATGACCAACTGTAGGTCGGATTGGGGGAATCGACGTGACGCAACAACAACTGGTTTTTGATTTTTTAGGGAAGCTGAACATTCAATATGTTGTTGTCTTTCACCGGGCGGTATTTACGGTTGACGAAATTGATTTCAAGACGCCAGGCAGTCAAGTCAAAAATCTGCTACTTAAAAGTGGTGATCGCTATTACTTATTAATCATGCGAGATGACAGGCGGGCGAACTTTAAAAAAATTGCCCACCAGTTAGGTGAGAAGCGGTTATCATTTGCAACATCCGAACAACTTCAAAGTTTGATGGGCGTCATGCCGGGCTCGGTAACACCATTTGGACTGCTCAATGATGTGGCTCACTGTGTGACGGTTTTAATCGACGCTGAAATTGACCGAAATGCCCCAATTGGCTTTCATCCCAACGTCAACACAGCTACTGTGGTGCTCGCCTATTCCGACTTTGTGCGCGTCTTAAAAGCGTTGAAACGAGACCCAAAACGGCTGATTGTGAGTTAAGTGATCCAATAGGCTGAAAAAAACCAATCAGCGTTTGTCAAAGCCGATTGGTTCTTTGGATAATATGGTGGCTAATATTGCGAGATAGTGGCGTCTTCTGACAATTGAAGCCACAGTGTAATTGGGAGCGGATTGAAGTTTGACCAGCTTGACATATCCTCATAGGCCCGTTGAAGTAGTGTAGTTGGCCGGTGGGTCTTGATTTCATTAAAAATGGTTAAGGCAAACTCATTATCTTCAAGATCGGAAATAACCGTTGGTAATTTGTGTTGCCACTCAGCGATTAAATCCTGATAGATCAATAGTTTTCGGGCGTTCTTGATTGTATAATCAACACCCTGTTCATGAAGCTCATCCAGATAGGCTTGATACTCTTGCATGACAGCATCCACTGCGCGTTGCCACTGTTGTTCGTTATATGTTGGCAATTTTGACATACTATCCCTTCTTCACGACAAATTCCTGCACAACCTCTGGTTATTTGGCCACGAGATGTGTGAAGGTTCCTCATTGCTCAGACTAAGCAGTTTTAGATGATTTGTCAAAGGGTTTTCACAAACTTGTTAGAAAAAGCTAAATGAAGTTAAATTAGCTAATAACTACTAAAAAAGATGCGATTTTTGGTTGAAATTTTATGGCTGTTGGTGGATAATGTTGACTCATTAAAGGCATAAAATTCTGAAAAGGAGTGGTGTAAAATGAAACGAACATGGCTAATTAGAGGCGTAAGTAGCGATTTTGGCAAACGGTTTATTCAAAACCTAATCAAAAATGGCAAGGCGGTTTCTGGTGTTGTTCGAACTGAGCAAAATCCGCTACTCCTCGGGCAGGGTACCGGCCGCGTTGACGTGGCTATCAACGTCTTAAAATAATTGAAAAATGATTCCGTCACAACGCCTGGTTCGTTAGTAATCGGGCTTTTTTTGTGCGTTAAATGTGTGCCGATTTTAGAAAGTTTAAAAATAGTTCAGTATCAAGTAAAACAAAAACGCCCAAAACATAACGTTTCAGGCGTTCTAGTATAAATTTGAAATAATGGAGTCGGCGGGTATTGCGCCCGTGTTTTCCGTAAACCTTGTTAAACCGTGATTCATAGCTGTTTTTCACTTGTGGCTACGTTGCAATGGCTACCGATTTGGCTACCTTTGGTCAGAAATTAAGATAACTTGCTAGCTTTTCGGCCGTCTGATTATCCATTTGTTTCGTCACATGCGTGTACACATTCAAAGTGGTTTCTGCATCATCATGACCCAATCGAGTTTGAACTTCTTTGATCGTTGCCCCGGCCATAAAGAGCAGGCTGGCGGATGTGTGTCTAAAACCGTGAACCGTCATTTTCTTGAGACCATGCTTCTTAATGATTGAGTTGAGCCATTTGGCAGGCGTATTCAGCGATTTAAAGGTGTTTTTAGACGTTGCAAAGACCAGTTGACCATTCTTTAAGGTGTTGTAACCAAGCATCAGATAATGCTTTTTTTGAAGAGCACGCCAGCGTTTGAGATAGGTGAGGGTAGTGGCATCCAACGCAATTTCTCGGTTACCCGCTATCGTTTTAGGTGGTTGTACGATTGTTTCACCTCTAACGCCTTGAGTAAGGGTCTTATTAATACGCATGGTGGACTTACTAAAGCTAATATCATTCCACGTTAGCGCGAGACACTCACCCCGGCGGATGCCAGCAAATGCCAGTACCCGAAATAGCGAATATTTTTCTAGTTCCTTTTCGGAGTCTATGAAAGAGAAAAACTCAGTTAGCTGTTCCTTAGTCCAAAAGTTTTCAGGTTGCTTGTTCCACTTCTTCTTAGGCTTTGGTAGGGTAATCCGTTTGGTGGGGTTAACACCGCTCATATAGCCTTGCTTAATGGCGTAATCAAACACGTTAGCGGTGTAGTGATACCACTTTTTGTAGTTATTCGGGGCAAACTTAAACCACTTGTTAACAGCCGTTTGAACCTGTGCAACTGTAATTGTACGGATGCGTTTATTGCCAAAAGCTGGTAGAATGTGATTGTTAAACATACCAGCGGTTCGCGCATAAGTGCTCACCCGCACCGTGTTGATGTAGCCCTGATACCATTGTTCATAAACCTTTTTGAACGAAATATTGTTTTCTTGTTGTAAGTCACCGTTTGAGACAGCTAACTCTAGCCGGTTAGCCTCAAGGGTGGCTTCTTTTTTTGTCTTAAAGCCTCGGCGTTTCATCCGCTTAGGCTTCCCCGTTTGCGGGTCTAAGCCTTGATAAACCTGAATCATGTAACGCTTGTCACCGTTGCCGGTGGTGTAACTCGTAATACTTGCCATAACAATACCGATCCTTTCAGCGCCAGCCGTGAATGGTATGTATGCATGAAAATTTATGATTTAGAACGGTAGACTATCGAATGAAATTGTCAATGAAGCGGGCTCGACATCCGGTTTATAGGCATTATCAAAAGAAAAGCTAAATAAGAAATGTATTGACTTGAAAGCGTTGGCAAAGCTTTTCCGCGCCTCTTGATCAAGGTCGTTAATACCCTGTTCGGCCAGGTACGCAATAACTTGGGAGCGAAACAAGTCTGTCGTTTGATTCATAATCTCATTGGTAATGGCTGATTGAAAACTGGTAGGCAACTCTTTGTCCCAAAGTTCTGTAAAGCCGTCCAAGTCTTTTGTGTATGAATCGTTATCTTTGGTGTGTCCGAGCAATACATCAAATTCAAGATTTGTGTCGTATAAACTATCTTCAGAGCTAAGGTACATGTAATCGAAATCTTTGATCTGTCTGATAGTGAGGTCAAAGGTGCGTTCCCGAAAACCGGTGGTCTCTCTGATGAAACTTTGTTTGAGAAACCCGTCAATTTCGATTCCTTTGATAGTGAAATCATTTAGTACATATGAATCGTTAGGCATGTTCAGGTTAGTTTGAATATTGTCCAAAGTAAAATCTGGTGAAAATTCAACATCGAAAGGTAAAAACTCGAAAAATTCATTAGGGGAAACATTTAAATACTGACAGAGCGTATTAATGGTTTCCAGTTGAATCATCTTACTAGTATTTGAAGTGATAGAGTTCAGAGTTGATCTGGCGATTCCTGTATCTTTGGATATTCTGGAAGCCTTTAAATGTCTTTCTGCAATCAAAATGCTCAAACGGTTAGCAATCATAAGTAACACCTCTTATGAAAAATTGTAGCATAGGTACTACGAGATGAGCAATAGCCAAAAAAACAAAGCATTACTTGACAGCTAATTTTGTAGCGTATACAATTTCATTGTAGTATTAATCGAACAATAAAACGATTAGCCGAAAAATATTGGGGGTGATTGGTTTGAATAATAGATTTTCAACAATTTTAGGAGCACGGTTGATAAGCATTACCCAAGTTCATGAAGAAACGGGTATTTCCAGATCAACTTTAATTAGCTTGTATTACCGTCGTTCTAAGAACGTGAAATTAGATACATTACGCAAGCTGTGTGACTATTTAGAAATTCCATTATCGGAGTTGATTGAGTATACACCTAAAAAATTGGTACATGAATAGGGAGGACTAAGACATGAAAGTTGAAGAATGGAACGGTCACCGCATCCGCTTTATTGATTTAAATGGAGACTGGTGGGCAATAGGAACTGATGTAACGGATGCGTTAGGTTATACGAATGGACGAGACGCAGTAGCAAGGCATATTTCTAATGAGGATAAGAATACAGTCGTGTTTCACGACGGTAATCGAGGAAACCCCCGTAAGGTGGTGGTTAATGAGTATGGAATTTATGACTTGGTTTTATCTAGTCACTTGGAAGAAGCAAGGCCATTTCGCCGGTGGGTTCACTCAGTGATCAAGGAGTTACGTGAAGCTGTGGGCTTGGAATCATATCAGGCGTTTAAAATGGCGGACGTTGAGCATCAAAAAGAAGCAATGCGCCAGCTAAACGAGGGACTAGGAAACGCTCAACCGGTTGACTTCATAAAGGCAAATACAATCGCCAATAAGGCAATTTCAAATCAATATGGCAGACCTAAAATGATTCCCAAGAAAGAAATGTCACCGGCAATGCTCGCTGATCGTGAGGCTGTATTGAATGACGTTGTTAGCTTAATGGAAACGAAAGAACGTTTTGGCCTTAATTTACATGTGAGTGAGATTATTTATTCTCGTGGCTATCGCAAGGTGACTTTGCCAGTCCACACGCCAGCAAACTAAGGGGGGATTTATCATGAGTGAACCACTAACGGTACAACTACCACAAGAAGCATCCGATCAACTAAAGTTGCAAATGGTGGCTTTATTAAAAGAAGCCGTTATTAGCGTACAAGGTAAGGCTAAAGAAAGCGGGGAATGGTTGCGCGGTAAATCGGCAGTCGCGAGATACCTTGGTTGCTCATCTGAGACCGTCAGTAAAATGGTCTTGAACGGCTTGAATCCGCATATGATCCCGGAAGCACCAAACATTTATTTCTTTAATCGCCGTGAAGTTGATGAGTATATCTTGAACGCCTAGTGTGATTGCAAAACAAAAACGAATGCCAGCCGTGGACGGGTAATCACATTGGGTAGAAAAGAGGTAAGTTGCAATGAGTATTTTAGATTTGATTCTGTTTGGATTGATTGGTTCAACGTTATTCGGCGTTATAACCGGTTATTGGATTGCACAAGTTAAATAGAGACGAGGTAAGCATTTTGGAGAATGGACGCAAAAAAGCCCGTGCTGTAAGTTTGGACGCTACCAGCACGGACTAACGAAAAGAGTTATGACAAAGCGCTTTTCGTTTTCCATTTTACATGATGCTTTCTTATTTTCAAAAGAAATTAAGGGAGTTTTTAAAATGTTGACAGATATTGATGTACGCCTTATTAAAAGCAAAACAGTTAAAATTGCAGATTTAGCAAACGAGGCTATGGCCTTAGCAAAGCTTATGAAAGAACCACTGTTGGTGCATTGTAGGGAAGCTAATGTTGACCTGAACCAGTTATCAGCGGATGAGCTTAAAGCACGTATTTACAAATTTGGTGATGTCTTATACAACTTGAGCCAAATAATGCCGGTATTTCGGGAATTAGGATTAAAAATAGAGGACAATTCTGCACAAATTGGCAGCTTTTTTGAAGATGATGAGGTGAACGACTAATGACTTATTCGCACATGGATAGATTGAAAATGAAAGTCGGTCAGTTAATCGGGCTTACTATGCTGTTAACTAAGGCGGCTGAGACTTACGAAAAACCGGAATATTGCTTAACGATAGCTCAACACGAGGAACGAGAAAACGAGCTGGGAATCGCATTGAGTCAGGTAAGGCAAACATTAGAAGTGATTAGTGATTTGGCTATGGACGTTGACGATCTGGCTGGACATATGATTAGCGCGGGGGAAGTGAAAACCAGCAAGGAAGAGGTGTGAGGATGCGGAAACTTGTTAAAATGGATTTAGCGGTTCTTAAATGTTTACACGTTGGTGCAACCTCAAAAGTCACCATGAAAGAGTTGAAGTTACGTACTCAAATGAGCCAACGGGCTATCTATGATGCCATAGAGGTTTTACGAGCGTCAGGAATCCCAATTATGGCGAGTCGACAGGGAAATAACGGTGGTTACTTCATTGCAGAAACCGAGAACGAAAAACAGGCGGGGATAGCTCAATACAAGAAGCAGATAGCTACTGAACAACGTAATTTAAAGGCGTTACAGCAGGCTGAGTTATCCGGGTGGCAAATGGCCTTAGAGGACGATAAAACATCACAGAAGCCTAAAATAATTGTGGCTGTGGATCAGGCTAGTGACGAGGAGGAAATTTCTTGAACGATCCACAAGAACAAGTTTTGGGTTGGTCAAGGCAGGCTAATGAATTGATCGAGCGTTATCGCCAACTAGCCTTTGGTTATCGGCAACTAAAACGCCTCAAAATAAAGTTAGACTATCAGCCGAAAACAAGCGCACTAGAAGTGACGAACTTCAATAGAGTGGTTGACCAGTTGGCGGATGAATACACGGCGTGGAACTCAGCATACACAGCCTTTATTGAGGCCGTTAAAGCACTTGGTAACGATAAAGTGGATCCGATGTTAAGAGAACATGCAGGGTATTCTTTAAACCGGGTGACCAATTATGCGAAAGCACAAGGTGAGTTATGGAATTTTGCGTGACTTGTAAATTTAAGCAGTTGTAGCGGGATCGTCTAGTGCGTTCCCGTTTTTATGTACTAAGCAGTAATAAGTTGAGGTGAATTATATGGCAGATACAACGGGCAGTATTTCGGGGTATGGCTACATTTTGAAACAAGTCTTTGAAGCCGAATTAAGCCGATCAGCTCGGTTACTATTCTGCTTGTTAACGGTGTTTGCGGATAGCGATACATGGCAGGCATACCCTAACAACAGATTAATTACAGGTTACTTACGGATGAATATTAAAACGTTCCGCCGTGCTCGTACGGAATTGGCTAACTTAGGCTATCTTCAGTTTGAACATCAAGGAAGCACCACTTTGTATACCTTGACCCTTAACCAAGCTAAAATCGGTCAAAAAGGGGCGCACAACGGCTATGGTTACTTCCCTAAGCTCATTATGCTAAATAACCATTTATCAAACAATAGTAAACTAATATACGCGTTTCTAGCTTCGCACGCTGGAACTAAGGGAATAGCGTGGCCGAGTGTTGGGAAAATGGTGTCGCAATTAAAAATGAGTCCTAAAACTTTCTACAATGCACAACGGGAATTGAAGCAGGCGGACTTTATCAAAATAGATCGTCGGTATGACGGCCGTGTTAATCAGACTAATGTGTACACCTTAATTGCGAATCAAAAGGTGGTCGGCAATGTTGTTGAATTAGATCCGTGGTTTAAAACGAATCGAAGTTTGCTTGCACCAGCTTATTACGAACTAGCCTATCAAACACCACTAACCGTTCAACAGAAAAAGCAATTGCAACCGTTCATCCGTGAACATGGTGATCAATGGGTTAATATGGCAACCTTTTACGCCCGGAAATACGGGTTTCAGTACGCTTATATTTATGAGGTAGTCAAGGATTGGCAAAGGATGCAATTACAGACTCCTGATGATGTGGTGGACTGGATGTCTAGATATAGTGTTGACCAACAAGGTGACGACCATGGCATACCCGAAGACCGGTTTAAAGATTATTTATTATCTTTTTTCGCTGACAAAGTATAACCGCCTGCTTGTCGCCAATGACGGTAAGGGGTACCAATTCTGTCAGTACCAATTCTGTCAGTACCAATTCTGTCAGTGGTAACAGAGTAATATCTATAATTACCAAGTTTTTAGAAATGACCAGTGTTTATAAATCACCGAGTCAATAGAAAGTTAAAACGCGCATTAAAGGGCAACGCTAAAATCCAGTGCGTTTTATGACTAAATAATGTGCTTTTAACCACTGTTGATGATGTGAGGTAAGTAGATAAGGTCATAGCAATTAGTAGGGTTGTTAAATGCGCTAGGAATGCGATCGCTATGCGTTGGCATTACGTTAGTTATGCGTACGCAATGGCGTAGCAATAGGATGCTTATTATTGTGGGGGTTATTGCTTACATTAATCGGGTTATCGGATGCAGAAACCCGGTTTTGGTGGGGTTATTGTCTACATTAACAGAGTTATTGCCTACAAGAACCTACCTTGTGTGGAGTTATTGGAGCTGGTAGTCGGTTAGGTAGAGGTTGCAACTGATTAGAAGTTGTATCTTAGGCTTCACGGAGGCCATGTAAAGTTGGCAGGCAGATTTCATAGCTACTAGTTGGGCTACTAGAAGCGAAAAAAGTAGCTCAAGCGGTTACCCAACCAGTAGCTTAACCAGTTACCCTACTTCAATTCAATAAAGTGGGTCAACTAGAGGGAATGGCGAGGGTCAACAACAGGGTCAGACTTTTAACTAGCCACGACCGTAGATCATAATTCGCTGAGTGATGTTCATATTGAACGGCAGTCCGGGTAGCACTCCGAACAGCACTCAGATGATAACCGGCAAGCAATCAGAGTTCGCTGTGAAGTGCAGGAATTAAATCGTTAAATTTGCATGGTAAACAGGTATAATTACATTGAAACTGCTTGATTTAATCAAGCTAATTTATTGTTTGAGAGAGGGCAGGAGGAATTAAGCTGCACGAGGTTTATTTGAACCAGATTGTCAGCATCACTAACCAACAGATATAGTAACGAGCAAGATTTGATCAAAGTGGTAAGGGATCAGAAAAACTTAGAATTTTACTGTTGAAATATTGGCTAAAGCAATTTGAATACATTGACAAAGCATAACAAAAGGCCAGTGCGTTTACACTGGCCTTTAACTTGTTTATGGAACGGGGCTGAGGAAACTGATTAGATATTCAGAGGCTTCTACAATAATAAGCATTGATAAGTTTATATATGATAATATTTAGAAAAATGTCATTATATATCAGCTTATCAATAAACGATTATTTGATAACGTTCTGAATTACCGACAGTGCGCACGTTAATTTCAGTATCGTTGTTGAGTACATCACCATCATACCAGAAACGATTATGTGAGTGTTTGGGAAACTCGAACACATAGCGTAGACAGTCGGCTTGCTTTTGTACGTGCATATAAGCTTGTTCCCCATCTGAAAGTTTAACCGTTTGTTCACTGACACCAGCCCGGACGTAAATTTTGGTCATTTAATCACCTCCTTTTCCATCCATGTGCATGATATACCAACGTTTTTAAAAAGAAAAGATTTAGTTTTTAAAGCAATCGTTGGTAAATATCAAAACTTGTTAGAGAAAAAGGTTCTTGTCGCAGACATAGAACGGTTTAGGCAATAGATAAAGTTCAATATTTGCAATAAAATGAATTATATTCATCAAAAAAACAATAAGATGAATATTTATATCCCAAATAAGTAGTACGTTTGGTAACAAAAAAGCCACCTCGGGTAAGGTTACCGGCAGTAATAAGTTGATTAAGTCAAGTATATCTAATTACTGAGGGTTTGTCTATTCTTGTCGGAGGTGGTTTTATTGGATCAGAAACTCATGCAACAGTTCAATACACTATTAAAATGGTATCGAGATCATGGCTATTTACTAGAGGCTGATTCAGAGCAGGGTGATCTGTTTCGGTTAGTTGATACGATACTAAGAAAGGCGTTTCAGTGTTTACCGAATCAGTTGCAACCAATCTTTGTTGATTACTATGTTCAGCACCTTAATAACATTGATCTGTTTGACCAGTTAGCTATCAGCCGATCACAGTTTTATACTCGCAAGCAAGCTGGAATTGAAATGTTGGTTGAGATTGTGGGACAGGCCAAGTTGTCCGAACTGTCGAGAAAAATTAGTGCTGGAGAAGTTGTTAATGGATAGTCTAGATGAGAGTCTCATCCGTGAGTACATGCACTTAGACCGGAAACGATTCAGGATACTCAGGCAGTTGGATGTGATCAAGGCCATGTTTTGGCAACAGTCATTTATGCGAAGTCCTTTAGATGTTGACGAAGCTGGCAATCCTAATCGGATAGTCCGGTTTGATCACCAAATTGATGCGATTATTGATATGGAAAGTCTTGTCTTTCAGACTAGCCAAGAACTGGCGTTTAAACATACTCATTGGCAAAGATACCTGTCTAGCTTGTCTGATCAAGAGCGTGCTTATATCGTGAGAAAATACGGTTCAAACGAGCAGTTGCTAACGGATGAGGACGTTGATCAGCGAGCGCTGAACCAGTGCAACCAAATTGAAGAAGCAACGGCACATAAGTTTGGGTTGGCGGATGATATAGCCGTTGAGGTATCTCAGGACGTGTCTGCAATGATGAGGCAAGTGTTAGGCATGATTTCATAAAGGGGGATAGGCGCAAAAATGCGCACATGAGTTGATGAAACCAATTTATGGACAGGAGTGGAGCACGAATCAAGTGCGTTATTTCTTACGACGCTGGTATGAATATGATCAACACATTAATGAGCTCAGCGATTTTGATAAACAATGCGTCATTCAGCTCTATGTCAGGTTGTCGTATTTAACGGAGGATGAACGCCAGTTACTCGCAGAACAGTTTCATAAGCCAGTCGATCAGATACCAACAGACCAAGCGCAAGCAAAAGTCAAAGGCATTGATTTTAAAGCATATATTCGCATCCGTTCAGAACTATTTAGACGGCTTAGAACTTATCGGCAGAAGCCATTTAACCGCGATAAAGTGTATAAGGACTTAAAAGGGTTAATAAGTTAGTGTCTGCCTACTGGTAGGCAGTACATTGAGGTTGTGTTAGAAATATAGACTAAGTTTATGTGGAAATTTAGGAGGCCTTAAAAAGTCATAATGTTTATGTCGATAGTTAACATTAGTTAACAATTTGGGACTTACGGTGAAACCAACGATTCGCTGCTTCTAACAAACACCTAACAGGTTTAATACGACGGGCAAATTTGCAAGCAAAATGGCTGAAAATTGACTCACATAAAACGAGTTTTAAGACACCTTGAAGTGAACCCCAAAATTTGGAGTGAATAGTTAAGCCGATAACTGGTCGGAATGTTTCGGGCATTCAACCGGAGTCATTCCGGCCAGTTTTATTTTGATTCTTTGGTGATTGTAATAATAGACGAAGGCTTCGACGACCGTTTTAAGTTCCGCGTATGTCGAAAAGTGATGGTTATGCACGGTGCCAACCTTTAAAATATGAAAGAAACTTTTAATTGACGCATTGTCCAGGCATGTGGCCTTGCGGCTCATGCTTTGGAAGATTCTGCCTTTCTTAAGAGTACGTTGATAATTCGGATTTTGATACTGAACTCCCCGATCAGAATGCACCGTCATCCTATACCCAAGATTTGGGCGTAACGCAATCAATTCTTTCAATGGTGTCGTGACAAACGACACCGTTAGTGAAGGACTGATCCCCCAACTAATTACTCCACCACTGTGAAGATCCATATATGCGGTGAAGTAGGTTCGTTCATCAGTCGTTGCGTTACCTCATCTAAGTTCGGTTACATCAGTCATAATCTTCTGGTAAGGTCTGTCTGTCATAAACCGACGGTTTAATCGATTGGGGCTGAATACTACAGTTCCCACATGCGAATTGTATTTCTTAGTTCTCCTATCGAACGCATGACAGAGTAAGTTATGAGCTTTCATGAGTCTTGATGTCGTTTTATGATTGATTTCGTAACCATTGTGTTTCAGGGCCTCAGTCATAGGACGATAACCGCAATCTTCATGTTCTGATCTAAGTTGTTTTATCGTTTGAACCAATTCTGCTGAATCTTCCTGATACGTTCATTGCTTTGCGTCATGAAAGTTATTGCTAGACATTTTCGTAGCTCTCAAAATAATTACCAACCTGATTTCTAATTCACGCCTCAGCTCAGCTATTAGTTGGGCTTTTTCTTGGTTTGAGATTGTTTCTTCTTCAGAGCCAAGGCGTGCAATTTTTCCAAGTAGGCGATCCTAGCTCTTAGATAATCAACTTCGTCTTTGCGTTTGTCTGACGTTTCTTTATACCGTCCTCTGCTGTCGTTTAGAGAACTTAACTGCCCTTTCTAGGAGCTTGCTCCCATTGGAAAATAATCGCGGGAGCGGCAACGTTGAAGTGTTCCGCGGTTGCTGGGAGTGAGGCATTGTTATCCATGCGTCATCTAATAACGTTCATTTTAAAGGAATAATCATACTTTGTCTTGTTGGATCTCTGGTCACTTAAAGCTGATTTACCAAGCTTTTCGAATTTCTTGCGCCAAGCGTAAACGGTCGCAGTTCCGTTGATACCATACTTCTTCATAACTTGAGAAAGGGACATATCTGCGTTCAAATCTTGAATAGCTTTCATTATTCTGTTCCACTGAAAAGTGCATACTAAAACCCCCTAAGTTTGGATTACTCCAACTTAGGGGGTTCGCTTCACCTTAAAAAGGCGAGAATTTTTTATTGACGTTCAACGGCAACAGCTCAAGCTAGTTAAATCGGCATATTTTGTGCGACTAAAAAGCCACATTTCTAACACCCTAAAAAGATGACGTTTACTTAGACTGGATGTTGACAATTGTTGACTTTTTGAGAGTTACCCCAGAGATTTCCGCCACGCTTAGATGAATGATTTTTCATTTTCAAACGGTAGGGCGTTCCTAAGTACCAATAAATTCCAACAATTTGAGCCATCTATTTCTACAATTTTTACACCACCTAAAAAGGCTAGCTTTCAATTTTTTAAAGGATCATCCTAACGTTTCTCACACCCTAAAGAGGGCTAAATAACAGCATCCGCATGAAGCGAACGCCCTAAGAAACCCTAAGATTAGAATGCGAGGAAATGATAAACATTTTCAGTTAGTCGAACAGGCAATTTCATTGATACAAACACTAAGAAATACTAAGCTAACAGGTTAGGTTTTGTAAGGGTGCATATCGGGTTTAATGTCTGGGGGTTGACAGGGTAAGTAAGGATGGGACTCCCTAAATTAGGTGCGACAAAGTGCGAAAGTGTCCCAACGAATTTAGGAAGTGGCGTTACCATTAAACGGAACAGCGTTACCAATGAAAAAGGGTGCAAAATTCAACACTGTTGCAACATTTTTGAGAGCTGATAATATGGGATAGCATAAAGGCTTAGACCGTTTCTGACAAGGCTTATAGAGCCTTAGTACCCTAGTAAAACTTAGTATGTAAATCGTATGCAGCAAGCCTTGAATGTCGGCATAAAAGTAGCTTGTGGTTGTTGAAAAAAGTTAAGGTTTTTGCAAGTAGAATGTTTTTAAATGTTGATGTTTACAGTTCCCAATTGTTAGCAAATGTTAACAATTTTTGGCGGGGTTTCAACGAGAAAGACTGTAACTTAATATAAGTATTGAAACACTTTAAATTTGTGAAACAAAATAAAAAGTACCTCCTTGTTTAGGGATGAAGGTACTTTTTCAGCGGACTGCGGTAATGATAAACGATGGAGCCCACGGGCCACCCCACCAACCATTGAAGCCAGCTTTGGTTACTTTAATACTTTTAAATCCATATTTTTCTAAATAACCAGTGTATTCCCGCTCTTTGCGTCCTGTATCAACGATAATCAATTGCCCGTTGGGTTTAAGAACACGGGCAATTTCAGACAATGTTTGATTGCGATTACTAGCAGGTTTTACATTGTGGATAGAAAAACTCGCCATGACACCATCAAATTGGTGATCTCCAAACGGAAGCTTACGCATATCAGCTGTCAGTACCTTAACTTTATTTTCAAGTGAATTTTTTTTGATGCTATCAGTAACTGATTGCTGTGAATTAAACGTTTGGTCACGAACACTCCATATGTCGATGCCGGTCACATGCCCAGATTTTAAGTGTTCGGCCAACTTGAACATTACTAACCCATTTCCACATCCAATGTCTAAATATCGTCCGGAGGGGTTGATAGACTCATTTTGTAACAAACTATCCCAAATATTGGCCTTTCCTTTCAGACTGGTTCTTAGAAATATCGTTCCGCAAACAATTAACCAAACGCCACCAATCCAGTTACCAATTGAGTTCTGAATAGAAATCGGTGGAACTAGTCCTAATACCAAGATGACTATTCCGCCAGCACAGAAAAGAAGAGGTACTAGTGGGGCATCAATGTGTTGTTTAATTAACATAAAAAGCTCCTATCCCTATAATTCATGACGAGAAGCCTCTAGTGGCTTCTCTTATTTTGCTTGCTTTCTCTTGATTCTGTAAAAAATGATTCCTTCAAGCTGTTCACGTTGTGTTTTTTAACTTATACTATTATAGCAGTATTTTATAAATATGAAAAGCTCTCTGAATGTGTTATATCAAATGAGGGTCAAAAAAGAGCATCCGTTAGGATACTCATCCGCTCACGACTGGCTATTAATATTTGGTGGCTACGTGGCTACCGATTTGGCTACCTTTGATACTGAATAAACGAGTATCAACTGAATATGTGAAAAATAAAAACCTTGTTATATCAACGCTTTAGGCGTTATCTACAACAAGGTTTTTGTATACAATGGAGTCGGCGGGAGTCGAACCCGCGTCCAAGCATATTGCCGCCCGGATATCTACGTTTATAGGCAGACTACTTAAAATTCACTGCACAAACCGCCGCCTGTCAGGGCAAACCATGAACAGCTAACCTGATTAGTCTCTTCTATTAGCTCCAGGTGGAAGCCGCAAGCGTGAGCCTACTATAAGGTAAGACCCGTATCTAGCCCGTAGGCGAGGCTAGGCGGATCCTCGTTAAGCGCTTATTAGGCAGCCAAAGCGAGAGAATTTGAACTGTTTTTTGCAGTTAAAATTTAGGTGGGACTTTTAACGTAGATTCCCGCTACGAAACGCAATCCAGACTCAACCTATACCTGTCGAATCCATAACGACCCCGTTAGAAACAAACTACATAATAGCATATCTGCAGGGGTTGTTAAAGCAATCTGATTAGATTAAATCGAAATGTTTGAGCCCGTTCACAATTCCGTGGTCGATATTCGCCGTTGTGACAAATTCAGCGTAGGGTTTCACGTGTGGGAGGGCGTTTCCCATCGCAATGGGATGATCCACAAGCTCAAGCATCGAGATATCATTGTTCCCGTCGCCAAACGCGTAGGTTGGGACACCTTTAAATTGGGGGCGGTTAAGCAACTGTTTCATGCCCGTTTGTTTAGAACCGCCTTTAATCACAATATCCATACTGTAGGGTGTGTTGCGATAAAACGTGAAGTCATCAGCAAAAGTTTGCTGGTAAAGCTCATCATTGTGGTCAGTGAAAACGATCATCATGTAGACGGCAGCCGTTTGCCAAAACTGATTATCGACAGCTGGTACGGGACTGTTCACGTGGTCGTATGCTTGGTCAGCCACTTGAGAGGGTTTATTGAGGCGGGCTCCCTGATCATTCAAAGCGGCAAACGCATCACCGGTTTTCTCGGAGGTAAAGGTATCAAATTGCTGCATTAATGCCAAGTCGAATCGGGCTTCATAGATGGGTTGACCATTTAAGATGACATAGTCACCGTTGGCTGAAACGACGGAGTCAATTCCCGTCTGGGCCATGATGTCGCGAATTTCAAATAGGTTTCGCCCACTTGAAATGACGGGTAGTACATCATTCTTGCGAAGTACGTGCATGGCTTCGATAACATCAGCGTCCAATTTTGTCTGTGCATTTAACAGTGTTCCGTCAAGGTCGAAGAAAGTGACCGCCTTTACCATAAAAAATCCGTCCTTTCGAATCGTTAGATTACATCGATTGTAACATAGTCACTTGTGAGTCATGGATATTTGTGTAATAGAGATGGGTTAAGTATAATGTGATTAGCGGTGAAAAGGGGGTATTGAGATGAACTCGAACGTGATTGCAGACGAGAGGGCGCGCCCTTTTTTTGTGAAAATTAAGCGATCACCCTCTGGCCGAAATTTTATTAGTGAAGCTCGGGCCTCAGAGGAGTATTTTGTCCGCCCGGAGACATTGCCTGAAATTTTGTCAAACCAGGAAATTAAAACGACTGAAATTAGATTTTACGGGAAACATTTATGGTACCATGCAGAGTTTGAAGGTCAATTGGTTGGTTGGGTGAAAAAGGCAGCAATCAAAACCAACTATCGACGGTTGGACGTTCCGCTTATGGCGGGTGACAACGATGTTGCCGGTGCCCTGTCGATGTTGCTAGCTTACTTTGATAAACCATTCGATTACGATGAGTTAGTGACCCAATTTAAAGACCTCGACACGACCGCCGCCCAAGCAAAAATCGGGGATACGATCCGTTATTCTGGCGCTGTTTCTCGTGATATTTCTGGCGCGACACTGAAAACGTTGAAGCGCCAAATTGATCGGGGACGGCCGGTGATTGTGATGATCGCTGATAGTAGCCAGTCACTGTATGCGAGCCCGCGATTTGTCGTTGTAACAGGTTACAGTCGTCGAAATATTTTTTATAATGACGCCGTTTTGAATCGAAAATTAAAAACGACCAACCAAACGTTAAAAAAAGGATGGCAAGGTAGCCAATTTTACGCAATTAGCTGTTAAATGAAAGTTCATTGAAAGATGGTGAAAACATGAAACTGATGATGATTGAAGATAACGATTCGGTAATCAAGATGATGAAAATGTTCTTTGAGAAAGAGCAATGGGATGTCACCGTGGTTAAGGATGGTAAAGAAGCCCTTGAGCTATTTGAAAAATCGCCCGACGCTTGGGACATGATCACCTTAGATTTAAACTTGCCTAGCATGGACGGTATGCAGCTAAGTGGTAAAATTCGAGCTATTTCTGACACGGTTCCCATCATTATGCTCACTGCTCGAGATTCCGAGAGTGATCAGATATTGGGCCTTGAAATGGGGGCCGACGACTATGTCACGAAACCGTTTAGTCCAATAGCGCTGATGGCGCGTATCAAGGCGTTAGATCGGCGAGTTAAAGTGGGACAAAAAGAGCGCCAAGAAAAAGCTGAACCGGTTAAGGGGACTACTGCTGAGTCACTTGAAGCGCCCAAAGAAGAAGCGACTGATGGGGTCATTACAACTGACCATTTTAAGCTGGACAATAACACGCGCGAGGCTTACTTGAATGGCCAATTGATTGATGATTTAACCCCCAAGGAATTTGAACTGCTAAGAACCTTAGCACATAAGCCCAAGCAGGTTTTTTCACGCGAACAGTTGTTACAGCTTGTTTGGGATTTTGAATACTATGGCGATGAGCGAACGGTTGATGCCCACATTAAAAAACTTCGCCAAAAAATCGAACGCGTTGGCCCACAGGTGATTCAAACTGTTTGGGGCATCGGATACCGGTTTGATGACTCGGATATTTCAGATACCGACGCTAAAGACCCGGCAACTAAAAATTCAGGAGCGGACCAATCATGAAGCTGATCTACCAACAATTGATCGGCTTTTTTGCGGTTATTGCCACCGTTTTAATTCTTCTAGGTCTTTCTTTCGGACGAATGACGCGGGATATGGTTTATCAAACGAACTGGACGAGTTTGGAAAAATACGCCAACAGCTTGATCGAACAATCGGTTAAAATTTCGGGGCAGAATGGGGAACGAGTGACTTTTGATTCTGAAGCCCTTTTAAATAGTGAGGTACTGCTGCGCAATCAATCGGTTCACTTCACCATTTTTAACGGCAGTAACGCTCCGGTGTTTCCTAATAACGTGTATATTTCAAAAATTAATCAAACGGATTGGAAAAAACTTCAGCAAGGTGACATTGTCAAAAAAGTATCTGACCGCCAAATTAAAATGGCGAACGGGCAAAATGAACCGGCAATGACGGATGTATTAAAACCCTATTTCTACACGGATGGGCACCATAAACGCCACCTTGTTGCGGTGGTTAAAGTTGGCACGTTTATTTCAAACATTAATGCCAATATTTCTCGAATCAATTCGAACCTAGGTAAAGCGTTGCTGGTGGCTTCACTCGTGGCGCTGTTGATTGCCTACGGCGTTTCGCGGTATCTCACGCTTCGATTGAATCGGCTGAGGCAAGCTACCAAAAAGGTCGCACAAGGCGATTACTCTGTCCGATTGGATAATGCTGGTCGAGATGAAATTGATGATTTGGCAAATGATTTCAACAACATGGCGCGATCGCTGCAGGATTCCGAAGAGGAAATCGAGCGACAGGAGGAGCGTCGCCGGGCGTTTATGGCGGATGCAGCTCATGAGATGAGAACGCCGTTGACAACAATCAATGGACTACTGGAAGGATTAGCCTACGATGCTATTCCCGAGGAAAGTAAAGCTCACAGTGTTGAACTCATGCGAAGTGAGACCAAACGATTGATTCGGTTAGTGAATGAGAATTTGGACTATGAAAAAATTCGGAATAATCAAATTAAACTGGTCAAACAGGAATTTAACGCTGTTGAGGTGTTGCGTAACGTGACGGAACAGTTGCAGTCAAAAGCAGCTGATAAAAACGACCGACTTCTGTTACACGCCGCTCAAGATATTGTGGTGTGGGCGGATTATGATCGGTTTGTCCAAGTTATCTTTAACATCGTTCAAAATGCAGTTCAATTTACTCAAGACGGTGAAATCGATATCGTGGCCCAACGGGGCTTTGAAGAAAGTATTTTTAAAATCTCAGATACCGGAATCGGGATGAGCGAAGATCAGCTGGCTAATATCTGGGAGCGTTACTATAAAGCGGATCCGTCTAGGACAAGTACGAAGTATGGCGAATCCGGACTCGGATTAGCGATTGTCCACCAACTTGTTTTGATGCACCACGGTAAGATTGAAGTGACAAGCAAGCTTGGGGTTGGGACAACGTTTACCATTATTTTTCCTGATCGGGTTGACTAATAACAGCCGTTTTTCCAGAATAAAAGAACTTTTCGAAGGAAAAGTTCTTTTATTTTGTTCTAAAATCAGTTAGAATAACAAAGATGAAAATAAATTTAAGCGCTTACAACAGCGTTCCAAACTTTGAAAGAACGGAGTGGTTTTCAGATGGCAATGTTTATGGCTGTTATCCCGGCGTTGATGTGGGGGAGTATTGGTCTTGTTAGTGGTAAATTAGGGGGGACCTCGTACCAACAAACCCTTGGGATGACATTCGGGGCACTGATTTTTGGGGCCTTTAGTATTTTTATGTTTCATCCGGTGTTTGATACGAAGATTTGGCTCGTTGGGATTGCATCTGGCCTGTTTTGGGCCGTGGGTCAATTCCAACAATTCCAGTCAATGAAGGCCATTGGAATTTCAATCACAATGCCAGTTTCAACAGGCTTACAACTTGTATTTACCACCTTGGCAGGGGTGCTATTATTCCACGAATGGACAACGACGCGAACCATTTCAGTTGGGACCTTGGCAATGATTGTTTTGATCGGTGGGATTGTGTTAACCTCTCGACGTGATCGTAACGGCCAGCCAGCCTCGCAAGGCGGAAGTTATAACCCGTCAGCCGGGACTCGAGCCCTTATTTTCTCAACAATTGGTTACGTTCTTTATACGGTGGTCGTCCAGTGGTCAGCGGTTGATTCAAAGACGATCTTTTTCCCGCAATCAATTGGGATGGTTATCGGGGCGCTATTGTTTGCTGCGCGAAACCAACCTTTTGGCAAGCCGATGGTTAAAAATATTTTAACTGGGATTATCTGGGGGATTGGGAACCTCTTCATGTTCCTAGCTATCCCAAAGGTTGGATTGGCAATTAGTTATTCGCTCTCCCAAATGGGGATTGTTATTTCGACATTCGGTAGCATCTTTTTGCTGGGCGAACACAAGACACGACGGGAAATGGTTTATGTTACCGTTGGCTCATTGCTCGTTATTGCGGGTGGCGTTCTTCTTGGGACATTAAAATAATTCGGTCTAGGCCATTTCATTTTTTGATTGAATCGGTTATACTAAAGACGAACCTAATAAATTAAAGCGAGGTAAGTTTACATGGCACACATTTCCTTTGATGCTTCGAAACTTGAGAAGTTTGTTCACGATAATGAATTAACTGAGATGCAGGCGCTCGTTAATGCTTCTGACGATCAACTTCGTCAGGGCACTGGTGCGGGGAGTGATTTCCGCGACTGGTTAACGCTGCCTACGGATTTTGATAAAGAAGAGTTCGCTCGAATTAAAGCTGCTGCAAAGCAGATTCAATCAGATTCGAAAGTTTTAGTGGTCATTGGAATTGGCGGTTCCTACCTTGGTGCTAAAATGGCCGTCGATTTCTTGAATGATACGTTCTTTAACTACTTACCAGATGATCAACGTGAATTTCCTCAAATTTTGTTTGCCGGAAATTCACTCAGTCCGTCGTACGTTCACGACCTCATTCATCTGATTGGTGATCGTGATTTTTCTGTTAACGTGATTTCAAAATCTGGAACCACAACGGAACCATCAATTGCCTTCCGTATTTTTAAAGACCTGCTAGTCAAGAAGTACGGTGTTGATGGTGCTAACAAGCGTATTTATGCGACGACGGATAAGGCTCGCGGTGCTTTGAAACAGGAAGCAGACGCTGCCGGCTATGAAACCTTTGTGATTCCAGACGGTGTCGGTGGTCGGTACTCAGTCTTAACAGCCGTTGGGTTATTACCAATCGCTGCGTCAGGAGCTGATATTGACGAGTTGATGAAGGGTGCCCGTGATGCCCAGAATGCTTATACGGACCCTGATTTAACTAAAAATGAAGCTTACCAATATGCCGCTTATCGTAACATTTTATACCGGAAAGGCTATACAACTGAACTACTTGAAAATTACGAACCAAACCTACAGTATTTCTCTGAATGGTGGAAGCAACTGATGGGTGAATCAGAAGGAAAGGATGAAAAGGGAATCTACCCGTCATCCGCTAACTTCTCGACTGACTTACACTCATTGGGTCAATACATCCAAGAAGGCTTACGAAACTTAATGGAAACGGTTATCTTCGTCGACAAGCCAACGCATGATGAAGATATTCCGAAGTCGGATGAGAACTTGGACGGACTACAATATCTTGAAGGCGAAACGATGCATTTTGCCAACACTAAGGCGTTCCAAGGTGTGACGTTAGCGCATATTGATGGAAATGTACCGAACATGAGTGTTCACATTCCAGATCAAAGTGCGTACACGTTGGGTTACTTGATTTACTTCTTTGAAGTTGCTGTGGCGATTTCAGGCTACTTAAACGGGATTAATCCGTTTAACCAACCAGGCGTTGAAGCCTACAAGCAAAACATGTTCGCATTACTTGGCAAACCCGGCTTTGAGGAGCGCGGTAAAGAACTTAACGCGCGCCTGTAATTCTAAGGAATTTGCTACACACTTGAGACGCAATTACCAAATTAAAAACGCTAGTGAATGGTGCACAACACCGTTCACTAGCGTTTTTAATTTTGGTGTTGAAGTGAATTCTGCCATTGGTGTAGAAGTTGCTGAGAAATGACCGGTGTTTTAGTCACAATAGTCTGAGAAAGTTGCGACGCCTGGTATTGGGATTGGACCCAATCATTGGGAATTAAGATAAAAATGTTGAGCGCGATAAAGATGATTAAGTACCGAATAATTAAGCCGACTACAGCACCTAAAAGGCCGTTTAACAGATGAATAACTGGTAGCTTGGTCACTAGGTTTAAGGTCCGTCCAAGCCGCCATAAGAGTGTGTTAACAAGGAAAAACAAAATGGCAAAGATGATGATGGTCATAACTCTCGGGGGTGTTTGCCCCGTTGTTTGTTGGTTTTGGCCGATGGTGTAAATAAAAGTCGTGACGGGTGCGCACGTTAAGATGGCCGCGATCCAACTCAAACCAGCTGATATTAGGCGAACTAGTTGTAAGACGAGTCCAGTTTGGTATCCATAGACCGCACCAAGGGCAAGCAAAACAGCAACAATAATTGATAAAATCATAGATAGGCCTCGTTTTTTGAATTGGATTAATTATAGCGGCATTGTTGCTTAAAATGGCCATTTTTATTCAAACTTTGAAAAATGTTTGAGAATTCTTTGCAAACAAAAAAGCGCTCAATATAATGAGCGCTTTTGCAAAATTAATCTAAATCAACTTTTTGAATCCAACCCTCAGGAGCCTTAACATCGCCAAATTGAATCCCTGTCAGCGTATTGTAAAGTTTTTGGGTAACCGGGCCGACCTCAGTTTCACTATAAAAGACGTGGAGGTGGTCCTGATATTCAATGCCCCCAATTGGCGCGATGACAGCGGCCGTTCCCATTGCCCCAGCTTCGGTGAATCGGTCAAGTTTGTCAATGTAAACGTCGCCTTCAATTGGTTTCAAACCAAGGTTATGTTCGGCTAGGTAAAGCAAGGAGAACTTCGTGATACTTGGCAAAATGGAATCAGATTTTGGTGTGACGAATTCATTGTCTTTAGTAATGCCAAAGAAGTTCGCTGAACCCGCTTCTTCAATCTTGGTGTGGGTTGCGGGATCCAAATAGATAACATCCGAGAAGCCGGCTTTATGGGCTTCATCACCTGGCAATAAACTCCCGCCGTAGTTACCCCCAACTTTATTTTGACCAGTACCGTGAGGGGCAGCTCTGTCATAGTAGGACGTCGTAAAGTTAGTTGGCGTTACGCCACCCTTATAATAGGCGCCGACCGGCATTGCAAAAACAGTGAAAATATACTCTTGAGCGGGATGCACCCCAATATTGCCACCAACTCCAATCATGAGTGGACGAAGGTAGAGCGTGCCACCCGTACCATACGGCGGAACGTAATCTGCATTCGCCTTAACAACTGATTTGAGGGCGCTTAAGAATTGTGCCTCAGATAGTGCGGGCATCAATAAGCGCGCACAACTCCGCTGCATCCGCTTGGCATTTTGGTCTGGTCGGAATAACTGAATCTCACCATCTTTAGTGCGATAGGCTTTTAAGCCCTCAAAGTCGGCTTGACCATAATGTAAGGCGGTGGATCCTTCACTAATATGTAGGGTGCTGTCTTCAGTGAGTTCACCCTGATCCCACTGACCATCCTTGTAGTGGGCTATGTAACGATATGGCAAGTCCAAATAGTCGAAGCCTAACGCGCTCCAATCGATTTCTGATGCTTTAGGTGCTTTTGCCAAAAGAACCACTCCTTCTTAAAAGTAAATAAATTAAAAAGTCAACGCGTTTCTAATTGATTTTTAATTTATTTTAGCCTGCTTTGAATAACGTGTCAAGAGACAGTCAGGTCATACCTGACGAAAGGCGGAATTTTTGGTATAATAACCCCAACAACATTCAGGAAGGATGCGGCGTTGTGGCTAGTAATTCAGATTCGATTTATAACGTATTAACGTATATTAAACGGCACCCAGACCGGGTTACGTTTAAGCCATTGGAATATGGAAATGTTGTGACAATGGGAATCGATGATCAGGTGCCCGTCGCCAATCAAGATCTCTATTTTCCGGTCAATCGACTGAGCGTTAACCTAATGACAGATGATTTTGTTGGTGAGTACAGCAGCCTGTTAGATTATTTTTTCAACATGACACAAAATACGCGGCCAGACTACCATGAAGTGTGGATTACCACGAGCCACATCGTAGATCAGCATTTGTTTTTGGTTGAGATCTCATTTGAATAAATGGCCGACTCAGCCGCTACCATTCAACCGATTATCTCTGTGAGCGTTAAAGAGCAGCCCGCATTTTTTGACGAGACTACCGTCAACGGCGGTTCGCTAAAGGTCGCGTTTTTGACCTGTTTAAGGACATGATTGAACAAGGCTGGTCATGGTGTCACAAACGCTTTGCAAAACTCAATAAGCGAGTCAAAAGCGACCGCTTCGGCATGGTGCCGTTCAGTGACAACTTTGCCATCGACTTTAATGATAACCGTGTCATCAGCCAACTCGACAGCACAGGGTAGTCCGTAATCATTATAATTTTTGGCCATTTTAAAACCTCCTTTTCATTCAGCTACGCAAGAATGTTGAGGGGGATTTTTTAATTTGCGGAGGCGAGCGGAGGTTTAGAGGTCATTTTGGGGTCGGCCTCCGCTAAAACCTCCGCTCTCATTATTTTTGAGTGTGTTTGAGAGCACAAAAAAATACCCTGAATCGCCGTATAACGGCATTCAGAGTATCAATTGTTTTTCCATATTGTTGAGAAAATCACCCGCACGGTGATTTTTAGGTCTTTAATGTCGCAGTTTAAAAGAGATTTACGTACTTTTAACTCCCCTGTCATGAAAAATTAGCTGTTTTTTGAGTTCTTTTTTGTAAATGGTTCACTTAGAACAGACATAGCTTTTCGATCCGATTCACCGTTCGTTTTTTCCACCAAGTGAACGTAATTATTTAAAGTGGTTTCCAGTTTTTTGTGTCGCAATCGGTGTTGGACGTAGGGAAGTGTTTCACCATCTTGAATCAACACACTGGCATGTGTATGTCGCATAGCGTGACTGGTAACCACTTTAATCCCAAGTTTAGTACATAAATCTGCCAGTGCTGAGTTAACGCCGGAGTTGGTATTTATTTTGCGTAATTTTGAGAAAAATACTAATTGTTTCTCGTTGATTGTATCATAGTCCAACCCAATGTCATTGAAATAATTCACCATCTGTTGCCTAAAATTTTCTAGCATAGTAGCGTAAGGTGGAGCAATGGTCACTTTACCATCAGCCTGCCCGTTGCCTTTAGTTGGCCCAAGTTTTTGTTCCCGTGGCACCCATTGTTTGTTAATCGTGACAATGTGGTTGTTAAAATCTACACAGTCCCACGTCATGCCAGCGGCTTCTTCAAACCGGGTTCCCGTTTGAAGTTGGAACAAGAGCATTGCGTAAGACATGTGGTCGGGACCAGCATTCTCAATTAGGTAGGGTAGCAGTTTGTGGTAGTCGTCTAAGTCGAGATACTTTTCTTCGGTTTCTTGCGGTTTTTTACCAGTAATTTTAACTCGAAAAGTGAAATCCTTATAGATGACATTGTCAGCAACAGCATCTTGAACGGCAGCTCTTATCTGGCGGACGAGTTTTTGGGTGTAACTGATCCCATGGCTTTTTCCAAAACCATTCACAAATTGTTGGAAATCGTCACGGGTGATTTTTCCAATTGAGGTGTCATGAAAGAATTTTTCCACCCAATCTGCGATCAGCATGTAGGTGTCATGGGTGTGGGCACTAACGCCGTCGGTCTTGTAAATTTCAATCCAATGCCGATAGTAGTCGATAAAAGGTTGATCGGCTTGCTTAAGGTTAGCGCCAGTTCCAAGTTTTGCTTTGTTTTCCGATTCCCACAAACGTGCTTCAGCTAATCTTGCAAAATTTTTGGTTTTACGATGCTTTTGGCCATTTTCTTTATAGCTTACTCGGGCCTCATATTTGCCACTTGAAAGTTTACGGATTGCCAAGGTTTCGGCTCCTTTCTATCAGTGTAATAGATGCCACCAGTGGCGTTTGTAGCGGACGGATGGCACGACGATTTATTGTTTATTCTGTAGGACTATTATTAATCTGTATTACGTTTCAAATTACCAAAATAATCTTCTGGAGCATCCTGAGGTTTAGCCGGTGACCAATGCTGTGAATGCCTAATATCAGGGCAAGCGTTGGGATTGAGGCAAACATAGCGTACTTTATAGGGGTCTTCAATAATTATCACACGATCATACTTTCCTGTTGTCGATACGGGGACGCAGTCGCTATGTTTGAAACCAAAAACATCTGTGAATTCCATTTTGTATTTCTGCCTGTGCGTAAACTGGGGAACAGGCAGTACCTCCTTTTTAGAAATGTTATGGTAATCCTTCTAAACCAATTGGGGTAGGCGAGGTAACAATAGAATGTATAAACAACGACGCAGACGTTAATTACATTTGATAAGACTGTTCGTGGCTGGGTATACGGTGGTAATGTAAAGGGTACTTTTGCTGGTGGTATTAAGGACTTTGCTACTACTACTGACGCAACTGCACCTACTGGCGACCAAACTGCTAATGATGGCGCACAACTTTGGAACGCTCCAGCATGGACTACTTACAAAGTTGGCCGTGCCTCTGAAAAATTAGCTAACGGTGCTAAGTTTACTGTTTCTAAGGCTGTTAAGAACAGCAAGTCAGGCGACCTTTACTACCAAATCGCTGGCACTAAGACTGCTGCCGATGGTAAGTGGATTGCTGCTAAAGACGTCCAAACTGAAGCACCAGTTGCAGAAAACCAAGTTCGTATTAACTTCACTGATGAAAATGGTAAGGTAGTAGCGTCAAAGACATACACCAACTCAAATTACAAAACACAGGGTGCAGTCGACTTTTTAAATACCTCTGCTCCTAATGTAGCCACTCAGGACACTGTTCTTAACTCATTGGTTTCTGGTTACTCATTGGTTGACGGTTTGAGTGATGCACAAAAGGCGAATAATTCAGCTGCTTTAGCAAATGCTAAGTATGGCTCAACTGTTACATTGTCAGTTAAATCGGCCAAGGCATTCAGTGTATTTGGTGTTGCCGGAAATGATTTATCTAAGACGACTAACTTAACTGGAACAGGTCTTGACGCAACAAGCGATGTTGCATATGATAAGGGAACGTTAGCTAACTTGCGTTTGGCATTAACAAAGGTTGCTACTGGTAAGATTGGTGATAAGATTTCTCGCGCAGATGTTCTTGCCGCAATCAAGTCTGCTGGTGCTGACAAGTTCGTTGTTGTAAAGCAAGGGACGACAGCTATCTCTAGTGCAAAAGATGTACTCCAGGGCAAAGTTTATACAGCAACTCAATACACTTTGGATGACTCAGCTTTGAACGATGCATACTACACGGTACAAGCTGATGGTGCTGGTATCCCAACGTTAACTTATACTGCAAAGGCTGGTCAAGAGAACTCCTCAACTAACCAAGGTGTTACAGCTAATGCTAATAATGAAAACATCTTAGCACGTTTTAACTTTAACTATTAATATTTTAAAATTGTGTTATGATAATTTAGAGCTTTGTTAACTCGTTTTTTAGACCAATTCATTACCTGAATTGGTCTTTTTTATTGGAATTTTAGTTCAATCATGTTGATGGGGCCTATGAATAAAGCGCTTGACCTCACGATCTAAGCTTTCAATTGGGCCGTTAAAATGAGGATAACTCCACATATTCGGAACAGTGGTTTACGTTTTTTTTAGCATATCGATAACGTTACATATATCCATCTGTGGTCTATTTACGTGATGGTTGTCATAGAACCTTCAAAAAATAGGGTATTTAGAATTAATCGGGCCAATTCCATTCTGTTGCGTCACATATTTTTGACGACGCGTAGATAGATGACCTTGAAGTTTTTCAGATGGTTCTCAAATTGGTAAAAAGTACTAAGTTATTTTAAATAAGTAATAATGACGAGATTGTTTGTAAGGCGTTAAATTCAAGATTTTAATTGCTCACTATTCAAAATGTGCTTGATCAACTGAATGTTGCATAAATGGCCGATAATCATGACGGCATTGGGAAAAATATGGTGGATGAAGGTAATATATTTGGCATTCATGTCCGTAGTGAGGGTTCTAACAGTCATCGTTGTGCTAGCAAATAATAACGGTTAACAAAGAAATCAACGAATGTGCGGCTAAGTCGAACTTGCGTTTTTCTAGCTGAGTTTTGAAGTGGTAAAGAAAATGGATGTTAGTATTTAAGAGACGTTGTGCGTTGGAATCTTAAATGCCGGTAATTTCGCAATCTCTTTGGCTGTTAACATATCCAGCACGTGTTAGTTAAAATTACACGATCAAACGTTGGATTGCGTAACAGCATGAGTACCTGTAGCACTGACGTTGTAATACAAACAAATCTATCGCCCTTCAAAGAACTGAGACAAAAATGCGCCTTTTTTAGGTAATTCTATGAGGCCGCAATTTGGCCAGTGTTTTAGATCTTAAGTCCGATGGAATCGACGCGCAAAGGATTTATCGACCTTTTTAGATTTGAACTAATTAAGATGGTATGGCAAATTAATACCAAACCAAGAAAGACATTCGGTTGGAAATCTGCACTGGAGGTTTATGTGAAAGAGGTTTTCTACTTGAAATTGACAATTCGCTACTAAAAAAACTGGTATTAGTGAATACCAATACCAGTTTCAGAGTGAAGACAAACACCACTTTCAAAACTGAGAGCGGTGTTTTCTTTCGCTTTTAAACTCAAATTTACTGGTTAAGGCGAAAAAAATAGACCTTACCGGTCCTTACTTTGCCCTCAATTTTGCCAATTTTTTCATGTTCATGCACGCAAAAGTAAGGCCAACTTTCATAGCCATTTTCTCCCGCCCACGCATGTTTGTGTATCGGAGTCCATGGTCTTCCTTGGCCGTGCCGAAGATGCGTTCAATAGTTTCCTTTCGCAAGTCATACCAGGCACGCCACTTAAGGGTATGCCGAATATCTTCGCATTCATCTAAGGCGTCTTGCCAAATATGCCGCGTAATGACCTTTTGATGATTTTTGGAAAGGGTACATTGTTGAATCATTGCACAAGTGCGGCACACCTTAGGGCTGCTCTTGTACTCTCGGTATCCTTCACGGTTCGTTGTTGAGTAACTCAGTATTTGATCATTTGGACATATGTAACAGTCGTAGTGTTCATCATAGACGTATGCATGCTTCTTAAAAAAGCCCGGTTTAGTCATTGGTCGCTTATAAGGGAAGATAGGTTTAGTCCCATCTTGTAGTACTTCATGGGCGATAGCCGGTGTTTTGTATCCGGAGTCCATTGCGATAGCGAGAGGGTCATAGTGCTTTACCTTGCGGTAAATTGCTTCAAAAGCTTGACTGTCATGCTGATTACCGGCGTTGATTGTGTAATCTAGAATCCAACCATGCTTTTCACACGCGGTTTGGACGCTGTATGCGAAGACTTGCTTGTGTTCACCCTTATGAAACCAGCCACTATCAGGATCATTCTGACTAATTTTCTGTTCGACTTGTTTTGGTGCCTCCTTCCCGGGCGTTAATTCTTTTTTTCCATGATGCAACCGATCGGTTGTAATCTCCTTTTCCAGATCATCATGATAGTAGGTGGCCACCTTGTTAATCGTCTGCTTACGATATTTCTTATTGTTGGCAGCGGCCTTGATATGGGTTCCATCAATAAACAGAACCGACGGGTCGACCAAACCCGCTTCAAAACACTGGTTGAGAATTTGCTCAAAGATTTGCTGAAAGAGATCGGTACCCTTAAATCGACGCTCAAAGTTTTTCCCAAAGGTGGTGAAGTGAGGTACATTATCTGTTAAATCAAGACCTAAAAACCACCGATAGGCGACATTAACTTGAATCTCCTTGATGGTCTGACGCATACTTCGTTTGCCATACAGATATTGAATCATGGGCAGTTTGAGTAACATTACCGGATCAAGACTCGGCCGACCCGTATCGTCGGCATATAGTGGACGGACTAGTTGGCGCAAAAAATTGAAATCGATAACTGCGTCAATCTTTCGCAGTAAATGATCCTGTGGTACCAATTCATCTAAACAAACGAACTGGACTTGATTACGAACATCTTCATTTTTAGGCTTTCCCATCATGATAATCACCTCGCTACCGCTATTATAAAGCGGTTTCATTGTTGAGAAAACAAAAAAGAAGACAAAGTCCATCGAAATAGATACTTTGTCTTCAGTCTGAAACTGGTATTAGTGAATACCAATACCAGTTTTTTTTGTTTTTAACTATCATGCACTGTTTTCTCCAATTGTTTATGTGTTTATGAAAACAACCTTACAAAAATAGAATGATCCATTAAAAATATTTACTTTAAAAGATTGGCATCCCGTACAGATAAACCAAGTCAAAATAGTTGTCGGGTAGGCGCTGATTCTCTTCGATATACAGTTGGCCGAGTAAAGCAACAGCGAATTCATTGGCTTCATTCTCTAGGCTTGAATGGGCATAATTGTTAAGAGTATAGTATCCGATTAGACCTTCTTGCATTATTATATGGCCTAATTCATGGGCCATCGTAAAGTAACGTAATGGCTGATCGTGAATTTGCTCATTCAACAATACTATGGGCTCACCGTTATCATACATAGTCTTACCAAGAGGGGATCTTCCAAGTGATTTCCATCTGACATCAATGTTTAATTTATCTGCCAAGACAAATGGATCGGCAGTGTGGTAGGAGTTAGTCACTATCCGAGAAATTTCTGCAATTCTGTTATTACTCATTTAGTTTTCCTCCCCCTAATCATGTTTATGCCTGCTCCAGAAAATTTGAGTCATTGCAATTTTAAGTTTTTCTTTTTCTTCTTTAGTTAGATTTTCACCGCCATAGGTCATAGATCCTTCATTCTCAGTGAGAAACTTTTGTAAATCATTTGTATCTTTCTCATTAGCCCATTTTGGAGTTTCGTTGTTGCCTAGGAGGTAATCAATTGTCACATCAAATCTTTTAGCGATTTTGGATAGAACTTCGTAATCGGGTTGCCTTTTTCCTTGCTCATATGATGCATAGGTAGTTTTTGCAACACCAATTTGCTTAGCTATGGATTCTTGAGTTAAACCTGGTTGAGATTTTCTTAGCTCTTTTAATCTATTAGCGAACATGAATTGATCCCCTTTCATATCAAGAATTATAGTACGCGTATTGTATACTTTAAAGAAAAACAAAAATAATACTCGAAAAGAGTTTTTTTATTGACTATGTACGCGATATGTACTATATTTAAAACATTAAAGGAACATGGGATATGTACCTGAGATGGGAGGTAAGACAATGCAAGAGCGCCTGTGGCTTAAAGAATATAGAAGGTTACACAATTTGTCTCAAGATCAAATGGCTAACATTCTTGACATCCCCAAATCAACTTACACTTCGTATGAAAGTGGTTGGCGAACACCTAATGTGGATAAGGCTAAAGACCTTTCTTTAAAGATGGGAGTTGAATGGACTATTTTTTTTGAAAAAGAAGTACGCGATTTGAGTATGAGTGGTAAGAAGGTCAACCACTGAGGAATTCAGTATTCCTAAACCATTTTGCTGATAACTTAATTTTACTTTCTGTTGGTGTGAATAACCAACGGAATCTATTCAAATAGGGGAGAAGAGTTGCTTAAAACAAAAGAAGAATGAGTATTGGTCATTCTTCTTTGGATATTAGTTTGGCTTATCCCAAATAATGTCAACAATACTGTCACTCACCCAGTTTAGATGGACGTTTAAGACATGAGATTCAATTAAAGTGCCAGCGGTATCCCAAACATCTTGTTGATCAAACATAGGGGCGGTAAAACCTTTGTTTTCGCCTTCTATATAATGATTTTTGGAACCGACGGTAATTAAAAACTCAGCGACCTCCTCGTTATACGCCATTTTATTCACCTCCCCCATAAGCTCATTATCTCACAATGAGTGAATATGTAAATTGATTAATGCAGGGGGGTAGTGGACGAAAGTACTAAGCAATGGATCTAAAAAAGCCAATACAATGAAAAAGTATTGGCCATGCGATTCAGTTAAAATTTTTTATGACGTTTATTGTGTGATTCTTGAAATTGTACGTTTGGGCTTTGAATAGGGAATTTTTTCCTGTGAGTGAATCCCCAAATTTTTCCCAGATACATCATTACCATCCTGGTAGGTATATTTTGAGAAGAAAACCAATAGGTGAAAGTTTTCGTTGCGGCTGATCCGATTACTTCAGTTCCAATTAAAGGGGTGGAAGCACTTTTGTTGATGTTATGTTCTGAATCATCTGATTGATCAATTTCTTCTAGCAAGTGCTCCCGAATTTGAATACGTTTAAAGCTTTTCCAATTTTCTAGTGTATGTCTGCTCTTAGCTGATAAGTTTGAGAGTGTTTCAGAAGAATTCAAATTGCTATCTGAAGTCTCCATTGTCGGTAATGCAATTAGCGTACCCCCAGTATTAAACGTGTTTATTCGTTTGGAGGTAGTCTCTTGTTTAACGAGACGGTTTAATCTCTCTTCAATTTGATCAGCGATCCAATTTTCTTGGGCGATTTCATAGTTGTAATAAATTTCGGAAATGCTTCGCAAATCAGAATCCAAAAAGGAAATTTCTTTAATTTTGATTGGAGTCGAAGACAAACTCGTAATGGTTATTTCTAATTTAATGGAATCGTCATTCGTGGAAAAAAACCATTTTGTTTTAACAGCAAAGTGACTACGATTCATCCACCAACCTAGTGCGGTGAGAACAAAAGTTAAAAAAGCAAATACTAAGGCTATCAAGAGGATCAAAAACTGATCTTTCATTCTTCCACCTCATTGTAAGGAGGAAAGTCGAAAAAATCTCGAACAGAAGTGTGCAGTCCATTGCAGACTCTATAAATTGTATCTACTCGGGACGACGAGCTTCGATTAATGATGTTATTGAGCGTCGATGCAGTCAACCCCGATAGTTTTGCCACTCTATTCAAAGTTAGATCTCGCATGCGCATATATTTGTATAAACGTTTAGCGAATAGATTTCCACGATTGTAATCCATGTTTGTTCCCCCTCTTCCCCCAATTGGGTAACTAGTATTATAAGCGTATTAAACTAATTTTGTAAAGTCTCATTCAAAAGGGAAGAATTTTTCACCAGAAAGCTAGCATTTACACGGAAATTGTCACTGTTGGTCTAGTTGGCTAGATGTGAAAAAATGAAAAATTCAATTCAAAAAGGAGGTGACCACTATGCATCTTGCGGTCGCTATCACTTCATTGGTTGGGTCGATAATTTGTTTTGTGTACGTAGTTTATGTGAATCATCGATATTGATTTTGGATGTTCTAAACTTTCTTACCATTGACAGTTTTTAATTGAGGCAAAGTTCCTCCCAAATCTCTATCGAAAATTAAAGAAAGGTCGTTAAGGCTGATGAAAGGAGTCGCAGACTTCTTTATATGGATACGCTGGGTATGCGTTCCGGTGAGAACGATACAAAAACCGTCTTTAGGTAATTGACCAGAAAAAGCTAGTACAACTTGTTTTGAATGTTGTGGATCAATATTCATTGGAACGTAATCCGAATACACCAAATGTACGTCACTGTCATCAGGATCCGTTTTAAGAATTGTCCTTGTCGTAACCAAGACAGGATAGCGATAAGCGTCACTTATAAATTTATTATTACTTGACTCAACGGAAACATTGGTTATCGAATGTGAAATTGATGATTGGTTGTAGACATTTAATGCAAAATAAAAATTACCAGAGTCGTCTGAATCATAGGAAGTTTGGTAAATCCAATTCAAGTTCACAAGATCACGTCGTAGTTGAGTGAACCTAGTGTACAACGCAGTCAAGATACTAATTACCAAAGCAAATAACGCAATTATGTCAGAATTAGTCATTCTTCCACCTCGTTGTAGGGCGGGAAGTCGAAAAAGTCGCGCACGGAGATGTCAAGACCATCACAAATCTTGTAGATGGTGTCAATTCTGGGAGCAGAACCACGATTAACAATGTTATTCAGCGTGGAGGCAGTAATATTTGAAAGGGTAGCAACTCTATTGAGTGTTAGGTTTCTGTCTCTCATGTATTTGTACAAACGATCTGTAAAAAGTTTTCCATGATCAAATTCCATGTTTGCTATGCTCCTTAAACCCATCTGGGTAATGTTTACTACAAGCGTAGCAAACTTGCTTTTAAAATAATTTACCCAAATGGGTTTACAACGTTCCCAAAAGGGTATATATTGCTTTCATACCCAAATGGGTCAATTAAAGAGGTGATTATATGAACAGTGGTGAAAAATTAATTCGATTCCGAGAACGTGCGGGAATGACACAAGCCAAGTTATCTGACGTCAGCAGGGTTCCTCAAACCACGATTAGTGGCATTGAAAATACAGATAAAACACCTGGTCTCATCACAGCAACTAAACTTGCTGATGCGCTTGGAATTGATGTGAAGGAATTATTACCTGAAAAAGAGGTGACCAAGTAATGGAAGTAACAAAAGAACAGTTGAATCAATTAGTAGATAAAGCGGTCGAAGAAAAGCTGTCAGCGATGGTAGATAAACCTAAGCGTCCGCGTGAGTGGACAAAGTTAAGTCAAGAGATTGAAAATCATTTGTCTCACTTCGGAAATCCTGATGCTTATCAATTAAAGAATTCGATTAATACGATTTTACGAATTAAGCTGCACGTCAGAAATGTTTACCAGATCAATTCGAGCAACATCAATGAAGCTCGTAAAATCGTACAAGGATTGCTAAACACTATTTAGTTCCCAATATTAGAATATCTCGCTTTTGAGCAAAGAAACTAAAAGATCTATTCAATGAAGGGAGGTGATGACATTGGTAGATTTAAAGTTTGCTAAACGATTGAAACATGATTTAACGGCTATTAAGCCTGTTAAAACGCATGAGCAAGTAGCTAATGAGATACACATGGCACCTAGCGCTCTGAGTAATTTAAAGACCGGTAAGCGCAGTGCAACACGTGAAGTTAAACGGACACTGGTTGAATCACTTGGATCATTGAAATTAGCGATGAGTGCCGCTCGTAGCGAATTCGGTGTACTGTCGTTTTTGAATGATAGCAAGTTGCAGCTGGAATCTCCTTATGCCACTTCAATTATCCAACACAAAGAAGAGCAAGAACGAATTCAAGCTGAACATGATTTTGAGTTAGCCTACACCAAGAAGCCAAGTGAGCGCAATGCTGAAGACCAAGCGCACATCGAAAACTTCATCCAACAATATTTGGAAGAACAGGGAGCAGAGAGAACTGACATGATCGTCAAGGCTCTAAGCTCTGGCATGTCAGAAGAAAAGCTTCAAAGCATGATTGATCATTACAATCGTGTTTACGGCGGATAGAAGGTGGAAATATGGCAGAATCTATTGACATTTTAATTGCACAGCAACATCTCCGGTTAGTTGAGGAAGATGAATTTCAAGAGTTTCAGGCGTGGAAAAAAGCTCAAGTTAAACCGGAAGAGTGGACGTTAAAACAGTTCGCCGAGCACGTGTTTAACCAGAAGGGAACTACTAGGGCGCTGAATTACTTAATTAAGTACAAAAACCAATTGGATGTATTGCGTGGCGGATTTATCGATTATGGTAGTACACACAATGGTTGGCATATTCCGTCTCACGAAATTCAAAAATTCATTATTGAACACGGTTTGAATTAAGGAGGTAATCGATATGGTTACATTTACTTGGGTCGGGTTAACTGCAAGCCTCATTGGTGTTAGTGTCTTGACGTTGGCCTTTGAGCACCGGCACGACAAACGATTCTTTGACTAGGAGATGAGCAAATGAAAAAAGAGCAAAAAAATAACCCACTGTCGGGCATGACAGTGAGTCAACATAAGTTACTTGAGAATAACTTTTATGCTTTTAATTTTAACCCAAAATGGGGGTCGTGGCAATGGCTGAAGAACTTAATAGATTCAGACAAACACTCAAAACGGCTTATGACTTATCCGAGTTCTTGGAAGACCTTAGCGAAGCCGATTTACGGACTCGTAAGAAGGTAAAGGTTGATATGCGACGGTGCGTTAACCAGATTGTACAGGCCTATAAAGGAGTGATTGACGATGATTGACCCATATAGTTTATACCCATCAGGAACCGTTACCAATGCCCTTGATTACGAAGGAAACCGATTAGAAGCTGGTACTCAGGTGTGGCGGTATGACGGGCTTAATTTTCCGACGAATGAATGGGATATTGAAAACGAAATTTTAAAACAAATTTTAAAGCACACAACTCCCAAGCAAATGGCTTCAACATTGCTTGATGAAATAGAACCAGGAGATACTTGGGATCGTGGATTGGTGGCATTAGGTGCGTTGCTAGGCAGAATTAATGGCTTAGGTGCATTTGAGGAGGGATTGTAATGAGCGAAGTACTTGAAAATCACCCGAAGGCCGAGGGTGAAAGGTTCCATATAAATGATGACACCGCTGCTAACTGGGCTTTTCGGAAGTTGGCAGAAATTAATCGGGAACTGAAAGACAAGCAAGAGCAGAAACACGAGTTCGACCGGCAAACACAAGAATGGTTTGATCGGACAACCCATGATTTAAACGAAAGCCACGATTACTTTGAATCGCTTTTGGAAGAGTACCGACAGACCAGACCAGATGGCAAAATTAATGTTCCGGCCGGTAAAGCCATGGTGACTAAGCGTAAGAACTGGGAGCACGATGACGAGCAGTTGCAATCCTTCGTGGCCACCTCGCACCCGGAGTTTATTGAGTCAAAACTAACGCTCAAATGGGGCGACTTCAAGAAAACCTTGACACCAGTCAAAGGCGGTAAGGCCATTGATCAGGACGGTCAAATTGTCCCAGGAATCCATGTGACTGAAAGAGAAGATGTTAAGTTTACACCTACAAAGGGGGTCGATGATCTATGAGTGAAGCACTAGCAAATACGCGACAAACACAGCCAGAAGACTCATCGGCAATGTCGTTGATTATGACGGTCAAACCCAGCCAAGTCACTGCTCAGTTAAAAGCCATTAAAGAATTTCAAAATTTGGTCCAGAACCAATTGATTGAAGGTAAGGACTTTGGAATTATCCCGGGGACCGGGGCAAAGCCAACCTTATTAAAACCAGGTGCCGAAAAAATTCTCATGCTAATGGGCGTTCAGAGTGAATACGCAGTAATTGACAAGGTAGAAAATTATGATCCCGATAATGCCTATTTCGACTACACAGTTAAATGCACCCTATTGAAAGACGGCAAGTTAATCACTGAAGGACTTGGTAACGGGAATACGCGCGAAAAAAAGAACCAGCGAAATTCTTTCGAAGATGGTGTCAAGGTTCCCGATCCCAATGCTCCGTTTGACGTAAAGAACACAGTGCTAAAGATGGCTAAGAAACGTGCACAGGTTGATGCTACGCTCACGATTGGTTCGCTATCAGATTTATTTACGCAAGACATCGAAGACATGTCAGGTTTTGATGAACGTGCTGAACTAGCTACAATGACTTATCAGGATGCTCTTAAAGTACAGTCACCCATGAAAAAGAGTAAAGGGACACCATTGGGAGACCTGGTTAAGACAGACCGAAATAGTGTGCAATTTCTAGCCGACAAAGCGTATGACAAAAAAGTAAAGGCAGCTGCCAAGTTAGTTTTATCCGGCCCTAAATCAGAATCTCCTCGGGCCAATCGGGCTGAGTCAGAACAACCCAACAATATAAATTCTCAGCAGACTCCAGAAAAGCCCACTCTAAGTGGGACTAGTGTGGCCAAACTGAAAATTATTGCGATTCAGTCGAACAAAGCCGCTAAACAGCTGGGATTACCTGATACCAAGCAACCTGCTAAGCAAGTTGTCAAAGAAATTGTGGGTGACGACTGGGATGGTAATTGGGGCAGTTTAACCGATGATGAAGTTACTAAGGTGGCCGACGGTATGCAAGCCATGATTACAGAGTTAGAAGCCCCATTAAAAGAACACGAAGATGAAAAACAAACGCCACCTAAGGACCCGTTTGCAGACAACGCCACGGACGTGGACATTAACACAGACGATCTACCATTCTAGGAGGAATTAATTATGAGCGAACCAACAATTACAGTTACCAGAACATTAGTAGATGGACACTATGCCTCGTGTTTAACAGCGTCGGGTATGAGCCGTATGGAGGTCTTAACCGGTTTAACATCTGCAGTCGTTGGCATTATGAAGGACATGGGTTTTAATAGCGATATGGTAAGCAATATCTGTAACGAGATTAAAGAACAATTTACATCAGATCCCGTAGTAAGTTCAACAGAGGGAGCCGATATTTCTGAAGGTTTGACGCCTGAGATAATTGCTATGTTAGCAAATATTCTTGGCAAGAAATTACAGTAAACATTTAATCAGTAGTGGTGGGAGGGTAGGCATTGAGGGGGTGGCAAGTTGAATTACATTACGCAGATTAAAGCTTTCTATGACAAGCTCGAAAATGATCCGCTGAACTCATCGGCAATTGCACTCTGGCACGCACTAATGGCCCAGAACAATAAAACCGCATGGTCGGCAACGTTCACGGTAGCTTCGTCGGTGTTAAAGCAAAAATCTGGTATTAAATCCGACTCCAACTTCTTTAAAGTACGCAATGAACTTGCTCAGGCAGGTTACATTAAGTGGTCACCACGTAAAGGCAATCAAGCTGCTATCTACTCAATTCTTAATTTGTCTCCATATAGTGGAGACAGTAGTGGAGGCAATGGTGGAGACAACAGTAGAGGCAGTAGTGGAGACAACAGTGGAGCATTAAATAAACTAAACAAAACTAAACGAAACAATGACGATGACAAAGGCGTGACCAACACGGCCGAGCAAAATACCTGGGAGCTGTGGCAGCAACTTTGGGGTTTCCCAAATGCTATCGTCCAGCAAGATTTGACGAACTGGGTGTCTGAGTTTGGCTCTGACCTGGTTAACTTTGCCGTCACCATCGCCGGCAGTAAACAAATCCCGGCTAAGAACTCGGTTAAGTACGTCGATCGCGTGTTGGAAGGTTGGCGTGAATTGAAGGTCACGACAATCGAAGCGGCCAAAAAGGCCGATGTAGAGCACCAGCGAAAGATGGAACGAGAGCGAAAGGCTAACCGTCCAGGAGGCTACAAACTGCCTAGACGAATTAAAGAGACATTACCTGATTGGATCCAAGATGACTATGAACCACCAAAACCAGCTAAGTACGAGAACAAAGATTTACCAAGTTTTGACGAAATTTTGAAGGGGGATTAAGCATGGCAGATAAGACAAGATGGGCCGACGCTTTTATGGCCCTAGCAGAGGCACAAGCATACGGCGAGGGACCTGGGTTTAAATTCGTTCAAGACCGACTGAGAGAAGCATATGCAGTTGACGGCCAGACGCAAACAGGCGAGCACAGCAGAAAGTGGTTTAAGTTCTTTGCCATCATAATTTGCATGGAACAGGCGCAAAAAGGCATTGGGATCCCCGATGGTTTCGAATTTTTCTGGCAGCCAAAAGTCACTGCTGAAGAGTATCTGGCTGACTTTGAAGTGGCTAAGCGCAAGCAGTTAATCAAAAGAAAGTGATGGAGATAACATGACACCAAAAGCATTGGCGAAGTTGCATGAATTGGAGATTAAGCACGGCGATGATCTAAGCAAATTAACCTACGATGATCCGGAGTTAGAAGAGTTACGAGGCTTAATTCTTACTAAGAAACGACATGGCAACGTAATGTTGAGTGATAAGCAGTATCAGATGGTTAAGACGGCTATCGAAAATGGCAACGTCAAATTTAGTAGTTTGGCTGATCGGCTGGGCATGTCTTCTGTCCGGACTGCCCAGGTATTAAAAGCGGTACGAATGGAATTAGGTATTATGGATTCAAAAAAGAGCGCAACAATCACGCCAGAAACTAAGCCTAGAGCCATCTCACGCTACATTACTGGACTGATGGAATCTTGGGATGTTGCAAAAATGACGAGAGCAGAGTTAGCCAATGCCTTGAATGCCGATGAGCAACTCATGGCGTGGCGGGGTGGTAAACGTTATCGTGGAACTGACGCTGCTAATTTGGCCAACTACCGTGGTTATCAGCTTAAAAAAATACAGGCAAAGAGTGGTAGAGCTAATGCCGATTAGGTATCCAAGGGGTGTTAAGAGGCCCACCGGGGCACGTAAGCGACGATTAAAATCTCAAACCGGCAGATTATCACAGAAATCTCAAAACAAATTTGGCGCCCGTAAAATTGAGGTTAATGGTTATAAGTTTGATAGCCGGGCTGAAGCAGCTTATTACTGCCAGTTAAAAACTTTGAAACAAGAGTTTAGAATACATGAACGTTTTCAAATTTGTCCCAGTTTCAAAATACATGGTAAGACGTATCGTAGCCGATCTTACACACCTGATTTCAGCATTTATGACGGTGACAAATTGCTATCAGTAATTGATGTTAAAGGTGGCAAAGCAACTCTTACGACCGACAGTAAATTACGGATGGTGCTGTTTATGCACGAGCATGGAGTACCAGTTGTGATTGCTAGGTATGATTACCATAATAAGATTTTTAAAGAGGAACTATTGTGATTAAAACTGCGAAGTAGGCTCTCGTTACAAGTAACACGGGAAGGTCCGGTTAACGATGACGTTGATACTGGAATTGTTTAATTAGACTAGGATTCACGGATACTAAAAAAGCCGTCCTTAGGACGGCTTGATAAATCTACTTTTTTTCTTTATCGAATTTTTCTTTGACGTCATCAATGGCTTCTGAAGCTGCATCCTTTGCATCGGCAAGTTTTTCTTTGGCTTTGCCGAGTAACCCCTCAGCCTTACCTTGTGCTTCGCGACCCTTGTCGTTAGTTACTTTGCCTTCAACTTCTTTAGCCTTGCCGGAAACTTTATCCTTAGTGCTATCAATCATATCGTCTAGTGACATAATGGTAACCTCCTAAATTTGATCTAGTTTAAGTGTCGCAGAAAAATCACTATAAAGCAAATAAAAAGGTATCGTTGCCAAGAAGTGTAATTGCAATAATCATAGCTTCAAAGAGGATCGAAACTTGCGCCAAAGATCAAATGGTCAGTTGAAGTTACAAATTAAATCTAAACAAAAAGACGCCTCTCTGGACGCCTTTGATCAGGATTCTTTGTGGAGTGTTAATAGATACCAACCTATTAACAAGTACATGGTACAACTTATCAGTTAAGAAATGGTTACGAGAAAGTTAAAAAAATAAAAAGTCATCCCACAAGTGTTTGCAGAATGACTACAATTATTCCCGACACGATAATTATAGCGGATAAACACTGACACGACAAGGGGTGGAACGGGTTGAAAAGTAGTGCCTATTTTAGCAAGTTAGATGAAGAAGCAACGTTAGAAAAAGCAAAAGCGCTATTGGGTGACTATGTGCTGTTGCATAGGATTGAAAGACGAGACGTGATTTCATTACGATCACCTTCAATGGATGGTATGCCCAAATCACCCAATTTTAAAAATACAGCAGAGAATAGTCTAATAGAGCACAGTTCGGCAACTGTTGTTTGTACTGAAATTAGGCACGCGATTGATGCTTTAGAGCGAGAAGAGTATCGATATATTTTGAAACGCAAGTTCTTGACTGAATTTCCCGACAAAGATGACTTGATTATGGATCACATTGGTTATTCAAAGACGCAGTATACGAAAATCAAAAAGGATGCCATTATCGCTTTTGCGTTTCAGTTTCCGCCTCAATTGGAGGAGGGAAATAAATTGAATGATTTATTGGTATTTAAAGCTTAATTTGAGAGTGAACTTTTAGTGAACTAAGACCGAACCAAAAGCTCGGATTATGGGTGTAAATTGGTATTATCAAAAGAATTAGATAAATTCCTCCGATTCTTTCAGGGTGTTACGGTTTAGTTGGTTCGACTCCAACTGCACCCGTTGCCGGCCCCATAGCCGACAAACCTCCTAAATATATTTGTTATTGGTCGCCACGCTGTGGTAGCAGGTGTCGGTTCGACTCCGATACGTGGCATATGCCCGCTTCAAATTTTAAGGAGGGATGCTCCTCTCGTACTGGGCGGGCGTTCGCGCTTTAAGCCGGTGTCTAACGCCGGCTTTTTTTGGAAATTAAAAAACGCCCGGAAAATTCGGGCGTTTTGAAAGTACTAATTTTTAGATTGTAGTCCTACCACGTAAGATGCAATCAGAACTAAAATAATGGCACCAATGATTGAAGGTACGATTGCCATTCCAGCTAGTTGAGGTCCCCAATGGCCAAGTACAGCTTCTCCCAAGGCCGATCCTACTAGGCCGGCGATAATATTGGCAATCCAGCCCATTGAGTTACCACGGCCGGTAATTGCTCCAGCGATAACACCAATAATTGCTCCTACAATTAATACCCATAACCAGTGCATAATATTTCCTCCCAATCTTTGATATTTATTTGAGACATTGTTATTAAATTCCGGGAAGCAGTTTGAGACAGATATAGTCCAAGTAAGTTAATTCAAGTACTTTAACTTAAAAATAAAAAACGTTAGGCCAATCCCCTTAAAAATTTTCCTGATCATTAATAACAAATGACTCTATTGATATTATAAGACCTTTTTTTGTAGTAATTCAATTTATTTAAAAATCAAGCGGACCTCCAATGCGGCTAACTATGCTTCTTTTCTATAATGTTTTTGCTAGTGAGTGAATTGCTTGATAGACACTTGAGTAAGGTTAAGAGATTAAAAATTATATCAATATCCCGATACAGAGTCTACATAAATAATTTTTTAAGAAAATACATACTTTTTAATAGTTGAGGTAATCATAATGACAAGAAGGAATTATTGCAATTCTATGTATCGTACATACAGTGGCTACAATAGTGTTACCGATTTAAAAATTGAACGAGATTTGGAACAATGGTTTAAAGAGAAGCGGTGTGCTGAAAAGCATGCTGCTTTTAAATTTGGTGAGGTTGTGAAAGTGAGGAAACAAGATGAACAAAGACAATAAAGTTAATGAATTGATTGATGGCAGATTTATTGATCATAATAAAAAACTCCTATGATGTAATTATAGCGAACAACTTGTGCGTAATGACATCATAGGAGCCAACTACATTAAATTGGAGGTGTGGTGATATGTTGTGACAAAGAGAGCAGAAGAAGCTAAAGCGGATTACTTAGCTGGTTTATCGTATAAAGAAATCGCTAAGCGTTACAATGTGTCGCAAAGTACCGTCCGAAACTGGAAGTCGCGTGGTCATTGGGATGAAGGCCAATCGGCAAAAGAAAGTGCGACAGAAAATGCGACAGCGTCTCAAAAATCTGCGACAAAACGCGACATTGTCGCAATGCAAGAGACGTTGGATGCGACAGGTCTAACCGAAAAGCAAAAGTTGTTCTGTGCGTACTATTTGCAGCGGTTCAACGCGACTTGGGCTTACCAAAAGGCATATGGGAGTAACTATAACACGGCTATGGTTGAAGGCAATAAACTCCTTAGAAACCCTAAGATAATTGAGGCTATCAAGGACTTAAAGGCCAAACAACAGCAGTCAATTTTGATGGACGCTAACGATGTTCTATTGCAGTACATTAAGCAGGCCACTGCCTCACTTGGCGACGTTATCAACTACGACAGCTACGATACAGCCCTTCAGGACGAAGACGGAAACCCGTTGTTCGATGAGGATAACAATCTGATTCGTAAGCACAGCGCTGACATCTATTTGAAGCCGAGTGATCAGGTCGACTGGTCGCTGATTGAGGATATTCATGTTGGCCGTGACGGCTTGGTAGTCAAGTTGTATGACAAGCAAAAAGCCATGAAAGAGTTGCTTGACCGCTTGCCTGAACCAGTTGACACTAATCAAGATGATGACGCATTCCTAAAGGCAATCTATGAAGCTAAGCGAGGGACGGACGATGATGAAAACACCACAGTTTAATTACGCTCCGTTCTCACCGAAGCAACTAGAGGTGTTGTCATGGTGGTTGGATCCAAGACTGTTTCAGGCTAAGGTTTTCGAAAATGCATGGCTGACGCACCCGCAATGGCGTAACCGTGAAGAGTACGAAGCGATTATCTGTGATGGTTCAATTCGTGCCGGCAAGACCATGACTATGAGCATGAGCTACATTGAGTGGTCTATGACAAATTACGACGGTCAACAGTTCGGAATTGCAGGCAAGACAATTGGGTCGTTACGACGCAACGTGATTCGACCATTAAAAACAATGCTTGAAGGTCGAGGTTTCAAAGTAATTGACCGGCGTGCCGATAACATGCTTGAAATTAAGCGCGGTAGCAAGACTAACTTTTACTTCCTGTTTGGTGGCAAGGACGAAAGCTCGCAAGATCTAGTCCAAGGGATTACTTTAGCCGGCTTTTTCTTTGATGAAGTTGCCTTGATGCCAGAATCATTTGTTAATCAAGCAACTGGTCGTGTGTCTGTGGACGGCGGTAAGCTGTGGTTCAACTGTAACCCAGCTGGCCCTTATCACTGGTTTAAGTTGGAGTGGCTGGATCAGCTTGAAAAACACAAGGCGCTGCACATTCATTTCATGATGGACGATAACCCAGCGTTGGCTGAGTCGGTTAAAGACCGGTTTAAGCGAAGCTATTCTGGCGTGTTCTACATGCGCTACATCGAAGGCCTATGGGTTCTTAGCGATGGTATTATTTATGATAATTTTGACGAGCAAAAGATGGTCGTTGACGCGCCAGACTACAGCAATATTACTCAATACTACGTGTCGTGTGACTACGGCGCCCAAAACCCGACAGTATTCCTGCTGTGGGGTTTTTCTGATGGCGTTTGGTATCTGCTCCGTGAGTACTACTACGATGCCCGTCATGATGTGAGTGGCGTTCAAAAGACCGACCAGCAGTATGCTGATGATCTGGGGAACTTTTTAGGCCCCATCATTGCACCAATTATCGTCGACCCGGCGGCTCAGAACTTTATCATTGAGTTGGAATCGCGGGGGTACCAGGTCTATCAAGCATACAATAACGTACTGGACGGTATCCGACTGACCCAATCACTGATGAGTAATGGTCAGATTAAGTTCACGCGCAACCTGCCGAACCTGTTTAAGGAGTTCGCCAGTTACGTGTGGGATGATAAAGCAGCTCAACGTGGCGAGGATAAGCCAACCAAAGATCACGATCATACGATGGACGCCATGCGCTATTTCTGCGCGACTATTCTACAACCGGAAACCGATAATGGTAATGGTATTCAACTAATTGATCATTATTAGGAGGTGAGTTTTAAATGCCAACAAGAGAACCACAAAATATGCAAGATTACGTGCTGAGTGGGCGCCCGATACTGCATCACGCAAACAGCAATGATGGGTCCTCTGGGTTATCTGAAAACATTGCCATCACTGATGACGATGTTTTTCTTTACAACAAAGATATTGGAGACGTCGGTATCGCAGGCCACTTAGATGATGTTAAGCAGATTATTAATTATCATGAGAATTATCTGGTGCCTAAATACAAGCTTAAACATGACTACTATATTGGTCGACACCACAAAATTACTAGCCTCCCAGAAAAGCCTCTAAATAAGCCGGACAATCGATTGACGTTTAACCTACCCAAGAAGCTCGTTAGCACGTTTAACGGCTATTTTAGCGGCGAACCGGTTGTTATTAAGCACCAATCAGATAACAGCCAGACTGATGATGACGCTTTGAACGGCAAGATTCAAGCTTGGCTGAATGCCAATGATTACGGGGATGTATTTAGCGAATGGTCTAAGCAAGCTGATATTTACGGTCGCTCATATCTTTATTTGTATGAAGTAGGTATCCTATCACGAGAATCAGATGAAGTTCAGACGCAGCTCAAGATGGCGGTTTGCTCACCTAGAGACACTATCGTTGTATATGACGATTCGATAGAACACAATCCTGTATTTGCAATTCGGTACTCGACTGGTGCTGCGCGTCAGTATGGTGAACTAATCACTAAAGACGCTGTTTATCAATTCGACACGATGGCTAGTGGTGATGCGCAAGGGAGCTTAATAGTGACTAACGCTGATCGCAATGATCCTGACCGCGTTGTGAAAAGCGACATGTTAAATTTCCCAGCATTGCCGGTCATTGAGCTAGCAGAAGACTCAGATCGTGCCGGGTTATTTGACGATTCTATTAACCTCATTGACGCGATTGATAATGTGATGTCATCCAAAGGTAATGACAATGACACCTTTAATGAATCCTACCTAGTGATTACAGGGGACGAGTTGGACGATAAACAGATTGAAATGCTGCAAGGAAGCCACGTTATTAATATTTATCCTAAACAGAAAACGGCCATCAATACTAATGACGGTAAGGTAACCCCATCTGCAGCGTTTCTGTCACCTGATCCACATGATGAAGCAAAGGAGAACTTCTTAAACCGTGCCATCGATATGGTTTACCAGACGTCACAAGTGGTTAATTTGAATGATGCTAATTTTGGTATGTCAGCTCAATCTATTAGTGGCGTCGCCTTATTGCAACGGTATCAGCCCATGCAGGCCAGAGCACGTGTGAAGTCGCATAAGATGGATAAAGCACTACGACAGATGTTTGCTATTCTCTTTAAACAATGGAGCGAAAACGCTAACCCGAATGACCTAACATTCGACCATAAGCAGAGTATTCCACACAACATGCTAGAAGAGGCACAAACGGTAAAAACTCTGGATGGTCAAGTCAGTGATGTTACTAAGCTTGGGTACCTATCACGTATTGATGATCCAGCAGCAGAGGTTGAACGGCTCAAAGAAGAAAACAAAGAGGTAATTGATGAAGCTAAAGTAAATGTTGACCAGTACGTGACTGACCAGCAAAAGAAGGCGGGTGTAGGCGATGGTGGCGCTCACGATTCAGCAGGAACGACAACGGATTCAACAACTAATAAATCTGGACAACCAGACCGACCAGCAAAGTAACCAATATTACCGTGAATGTCTGATGTACATTCGTGACCATCTATCACAGTTCTATGCACGCTATGCTGATGAGAACGGTTTAACTGTTTCACAGGTAAGTAGTCAAGCTAGTCGCTGGGACTTACAGCAATGGCAAAATGCAGTTAAGCAAACTGATATGAGCGACTGGCCGAGTGAGGCATTCAGTCGTGTTAAGGCCTACAATGCACAGACTCATATTGATAAAAAGCATATTTTAGCAGCTTTGATGGGGTTAGCCGTCATCAGAATGACGGTAAAAAACCAACGAAATATTGAGCGACGCATTGAATTAGATGCTAACACTGAATTAAAACGTATGGAGAATGCTTTTAAACTGTCAACGACGCAACAAAAGCGGGCCTCCAGTGTCCTGACACAGCCCAGTACACGCGCTATTTGGTCGCAAAATTTGTGGATTGATAGCGACAACTTGGCTAATGATATTGAGTCCTTAGTTAATAAACATATTAAGCACGGTATGTCCCTTCAGGATATGGAAAACATGCTGGCCGACCATGCTAATACAGCCCAATTTAAGACTTCTCAGTCCATTGCTGATCGGGTTAAGCAAATGGAGTTCAATGCCCGGCGAATTGTCCGTACGGAATCGGCAAGACTTATTGATCATGTCAATATGACCACCTACCGTTTAGCAGGTGTGCAATATGTAGATTGGGTGAATGAACCCGGCGCGTGTCAAAGATGCCAAGGTCTCGCTGATGGCAGTCCATACGCCATTAACGATGCGCCGGATATTCCAGATGACAGTCATCCTAATTGTCGATGTCACAAGACACCAGCGAGTGATTCAAATTTTGTAAACTTCAGTATTTATTAAAGCCTGAACAGGCTTTTTTATTTTGTCCTTTTCCATGTGTTGCGGACAATAAAGAACAACCTGAGGAATACAGTCTCCCATGACCTTAAATGCGCGAAAGGAGTTTTAAGTATGAAACGATTTAGTAAGTTAGTGCCAATGCAATTACAGTTTTTTGCTGAAGACAACCCAAATGGTGGCAGTCCAAGCGGCCCGGCACTTGATAACCCCAATGATGCTAATGACGACAAGCCATTAAATGCAGATGATAACTCGGATTATGGAAACAATGAGAAAGATGAGAATGACGCTAAGAATGCCAACATCATCGAAAAATTGCAGGGTCGCATCGGCAAGGAGCAAAGCAAAAAGAATGAGCTACAACAGCAACTAGAACAAGCTCAGGCAGAACTAACAAAGCTTAAATCTGGCGATAAGCCGGCTAAGGAGCCTAAAAAGACGCCTGAAGAGCTTAAAGTTGAAAAGCTTGAAAAGCAACTGGCACGTCGTGACATTATCGACTCAACGCTTGAGGTTTTCAAAGAGAGCCATATTGATATGCCCAAAGAGATTGTCTCAATGTTTGTAAATGATGACCGCGATAAGACGGTTGAGAATGCAAGCACGTTGTTAGGTTTCATCACGGACATCAAAAAGGAAACAGAAGCTAAAGTCCGCGCTGAATACGCTGGTGGACGGGTTCCGTCTGCTACGAAGCATCAAGATTCTAGCGCTAACTTTGGTGCTGATGTCGCTAAATCGGGCGGTTCCAGAACGCCGTTGCAGAGTACTTATTAAAAATAGGAGGCCTAAATTATGGCAAAACAGATTTTTGGCAGTAACGACATCTTAATTGATGACTATAACGCTACTGCGATTGCAAATATGCTCGATGATCCAACGGCCGTCGCAGATGCGGACGGTCAAAAATATATTATGGGTGGCACGTTGTTAACAGCAGATAAGAACTTCCTAACTAGTAACGACGGGTCAGTTGTTTTAAATCCAACGACCGACGCTACCAAGGCGCAAGGAATCTTGCGTCAAGACTACAACATTGCTGGTGGAGCAACGCCTGTTTCAGTCATTGTAGCTGGCACCATCAACCTGGCACGTATGGACGATGCAACTCGAAAGCTATACACCGACGAAGTTATTACAGCACTTAAAACGGCGTTGCCAAAGGTAACTATTGTAAATCGAGATTAATCATAGGAGGAGTATAAATGTTAACTATTGGTGATATTGAAAATCCGGCCTCCATCATTGCATGGTGGAACCAACGCAGTAACGAACGTAAACCGTATTTCTATCAAAGCGCCTTCGATCTGACGTATAGTTCGACTGAGACGACTAAACTCTATTTTGGTGAAGAATCGAAGTTACGTATGATGACGGCTACTACGGAAGACGTTGGCTCAGTTAAGCTAGGGAATCGTGGCTTTGAAAGTGAAGCATACAACACTATTCCGTTCAAGAACTACAAAGCGATGGACGAAAAGCGCCGCCGAGATATTAATCGTGCACTGGCTAACAACGCTGATCCAAGCGAAGTGAAAGCCATCGCAAATACGCAATACAACGATTTGAACGACTTGCTCACATTCGCTTACGGGACGCGTGAAATCCTTGCTATGCAAGCTCTCACAACAGGAAAGATTGTAGTGAGTGGTGCTGACGATAAAGGGAGCAACAACCTTATTTATACTCGCGACTTTCACATGCCAGCTGAACACAAGGACATTCAAGTAGGCACTGAATGGGGTACTAAAGATTCTAAGCCATTGGATGATATTCAAGATCAAATGGATAAGATTAATGACGACAACGGCACAACGATTGGCGTAGTGATCATGAATGGCCGAACTTTCCGTAAGTTAGCCAAGTCCGGTGAAATTGTTTCTACGCTGACTGATGGCCGAACTAGCGACGGGGTTGCCTTAGCTCAGTCAGCGGTTCTGAGCTTAGTACAAGAAACGCTTGGCGTTCGCGTGATTATTTATAACAAAGGAATTGGCACTGACCGATTTGTTCCCGACGATATGGTTGTCTTGGCGCCAGAAGGTTCATTAGGTCGCATGGTGTGGACTGATACCAACGAAGATATGGGTTTGACTGGTGATTCAACCGTCCAGCTTTCGCGTACTAGTGATGGAATTACCATTTACACGGATCGGATTCACGATCCTGTTTCAACACTGGTTCATACTTCACAAAACATCTTACCAGCTTTTGATAAGGTTCGTAATGTGATGATTATGAACGTTGGTAAAGCGAGTAAAGGCTAAGGCTGACACCCCCAAAAATGTTATAGCTACCCCGACAACAGATGGCGTAAAGGTTACGGCAAAGGCTAAAAAGTAGAAAGGATGAGTATTGATGGCATTGAAGCTCAATCTATATAAGAAAGATGACTTGACCAAACCAGTAGCCACTGGAGATGATGCAACTGGTGCAGTCCTTACGGGTATGGCAGCGGGGACTAAGGTTGTGGCTGGTGATTATAAAGCCACCCACGTGGACGATAGTGGAAAACTTGATGAATCCGAACCAGTCGACGTTCCCGAATTTACGGTTCCAGCAGGTTCTTAATTACGGAGGTAATATAATGGCAGATTTGAAACTAAATGTTTACAAAAAAGACGATTTAACTAAGCCTATTGCAACAGGTAGCGATTTAGAAGGAACCGCTATCACCGGATTGTCTTCCGGAGATGTTGTGGCAGACGGCGATTACAAAGCTTCTCACGTCGATCCAGACGGAAAACTAGATGAATCTGACAAAGTGGATGTGCCTGGGTTTACGGTTATTAAGTCTAAAGCTGTTGCTCCCACTAAGTTGACGGTTACCCCAACTGCCGACGGAGCCGTGATTAAACCTTCTTAAGGAGGGCTAATGATGGATTTAAAGGCTATTGTAGAACGCATACAGGGAAACCGAGATTTTCGGAAACTTGATGAGGTAACTATTACCCAGTATGCGGAAGAAGCCAGTGAAATTATTAAGCAATATGAGGTCCCGCTAGTAGCGCTAAATCGTGCTGTATATCTCTACGCTTGCTACATGTTATTTTCAGATTTCCCTAATAGTGCAAACAAATATAAAACCGTCAAAGTTGAAGACGCTACTTACACCCGTTTTGGAGACTCGCCCAATAATAATTATTGGACGAGTTTTTTAACACTCTTGGACGAGTATGGCCTACGGGACTGGCGAGTGGCGTTTAAATAGGAGGTATGAAAATGTCCAAGCAAACATTACTAAAACAAACTGGGACAGCGTTTCTGAACGAAGTAGAAGTTCCAGTTGCGGCCTACAAAGTGGCCGATGGTGATAGCCTGTATGGTTTATGGATTAAGTTTCGGTCACAAACAACTGTCGGTGCCATTATGACAGTTAATAAGCTAACGACCAGCGAATTACAACCGGGTAAGTCACTTAAGATTCCGTTGGTACTCTAAGATGAGTGAAGCGGAAGAGCGGGTGTTGAAACGGTTGGCGTTACAATCCAGGCGACTTAAAGCATTAAATCGGCAACAGGTAGTCGTTGGTGCGCTTAAAAGCGTTCCTGAACATACTCCGGAAGAGTTGGCAGATATCGTACGGTATAACGAATTTGGGACCGCTAAGATTCCGGCACGTTCTTTTCTGCGTGGTACAGTTTACAAAAACCGCAACCATGGCTGGCGCTTTATTAGTCGTGAAGCAGTAAAAGGTGTTCTGGTAGGCAAGTTTACGGCCAATGCTGCCTATAAGTTTGTTGGGGACCGTATGGTAGACGATGTGCACAAACAAATTGACACCATCGGGCCAGCTAATGCACCTAGTACAATTGCCAAAAAGGGGCGCGATGAACCCTTAATTGATACTGGTGGTTTGTACCGTTCAATTGATAAGAAGGTGATTCCTCGGTGAGTGTGATTGAAGATTTGTACGAAGCAATAAGCGACTTTAGTACACCCATTACTGTTCATCCTAAATTGAATGCATTAGACAATGATAAAACTGACCCGATGCACGAAACTATTTCAATTTCGATGACGGATTTAAAGACCGACCTTACTGCAGAAGAGTTAGAAGACCCGGTGCTACCTCGGCATTCCAGCGTATCAGAGAGCATTGCTCAAGGATTAGGCGCCGCGGGCAGTACACTGCCACGGCAGTTGGCTTGGTATTCCGAACATGAGTATCGCGCAGGAACCTACGTTGAATATAACGGACATGTTTATCAAATTGACCAAATAGCCGACTACGATTTAGTAGCCGGTATTTTTGTGTACTACTTGAAGGGTGATGATACGCTTGCGCCCATGGGATAAGCATCCAACAGAATTTGCAACGATTATCGGTCCTCTACTAGATGTTGTCGAGCAAATCACCGATTTAAAAGTTGTGCCAAATGAAAGGATTGCAACTATCAAGCAACCACCGTTTGTCTCCTATTATCCGTTGGTCATTGATGATCCAGTATTTGGTGACGCCACGTTTAATGACGGTTTGTTTGAGGCGACAATCTCACTAGACGCTTTCGCGACAACCATTAACGCTGCAATGCAAACAGCCGGTGATTTACGGGTGTATCTATTTGATTTGTACACCCGACAACTGTTGAAACGTGATGCAAACTTAGTGGTCCGTGAAGCTACCGCGCCACAAACGCGTTCTATTACCGGGTTACCTTTTTCGGTGGTGCATCACACCGGATTCGACCTAACGATTCAGTATTACAGAAACTTCAAGAGTCCAATTGACACGATTGCCAGCGTTTCGGACTTAACAATCAATCCCAATAAGGAGGATTAATAATGGCAAACACTTTATTTAGTACTTTGAGCCGGATTTCTCCAGCCCATATCTCGAATCAATACACCACCGCAGCAAAAGATGTTCCTACTGGGGCGCTTGTGAAAGGTGAGAAACAAGGAATTAAGGTCTATGACGATCTAGATTCTTTAACTGAGGATTATGAATCATACACACCAGCATGGAAGAAAGCTCGCGCTTACTTTAAAGCTAATGGTGAGGCAGCCTCCCTGGCCGTAGTAACTTTTGCTGAAACAGATAGCAAAAAGGCGCCAGCCCCTGCCAATGTGAAGGCAACACCAGCAAATGACGGGGCGAAAGTAACTGCTGATGTGGTTACAGCGATGGCTGATAGCGATTTGTCAGCAGACGCAATCGCGGCCGTGACGGCTTTAAAGAAATATTACTTTGCTGGACCGCAGTTCTGGTTCTTAGTTGATTTTGACTCAGAGGTGGCCAATGCGATCTCAAACTTTGTCGAGAAGCAAAACACTGGGATTTTCTTAGCCTATTCAACTGATGCTACGCAACTGCAAGCCTTTACGGCGAATAAGAAGACCTATCCGATGACACTGCCAGCAGTTGATGATACCAATGCTGAGATTCAAGACACCTACAATAACGTATTTGACGCCGCGTTTGCCGGTGCTATGTACGGCCGCCGTCCACACTCAGCGGTTAAGTATGCCATTGGTGATTTGCCATATACCCAGCCGCAAGATCGCTACGATTTTACCCCTGATGATATGGCGGAATTAGAAAAGTACAACATTGCTACTTATGCCTATGTATTAGATGCGCCACGATTAACTAGTTCACGCATGGCTGCAGAAGGTTTTCACTTAGATACCATCTTGGGTTGGGATTGGATTCAAAACGAAGTCCATGCTCGGCTAGCAAACTTGTTCGTACAAAGCGCCGACCAAGGGATCCCCTACGACGAGGTTGGTTTCGATTCAATCATTGGCGTCATTAAAGGTGTCTTTATCGATGCGGGAGATTTGGATATTATTGCGCCTATTCGTGATACAAATGGGAATGAGACATTACTCAGTAAACTATCTCAAACCTGGTCAACTGCCTAAGTCATACGAGACAAAACGTGAAATGCGTGGGATCAGCACTAAGTATCATCCAATGGGAATGGCGGAAGATGCCTACATTGAAAATACTATCGTGATGTAAAGGAGGAAACACAATGGCTCAAAATTTAGCAACTGCAAATCTTGAAGACGACGAACCTTTGTATGACGCTGCGAAAGTTGTAGTACGAATTGATGATAAGTTGGTCACTTACTATAACGGGCAAGATATGGTTTCGGTGACCTGGACAACTGATAATGTGACCATGGATGTTGATGCTCAAGGCAATGGATCTTCTGTTATGAATCATGATGATCGCGGGACCATCACATTCCATTTGAATCGTGCCTCTCAAGCCTGGCAAGACATGCTTGACTATGGGGTATCGACCGGGTATCACAAAATCGATATTTCAACGCCATACGAACATATCTATACCAGTAAGGCATTACTTACCAAAAAACCGGATATTAATGTTACTGGCGGTTCGCAAACGGTTGAACCTGGCTTTTCATGTACACGAATTACTTTGGAAAAAAATACTACGGACTAATTAATTGGAGGACTTTAGTAAATGGATAACGAAGAATTGCAAAACGACGCTAACGTTATCGGAGAAACTGCTCCCAAACCGGTAACCGAAGAAGTAGACGTTAAGCCTATGCTTGATGTTACCAAAGAATCTTCCCTAAGAGAGGAAAAAAACGTTCCGACAGTTACTGATAAATTGCCCTCAATCAAACGTGCAAAGTTCGATGAAGTGTCAGTTGATGATAATTTCAACTTCGAATACGTGCTTAAAAATGGCAAGAAATTGTTAACGACGGTTGTTAAGCCTGGTCTACGAGTCAGTACCGAGCTTAGCGACAAAGAGGTTAAAATCTCAAGCGATGACAACGGTAATGATCTGGTGATACTCAATAAAATGGGTGTTTACTCATTCATTATGAAAGAAATCATTAAGGTAATTCAGGTGGACGACAAGCCAATGAATAAGGTTACATTTGATCATTTAACAGAGGTGGGCATGACGAAAGGTGAACTTGATGACTTTATGAATGTCATCAATACGTTTTATCTATCGTAGTTCAATTTTTTTCAACAAACGACAGATAGAAAGCCTGTTTGAGCTTAATCCGGTGCTGGCGATGCGTTGGGCCACTTATATTGCTGGGGCTTCTAACATTACGCCAGCAGAATTAGAGAACATGTCAGGCAATGAACTGAGCATTTTGCAGTATGCAACTGCTTTACGTACTAAAAATGAGCTGTATACGAAAGCAAATGCGATTGCCTTGGCCTTTGGTGGAAAGGAGGGAGACTGATGCCCGAAATTGCCGGTGATGACATTGGTTATCGCATCAGCGTTGATGGCCTTTCACAACTGGATGGCTTGCGTAATGTCATTAAAGACATTAAGAAACGTATGCCTGAGATGAGTAAGTCAATCAAAGCGGCCCAAGCTTCCGTCAAAGGATTAAATAGTGAAATTGCCCGGGGAAGCGGAAATAGGTTAGCCCAAGAACAACACGGATTTGACGGTGTAACTAGCAGTGTTAAAGACACCGAGAGCGCCGTTAAACGTGCGACAAGGCAAACTGACGGATTAAAGCAATCAATGACGAGGGCAATCCATTCAGGAAACTTCAATAGTCAAATTTCTAGCATGCAACGGGTTACTCAAAGCGCGAAAAAAGCTTCAGATCAATACAAGAAGTTTTCTAGTGTTGGTGACAGGTTTACTAACGTTGGTCACAAAATGGCTTTAACCTCTTTCGCCTTAGGTGCAGCGTTTGTTAAGTCAGCTGATGATGCCGTCAAATTACAACATTCGTTTAGAGAAACCACCAACCTTTTAACGTACGGTGGTGAAAAAGCCAGCGAAGCAACTCGCAACGTTGGTAAGATGCAGGACGACGCAAGCAAATATTCAGTTCGATATGGAGTCTCACAACGCAAGATTGCGGATGGCTACCAAGAATTAGTTAAACGTGGTTACGATTCCAACCAAGCGTTAGGCGCCCAAAAATCATTACTGCAAGCGTCCATTGCATCAGGTGATGATTATAGCGATGTCGTTCACAATGCCACTACCACGCTTGAATCCTTCGGTATGCGAGCCAAGACGACCAGCGGCATGATTAAAAATACCAAGACGGTCGTCAACCAAATGGCGTATGCGTCTGACCTGACTGCGACTGACTTTCAGTCCATGGGTAAAGCTATGGAGTACGTCGGGGCAACGGCTCATTTGAGCGGCATCACGCTACACGAAACTGCTAGCTCTATTGGTATCTTGTCTAACAACGGATTGGAAGCTGATAAGGCCGGGACCGGACTACGTAAGGCCCTCGTATCTCTGCAGAGCCCTGGTAAAGCGGCAATTCAGGCTATGAAGGACATTGGGGTATCCACAAAGGATTTTGTAAAGTCAAATGGCGATATGAAATCAATGACTGATATTTTCGGTATTCTGAACCAGCATACGAAAGATTTAGGCAAAAGCGAAAAGGGCGCTATTTTCCATAACCTGTTTGGTACGACTGGTCAGCAAGCCGGCACGATCATGGCTGAAAACGTCAAACAACTTAAGAGCTTAGATAAACAGGTTCAAAAATCTACTAACATGGACTATGTTGGTAAGTTGTCTCAAAAGAATATGGGGTCAGCACAAAGTCAGATCAATATTTTTAAGCAGTCTTTGAATGGATTAGGAATTTCTTTTGCCACAACAGTGTTGCCCAACGTCAACAAATTCCTATTTGCAGTTGATAAATTGCTATTCAAGATTAACGATATGCCTAAATCGCAAAAGAAAATTGTGACTTGGGGGATTGTGGCCGTTGGTGCTATAGCACCAGTCTCAATGGCAATCGGTGGCTTAGTAAAATCTTTTGGTGCTTTGAAAGCAGCAGTCTCGTTTTTAGGTGACACGAAACTGTTGTCTGTGCTTGGAAAACTAGAGAAGGCCACAGGGGTTAAGAACGTGCCTAAGCATAAAGGTGTCCGGGGGAGTGCCATTTTAAGTGGCACGTCCTTGCCTAAATTGCCTAAGCGATACCGTGGCAGGCATCGTACCCCGACCCGATTATCTAAATTTAATTCAGGTGTTAAGAGTCTACCTATGACACTGTGGTCAGATGCTAAGACGATTACTAAAGGTGGCTTCAGCAAAGGTAAATCACTCCTTGGTAAGATACCAGGAGCAACTCGCGTTGGCAAACTTACTTCGGGTGGGTTTAAATTAGCCGGGAAAGTTGCTTCTAAGGTTCCAATCCTTGATATTGCCATGGCTGGTACTAACTTGATTGGCATGAATCAGCACAATGCTGGTAAGAAAGTTGGCGCCACAGCGGGTATGCTTGGTGGTGGTGCTCTTGGGTCACTACTAGGGCCAGTGGGTGGTATCGCCGGTGCAGTGATTGGGCAGATGCTGGGAAGCAAACTCGGTTCGACAATCCAAAAGACGATCCCTAAGAAAATGCAAAAAACCATCACTGGTTCCTTGAAAGGCATCGGTAAGACTATAGACAAGTTGATTAAACCAATTAAGAGAACGTTTAGTTCAATTGGCAAAACTTTTCTTAAATCCTTCAGTGGCGTTGGCAAGGCTTGGAATAAATATGTTGTGAAGCCACTTTCTGGTAAAAATGGCAGCGGTGCAATTAAAGATTCCATGAAACTTATTAAGTCGGTGGTCAGTGTTTCAATGAAAGCTGCCGGATTTGCATTTAAGATTTTTGGTACAGCCGTTAAAACAGCTATTAAAGTTGTGGGTCATGTACTTTCGGGTTTAATTAAAACAGTAAGTGGGGTTGTTTCGCTAATTTCTGATATTTTCCACGGCCGATGGAAAAATATTTGGCAAGATGCGAAGCAAATTTTTACAGGGATCTTTGGCACCATTGGTGACGTCTTCAAAGATATTATCAGCGGAATCTGGGATACTTTGAAAACTTTTGGGAAATCTATTGGTAGTTTTGTTTCACACCCAATTAAGACGATCAAAGGCTGGTTTGGTGGCGGCGATGATAAAGGCAAGAAGCATGCCACCGGAACTACTCACTTGCCTAATCTCGGTCCCGGTGTCCGTCGTGATGAACATGCCATTGTCAACGATGGCGGCGGACGCGAGCTAATGGTTTATCCTAACGGTCAAGCTGAACTTCCTAAGGGACATAATGTCCACAAGTTTATTCCTAAAGGCACTAACATTTTTAATGCTAAGGATACAAAGACGCTTCTTGGTCCGGTTCATCATGCAGCCGGAACTGCTAAGCTTAAAAAAGTCAAAAATAAGGGTACAGTAGTTGATTTTGATGCTTACGGTAAGTCATCCAAGAAGTCGTTGAAGTCGCTTAAAACGCTGCAAAAAGGGTCTAAGAAGCAATGGAATTCGATTGCTAAAGATACCGACAAGCATACCGGTATAATTCACAAGAGCACAGTGAAGGATTTTGACACTATGCAAAAGAATTCATTGACACAGCTGGTTCAGATGAAACAGGGTAGTCAGGCTCAAATGAATCAGATGCACAAAGGTATGAACGCTGTCACTCAAGATATGGTTACCGACTTCTACAAAATTTTTGGAAAACTGGATAACTATACGCACAAAGCGATGGCCGCTGCTATCAAGCAACTTAATATCGGCATTAGTGGTATTAATAGCACTTTCTCTCAATTTGGTGGCAATACGCGTATATTAAAGCCAATCAGTTACGCAAAAGGCTCTAATGGACGTATACCAACAGATCAAATTGCGATTTTAAATGATGCCCAAACGGGGCCACGCCAAGAGGCTATCGTCCATAACAACGGCACAGTATCATTAGCTCACGGACAAAACGCCGTACACCATTTGAAGAAGGGTGAACAAGTCTTAAATGGCCGTCAGACCCAAGAATTTATCGGCCGTGGCGGGATTGTTAGGTATGCTAAAGGTTCTGGGGTATCTAATGATACGTTAGAAAAATTAGTTGAGAACAGTCAGAAAAATATACCGGCTTCGTGGCAGAAGGCCTATGCTAGCCATGTACAACCATCAGGATCGAGACTGTCACAAGAGGTAACCACATCTGGTCGAGGAGCTGCAAGTAAGATTGGTATTCCTTGGATTACGGCTGCCTGGTCTGTTTTGAGTGACATCATCGGTAGTGGTGGAGGAACTCGAAAAGCATTTTTAGAGTATGCTGAAAAGCACTTCGCTGGTAAACCTTATGTTATGGGTGGTACGGGGCCTAGTGTGTATGACTGTTCCGGTATGGTTATGACTGCTTTGAAACACTTTGGTATTGATGCAGGTCGGACAACTACTGCCATGCAAGCCAGTTCATCGTTAGAACGATTAGGTAGGAGCTATCACTTAGGAAAGCCAGGTGATCTTTACCTATTCGGTCATGGTAATGGGGCAGCTGGCCACGTTGGTATTCTAAAAAATCCGCGAACTGGCGCAATGTTTAATGAAACACCGCCTCGAGCACGAGTTACCAGCATTAACGATGTAACTTCTGTTTCTCACGATGGCGTCTATCGAGTTAAAGGGCTTCATGATCAAGAGAAGCACGTAACTAAAGCCAATCCTAAGCTCAAAAAGCTTTTTAAGCATCAACTGGGAAAGAAAGCTATTAGTTCATTAGAGGATCGTTTTGCTGATAATGATTTAGGTTCGATTGGTGGTCAGCCAATTGGCGATTATGAATCACTCATTCGCAAAGCAGCTAAGGCTATGCACGCAACTATTCCAGGTGGCAAGTGGATGAGTTACATGTTGAAGATGATTCAGAACGAATCTGGTGGACGCGCCGGCGTCACAGGAGTTAATGACGGCGATGGCACCGGTTCCGCAATGGGTCTGTTGCAATATAAACGTGGGACCTTTAACGCTTATGCTGTTAAGGGTCATAAAAACATCTTGTCAGCCTGGGACCAATTGTTAGCCTTTTTCAATAATAGCCATTATAAAACTGATATTGGAGTTGGCTATAACGGCAAGGTTGGTGAATGGCGTGGGCAAGCTTCAGGGCCTTCGGGACACCGACGGTTTGCTAATGGCGGTTGGGCTCAAAGCGGAGCAGTCAACGTGTTTGGCGAAGCGGGTCAGAATGAAGTGGCAATTAATACCAGTCGGCCAAGCGCGGACCCATTATTGATGGAAGCTATTTCGGATCGCGGCAAAAAGAGTCGTAGTGGCGTGTTTGCACAATTCAAGGATTTCTTGAAGATGCGTAAGCAAGCTGCTGAAATTAAGCAATCGCAGATTAAATTTAATGAAATGCGACAATCGGTCACTCAGCCAAAGACTAAAACGACGATTCGTCCGATTATTAAATTTGAACCCAAGATTATTGTTCAAAATCCGGCTAATGCCGATGAGGCAAAACGTGGTGCTCAAGCAGGAGTTAAAGCTAGTTATGCTGACTTTAAGGCCTTCATGGACAGTTACGTTGAAGCTTCAATGGCATGACCAAATTAAGGCCCTCTTTGGAGGGCCTTTTACATATTAAGATATAGAAAGGAGCGATGACTGTGTCTAAAGCACAATACGAAAAAGCGCTTAAAACAGCCCTGAATTATTACAATAAATTCAAAAACATATACAATGCAGATTCAAAACTCAAAGATCAGTTAGCCGAAAAGTATCAACATGCAACGGTAGCTGAAAAAGAAAAACTGCGCAAGCAAATTTTTGCAGTGCAGCAGGCGATGTTTATTGCTAGTGGCAACATGAGTAAATACAAAGCTAAATATTCGGCTGCCAAAAAGAAGCTGGCTCCATATAAAGCACAAGAAAGCAAACGTAAAAAGACCATTAAAAATAAAGAACAGTCTTTGAACAATGCTAAAAAGGAGAAGCCGGGGTATTGGGCTGCTGGCCGTCCACTGATTATGCCGAAGCACCCAGGGACAACCCACAGCTACGTCTATATTGATAACAGCACTGAAACCGAATCTAGCTCAACCAGTATGACGTCAAATAGTATTTCGCCGGGGCAGTACGTTAACCACTATACGCAGATGGAACCCACCCAACATCAAATTGATGGCAAATTAGGCGGATCGTTAAAATCCATGGACCCCGATTCTGGCATTGCAGGCTTAAAAAAGCAATATGACATGTTAAAGCGGTGGTCTGAGAATGGTACCGAAGTTGAGGTGTTACATGGGCAACGGCCAACGAAGAGTGCGGTATTAACCGCAGTGTCGGCCAACTTTGATGCTCCTCGAGACAATGCAGTTTCAGTGTCAGTAACCTATCAGGACACGAAGTGGGCTAAAAGTGCCACGACTAAAACTTCCAAATCGGGTAGTAATGGGAAAAAGTCAAAAAATAAAACAGATTCCAACCCTAAAAAGAAGGGTGACAAGTCAAAAAAAGGGAAAGGCCCACACTATACCAAAATCCAAAAAGGACAAGGTTACTGGTTCTTTCACAAAAAATACGGTACCGCCGTTGCCACACTCATGGCGTGGAATGGCTGGCCAGAAGGAAAGCTACCGGTGGGCAAGCGAATTCGCGTGAAATAGGTGATGATATATGTATCTTGATACGATTCAGTTTAATAAAAATAACCTGCCACAAACATTCCCTCTACCGTTAAGTGGTATGGAATATGAAGCTACCGTGGATTATAACAGTGAGAATGATCGGTTCTATTTCTCGTTAGTCGATGAAGATGGTGAAGATTTAGTGACCCGCGAACGACTAGTAGCTCAAGAAACGCTGTTTGCTGATCTACATGATGCGGCCCTACCAAGCGAGACGCTGACGTTAATTGATGAAACTGGCCAGACTCACGAGGTTAATCTGGCGACAATTAATGATTCCATTTTTATTTCGATTGATAATCGATTTACTGGTGAGATGGACCCGAATAATCACAGTAGTGGTTACTTTAATCCTGACGGTGACGACGCCAACATGGACTTTAGCGTTGAGGAGACTTTTGAAGATGCCGATAATGACACTGATGATAGTATCGATGATGATTCGGAGTTACAGGAAGGTGGGGGTGAATAATGTATTTTGTTCACCGCTATGCTCGTGTTTATGTGCAATGGAAAGGCCACCAAGTTGAGTTTTTATCCTGGGACAAGGCACCAAATAATCGGGCACTAGAATTTACGCTACCGTTTACGACGGGGGTTAATCCTGATGTTAATTCGCTAACGATGTATAACTTAACCGACAAAGAGTTTGGGTACTTTCTGCAAGGCCGCACAATTATCGTCACGGCAGGGTTTTATAATGCCGATGCTTCGGCGAAAAATGGTGGCATTGTGGCTAAAGGGACCATCAAGTCTTCAACACCGATTGCTTTAGATGGCACTGATCGGACGATCCAGGTAAACTTTAACAGTTTCCCAGATATTTCTGCTGACACGATCAAAGTTAAAAAGGTAAAGAAAGTCAAAGTAGGGATTAAGAACGATCGAAAGTCGGCAAGTGGGAAGACGATGACGGACTATATCTCAGAATATAACCGCAAAAAGCAAGCTGAAATTGATAAGTGGATTCGCGACAACCCCAACGCAACGTCACATGAACGAGCTTTAAAAAGAAAAGCATTGAATAGTCAAAAGAAAACTCACTCAGCCAAAATCCGCAAAAAGTACGCCAAGACGAAGAAAACTAAAATTGCTAAATCTAAAATGGTCAAGCAAGTATCGTATGTAAATTTGCATTACAAGGCGGGTACCAAAGCCTTAACTATTATTCGCGACGTTGCTAAACGAGCTAAGGTTCCTCTCGGTACAGTTAAACTTAACTACAACCATAAGTTTGCCAACGGTTATACGGTTGGGGGCAAGCCGATTAATGCTATTAAAAAGATTGCTGATAGTGCCAATACCCCAGTCTTTATTGAAGGCGGAAAATTGTATGTCCAAGAAATGACAACAGGTCAAAAGGCCAGTTTGCATTTAACTCCAGAAACGGGTTTGATTAGTCACCCAACGCCTAGTGATGACGGCGAATACAGTGGTCAGAAGTATGAAACTCAAAGTTTAATGCGTAAAGAAATTCACGTGGGCGCACTCGTTTACATTAACGATGGTATTAAAAATTATGGTAAGTGCGTGGTGTTAAGCGGCCAACGTGAATACACTACAACCACTAGTACCGTGACTTTCCAATTTGTGCCATATGCCGCTTATCAAAAGGCACAGGCCGAAAGTCTTAAAAAGGCCAAACAGATGGCAAATGAGGAAAAAGCTAAAGCAGATTTAAAGGCCAAAAATAAACGTGTTAAGGACAAGGCGGCGCGAGGAACAGTTAAGAACAAGCGAACTAAGCGTCACAAGAAAGGAAGAAAGAAATGAAGACGGGTGAGAATTCCTTAGTTGCGTTGATCGATTCACGCATCAGTCAATCGGTGAGCGGTCTAAAAACGCTATTTGTTGGGCGAGTCATTAAAACAAAGCCACTGACTGTTCAACCAGCTACAATGACAGTAGAAGGCAAAAAAAGAACACCTGTGAGTGACTGCTATCAACTAGACTTTGGGTTTTATGTACCGGGAAAAAGCGAGGGTGGCCATACTCGGGAATTAAAGATTGGTGATGATGTCCTGGTCGGTGTGATCGCCGATAGTTTAGAACATTACAAGAAGGGCCAAACACTTCGTGAAGATAGGAATCGTATGAATAGTGTTGATTCGAGTATCGTATTAGGAGTGATTAAATGAGCAATATATGTAATTTAGAAAGATTTTAAGGTATCTTAATGTAAAAGCAATAAAAAAATGATACCTAAACGTGATTCCTGCTATATCAGTATTTGTAATCGTTCTAAATGACTTAAAATTTAATTATTCACGTGCTAGTCGCGTGTTTGCCTGTTTTCATGTGTTTACATTAAGAATAAGATGCTGTAGTATCTATTTTTGGTATAAATCGGGGGATTTATACCAAACCGTTCCCACTCGGTAGCATTGCTGATGGAGGTCGGTTATTGGGGTGTATGGGAGAAGTTCCACGTATATAGTACAGAAGGGCATTGACTTATTGTCGGTGCCCTTTTGATTTTGATTGGAGAAATTGATATGAGTACGGATGTTAGGTTGGATATTAATGGGGATCCCAATTTTATGAAAGGCGACAGCGTAGTAAACGGTATAGATGAGTTGCGTCAATCGTTACGGTTACGACTAATGTCGTCAGTCGGTTGGGCTAAAGATGATGATAGTTTTGGCGTTGAGTGGCTCAATTTTTTTGGTACTACTGAAGATACGGATATTGCTGCGGCGAAGATTGCCGAAGCTTATGAAAATGATGATCGGGTATCACAAGTACTTGATGTGAATGTGACTCCAAATTTAGACCGGCGGAGAGTTAGCATCCAGGTCAAATTAAGATTATCCGATTCGGACTTAATTGCCGATAACAACGGCAATCCGAATATCGAATTAGAGCAACCTCTAGGGTTTTGAGTTGAGAATTCGAATGATAGATGTTATTGTAGGTATGTAAAAAGAGCCGGTGCTAGAACACCGACTCATGTGGAGCCGCTAAAGACGGCTGGCATTTAGTTTTTGATCAAAAGACCGTTAAACTTAGCCGAAAGTTTAGTGACGGTCTTTTTTGTTGTCTAAAATTGCGTTCACGATGTCGACTATTAGTCTGATTAATTCGATCAGGCATGCACATGATGTGCAAACTAACGTCAACACGGAAACAACAGACACCAATGGCACCTCCTTTCACAGTCAGATTAGGTACGTCTTTCATAGGCGACCACCTCTTAGTGATTGGATTTGCCAACCGTCATTAACTTTTCCACGATATAAAGTATATCACAGCACTTATCATAATCGGTAAGTGCTTTTATCTTACCTAAATTATAGAAGGGAGGAGTATTCTTGGGACTGAAAGAAACAGGCTTTGAACCAACCACGTATGATGAGTGGTTGCTGTCATTGCAAACGGAAATTAAAAAAGATAAGAATTTAGGACCCGATGTTGACTTATCAACTGGTTCTTGGGTTGAAAGCGTGCTGGAATCTTTAGCCCGTCAACTGGCTAAGTCAGAGTTAAATACTGAAGACGTTTATGATTCACGTTTTGTGTCGTTAGCTGAAGGAACGTCACTAGATCGTTTAGCTGCTAACTACGGTGTTTCACGTAATTTGGCTCAATTTGCCAGTACCAGTTTATTAATTAAAGGCACGCCAGGATATGCCATTGACGCAGAAAGTATGTTTAGTAACAATGAGGACCGAATTTTTGAAACACAAGATGATGTTGTAATTGGTGCGGACGGTACAGTGAGCGTTAGGGTGTATGCTAAAGAAATGGGCGAAGAATACAACTGCGCTGCTAATACGATTACGGACCAAGTGATGTTTGTGGAGGAAATTGAATCGGTTACCAACCCGGAACCCGCAACTGGTGGGGCTGATATGGAAACAGATTACGATTTGCGTAGACGGCTTTTGCTGGCTCAAAAAGCCATTAAGTCACCGACGCCCAACGGTATTCAGTCTGCCTTGTATGAAGTATCAGGAGTTAAGAGTGTTTTAACGACGGTTAATAATGAACGAACAGCGAATGCGGCCGGTGATCCGCCATACACCACTCATATCTATGTGCTGGGTGGCGAACCACAAACGGTGGCACAAGCTATTTCGGATAACATTGCACTGGGGATCACGTTAGTTGGCACTAGACAATTTGATATTCCACTTATCAATGGCGACGTAAATCACGTCGCCTTTTCTGATGGGACAGAACAGCCAATTTACTTTTCAATTAAGTTATCAATTAGTACTCAGAATGCGGCCGACCCGGATAGCGTCATGCAAGACGTTAAAGACAACATCGAAGCCTGGATTGATGAAATGAGTATGGGGACCATTCTTAAATATGCTCAAGTCTTCGGGGTCATATTTGATGTAGATGGTGTTGATGATGTGGTTGATCTAACCTGGGGAACCACTAGGGAATCATTGGGGCGAACCAATATTACCCTAGATAATTTTTCAGTGGCCACCACGGGTGATGAAACAATTGAGGTGATCAGTAGTGCCAAAGAGTGAGTTTGAACTTTATCATGAAAAAGAAATTCTGGACATTCCTACTAACGGTATCAATACGGCACCCAATGCCCCTACCGAAAAGTTTCTACGGGTTTTAAACAAATTTATTTACGATAAGACTCAAAATACTAAAAGTATTGCATTATTAAACGATATTGAGAATGCAGTCGGCGGCCAATTAGACGATATCGGTGATGATTTTGACCTACCTCGTTTGGGCAAGCCGGATGACTTATACCGCTTCTTGCTAAAACTAAAAATGGTGAATCGAACGTCACAAGGTACTGCCAACGAAGTGATAGCCATTGTGGCAGCTACGTTTAACGTTGATCCCAGTGAGGTGCAGGTGCATAACGACTATAAAATTGGAGCCGATGGTCAGCCGCGTGGTGAACCGTTACACGTCAACGTAGAGAATTTGCCATTAGACGAAATCGAACATCCAGAAATTACACAGCTCTTCATTAACGAGCTACAAAATGCTTTGGCATTAGGCATAACGCTTTCTAACGTAACTTTTGAAGTTTCATCAACAGGTAATTTGTATGTTGGCACGGCTGCAATCCCGTTTAACTTTGTCGAGGTCGAGAGCGATATCGGCACCGAAACAACCGAACGTGAAGTGGATACTACGACTTATCTGCATTCCACCCAAGTTGTCAACACAGAATACGAAATTGAAAGTGAGGAGGTTACTCATGGCTAAATGGAACAAACTCATTATTACTGAAGCGGGATATCAATTGTCAGCGCAAACCTTAGCCGAGAAAAAGATTCAATACACACACGCCCAAACCACCGATAAAGATATGTCAGCAATGACTGCTGACCAATTGAAGGCAATCACTAAGTTGGACAGTGTAATGCAAGACCTACCGGTTGGTACGATTAGTGTACAGGACGATCATACGGTCAATGTGCCAGTTAAAGTAGTCAACAAGGATTTAACGACGGATTATCTATTGTATGGTTTGGCTCTGTTTGCTAAACCAGCTGACGGCGATGAGATTTTATATGGTATTCTAACTGCCAGCAAGCCGGATCTAATTCCAGGACAAACTGGCGCCACGGTCACTGGGACGAGCTTCAAGTTAAAGGTGCATGTCGGTGATGCTCAAAACGTTAATATTATCATCTCTCCAGATGGTTCTGTCTCCAATGACGAACTGGATGGCATCTTAAAGAACTATATCTTAGTCACGGACTTAGATGCACGCTTTAAGAACTATTACACCAAGCAAGAAGTTGACAACGAAATTAAAAATGTCACGCCAAAGCTACCCGATAACCTGGTGACGCTGTCCGACGACAATGTAAGCGTAAAGGCCACGACCAAGGACGGGGAGCAGACGGGGGTCTTCGTCACGCAAGAGACACTCGACAAACTGGCTAAAGATACCGAAGTGGTCCACCGCAATCCTGATACCGGTAAGGCTACAGATAGGGTTGATTTTGCTCAAAGCAACTTGACTATCGACGGAAATCCCGCACCGGTGATTGTTTTGGTAGCTGATAAAGAGGCCGCCATTGCTGGTGGAAAACAGCATCCAACCTACGCCTATGTCTGGGGAAAGGACTTGAGCTGATGGGAATGGTTATTGGAAATCAGGAGATTATTGGTTGCGTGGTCGGAAATAAGCTGGTTTATGAGGCGGATCCGATTGTGACAATAAATTATGTGCTGAAAGACACCGGCGAGAGTGTGGGTACGTATGATATACCATTCGTCAAAACTGGCACAGCTGATGAAAAAGATGTCATGAATGTTTCCGATTCTCAAGATGAGAATGGCAACTACGTCGCCAAGGGTCATATCCCGGGCGGTTATCGAGGTTACGTAACTGGAACTGGCGTATGGGAAGATTTGAATAGTGCTAAAAATGCTTTGCCGTGGTCTCAATTAAATTACTGGGTAAAGGAAAATAACAGGACACAACAAATTAATGTCCAGTTTATCGATTCTACTAGTAGTGCTAACCTCTGGACAAGCATCAGTAAAAAAGTCCAAGACCAATTTGTAGAAGTTTCAAAAGACTCCCGATACCAAATTTTACAAGGCCAAGAGCTGACTAGCTCACATGTAGAAGAAGTGATTAATGCGGCCAACATGCGCCAGATACTTTTAAGTAGTGGTAAAACGGCTAATTTCATTAAATCGGATTCTACGTTGGATACGAATAAAAATATTGTTCCAGTAAACGCGTATTACGATGTCGTTGACGGACATTCACTATACTCATTCGGGGATTCAAGTGGAGTTTTAACAGGTGATAAAGATTTAGGGAATGGCAACACACCATTTTATAAAGTGAAGGGTATTTCCGGAGGTAAGTTAAAACTGTCAGAAGAAATTCAAAATCAGAAGACTGGTGTACAGATCATTTTTGAAAATACGAGTGCTGACTATTATTATGGTGGCTTTTCCGGTTGGAACGCTAACGGAAGCGGTACTTTCACCATTCCTGAAAATCCAGTCTTAATTTCTAAAGAAGCGCCGTCGAAAAAAATTATAGTCTTAGATAATTTAGGCACTCAATTTAACGTTGATTTGAAAATTCAGAAAACTGAGTTATCAATTTCAGTGAATGGTGTTTTAGGGTCTGGAATTAGCACTGATTTTGATCGATTTTTGGCGATCAAATATATTTTGTCATACTAGGAGGGGTAATCATGGGTTTAATTATCGGCAACACTTTAATTTGGGATAGTGGCATAAATCCCGGAACTAAAATTTTTGAAAAAGAACGCTTCTTTATGCATGGCAGCGAATATCTAGGCAATGCGAGTTTACCTGATAATGCTATTAGTGGACCAAACATTAAGTTATCCAGTACTTTTGATAAGCTAGACGGGGGACTAGAACTTAGTATTTCTGGTATGGCAATAACAGATTATACTAATTTTTATAAGTATGTACCGTTTACCAATCCGCCAAATAAAACGAAAGCGGGTAGCGCGATTATTTGGTCAGATCGAGATGATATTAAATTTCTATTCAAAACTTCTATAAATTTAACGAAACAACAATTGCAGACGCATGCAATTGTCAGCTTGATAGAAGTTAGCAAATTCGGAGTGGGTGTGGTAGCAGGTGCGAAAATTCAAAGCATTGGCACTGACACTTTAACCTTTTTAAGTAACTACTCAGGTGGTTCTGGAAAAAGCACTTGCATATACACAGGAACTGATGGAAATGGCTATATAGATATAGACTCGATCACTGCCTACTAGCACCTAAGGGTGCTTTTCTTTTACACAAAAATAAGGAGGATTTAGCATGAAATATTATGTAAAACCAGATTCAAAACTCAATGGCGAGTTCCCAGATAAGGACACTGCCCCCGTACTAGAAACAGCTGACGGCTTACAGGAAGTAGACGTACCGGCCACGTCCGTACAGTACTTCACCCGCTACTGGTGGCAGTACCGCCTGCTAGGCAATGGCCGTTTACAGGCGCCGGGGAACCTGCCGAGCTTAGAGATCAACTACCTGCAAGGCATTATTGATCAGCAAGCCAATAGACTGGACCAAACTTTTTCTAATGCAACTAACCTAGAACAAGTTTTGGACGCTGCCACTAGAGCTCAAACTGAGGCTCAACAGAGATTTACTCAACAATCACAACAATTTCAAGAACAGTTTGGTAGCTTGACCCAACAAATTGTTAAACTACAACAGACAGTAACTGAGTTACAGACAAACAAGTAGGAGGGACAGAAAATGAAAAACCCATTTAGCTTTCCAAATTATGACACCGCAAAATTGTACAACTCTTGGGGGTTAAAGATTGATTATATGGTTAATTGGTGCCTTACCCCAGAACAATATAAAGAGATTACAGGTATTGACTACACGGGAAAATAGTTGAAGTGATCGAAGTTATGGTGTAGTTTTAACACAGGATTCGAAACTCATAAAAATTGAGGTTACACCTTTTGGAAAATCCCGTTGTATCAATGATTATTTAGTGTAGTCTCCGCACCAGCGGAGGTGATCCCACCCCAGTCAGCACCGATGCGGTCCAAATCTGGTAGTCTCCGCACCAGCGGAGGTGATCCTAATGCCATTGTTATTCGAAAGGTCGACTACGTGTAGTCTCCGCACCAGCGGAGGTGATCCTGACTGTTCATATCACCCGTTGTAGACACATCCGTAGTCTCCGCACCAGCGGAGGTGATCCTATTTGATGGGGGCATTACGCTTTGACGTTGAGGTAGTCTCCGCACCAGCGGAGGTGATCCCGCAAACGCTTCAAATGTGGACTTGGTAAATTGGTAGTCTCCGCACCAGCGGAGGTGATCCTCCTTAATATCGTCAACTTTGGTAATCGTCGCTGTAGTCTCCGCACCAGCGGAGGTGATCCCAAAACGATTAATATGCGGACCGAATTGCTTGGAGTAATCTCCGCACTAGCGGAGGTGATCCCCAAACCGTTCAGAATATTGGTGATGGTAAAGCGTAGTCTCCGCACTAGCGGAGGTGATCCCATCTCTACACTTAACGCCGGAGACCGGGTTAAGTAGTCTCCGCACCCGCGGAGGTGGTCCTCAGAGCTTGCAAAAAGTGGACCAAATGAGTGTGTAGTCTCCGCACCCGCGGAGGTGATCCCGGGCTATCCGATACCAGCCTCGACACTGCCAAGTAGTCTCCGCACCCGCGGAGGTGATCCTGACGCGCTGTCTAACTCGATCCGCGAGCTATCGTAGTCTCCGCACTAGCGGAGGTGATCTCCGGTGGGAATGTGCCAAGCCATTTGCTCATTATCGCTTACTAACTTTTAGTTTAAATTATTAATTAGAGGTGAAAATACTATAAAAATTAAAAGATCGTGATGTACAGAAAGGAAATAGTGATAAAATGAACATGCGTGGTAATGAGTGCGGCTATACTACTCTAAAATTTGATTTTTAGGCATTTACCACGTATAGCACTTATCTTAATTGGTAAGTGCTTTTCTTTTGCTTAGCACTATTGAACTCGAAATTAGGTTTTATGCGGTTGTATTGCTCAAAGTAATGGTGTATTTTAAAAATAAATTGTTTCTCATTAAAAAATGAGGGATATTCCTTTAAAGAAGCCGCTATATCAATGATTGTTTATTGGTACTCTCCGCACCCGCGGAGGTGATCCTTCTTCCTGCGAAAGTCCCTTTGTTTTTCTCAAGTACTCTCCGCACCCGCGGAGGTGATCCCAACCAAGAGGGTATCGACATGGATCAGCAGACGTACTCTCCGCACCCGCGAAGGCGATTCAGTGCTCGAAAAGTTTATGTTTCGTGCTATACTAAAAAAGCGCAGAAGCTGTTCCTCAAACACACAGCAGTTTCACTCCTTTTCAAGTTAAGTAATTGACTTGGCTTCTGCGTGTCTGTAAAAAATGGCATCTATCTGAAATGGTAGGTGCCTTTTGTTTACAACTAACCTGGTTGTGAAAAGTACATTGCACCATGATTTATTGATGAATTTTCAAATAACATTATTTGTTCGAATATTTTTAGTTGTATATTGTCTCGATGTCAGGTATTATTCTTGTTGGTAGCTCAGTTACTCCTCTGATACCCCTACAGTAGTTACCAGCGATAGAGACTCCCCCAAATTTTCTCGTCGCAAAATATAACCTCAAAGCCACCTATATTCTCTCGTAGGTGGCTTTTATTGTGCATCCAATTATTGAATAAGTGAGTGCACTCAATTGTTGTGATGGCCTGAAAAAGTTCTGCCCAAACTAGCCTAATGATGATATACTGCTTTATGCGGAGGAGCTTCCCCAAACATGAAGCGGTTTCTCATCTTTTATTCAGGATGATCCTAGATCCTCCGCGTATGAGCACCTATTTCTTACGAAGTAGGTGCTTTTTTACGGGTATAATTTAAAGCTGGTATTACGGCTCTGAAATTGAAAAGCTTTTTTCTTGAACTAAACAGAGCTTTTGCGTAGGCTATAGTAGATAGGACGGTTCTTGGGGAAACTAAAGGTTGGAATAGTAAAACACTCCGTTATTTTGGAGTGTTTTTTGTTTAATTTAGAAAAATGTCGGTTTTATAAGTCAAAAAATGATAAAATTTAATCGCGTGGTGCCAGTGGATTGCGCTTACACTTAAACTTTCTAGATTGTGATTACCTCTTGGCCTATATAACCACGCAGAGCACTTACTTATACAGTAGGTGCTTTTTATTTACTTAAAATTTGAAAGAAGGGGATAAAATGAAAAATCAGAAACTAGTGTTTAAATCATCAATTAAAGAGAATCCGTTGCATATCATGCTTGGTCTATTTCAGATTGCCATTGGGATCCACTTGGTCTTGAGTGATCAGTATTTTATTTGGCCTCCAGTGCTGTCAGGCATTGCCAATGATGATATTTTTGGCGGGGCGTTTGTTGTCTTAGGGACGTTGTTATTGTATTGGGTAATCGATTTTAATCGTTCTGTGCGATTTGATCATGCTTTGCTGATTGTATCAGCGTTTATGATGACTTTTTTGACCTGTCTTCAGCTGGCACACTTTATCAAGCTGGGTATTGATATGCCGTGGATTAGTAATGCGGCTTTAACTGTAGTGGTTTTTTATTTAGCTAAACGGAGTGATTCGGGGAGCGCTTCGTTATGAATTGGCTGGGGGAGATTGTCCACCAGTTTGGCCCCGTTATTGCGATTGTGCCCGCTTTTGCGGCGGCCTATTTTACCCATGATTTAGGAAAACGTAAGTCGCAACAAGAACAATGGGAATCACTGTATACCAAAGCATTAACGCGAGCTGAGAAAGCTGAACAGCAAAACGTAGCACTGCAACATAAAATTGATCGCTATATTCAAAAGTATGGCGACTTATAGGAGAGGATAATATGGATTTAATTCAACAACTTAATTTAGGGACGACGGCCGAACTGATGATTACAGTTTTGGTCGTTTTTTGTATCACTCAGGCCTTTAAAACGACGCGGCTAGGTAACCATTACTTGCCTTGGATAGCCATGGGGGCGGGTATTTTGGTCGGCTTGGTGGCAACTGCCACGACGGGTGACACGAATTACCTGTCTAGTGCTGTAATGGGGCTGTTAGTTGGTGGTTTTACAGCCGGCTTATTTGATGGATTTAAAGGTTTTGGAGGGATTAAATAATGGGATATCCAATTAATAATGATTATGCTTTGGGTGCCACTGAAGGTGATGGGCGAATGGCTGTTAAGCGGTTTATCATTGCGCATGATACTGGCAACGATGCCAACAAGGGCGCCCATTCAGCTCGAAACGAAGCGGCGTATATGAAAGGACATTACGGTGCCGCATATACCCATTTTATTGTGGACGATACGGCGATTTTCCAAGTTGGGCAGCCGGGATATGTGGCTTGGGGTGCTTTAGATGCTAACCCGTACAGCCCGATGCAAGTCGAACTAGCTCATGTTGATACGCAGGCCCGTTTTAATGAATCTTATAAGCGCTATATTTGGTTGATTCGATATTACGCCAAAAAGTACGGGATTCCTTTAACATTGGATAAAGGTGGACGCACAACTGAAGGAGTTAAGACGCATAAGTGGGTGACTCAACATTTCGGTGGCGACCATGTTGACCCTTACGGTTATTTGGCTAAATGGGGGATCAGTAAACGGCAATTTGCTAAGGATTTAAAGAATGGAGTGGTAGGAACAATGGGCGAGCCAGAATACTACAAAACTAAAGGGCTTTATGAAGTTGTTGCACCAAAAGTGTACGCATACAAAGATCTTAAGGCACAACAGAAGCGGGCTGTGCGTTTTATGAAGGGGAGTCGTTTTTATGCTCAACCGAAGAAGTACGGTAAGATTTACCGCTTTAAAACCGCTGTCGGTTACGTGACTGCCAACAAGGACTATGTAAAATTTATTAAGGCTCTCAAATAACCTTTAGCTGTGCTATAATAAAAACGCTTAATGAGTCATATACAAATTTTGAAGAGCCTGAATTCTTCATCTAACCTAGTTTCGTCTAGCCGCCTGCCCTTATTGGGGTAGGCGGCTTCTTATATTTTGTTCACGAAATTTACAAAAACTATTCCAATAAGATGTAAAACGAGGAAATCGGCAGGGTCGCCTTAATGAGTAAAGTATAAAAAAAAGAAGGTTAACACTGGAAAGATCATCACGGCCAGGCCAAAGTATATAGTTTTAGACACGTTATATTTGAGTCCGATACTCATAATAATAAAGCCCAAAAAGCAAAAGCCAATAAGCGTAGAGATCATTTTATTAATTCTCCTTTTCGTTATTCAAATGGGATCTTTTTAAAAATATACCTTAGTTAAATTAACCCGATTGTACCAACAGTTTTTAAATCATTTCAATGGTCGACATGGATATGTGAACAGTATTAACAATATCGCGTATTGTTGCCACCCGGGAGGTCTGTTTCCCCAAAGGCGAGCATTTTTATATATGATGAATTTATACCTCAAATACAATGGCACCCGATTAAAAAGAAACGTAAGTAGTCGTAATCTAGCTTGCTTTAATTCTGTAATTGAATACAGCTAAATACTTGAATTCAAGTTTTAAATAGGGTACAACCAAAATATAGGAATGTTAAGGGGGAAATGACATGACAGAAAAGCTAACTACCGAATCGGGTCAACCTTGGTCGGATAATAATCATTCGCAAACAGCCGGGAAACGTGGCCCAGTACTGATGCAAGATTATGAACTACTTGAAAAATTGGCACATTTTAACAGAGAACGAATTCCGGAACGAGTCGTACACGCAAAAGGAGCCGGAGCTAAAGGATCTTTTAAATTAACGAGAGATATGTCCGATTATACCAAAGCTGATTTATTTAATGGAGAAGGTAAGGAAACACCTTTGGCTATCAGATTTTCCCAAGTAGCTGGGGAGTCTGGTTATCCTGATACGATCAGAGACGTTCGGGGATTTGCGATTAAACTTTATACTGCAGAGGGGAATTATGACATTGTTGGGAATAACACACCTGTTTTCTTTATAAATGATCCTCTAAAGTTTCCGGACTTTATTCATTCTCAAAAAAGGGATCCGAAGACACATCTTCGAGATAATGAGATGCAATGGGATTTTTGGGCTCATTCTCCGGAAAGTACGCACCAGGTGACTTATTTGATGGGCGATCGTGGTAATCCGGCTAGTTACAGAACTATGAATGGGTATGGAAGTCATACATTTAAATGGGTTAACGCACATGGTGAAGCTTTTTGGGTGAAGTATCACTTTATCAGTGATCAAGGTGTTCATAACATGACTGATGATGCGGCGGAAAAAATCGCAGGCAAAGACACCGATTATCTATTACATGACCTGTATGATGCTATTGAAGAAAAGAATTTCCCTAAGTGGAAAGTAGCGGTGCAGATTATTCCTTATAAAGATGGATTCAGCTATAAATCGGATATTTTTGATGTGACAAAGGTAGTATCGCACAAAGATTACCCATTAGTCACAATAGGTGAATTTACGTTAAACGAAAATCCAACGAACTATTTCGATGAAGTCGAGGAGTTAGCGTTCTCACCGGCCAATTTGGTACCAGGAATTGAGGCTTCACCAGATAAATTATTGCAGGGGCGTTTATTTGGGTACAAAGATGCTGCAAGGTATCGACTTGGGGCAAACTATGAGCAACTACCAATAAACCGGCCCATTAACGAGGTTCATAATTACGCTCGTGATGGATTTATGGCACAAAATCAAGATGATAGTGTTAATTACGAACCGAACAGTAAAAACGGTCCTAAAGAAGTGCATAAAGCGAAAATTCACGCAGATGGTGTGTCAGGTGAAACCGGCCATTTCAAGCCATATGATACCGACTTCTATTCACAGGCCGGAGACTTGTATCGTTTGATGTCAGATGACGAACAAGAACGGTTAATCCAAACGATTGTTAATGCGTTTAGTACTTTCGATAATGATGAAATCAAGATCTTGGCTACGCAAAACTTCTACCATGCAGACAAAGATTATGGAAAGAGAATTGCCAGCGCGGCACATCTGGACATTTCTAAAGTTATTGATTAGGTATCTAATAAATTCAATACCACTGATAGGACACCCTTCTTAAAAAGATTGGGTGTTTTTATTTTCTTATAGTGGGCAGATGTATTACCATAATTTTTTCATTTAAATAAATGATGCTTTCTAGTGAAGACTATTAAAAATATTAAACGATCTAGCAAAATCGCTGTAATCATTCAATTTTAAATGATGTAATGGCCGTGTACCTGAAACAAAATATATTACTGATGGAGGCAACACTTATGAAAAGATTTGTAATGCTGTTTACCACGTTGATGGCGCTGTCTGTTATGGGTATTAGTGTAAGTGCAAAAACAACTTCAACTAAAGGGCCAATGGTAGGACAGCTAAAGTATACTAAGACAAAAATGAACGCCAAATTCAACAATAACTACGGTTCATTTAAGTTATACAACCATGTACCTAACAGTAACTATAAAAAGATCAAGACAATTTCTTGGAAAAAATCAGGAATTAATTTAAAAAAGATTAGCCAATTCCCTGTCAAAGTTAACATGACCGCCAACCAGGCCACACAATATAATTGGTATCGTTTCTCAGTGTCTAAGAAGGTTAACCATAAGAATGTCACAACTAATTATTGGATTTACGGTCAAGCTCTCAAAAATATTAATAAATAAAAAAAAACGGAATTCTAGTTCGATTTTCTAAACTGCCCATCTCTGAAGACGGACAGTTTTTTGTTACAAATTAAAAATAAAGTAGGCTTTATATTATACATAATTCGAATTTTGTTTGCATTAAATATGACACTATGTTAAATTTATATCCAAAAGGAGGCGCTTGCATTGAAGTGTCAAAACATATTGTTTGGATTTACGATATCGTTATCGGTGAGTTTATGTTTGCTGAACGCAAATGTAACAAATGTAGTAGCTGTATCTAGTGATGAAAATCGTGAGGAGGTTAATGCACATTTAGATAACGAAAATGTAGTTTTTGGAGACGAAAGATTGGGGAAGATAGTTGCGCAGGCTATGGGGAAAACCGACAAGATAACATATGGGGACGTGCGAAACTATTCTGGAAGAAAATTAAATATTTCAGCGATTCCACATACTGTGTCGAACCTCACTTCTTTGAAGGGATTAGAATCACTTAAAGAACTCAATCATTCCGAGATTGAGTATCTTGGTTTGAATGTAGCGAAAGGCGTGTCGCTAAAACCCTTATCAGGGCTAAAAGTCTCAGATTTATCGCTGCAACAGGATGGTATGCATAACGCTGACTTTGAGGCCCTAAACAGTATTGAATTTACGGATCCTCAAAAATCGTTTAATCATATCGAATTAGTCGGAAATACTGAATATTCAAATCAAGAAGGATTGACCAATGACGATTTAACTCGTTTGTCACCATTATTTGAAAAGGTTGCGAAAGCGAATCAGGGAACTAAGGATTTTGGATTTAACCTGTCGAATCAAAGAATAACAGATTTTTCTTTCTTTAATAAACCCGCTTTTAGCCGGGACATGGACATTTTTGCGACGGCAGAATTTCAGGTCTTTAGTAAAAATCCGATTTATATTGATCCAGATACATTTACTTCTGAGACGCCAATCAAGGTAACCTCGCAGGTTTTAGGCATAAAGTCTGAACCCATCCAAACCAGTACAAGGATTTATAATACAAGTACCGGTGATTGGGAGAAGATAAATAAAGACGGGAATACTTTTGTCTCTACAGGTAACGTAGCTAAAGGAAGCAAATGGCTAATCGTGGGAAATCAATTTAATCTTGATGGGTATCCAGCAACAATAACATATGAGAACGGACAAACTCTGAGAACAGACGGATATCAGTACTACGCCTTAAAATGGGAAAAGGAACCAAGACCGACACCGACACCAACGCCGACACCAACGCCAACGCCGACACCGACACCAACGCCGACACCAACGCCAACGCCGACACCAACACCCAAGGCAGTAGCAGTGAAGGGACAAGCAATTTATGCCATTCGGGCAGTGGGCTTATACCGAAACGGACAGTTTAGCAAACACAATCGCATTAAGTACTATCGCAAGGCTAAGCGAATTAATCGGCCTGAGTTTGTTGTTAAGGGTTACAAACGAGATAGTCAGGGCCATTTAAGATATCGAGTACAACAATATGACCCGTATAAAGCGCGTTATGTTAAAGGCACTTCTGGATATATAACGGCTAGTTCTAGATATGTAGTTTCAGCTTACTATGCAACAAAACCAAAAACCAAAAAAATTCGAGTGATTAATCCGACTGGAATTTATGAATATAACAAATATTCGTTATCCGGGAGGAGTACACACGTTAAAGTAGGCCAAACATTAAAAGTCACTCAAATTCGTAAATACAAGTACGCCACAAGATACCGTTTAACAAATGGCAAGTACATCACGGCGAATAAAAAATTTGTAGTCTTTTCAAGTATCAAGTAATTTTAAAACCCGCTTACCTTTTGAAGGTGAGCGGGTTTGTTTTTTTAATAAAGGGTCACCTTGGGAAGCCTTAATCGTATCCCAAAATGCTAGAAAATATTTTTGCGTTTTTTAGATCGAACAAGCAACAGGCATCCTAATACAATTGCATACACAATTAACAGTGTTATTGATCCTTCTGGGCCAAAGCTACCTCCATTTATGAACTTACTTCCGATAGGTTTTGATTGAACAATTAGCCCCATATTTGCTATCCCCGAAACACTCGTTCCGAAGATAATCCCCTCTGAGAAGTTCCACGCTGCATGAAGGGTACCCAAAAACCATAATGAGTAACCATAGAGACGCAATAGCGACATTAATACTCCAAACATGAGTAACCCAATTGCTGGAATTATACTAAACGCCGAATTTAACATGTGAAGAATCATAAAGAAAAATGAGTTAGAAATGATAGCAATGATAGGTGTGCTTTTCTTTAATAATTTTCCCATCACATATCCGCGGCATAGAGCTTCCTCAAACATACTCTGGCACGCAAAACCAAACAAGAATAAGATCAACCAAACTAGATTCGTTCCCAGAAATACAAATTTGATAGTGAAACCATGTAATAATACGATTGCAAACCATACAACCGCGAATAGAATGAATCCTGCAATCCAGCCATACCCATAATTACCGATGCGATTCTTTTTGGTAAAATTAAAAAGATTGATGTCACGCTTATAGTATCTCCACATCACTAGGACGATGATACCCTCAAAGAACATAGAAGATAGTAGGAACGAATATGAATCGAAAAAATTCAGTGGGACTTTTGCTAGTCCATAAAATACTCCCGGTATTTGTGAAATAAGGACCCAAACAATTGCCACTAGCCAAACCAACAAATTATTTTTAAAAGTTAAGGCACTTTTCTTTAAAATAACAGTTTCCCCCTCATGATGAAGTTTATGGGTAGAGTATAGCACTACTTTTAATCTACCAAAGTTGCGCTTAGCCTTTTAGGAGTGTCTTAAGAAAATTGTATTGGTTTCCAGCTGAACTTCAAGAGGCGAGTAACGATCATTCTTTCATGAATGAGGAATGGCCTTCTATGAATGCAATAGATGAGGTACATTGATGAGAATTTTTCGCTTAGGGGAGTCGTAGGGGAGTTATTTGGCAGAAAATCGTTTGCAACTCCCCTATGACTCCCCCACCATTATTTTTGAGTATGTTTGAGGGTAGAAAAAAACACCTGAAATACCGTAATCTAGGCATTTTAGGTGTTGACTATACTCCCATATTGTTGAGAAAATCACCCGCACGGGGATCGAACCCGTAACTCCGCCTTGAGAGGGCGACGTCTTAACCAATTTGACCAGCGGGCAATGGCTATCTAATGTTTATTAACAGATAGTATTTTACACTGTAGATTCAAAAAAAGCAACCATTCCTGTATATTATTAAATCTATCGGCTAATCATACAGCAAAAATGAAGACAAAAGTCGGGCAAAACATATTGACACTAAAAGTAAAAGACGGTACACTATTTAACTGTGAGATGACCTATTCTTGGGTATTCGCCAAATTGGTAAGGCAGCGGACTCTGAATCCGTAATTTACTGGTTCGAGCCCAGTATACCCAATCGCAAGGATCTGCATGAATATGCAGGTCCTTTTTGATTAATCCGGATTTTCACAGCTGATGAGGACTAATCAACACCCACTTCGGCAACAAAATGAAGACTAGCAGGATCAAAGGAGGCAGTGATCAATGGCGTATACTCAAACGATTGAAGCGATCAACCGGCTAGTAGCGACTGGTATTGTGCCCGGCGTTAGCTACGCAATTTTAGATGGTAAGTTGCAAACAAAGGGGATTGTGGGTGCTGAGCAACTCGTTCCGGCATACGAACCGCTAAAAAACGATCAACTGTACGACGTGGCAAGTTTAACCAAGGTGGTGGGAACTGTTCCGGTCGTATTGCAATTGATAGAATCGGGCGTGTTAACTTTAAACGATCCGATTTCGCAATTTTTAGCTGGCTGGTCGGACAGACGAGTGACGATTCGCCACCTTTTGACCCATACATCAGGCATCACAGGCTATATTCCGCGGCGAGATAAACTGTCAGCCCAAGAGTTACACGATGCGTTGCTGACCTTGCATGTGGGACCAACCTTTGACAAGCAAATGGTGTATGCAGATACCAACTTTATTTTTCTGGGATGGATCGTTGAAGCAATTACCGGTTTACCGATTCAAAAGGCAATTGAACAGCGCGTTTTGACGCCCCTTGGGATGGGACATAGTACTTTTCAACCTACTGATCCGTTGACGTGTGTTCCCACTGAACTGTCATCAACTCGGGGACTGATCCGCGGTGTGGTTCATGATCCAAAGGCCAATGTATTGAAAAGTCGGTGTGGATCGGCTGGATTGTTTGCCACTCGCAGCGACCTCGTCACGTTTGTTCAACATATGATGAGCCGTGACAACAGACCGATTTCCACGGATTTTAAGCAGGCACTTTTGAAAGATCAAACGCCCAATCAGTCTGCATTTCGATCGTTTGGCTGGGCGTTAGTCCCAGTTCAATTTCCAACACCGCATTACGCAATTTGGCACAGTGGTTTTACGGGAACCTTTATAGTCATTGACCCACAGAATCAGCAAGCCATGGTCTTTTTATCGAACCGAGTTCACCCAAAGGCCCCGAATACCGCTTTCTTAGGCGCCAGAAATGCATTAATTACAACCTATCTCAGCGAAAAGTCAAATAATCACTTGTAGGCGTTTTCACGAGGTTGCGACCGTGGTATGATTAAACCAGCATTTGAAGGGAGCGAAAATCGTGGAACCGTTATTCATGACGCCAGTTTTTCACCATAAAATTTGGGGTGGATCAAAACTTCAGTCGCAGTTTGGTTTTAAAATTCCGGATGATCAGACCGGTGAGGCTTGGATTATTTCAGGACATTCTCACGGACCGACTGCTGTTGCTAACGGCCGTTTTAAAGGACAGACGTTAGCAGAGCTTTGGCAAACGCACAAGGAATTGTTCAACAATGAGGCTGGGGCAGTTTTCCCGCTGCTGATTAAAATTCTAGACGCCAAAACCGATCTATCCATTCAAGTTCATCCGGATGACGCTTACGCAGCTGAACATGAACATGAACTCGGTAAAACAGAGTGTTGGTACATTTTGCAAGCTGATCCAGGGGCTAAGTTGTATTACGGTCATCAAGCGACGACCCGCGATGAACTCAAGACCATGATTGAAGCGCAAGACTGGTCGCACCTGTTGCGCCAGATTCCGGTTAAGGCGGGCGAGTTCTATTACGTGCCGAGCGGAACAATTCATGCGCTTGGCCAAGGGATTTTGGCCCTTGAAACACAGCAAAGTAGCGATTCCACGTATCGAGTGTACGATTTTGACCGCTTAGATAAGAAGACGGGGCAAAAACGGGCATTGCATTTAAAGCAGGCTATCGATGTGACGAGGGTTCCGCACGTTGATCCTGTTTTAGACATCGCGACGACTTCGGAACCAGGCCTGACGAAGACGCACTTATTGAGTAGTCCGTATTTCGATGTTGAAAAATGGCGATGTACTGGCTCGACCACTCAACGACGACAAGCTGACTATCAGTTGTTCACCGTCATTGACGGGAACGGTACGTTGACTGTCGATGGCCATGATTATCCGCTTGAAAAAGGGGCATCGTTCGTCATTCCTTATGACGTCGATCAATTAGCGCTGACAGGCAGTATGGTCCTCATCACGTCCTGGCCAAATCAGACGCAAGCTAAATAAAAAACCGCGTGAGCTAGTTCATAAACTAGTTCACGCGGCTTTTTATTTAGAACGTGGCACCGACTGGTAACGCTTCTTGGGCTCGTAGGTCAGCGTTTGGGTATTTTCGTTTTAAGGCGGCGATTAGGAGCCGCTTGGCAAGATTGGCATTTCTGGTCAGAATCGGACCGTGGAAATAGGTGCCGTAGACGTTTTTGTAAATGACGCCCTCTGTGCCGTCTTCACCGTTGTTACCATGACCCTCAACGACGGTTCCGAGTGGTTTTTCATCCTGACCGAGAAAAGTTCGACCCTGATGGTTTTCAAAGCCATGATAGACCTCGCCATTCTCTGGGTTTTTAATGGTAATATCGCCGATGAATCGGTGATTGTCTTGCTTAAGGGTGTAGTGGTCAAGTGCGCCAACGCCCTGGATTTTTTCACCATTAGCGCCTTCATAGTAGTGACCTAATAACTGAAAACCACCACAGATAGCGAGTACCGGACCATTCGATTCGATAAAGCGAGTGAGTTCTGGTTTCTTTTTTTGAATATCAGTTGAAATGACTTCTTGTTCAAAATCCTGACCTCCGCCAAAGACGATAAGGTCATAATCGTCTGCGTTAAACTTTTGGTTCAAGCTGACAACCGTGGTTGTCAACTTGACGTCAATTTGCTTTGCGTAGTAGTTCAACGCTAAAATATTGCCAACGTCACCATAGGTGTTCATGAGATCCCCGTAAAGATGGGCAACTCGTAGCTCGTATGTCATTGACCCATTCCCTCCTTAATGTAACCTTGATCGGCTAGAAGTTTCCGTAATTGTAGCACAGCTGTGTACGTTGCCAAAACATAAACGTGCTGCGTCGGTAATTGTTTGATTTTTTCAAGAACTTTTGGCAGTTCGGGAACGATTTCGTGTTTGTCCGATGGCACCCCCGCCACCTTAAGCCGGAAGGTAATATCCTTGTACCGCTCACCACCAGTGATGTAGGCTGGTAGATTGAGCGCTGCTAATTTCTCAAAGTTTCCATCCCAGATCCAACTGGTGTCAATACCATCCGCATAATTTGCGTTCAACAGACCGACAAATGAAAATGGTGCTGAATCAGTCTCAATCATATCTAAGACCTGGTTCAAACCGACCGGATTTTTGACCAAAATCAGCGTAACAGCTTTGCCGTCCACGTTGATTTCTTCCTGTCGACCAAAAACCTTTTTGTCTTCGCTAAAGGCTTGGTCAATTTGGGCTGGACTGACGCCGAAGAACCGACCAACAGCATAGGCAGCTAAGGCGTTGTAAATGTTGTATAGTCCCCCAATTTCGATTTTGTAAGGATGACCGTCAATGTCGAACTGTGAATTTTTAGGCGTCATTTTGCCTAACTGCGTCACAGCGTAGGTTAACTCAGGGCGTGAAAAGCCGCAATTAGGGCAGAAGTAGCTGCCTAGATTACTGTACGTAATGAAGTGGTAATGTAAAATGTGTTGGCAGTTGGGACATAAAACACCGTCTGTATTTGCTTTGGCCTTGATATCTTGGCTTTGATCCTGGTGGTTGAACCCATAGTAAATAATGGGGTTTGGTAGGTCTTTAGAATGGAAAATGGGGGCGTCGCCATTCGCAATAATGGTTGCATCAGGGGCTAAAGCCACGCCGTCAATGATTTTTTGGTAAGTGGTGTAAATTTCACCATACCGGTCCATTTGATCCCGGAAGATGTTGGTGAACACGAAGGCCTTAGGCTTGATGTACTGGGTGACTTTGATCACGTTTGCTTCGTCCACCTCAAGGATTGCAATCGGTTTTTTGGCCTTAGTTTTAGGGGCTCGTAAAAACGTGGTGACAATGCCCTGTTCCATGTTGGAGCCGGTGGGGTTTGTGAGGACGTCGTCGTATTTTTGTTGTAAGACTCGAACAGTTAAGGCTGTGGTTAGCGTTTTACCGTTGGTTCCGGTCACAATCACAACCTCGTAGTTTTGGCCTAAGTGTTTTAAAATATCGGGGTCAATCTTTGTTGTAATTTTCCCTGGTAGGGAACTACCGCCCTTAAAAAAGGTGTGAAGAAACCAGTAAGATGATTTCCCGGCTAAACTTGCGATTTCGCTTCGTAATGTCATGTTTAATACGCTCCTCTGAGACTTTGGCGGTCAGCCGCCACTGAACAATAATTTTACCATTAAAACTAGAAATGTGTGCTTTGAATCCATGCGTTTTAATGAAAAATGACAAAATTCATGACCATTTGCCATTCCTTAATGAATTCTGTTGCCATTTCCGCTATAATAGATGAGAAATTTCGTGAGAGAGTGGGTTCAAATATTGGCACAACTATTTTTTAAATATGGCGCCATGAATAGCGGTAAGACCATAGAGATTTTAAAAGTGGCGCATAATTATGAGGAACAAAACAAACCCGTGATTATCATGACTAGCGGGGTAGATGATCGTGCTGGGGTCGGCACGGTTTCAAGTCGAATTGGACTAGAACGGCCGGCTCACCCGATTTTTCAGGGTGATGATGTTTTTGAACAAGTAAAAGCCATTAACGCGGGTGCCAACTGTGTGCTGATTGATGAGGCGCAATTTTTAACGAAGGCGCACGTTTTTCAGTTGGCTAAAATCGTGGACGAATTAAATATCCCGGTTATGGCATTTGGTTTAAAAAATGATTTCCGCAATGAATTGTTTGAAGGCTCTAAGTATCTGTTGCTGTATGCGGACAAATTGGAAGAAATGAAAACGATTTGCTGGTTTTGCGCTAAGAAGGCCACGATGAACTTGCGGTTTCATGACGACCAACCGGTGTATGAGGGTGAACAGGTCCAAATCGGCGGTAATGAAGCGTATTACCCAGTGTGCCGGCGCCACTACTATAACCCGCCACTAGACATGTTAGGAAAGTAAGGAGCGAAACTATGGACGAAATGTTCGATCGGCTACAAGCACTCGTGGATCGTTATGACGAACTTAATGAATTGATTAGTGATCCAGAAGTGATTGCTGATACACAGCGGTTCATGGCCCTTTCAAAAGAAGAGGCTGATTTGCGTGAGACCGTTGAGGTGTATCACCAATACCAAAAAATCACGGAACAAATAAACGAGGATAATGACATGTTGCACGAAAAGCTCGATGCCGACATGGAAGAAGTTGTTAAAGAGGAATTAAAAGAGCTTGAACCCCAAAAAACCGAACTTGAAGATAAAATTCGGATTTTGTTGTTACCTAAAGATCCAAACGACGATAAAAACATTGTGATGGAAATCCACGGCGCTGCTGGTGGAGACGAAGCCAGTCTCTTTGCTGCTGACCTGTTCAACATGTATTCTCGTTATGCTGAAAAACAGGGTTGGTCAGTCGAAGTGGTCGACCGGAACGAAACCGAAGTGGGTGGTTTCAAGGAAATTGTGATGCTCATTTCTGGCGACAAGGTGTACTCGAAGTTAAAGTATGAAAACGGGGCTCACCGGGTTCAACGGGTGCCAGTCACTGAATCAGCGGGCCGGCTTCATACGTCAACTGCGACTGTTGGTGTGATGCCTGAGGCAGAAGACGTGGATATTGATATTGATCCAAAGGATATTCGGACTGATGTTTACCGCTCCTCTGGGGCTGGGGGCCAACACATTAACAAGACCAGCTCAGCGGTGCGGATGACCCATTTACCTACCGGCATTGTAGTGGCGATGCAAGATGAACGATCGCAGCAACAAAACCGTGCCAAGGCGATGCAAATTCTGCGCGCCCGGGTCTACAATTACTATGCAGAACAAGAAGAAAGCGCCTATAACGAACAACGAAAGTCGGCGGTCGGAACTGGGGACCGTTCTGAACGAATTCGGACGTACAATTACCCGCAAAATCGGGTGACGGACCACCGGATTGGCTTGACGTTAAATAAACTCGATAAGATTATGAACGGTGATCTTGACGATATTATTGATGCTTTAATTCTGTATGACCAAACGGAAAAACTGGAAGAACTGAATAATGGCTAAAGTGACCTACTTCGAAGCCCTTAAGGGGGCTTCTTTAGCTATGAAAAAAAGAGACTTAGACCCAGCGACTGCTGATTACTTGATGCGGGCTTTGACGGGGTTTGACCAGACGCAGCTATTAATTCATTACCGCGATAGCCTACCGGAGCAATTGAAAGACCAGTTTGAGGCTGCTGTGAGTGCCTATTTAGCGGGAGTTTCACCGCAGTATATTATTGGAACTGCGGACTTTTATGGGTACCAGTTTAGCGTCACGCCTAGCGTCTTGATTCCCCGACAAGAGACGGAAGAATTGGTTGCTTGGTTATTGGCTGATTACGCGAACCAAGCCCAGCTGACTATTCTTGACGTTGGAACGGGGAGTGGCGCCATCGGCTTAACGTTAAAAAAAGAACGGCCAGACTGGTTGGTTAGTATTAGTGATATTTCGGCGGCAGCGATGACAGTCGCTCGAAAGAACGCTGTGGCTTTAGGTGTTGAGGTTACCGAGCGAGTGGGAAATTTACTCACACCATTTACTGGTGACCACTTTGACGCGGTAGTGATGAATCCGCCCTACATTGCTCGTGAGGCGACGCCGTTAATGGATCAAAGTGTGATTGAAAGTGAGCCATCGTTAGCCCTTTTTGCGGATCACCACGGGCTAGCGGTTTACGAGCAACTGGCCCAGCAGCTGAAGCAAGGGATAGTGATGACCAACCGGTTGTACCTAGAAATTGGCTTTGATCAGGGTGAAACGGTCCAAACGCTATTTCAAACGATTTTTCCCGATGCTCAAATTCGTATCCGGCAAGATATGGCAGGTCATGATCGAATGGTCCGGGTTATTTTCAACCCGGGGAATGGAGAGTAAAGATGGACACGATTATTTATCAATCAAATGAGGTACCAGCGGCGGCGGCCCAGATCAGGGCGGGGCAACTCGTGGCATTCCCCACTGAAACGGTTTATGGTCTGGGGGCTGATGCGACGAATGACCGCGCGGTGAGTCACGTTTATGAAGCAAAGGGGCGGCCGAGTGATAATCCGTTAATTGTGCACGTTGCCGATGTTGAAACGGTTGAAAAGTTCGCTACGCCACTTTCTGATTCCGTAAAGGCTTTAATGAAGCATTTTTGGCCGGGCCCGCTCACAATTATCCTCCCCTTAAAGCCTGGCGCACTCTCTAAAACAGTGACCGGTGGTTTGACAACGGCGGCCTTTCGGATGCCTGATAATCAAAAAACGCTCGAGTTGATTAGAACGGCTGGAGTACCGCTTGTTGGTCCCTCGGCAAACACTTCAGGAAAACCTAGTCCAACCTTAGCTCAACACGTCTACCACGATCTTAAGGGTAAGATTGCAGGAATTTTGGATGATGGGCCAACCCGATTTGGCGTCGAGTCGACTGTGATTGATATGTCGGTTGCGATGCCAACTATCTTACGACCGGGCGCGGTGACCGTCGAAGCGTTAGAAGCTGTAATTGGTCCGGTTAAGGCGGACCACCATCACGTGTCAAAAGATGAGACCCCGAAAGCTCCAGGCATGAAGTACAAGCATTACGCGCCAAGGGCACAGGTTGAAATCGTGGACGATCCAGCTGACTTTGCGGCTGGCGTTAACCAGGCTAGCGCGCAAGCAGATACGGTTGGGTTAATGGCGACAGATGAGGTGTTGAGCCAGTTGTCACTGCCCGCCAACGTTGAAGCTTTTTCGTTGGGCACAGATATTGCCAGCGCCAGTCATTTGTTATTTGCGGGATTACGCCATTTTGACCTAGAGTCGAACGTTTCTTTAATTTTAGCTCAAGGATTTGAACCCCGTGGACTTGGTGCAGCCTATATGAACCGGTTAGATAAATCAGCTGGTGGAATGCATTTTAATTCCGAACAATAAAGCCCAGAGGTGGGCTTTTTTTCTGCCTTCTGGTAGAATAGAAGTACTAACTGCCTAAGGAGCTGATTGAGTTGAATTATCAAGAACAAGACCCAGAATTATGGCAAGCTATCGCAAATGAACAGGATCGGCAGCAACATAACATTGAGCTGATTGCCTCAGAGAACATCGTTTCACCAGGTGTTCGAGCCGCTCAAGGTTCCGTTTTGACCAATAAATACGCTGAAGGCTACCCTAAGAAACGCTACTACGGTGGGAATGAATTTATTGATATCGTTGAGAGTTTGGCGATTGATCGTGCCAAAGCGCTATTTCATGCAGAATATGCCAATGTTCAACCTCACTCAGGCTCCCAGGCAAATCAAGCGACTTATGCCGCCTTTTTAAAACCGGGCGACACCATTTTAGGAATGGGGTTAGACGCGGGTGGCCACTTGACCCACGGTGCTAAAGTTAACTTTAGCGGGAAATTGTATGAAGCGTACTCATACGGTTTAAATCCTGAAACCGAACGATTGGATTTTGATATGATTGCGGATCTCGCTAAAAAAGTTAAGCCCCAAATGATTGTGGCTGGGGCGTCTGCTTACAGTCGGGTCATTGATTGGCAGGCCTTTCGTCAAATTGCCGACTCTGTGGGTGCTTATCTGATGGTTGACATGGCCCATATTGCTGGGCTGGTGGCCGCCGGCTTGCATCCAAGTCCTGTTGGCATTGCTGACGTTGTGACGACAACGACGCATAAGACGTTGCGCGGACCACGTGGTGGGTTAATTTTATCGCAGGAAAAATACGCTAAGCAGCTCAATTCCGCGGTCTTTCCTGGTACTCAAGGGGGTCCCTTAGAACACGTTATTGCTGGGAAAGCAGTGGCCTTTAAAGAAGCGCTAGCACCAACTTTTACTGATTATGCCGGCCAGATTATCAAGAACGCACAGGCCATGGCTGAAGTTTTCGACCAGTCAGACACGGTTCGGGTTGTTTCGGGGGGCACTGACAACCACTTGATGACGTTGGACGTTTCTCAAACGGGTCTGAATGGTAAAGAAACGCAAGAATTACTTGATTCCGTCATGATCACGACCAACAAAGAGGCTATTCCAAATGAGACTTTGAGTCCCTTTAAAACTTCTGGAGTCCGGTTGGGCACACCCGCGATTACAACCCGGGGCTTTGATGAGGCCGATGCTAAAAAGGTCGCTGAACTCATTTTGGCAGCCATCGATAATCACGATGATGAAACGGCTTTGGCAACTGTCCGAAAAGGGGTGCGGGCGTTGACTGACCAACATCCAATTGATGAAAATGTCGCCCCCATTGCCTTCGAATAACTAATACTAGGCTAAGTCGCTGACCCTTATGAGGCTACCTTAACGGGTAAACCGTTAAGAAGTAGCGGGGTCGGCGACTTTTTTAGCTATTTTTATCAAGCCCTCATTCAATCGGGCGAGGGTAAATGGTACAATAAGGGAAACATTTAAAGGAGTGTCAAGTCATGGGCAAGTTTCAAGTGATGGATCATCCGCTTATCCAACACAAACTGACAATTATTCGTAACAAGAACTGTGGAACAAAAGTATTTCGGGAAGTTGTCAACGAAATAACGATGTTAATGGCATATGACGTTGCTCGTGACATGCCACTTGAAGACGTTGAAATTGAGACGCCGATTGCTAAAATGACGGCTAAGCAACTTGCTGGGCGAAAAGTAGCGGTGGTTCCAATTCTTCGAGCTGGGATTGGAATGGTTGATGGGTTCTTACAACTAATTCCAGCGGCCAAGGTGGGCCATATCGGTATGTACCGGGATGAAGAGACCCTTGAGCCACACGAATATTTTTTGAAATTGCCTGAAGATATTGGGTCGCGTCAAGTTTTCGTGGTGGATCCGATGTTGGCGACGGGTGGTTCGGCCATTATGGCGATCGATGCGTTGAAGAAGCACGGCGCCACCAATCTCAAGTTTGTTTGCTTGGTGGCTGCGCCTGAAGGCGTTAAGGCCCTTCAAGACAAGCATCCTGATTTGGATATTTATACGGCTGCCTTAGATGACCACCTCAATGAAGACGGCTACATTGTCCCTGGGTTGGGGGATGCTGGCGACCGGTTATTCGGGACCAAATAAATTTTGATTTTTGCGTCTTAAAAAACAATTGATTCCTTGATACGATAAGGTTTGTCGTACAGGTGAATTAATTGTTTTTTTACTAACAAATTTATCAAAACAGCTTTGTATTTTTGGCAGATAGGTGGTATAGTTTTGATTGTATTTTGTAATGAAAGCGAAGCTGTCATTCCAAGTGCCCGCATTTGTGGAGTTACGCACCTACATAAGCTTTGTTGTACGTTTTCTCGCTAATGCGCTATTTTGGTGGAAAAGAGGTGATATTCTGTGGGAGACCCATCTTCAGTTCCAACCTTTCAATTCGGAGGACTAACGTTTAATGCCGCTAACATTATCTCAGGGCTTATTGCGTTCGTGCTCGTTTTTTTGTTTGTGTTTGCACTCTCCCGTCACTTAACCTTGCGGCCCGGAAAAGGTCAAAATGTTCTTGAGTGGCTGATTGAGTTTACCAACGGAATTTTGAAAGGTTCTATTCACGGTAATGAAGTGGGGGCCTTCGGACTCTACGGATTTACGTTATTCCTGTTTTTATTTATTTCCAACGAAATGGGTTTGTTCATTCAAGTAGCAGTTGGTGCTAAGGACTATGTCCGAAGCCCAACCGCCGATCCCGTCGTTACGATGACATTCTCGCTTGCAACGATGATGTTGGCGCAGTACGCTGGGGTTTCAAAGCTTGGATGGAAAAAACACTTCACTGGGTACTTAAAACCGTTCGTCTTCTGGTTACCGATTAGTATCTTTGAAGAATTTACGAACTTCCTCACGTTGGGACTTCGTATTTTCGGTGTTATTTTCTCAGGTGAAATGTTACTTAAGATCATCGGGCAACTTGCCTTCTCGCACGGTATTGTGACAATGATTATCGCATTACCAATCGAAATGTTTTGGCAAGGTTTCTCGTTGTTCCTCGGGGCAATCCAAGCCTTCGTCTTTGTCACACTTTCATCTGTTTATATCTCTCAAAAACTGGAGATTGAAGAGTAGTTCACAGAATTAGCTTTATATTTTAAGGAGGATTTTTATTATGGGTGCAATTGCAGCTGGTATCGCCATGGCGGGTGCCGCCATGGGTGGTGGTATTGGTAACGGTCTTGTTATCTCAAAGATGCTTGAAGGGATGGCCCGTCAACCAGAATTGTCAGGTCAATTACGGACGAACATGTTTATTGGTGTTGGTCTTGTTGAAGCCATGCCAATCATTTCCTTTGTTGTCGCATTGCTCGTTATGAACAAGTAATCGTCACGTTTATAGTGACCAACAAATTGATAGCAAAGGAGGTGTCAATAGATGTTCTCACATTTAACGGTGGCAGCTGGCCTAATGGTTGGTGACATGGTTTTTTATGCGATCGCTTTTGTTTTGTTACTTTGGCTAATCGGGGTTTTTGCTTGGAAGCCAGTTAACGAAATGTTGGAAAAGCGGGCTGACAAGATTTCTAATGATATTGATTCAGCCGAAAAATCACGTTTGGAAGCTGAATCTCTGGCAAAACAACGCCAAGATGCCTTAGCCAATTCTAGACAGGAAGCCTCTTCTATCGTTGACAGTGCCAAGAAACAAGGCCAACAACAACGTGATGGAATTTTAGCGGATGCTCAAACCGAAGTTTTGACGTTGAAGCAAAATGCCCAGAAAGACATCGAGCAACAGCGTCAAGATGCGTTGCTCAATGCCCGTAACGATGTGGCTGACTTATCTATTGAGATTGCTTCCAAGATCATTCAAAAAGAATTGAGCGCTAATGATCAAAAGGCATTGATTGATTCTTACATCGAAGGGTTGGGGAAGCAACATGAGTCTTGATAAGGTAACAGTAGCCAAGCGCTACTCTAAAGCGTTGTTTGAGTTACTTAATAGTCAGAATCAATTGGATGATGGCCTTGAGAAACTTAAACAAATTCGCACTGTCTTCCAGGATAACCCACAACTGGGCACTGTATTGACTGACAAGAGTTTGGCGCCCAGTGAACGGCAAAAGTTAGTTCAGCCGCTCTTGGACGCAACATCTGGGACGATTCACAATCTCGTTCAGATGGTGTATGACTACAATCGAATGGACGCAATGGTTGAAATTGTCAATCAATTTCAAGCGCGATACGATACGCTTCATCAAACGGTTTACGCTGAAGCAACGACAGCAGTTCCACTAAGTGATTCGGAACTTGATGCGTTGCGTGACGGCTATGCCGGTCGAGTAGGTGCAAAGACGGTGGTTCTCAGTAACCGCGTGGACCCCTCGATTATTGGTGGCGTCGTGGTTCAGTCTGCTGGCACGATTCTTGATGGTAGCATCAAGACCAAAATCAATCGATTGCGTCAAACATTGTTAGGATAAAGAAAAAAGATAAAGGGGTGAAACCTATATGAGCATTAAAGCTGAGGAAATCAGTGCTCTGATCAAACAACAGTTAGCAAATTATCAAGATGAGATCTCTGTTGAAGAGACTGGGACTGTCACCTACGTTGGTGATGGGATTGCCCGAGCTCACGGCCTTGAAAATGCGTTGTCTGGTGAGTTGCTCGAATTCGATACCGGGGTTTACGGAATGGTCCAAAACCTTGAAAGTAACGATGTCGGAATTGTGGTTCTTGGTGATTTCACCAAGATCACTGAAGGTGACACCGTTAAGCGGACCGGCCGAATTATGGAAGTCCCTGTTGGCGACGAATTGATCGGTCGGGTTGTAAACCCATTAGGTCAAGCTGTTGATGGGTTAGGCACTATTAATACGGGTCACACACGGCCAATCGAACGAAAAGCACCGGGCGTTATGGAACGTCAATCTGTTTTTGAACCGCTTCAAACCGGGATGAAAGCCATTGATGCATTGGTTCCAATTGGTCGGGGTCAACGTGAATTAATTATCGGTGACCGGAAAACTGGGAAGACGACTGTGGCAATTGACACAATCATCAACCAGAAGGACCAAAACATGATTTGTATCTACGTTGCTATTGGGCAAAAGGAATCAACGGTTCGTGGATCCGTTGAAACTTTACGCAAGTACGGGGCAATGGATTACACCATTGTTGTGACGGCCGGTCCTAGTGAACCAGCACCACTTCTGTACATTGCACCTTATGCCGGTGCAGCGATGGGTGAAGAATTTATGTTTAATGGTAAGCACGTTTTGATTGTTTATGATGATCTTTCAAAACAAGCTGATGCCTACCGTGAACTTTCCTTGATTCTTCGTCGGCCTCCAGGTCGTGAAGCTTATCCTGGTGATATTTTCTACACCCACTCACGGTTATTGGAACGGGCTGCTAAGTTAAACGACGAACTCGGTGGGGGTTCAATGACGGCGTTGCCAATCATTGAAACTAAAGCCGGGGACGTGTCTGCTTACATTCCAACCAACGTGATCTCAATCACCGATGGTCAAATCTTCTTGGACAGTGATTCATTCTATTCAGGAATTCGGCCCGCAATTGATGCCGGGACTTCTGTTTCCCGGGTTGGTGGGGACGCCCAAGTGAAAGCCATGAAGAAAGTGGCCGGAACATTACGTTTGGATTTGGCTTCTTACCATGAACTCGAATCCTTCGCCCAATTTGGCTCCGATTTGGATGCCGCAACGCAAGCTAAGCTGAACCGTGGGGCCCGGACGGTGGAAGTTTTGAAACAACCACTGCACGCACCGCTTTCCGTTGCAAATCAAGTTTTGATTTTATATGCCCTGACCCGCGGGTTCTTGGACAAAGTTGAACTTGATGACATCGCTAAGTTTGAAAGTGGCTTATTCGACTTCTTTAACGGTAGCCATAAAGACTTACTTGATACGATCACATCAACTGGTCAATTACCAGACGATGCTGCGTTGAAGAGTGCCGTTCAAGAATATGCCGATACCTTCCAACCATCGAAGGTATCGCAAGATCAAGCAGCTGCGACTAATTAATCTTGAGGAAGGATGGTGAGAGCAATTGGCTGAATCAATCAGCGATGTCCAACACCGGATTGCGTCGACGAAAAACACCCGTCAGATTACGACGGCGATGCAAATGGTCCAAACGTCTAAGTTGAACCAGATTCAAAAGGCTGCAGTCGGTTATCAGGACTATGTCGCAAAAGTGAAAGCAGTTGTGATGCACCTTGCAAAATCTCATCTATTAGATGATTCCTCGAGCGATTCAAAATCGGATCAGTCGACTAAAAAGGTTGCTTATCTGGTCATCACATCCGATCGCGGAATGGTTGGTAGTTACAACAGTAACGTCCTACGCGAAGCCAATTCGTTCATTGAAGAACACAGTGGTGGCGCGGATCACCTCATCTTGGCCGTGGGTGGCACGGGCGCAGACTTCTACAAGAAGCGCGGCGCTAACGTGGCTTATGAATACCGTGGGGTGAGTGACGTGCCAACGTTTATGGAGGTTCGTGAAATTGTCAAAACGGTGACAACTATGTATGACAATAACCTCTTTGACGAACTGTACGTCCTATATGATCATTTTGTGAACCGGTTGGTTGCACGTTTCCGTGCTGAAAAGATGTTGCCAGTGGATAGCGAAACGCTTTCCACTGATGCCTCTGAAGAAGCACCAGAAGAGACATTGACGGCCTCATACGATATGGAGCCCTCTGAAAAAGAGGTCCTCAGTATGGTATTACCTCAATACTCCGAGAGTTTGATTTTTGGCGCTATTTTGGATGCAAAAACAGCCGAACATGCGTCAAGTTCAAATGCGATGAAGTCTGCTTCTGACAATGCAACCGATTTGATTGCTGATCTTGAATTGCGATATAACCGTGCTCGCCAGGCAGCGATTACAACTGAAATCACTGAAATTACTGGTGGGCAAGAGGCATTAAATAATTAATGACGGGAGGAATTAACGTATATGAGTTCTGGTAAAGTTGTTCAAGTTATCGGACCAGTTGTCGACGTTGAATTCCCCTTAGACGACAAACTCCCTGATATTAACACCGCCTTACACATCCAAAAGGATGATGGCAGCTTTCTTGTAACCGAAGTTACCCTTGAATTAGGGGACGGCGTGATGAGAACGATTGCGATGGACGGTACCGACGGTCTTCGCCGTGGAATGGAAGTCATCAACACTGGTGATTCAATTTCTGTTCCGGTTGGTGACGATACTTTAGGTCGGGTGTTTAACGTTTTAGGGGATCCAATCGACGGTGGTGCCGAATTCGGCCCAGATGCTGAAAGAATGCCAATTCACCGTGATGCACCAAAATACGATGAATTGAACCCAACTTCAGAAATTTTGGAAACCGGGATTAAAGTTATTGATTTGTTAGCGCCATATGTTCGTGGTGGGAAAATTGGGTTGTTCGGTGGTGCCGGTGTTGGTAAAACCGTGTTGATTCAAGAACTCATCCACAACATTGCACAAGGTCATAACGGGATTTCTGTCTTTACGGGGGTTGGTGAACGAACCCGTGAAGGTAACGATATGTACTACGAAATGAAAGGCTCTGGGGTTCTGGAGAAGACGGCCATGGTGTATGGTCAGATGAACGAGCCACCTGGAGCCCGGATGCGGGTCGCTTTGACTGGTTTGACCATTGCGGAATACTTCCGTGATGTTAAAGGCCAAGATGTGCTGTTATTTATCGATAACATCTTCCGGTTTACCCAAGCCGGGATGGAAGTTTCAGCCTTACTTGGTCGGATTCCTTCAGCCGTTGGTTACCAACCCACGCTGGCAACTGAAATGGGTCAGTTGCAAGAACGGATTACGTCAACGAAGAAGGGGTCAATCACCTCAATTCAAGCCGTTTACGTTCCTGCCGATGACTATACCGACCCTGCTCCAGCTACGACGTTTGCTCACTTGGACGCAACAACCAACTTGGAACGTTCATTGACGCAACAAGGAATTTACCCAGCCGTTGACCCGTTAGCGTCAACTTCAACCGCCCTTGACCCACAAGTTGTTGGTCAAGAACACTACGAAGTTGCCACTGAAGTTCAGCACGTCTTGCAACGCTACCGTGAGCTTCAAGATATCATCTCAATTCTTGGGATGGATGAATTGTCTGACGAAGAAAAGACCATCGTTGGCCGTGCTCGTCGGATTCAATTCTTCTTGTCACAAAGCTTTAGTGTTGCGGAACAATTTACCGGTCTACCCGGCAAATATGTACCAGTTTCTGAAACCGTCAAGGGCTTCAAAGCAATTCTGGATGGGAAGTATGATGATCTTCCTGAAGATGCATTCCGGAACTGTGGCCCAATTGAAGACGTTGTCGAAAACGCTAAGAAGATGCAGGAAAGCTTAAACAACTAAGGAGGGGTTCTAATTGGCTGATCATCAACCAGTATTGACCGTTAGTATCGTAACCCCTGATGGTACGGTTTATGAAGACAAGCAGGCGACGTTACTCGTTGTCAAAACCCAATTAGGTGAGCTTGGAATCATGGCGAACCACGTTCCTGTAATCGCGTCATTAGCGGTTGACGAAGCGCGGATTCAATCCGTCGGCGACAGTAAAGAAACCGAAGTTGCCGTTAATGGTGGCTTCGTTGAATTTTCGAATAACGTAGCGACAGTCGTTGCCGATACTGCTGAATTGCAAGAAGACATCGATGTTGATCGGGCCAAGAGTGCCCAAAAGCGCGCTCAAGACCGGATTGATAAAGCACGTGCTGCTCACGATAAAGACGAGATGCTTCGGGCCGAAGTTGCACTTCGCCGGGCAATCAACCGGATTAACGTAGCAGGTAAATAGTTTGACCTAAAAAGTCTGAAGCATTGCTTCAGGCTTTTTTTGTTATGATCAATTTCTGATTGAGACGTCAAAAAAACGTGGTCTCGTTAAAAACGTAATATTACAATTGTTACGTTTTTAACGACAAGTATCGCCAATTATGCTATATTTGATGGGTAATGCAGAAAGGATCTTGCAAACTATGAAGACAATCGGGATTACGGCAATGTTACAATTGGTGACGGAATTTCTGTTTATCTTCCTAGCCTTTTGGAGCATTCAGAAATTACACATCGAAAATTTAATGAGATTGTACCCAACTCAAGCACGATTGTTGATTGTGTTATTATCTGTCACAATCGGCTTTAGCTGTAGCGAATTTTTGTGGCGTTTCTACGATAACGTCCGCAACCTGACCTTTTTGATCAGGTAACGGAATGGAGGGAAATCAATTGGAAAAGATTATTGTGCACGGTGGCTCACGATTACAAGGCACTGTACATATTGAAGGGGCTAAAAATGCGGTTCTTCCCATTTTGGCAGCTTCGATTTTAGCTGAGAAGGACGATCTAGTTTTAACTAACGTCCCAATTTTGTCAGACGTTTACACGATGAACAATGTTTTGCGTTTTTTGAACCTAGACGTCGACTTTGATGAACCGAACAACTCGATTCGTTTGAATGCGGCTAAGGAATTGTCAACGCAAGCTCCGTTCGAATACGTTTCGAAAATGCGGGCGTCCATTGTTGTGATGGGGCCGCTGTTGGCCCGTTTTGGTCATGCTAGAGTGGCCATGCCAGGCGGCTGTGCCATTGGTTCACGACCGGTTGACCTGCACCTTAAAGGATTTGAAGCGTTGGGCGCCAAAATTGACCAACACGATGGCTACATTGAAGCAACCGCCGATCAGCTAACCGGGGCGCATATTTACCTCGATTTCCCAAGCGTGGGTGCGACTCAAAATATTATGATGGCAGCGACTATGGCAACTGGAACAACAGTGATTGAAAACGTAGCTCAAGAACCGGAAATTGTTGATCTTGCCAACGTCTTAAACAAGATGGGCGCAAAGGTTAAGGGTGCCGGAACAGAAACGATTAAAGTCACGGGTGTTTCGGAGATGCACGGAACAACGCACAGCGTGGTTCAAGACCGAATTGAAGCTGGAACGTTTATGGTTGCAGCGGCGCTAACTCATGGTGATGTATTGGTTGCGGATGCGATTCCCGAACATAATAAACCACTGATTTCCAAACTGGAAGAAATGGGCGCTTCAGTTCTTGTTGAAGACGCTGGTGTTCGGGTTCTTGGCCCGGCCCAATTAAAGCCAACGAATGTTAAAACGCTGCCGCATCCAGGTTTCCCAACGGACATGCAGCCGCAAATGACGGTATTGCAATTAGCAGCTAACGGGACAAGTACACTGACTGAAACGGTTTTTGAAAACCGCTTTATGCACTTGGAAGAGCTCCGACGGATGAATGCTAACTTCAAGGTCGAAGGCCGGTCAGTTCTATTAAATGGCCCAACTGAATTTAATGGTGCGGAAGTTGCGGCAACGGATTTAAGAGCGGCTGCGGCGTTAGTGTTGGCTGGATTAGTGGCTAACGGTTATACGCAAGTGACAAACCTTAAGTATCTTGATCGGGGCTACTATAATTTCCATAAAAAACTTCAAGCACTTGGTGCAGAAATCGAACGCGTTGATGTTTCGGACAATGACGAAGTGGTCTTGAAAACAAAAGCTAAGGATTAACGGAGACAAAATGAGGTTGGCACCGATAAAGGTTGCCAGCCTCGTTTTTGCTTAGAACGCTGATAGTGTTAGCTCAGGTGTTATGCTATAATTAACGGTTGAGAAGCAATTAATGCAGGAGGAATAAGGATGGCTAAAGATATTGGAATTGACCTTGGTACAGCCAACGTTTTGATCTACGCAGTCGGCAAGGGTGTCGTATTAAATGAACCCTCCGTTGTTGCGATTGACACGAAAACCAACCAGGTCTTAGCGGTCGGTTCAGAAGCGTACCGCATGGTGGGACGGACACCAAGTAATATTCGGGCAATTCGTCCATTAAAGGATGGCGTGATTTCGGACTTTGATATTACTGAAGCAATGCTGTCTTACTTTATCAGTAAACTCAACGTCAAAGGATTCATGTCAAAGCCCAACATTATGATTTGTGCCCCAACTAACATTACTGAAATAGAAAGACGAGCAATTATTCAAGCAGCTGAAAAGTCGGGTGGCGCCAAAGTCTATTTGGAGGCTGAACCAAAAGTTGCTGCAATAGGGGCGGGAATGGACATCTTCAAACCCCAAGGCAATATGGTCATCGATATTGGTGGCGGGACCAGCGACATCGCCATTCTGTCGTTGGGTGACATTGTCGCCAGCAAATCAATTCGGATTGCCGGTGACGAATTAAATGCCAGCATCGTTAATTTCATGAAAAACGAGCATGGGTTGTTGATTGGTGAGCGTAGTGCAGAAGCCATTAAAATCAAAATCGGTTCAGCTTTTCCAACTGATATTGCAGAAAATACGATGGAGGTTCGGGGGCGTGACGCGGTTTCAGGGATGCCTCGATCGATTGAAATAACATCTGAGGAAATCGAACCAGCGATTAGTAATATCATGGGTCAAATTGTGGCAGCAGCTAAGGAAGTTCTGGAAGTTATCCCGCCTGAATTGGCGTCTGACATTATTGATCGTGGTATCATGCTGACCGGTGGGGGCGCCCTTTTACACGGTGTGGATCGATTGTTTACTGAACAGTTAAAGGTCCCAGTTGTCATTGCCGAAACCCCGTTAGATAACGTCGCTAAGGGTGCTGGTATTTTGTTGGAGCACATCGGTGAAACGGGTAAGCAGGGCAAGCGCGGCGACAACTAGAAGGAGCTTATATGAAAAAGGTCTTAATGTTGTTGGTTCGGGGATATCAACGGTTTATTTCACCCTTGTTTCCCCCGAGCTGTCGGTATTCACCGACGTGTTCAAGTTACACTTTGACAGCGCTACAAAAGCACGGGGCCGTCAAAGGGACACTGATGGGAATTGCTCGGATTCTGCGGTGCAACCCGCTTGTTCACGGTGGTTATGACCCCGTTCCGGACCATTTTAGCTTGAAACGAAATAAACAGGCCGAAATGGAATACATTCGCTCGATGAATCTGAAGTAGTCAGTGATGACTGCTTTTTGTTTGTCGGTTCACTTAAAAGGAGTTTAATATGTCAAAGAAAAATCGCCCAGTAGAAGTTGCAATTGATGAGGATAACCGGGATGGAAAAGACGTTTTAGTCATCAAGGTCAAAGAAAAAGAAGTTGGCGTGGTCACCCCGACCGATGATGGCGGTTTCGCAGCCAAGTTATTTGATGACCGGCCAATTCGGGTTAAAACCCAGAATGAGGCTGTCGAGCTACTCCTTTCGAACTACAATTTACACCACTAAAGGATAAGAATCCTTAAAAACCAGTCATTGAGTCGGATGATTGGGTTAGGTGGCCGATATAATATAGTCTGAAAAGGAGGGCACTATTGTGGCCGATAGATTTAGAATAGGCAAAGCAGATGACGAGTCGCGGATTGATTGGGGTGTTATTTTTTGTGTTTTAATGCTGGCCTTGATTGGGCTGGCTTCAATTTACGTCGCCGCCAATCACGATTCAAGCGCTACTAGTGTCACTTCTGCATTGGTGTCACAACTCATTTGGTATGTGATTGGGGTTGTGGCCATTGTCATTATTATGCAGTTTGATTCAGAGCAACTCTGGAAAGTGGCACCGATTGCATACTGGATTGGAATATTTTTGCTGTTTGCGGTGTTGTTTTTATATAGTCGTTCCTACGCTGCTTCAACTGGTGCCAAATCGTGGTTTGCTTTGGGACCATTGACTTTTCAACCTTCAGAAGTGATGAAGCCCGCGTTTATTTTAATGCTGGCTCGCGTGACAAGTGATCATAATCACACCTATTTGCAACATACAACTAAGTCGGACTGGTTACTCATCGGTAAACTGGTGATGTGGACGTTACCCGTTGCTGTATTGCTAAAGTTGCAAAATGACTTTGGTACGATGTTAGTCTTCTTTGCAATTGTTGGTGGCGTTGCGCTGATTTCAGGCATAACATGGAAAATTTTGGTTCCGGCAGCAGCGGGGATTGCCGCAGTTGGTGGGGCCGCTCTGACGTTGGTTGTGACTTCCTGGGGTCGGACCATTCTAGAGCACATTGGGTTTCAAAGTTACCAATTTGAGCGGGTCGATACCTGGCGCAATCCGGCGGCAGATACGTCGTCAAATGGTTATCAACTTTGGCAAAGTATGAAGGCTATCGGATCCGGAGGCGTTTTTGGAACTGGGTTTAACCAGTCTAAGGTGTATGTCCCGGTTCGGGAGTCTGATATGATTTTCTCAGTCATTGGTGAAAACTTCGGTTTCATCGGCGGATTGATTTTGATTTTATTGTACTTCTTATTAATTTACCAAATGATCCGGGTGACCTTTGATACCAAAAACGTGTTCTACGCGTACATTTCAACTGGGGTTATCATGATGGTTTTATTCCACGTTTTTGAAAATATTGGGATGAGCATCGGTCTCTTACCGCTGACGGGGATTCCATTGCCGTTTGTGAGCCAAGGGGGATCTGCGTTGATTGGGAACATGATTGGAATTGGCATGATTATGTCGATGAGGTATCATTACAAGAGTTACATGTTTAGCCGTAACGATGATTTTGAATAATATGATGAGGTGATTGAGATGGCAGAACAAGATCGGTATCTCTGGACAAAGAACGTTGATGGTAAGACCCGCGTTGGTTTAACGAAGTTTGGCCAAGACGAGCTTGGCAGCGTGATGTTTGCCCAGTTACCCAGTGTTGGTGATCAGGTCACGGCGGGCAAAACGTTAATTTCGGTTGAAGCTGAAAAAGCGGTCTCAGACATTGAAAGCCCAATGACTGGAAAAGTTGTTGCTGTTAATCCACAGCTTGATGCTGGGGATTATGACACGTTAAATAGCGAAGCGGAAGCAGACGCCTGGTTGGTTGACTTGACGGAATAAACAACTACTTAAAAGATGAGAATTTGATCGAGGGATTCACTTGACTTTCTCATTTTTCCTAGTTATACTTCAATTATTGACGCAATGCGAATAATTATTGGCAGGATGAGTACGTGTTCGCCCGTGTTTAGAGACCCTCGGCAGCTGAAAAGAGGGCACGGATTGACACTGAAGATGGTTCTGCGTGAAATGTTACGGTGAGCTTTGTTAAGTAAATCGTAGCTGGTCTGCGACCATTATCTCGCTGAGTCACTGGAAGGTGACTCTTTGAGGTTATTGTTGTGAGACAATAATGAATTTAAGGTGGTACACGAGCTTCTCGTCCTGAATGACTCTTCGGAGTCAGTGGGGGAGAAGCTCTTTTATTTTGGTTCTTGAGGAGGAGCAGCTTTGATCGAGTTTAAAGAAGTCTCAAAAACGTTCGCAACGAAAGACGGCAATTTAAACGCTGTTAATGACGTCAATTTAACGATTGAAGACGGCGAAATATACGGGATTGTCGGATACTCTGGTGCAGGTAAAAGTACCCTTGTTCGGATGTTAAACGGCCTTGAAACCCCAACTTCTGGTGAAATTGATATTAATGGCGCAAAAATGTCGACGCTGAGTGGAAAAGAACTCCGCGAGAAGCGCCAGAAAATCGGCATGATCTTCCAACATTTTAACCTACTTTGGTCACGGACCGTTTTGCAAAATGTCATGTTCCCGTTAGAGGTTGCTGGTCTCAGTCGTTCTGAAAGACGAAAAAAAGCAGCTGAACTAGTGAAACTAGTTGGTTTGGAAGGTCGCGAGAATGCATACCCGTCAGAATTATCAGGTGGGCAAAAGCAACGGGTCGGAGTAGCCCGGGCCCTAGCTAACGATCCGGAAATTTTAATTTCAGATGAAGCCACGAGTGCGTTAGATCCACAAACAACCGATGAAGTCCTAGATTTGTTGCTGGAAATCAACAAACGATTAAACTTAAGTATTGTCCTCATTACTCATGAAATGCACGCTATTCGCAAAATTTGCGACCATGTGGCTGTGATGGAAGACGGCCAGGTCGTAGAACAAGGAACCGTCTTTAACGTGTTTAGAAACCCTAAACAAACGATTACGAAGCGATTTGTCAACGAAGAAGTCGATCCGGCAAGCTCAGATACAAACGTTGTTTTGGATGATTTAATTCAAAACTACCCGAATGGATTACTGATTCAATTAGTCTTTCATGGCGATCAAGCGAAGCTACCAATTGTGTCTGAGATGATTCATCAGTTCCCTGAGATTCAAGTTTCAATTATTGAAGGGAGCATTCACCAGACGCAAGAGGGCGCAATTGGCTCACTTTACCTGCAGTTGCTGGGCGATGAAACTGGCTTAGCTGGGGCTCAAGACCTGCTCAAAAAAATGCGAGTTGAAACGGAGGTGATTCATCATGGGTAACAGTTCATATTTTGCCTTTGATCAGGTTGACTGGAATATGATGGGGAGTTCAACATGGGAAACCATTTGGATGACGCTTGTGTCCATGTTGTTCGTTGCGATTCTCGGAGTGCTTCTAGGCCTTTTGTTGTTTGAAACGAGTGGGTCTAATTCATTGGCAGTTCGCGGTCTTAATTGGGTTATTGCCATTTTGGTGAACGTGTTTCGGTCAATACCATATATTATTTTAATTATTTTACTTTTACCGTTCACCAAAAACCTGGTTGGGACGATTATTGGACCGGTCGCCGCATTACCGTCACTTGTGATTTCAGCGGCACCGTTTTACGCTCGGATGGTAGAGTTGGCGTTTCACGAAATCGATCGCGGCGTCATTGAAGCAGCCGAAGCCATGGGGGCAACGAAACGCCAAATTATTTTCAAGGTTTTGCTCCCTGAAAGTATGCCAGCGTTGGTATCAGGAGCAACAGTAACTACGATTTCGCTAATTGGCTATACGGCCATGGCCGGTGCTATTGGGGCCGGTGGATTAGGAAATCTGGCTTATCAAGAGGGCTTCCAAGCAAGTAACAACACCATCGTATTGGTTGCAACGGTTGTTATTGTCGTCATTGTTTTCGCTTTTCAATTTATTGGGGATACACTCGTCCGTCATATTGATAAACGGACGCTATAAAAAAGATCTGCTGGATAGAGGAGGAAGTTTTTATGAAGTTTTTAAAGAAAATCGTCGGTTTATTAGGGGTTGCGGCGACGGCTGTGTTATTGGCAGCTTGCGGTAACAGCTCATCAAATAACGGCAAAACGATTACGGTAGGTGCCTCATCAGTGCCTCATGCCGAAATTTTGAAGCATGTCCAACCTGAGTTAAAAAAGGAAGGCATTGACTTGAAAATTAAAATTTTCCAAGACTATGTGATGCCTAATAAAGCGTTAGCTGGCAAAGAATTAGATGCTAATTACTTCCAACACGTACCGTTCTTAAAGCAGTGGAATAAAGAAAATAATGGCACCTTGGTTAATGCTGGTGGCGTGCATTTGGAACCGATTGGAGCTTACTCAAAGAAGGTTAAAAACCTTAAAGATCTCAAAGATGGCGCAACGGTGCTGGTTAGCAGCAACACGCCAGACTACGGTCGGGTGTTAACAATTTTGAAGGATGCGGGCTTAATCAAAGTGAAGAAGGGCATCGATATTACGACAGCTAACTTCTCAGACATTACGTCAAACCCTAAGCACTTAAAGTTCAAGCGGAGTTACGAACCAAAACTGATGCCTGAATTGTACAAGAACAACGAAGGCGATGTGGTCTTTATCAATGCTAACTACGCGGTTCAAGCCGGGTTAGATCCACGAAAAGATTCAATTGCCTTGGAGAAGAAATCTAGCCCGTACGTTAATATTGTAGCGGTTCGTAAAGGTGATCAAAATAAGCCAGCTATCAAGAAGTTGTTGAAAGCTCTGCAGTCAAAGAGTACCCAACAATGGATTGAGAAGCATTACAAAGGTGCGGTTTTACCGGCTAAAACTTTTTAGAGTTTCTATCAAAAACGTTCAGCATTTAAGTGCTGAACGTTTTTTTGTGCTGATAGGTTGGAATTAATTTTTACCGAGATGATCCAAGTGGGGATTGACAAAGATAATTAGCTCTTATATAGTTAACTACATGAGTAACTAACCAAACAGGAGGATGATATGATGACAACACCAATTGTATCAGTAAAAAACATTCGTAAAACGTACGGCAAGGCCGGCGAAAAACAGTATGAAGCGTTGAAAGGAATTGATTTTGACGTTCAACCTGGCGAGTTTGTTGGCATCATGGGGGCGTCTGGATCGGGAAAAACGACCCTTCTCAATATTTTAGCGACGCTTGACCGGCCAACTAGTGGCACGGTCACGGTTAATCAACGCGAATTAACCACGTTAGCGGGAAATCAAATGGCTGATTTTCGGGCAACCCAAGTCGGATTTATTTTTCAGGACTTTAATCTCTTAGAAAATTTAACAAATTACGAAAACATCGCCCTGCCGTTGTCATTACAAAATGTATCGGCTAAGGCGGCTGAACCTGAGGTTAACCGGATCGCCAAGCAACTCTCCATTGAAGCTATTTTGGACAAATATCCAAGTGAAATTTCAGGCGGCCAAAAGCAACGGATTGCAGCTGCTCGGGCATTAGTGTCCCATCCAGCCATTCTTTTTGGTGACGAGCCGACAGGTGCTCTTGATTCAAATAGCGCTAAAGATCTTTTAGAGATGCTGACAACCGTCAATCAAGAACAACACGTGCCTGTACTATTGGTCACCCATGATCCATTCTCTGCTAGTTATTGTCAACGGATCTTATTTATTAAAGACGGTGTGATTGGCACTGAATTAAAACGCGGGAATCAAGATCGACGAGCCTTTTATCAAACAATTTTAGACACGCTAGGAACATTCCAATAGAAGGGGGGAATCGTGGTGTTACGAAAATTAGCGTTTACTGGTATTAAGAGTCGGATTAAAGACTACACCGTTTTATTTTTTGGATTAGTCATCTCAAGTGCTATTTTTTACATGTTTGAGGCATTGGCGACTAATCAGGATTTCATTAAGGCTAATGGTAGTATGGTGACGGGCGCCAGCTTTATTTTCCAATTTGGTTCGATTTTGCTGACGATTATTTCCTTAGTTTACATTTTTTATGCAAATTCTTTTCTGATGAGTATGCGACGGCACGACTATGGGCTCTTTATGATGTTGGGTGCAAAGCAACGGAAAATTGGGCAGTTAATCCTAACCGAAACACTCCTTATTGGCACCTTAGCCAGCCTGATTGGGATTGTCGTTGGTTGGCTGTTAACCGCAACGCTTGGGAACTACCTCATGGATCAGATGTTTTCGTCAAAGTTAAAGGGGTTTGAACCATTCTTTCTCCCAGCAGCTGTTGCAACTCTGGCATTATACGTCATCTTGTTTTTAATTGCAGGAGTGATCAACCGCTTCGGGCTCACTAAGACGCCAGTTCTTCAATTGCTGAAAGGTGATAGTGAACCCAACCGGCCAACCCTTAAAAAGGGCCGGCAGCTGATTCAAGTAGTGCTCGGCGTGGCCTTGTTGGCGATTGGTTATTATGTAATGGCCAATATGAAATTGCTGGTCTTGATGAGTATTCCGGTTGCCTTAGTGACCATTGTGTTGGGGACGTATTTTCTCTTTAATGCAGTTTTTGTTTGGCTGGTCGTGATGCTTAAACGACTGCCTTGGGCTAGTAAGGGTCTTCACACCTTCACGCTATCACAGCTGAGCTTTAGAATTCGCAATTATACCCGAATTTTGTCGATTGTTTCCATTTTATTTGCCCTCGCGCTGGGCGCAATCACCGTTGGAATCGGGTTTCAACGTCAAATTACGTCAATGGCTACGGCCCAGTCCGCTTATACCTTGGTTTTAAGCGACCCTTCGGCCACGGTTAAGCAGGAGGTCAAAAAGTTAGACCGGCAGTTAACTGCCCAATATGACCAGGTCGTGACGAAAAAGGCCGTTTACTTCAATGCAGATCAATTTAAAAACCAACCCTTTGAATCCGTTTCTCAGGAATCACAAATAATGAATCAGGCAAAGGCTGGTCGGCTTCAAGCGGCCAAGTACCAAAAAATATCCGTCGACAAGATGCAAAAGAATCCGCAACAACTCCTTTTGAACCTACCGAATTGGCAGCGATCAAAGGCGATTCGAATCGTGTCTGGCAACCGTTTTTCTAGGTTGTCTGGCAGTCAGCACAAAGTGTTGATGCTTCGGGTGGCTGACTTAAGCAAAAGCCAAGCACAGCTTAAAGTGGTGAGTGAAAAAGCGACGGGTCAAGCGGCTTCATCCCTTCCTGGCACGTTCGCCATGTTCACCGAAGCAACGGCGCTATTCGGCGGTTTCGAGTTCATGGGCTTCTTCCTTGGTATTGCCTTTCTAGCAATGTTAGCGAGTTGCTTAATGTTCAAAATTTTGAGTGGGGCCGCAAGTGACAAACGACGTTATGAAATGCTCAATAAAATTGGAACACGCCCTCAAATTTTACGGCGGTCAATTATTCAAGAAGTTGGGGTTTTATTTGCACTTCCTGGAATCCTAGGGGTTATCGATGTTTTATTTGGTCTACAAATGTTTCGTGGGTTATTGTTGAGCCCTTATGACCAACTCTGGTTACCATTTACATTGTTCCTATTTTTGTATATTATTTACTACGTTATCACAGTGATGATGTACCAGCGCATTGTGGTGCCAAAAGTGAAAATCGATAAATAGTGAGCATCGTCAAAAATAGCCAGTTAGGGGGTGCAGCATGCAATTTAACTTTGATAGTACGGAGCCGCTCTACTTACAAGTGGCGGATCAGCTGGAAGATGCTATCTTTGTGGCCACGTTTGTGGAAGGGGAACAAGTACCCTCCACAACCGAGATTTCAAAGCAGTTTCATATTAATCCAGCAACGGTTTTAAAGGGAATGAACATTTTAGTAGAAAATGGACTGATTGAGAAACGTCGTGGTTTGGGCATGTTTGTCACTCACGGTGCTCGTGAGAAAATTCAGGAAAAACGACGTCAAGAGTTTTATGAACAATACGTTGTTAACTTAGTTTTAGAAGCACAGAAGTTAGCCATTAACGAGTCGACAATTCTTGAGATGGTTAAAAGGGGGTTTAAGATAACGTAATGGATATCCAAGTGACAAATTTAACCAAAGTGTTTGGTCATAAAGTCGTGTTAAAAGATGTTAACTTAACCATTCAGCCCAACACGATTTACGGCTTGTTAGGCCGTAACGGTGCTGGTAAAAGTACGCTGTTTAACCTTTTAACCAATCGCCTAAATCCAACGAGTGGCAATGTGTTAGTGGACGGTCAACTCAATAAGAATCACGATCAAGCGCTCGGCCGGATGTACTTAATGAGTGAGGCGAACCTTTACCCGCCGAGGTCAAGAGTCAGTGAAGTTTTTGAGTTAACTGAGACCCTGTATGGGCAGTTTGATCAACAGCTCGCTAAGCAACTGTGTCAGCAATTTGACCTTGACCCAAGGGTTCGGGTTAATAAGTTATCAACGGGGTACCGGTCCATTATGAAGTTAATTGTGGCGTTAGCCGTTGACGTTGACTTTGTTTTTTTGGATGAGCCGACATTGGGATTAGATGCCAACCACCGTGAGTTGTTTTATCAGCTACTCATTGAAAATTATAGCCAGCGACCGCGGACGTTTGTTATTTCGACCCATTTGATCGAGGAAATTGCAAATATGGTCGAGCGAGTCTTCGTCTTACAAAACGGCCAACTGACAGTCGATGATAGTACCGAGGCCATCTTAGCGCAAAGTTATGCGATTACTGGCCCTAAGGCTGATGTGACCGCCTATACCGCTGGGACGAATATCATTGGTCAAGATCAGTTGGGCCACTTGTACGTGGACTACGTTTATGGGCCATTGATAGCGGATCGACCGATCCCAGACACGGTGACGGTTGATCACATTGATTTACAAAAGTTATTTGTGACGTTAACTAGTCAGAAAGGAGGAGCCGATGCGATTTAAAGCAGCTTTTCACTATCAGCTAAAGTCTGACGTTCAAGCACTACTCTGGTTTTATGTTTGGGGAATTGCCGGAATTGTTGTGATTCCTCTCCTGATGTGGTTGCTTTTTGACCGGTCGAGCGCCTATAACTTGAATGCAACACTGCCGAATGCACTGACTGCGATTGTCTTAACCATTTTCTTAATCGCGTATGGCGGAAATACGTTCGACGGCTTTAAGGTATTAATCCAAAATGGAATTGGCCGAAAAACCTATTTCTGGTCAAAAGCAGCTGTTATGGCCACGATTATTATCGCTGGTGAGGTTGTTAATGCGCTGTATGGTCTCTTTTACGTTGCAGTGGTTGACAGCCGCGGAACGGTCCTCGCGTTTCAAGGTTTCTATGGTAAAGCCACAGCGTCTCCCATAGTGTCCGGGTTGATTACATTTCTGATTACGGTGTTATTCATGTTTTGTTTGACCATGACAGCCATGTTTGCGGGAAGTGTTCTGGCCTTATTCAGCCGACGGACGCAGTTGATTTTATTGGTGGGTATTCCGATCCTACTATTTATTATGATGTTTGCGGCGGCTGCCATTGACCTTCCTAGAATTTGGCAGTTCACGTGGTTAAGTACGCTGGCTGAGTGGGTCTCTGGATACCATCCTAACGTTCAAGCGGGAACTTTCAATGCCGGCGCTCCCCTAATCTCAGGGCTAATTTATTTAGGTGTTATGACGGGTGCAACTTATGCTGTCAACTTAAAATTAAAATATCCAAGGTGACCATGATAATGGCAGGTTCAATCACCCCCCATTATCATTGTTGACTGAATCATGCTAGAATGTTTTTAAAAGCAATTAGAACGGAGCGGATACTTTGAGTCAAATCGAGGATTTGAAACACGAATTGCAGGGGCTAAGAGTAGAGGTCAATGCGGGAAAACTTTATAAGTCACTAGGACTTAAACTGAGTGATTTGCTTGACACCGTTCCGGTCACGCCAAAGACTGACGTTTCTTTACCGGACGATGGCGCTGGTATTAAAGGCTTAATCTTACACCTGAATGAGGAGATTCGGGAGGGCACGCTAACTCGAATTGAAGATGGGGATTTATTAAACCTATTGAATCACCTTAAGTCACCCGATCCAGCCATTCGGGACAAGGGCGTTTATTTTCTATTTAACGACTTGATGCAACAAAAAGTTCTGACGCAAGACCAATTGCGACTGGCTGTTCGATATTTAAGTAGTGACCAAGTGCTCTTTTCTCATATTACAGAACCGGAAAATGAAGCCGTTTATCAGCGTTCTTTTGCTGTTTTGATTTTGTCGCTCGTTCTCTATGCCGACCGAGTGAGTTATCACGTTTTAACGGCCGATGAAATTAGTGCCGTCGTTGACCAAATTGCATGTTACATCATTCTTGAAAAAGATACTCGCGGGTTCATCGGCAGTAACGGATGGGCGCATGTCTATACGCATATTGGGAATCTCTTAGATGAACTTGCTGATCGCGATTCATTAACCCGGGCCGACAAGTTATTCTTAATGGCCACTTTAATTGAACGATACAAACAATTAGATGGGGCGCTCATATTTGGGGAACCACAGCGAATTGCGGGTTATTTGGCGCACTTGACGAGTAAGAATCGATTGTACGCAGATTATTTGCTATCGCAGTTAAAGCGGTGGCGCCAACAGTTAATTATCATCCAAACCTCAGAGAATGAGGCCGTTTGGAATCGAATTTATAATCGCGGTCGCTTAATTGAAGCCATGATCATTCGTCATGATTTTAACGAAGCTATCATGCAGTATTTGAGTTCCGTGATTGATTTTTTGGCATAGGCTAGATTGAGAAGGAATTCAAGATGTTGCGTTATTACCGTAAGCTTTTTCAGATGATTCACCGGCTGTTACAGGTTCGGGCAGTTAATCTGGGTTGGCTGTTATTAATGGCCATTCTGACGACACTCCATATTATGATGCTCAATGCAGGTTGGGTGGCTATTAAAGCCGTTTTAGCGGGGTTGTTTACGCTTGGTTTGCCATTTGAAGTGACCCTCATTGTGACGGTCCTGACCGGTTCAGCGTCACTGGTTAATCAAAGTGATGAAATTTTAGCTCAGGCGTGGCGAAGCTATCGGAGAAACTGGTTTAAGCTCATTGGGTTTGAAGGCCTGTTGTTACTCGTCTGGTTACCGTTTGGTGGGGCAGGTTTTACAGCCACCGTGGTCAATTTTATCGGACTGTCTGGGAGCTGGGCTGACCAGATAGTGATGCATCGCGTTTTTTGGTTGTCCGTTATTGGCTTAGCCTATTTGAGTATTTTGGGTGGTTTTACATGGTCTAGTCCTCGATTATTAAAGCAGGACCACGCTTCTGAACAACAGCCTTCCATTAAGGGCTTGTGGGCCCATTTGAGGCTGTTCTTTCGGCCAATGGTGGCACTGTGGTTACCCATGTTAATTGTGGACGAATTGGGCGTTTTTTTCACCCATGAATGGGTGGTCAAGATGGGGCAGACCAGTGGTCGATTAACGAGTATGTTGATTCTAACGGTATTCGTTGCGTTGACGCTGTTGATGCTAAGTGCTGTGTTGGTCGCAATTATCTGGGAGAGTTTGGGGCAGCCAACCTTTAATCCAGATTTTGAAAAGGGTGATTTACTGCATACGATGGCTTGGTTCCCAACCGGACTTGTGGTGTTACTAATTGGGATGTTTAGCTTTCAAGCCTTTCATTTTGGTGTGACAAATCCTGGTGTTGTTAGCGTCGCCCACCGCGGCACTGTGAACCGTAATGGGGTCCCCAACACCATACAATCGCTCAAAAAAACGGTTCAGCGACATCCGAGCTATGTTGAAATTGATGTTCAGGAGACGAAAGATAAGCAGTTTGTGGTGCTGCATAATGATACGATTGCGTTTAAAAGTGGGGAGTCTAAGCGGCCTATTCGCGATTTCACGCTTGCTCAATTGCAGCGCGTTAAACGTCAGGACGGCGGAGCGACAGCTCATTTAAGTTCGCTTCGAGAATACTTAGCCGTGGCGAGGGCGAATCACCAACGAGTCATGGTTGAAATAAAGGTCAACCCGCATGACTCTGCTGATATGGCTCGCCGTTTTGTCCGCCAGTACGGTCGCAAAATTGTGGCGCAACAAGGTCTTGTGCACACGATGAGTTATAAAACTCTCACGCAACTAAAAACGATTGACCAAGAACTGATCGTGGGCTACATTTTACCGGTGAACCTGTTTTCGATCCGGAATTTACCCGCCGATTTCTATTCGCTCCAGGTGATTGGTCTCAATCAGACATTTGTCCAACAGGCCCATTCGATGGGGGCTCCCGTTTTTGTATGGTCGCCAACTAGAATTTCTCAGATGCAGGTGATGCGGGTGATGGGGATTGACGGTATTATTACCGATCGATTGGATCGGCTTGAAAAGATGGAACGGCGGCCACCTCAGTCATATTACTGGGCAATTGTTCAAGAAATTGTCCGTCAGTTTATTTAATCCTTGCGTAGCTAACTTTAAAGGAGTTGGTGATATGACGACAAGGTGTGAATGGGCTGAAAAAAGTCCTCAGTTATTGATTTACCATGATTTAGAGTGGGGCGTCCCAGTCCGTTCTGAACAGCAATTATTTGAGAACCTCTGCTTGGAAATCTTTCAGGCAGGCTTAACGTGGGAGACCGTCTTGAAGTACCGTAGTGGATTGCGGGCGGCCTTTTACGAATTTGATGTGGCGCGCATTGCAACGATGAGTGTTCAATCGCAGGGGCAGTTATATGCGAACCCAACCATTATTAAAAATCGGGCTAAAATTGACGCGGTTGTTGAAAATGCCAGGGTGCTAGCTGCCTTACACGACCTGGACTGGTCGTTGGTGCGACTGTTTTGGGCTCAGGTTCATGATACGCCACTGGATCATCACCTGCAGCCAGGAGAAAACCCGGCCATTAAATTGTTTGTTGACACGGTTAGTCAGACGTTAAAGTTATTGGGATTTAAGCGAATTGGCCCACGCACGGTTTATTCAACTATGCAGGCCTCAGGGATGGTTAATGATCACTTTCAGACGTGCTATCGGCATCAAGAGTTGTCGTTGGGTGGCGAAACAATATAAGACTGCTGACAATTAAAAACCGGGATAGAATTGATATTTAATCAATTCTATCCCGGCTTTTTGTAGATTGCCGCAATTATCTAGTGATCTTGGTGTGGTGCTTTTGCGGGCTTGTTTTCTTGGTCGGTTCTAACAACTAATACGTCGCAAACGGCTGTCCGTGTGACATATTCAGTGACTGAGCCGATGAGTAACCGTTCAACGGCATTGAGCCCAGTTGCACCGATCATAATTAAATCGATGTCCAAATTCTGGGGAACGTCGCGAGCAATGATGGTTTTTGGAGCACCGTACTCAATGGCATAGTCGACGTTAGTAACGCCGGCATCCTTGGCTTCTTGGACATATTTGTCGAGGGTCTTTTTAGCGGTATCGGTGACTTCCTCAACCATCGTTGTATCAAAACTGGAAATATTTTGGAAAGCACGCGTATCAACAACGTGAACCAAATGAAGGTCAGCGTCGTTTCTTTTGGCAACGGCAACAGCTTTTTTGAAAGCAAGCTCAGCCTCGTATGAACCGTCAACTGGCACTAAAATGTGGTTATATTGTTGTAACATAATGGTCACCTCTTTCACTTTATACCTCTATCTTACGTTAAATGACTGAAAATAAAAAGGAAAAAAGAATCCGTTTTCATCATTGCTTCGGAAAGAAGCTGACAAAGATCATTTGAACGACTAAAACAAGAATAATATCAAAAATTAAAACGATGGAGATAAAGACGTTATTTTGAATCACAGTAGCCACTAAGGCCACCACGCCCATAACTGTTAGGGCGAGGCCACTAAATTTAGTAAGCGAAGCTAATCCAGCGTTTTTTTCCGGATGAAAGACCAGGAAAGGCCGGTTACGATGAGTGAATAGATACCAACCTAGGAAAAGGTTAATTGCGGTAAGCAAGAGCATTAGGATAGTAATGAGCAAAGTAGAACCTCCAAGTGAATATGTAAAGAAAAAGGCTGACTCACAAGGTGCAAGTCAGCCCCAAAGTAAAAATACTTTAAAGATCTAATAGTGCCGTTAATTGCCCGATAGGTTTTGGCCCGCTGATAAGCAGGTGGGGCTGATGAGTCAAGGACTGGACTACCTAGTGAAAAGGCATGTCATCGCCAGGACGAACATCGTTGTCCCAATGTAACAATAGTTGTTCGGCAAACACGTATGCTGGGCAACGCGCACACCCTAGAACTCAAAATTATAGTAGCATATATCGCTAACTTTGACAATTATTCTGCCGTGTTGTGTTGTGCATGCCACAGTCGCCGATACTGATCCCCAAAGGCGACTTCATACTTTCCGTTGGCTTTGGGCTGATAATAATGAGTATTCTTAATTTTATTTGGCAGGTATTGTTGAGCTACCCAATCGTTTTCGTAGTTATGGGGGTACTTGTAATCGACCCCGTGGCCCAGTTTTTCAGCGCCTTTGTAGTGCGCGTCTTTAAGGTGGTTAGGCACGTCACCAGCTTTCCCGGCTTTGACGTCTGCAAGAGCCGTGTCGATCGCCGTAATTCCAGAATTTGACTTGGGGGATAGACAGAGTTCGATGACCGCATCAGCTAACGGAATCCGCCCTTCAGGTAAGCCTAGTCGTTCTGCGGATAAAATGGCGGCCAGGGTTCGCGCACAAGCCGGTGGATTCGCTAAGCCCACATCTTCGTAAGCAATGACAAGCAGTCTTCGCGCAATGGATTGGAGGTCACCCGCTACAATGAGTCGGGCCAGATAGTGAAGGGCGGCATCCGTATCGCTTCCCCGAATGGATTTTTGAAAGGCCGAAATAACATCGTAGTGTGCATCACCGTCTTTATCGTGAGAAAAAGCCTTCTTTTGAACGCACTCTTCAATGATTGGTAACGTCAGATGGACGTGGCCTTCGGAATCCTTCTCAGTTGAACGAGCGGCTAATTCAAGACCGTTCAGGGCACTTCTAAGGTCACCGTTCGTTGCAGTACTTAAAAAAGTCGCCGCCGTGTCGTCCAAACTAATGGGCCAATCACCCAGGCCGTTTTGCCGATCGGCCAGCGCTCGGTCTATGGCCCCCTTAATGTCGTCAGGAGTAAGGGGGTAGACTTCAAATATTTGCGTCCGTGACCGAATGGCCGGATTGATATTAATGTACGGATTTTCGGTGGTGGCGCCAATTAAAACGATTCGGCCGCTTTCAAGATGGGGCAGCAAAAAGTCTTGTTTGGTTTTGTCTAACCGGTGGATTTCATCCAATAGTAGAATAACCGTGCCACTCATTTTGGCTTCTTCAGCCACGACTTGCAGGTCCTTTTTGGAATCAGTCGCCGCGTTTAATTTCCGAAAAGCGTACTTGGTGGATCCCGCAATTGCGCTGGCAATGCTGGTTTTACCGGTTCCCGGTGGTCCATACAGAATCATGGATGATAGCATTTTAGCTTTGACCATCCGGTTAATAATCTTGCCATCACCGACCAAGTGTTGTTGACCAACGACATCTTCTAATTTTTGCGGACGCATGCGATACGCCAGAGGTTCGGACAATTTGGAAACTCCTTTCTTCACGATTCAACCGTCGTTTATCAGCATAAGCGACGGTTGAGGGGGATTAGTGACCGCTGAATAAATCCTTCAAGCGATCACCGAAACTTTTCTTTTCAGTCGTATTTTGGGTTGCCGACGAGGTTTCGGGATATTTTTGAGTGACATCGATCGGGTAAGCATCAATGGCGTGGTCGCTTGCAACAATCAGCCCCGAGCTCGTTGGTTGGTCGCCATAGAAGGCGTCTTGAACAATGGTAAATTCAATTTTTGCGGCACTTGCGGCCTGCATATAGGGACTCAGTGCTTGGCTGTCGATGTGGCCGTTAAAAATCACGTGAAAGTCTGGATTGGCTTTCAGTTCGGCTTTAAATCCTGCCAGTCCTATCTGATCGGTCACTTGTTGAATTGTCATGCGTAAGGATACTCGTTCACGGAAGGTACCAAGGTATTGGCGTTGTTCATCGGGATGGAGCTTGGGCGTGCCATAAATGGCGTTATCCAAGTGGGATGTTAAGTCGTCTTTATCGGCCATTTAAATCGACCACCTTTCTTTTAAGGTATAAGTAGTATAACATATAAGCACGTTTAGGACGGAATAGAGGCGGTTTAGAAATGTTTAATGACAGGGATTTTGAGGTGTTTGAAGACCCGACGTTAGCGGGTCGAATGGGTGGAATTAAATCAGAAATTGATCCAAAATTTGAAGCGATTGCGCCGCTCATCAGTGATTGGTTAGGCGCTTCAGCAACTCATATCGCTCAACATTTAAGGCGGCATAAAAACCCACCAATGAATACGTGGATAGCGTTTAACGAGCAGTTCCGAGGTTATAAAATGACGCCACATCTGATGCTTGGTTTTTGGGATGATCGGTTATTTGTTTGGTTGGCTTGTCTAGCAGAGGCCAGCCAACGCCAATGGCTAGCTAGCCAGTTAGAAACCCAATTGCCCGAGCTGGCTACTTTGGACGCAGCATTTCAAGTTAGCGGGAATCATATGGCCAAGGCCAGCGCACCTTTGACACTGGCTAACTCAGAGGTTGTCCTAGCACGCTATCGACAAATTAAGCAGGCTGATTTTTTGGTGGGCCGGCAGTGGTTTCGTGGTGAGTCAGTCTTTCAAGATGAGGGCACACAGCAAGCCGAATTGCATAAAACGGTCCGCGCGCTCCAACCATTTTATGCGCTCCTTCAAGGTGGCGAGCAGAAAAGCTAGTGTAAACTGGCTTCTGACGGCTTAAAGAATTGGATTTTGGGCAGAAAAAAAGAACGGCATCAGCCGTTCTTTTTTAAGTCTCATGAAATTAGAGCTTGTTGTAGTATTCAACGATTAATGATTCGTCAATGTCAGCATCAAGTTCTTCACGTTGTGGTAAACGAGTAAGCTTACCTTCGAGCTTATCAGCATCGAATTCAACGAATTGTGGACGACCAACAACTGCTTCAACGGCATCCTTAATGATTTGCATGTCTTTTGACTTTTCACGAACGCTGATCACTTGACCAGGCTTAACTTCGTATGAAGGAATGTCGACACGACTACCATCAACGGTGATGTGACCGTGGTTAACCAATTGACGAGCTTGGCGACGAGTAGTAGCCAAACCTAAGCGGTAAACCATGTTGTCCAAACGACGTTCGAGCATGATCATGAAGTTAACACCGTGCTTGCCTTCACGAATCTTGCCGGCACGTAAGAAGAGGTTCTTGAATTGACGTTCAGTTAAACCGTAAGTGAACCGTAACTTTTGCTTTTCGCGGAGTTGAGTACCGTATTCTGAAAGCTTACGTTGACGGGCTTGACCATGGTCACCAGGTGCGTATGGGCGACGGGCCAATTCCTTACCAGTACCAGAAAGTGAAATGCCAAGACGACGAGAAATACGCCAACTTGGGCCAGTATAACGAGACATATTGTTGTTCCTCCAAAAAATAGTATTGGAGTAAAATAAGCCATTATGAGTTTAGTATTCGTGCAGATCGCTTTGCAGGTTTCGCCGTCTGCAGCCGCAGGTTACTAACTGAACCACCAATTGGCAGTGATCTGTTGACGAGCTTACCACTCATCGCTGCATTATTTTACACAAACGACAGTGTACTTCAAATGACTAAGCAATGTCAAGGTGATTAACTAGAATATTGGCAAACTGTTCGAGTTCTTGCTTGTCGGCTTCACTAAATCGGCCGAGAGTCGGTGAGTCAATGTCCATGACGCCAATCTTGTGACCATTTTTGGTCAGGGGAACAACAACTTCAGCATTGCTGGCCGAATCACAGGCAATGTGGCCGGGAAATTCATGGACGTTTTTGACAAGTTGGGTAGTTTGCGTGGCTAGTGCGGTCCCACAGACCCCAGCGCCATTTTTGATGTGCATACAAGCGACTTGGCCTTGGAACGGACCTAAGACTAATTCGTCCGTCACATCATCATACAGGTAAAAACCCGCCCAGTTCAGATCAGATAAGCTTTGGTTAAGAAGGGCCGAGGCGTTGGATAGGTTCGCAACAAGGTTGTTTTCGTTGTCCAGTAAGGCATCCAATTGTTGGCTCATCATGGAAAGTTCTGTATTTTGCATATTCAAGCTCCTTTTTGTATGAAAACTAGAATTTCCGCTGAAGAGGGCGGATTATCTATGCTATAATTTAAGTTAGCCTAGATTTTAAAGGTAGCGAACCGAAAAATCAAACATATTCTACGGAATCGACTACTGATATGAGTGGAATAAAGGACGGGGATTGACGTTGAAGATTCTAGTGGGAATCATCATCTTAGCAATTGTGGTCTACGCCGCAATTCTAATATACCAACAATACTTATTACGACAAATTAAAGCGCTGGTTGACTCACAATCAGAGATTGATCCAGCCGCGATTCAAGCTGACATTGCTGGGGTTAAAACAATGAGTCTAACTGGAAAGACCTTAGAGCAGGTGAATCAGCTGGACACAGATTATTCAGATCTGACCGAAAATCGGTTGCCGCGGCTTACAGCACAACTTGAAGAAGCGCGCCAACAAGCCAAACAGTATCACCTGTTTCAGGCGGCCGCCAATAAGAACAAGGCTGCGGCATCGTTGCGAGTTGCCCGTCAAGTAGTCAAGCAGCTCGGCGAAAACGTCGATCAGCTTCAAAAAATTGACGCACAGCATAAAGAAGCGGTCACCGCGTTGCAACGCCGCTATCAAGAGCTAAGAAAAGCACTTTTGTCGAAGAATTTTCTGTATGGTGACAGCATTGATGCGCTTGAAACGCAATTGGCCACCTTGGAAGATAATAACGACACATTTAGCGCGTTAACGAGTCAGGGCGATCACGAAAAAGCAACGGCCTTGATGGAACAATTACAACGCGATACAGATCGTCTGGGCGAGCTGATTGAGCAGATCCCGCCACTGTATAAAATGTTAAAAGAGGAGTTTCCAGCCCAAATCGCCGAGATTAAATCAGGCCTGGCGACTTTAAAACAAGAGGGTTATCAATTTCCAGAATCCGATTTGGACGCCCAAGTGACACAACTTGATGAGGATCTTCAAGCGGCGTATGAAGCGTTAGCCAAATTGGATTTGAATGACGCCACAGCGATGAGTAAGCAGCTGGAAAGCAAGGCTGACCACTTGTACGACGTGATGGAAAAAGAAATGACTGCTAAGCCAAAAGTTGAGGCTAACCTTGACGTGTTAGCCAAGTTTATCGCCCATGCTAAAAACCAAAATAGTGTTTTGAGCAAGGAATTGGACCGATTGAGTCAAAATTACACGTTGGACCATGATGAACAAGCCACGGTGCACGACTTTGCAGGCCAACTTAAGACGGTCGAAAAGCAGTATCAAACGGATATAACGGCCATTCATGAAAATCAGGCCGTTTACACCGAAGTCTTCGATCGCCAAGAACAGCAACGGGCGGATCTTGAGGCAATGGAAACCCAGCAACAAGCGATTAACGAGGCTGTCGCCGGGTTGGCCGAGGAAGAAAAGCAGGCTTTGAAAACCTTACAACAATTTGACTTTGAGATGCATGCCATCCATCGCCAAGTCGCCAATCTTAATTTACCTGGGTTAGCAAAGGATTATACGGATTATTTTCAGGTCGTTTCAACCGAAATCGGCAAGTTAAACCATGACATTAATCAACCCCGAATTAATATGGAAGAGATCACAAAGCAGTTGATTATGATTCAGTCTGACTTGGATATTTTAAAGGAAAAGACCACTGACTTAATTGATAGCTCGCAATTAGCTGAGCAGCTGATCCAGTACGCTAACCGGTATCGGATGTCTCACGATGACGTGGCAGCGGCTAGTGACGAAGCCCAGCGGCTGTTTGACGAAGACTACAATTACGCTAAGAGTTTGGAATCCATTGCAACGGTGCTCGATCGGGTGGAGCCGGGGTCCTACAAGCGATTGGAGGACAACTATTACCAGTCGAAAAAACAACAACAAGATAATGATCCGCTTGAGGGGCTATAGGATACTAAGATTCTCAATCACGGTCATATAAAACAGCGGTAGACTTGATGCACCAAGTCTGCCGCTGTTTGTGTTAGGGGATACAGCTCCCCAAATCGGATATTAACCACCGCGAGAGGCTTGTCACTACTGATTTTTCTGTTATAATTGAGACTACTTTTTGATTGGAGTCGAACCAATCTAAATAAAGAGGCAGAGAAAATGATCTATTTTGATAACAGTGCTACAACCCAAGCAGCACCTGAAGTTGTGGACACTTATGACAAGGTCAGTCAGCAAATCTGGGGAAATCCGTCGAGCTTGCACCGGTTTGGTGAAGCCGCGTTTAACCTCCTTGAGCAGTCCCGAAAACAAATCGCGGATTTACTGGGCGTTCACCAGAGTGAAATTCTATTCACGAGTGGTGGCACGGAAGGCGATAACTGGGTCCTGAAGGGAACAGCCATTGAAAAGCGGGCTTTTGGGAATCACCTGATTACAACCGCTGTCGAACATCCGGCCATTCATAATTCAATGGAGCAATTGAAACAGTTGGGGTTTGAAGTCACTTACCTGCCAGTGGATGAAGCCGGCCGGATTTCAATTGCTGATTTAAAGGCCGCAATTCGGCCGACTACGATTTTAGTCTCAGTTATGGCGGTGAATAACGAAATTGGGACGATTCAACCGCTTAAGGCTGTGGCCGATGTCTTAGCTGATTATCCTAAGATTCATTATCATATCGATGCGGTTCAAGGCATTGGTAAGGGGATTCAAGATATGATCATGAACGACCGGGTGGACTTTGTGACTTTTTCTGGTCATAAGTTTCACGCACCTCGGGGGATTGGGTTTATCTACAAACGGCAGGGCCGGAAAATTGCCCCGTTATTGACGGGCGGTGGTCAGGAACGGAACCTTCGAAGTGGGACAGAAAACCTACCCGCGATTGCTGCAATGTCGAAGGCCCTTCGGTTATTATTAACCGATGAGGCTAAAAAGGTGGCCCAGCAGCGCGCCGTTAAGAATCGAATCTACCAACATATCAAGGATCGTGACCTTGTGACGCTGTTTTCCCAGCCAACGGATGATTTTGCGCCCCACATTTTGTGTTTTGCAATTAAAGGGGTCCGAGGGGAAACCATCGTTCACGCGTTTGAAGAACACGATATTTTTATTTCGACGACCAGCGCTTGCTCTTCAAAAAAACACATGGCGTCGAGTACCTTGATGGCCATGCATATTGATGAATCGGTGGCGACAAGCGCCATTCGGATTTCGTTAGACGCCAATAATACGTTGGCCGAAGCTGACGAGTTCAACCGGGTCTTTGATGTTTTGTATGATCAATTTAAAAAGTTAAGTCACACTGAGTCCAAATCGTCGGCTCAGGTGTAGAAGGGAGGCTCCAATGGATTATTCTGAAATTATGGTTCGCTACGGCGAACTGTCAACTAAGGGTAAGAACCGAAAGGATTTTATCCGGCAACTTGGTCAGAACGTGAAGGCTGCGTTGCAAGAATTTGCCGACTTGGAGATTCACGCCCAACATGACCGATTGCACGTAGCATTGAACGGGACGCCATCTGGTCCCGTTATTGACCGGCTAAAAGGGGTCTTTGGTATCGAAAACTTCTCCCCTGTTTTGAAGGTGGAAAAAACTAAGGATGCGATGTTCGAAGCGGCCAAGACGCTGATTGAGGCGCAGTATGAGCCAGGTATGACGTTCAAAATTAATACGAAGCGACAAGACCACCAATTTGAATTAGACACGAACCAAATCAACGATCAGTTGGGTGGTCACATTTTACGATCAATTCCAGTTATTACGGTCAAGATGAAACAACCTGATATCACGCTACGAGTAGAAGTGCGCCTAAACGGGATCTTTTTGAGTAGCGAAACAATTCATGGTGCTGGTGGATTACCAGTTGGCACTGGTGGCCGAGCCGTGATGATGTTATCTGGTGGCATTGATTCGCCCGTTGCAGCGTACATGGGAATGAAGCGTGGCGTGAAGCTGGATATGGTCCACTTCTTCAGTCCGCCGTACACCAGTGAGCAGGCACTTGCGAAAGCCAAAGAGCTAACGACAAAAATTGCCGGGTTTGCTGGCCACGTTCAATTTATTGCCGTACCGTTCACTAAGGTCCAAGAAGACATCAAAGAAAAAGTCCCAGAAGGTTATCTGATGACCATTCAACGCAGAATGATGCTCCGATTAACGGCCGCTATTGCTCAGCAACGAGGAGCAAAAGGGATTTTCACCGGGGAATCGCTGGGGCAGGTGGCCTCACAAACGTTGGAAAGCATGCTTGCCATCAACGATGTGACAACAATGCCAGTTTTACGGCCACTTGTTTCGATGGATAAGACTGAAATCATTAAGATTGCTGAAAAGATTGACACTTATGATCTGTCAATTTTGCCTTTTGAAGACTGCTGTACAATCTTCACACCACCGGCTCCTAAGACGCGGCCGGATCTAGAAAAAGTGCGGAACTTTGAAAAGTTGATTGATGTGGATGCTTTAATGGCGGAAGCGTTAGCTGGGGTGACGGTAGTCAATATCAAACCAGGTGACCATTATATGAACCAGCAAGAAGAGGTTTTTGCAGAACTGTTGTAATTCTGATGACAGGCGCTGTAAAATATCAAAGCCCTTGGTAGCAGGTAACTGTTGCTGGGGGTTTTTATTACCGTTTTTTGGCGTGACTTTAACTTGCATTTAGGTGAGTCACGCGTTAAATTAAACTAAAATCGATTCATTGAGTAAGGAGTGTTCACAGTGAAGATAACGTTTAATGGCAATCCAGCTGAGCTTGAAGCGACCCCACCAACGGTTGGGGAAGAACTACCAAAGTTCAAGGTTTTCGATAATCAAAATCAAAAAGTCAAGCGGGCTGATTTAGTCGGCCAACCACTGCTCATTTCGGTGGTTCCAGACATCAACACGTCAGTTTGCAGCACCCAGACTCATAAATTCAACCAACAGGCCGATCATTATCCTCATGCAACTTTTGTGACGATCTCAAATAATGCGGTCGCAGAGCAGGAGGGATGGTGTGCCGCTGAAGGGGTAGCCCACCTGCAACTGTTGTCGGATGAAGAGCTTTCATTTGGCTATGCTACGGGGCTTTATCTGCCGACAGTTGGGTTATTAGCAAGAAGTATTTTCGTGGTCGATGAGGCGGGGGTTATCACTTATTCAGAGATTGTCCCCGAAGCAACCCACGAGCCCAATTACGTGGCTGCTCTAGAAGCTTTGGAAAAGTTGACAGACAGAGTTGACGCTTAGTCAAAAATTGGCTATCATAACGGATATAAGCATTGAGCAAGAGAGTAGATTAACCGGCTTTGATCAGAGAGTGGATGGTTGCTGAAAATTCCGCCGGCCAGTTAATTGAACGTAGCTTGTGAGCTGTTGGACTGAACCAAGTAGGTCTAACCGGTGTAACGGCCGTTAACGATTGTTATTAAGAGGGGCCTAAACGCCCAATTTAGGTGGTACCGCGAAGCACTTCGTCCTATGTTATTAGGACGGGGTGCTTTTCTTTTTAACAATTAAAAATGAATCTGGAGAGGAAGTTTGACATGGCAGATAAAGAAACGACACAAATGCCACCAAAGTACGACCCCCAAGCAGTGGAAGCGGGTCGATACGACGAGTGGTTGGACGAAGGGTTATTCAAACCGAGTGGGGATCAAAAAGCCCACCCGTATTCAATTGTGATTCCACCGCCAAACGTGACGGGAAAACTCCACCTCGGCCACGCCTGGGATACCACGTTGCAAGATATGATTATTCGTCAAAAACGGATGCAGGGATTTGACACCCTTTGGTTACCAGGGATGGACCACGCCGGAATTGCAACTCAGGCCAAGGTTGAGGCTAAGTTGCGCGAGCAAGGTATTTCCCGCTATGATCTGGGCCGTGAAAAGTTCATTGAAAAAGTCTGGGAGTGGAAAGACGAATACGCAAATACCATTAAGACCCAGTGGGGCAAGTTAGGGCTGTCATTAGACTATTCTCGGGAACGGTTTACGCTGGATTCAGGATTATCTGATGCGGTTAAAAAGGTCTTTGTATCGCTTTACAAGAAAGGCTTAATCTACCGTGGCGAATACATCATTAACTGGGATCCTCAAGCCCGCACCGCCTTGTCAGACATTGAGGTCATCCATGAAGACGACAAGGGTGCTTTCTACCACATCAAATACAAGTTTGCCGATGGCGAAACGACGCTTGATGGGAAGGATTACATCGAAATTGCCACAACTCGGCCGGAAACCATGATGGGTGATACCGCCATTGCGGTGAACCCCCACGACGAACGTTATAAAAATGTTGTGGGTAAAAAGGTTATCTTGCCGTTAGCCAATCGTGAGATTCCGATTATTACCGACCAACACGCCGACCCTGAGTTTGGAACTGGGGCCGTTAAAATTACACCGGCTCACGATCCTAATGACTTTTTGGTAGGGAACCGGCACAACCTAGAACGAATTAATACGATGAATGAAGACGCCACCATGAATGAAAAGGCCGGTAAGTATGAAGGCCTGGATCGCTTTGAAGCTCGGAAAGCCATGATTCAAGATTTACAAGATCAGGACTTGATGATTGCCATTGATCCCATCGTTCACTCTGTGGGCCACTCCGAGCGGACTGGCGTTCAGGTAGAAGCTCGATTATCTACTCAGTGGTTTGTTAAGATGAAGCCGTTAGCTGAACAAGCACTGAAAAACCAAATGACGGACGATAAAGTTGATTTTGTGCCGGACCGGTTTGAAAAAACCTTTAGCCAGTGGATGGAAAACGTTCACGATTGGGTTATTTCGCGGCAACTTTGGTGGGGCCATCAAATTCCAGCTTGGTACAACAAGAAAACTGGTGAGCTCTACGTTGACGAACAGCCGCCAAAGGATATTGAAAATTGGGAACAGGACAAAGATGTTTTGGATACTTGGTTCTCAAGTGCCTTATGGCCGTTCTCGACCATGGGTTGGCCTAATACGGAAGCTGCTGATTTTAAGCGGTATTTCCCGACGGATACCTTGGTCACCGGTTACGATATTATTTTCTTCTGGGTTTCTCGGATGATTTTCCAGAGTCTGGAATTTACGGGTCGTCGGCCATTTAAGAACGTTTTGTTACACGGTCTGATTCGCGATGAAGAGGGCCGTAAAATGAGTAAGTCACTGGGGAATGGGATTGATCCGATGGACGTCATTGACCAGTACGGTGCTGATGCTTTACGGTGGTTCTTGTCAAACGGCTCAACCCCTGGTCAAGATATTCGGTTCTCATACAAGAAGATGGACTCGGCGTGGAACTTTATTAATAAGATTTGGAACGCGAGCCGTTACGTCATCATGAACCTTGGTGAAATGACGAAACCAGAGTTGCCAGATAAAGCAAGTTGGGACTTAGCCGACCGGTGGATTTTGAGTCGTTTGAACCAGACGGTTGCCCAAGTCACAGAGCAGTTCGAGAAGTTTAATTTCGGTGAAGCGGGTCGGGCGCTTTACGACTTTATCTGGAATGACTTCTGTGATTGGTACATTGAAATGAGCAAGGAAGTGCTGACGGGCGCTGATGAACAAGCCAAGAATAAAACTCGAAACGTCCTGGCCTACGTTCTTGACCAAACATTACGGCTGTTGCACCCAATTATGCCGTTTGTGACCGAAAAAATTTGGTTAACGATGCCTCACGTGGGTGATTCATTGGTGGTCGCAGCTTATCCTGAAACCCATGCCGACTTCGACGATCAAAAGGCAATTGATGACATGAGTCGCTTAATTGAATTGATTAAGGCAGTCCGAAATATCCGTGCTGAAGCCAATGCGCCAATGTCATCGCCAATTGACGTGCTGATCAAAACGGATAATGGGGCTTTACAAACCATGTTTGAAGCTAACCGGGATTACATTGACCGCTTTGTTCATCCAAAGACGATGGTCATTGGTGCTGATGTTCAAGCGCCAAAATTAGCGATGACGGGGATTGTTTCAGATGCCGAATTGTACGTTCCATTAGCTGAATTGGTTGACTTGAATGAAGAAGCAGCTCGGTTGCAAAAAGAAGTTGAGAAGTTTGAGGCCGAGGTGTCGCGGGCCCAAAAGAAACTGGCCAATGAAAAATTTGTTGCGAACGCGCCGGCCGATGTAGTGGAAGCGGAACGTCAAAAGCAAACGGAAAACGAAAGTAAGTTACAAGCAACTAAAGACCGTTTAGCGGCATTAAAGGCTGAACAGTAGGTTAACAGACACCGACTAGGGTGTGATGGTCTTATTTATTAGCCAACCTAACTCGAAGTAAAGGCTTGAATGCTGTTTAAATCAATCATTTGGGGGTAAGCTTGAATTGTTCATCAAGCCTATCCCCAATTTTGGTATTTTGAGCTTGGTTAAGGAGCAGAAGAAATGATTGAAACTTATGAAGCCGCACTGGCTTTTATTCACGGCAGAACGCAATTTAAAAAAAGTGATCAACTCCGACGCATGAACGCCTTTATGGATCGCCTGGGAAATCCACAACGGGATTTATCCATTATTCACGTTGCAGGGACGAACGGAAAAGGCTCAACAGTCGCGTTCTTACAGAATTTGTTGGTGGCTAATGGACACACCGTGGGAACTTTTACATCACCATTTTTAATGCGGTTTAACGAACGGATTTCAATTAATGGAGAACCCATTAGTGATGCCGATTTGTTAACGCTTATTAACGTTGTAAAACCGGTCGTTGACGAACTAGACGCCACTTATCCGGAAGGTGGGCCAACTGAGTTTGAAATCATCACAGCGATGATGTTTGTTTACTTTAAGGGCCGCGTTGACGTGGCAATCGTCGAAGTCGGCATTGGCGGATTACTTGATTCTACCAACGTTTTAACGCCGGCCGTCGCGGTTATTACGACAATTGGCTATGATCATATGCGATTGCTAGGCGACACGCTGCCAAAAATTGCCGCTCAAAAGGCAGGAATTATTAAGCCTAAAGTTCCGGTTGTTATCGGTCAATTACCGGCGGCCGCCAAACAGGTCATTCAGCAAACGGCCCAACGGCAAGCTGCCCCACTTTATCAGCCCGATTCAAGCTATCACACCCGTTTGAAACCAAGTGCTGGCTGGCAAGAACGATTCGATTATGAGTTTAATGGTGTTCGGTATCCCGACCTGCAAATTCAACTACTTGGCGATTACCAAGTTGCCAACGCCAGCAGTGCGCTGACCGCTTTTTTGGTGTATGAGACTCAGATGCAACAAAAGGTCCAAGCGCGGACGGTGAAGCAGGCCCTGAAAGAAACCAAGTGGCCTGGCCGATTTGAAGCGGTGGTGGACGACCCACTCATTGTCTTGGATGGGGCCCACAACCAACCGGCTATGTCAGAGTTGACTCGGTTGGTCAATGCAAGGTTCTCGGATCGCGAGGTCTACGTTTTATTTGCTGTGTTAGCTGACAAGCAATTTGAGAAAATGCTAGCCATTTTATTGCAAATTAAGCATGTGCACCTCGTGTTGACAACCTTCAATGGCCCTGGTCACCGAGTGGTTGAATCGCCCGAGTCGTTGGCCAAACAGTATGGCGATGACCCCCGGATTAGGGTGGTTGAGGACTGGCAACTCGGGATTGCTCAGATTCTTCGAACGATGTCGGCGGATGATTTATTTTTAATTACGGGCTCGCTGTATTTTATTTCGGATGTGCGTCATTTTTTCAAGGACGAGTCATAAAAGTTAAATTCCATTAAAAAAAAAAGAAAACCTTGCAGAGCTACCAATAAATTAGGTATGCTTGTTGCTGGCTACTAGTGATTCAGATAGTAGAGGTATGGTATAATACATCTAACAGACTAATTGATACAATCGTGTGATTGTGGGTTAATGAAGGGATGAAAAAGAGTGTTCGGATTAGGAACTAAAAACATCGGCATCGACCTTGGGACGGCCAATACGATTGTTTACGTTGACGGCAAGGGTATCGTTTTACGTGAACCTTCAGTGGTTGCCAAGAATACAAAAACGGGCGAAATCGTTTCCGTGGGGGAAGACGCACGGGCAATGATCGGTCGGACGCCGGCTAGCATCGTTGCCATTCGGCCAATGAAAGACGGGGTTATCGCTGATTACGATACAACCGTTGCCATGATGAAGTATTACATTCAAAAAACGTTAGGTAATTCAAGTGGTAAGCCATACGTGATGGTTTGCGTCCCAAGTGGTGTGACGGAAGTCGAAAAGCGGGCCGTGATTGATGCGACTCGCGTGGCTGGCGCGCGTGATGCGTACGTTATCGAAGAACCATTTGCAGCTGCCATCGGGGCTGGTCTACCAGTTATGGATCCGACGGGGAGTATGGTTGTTGACATTGGTGGTGGGACCACTGATGTGGCGACAATCTCACTTGGTGGCATCGTTTCAAGTCGGTCAATTCGCATGGCGGGTGATAAGTTGGACGAAGCCATCATTGCTTATGTTCGCCAACACTTTAATTTATTGATTGGGGAACGAACGGCTGAACAATTAAAGATGGACATTGGGTCAGCGTCAGTAGAAGCGGCGGCTGACCAGGACGGTGCCTCAATTCGTGGTCGCGACCTGATTTCAGGGCTGCCAAAGACCATCGAAGTTTCGTCTTCAGACATTGCCGAAGCGATTCATGAAGGCGTTGAAGAAGTGATCACTGCCATTAAAGAAACCCTAGAAGAAACGTCGCCTGAAATCGCTGCTGACGTCATCGACCACGGGATTGTTTTAACTGGTGGCGGCGCTTTGTTGCGTAACTTACCAGACGTGATCGCGGATGCCACTAAAGTTCCGGTATTCATCGCAAATGACCCGCTAGATTGTGTTGCAATCGGAACCGGTGAATCGCTGAAGAGTATCGACGTTATGAAGAAAAAATAACGACTTAGCGGGAAGCGTACTTCCCGCTTATTTTATTAGCGCGTCAATCACCACATTTTGTAAACAATTCACTGGAGGACAATCATGAATAAATTCTTTTCCAACCGACGATTAGTGATCATCATTGTAGGTTTAATCGTCAGTTTCGGATTAATGAGTTTCTCCGTCGTGGTTCGTAACAACCGGGCAACGCCACCGATGATTCAACAATTCGGAAACGATGTGGTCGGGCTTGGTAACCGGCTGGTCGCGCTACCAGTGGCGGGCGTCAAGAATTCGGTTAGTTCAATTTCGAACTTGTTAAACACGTATCAGGAAAACAACCGGTTAAAAAAACAGGTGCAACAGCTGGCCCAAACAAAGGTTCGTGATCAAGCCTTAACGGGTGAGAATCAAAAGCTTAAAACGCAACTGAAACTGAATAACACCCTGACCGATTACGATGCCTTGACGGCGACTGTCATCGCCCGGACGCCTTCATCTTGGCAGGACCAAGTCGTTATTGATAAGGGAAGCGCAGCGGGAATCAAGAAGAACATGCCTGTCTTATCGGGAAAGGGTCTTGTTGGTCGGATTGCGGAAGTGAACCGAACCAACAGTAAAGTTGAGTTGTTATCCAATACGAACGAGGCAGCTAACCGGTTTGCCGTTCAGATTACTAATAAGAGCGGTGAGACGGTGAATGGTATTATCTCCGGGTATGATAACGACAAGAACCAAATTGAGATGGGAAACATTACCACTAAAAAGAAGATTGAAAAGGGCGATCGGGTTTCGACCAGTGGTCTGGGTGGCGTCATGCCAGCCGGATTATACATTGGGACTGTTGCAGCTACCGGTCATGATGATTACGGCTTAGCTTCCAAGATTATGATCAACCCGGCGGCTGATGTTTCCTCGGTTAGTTTTGTCACTGTCGCCATCAGACAAGCCCAAACGACGGAATAGGGGGGAGACGATTGGCAAGAGCAACAAAAATGAAGTACGGCTTTCCCATTATCCTGTTTATCTGGCTGTACCTCGATGGGATTATCGGGGCGGCCTTTCAACCACAACTGTTTCATTACCCATACGCAATGAGCAGTTATTTGGTGGTTTTGTGGTTAGTTTTTACTGTTTTGTTTGAAGGACCACATAATAATCACCTCGAAATTTGGGCAGCCATTGTTGGCTGTGTCTTCGACTTATATTACACGGGAATTTTAGGTGTTTTTGTCTTTGTATTCCCCATTGTTGTGTTGGTCACCAAGGTTGGTTACCGTGAGTTTCCAGTCAGTTTTTTAAGTGGCTTACTCATTGTATTTATTGACATCACAATTGTGACCTTTGCCAGTTTCGTGGCTAATATGGTCACCCATTTGACCAGTGCCTCCGTTGCGGACATGCTGGTGTATTCATTAGGGCCGACATTGGCGTATAATCTAGCGGCATTTGTGATTTTGTATTATCCAATTCAACGGCTGTTCGACTGGATGAGCAGTTAGGGAGGTTTGTAGAATGCAAGCAGTTGTACTGCGAGGCAATCAGGATGGTTATCAGTTGGCAATCGACCAGTCAGCGGATTTCGAAGCGGTTAAAACGGGGTTACGAGAATTACTTGATAACCTCTCGGCGGATGCTGAAGCGACCGTTAAAATCAGTTTTGATGTTTTGACCGGGGATCGATTATTATCCGCTGACCAAAATCGGCAGCTCGAAGCGATTGTTAGTGAGTATGCGGGTTTTTCGATCCATAAAATTACGGCCAACGTTATGACAATCGAAGAGGCCTTTTATTTAAAAGAGCAGGACAACGTGCACTTGTTGACGCAAACAATTCGGAATGGTCAGCGCGTCGAAATGAAGGGTGATGTCTTGTTTTTAGGAACCATCAACGAAGGTGGTAACCTGACCACGTCTGGTAACTTGTATTTGTTGGGGGACGTCATGGGAGTCGTCCATGCTGGTGCTCCAAGTTTCGAGGATAAGCTCATCATCGGCGATCTGCATCAGGCTCAGCAAGTTCGAATTGGCGAACAAATTAATATTATTGAAGCGGATCAACTAGCCGCTGATCATAAAACGGTGGCCTACGTGAATGACCTACATACTGTCACCTATGGTCACTTACATGAGCTAAAAGAAATCAATCCAAAGTTATACCACCAAATAGGAGGTTAGGTAGATGGGAAAGTCGATAGTAATTACGTCTGGTAAGGGCGGTGTGGGGAAAACGACCTCCAGCGCCAATATTGGAACTGCCCTTGCTCTGATGGGGAAACGGGTGTGTCTCGTTGATCTAGATATTGGATTACGTAATTTAGATGTGGTTCTGGGCCTGGATAATCGGATTATCTACGACATTGTCGACGTTGTAGCCGGACGGGCAAAATTAGCACAGGCGCTTGTCAAAGACAAACGATTTGACGATTTACTGTACTTACTGCCAGCCGCCCAAAATACTGATAAAACGGCGCTTAATGAAGATGAAGCCCGGGCAATTATTGATGAATTAAAACCAGATTTTGACTACGTTTTGATTGATTGTCCGGCCGGAATTGAACAGGGCTTTATGAATGCCATCGCAGGTGCTGATACAGCGATTATCGTCACAACACCAGAAATCTCGGCTGTGCGTGATGCGGACCGCGTGGTGGGATTATTAGAGAAGAATCCGTTGCAAGAAGAATCCCATATCGTCATTAACCGGATTCGCCCGCACATGATGGACGAAGGCGACGTCATGGATATTGATGAAATCACCCATCATTTGGGCGTGCCACTGTTAGGAATTGTTGTGGATGACGACGAAGTTATCGCAACCTCTAATCATGGTGAACCGGTGGTCCTGAAGACTGACAATCCTGCTGGCCGTGGTTACCGCGATATCGCGCGGCGGCTGGAGGGTGAAACGGTTCCGTTAATGAACATTCAAACGGCTAAACCGAGCTTTTGGAGCAAGGTGGCGTCATGGTTTAAGCGCGGTTAGCCAATTTTTTTCTTGACTAATGTTGTGAATTCGCTATAATGAGAATAATTTAATAAAAGAAACTTTGATCAGACTAGTAGGAAGATTATCTTGGTTAGAGAGCTCCGGTTGGTGAAAAGGGGTCCTGATAACTTGCGAATCACATCTGGGAGTTGACTCTTTGAAGGTTAGTAGAAGAGGCCCGGTTAGCTCGTTATCGCTGAAGTTTAAACATTAAACTTACTGAGGTCTGTCGTGTGAACGACTGACAAGTATGAGGTGGAACCGCGATAATCGCCCTCTTGGAATTTTTTCCAAGAGGGTTTTTTAATGCTTAAACTTCATGAGGTCTGTGACGTGAGTGACAGACGAACTGAGGTGGAACCACGACGAGTCGTCCTCTTGAACTAGTGTTTAGTCCAAGGGGACTTTTTTATTTTAGAAGGGGGAGTCATGATGTTAAATTATGCTGGTGAAATTTTACCGTCGCTGATGAGCGGCGCTTGGATGACGGTCCAGATTTTCTTTTGGACCTTGATTATTTCAATCCCATTAGGCATTATTGTTAGCCTGGGATTACGGTCGCGTGTCGCACCAATTCGGTGGGTGTTAAAGTTTTATGTTTGGTTGATGCGAGGGACACCGCTGCTGTTGCAACTGATTTTTGTCTTTTACGGATTGCCAGTGGTCCACATTATTTTTGAGCGTTACGACGCTGCCATTTTTGCTTTTATTTTAAACTATACGGCATACTTTGCCGAAATATTCCGGGGCGGCTTCCAAGCGATTCCGGAAGGACAATATGAAAGTGCTAAAGTGTTGCGATTAACGCGCTGGCAAACGCTACGTAAAATCGTGATCCCCCAAGTGGTTAAAATTGTCGTACCATCAATTGGCAATGAAACAATCAATTTGATCAAAGATTCTTCCTTGGTTTACGTGATCGGGTTAGGCGATTTATTACGGGCCGGCAATATCGCGATGTCGCGCGATGTCACCTTGTTACCGTTAGTCATGGTTGGGGTTATCTACCTGCTGATGACTGCAATTGCGACTTATCTGTTGCGGCGGATTGAACAACACTACAGCACTTGGCGTTAGTTAGGAGGTCTATAAATGCTAGAATTAAAAAATATCACTAAGCGGTTTGACGGCCGGACAATTATTAATAACATGAACTTAACCGTGCCAGACGGCCAAATCTTGGCTATTGTTGGACCCTCAGGAGCAGGTAAAACGACCCTGCTTCGTTGCATGAGTGGTCTGGAACGCATTGATTCAGGGGAATTTCGGTTAGATGGTCAGGTCTTTGACCCGTATGAAAACCGGGATAACGATAAGGTCATTGGGGTTGTCTTTCAAGATTTCCAACTTTTCCCCAACTTGACCGTGATGGAAAATATTACGTTGTCCCCCGAGATGGTTTTAAAACAGTCCAAGACAGAAGCTGAAGCGCGAGCTCAGGAGTTGATTGATCAACTTGATTTAACGGGGAAAGAAACTTTGCACCCATTCCAGTTATCCGGCGGGCAAAAACAGCGGGTGGCGATCGTTCGGGCGTTAGCCATGAACCCCAAAATTCTATGTTACGATGAACCAACCAGTGCGCTTGATCCAGATTTACGTGAGACGGTCGAGAAAATTATTTTAAGTCTCAAAGCTTCGAAGATGACTCAGATTGTGGTTACCCACGATATGTCTTTCGCGGAAAACATTGCGGATCAAATTTTGCGTGTTGAGCCGATTAAACCATCATAGGGGGAAATCAGAATGAAGAAGAGATTATGGTTAAGCCTTCTGGTTTTGATCACCCTTGGCGGTCTTCTTTCTGGGTGTGGCGTAACCGTTGGTGAACGGGCTAACAATGTCGATAACTGGCACCGGATTGAAAAGCGAGGATATGCCATTGTGGGCTTAGACGATACGTTTGTTCCAATGGGATTCCGCGAAAAAAGTGGTCGCCTAGTTGGGTATGACGTTGATTTAGCTCGCGCAGTTTTTAAATTGTACGGCTTAAAGGTTAGTTTTCAAACGATTGATTGGTCGATGAACGCAACGGAGTTGAATAACGGCACGATTGATGCAATCTGGAATGGCTACTCAAAGACGCCGGAACGAGAAAAGGTCGTGGCGTTCAGTGATACTTATTTACAAAATGATCAAACATTGGTTAGTCTTCGTAAAAATAACATCACCTCGTTTCGGCAGATGGCGGGGAAGACCCTGGGCGCTCAGACTGGTTCATCAGGGGCAAACGACATTAGCGCGTACCCCAAATTGTTGAAAAATCGCATTAAGGGCCAGTCACCCGTGTTGTATGATAGTTTCACAAACGCATTTATTGACTTGAACGCGAACCGGATTCAGGGGATGATTATTGATTCAACGTACGCTGGTTACTACGTCAAACACCAGAAGAACCCGGCGGCCTACCGAATCATTAATGGTCAGTTTCCTAAAGAGGAATTTGGGGTTGGATTACGCAAGAGCGACCACACCCTTAAGGCCAAAATTAATGCGGGTCTTAAGACGTTAGCACAAAATGGGACGTTGGCCAAAATTAACCACAAGTGGTTTGGAAACGCGGCTGATTCCCCGTTACTCCACCAAAAATAGTTTTTTTAACGACTTGGTATGGTAAGATTAATTTATCTTGTCTGAGAGTGGAGAGAACGTATGTTATCTTTGGAAATTCTGATCCCAACCATTTTGCTCATTAACTTAATCGTGGCGCTAGTCACGATCTTTCGAGAGGAACGCGATATCTCAACGACTTGGGCCTGGCTATTAGTGCTGGTGCTACTTCCGGTTGTGGGGTTCGTGTTCTATTTGTTTGCTGGTCGAAAAATATCCAAAAAACGGATTTTCGATATTCAAGCCCAAGAGCGGTTAGGAATTCGGCAATTGGTGGCCTCCCAAAAAAAGCTAGTTTCAAATGCAGCCTTAACGGTCCCGGATAATCAGAGTCCGGAAGTTTTGGAGTTAGTGAACTTATTTTTAGAAGTGGATCGATCTGTTGTGACCACCGACAATAAAGTGCGGGTCTTTACGGATGGTGAAAAGAAGTTTGCGGCGTTATTCGAAGATATCTTGCGAGCAAAACATCACATTAACGTTGAGTATTTTACAATATATAACGACCAGATTGGCCGTCAATTTGTGTCGTTACTTGAGAAAAAGGCTGCGGAAGGAGTCGCCGTTCGCGTCATTTATGATACGTTTGGCTCGCATGGCGGTAAAAAGCACTTGTTTAAACGGCTAACCGAACTTGGCGGCCGGGCCTATCCGTTCTTGAGTTCCCGATTAGCTTTAAGTGATTTTCAGTTGAACTTTCGCGACCACCGTAAAATTGTGGTTATCGATGGAAAGATCGGTTACATCGGTGGTTTTAACGTGGGTGATCAATACGTTAATCGAAAGCCTAAGTTTGGCTTTTGGCGGGATACGCATTTGCGGATTGAAGGGAATGCTGTGCTAGCGTTACAGAGCCGCTTCTTTTTGGATTGGAATGCGACGGCTAAGCAAGAAAGGGTGCAGTACGATCAGACCTATTTCCCAAAAATTAACGTAAATGGGACCACGAGCATGCAAATTGTGTCCAGCGGTCCAGATTCGGAGCTTCAGCAGATTAAGAAGGGCTACTTAAAGCTCATCAATAGCGCGAAGCGAGCTGTTTTAATTGAATCACCTTACTTTGTGCCGGACGAAAGTATCTTAGAAGCCCTGACCGTGGCTGCCTTATCTGGAATCGATGTTCGATTAATCATTCCCGATCATCCGGATCATCCCTTTGTCTATCGTGCCACGGAATCCTTCGCCAAGAAATTATTGGGTGCGGGGGGCCGGGTGTACACGTATCATAACGGGTTCATGCACGCTAAAATGGTTGTAGTCGATGGCCGGATTGCTTCTGTTGGCTCTGCGAATATGGACATTCGTTCCTTTAAGTTGAACTTTGAAGTGAACGCGTTTATGTATGATGAAGATCTGGCAACTGCATTACTTAAGGTATTTGAAATTGACCTTGAACAAAGCGAAGAAATGACGCTGGCAAAGTATCAGCAACAGTCGTTGTACACGAAGGCCAAGCAGTCATTTTCCCGGTTACTGGCCCCAATTTTGTAATTAAAAACACACCCTCTCAATGAATGAGGTGTATCCCTAAAGTTAAAGTGATTTCACTTTAACTTTAGGGGTAGGCCTCAGAAGTGGGTGTGTTTTTAATTACAGTTCCGGGAAAAAAGTTTCGTAGAGGGCTTGGATGGCTGCGTTGGCTTTGTCTTGTTGAATGCCAAACATCATTGAAATTTCGGAAGCCCCTTGATTGACCATGACCAATTTGACGTTTTGGCGGGCCAATGCATCGGTGGCTTTCGACATCAGGCCAGTTCGGTTGCGCATCCCTTCGCCAACGACCATCAAAAGGGCATAGTCGTGAGTAATGTGGATTTCATCCGGCTTCAAAGCAATCACAAGTTCGCGAATCAGACGATCTTCCAAATCGTCGGTCAGTTGATCCTGACGCATGATAACCGTTAAGTCGTCGATCCCAGAGGGCATATGTTCATAGGTCAATCCGTATTCGGATAAAATGTGCAGAATCTTCTGGCTGAACGCCTTTTTATCCAACATGTATTTTCGGATGTAAATCCCACAGAAGTTCGGTGAACTGGCAATTCCGGAAACCGGGTAGGCGGGGTTGATCCGTTTAGCGGCAGTGATAGAAGTCCCTCGCTCGCCAGGATGGTTGGTATTTTTAACAACGACCTCAATGTTCCCCTCAATTGCTGGAATGAGGGCTTCGTCGTGAAAAACCGAAAAGCCGGCGTATGAGAGTTCTCGCATCTCCCGAAACGTCATGTGGTGAATAGCGATTGGATTGGTAACCACACTGGGGTTAGCGGCATAAATGGCGTTGACATCAGTGAAGTTTTCGTACCGGTCCGCTGAAACGCCTCGGGCCATAATCGCCCCGGTAATATCAGAACCGCCGCGTGAAAAAGTGCAAATTTGCCCTTGTAAGTTATACCCAAAAAAGCCTGGAATAACCCGGACAATATCGCTGTCCGTCCACTCCCCAATTTGAGCGTAACTGTCTGGAATGATTTCTGCATCGTTTGGATGATCAGTCACCAAAATACCAGCATCATGGGGATCCAGGTACTTAGCTTTGACGCCTTCTTGTGCTAAAATTTGAGCAAATAAAAGGGCGTTAAGTCGCTCACCATGGGCCTTAAACGTGGCCATTAAATAGTCATTGTCCTGATACGTCTGATCGGGCAAGGACAAGATAGCCTGTTTGATGGGTGCAAACTGATCTGTTGAGATGTGAAAGGCGGTGGCAATATCTTGGTACCGGCTGATAATGGCATCGGTAATATCGGCAATAGGTTTGGCGGCGATCACCCGATTAGCATAGTCAATGAGTAAATCGGTCACCTTAATGTCATCGGACCACCGCTTGCCTGGCGCAGAGACAACAACGAACCGACGTTGGTCGTCAGCTTTAACAATCTCGACGACCTTTCGAACCTGGGTAGCATTGGCAAGTGAACTACCGCCAAACTTTACGACTTTCATGAGCATCCTCCATTAAAAAATGATTAGTAATAGAATATCAGAGGTTGGGAGTCGGTTCAAGGACCCATCTTGTAATCGCCGCGTGAATCCTCTAATATGGTAGGGTAATGCTTAAGGAGGCTAACGAGACAAATGCAATTAGGCAAAGGCATCGGGCTAACGGTGATTCCGACCAGCCAATTCAAAACGGTACGGGTGGCCGTTGATTTTATCGCCCCTGTGACCGTTTCAGAGCTATCTAAACGAATTTTAATGGCCCAACTGTTGGAAACAAGTAGTCAGGACTATCCAACTCAAACGGCCTTAGCAACAGCTTTATCCAATATGTATGGCGCTAGTTTTGGCGTTAATGTTTTTCGTTACGGCCGCATCAACGGCTTAAGATTCTCAGGAAATGTGGTCGATGGGGCCCTTTTGGGTGACCCCGATGTGTTAGCGACCATGTTTAACTTTATGAAAAAAGTTATTTTCCGCCCCTTAGTGAAGGATGACGCCTTTGAATCGCAAACGTTTACACTTCAACAGCGAAATCTCATTGCTTATTTAAAATCCCTAGACGATGATAAGCAATATCATGCCGATCAGCAGCTTCAAAATATGGTGTTTAGCGATTTGCCGGAACTGGCGACCAGTTTATACGGTGACGCCGCCACCATTGCGACGCTGGATGGGCAGGGACTGTTAGCAGATTACCAGAATCTGTTGGCGACGAATCAGGTTCAGGTAACAGTCGTTGGTGATGTCACAGAAGCACAGATTAAGGCTTTGATGGGTGATTGGCCATTGCCAGATCGGACTCCGTTAAAAGAAAGCCCAATCGTAACTCGGCTGCGGCAACCATTGATTGAAAAAACTGAGCAGCAAGCGGTTGCTCAGGCCAAATTAAATTTAGCTTACCAGTTACCTATTGGCTATCGAACGGAACAATTTTATGCCGCACTGGTGTTTAATGGATTGTTTGGTGGGACCCCAATCTCGCTTTTATTTAAAAATGTGCGTGAAAAGAACAGTCTGGCCTACTTTGCTAGCAGTCAGTTTGATGCGTTTACCGGCATGCTCTCTGTCCGGACAGGGATCGAATCACACAACCGCCAGGCCGTTGAAGCGATCATTGCAGCTCAACTAACGGCCATTCAAAACGGCCAATTCAGCGATGAATTGTTTGATCAGGTCGTTGCCAGTTTAATTAATGGACGTGAATCTCGAATGGATTCCGCTCAAGCGTTGTTGAATCAGGCAGTTTTAGATGAGCTTGTCGGGAGTCACGTTTCCACTGCTGAGTGGGTACAGCAGGTGAGCGCCGTATCGAAACAGACGGTGTCAGCCGTTGCTCAGCAAGTGACACAGCAAGCCACATACTTTTTAGAGGGGGCCGACGACAATGAGACAGCACCACTATCCTAAATTAGCTGAAACGCTATACAGTGACGTCTTACCTAACGGCTTGACGGTGCATTTGCTACCTAAAGCTGGTTTTCATAAGACATATGCTGTTTTTACAACCGACTATGGCTCGATTGATAACACGTTTGTGCCCATAGGGACAACGCATCCAGTCACGTTACCAGCTGGGATTGCTCACTTTTTAGAGCATAAAATGTTTGAAAAAGAAGACCACGATGCGTTTGATGATTTTGCCCACTTTGGCGCAAATTCCAACGCTTTTACGAGTTATACCCATACCAGTTATTTGTTTTCGACCACTCGTCACTTGAAGGAAAATTTAGAAACGTTGTTAGATTTTGTTCAACGGCCATACTTTACTAAAGCAACGGTGGAAAAGGAAAAGGGGATTATTGGTCAAGAGATTCAAATGTACGATGATGATCCAAATTCGCAGGCTTATTTTGGGACCATAGCAGCAATGTATCCAGATTTACCATTTAAAAATGACATTGCCGGAACCCTTGACTCCATTGCAGCCATCACAGCGGATGACTTGTACTTAGCCCACAAAACGTTTTATCAACCGGCTAATATGAGCTTGGTGGTGGTTGGCAAACTCGAGCCAGACGAAACAATGGGGTGGATTAAAGCCAATCAGGCGGCCAAACTGTTTGACCGGCCAATGCCCATTATTCGCTCACAAAATGAAGCGGCCTATCAAGGGGGCTTAATCAAGCGGTCGACCCTGACAATGCCAGTTGAACGCCCTAAAGTGAGCCTTGGGTTGCGAGGCGTGGACCAGTTACCTGAAGGATGGGACCGGTTCAAGTATGAGGAGGCCCTTTCTTTAGGATTCGACCTTTTGTTTGGTGAAACGGCTAGTGAGTACCTTCGACTGTATGACCAGTCCGTATTAGACGACAGTTTTGGCTACAATATTGAACTACAACGGGGCGCCCACTTTGTTATTTTAGCAGGGGAGACAGCCGACTCTGACCGATTTGAAGCCGGGATAACCGAAATTCTGGAGAACGCACAAGCCTATCTCAAAAAGGCAGAATTTAATTTTGAGACCGTCAAACGAGAAGCAATCGGGAGTACCATTGCAAGTTTTAATTCGCTAGAAGCAATTGCTAATCAGTATGATGATTGGTTGTACGGTGGTACGACCATCTTTGATGAGGTTGACGTGATTGAGGCCGTCACCTTTGATGACGTTTTAACAGCCATGCAATCTTTTATCAATTTGGACACCGTGAGCGTCCAGACGATTTTGCCTGGGAGTTAAGAAAGATTAAATTATGGATTTGACAGGACAGACCTATTAAATCCGAGTGGGTCGTATGCTATACTGGCTGTAGAAAAGATTTATAACTAGGTGGAGAGTATACATTATGAGTGAAACGAATCAATCCATTGGGGCCGCACTACGCGACGCCCGTATCGCAAAGGGTTATACCTTAGACGACTTGCAACAAGCAACCAAAATTCAAAAGCGGTACTTGATTGCGATTGAAGACGAGCAGTTTTCGGACTTGCCCGGGGATTTCTACGTCCGCGCTTTTATTAAGCAGTATGCGGATACCGTGGGGCTCGACGGGCAAGCATTATTAGATCAGTATAACGATCAATTGCCAAGTACCAAGACCCAAGAGTACGTTGATCGTGTCAATGACGATAACCCATCACGACGCTCCGCACAGCATACTGAAAACGAGCGCATGAGTAACCTGCGTCGCCGAGTCCCGATTGTCATTGGGGTGTTGGTCGTTATCGTCGTGTTAGTGGGGATTTGGCTGGCTAGCACCAATCGGGCCCAGCAACAGCATTCCTCGCAGGTTGAAACTAGCTCTGTTTCGGTGAGTGGTAGTTCAGAATCAACAAGTTCGAAAGCAGTTAGTTCCAGTTCAAAGGCATCATCTAAGTCGGCTGATAAAGTTGCTTTTAGCCAAGTTTCAACAACGGGAACTGACACCACCTTTACGATGAAAAACGCTCCAGCTAAGAAGACGTTGACGCTTTCGAGTGACCAGAGTGCTTGGAGTTCTGTGAACGTTAACGGCACTTCAGTTTGGCAGGGGACGTTGCAATCGGGTAGTCAGCATAAAGTTGCTTTAGCTAGCGATGCAACGTCTGTGACAATTAATATGGGGAACGCCCCGGCGACAACGGTGACGGTCAACGGTCACAAACTGCCAGCTGCTAAAGCAAGTAGTTCAGCTACGACGACTGAATCTAGTTCAACAGACGGCACAACCGATACGGCGTCGGCCAGTTCTTCAAGTACGATTAACCAAGTTCAAAACATTACGATTCAATTTAAATAACCGTTAAAAACGAGTTTCCGGTGGTTCTTAGTTCCAGGTAGCTGGACAGATCGGGAACCTTTTTTTTATTAAACCAGGAGGTCACGACGTTGAATTTACCAAATCGACTCACGATTATTCGCATTTTTTTAATCCCGATATTTCTTATTATCTTAGCGGTTCCGATGGACTGGGGCAGTGTGACGTGGCTGTCCACGATGATTCCTGTCACCCAGATTGTGGCGGCGATTATTTTTGCTGGGGCAAGCGTGACGGACTTTTTGGATGGGCAGATTGCCCGGCGCCGCCACCTTGTCACTAATTTCGGCAAATTTGCCGATCCATTAGCTGATAAAATGATTGTGATGACCGCATTTGTACTCTTAGTCGAGATGGGGCTGGCGCCCGCCTGGGTGGTTGCCATTATCGTGTGTCGGGAGTTGGCGGTGACTGGCTTACGGTTGATTGTTGTCGAAAATGACGGCGAGGTGATTGCGGCTGCGTGGCCGGGGAAAATTAAAACGACTTCGCAAATGCTGGCCATTATTTTGCTGCTCTTAAATGACTTCTTGTTCCCAGATTTTCGGTTGGGGACGATTTTACTCTACGTTTGCCTATTTTTTACCGTGTACTCGGGAATCGATTACTTCGTTCAAAATCGGTCCGTCTTTGCGGATTCCTTTGCGTCTAAGAAATAACTAAGCGCCGCTTGCCACGTGCAAGTGACGTTTTTACTAGGTGATTCAGATCCAATGTTAAACGGAGGTTAGACTTATGAACGCAGAAATTATTGCAGTGGGGACGGAAATCCTCCTCGGACAAATTAGTAATACAAATGCCGCCTACTTGTCGGAACAGTTGGCAGCCTTGGGGATCAATGTGTATTGGCAAACCGTTGTCGGAGATAATCGGCAGCGCTTATCCCAAGCGGTTCAAACCGCTGAGGGTCGCAGTGATCTGGTGATTACCATCGGCGGTCTTGGGCCGACCGATGATGACCTCACTAAAGAGGTGGTCGCCGATTATCTTAAGGTGGATTTGGTTCCTAATGAGATGGCCGCGGAAAAAATTGCAGCCTATCAAAAGCGGACTGGTAAAATGTTGACCACCAACAATGCTAAGCAGGCATTGATGCTTAAAGGGGCAAGACCACTGGCCAACCTAAATGGTTATGCCGTGGGGGACTTTTATGCTAATCCTGACGGGGCTGATTTTGTGTTACTGCCTGGGCCACCGCGGGAATTTAAAAAGATGGTGGATTCAGCCCTGATTCCCATTTTGCAAGAACAATCAGTTAATCCTCAGCTCTTATCTTCCAAAGTTATGCGCTTTTTTGGGATTGGTGAATCACAGCTTGTTGCGGATCTTGCTGACTTAATTGCTCAGCAAACGAATCCGACCATTGCGCCGTACGCAAAACCGGCAGAGGTGACGCTTCGAATAACAGCAAGTGGCAGTTCGATTCGTGAGGCTAACCAACTGATTGACGAAATCGTGAGCCAAATTTTAGCACGAGATGGCGATTATTTTTACGGGTACGGCGATGATAACAGTTTAGCTGCTGTCGTGGTTAAAGATTTGGTGGACCAGCACCTGACGATTACGGCCGCTGAAAGTTTGACAGCTGGTGAATTTCAAAGCACACTCGGCGATGTTCCAGGCGTCTCAGCAGTCTTTCCTGGTGGTTTTGTGACCTATGCAAACTCGGCGAAGGAACGGTTACTTAGTATTCCACCTGAAATTGTGGATCAGTATGGTGTCGTCAGTGAAACCGTGGCAATCTGGATGGCCAAAATGGCTAAGGAGAAGATGGGAACCGATGTCGCTGTCTCATTCACGGGGGTGGCTGGACCAGACGAATTGGAGGGTCACTCAGCCGGGACGGTTTGGATCGGGATGGCGTACCAAAATCGGGAACCCCAAGCTTTTTTGTACCAGTTTAACAACGGTCGCCAACAGATTCGGGACCGGTCAGTTTTAACCGGGTTAGATCTTATTCGGCGAGAAATTAAAAAAGCCTAAAAGCCAATTGTTATGGTGGTAGTTGGCAGATTGTTGCATCAGGGACACGAATTTAGTCCGATATTGGATAAAAGGCGACCTAACCCGCGGAAATTCGGCACTTATGGAAATAGATTTGATTGACATGCTTGTTTAGAAACATTAAAATATTAGATGTGTCAATAATCAAAATAAACATCTTAAAAATAGCTGATTTAGCAATCAATCATTTTTGATGATGCGGAGGTGGAATCATGAGTATTCCGGAAATAATCCTCGCACTCATCGCTATTGTTGTCGGAGTTGTTGTGGGGTACGTGTTACACAAGTCCGTTTATGAACGGAACTTGGATCAAGCGCACGAAACAGCACAAGGAATTTTAGCAGATGCGAAAAAGCAGGCTGAGACTGATACCAAGGAAGCCCTATTAGAGGCTAAGGAGGAAAGTCATCGTTATCGCTCAAAAATTGAAGGCGAACTAAAGCACCAACGGGCGGAAGTTCAAAAGCAAGAAGATCGGGTGTTACAACGAGAAGAGGCGCTGGATCGTAAAGATAACGCTTTTCAAAAGCGGGAAGATGCTCTGGAACGCAAGGAAAACAAACTGAGCGCTGAGCAACAAAAACTGGCTAAATTACAACAGCAAGCAGACTCACTGATTGAGAAGCGGCAAGCAGCCGTTGAAGAAGCGGCGGCGCTCTCGAAAGAGGACGCGCAAGCCCAGATTATTAGCGAAGCAAAGGCTTCATTGTCTGAGGAACGGGCGAAAATGATTAAGGAAAGTCATCGTCAAGCCATTGAGGAGGCCGATAAACGGGCCAAAGATTTAGTGGTTCAAGCCATTCAACGTTCGGGGGCTGATATGGTCTCTGATACGACTGTCACGGTTGTGACGTTGCCAAACGATGACATGAAAGGTCGAATTATCGGTCGTGAAGGCCGAAACATTCGGACTTTCGAGACGCTGACAGGTATTGATTTGATCATTGACGATACACCAGAAGCGGTCGTATTGAGTGGGTTTGATCCCATTCGACGTGAAGTAGCTCGGCTGGCCCTTGAAAAACTTATTCAAGACGGGCGGATTCATCCAGCTCGAATTGAAGAAATGGTGGAAAAGGGCCGTAAGGAATTGGATGAAAAGATTCAAGACCTTGGCGAGCAAACCGTGTTTGATCTCGGTATTCATTCGATGCATCCAGCTTTAATTAAGTTGGTGGGTCAGATGAACTACCGGGTTTCATATGGTCAAAATGTCTTAACTCACGCGATTGAAGTCGCTAAGCTTTCCGGGATTTTTGCAGCAGAGCTCGGTGAGGATGTTACGCTAGCAAAACGCGCAGGATTATTACACGATATTGGTAAAGCAGTGGAAAACGATGTTGAGGATTCCCACATTCAAAGTGGTGTTGAGTTGGCAAAGAAGTACAAGGAAAGTCCAGTTGTGGTTGATGCCATTGCAGCTCAAACAGATACCCATGAGCCACAATCCATTATTTCAGAACTCGTGGCCGCTGCGGATACGATTTCCGCGACCCGGCCAGGCGCCCGTAGCGATTCGTTGGAAAGCTACATTCACCGCCTTGAACGCCTTGAAACAATTGCCAATGACTTTGATGGGGTTAAACAATCCTTCGCTATTCAAGCGGGTCGAGAGGTCCGTGTCATTGTGAAACCTGATAAAATTTCAGATTTAGACGCAGTCACACTCGCGCATGATATTAAGCAGCGCATCGAAAGTGACATGGATTACCCAGGCCACATCAAGGTCTCCGTAATTCGTGAGGTTCGATCAGTGGCCTACGCCAAGTAAACAAACAAAGACCAGCGAAAGCTGGTCTTTGTTTTATTTTTGGGTGACAAGCTGGTAGAATAGTCAAGGTATTAAAGGGTTCATATCAAATTAGATTAGAGGAACAACATGCGAATTTTATTTATCGGTGACGTTGTTGGTGATCAAGGGATGGACATGATTCAGACCTATTTACCACGGTTAAAACGGGATTTGAAACCTCAAGCCACCATTGTTAATGGCGAAAATGCCACCCCAGTTGGTCGGGGAATTAGTGAGGCAATCTATAAGGCCCTTCTAAGCAGCGGCGCGGACGTTGTCACGATGGGCAACCACGTGTGGGATAATCGAGAAATTTTTGATTTTATTGACAGTACTAAAAAGTTAGTTCGTCCGGCCAATTTCCCAGGTCGCGACGTTCCTGGCCGCGGTTTTACGACGCTGCAAGTTAATCAAAAGAAGCTGGGTGTTATCAATCTTCAGGGTCGGGTCTTCTTACCGCCGTTAGATGATCCCTTTCAGGTAGCTGATCGGATCGTTGATGAACTTCGCCAGCAAACCGATATGATTTTCGTTGACATGCATGCAGAGGTCACGAGTGAAAAACGGGCGATGGCTTTGTATTTGAGTGGGCGGGTCACAGCCGTGGTCGGCACTCACACTCACGTTCAAACAAACGATGGCCAGATTTTAACGGGCGGGACCGCGTTTATGACGGATGCCGGAATGACGGGACCTGATGATGGGATTCTCGGCATGAAGCCAGAAGCTGTGATCGGTCGGTTTTTAGACCAACGACCAGCTCGTTATGAAGTGGCCACGGGACCAAATAAACAACTCTCGGGGTGCATTGTCGACATTAGTGACACGACAAACCAGGCAACGGCGATTAAACCTATTTTAATTAACCGAGACCACCCGTATTTGAACTAGTAAACAATCAGAGGTGACTTTAGTGAGCACAGAACCAAAACAGACACCCATGATGGTGCAGTATCAAAAAATTAAGGACCAGTACCCGGATGCCTTCTTATTTTATCGCCTCGGTGACTTTTACGAAATGTTTAATGAGGACGCGATTAAAGGGGCTCAACTACTAGAACTGACGTTAACAACCCGAAATCACAGTTCAAAAAATCCAATTCCAATGTGTGGGGTGCCCCATCACGCGGCACAAAATTACATTGATATTTTAATTGATAAGGGCTACAAAGTAGCCATCTGCGAACAAATGGAGGATCCCAAGTTAGCCAAAGGAATGGTCAAACGAGAAGTGATCCAGCTGGTGACGCCGGGTACTCAAACCGACACCGGGGCAGCCGCGGCTAAGTCAAATAACTACTTAACGGCGTTAGCGGTAGTTGAGGGTCAATTTGGCTTTGCTTACGCAGATTTATCAACTGGTGAACTTAAGGTCACAAGCTTAACAACGCACAGTGCGGTCCTCAATGAAGTGATGAGCCTCCAGACAAAGGAAATTGTGGTGGATCAGTCAGTTTCAGGTGAGCTCATCGATCAGTTTAAAACGATTGGGGTCCTAGTATCTCACGAGGACGCAGTGGTCGTTAAAGCCGAACTGAGTTTTGCGACACAAGGGGTGACCGATCGTGCTCAAAAAGCGGTTCTTGATCACTTACTGACCTACATTACGGATACTCAAAAACGGAGTCTTGCTCATATTCAACGGGCAGTAGTCTATCAGCCATCAGCTTACTTGAAAATGGACCACTATTCCCAGCGGAATCTTGAATTGGTTTCAAATATTCGAACGAACAAAAAATCTGGCACGCTTTTATGGCTCCTGGATGAAACTAAAACGGCGATGGGCGGCCGATTGTTGAAGCAATGGCTTGATCGACCGTTGGTTGATAAAACAGCGATTATGAACCGGCAAGAACGGGTGGCAGTATTGGTGAACGCGTATTTTGAACGCCATAATCTGCAAGAAGAGTTAACTCAGGTTTATGATTTAGAACGGTTAGCGGGTCGGGTGGCTTTTGGCAGCGTCAACGGTCGCGACTTGATCCAACTTCTAACGTCGTTACGACAAATTCCAAAGGTTCAACACGTGATTGAAAATCTCGATGCGCCAGTTTTTGACGCGACAATTGACGCCCTAGATCCCTTGGATGATGTGGCAACAGCGATTGATGAAGCAATTGTTGCCGAGCCCCCACTTTCGGTCACAGATGGTGGTGTGATTAAAGATGGCTACGATGCGAAGTTAGATGAGTACCGGTCGGCTATGCATAATGGTAAACAATGGCTGGCTGAGCTTGAGGCCTCCGAACGAGCAGCAACCGGAATAAATAACCTGAAAATTGGCTTTAATCGGGTTTTTGGTTACTATATTGAAGTGACAAAAGCGAATTTAGACAAGTTACCCGAAGACCGTTACGAGCGAAAACAAACGTTAACTAATGCGGAGCGATTTAGCACGCCTGAACTAAAGGCAAAGGAGCGTTTGATCCTTGAGGCAGAAGAGAAGTCAACAGGGTTAGAATACGAGCTTTTTGTTAAGCTTCGTGATAGAGTTAAAGCCAATATTTCGAGAATTCAGAAACTGGCTCAGGCTGTCTCCGAACTTGATGTTTTGCAGAGCTTCGCGGATGTGAGTGAACGCTATCGGTTTGTCGCACCAGTGCTGACGCCCAATAGCCATGATTTAGAAATTGTCGAAGGCCGGCATCCGGTTGTCGAAAAAGTCCTCGGCCGGCAAAAGTATGTTCCAAACGATGTTAAAATGCCGACAGATACGACTATTTTGCTAATTACAGGGCCAAACATGTCTGGTAAAAGCACGTATATGCGGCAATTGGCGCTAACCGTTGTATTGGCACAAATGGGCTGTTTCGTCCCTGCAAAGCAGGCGACAATGCCGATTTTCGACCAGATCTTCACTCGAATTGGGGCGGCAGACGATTTAATTTCCGGCGAAAGTACATTTATGGTGGAAATGAAAGAGGCCAATCAGGCCCTTGCCAACGCGACAGCTAATTCGCTCATTTTATTTGATGAAATCGGTCGGGGAACGGCTACCTACGATGGCATGGCGCTGGCTCAGGCCATTATTGAATATGTGCACAACCGGGTTCATGCTAAGACACTGTTTTCGACCCATTATCATGAGTTGACCACGCTTGAAACGACGCTGACTCACCTGAAAAACGTTCACGTGGGTGCGGTGGAAAAAGATGGCGAATTAGTTTTCTTACATCAGATGCAGTCAGGTCCAGCAGATAAATCTTACGGTATTCACGTGGCAAAGTTAGCGGGGTTACCCACTAGCCTGCTGAGTCGAGCGGATACTATTTTGACTGATTTAGAGGCGACGGGGCAGCAACCGGTTGTGTCGCAAGCAACACCAAACAACCCGGTAGAACAAGTCACAGCTGCAGAACCGGTTGAAGAGGATGGCCAGTTATCGTTGTTTAGTGAGCCAGTGGTTGACTCAGAGGCGGTCGAGCTGATGGCTGAATTGAAAAAAATAAACCTAATGGCCATGACACCGATGGATGTCATGAATCAAGTGTACAAGTGGCAACAAGCTATGAATCACAAGAAGTAAGGAAAATTGGGGGTGAGGACGTTGACCAAAATTCATGAATTATCTGATGTACTCACTGACCAAATTGCAGCCGGTGAAGTGATCGAGCGACCAGCTTCTGTTGTGAAGGAATTGGTTGAAAACGCGATTGACGCTCATAGTTTAGAAATTGATATTACGCTTGAAGAAGCGGGCCTTCAAAAAATTGAAGTTCGAGATGATGGCGATGGTATTTCAACGGATGAGGTGTTGACGGCTTTTAAGCGGCATGCCACCAGTAAAATTACTGATCGAAAAGATCTGTTTCGCGTTAAATCACTAGGGTTTCGGGGTGAAGCGCTACCTAGCATTGCGTCGGTTTCGAACGTGACGATGGTCACTTCCACTGGCAAAACAGGGGCAGCGGTGACGATTAAAGGCGGTGAGCTCGTGACGCAGAAGCCAGCCGAAGCTAGACGGGGGACAACGGTCACCGTTGCGGATTTGTTTTACAACGTTCCGGCCCGTTTGAAATATCTGAAGTCACCCAATACTGAACTTTCTAAAATTGTTGATATCGTCAACCGACTGGCTTTTGGTCACCCTGAAATTTCAATTGCATTAACGCATAATGGTCGTGAACTCTTGCGGACTGCGGGAAGAGGCGATCAACTTCAGGTTATTGGCAGTGTGTATGGTATGGCGGCGACTGGCCAAATGGCGCCAATTAAGGCCAGTGATGCTGATTTTAAGATTAGTGGCTATGTTTCACTCCCAGCACTTACCCGGGCAAGTCGCAGCTATATCAGCGTCTTGTTGAATGGTCGCTACGTTCGAAATTTTGCAATCACCAAGGCAGTCATCGCGGGTTATGGTTCTAAGCTAATGGTTGGCCGGTACCCGCTGGCCGTGATTAATATTGAAATGGATCCCCTCCTCGTGGACGTTAACGTCCATCCGACCAAGCAGGAGGTTCGTCTAAGCAAGGAAGAGGCGTTAAGTCATCTTGTAAGGACCGCTGTTGCGGCTGCTTTGGGCGACCGAAATTTGATTCCAGATGGTTGGGATAATTTAAATAAACGGGCCGAAAAGCCCGTGGATCTGCGGGTAATGAGTCAGGCGTTAACGGCCGTAAGTCGAGGTCAAGAACGGGTTTCGGCTGCTATTCAGCCTGAGAAAAAAGCGCCTGTGGCAGCACCGGATAATGGTCAAGAAGATCGCCATCAGCCCGTGACAATTCGGTCGCGACAGGATTTGAAGAGTCCTTCTATGGCCCAATTTGAGTCGAAGTACAAAAACGAAGTTGTGCGACCGTTCGGTGAGTCTAATTTTATCGAACCAGCGGCAACAAGCGGAGTATCCCAAGAAACAGAACTACTTCAAGCACCCACAACGGAGCGGTTTCCAACGTTAAGTTACATCGGGCAGTTTCACGGCACGTACTTGTTGGCAGAAGCACCAGACGGGTTGTACATGCTCGACCAGCACGCTGCTCAAGAACGGGTTAACTACGAGTATTATCGCCAAAAAATAGGCGAGGTGGCTGACGATCAGCAGCGGTTGCTTGTGCCAATTGTTATTGACTATAGCACTTCGGATATGCTGAAAATCAGAGACCACACGGACACGCTAGCCAGCGTTGGTCTTCATGTGGAATTGTTTGGGAGTAACAGTATTGTGATTCATCAACATCCCACCTGGTTTAAAGCCGGTCAGGAAGAGGATACGGTCAAAGAGATGATTGATTGGGTCCTTCGGGATGGGCGGTTAACGGTGGCTCAGTTTCGTGAAAAAACGGCTATTATGATGAGCTGTAAACGGGCAATTAAAGCCAATCACCACTTGGATAACCGACAAGCAAAGGCGCTTTTGACAAAATTGGCGACTGCTGAAAATCCATTTAATTGTCCCCATGGCCGGCCTGTTTTGGTTCACTTTACTGACACTGATATGGAAAAACTTTTCAAGCGCATTCAAGATGCACATGAATCCGCATTATAGAACGCAAAAACCGGGCCACTAGGGGGTCCGGTTTTTATTATCTTCAAATGAAGGGTGCCGTGATGCTGATTCTCTGGTAGAATTGAGGGAATGATAGATTAAGGAGAGATATTAAGATGACGAAGTCAAAGCTCATGGGAATTTTAAATCGACTGATTGCGATGTTGGAAGATGAAAGTGGTGTTGAACAAAATCGCCGCTTTGAAAAGGATGGTAACGTGGCCTGCCAAGTTACCCTTAGTCAAGACAAAGAGACGTGGCAATTAGAGGAATACCAAAATAACGAAACCTTCTCGTTTGACGATGTTGACTTGGTGGCCATTGAGGTCTATGACTTGTTATTTGATAATTAAAAATTCTGAATCTGAAGTTTTTAAAAAGAAACCCCTGGCAAATTGCTATTTAGCGGTGGTCCGTTATAATGGCATTTGTGATCTTTATCGTGGAGGCAGTGAGTTATGTCTGGATTTCTAAAGGGGACATCTAAGAAACTGAACACCACCATGGGCTTTTTTTTACTCACGGTCGTTCTGTTTTGTTTCAAAACGTATCTGATTTACAAAACAAAGTTTTCACTCGGCGTTAAAGGAGACGTTCAAGAATTTCTTCTCGCCGTTAATATTATTCCATCAGCACTACTTTTGCTGGGAATTGCGCTTTATTTCAGGGGCCGGTTGCGTTATTGGCTGATGTTAATTATTGATTTTCTTCAGTCATGTTGGCTTTTTGCTAATATTTTATACTATCGAGAATTTTCGGATTTTCTGTCCTTTGGTGTTATCAAGGGCTCTGGAGACGTTTCGAATAATCTGGGTAAAAGTATTAGTGAAATTATTAAACCAACCGACTTTTTGGCTTTTGCGGACGTGGTTTTGCTCATTATTCTGTTGGCCACCAAGGTGATTAGAATGGACCCGCAACCGTTTAAGCGGCGGTTTGCTGCGACAATCACCGTTTTGGCGTTTGCTTTAATGGGAGCTGAATTTGGAATTGCGAACCGTGATCGGTCGGGTTTGTTGACGCGAACCTTTGATAATAACTATATCGTGAAGTATCTCGGAATTAATGAGTACGCTGCTTTTTCGGCTTATCAGACGCAAAAGGAGAGCGCTACGCGGGCCAAAGCTAGCGCTAGCGATTTGAATAGTGTTAAACGGTTTGTGCGCCAAAATAAAACGGCCGTGAACCCGACGTATTATGGTCGAGCTAAGGGTCGAAACGTTATTATCATTCATTTAGAGAGCTTCCAACAGTTTTTGATTAATTACAAGGTTAACGGGCGAGAAGTCACCCCTAACTTGAATCGGTTTTATCGTAATCAAAACACGGTGAGCTTTGATAACTTTTTCCACCAGGTTGGCCAAGGCAAGACGTCAGATGCTGAAATGATGCTTGAGAACTCTCTTTTTGGGTTGCCACAAGGGTCAGCGATGACGACGTACGGGGCCCAAAACACGTTCCAGGCGGCGCCAGCTATACTTGGTCAGCACGGTTATACCTCGGCAGCTTTCCACGGCGACGTTCCTAGTTTTTGGAATCGGGACAATACGTATAAGTCTTGGGGTTATAATTACTTCTTTAGTTCCAGTTACTATAAGACGAAACCAAACTATTCGGTGGGCTATGGGTTAAAGGACAAGATTTTCTTCAGAGATTCTGCCAAATACTTACAGATGTTGCCGCAGCCGTTCTATGCGAAGTTAATTACATTAACAAACCACTATCCATATGAACTAGACAAGGCGAACGTCGATTTTCCAGCGACTAAGACTGGGGATAAGACGGTGGATCCGTATGTTCAAACGGCCCATTACCTAGATGAGGCTTTTGGTGAATTTTTGACGTATCTCAAGCAAGCGGGACTCTATAAGAAGAGTTTACTCGTGTTGTATGGCGACCATTATGGCATTTCGAACAATCATCGCCCAGCAATCGCTCAGTTGTTGCACAAGGACGATATTACGAATTACGATTTAGCACAGTTCCAAAAGGTTCCTTTTATGGTGCATACGCCAGGTCTCAAGGGCGGTATCAACCACACTTATGGTGGCGAAATTGACGTTTTGCCGACCCTCTTTGACCTGTTAGGGATTAATAACCAAAAGACAATCCAATTTGGACAGGATCTTTTGGCCACTCATCGACGTCAGATTGTGGCCTTTCGTGATGGTGATTTTGTGACACCTCAGTACACAAAGTCGTCCGGGACGGTCTACAATACCAAGACGGGGGCGGTTTTAGATCCAACGAAGAAGCAACAAGCCCAGATTGACCAGGATCAAAACTATGTGACGACTCAATTGTCTCTTTCTGACCGGGTAGTGCAGGGGGACTTACTACGTTTCTATCAACTTAAGGCCTTTAAGACCGTTGATAAGAAGAAGTATAACTATAAGTATGCAACGGGAATGGACCAGCTGAAAACGGCCCAAAAACAGAAACCGACAAGCGTTGAAGCGCGTCATAAGGGTAAACCGACAGCAACATACAGGACGAATGCACCTGAGTTAAAATAGGTTTTTGAGAGTGATCCAGATGATGGATCACTCTTTTTTTTTAAAAAAGCTCAGAAAAGTAGCAAAAAGAGCTTGACCGTAAGCCAGTTAGTTGATAATATAATACTCGTTGTTAAAAAGGAATTGGTTAGCAGTTGACGACATCCGTCGTACGCAACGCATAATTATTCAAAAACGAATAAGCGGCGTAAGTCGATTCAGACAGTGTTAACCGAGGATGATGAAAAATGTGTTTTGAAAAAATAATATTTATTCATTTAGTTCTTGACTTCCTGATTAACACTTGATATACTGATTAAGTTGATTGGTAATCAAGCTAATCAACAACAACCACGAAGTATTCGTGATTGTAGACCTTTGAAAACTGAACAAAGTTTCGT
>NZ_AZCX01000040.1 GCF_001433995.1 Secundilactobacillus kimchicus JCM 15530
AAGCTTTGCTTGCTTCCTCACTGGCCGTTGATGCCGCGTTCGAGGCCGCAGTGGAGGCACTATCGGCAACGCTAGCAGCACTTGCTGCATCGCTAGAGGCCGAAATAGCCGTTGAGTTCGCATCAGAAATGTTTGCATTGCTTGGATTTTCGCTAGCTAAACTGGCGGCTGACCTGGCTGCATCTGAAGCCGTTGAGGCAGCACTATTCGCTTTATCGTCTGCCGTTGAGGCTGTTGATGCATCGCTTGCCGCACTCTTAGCTGCATCGTTTGCATCTGATGCAT
>NZ_AZCX01000041.1 GCF_001433995.1 Secundilactobacillus kimchicus JCM 15530
TGCAAGCAACAGTGGGAACAAGAACCAACCATTAGCTAAACCAAGCAAGAAACCAAGTGGTGAAAGCAATAACCCGAGTAACAATAAGTGACCCAAGAATGCCCACGGCAAGGCTAACAAGAATGGAATAGCCGTTAAGAGTGCTGCTAAACCAAGTGCTAAGAGATCTGCGATTGCTTTAGCCAACAAGAAGCCGGCAATGAGCAATGGCAAAGTTAGCAAGAACGGAAGTCCACCGAACAACAAGCCAAGTGGGAACAACAATGCCCCAATCAACAAGT
>NZ_AZCX01000042.1 GCF_001433995.1 Secundilactobacillus kimchicus JCM 15530
TTTTCCTGTAGTGTCGGTGTTTCTTAGCGGGTACCGCATAGAAACACGCGTGGTGGAGGAGATCCACTTCGGACGAAGCCGCGGTTAGCTTCTCTATTGCACCATAACGGGAAATCAGTTCAGTGTTGAACCGGTATGACCGGGCATCACTGATTCTGTGATGATGCGATTCATTGTCAAATCAGGCCACAAAGCATGAGAAACCGGAATTTTAGCCGATAACCGGTTGGGTGGGGTCACAAACACTATGTAATG
>NZ_AZCX01000043.1 GCF_001433995.1 Secundilactobacillus kimchicus JCM 15530
GTAAAATCAGCTGATTATATGACGGCTGATGATGAGCGTAATTTGGTGGTGATTAAAAATTTGGAGTATGCCTTAGCTGGAACACGCCAAATCAGCTATGGTGGATTATTAAAGCAAATTAAGCAAGATTTGCAATTAGAAGATGTCGAGAATGGTGATTTAGTTCATGTTGGCGATGAAGATTACACCAAAGAGCAAATGGAAGCTGCGGAAGAAGTTGTCGCAAAATGGGATTTTAATAAACAAAATTATTT
>NZ_AZCX01000044.1 GCF_001433995.1 Secundilactobacillus kimchicus JCM 15530
GGATCTTGCCAGCATTGCTGACCTTGCCACTTTGGATTCTGCCATTCTTAGCACTCTTGCCATTCAAGATTGGTAAATTACTCGGTGCACTTTTGATGCAACCAATCCTTCTTGGTTTGATCGCATTGAAGTTGTTAGCCGACATCGCTAAGTTCATCATTGGCTTAGCACTTGGCTGGTTCTTGTTCCCACTCCTGCTTGCAGGATTGTTACTTGGCTTGCCACTTGCCTTACTCACCTTGCCACTGTGGA
>NZ_AZCX01000045.1 GCF_001433995.1 Secundilactobacillus kimchicus JCM 15530
GTAGACCTTTGAAAACTGAACAAAGTTTCGTTTCACAAATGTGCAGGGCATATCAACTTCGGTTGATATCAAATGTAATTTGCGAAGTCAATTTCGCTAGTAATATTAATGAGTCACAAACTTTTAAAATGAGAGTTTGATCCTGGCTCAGGACGAACGCTGGCGGCGTGCCTAATACATGCAAGTCGAACGCATCCCGTTGAATTGAAGTGCTTGC
>NZ_AZCX01000005.1 GCF_001433995.1 Secundilactobacillus kimchicus JCM 15530
AAGCAAGCAAAGCTTCAACTGCTAAAGATCAGGCTTCGAGTGCTGCGTCAATAGCCGCAAGTGCAGCCTCAGCAGCTAGTTCGGCGGTAACCGCAGGCGATAGTTCAGCGGCTTCCACTGCCGGTTCAATCGCCTCCAGCGCTGCTAGTGAAGCAAGCAAGGCTTCCAGTGCAGCCAACTCAGCAGCATCAGAAGCCTCTAATGCAGCTTCGACAGCTTCCAGTGCAGCGTCAACTGCAACGAGTGCTGAAAGTAAAGCCTCGAGTGCGGCATCAACTGCCGCTAGTGCGGCTAGCCAGGCTAGTTCGGCTGCTAGTGTGGCAGTTGATGATCAGAATGCTTCCAGCGCAGCCTCAACGGCTGCTTCAAATGCATCAGATGCAAACGATGCAGCTAAGAGCGCCGCTAGCGACGCCTCAACGGCATCAACGGCAGATAGTCAGGCAAATAGCGATGCTTCGGTCGCATCAGACGCAGCCAGTTCAGCAGCTAGTCTGGCCAAGGATAACCCAAGTAACGCTAACATTTCGGATGCGAACTCAACGGCAAGTTCAGCCTCAAGCGATGCAGATAGTGCAGCTAGTGTTGCCGATAGTGCGTCAACGACTGCCTCGAATGCAGCGTCAACGGCCAGTGAAGAGGCAAGTAAAGCTTCTACTGCTAAAGATCAAGCTTCGAGCGCAGCCTCAGCGGCCTCAAGTGCAGCATCAGAAGCAAGCTCAGCCGTGACGGCGGGCGACAGTTCAGCGGCCTCCAGCGCGGGCTTAATTGCCTCCAGCGCCGCTAGCGTAGCCTCCAGTGCGGCGAGTGAAGCCAACAAGGCATCGAGTGCAGCCTCCAGCGCCGCGTCGACTGCCTCCAGTGCAGCGTCAACGGCAACAAGCGCTGAAAGTAAAGCCTCGAGTGCGGCCTCAACCGCGACAAGTGCAGCGAGTCAGGCTAGTTCAGCAGCTAGCGTGGCTCAAGACACTTCAACGGCTACGAGCAATGCCTCAACAGCTTCCAACGCTTCGAATACGGCAAGTACAGCCGCTTCCGGAGCTAATCAAGACTCATCGATCGCTTCTACAGCTAGTTCGAAGGCGACAAGCTCAGCATCAATTGCTTCAGATGCAGCCAGTTCAGCCGCAAGTTTAGCTAGCGAAAATCCAAGCAACGCTAACATCTCAGATGCAAACTCTAAGGCCAGTGACGCTTTGAGTGAGGCAAACAGTGCCGCTAGTGTGGCTTCTAGCGCCTCTACGGCCGCTTCGAGTGCGGCTTCAACAGCTAACAAAGAAGCAAGTGCTGCGTCAACAGCAGCAAGTACGGCTTCTGAGGCTGCTTCGACGGCCTCAAGTGCCGCTTCTGTTGCCAGCTCGGCAGTGACAGCAGGTGATAGTTCAGCCGCTTCCACTGCTGGTTCAATTGCCTCCAGTGCCGCTAGCGTGGCTTCAAGTGCGGCTAGTGATGCTAATAGTGCATCCACGGCGGCCAGTCAGGCATCAGATGCTGCCTCGAGTGCGGCATCGACAGCCACAAGTGCCGAGAATAAGGCATCTTCGGCAGCATCAACGGCGTCAAGTGCAGCGAGTCAAGCAAGCTCAGCTGCCAGTGTGGCCGAAGACACATCAACGGCCACAAGCAACGCCTCAACGGCAGCGTCAACGGCATCAGATGCTAACGATGCGGCTAAGAGCGCCGCTAGTGATGCCTCAACGGCTTCAGTAGCAGACAGTCAGGCAAATAGTGATGCTTCGGTAGCATCAGATGCAGCCAGTTCAACTGCTAGTTTAGCCAAGGACAACCCAAGTAATGCCAACATTTCTGATGCCAATTCAACGGCTAGTTCGGCCTCAAGCGATGCTAAGAGTGCAGCTAGTGTTGCCGATAGTGCTTCAACGGCGGCCTCGAATGCAGCGTCAACGGCTAGTGAAGAAGCAAGTAAGGCATCTACTGCCAAAGATCAAGCTGCGAGCGCAGCCTCAGCGGCCTCAAGTGCAGCATCAGAAGCAAGTTCAGCCGTGACGGCGGGCGATAGTTCAGCGGCTTCCACTGCTGGCTCAATCGCCTCAAGTGCAGCTAGTGTTGCTTCGAGTGCGGCTAGTGATGCTAACAGTGCTTCAAACGCTGCCAAATCAGCAGCATCAACCGCCTCAAGTGCTGCATCAACCGCTTCAAGTGCAGAGAACAAAGCCTCAAGTGCTGCATCAACGGCTTCAAGCGCGGCGAGCCAAGCCAGTTCAGCTGCTAGTGTGGCAGCTGATGATCAGAATGCGAAGAGCGCTGGTTCAACTGCTTCGGGTGCTGCGTCAGGGGCCGGTCAATCAGCGAATGGTGCTGATAAAGATTCAGCTGCAGCTTCAACCGCGGCTTCCAGTGCAGCTAGCGATGCATCAGCTGCTTCAGATGCAGCCAGTTCAGCAGCTAGTTTGGCAAAAGACAACCCAAGTAACGCTAACATTTCTGATGCCAACTCAACGGCTAACTCGGCCTCAAGTACGGCTTCCAGCGCCGCTAGTGTTGCTGATAGTGCGTCAACGGCAGCTTCAAATGCAGCCTCAACGGCTAGTGAAGAGGCAAGTAAGGCTTCTACTGCTAAAGATCAAGCTTCAGAAGCCGCATCTACAGCTTCGAGTGCGGCGTCAGCAGCCAGTTCGGCAGTGACAGCGGGCGACAGTTCAGCTGCTTCCACCGCAGGATCGATTGCTTCGAGTGCGGCAAGCATTGCTTCCAGCGCTGCTAGCGAAGCAAACAAGGCTTCTAGTGCTGCTAACTCAGCCGCATCAACGGCCTCAAGTGCCGCTTCGGTTGCCTCAAGTGCTGAAAGTAAGGCTTCCAGTGCGGCCTTAACGGCTTCCACCGCAGCGAGTCAAGCCAGTTCTGCAGCCAGTGTGGCTAAGCAGGAACAAGAAGTTGCTAGCAAGGCAATTGATCAAGCAAATGGGGCAAGCTCGGCAGCAGCAAGCGATCGAACGACTGCTCAAAGTAACGCTAACGGCGCGGGTTCGGATGCCGCTAAGGCAAGCTCGGCAGCCAGCCAAGCAAGCAGTAGCGCCAGTCAAGCCGCAAGCCAAGCAAGTTCTGCTAGCTCAAAGGCGTCAAACTATCCTGGAAACCCAGTGATCAGTAGTGCTGCTTCAACGGCTAACAGCGCGGCCAGTGCGGCCTCAACTGCTCGAAGTACAGCTAGTTCGGCTGCTTCAACGGCTGCAAGTTATGCGAGTGTGGCTTCAAGTGCGGCAAAGGTTGCTGCTAGTGAAGCAGAGAAAGCTAAAGAACTGACTGGCCTTGCTAACAGCGCGGCAGCAGATGCTAAGACGCATGCAGATCAGGGTGATCAGGCAACCGCTGATAGTAGCAATGATAAGGCCAACAGCCTAGCTAGTGCTGCAAGTAACGCTGCTTCAACAGCTGCAAGTCAAGCGGCCATCGCCGCTGGCGCAAGTAGTGCTGCTTCAAGTGCGGCAAGCGTCGCGGTGAGTGCTGCTAGTACTGCTGCGGAACAAGAGGCAATTGCAACGAGTGCGAGTCACGTGCTTGATAGTGCGGCCAATGCAGCCGATGCGGCGGCTGCCGCAGCAGCGGAAGAAGCTAACCGAAAGAAGCTCACATCGGTTGAATCCCAAGATGCAGCGGATGGGTATCACACAGTAATGACTAGTCACACTATTGTGACCGACCACGGATTGTATCGTTATGATGGGGCAACGTTCAGTCGCGCCAAGAAATTAGAATACATTCCGACCGGCACGGTCTTACATGTGACCGACATCGTGCACAATGGCGACACCACTCGGTTTGTCTTGAGCGATGGCAGCTTTATCACAGGATTACAAAGCTATTCACACTTTGTTACTGATGTTCCGGCGAAGTATGGTAATGACAATTACCGACCAGGCATCTGGGTTGTCACGAGCCGTAAGGGGATTTACGAATACTCTGGCAAGACGTTCAAGTCAGCTAAGCAGATTCGGAATGTGAAAGTGGGGACGGTACTGCACGTTAAGCGCGTCGTGAAGGCGGGCAAGACGTTCCGACTCTACTTGACGAATGGTCGCTATGTAACGGCTAACCGTAATCTAGTGGCTAAAAAGCCGGTGCAAGCTCGTTACTACACGGGTAAATTGCACGGTCGAACGGTGACAGTCACGAATGCTAAGGGCATCTTCAAGTACCGTTCAGCGAGTCTTAGCAAAGCGACCCGCGGGCAACATGTTAAGCGGGGGACGACGCTTCATGTGAAGCGGATTGTCCGGACGAACAACGTCACCCGGTTCCAGTTAACCGACGGCACGTTTGTCACAGCTTACACGAAGTTCATTAAGGTTCATTAGTCACGAGTCACACAAAAGAGGGCACCCTGTTTAAACGGGGCGCCCTCTTTTGTGTTGTAGCCAAACTAAAAGCCGGTTAACCCCCGGCTTTTGTGTCAGCTTATTGATAAATGTAATCGCGAGTCATTGGTAAGGCAGCGCCAGATGGTCCCTTGGTTAATAGGAACTGCATGACGTCGATGTTACCTGATTGGAACGAGGCGGCGCTAGCCTGCAGGTACATGTCCCACATGCGCACGAACCGTTCATCCATCATTTCAGTAATCTCGTCGCGATGACGGTTAAAGTTTTGATCCCAGATTTCGGTGGTCTTTTGGTAATGCCGACGAAGTGGTTCAAGGTCGGCAATTTGCAAGCCAGCGTCCAGAATGTGTTGCGTGTTTTCAACAATTCCGGGCACGTAGCCACCAGGGAAGATCCACTTGTTTAACCAACCGTTGTTGGCACCCTTGCCTTGCCGAGTAATGCCGTGAATGAGCGCGACGCCGTCCTTATTCATGTACTTGGCCACGTCGTTAAAGTAGGTGCCCAGGTTTTCTTCGCCGACGTGTTCGAACATTCCAACAGAGGTAATGTAGTCCCAGGTACGGTTACCAAGTTCCCGGTAGTCGACCAAGAGGACTTCGGCAACACCTGATAGCCCTTCATTAGTGATGCGTTGTTGGACAAAATCATACTGTTCCTGACTCAGGGTAACACCGGTGACCTTTAAGCCGTACTCCTTAGCAGCGGTCAGCATGAGCGTTCCCCAGCCGCAGCCGATATCGAGTAGCGTTTTGCCGGGTTGCGGATGGAGCTTTTTGATGATGTGGTGGACCTTGTTAAGCTGCGCGGTCTTTAGATCATCTTGCTCGGTCTCAAAGTAGGCGCAGGAATAAGTCATTGTATCATCAAGCCAGAGTTGATAGAAATCGTTCCCAAGGTCGTAGTGACTTTGAACGTCTTCCTTACTTTCAGTTTCATCGTGCTTTTGTTTTGGTAAAAACTTAATAAACTTGGAATTATGGAAAAAACTGCCCGCCGTTTCGTATGCGCTAGTCAGTAGTTTTTCAATACTTCCATCGATTTCAATCTTCTTATCCATGTAACCTTCACCCAAGGCGATTGAGGCATTTTTACGAATGTCTTTGATCGGAATAGGTTCGTTAAACGTGATGTGAATTTCAGGCTCACCGTTGCCGTAAACATCGGTTTTGCCATCCCAGTAGGTGACGGCAATCGGGATGTTAAATGAACGACTCAGGAAAGTCTTGTAAAACGTTTTTTCAAGCATCAGTTTTATTCCTCCCTTAATCTCTTACAAATACAAAGGACATTATACGCTTCTGTGTCAAATGACGTAAGAAATTTTGCTTTGGAAAAGCGAGGTAAAACAGTTCATGGTATAATACTCCTGAAACGATTACGAACAACTATCGGAGCGGAGGGACTATTTTGAAGAAATGGATATGGACGATTATTGTCGTCGTTATCGTGGCTTTAATTGGCGGATACGCCTACTCAAGTCATCGATCCATGCAAAGTCAGTATGATACAGCGATGGCTGATGGAAAGAGTGCCATTCAAGATAAGAAATACAGTGAAGCAGAAACGGACTTCCAAAATGCGTTGCGCCATAAAAGTAATGACAAAACAGCGCAGGCTTATCTAAATCAGACCCAAAGTTTGGTGTCGGCGGAAAGTAACCTGCAAAACGGTCACTTTGACGTTGCCAAGTCTGATTACAACGAGGCTAAAAATGCCAATAATGGTTCCAGTGTATTGGTAAAGCGGGCTAAGGACGGGCTGAAAAACCTCAAAACGGTCCAATTGAAGGCCGACACTTACCAACAGATTTATGACTCAGCTCTGACCCAGAACCGGGCACAACAATATACGGCTTCAAACAGTACGTTAGACCGAATCTTTAACGATGCTGAAGCCAAGCAAGCTCCTTACTCAACCGTTTACAATAAGGCCGTTGATCTGCGTAGTGCGAACAACAAAGCCATTAAAAACGGCGGTGACGGGACGCCATCTGATAAGGTGACGGCTTCAAACAGTTCAAGTTCTAGCGCTAGTTCAAGCAGCGCCTCAGCTAACTCTAACTCATCATCGGTGACTGGATTGACGGATGCCGAGAAGAAAGAGGCTAAAAATTACAAGGGCAAAAACGAGTACACCGTTGGTAAGGATCGGAAAGAAATTAACGGTAAGACGATTACTGCGAAACAAATTCAGGAGGGTCGTAATTTAATTACGGCTAGTGGTCTGGAAGAAGGTAGCTTCTCAGATCAGGATATTCGAGATGGGTTAATTGCGGCTCACAAGGCCGGCATGACTTATGCGCAATACCTCCAAAAGAATTACAAGTAGCCCGCGTTAACTAACATGGGTTGAGAATCTGCAAGTACTCGGCATGATGAGGCTCGCAGATTTTTTCATCTCACTAGACAGCGGTTTATTAAGCTTTCCTTCACGTCGTGTTCTACCATTGAAAAATACTCAGACACCGGTATTATTAAAGGTGGTTAATAGGGGGGAAGAGCTTGAGTTTATATGAACGATTTGTAAATAATATCGGTATTCGGCGTTGGGTCGTTCTAGGCAGCATCATTTTTGGATTGTGGTTGCTGCGAAGCGAAATGAACATGATTTTGCTGACGTTTATCTTTACGTTTCTCGTTGTCCGGTTAATTCGATTAGTCCAGCGATACGTGAAGATTCCGTCATCGCTGATTGTCATGGCCGTTTATCTATTGGTAATTGCGGCGATGTACTTTGCCGTGACCAAGTACATTCCCATGATTGTCAAACAAGTCACGATGATGGTTCAATCCAGTTATAATTTTTACCAAAGTTCAGCAAATGATACCAATCAGACGGTGAAGCTGATTAACGACTGGATGAACCAGTTTGACGTGGTCCCACAGGTTAAAAGTGGGCTCAAAGTGGTGGTGGACTACGTGTCCACGATCGGGTCGTTTGGCCTGACCTTTTTTCTATCGTTTATCTTGAGCTTCTTTTTCACCGTCGAAGAAAAACAGATGGTAACGTTTAGTCAGTTGTTTTTAACCAGTCACTTTGGCTGGTACTTCCAAGATGTCGCCTACTTTGCCAAGAAGTTTTTGAACACCTTTGGCGTCGTGCTGGAGGCCCAGTTTATGATTGCGGTAGTGAACACCATCATTACGACCCTAGGACTCGCTTTTCTGCATTTTCCACAGCTTATGGCGCTCTCTATCATGGTCTTCATCTTTAGCCTGATTCCGGTCGCAGGGGTTATTCTATCCGCCATTCCGCTGACTATCCTAGGGTATTCAGTTGGTGGATTTCAGACGGTCGCCTACATCATCATTATGTTGATTGTGGTCCACGGCCTGGAAGCGTACGTGCTGAACCCCAAATTCATGTCGTCTAAGACAGAGTTGCCCATCTTCTATACCTTTGTTGTGCTACTGGCCGGCGAAGCGTTCTGGGGCGTTTGGGGCCTGCTATTAGGGGTGCCGGTCTTTACGTTCTTCCTCGATGTGCTCGGGGTCAAGGCGGCCCACGGTCTACACGTACCGCCCGCCCGATTTCAAAAAATGAGACTTAAAAGATTCTATCGAGAAAATTCAGATTCAGATTCGAATGATGAGAAGGGAAAGTAAGTTATGAAAAAAGCATTGTCGTGGCTCGTCCCAATCGCGGTTGGGATCGCCTTAGCGTTTCTAATTAAGCAATTTGTATTCGTTGTCGTTCGGGTGGATGGCCCGTCCATGGAACCTAACTTGCAAAATAACCAACACGTTTTAGCGGTTAAGCCCCTCGCAATTCACCGTTTTTCAGTTATCGTGTTTGATGCGGATGGTGTGGATGCCAACGCTAACGGACATGAAAACTACGTGAAGCGGGTCATCGGGTTACCAGGAGATTCAATCAAATACACGAAGACGGGTAAGTTATACGTTAATGGCAAGTACCAAGCGCAAAACTTCATTTCAAAATATCAACGAACAACCGGGACGGTCGCCAGTTTCAAGAATGGCTTTGACCTCGTCACGGCTGCCCGACAGTATGATTGGAGTAATAAGTGGAGCCTAGATATTGGTAATAACCGGGTCAACAAGGTCCCCAAGAACTGTTACTTCGTCCTTGGTGACCACCGGAGCGTTTCTGAAGACGGCCGGATGTACGGCTTCGTTCCTAAGAGCAAGATCTTAGGGGTTGTCAAAGCTGGCTTCTGGGCTAAGAACCATAAGATGGTCAACTCGTATTCAAATAACTAACACGTAAGCATCGCTCAAATTGGGTGGTGCTTTTTTGAATTGGCTATCGGACAAATAAAGCGCAGGTGACGGGATAGCCTGTGAATGGTGAATGGTCACGCTTACACATTTGTGAAACGCTGATTTTGTACTGAAATAAACGCCGATATGGTGTAAAATGATGGGGTACTTTTAAATGAAAGAAAGAGGTTATTACCCATGGCAAAACTTGTATTAATCCGTCACGGCCAAAGTGAATGGAACTTATCTAACCAATTTACTGGTTGGGTTGACGTTAATTTGAGCGACGAAGGTGTTAAGCAAGCTCAAAACGCTGGTAAGTTGATCAAGGAAGCCGGCATTGAATTCGACTACGCCTTTACTTCTGTATTAACGCGTGCCATCAAGACGTTGCACTACGCTTTGGAATACTCAGACCAACTCTGGATTCCAGAAACTAAGACTTGGCGCTTAAACGAACGTCACTACGGTGCTTTGCAAGGCCAAAACAAGGCCGAAGCCGCTGAAAAGTTCGGTGAAGACCAAGTCCACATCTGGCGTCGTTCATACGATGTATTGCCACCACTTTTGAGTGCTGACGACGAAGGTTCAGCTGCAAAGGACCGTCGTTACGCTAACTTGGATCCACACATCGTGCCAGGTGGTGAAAACTTAAAGGTTACCCTTGAACGGGTAATGCCTTTCTGGGAAGACGAAATTGCGCCTAAGTTATTAGACGGCAAGAACGTCATCATCGCAGCCCACGGTAACTCATTACGTGCCTTGAGCAAGTACCTTGAAAACATCTCAGACGAAGACATCATCAACTTGGAAATGAAGACTGGCCAACCAGTTGTTTATGACTTTGATGATAAGTTGAATGTGACGAATAAGACTAAGTTGGGCGAATAAAGAATAGAGTGTGGAACGGGGCGGTTAGGTCACGGCGTGTAAGACGGGAAGTCAGGAAATCCTGCTTTTGGATTTTGTGACTTTTTGGCTTACACATTAGTGACCTGCCCCGTGGAACACGTTTCGGCCACGCTGCCTATGCCGTCTCCCTGGGGGGCGGCTTTTTGTGTGAGTGGGCGATGTCATCTCCGACGGTCGCTGTTAGTGCGCTGTGGGGACCGGTCCGAGCCTGAGGAGCGGTCTCGAACCTCGCATTGAAGCCCCGCTTACGGGTCTCCAATGGCGTCCCGCGGTGTAAGTGCTAAAGCACTAACGCCGCTGTCACCGCGCACCAACAGCGATCGTCTCCGATTGTGAGAGTTTCTGATTTAACTAACAACGAAACAGAATCAAAAATGATCACTCGCCATGGGTGATCATTTTTGGTGACAATGCTGGACTAACAAAATATTAGTAAAAATCGAATGGAGTTTAAAACCTTGGAAAACACAGCTAAACAAGAAGTCGCACAACGCGACATGATGAAGATTATCGGCCTTTTTCGAAAGAACAGTTTCCGTGGCGAATACGAAAGCTTTGAGCACGGTGACGGTGGTCAAGACGAGTACCTCGTCACTTTAGTGGATGAAAAGACCGGTGTTAAAGGGTTATTCAAGGCAGATTTAGGGACTGGTGTGATTGAGTTCCAGCATGTGGTGATGGATTAAAGATTTCTGGGTTTAGAGAATGTAAATAGGGCCAAGGTCGCGATTGTGCGATCTTGGTCCTTTTATCATATTCAGATATTTTTTATTAAATGCCCTACTCGTTTCCGGTCAACAAAAATCCATGAATTAGCGTTACCACATCTTGTTGTGATAGTGGCTGATCGGTTAATTCGCCGGTAGTCTGAAAAAGGAGGTAGTTAACAACCATTGAGAAGACCCCTTCGGCCAAAAATTGAGGGTTATAGTTTTTGATAACGTTAAGTTGTTGAAAGTGTTCAATTTTTGTAAAAAGAGCGTCAAAAAAAGGATCGTCTTGAATGGTTGGAAGTATCGGACGGATTTGTGGTTGTTGGCGAAATAGCAGAATAAGTTGAATTGATTGTGGATGTTGTAAGCCAAATTCAATGAGGCCGGTAATGAGGGCATCGATTTGCTGAACTGGACGTAATTGTAATTCAAGTAAAGGTTGAAGGGCTGTGATGAGTTTCGCCTGGTGTTGGCTAAAAACGGCTAGCAGAAGCATCTGTTTATTTTTAAAGTAGGAGTAGATGTTAGATTGAGAGATGTCTAGTTTTTTTGCCACTTTAACGGTTGAGGTGCCTTCGATACCTTGAGAAATCAACAACTGGGTGGTGGTGGTGAGGATTGATTGGCGGAGTTTTTCACTTTTGAGCTTCATAATTGTCTCCTTTAAATAATCATGATCATTATTAGGATAGCGAAGATTGATCCAACTAACAAGGGATTGGCGATTAGTGGCGCTAAATAATGAGTTAATAATCTTGACAAACGATAGACCTATCGCTATTATTGAGATGTTCTTTTAGAGATAGAGCTATCATTAAAAATGTAATTAATTACTGGAGGCAGACAAAAATGAAAACATGGTTTATTACAGGGGCTACGGGTGGTTTAGCAACCGCCATTATTAGCCAATTGCTTGAACGGGGTGATCGGGTCGCTGCGACAACACGTAAAAAAGATGCGTTGGCAGCCTTAGAAAGCGAATATGGCGCTCAGTTATGGGTAACGGCACTGGACTTAACAAATCCGCAAGCCGTTAATGGTGCTGTGAATCAAGCATTTCAAATCTTTGGTACAGTTGACGTGTTACTCAATAACGCGGCCTATGGGCTGTACGGAACGGTTGAAGGGATCAGCACCAAGCAAACGGGAGAGGTATTTAGTGTTAATGTTTTTGGGTCGTTAAATACGGCGCGGACGTTCCTGCCTCATTTTAGAGAACAGGGAGGTGGACAGATTATCCAGATTGCTAGTATGGCTGGACAGTACTCGGCACCAGTAACGGGAATGTATAGTGCGTCAAAGTGGGCAGTGGAAGCCGCGTTTGAAGCACTGGCTACAGAAGTTGAGCCATTTAACATTCAAACAACGATTGTTGAGCCTGGTGGCATCAGGACTAACTTTGTCGGTGGAAACGGTGTTTTCGGCGAGGATCCGATTGCTTATCAAGACACTAAAGTCGAAAAAATGGTTCGACTGATGAAAGGTGATGTTCCAGGGATGGATCTAGCAACGTACGAAAAGTATATCGCCGGTGATCCTGAAAAAATGGCCCATCAGATTATTAGCCGTGTAGATGTTGGAAAAGGACCATTGCGGTTGACGTTGGGCAGTGACGCCTATCAAAAAATCAAGGCAAGTTTGGAAGCGCGACTAGCGGCATTAACTGAACAAAAGACTGTTGCGTATTCTACGGATGCTGACGATTATGTTGCGCGGTAAGCATTGTTCGGCAAGCAAACAATATTAATAACGGTTGCCAGGGCATTAAGTTGATGTGTGTAGCGAAAGTATTGTCTTAGTTGATTTCAGAAACGGTTAAGGAAAACGATATATGGTGGCGGTCGAAATACATGATATGTGATGCTTAGTCAACGACTTAGTAAATAGCACCGGGATATAGAAAAAGCTAATGGTCCAAAGAACGAGCAGAGAGTCCGACACTAAGTAGGAATATTTCGTACAACGCACGGTCGTTTTGACTGAGGAGAAGTCAGGCGTTAAGGGATTATTCAAGGCTGGTTTAGGGACTAGTTCGATTGAACTCCAGCAGGTGGTGATGGAGTAGGTTTTATTGCTGGTTTACAGTTATTTAAAAAGGATAAGGTTGCGATTATGCGAGCTTATCCTTTTTGAATTCGAGAAAGAATCAGTTAATTTCAGAAACCTAACTACTTGGAATAATGCGTAGGATAGATCCCAAAATGAGTAAAAACGTTCTAGGCAGTATCGTTTCTAGGACAAGACCTAAAACTAAATCCATTTTGGTCCTGCGTAGTCGTATCGTTAACAGATCTGGCCGAATGAAGTAGTCAATTAGCATTAAGGTGTTAACAGGTGGGATGATCAACCGCAATAGTCGCTACGGTCTGGGAAAATATGATACAATTATTTGTACCTTTTAGAACGGAGGTTTTGACTATGGGTCGACCTGCAATGTACGTTGTACTTTAAAATCCTAATCCCCAGATCACGCAATGGCGTAGATTATGATTAGGAAGATAGTACAATGGAAAAAAGTTGGAAGAAGAAGGCCTATGTCTTCTTGGTTTCACAAAATATCTCTTTATTTGGCAGCTTGGTTACCAGTTTTGCTATTACGTGGCACATTTCGTTGGCCACCAACTCTGCTACATGGATGGCGATTGCAACGATCTGTACGATTTTACCGCAGATAGCAGTTTCGCTTGTTGGCGGCTTTCTTGCTGATAACTATTCACGCAAAATGCTGATTATTGCGGCTGACGGTGGAATTGCTTTAATGACAGTCGTCTTGTTTGTGATGAACTTAAAAGGCACCGTCGCGATCGGATTATTGTTACTCTTCACGGCTTTACGCTCGGTCGGTCAAGGTATTCAAGCACCAGCAGTGAGCGCAACTTATCCGACGATTGTCCCTGAGGAAGCACTCGCAACAGTCAACGGTCACAATCAAACTATGGTGTCAGTTTCGTCGTTTTTTGCCCCAATGATTGGTGGCGTAATTTTAGCAGCTAGTAATTTGGCAATTGCCTTATTAGTGGATGTTGTCACAGCTTTGATTGAAGTTGGGTGCCTGACATTTCTGACTTTACCAAAAGTGAATCAGCGGGTGAAAAATAATATGTTGCCCGAATTATTAACGGGCTGGAAAGTCGCGTTAAAAATTAAACCACTCAAGAAATTATTAGCGGTGTATACTGCAAGTTTCTTATTCATTACACCGATGATGGTTCTCGGCCTTATCATGGTGCAACAGCGTTTTGGCCTGGATGTTAAGTTGCTGACATCACAAGAAGTTATTTGGGGGTTGGGGTCAATAGTTGGCGGTTTAATCGTTGGGAAAATCACTAAAAAATATGAACTCAAAAAGATAGTTGTGATTAGTTTAACTGTCTTTGGTGTTCTTATGAGTCTCATGAGTGTTGTGCCGTTGTTTTGGATGTATTTGTTACTCTCGTTTGCAACGGGACTCTTAATGAGTTTAATTATTGCAGCACAAACCACAGTGATTCAGACTTTAGTGCCATTGGAAAACATGGGTCAGGTCTTTGCGGCTTTTCAAATGAGTAGCAACTTGATGATTTTACTAGGATCAATTATTTTTGGTCCCTTAAGCGACTTAGTTGGCATACAGATAATTTTTATAGCTAGTGGTGTTTTACTAATTATCAGTTCGTGTCTATATAATAAGTAATAAAAAACGAACTAGCTTAAAGTACAATAGAAGTCAGGCAGGTTTATTCAAGACAGATTTAGGAACCGGACCGATTGAGTTTCAGCATGTGGTAATGGATTAAGCATAGTCATTTAGAGCTAAAGAAGAAGGGCAAAGGTCGCGTATGTGCGATCTTTGCCCTTTTATCGTATTCGGATTTTTTTATCAGATAGATGCGAAGCATACCTAGTCTACCGTAACTTAATATCTCCGCCGTCCACCATGAGCGTTTGACCCGTCATATAGGAACTAGCGCTGCTGGCTAAGAAAAGGGCAACTGAGCCGATATCGGTCTCGGGATCGCCTAAGCGATGGAGTGGGATACTGTTGACCAGCTGGTCGTATTGTTCAGGCGCTGCCTTGTGCCATTGCTTAACGCCCTCTGTTTCAGCGATTGGAGAAATAATGTTGACGCGAATGCCATCGCTGGCCCATTCGTTGGCAGCGACTCTGGATAGTCCACGGATAGCTTCTTTGGCTGCGGCGTAGGCCGCTTGAGTTGGCTGACCGTTGATGCCAGCGCCTGAGGCAAAATTGATGACGCAGCCCTTTGAGTCTTTTAAATAAGGGTGAGCAAATTGCATTAAGTGCCAAGTTGGGTAGAACCCTGTATTAAAGGATAGGGCGAGATCGTCGTCGGTTAAATCGGTAAATGGCTTTTGCTTAGAGGCGTGAGCGTTATTAATTAACACATCTAGGCTACCGAACTTCGAGACAGCTGTTTCAATGATTTCTTGGTCGACGGTCACAGATGAGATATCCGCTTTTAACGTTTCAATGGTTCCGAAAGACGCCAAATCTTTTTTGGCCTGAGTGAGTGCCGAGTCATTAACATCGACAATTAATACTTTTGCACCGGCCTTAACAAATGCGGTCGCCATTCCAAGGCCGATCCCGCCAGCACCGCCAGTGATGATTACACTTTTATCTTGCACATCCCAGTTAATACTCATAATAAGAACCTCCATAAAGATAATTTTGCATTAAGCAGCATATCATAAATGTAAGCGTTTTTAAAATTAATTTCATAAACTTAGAATAATTGGCTTGTCCTAAAGGGAGAGGCATCATGAAAATGAATGAATTATTGATAATAAGCGTCGGGATGGCACTTTTTGATCGCTAGCACTATTGGTAGCAATCAGTTTTAACGAGTTCTGGGGTTAAAAAATGGGGAATGGATTGAGAAATTGGTTCATTGAGTTCCAGAATACGATGATGGCATAGCGTCGAGATACTTTGATAGTCTGCTCGCTGTCACTACCGTAATTTTTCATGTACAATTAAGCTTAAAATAAGCGACACCGTTCTTTAAGGAGGATTATCGTGGTTACAATGAGACGGGCCAAACCGACGGATGCCAAAGCTATTGCGAAGATCTTGATGGTGATTTTTGAACAGATGGGCATAACTGAGATGTTACCGGAGGAACTGGTCAAGCGGGTGGCTCGGGTATTTGAAGGGTCAGCCTTTCTTGGTGAAGTTGCCGAAACAATCGTGGCCGAAACGGCTGGGCAAGTGGTTGGTGTTGCGTTTAGCTACCATGCTGACCAAGAAGTGGCGGTCATTGAACACTGGGATTCGGCGTTTATCGACACGTCGTTGCGCCTTCACCCAACCAGCGAAACGCTACCGGGTGAATGGTATCTGGAACTCCTGGCAACCGATTCAAAAGTTCGCGGCCAGGGAGTTGGCGGCCAGTTGCTAACAGCAGTCCGTCGCCTGGCTCAAGATAATGGGGCCGAGACCCTGGCCTTAAATGTCGATGTTGCCAATCCCAAGGCGGAACGTTTGTACCGGCGGCAGGGCTATCAGTCGGCTGGAGACATGACAATTTTGGGCCATCGGTATCATCATTTAGAGTTGAATCTTGCGGAATAGCAATCAAAAACGAGACCGGCATCCATTACGGAAGTGAAGTCGGTCTCGTTTTTAGTCAATTTCAACGCCAAGAGCTAACGCAAATGGCAGGGCCTGCACGGCGTCAATGCGACAGCCGCGGACTAAAGCAGGGGTAAAGCGGAGGTCGTCAATGGTGCTTGTCCGAAAGTCGACCCGTTTCAGCGCGCTATCACTAAAGTCGGCCGCCACCAGTTGGCAGTCGGTGAAAGTTAGGCTATTTCTCACCGTCATCGCTTGGAAAGCTGCTTCTTCTAGGCGGGTGCTCACGAAATGGCATTGATCTAATTCGGTTTCGGAGAAATTGCAGTAGCTGGCTTGGCTATCCGTGAACGTCACTTGTTTGAGTCGTGACATTGTCCAGTCCGTGCCGATCAGCTGGCAAGCCTCAAACTGACACCGGTAAACATGGCTACCTGAGAAATCGGCATTTGGAAATTGACAATGGCTAACCTGACAGTCCAGCCATTCTCCTTGGCGAAAATTGGTCTGCTGGAGCACACAGTGGTCAAGAATGAGCTCGCTAAGCCTGACATCCGTGTTGGAGTAGGTTAGTGTGCAGTTTTTATAGTGATGTGCGGGTTGAAGGTCGTCTAGGGACAACGTCTGCGACGTGACAACGGGGTATTCAGGGGAATTTTGCATGGGGGCTCCTTCTATTGGCAAGCGGAACTTTAATCGGGCCGCTTTTGTTAGCGATAGCGTATCATGTTGGGTGACGTTTTGCCACGTGTTGGTCAAATTTTAAAAGGCGTATACTTAGGAAAACAACGAAAAGAGCGTGGTATCTGTGAAAAAACTAATTGCCGCTATCACAGTGATTTTGTGGCTGGCCGCTGTCGTAATCATCGTCGTTGCAGCTACTCACCATGAACTGCTAACACTAATACCGGTCTTTGCTGACAACCGACCTCAAGGGCGCCTTGGTTGGACCCTCACCGCCGCAATGGTGGTGCTAATAATCAGTCTGCTGGTCCATAGCAACGGCCACCATATTAAATAAGCGGGCTAGACTGGGGCGTTTAGCGAATGTTACACTATTACTATAATGATTGATAATTAAGTTTATTGTTTGATATTGAGGGGGGATTCTCATGAAAAAAATTGTTCAGGGGTTGATGGCATTTGGCTGCACGTTATTTGTCAGTGCCACGGTGGGGAGCGCCAAGACGGATTTTGTCACCACCACTGCACCCATTGAGGTTGGCACCGTTGTTATTCCAAAAAATACGCGGTTGTCGTTCATCGATACGAGTCAGGTAGCTAATAGAACGGTCGCCAATATTGACTGGTCGGCGTTGAGCTATACGCTGCGTCAGCAAAAGGCGGGCGATAGTCTCCAGCTACCATATTCAGACCATCTTAGAGCATCGAAAGACACGGCGGCTGACCGGCTACCATGGTTCTATCAAGGGCGTTACGTTGGGTCAGAGGCTCGTCAGTTGGCCCGGAAGATGTTGAAGGTCACATCCGACCAATACCTGGAATACTACAAGAGTCATGATGCCCAACAAAAACCGATTTCAACGACTAAGATTACGAAGAGCATTAAGAAAGGCAAGTTTACTTTCTTGTATGCCAAAACAAACATGGCCAAGTTGCCAGATAAGAAGGTTCGATCGACTGGCAATTACCGTTACCGGTTGACGATTCGGGATAACGGTACGAAGACGGATCCGGCATCACAGCAGAAGTACAGCAGCTTTTCGGTAGGCCGCGTTGCCAACAAGTTCTTCGTGCCAGAGGGCCGAGCTTAAATCGCTTTGCGGCAATTAAAGAAGATAATTAATTAACAAAACGGAGTAGGGGGAAAATCCCTACTCCGTTTTTTCTGGATTGGTGAGTCATAGTCATCGCGTGACGAACCGTTATAGGCGTTGATGGATTTGTACGTTGTTCCAGCAGTAGCGCACTAACGCAAATGTCGGTGGTGGTTTTTCCGTAACGTTTTTCATGAATATATCAGAGTTCTTTGGGGGTCACAATGACTGTCGGCCTCGGAGAGGGGAGGCCCCCCGGGACCACGTTAATCATTTTCTGTTTCTTAGAACTAGCACTGGCAATTAACATCACAGTCATCAAAGTCGTCCAAAAACATGTTGGCCTTTTTGTATTGCTGTGTGACTTGGGGATTAATTGTCATACGAAGCCGGGCTAACAGTTCTTCTGCCAGCGGGGCGAACCGTTGGCGGTATTTATAAATATAGCAAAGTACGACATCATCGTGAGTCACTTGTGGACCAATCAAAAATACATTTGGTGACTTGGTTGATTCGTCCATTGCGGTTAGTAGTGGGCGGTTGGCGCGAATGTCAAACAGGGAACTGACAAGAGGGCTCTGAGAGGCCGCAAAGCCAGTTGCAAAAATTGGCTTTGTTTGTGAAATGGCAGTTGATGAATCGGCAAAAGTCAGTTTGAAAGCGGTTGGTTTTTTCTTAATGGCAACCAGTTGTTTATGAGATTCAACGTGAATCAAATCAGCGTACTTTAAGTATCGACCGATGGTAAAGGTTGACAGTCGTTTGCTAGGGTCAGCCGCCTTTGATTCAAGACCGCTTTCAGTCGTGTAAATGGTTGTTGGAATCCCCCGCTTGGCAAGGTTGATTGCAACGTCAAAACCAGCCTCATTGCCACCAATTACAGTTTGCATTTGGTCGGAAAAGCGGTTATAAGTTTGAATATCGACGTAGTGAATGCCGTAGTTATTGCCTGGAATATCTGGTCGATAAGGGTATGAAAAATCGCCAATACCCACAAAGACATACTGGGCTTCAAGTATTTGAGACGAGGAAAGAATCAATTCAAAGTGGTCTTCGACGGGGAAGATTCTGTCGACTCCCGTGTGTTGTAAGACCGGTAAATGACTGAGTTTACTAACTGCTCGAAGATAGCTTGCGTACGCTTTGCCAGACGGATGTTCTGAGCTGATAGAATACGCGGGTGAAGTATCGGGAGTAATGGCATTGAGGTCTGGGGCCCCAAATCCGTTAGTAGTAAAGGAGGGGGAAATGAAGTGTGTCTCCGGATTCCAACTCTCAAATGAATGACCAATGGTCTCTTTTTCTAGGATTAAAAAATCGTTAATCCCGTAGTTTTGAAGTGCTACTCCTAAGCCGATTCCTGCCGGTCCGGCACCAATAATGACAATAGAATGTTGATCGTTCAAAATGCCGCTTCCTTTCGTCTGGATAAGATAAGTATTTTTATTATTTTGATGAGCCCCAAACAAACGAGAGTTCCAAGAAGGGTGATGAGAATTGTTACAATTAGAGTTAACCCTTCAACCTCGGCGAATTTTAAACCGCCAGAAAGTAAACCAGTGGCACCGGCCTTGTTAACCGTCGGCGTTGCGAACAAAATTAAGCCAAGTGTGCCAACAAGGCCGCCTATCCCGTTAATTCCGAATGAATCAACTGGATCGTAAAAGTAAGTGGAGTCTGCTAACAGGTCAGTGACATAGTGACAAATCAGACCGCTGATTAACGTGACGATGAGCATTGATGGAGTTGAAACATAAGCGACTAAGGCGGTACTCGTAACGAGGCCACAAATAATGCCGTTGTACAAAGTGCTGGAATCCAAGGACAGTCCCAACCGACTGCCACTCGTCCAACCAACGACGGCGCCAATAGCAGCTGTTAAAGTATTAATGACAATTAACGGACCATGGTTTTGAAAGGCGCCAGCAGGGGCTAAGTTAAAGCCAAGCCAGCCGGTTAAAATAAAGAGTGTTGCCACGTAGTTTAATAGCGGACTATCACGTGGCAACGGAGGTTTGGTATTTCGCATAAAAAACGACAAAATGAGACTTGTGAGTCCCGCGGTTAAGTGCACAACCAGTCCGCCGGAAAAATCTAATGCGCCTAGCCTATATAAAAAGCCGTTCGATGACCAGATTAGATTAGCTAGCGGCGCATAGACAAAAAATGTCCAAAGGGGGATGAAGATGATTAGGAATTGCCATTTAATCTTTTGAACGCTGGTCCCAACGAACATAATGAGCGCATACAAATAAAAACATAGTTGTGATAAAACTGTGATGGTTGGTTTGAGAGTGGTCAAATTAAGATTGAGAAAACTAAATTGAAACGACTCAATGTTGCCAAAGAACAACCAGCAAGTGATGCCACAAAGTATGGCGGCAGTCATTGTTGTCAGGTGAGTGGATGATTCACTATTAGCGTACGCGTTGATGTACATGACGGGGACAAAGAAAATCATGGGAATCATGATCAATGAACAAAGTAAAATGAAGTTATTATCCAAGCAAAGGCGCACCTCCGTTGTTAAATAGTAATTGTTACGATTTAGAATTATTCTCCTTGGCTAGATAATTGTCAAGGTTATTTTGAAAAATATGAGTAAATACGGATCTAAAACAGCCCAATCGCCTCACGACGGATAACTTGTCACCTTGTTAAACATTCTGAATCTGTGGGATTGTAACCGAATAAAAAAGTGCTGTTATGAGACCACCAAAAATCAAATAATTTTACTTGATCTTTTGGCAGCCCCAATTGAGCACTTTTTTGGGGAGTGGTGACGGTTAGGTCACGGTATGGATTAATTTGTCCCGTTAATAAAGGCATCCATCGCATTTTGATCGACTGAATTGATGATGAACGTGACTTGATCAACATTAAAGTTTTGAGTATCAATATCGACGACTTGGCCGTTATGAGAGAAACGGGTTCTGAAATCTGCTTGAAGATAGCCAAGCAGTGAAACAAATAGTAGAATCGCCCGTTGATCACCAAACGTGATTTCAACGGCTTGGCTTGAACCATCATACCGGAGGATAGCGTGGGGGAGTCCATAGCGGTTAAAGAGATGATTGAAGCTTGTTAAAACGAGTTGGTCTGAGTAGTTGATGGGGGGGACCTCCTCAGTACTTAGGTTTGATAACTTGGTGGCCGTGATACAAGCCTGATGGTGAGATGTGGTGGCTCAGCACGTATTCATTGATCTGTGGATCCCAGTGAACTGCTGGTGTGGATAGTTTTTGGTGGTTTCGCCGACTACGTTTTTTAGTTTTAGAGGTTCGTCTGGCGGGGGTAGCCATAGGATTATGTCCTCCTTTCTAAATAGTAACTATTACTATTTGAGCTTTAGAATAAAACTTTGGCTGGAATTTGTCAATTTAAAATTGCAATTTACTCTGGCGGATATTAAAAACCGCTACTTTGTTAGGGTCGAAGTAGCGGTTGTGTCGAATGATTAGGGATGACCATTATTTTGTTGGCAACATTCCTGCCAGTAAATCCATCACGCCACTAGTGGCACTTGGAAAGGCAAAAATTTGTTGGTGTAAGTCGTTAGCTGTCATATGGCCATTGATGATCATCGTGATGAGGTTAATAAGATCATCCGCATCATCTGCGTAGAGGCTGGCTCCGACCAAGTAACCAGCTTGATCAAAAACGAGGGTGGCCTCGGCGTCCAAGGCCAGCTTGTACTCAAAGGCGAGTCGTTTTCCAAATGGGGCAACTTCAGTCTGGTATGTACCGGGGTTAGCCTCAATGATTGCGAGGTATTGACACACTAAATTTTGCGAATTAAAGATGCGTATTATTAGTTGTTTTCGGCATATTTGCTATACTTTTAGTGAAAGTATGAATTAATGAGCAATGACCAGAAAGGGTGTTTTACGATGAAATGGCAACTCAGTGTCGCAATCGCAGCGACCCTATTACTAGCGGGGTGTTCTACAACCGATAACGGGTCAAAAAACGCATCGAGTCAGCAATCAACTAACAGCCAGTCGAGTGTTAGTTCAAGTTCGAACAGTTCGACGACAAAATCCACGGCGTCGAACAAATCCCTCACCAACCTAGCGTTTAGTCCAACCGACGCGATTAAAAAGTTCCAGGATAAGTACCCAAAAGCAGCCATCACAGATTTATCCATCGAAAAGGATTCGGGTCAATACCAGTATGAAATTACTGGTGGTCATGGGCATTCAGAGTATACGCTAGATCTGGACGCTAAGTCTGGAGCGGTCTTGGATACAGAAAGCGAGACAATCGACATTGATGGTGAGGATGATAATTTCGCTGATAATGCGCTAAATTTGAAGAATCTGATTAGTTTGAATAAAGCGGTGAGCGCGGCTCAACCAAAAGTCCGTCATGCGACCGCAACAGAAGCGGCACTAAAACAAAAGGGGAACGTTACGTACTGGGAGATCCAGTTCAATAAAGGCCAAAAGCAGCCAGACGTTCACGTCGATGCCCATTCGGGAAAAGTCTTGGCGGTTGACCAAGACGACTAAGGCCTTTAACTGGTTGACCAGGACACTTAGTCAGCAAATCATTCGACTTTAAACCCTCAAATCCGCCATAATTGTTAGTAGAAAGACTAACGGTTATGGCGGATTTTATTTTGGGTCACAACCCATGTTGACACGGTGTCATAATCGCGTTATATTTATCAGGTGATAAATTAGATTAACTCATAAAGGAGGTCCGCAATGGTTCAGACAACGTTTTTGAATTTACCAGTTGAAAAACAGAAGAAGGTCCGCCAAGCGCTGCTGGCCGAATTTAGGCAGCACGCCTTGGCAAAGGCTCAAGTGGCGCGCATTGTGAAAGCTGCCGAGATCGCCCGGGGAGCATTCTACACCTATTTTTCGGATTTAACGGATGCGTATCAATACTTAATGGAAACTACGCTTCAAGAGATTCATGTCTCATTGCCAACGGACGCGCCGATTGTAGTGCCGACTCAGTACATTGAAACAATTCGTCAGTTTTTCACGCAAGCGACCAATCTGGATTATCTGAACTTATTCCAGATGCACTACCGGTTTAACGAAGGAGTGCTGGGTGCGAAGCCATCTGAGCTTGTCCAAGCTGACTATGGGCCAGCGCGGTGGGCCATTATGACGCTTTATCACCAGACGATTCAAGATTGTATTTTGGATCCCGAGCACTTGGAGGCCCGGCTTGGACAGCTCCAAGAAATTCTTGAAAAAAGCCAGATTGGAGGGGTTTAAATGTTTCTAGCATTGAAGGAAATTAAAAAAGAAAAAATCCGATCCGGCATGATCATTGCGATGATTGCGTTGATTGGGTATTTGATTTTTATTTTGACCAGCCTAGCACTCGGGCTAGCGCGGCAAAATACCGATGCCGTAAATTCTTGGGGCATCGACAATATCACGTTAAATGACAGTGCTAACGTTGATTTACGCCAATCCATCATTACTCAAAAGCAGGTTGGCAATCTAACGGCCGACCAAGCACTGTTGGGACAAGCACCAGTCGTGGTCAAAGCTAAGGACCATGCGAACACGTCGGCCGCCTTTGTTGGCTTGAAGCCGGATCAGTTTATCGCGAAGAACCTCAAAGTGTCGAGTGGTCATCAGGCGACTCGCGTTGGGGAAGTCGTCGCAGATGATTCCTTTAAGACCAAGGGCTATGAGCTTGGCGATACGGTGACCTTTAATGACTTCAGTCGCAAGTTTAAGATCGTTGGGTTCACCCAAGGCGCTAAATTAAACATTGCGCCAGTCTTATACGGCCGGTTGTCAACCTGGCGTCAGTTGAAAGGCAACATGCCAGGAGCCTATGCAAGTGCCATTGTTTCCAAGGATGCGGGGTATCGAACAAAGGCCAACGGATTGAAGACGTACAGTAAAGCCACCTTCATTAATAAGCTCCCGGGGTACTCTGCACAGAACTTGACCTTTGGCCTCATGATCTTCTTTTTAATGTTAATTTCGTTGATTGTGATTGCAGTTTTCCTCTATATATTAACGATGCAAAAGTTACCAAATTACGCTGTATTGCGGGCGCAAGGCATTCCCAGCAAAATGCTGGTGGGTGCGACAATCAGTCAGTCCGTGTTGTTGGCAGCTGCCGGTTTGATTCTCGCGACCGCCCTGACTGTTGTGACGGCTTTTGCCATGCCAGCGAGCGTTCCCGTGGCCTTTGATGTTCCGATTCTGGCCAGCGCAGGGGTGGGGCTACTAGTGATGGCCCTATTAGGGAGCCTCATTCCGATTCGAAGCGTCTTGAAAGTTGATCCGGTAAGTGTGATTGGAGGGTAGAAAATGAAACCATTAGTGATTGAAAAGGTGAACCAGGTTTTCGGAACGGGAACTGCCCGGGTTCACGTTCTGCACGATGTGTCGTTTGAAACGGAACCGGGAACCGTCAGCCTCATCATGGGTCCATCTGGGTCAGGGAAAAGTACGCTGCTTAGCATTGCTGGTGGCTTGCTGACTCCGACAAGCGGGATGGTGAGCGTGGCTGGCGAGCCGTACAGTGACCGAACAAAAAAGCAGCGTGATAAGTTGCGCTTGGACTACATTGGCTTTGTGTTACAAGCCTACCATCTGCTACCTTATCTCACGGTTCAAGACCAATTCACGTTGGTGGACAAGGTGAAATCAACCGGGAATCTATCTGCAGATGAATTAGCCGAAGTGCTCGAGTCCTTGGGAATCTCAGACCTCGTGCATAAATACCCGCCCGAATTATCCGGTGGGCAACAGCAACGGGTCGCTATTGCCCGGGCGCTATACCCGAACCCCGCCGTCATCTTGGCCGATGAACCCACGGCTGCCTTGGATGGTCCGCGGGTGCAGGTAGTGGCTGATCTTTTCAAGAGTCTGGCAGTGGAACACGGCAAATCCGTCGTCATCGTGACACATGACAGTCGGTTGACTGATGTGGCGGATGTTATTTATGAAATGAAAGACGGTTATTTAACTCAAAAAGAATGATGAAAGCAAAGCCCGACTGGTCGAAAATGGTGACGAGTCGAGCTTTTTTTGAAATGAAAACGGAAATTTTCGGCCGTTTAAAAATCTCGTAAGAGGGTTGTAAGCACGAGCCAAAACCGCCATAATACTAGTTGTGAGGAGATTTTACGAGAGTTAAGTTTCCCCTCAAAATAACGGGTGTTCAGTAACTTTTGTAATTGGACCGTATCAATTTTTTAAATTGTTGACTTTTCTCCAAAAATTGGTATGATTATGGAGCAAAGAACGATTCCGGACTCCCGGAATTTTGTTGCTGACAGCTTGTATTTAAATGAAGGAGTGTAAATTTCATGGCAGTAGATTTCGATTCCAAGTCATACTTGGAAAAAGTTGACGCCTGGTGGCGCGCTACAACGTATCTTTCTGGTGGGATGATCTTTCTGAAGGACAACCCATTGTTCTCAGTTACTAACACGCCACTCAAGGCAGACGATGTGAAAGTTAAGCCTATCGGACACTGGGGTACCATTTCAGGACAAACCTTCCTGTATGCGCACGCTAACCGTCTGATCAACAAGTACGACTTGAACATGTTCTACATTGGTGGTCCAGGTCACGGTGGTCAAGTAATGGTTACTAACTCTTACTTAGACGGTACCTACACTGAAGATTACCCTGAAATTACGCAAGACCTTGAAGGAATGGCTCGCTTGTACAAGCGCTTCTCATTCCCAGGTGGGATTGGGTCACATATGACCGCTCAAACCCCTGGTTCATTGCACGAAGGTGGCGAACTTGGTTACTCATTATCACACGCTACCGGTGCTGTTTTAGATAACCCAGACCAAATTGCCTTTACGGTTGTTGGTGATGGGGAAGCTGAAACTGGTCCAGCTGCTACGGCCTGGAACTCAATCAAGTTCTTGAACCCTAAAAACGATGGTGCGGTATTACCAATCCTTGACGTTAACGGCTTCAAGATCTCAAACCCAACAATTAGCTCACGGATGAGTGACGAACAATTAACTAAGTTCTTCGAAGGCTTAGGCTGGTCACCTCGTTTCATCGAAAACGACGACATCCACGATTACATGGCTTACCACGAATTGGCCGCTAAGGTCTTGGATCAAGCTATTGAAGATATCCACCAAATCCAAAAGGACGCTCGTGAAAACGGCAAGTACGAAGACGGTGAAGTGGCTGCATGGCCAGTTATCATCGCTCGTTTACCAAAGGGTTGGGGTGGTCCTACTCACAACACCAAGGGCGAACCAATCGAAGGTTCATTCCGTGCTCACCAAGTTCCTTTGGACTTGAAGCAAGGCGACTTGTCACAATTGGGTGAATTCGAAGACTGGATGAACTCATACAAGCCAACTGAATTATTCAACGCTGATGGCTCATTGAAGGACGAAGTTGCTGACTTCGCACCTAAGGGCGACAAGCGGATGGCTGCTAACCCAGTTGCTAATGGTGGCCGTGCTAAGGGCGCTAAGCCTGAAATGCTTGACTTACCAGACTGGAAGTCACTTGCAAACGACATCAACGATAGCAACCGTGGGACGCAATTACCAGACGGTAACCGCAACATGGATATGAACGTTCTTTCAACGTTCTTTGCTGGCGTTGCTAAGAAGAACCCAACTTCATTCCGTGTATTCGGTCCTGACGAAACGATGTCAAACCGTCTCTGGGAAATGTTCAAGATGACTAACCGTCAATGGATGAGTAAGGTTGAAGAACCATTTGACCAATACGAAGCCCCTGAAGGCCGGATCTTGGATGCTCAATTGTCAGAACACCAAGCTGAAGGTTGGCTTGAAGGTTACACTTTGACTGGTCGTACTGGTGTCTTCGCATCATACGAATCATTCTTGCGAGTTGTTGACTCAATGACGACGCAACACTTCAAGTGGATCCGCCAAGCTGCAGATCAACCATGGCGTAACGATTACCCATCATTGAACTTGATCTCAACTTCAACTGTATTCCAACAAGACCACAACGGTTACACCCACCAAGATCCAGGTATGTTAACCCACTTGGCAGAAAAGAAGTCGAACTTTGTTCGTCAATACCTGCCAGCTGATGGTAACACCTTGCTTGCTGTCTTTGACCGGGCCTTCAAGGATCGTCAAAAGGTTAACCACATCGTGGCTTCTAAGCAACCACGTCAACAATGGTTCTCAATTGACGAAGCTGATGAATTAGCTAACGAAGGACTTAAGGTTATCGACTGGGCTTCTACTGTTGCTGAAGGTGAGGATGCAGATATCGTCTTTGCTTCAGCCGGTGTAGAACCAACCATCGAAACTTTGGGTGCCGTTCAATTGATCAACGACGCCTTCCCATCTGTTAAGATGCGTTACGTCAACGTTGTTGAATTAGGACGTCTTCAAAAGAAAAACGGCCCATTGAACGACGACCGTGCCTTAACTGACGACAAGTTCAGCGCACTGTTTGGCCAATCAGGCACTCCAGTTGTCTTTGGCTTCCACGGTTACGAAGACTTGATCGAATCAATGTTCTACGAACGTCAACACTTAGGCTTGCACGTTCATGGTTACCGTGAAGACGGTGACATCACTACTGCTTACGATATGCGTGTCTACTCTAAGTTGGACCGCTTCAACCAAGCTAAGGACGCCGTTAAGACGTTGGTAGCTAACGGTGCCGTTGATAAGGCTGCCGGTGAAGCATTCGACAAGAAGATGGATGACATCTTGGCTAAGCACTTTAAGATCACTCGTGACGAAGGTCGCGATATCGAAGAATTCACTAAGTGGTCATGGTCACCATTGAAGAAGTAATTCCTCAATCGTTAAAATGAACATTTATAAAAAGGTCAGCTCCTTGTGAAGGGCTGGCCTTTTTGTTTTGCCTTGAGTTCGTGTGCCACTTGCGGGGCCGGGGGTTGTTGGCTGTGGGGGCCGGGCCGAGCCGAAGAGCGGTCTCGACCCTCGCATTGCAGCCCCGCTTTGCGGGTCTCCAATGGCGCCCCATGCTGTAAGTGCTAAAGCACTAACACCATCGACACTGCCAACAACCCCCAGCCCCTCCGGGTTACGCAGTGCTCGATATTGCAGCAGTGAGTTGCGAGCCAAACTCCCAGGGCTTGGAAAAATGGTATACTTAGTTCAATACAGAGCAGGAGGAGAAACAAATGAATTTCAAAAAGCTGACCCTTTCACTTACTGGTCTTGTACTTAGCCTGCTGGTTTTTGGCGGTACTGCCCAAGCTGAGACAACCAATATTACAGACAACCATGCTTCACGAGTGCGTGGCAATATAAATGATTACGAGGGTCTATTTAGTCGTCAATATTACCGAGTCAATAAGAAAACAACAGTCAAACTCGCTTTTTATCGCAAGGATAACCCCTCAAAAATAACCTATCGCAACTTGACCATTCCGACAGGCACCATCATCAGCGCCCGTTCTTGGACGGATCCGAAAAATGCTAAGATTACTAGAATCAATGATTCATTTCACATGGCGGACCTCAGCTATAAGCTGAAGCAAAAGGTGATTACCTCAGCTAGTGCCAATGCTTATGGTAATGGCGAAATCTATATAAAATTTAGGCCGGGTCGGAATTTTACTCGAGTGAAGCGCCCAAGTTCAGTTTTGCCATATGGTGACAGCATCCTTGCTAAGGGCGGGGTTTCAGCTATTAGACAGCTACCCACGGTCACCGGTGATTCAGTTAAGTTGACGTCAGATGGTTATATTGAATACTACAAATTTAACCAGCAACCGTACACATCGTATTCTCAACGCTATTTCTGGAGTTCCAAGCCAACTAGCTATCGAAAGATTAATCACGTTTTGGTTAAAGGATCCTCAGTTTACTTGTACTACAGGTCAAAGTTGCCTAATGTCAATGACAAACGAGTACGGAAATCTGGGCCATACCAATATCGGTTGACCATCAAAAATCAGCACACACCATACTCGTACGAAGACACAACTCAAGGTGATGACACGGGCTTTTCAAGTATTTATACCATCGGCGGCGTGCAATATAATACCCGAATTGCGCAAGGCTGGAATTAGAAAATGATTGGTTACGATTAGAGCGGCTTTAGGTCAATTCGCGAAAGAACTGGCCTTTTTGGTCGATAAATAAATGGGTTTTCATGGCTGTGAGTGCTAAAGCACTAACACCATCGACACTGCCAACAATCCCCGGCCCCTCTAGTTTACTGAACAGCTTTCGGGGACGTTATTAGTTCTGTTCGAAATCAAACGAGATTACCTGGTTTACTATTGTGGGGTTTAGTAGAAACACGCAATTAAGCGTCTGACATTTTTCATAGTCAGACGCTTATTTTGTATCGAGATTCAGTCATTCTTTCAATATTGCCATGGGCAATTTTTTCCTTGGTATTTTTAGCTAGCGGTGCATTTTCCAAGAAACCAGCTGCACTATTCGGAACGGGGTTATTGGGTGTATCGCTACAGCCTCACGCCGAGTTGCGGTATGCTTAAGCAAAACGAGGAGGGGGCAGGTAGGCCAGCTAAAAATATTACGGACGTTTCTAGCTTTGATCGCGCCATGCGGGATGATTTAGTGTTGAGCCCCGGAAATTTAGGGATTTTATTTTGTGCAGCTATGATTGCCAGTATCGGGTTGAATCTCAATTCACCGGTCGTGATTATTGGGGCGATATTGATTTCACCGCTGATGAGTCCCATTCAGGCGATTGGCTATGGACTTGCGATATCCGATTCAACGTTGCTTGGCCGTGCGTTGCGACTTTTGGGGTTAGAGGTCGTGACCAGTCTGGTGGCGGCCAGTCTCTATTTTTTGTTTTCGCCAATCAATACGCCGACTGCGGAAATTTTGAACCGGGTGCAACCGACGATCTGGGACGTTTTGATTGCAATTCTTGGCGGAACCGCTGGAATCATTGCTGCTACCAAGAAAAATAGCATTAACGTGGTGATTGGAGTCGCCATTGCGACCGCTTTGATGCCACCGCTTTGCGTGGCTGGATTTTCGATTGTTCATGCGAACTGGTGCTATCTGGGCGGCTCTGCGTACCTATTTTTAATCAATTCATTTTTCATTATCTTAGCTACGATGATCGGCATCTTGATTTACAACAAGGCCAACCATATCCATTCAACGGTTCCCAGCCGGTTCCGATGGGTGATTTCCTAAATTGCAGTCGTCATGGCGGTACCGAGTTTGATTACGGCTCTTGTCACGGTTCGCCAGAGTTACTTGGATAGTCAGTTACAATCGTTTGTTGACTCGGAAATGTCGAGTATCTATGTCTCTAAGCAAAGTGTCGATCGTAATCAGCGGAAAATTTCGTTGTTTGTGGTGGGCTCTCAAGTTTCTAGTCAGGAAAAGCAGCGACTAAAAAAACAGCTGCCGAGCTATCATTTGACGGACTACAAACTTGATATCACGCAACTATCAGCTAAGAAATATGTCTCAATTGCGGATCTTAAAAAGTACTTTGCGGATAATCAGCAGGCCGCACAAGATGCTGATAGTACTCAAGATAAAGTGCAGACTGCCATTGCCGATGAAGTTAAAAAAATTAACAAACAGGTTGTGGTGTCTTTTAGTGATTTGAAGGAGGAGGATGACCGCGTTGAAGTGACCATTCAAACGAAGCAGCGGTTAAACGCCGCTCAAAAGAAGGCTCTTCAAAAGGCGGTTAAAGATGCAGCTGATCAATATAGCATGACGGTCCAAATGACCTTCACGGTATCGGATAAATAATCGTTAACAGCAGAGGATACCAACTAAAAAAAGCCATTCCAACTGAAAATGGAATCGGCTTTTTTAAATCAAAATGAAATTTGGTTAGTCGACGATGATCAATGATTTAATCGCTTTTCGTTGATCCATTGCTTGGTAGGCGGCATCAATGTCATCCAGTTTGAATGATTGGGTGAAAACCTTGCCAGGGTGGATGTCACCATCTAACACAGCCTTCAGTAATTCGGCTTTATCGTAAGTGGTAACCGAAGCAGGGCCACCGGCAATTGTTGTGTTTTTAAAGAAAACGGGGGTGAGATCCATGGCAGAATTGTGAGGAACGCCAACGCGACCAACCATGGCGCCTGGGCGGCCCACTTTCATGGCCGTGTCAACGGATTGTTCGGTCCCGACACATTCGAGCACAGCATCAGCGCCGTCGCCATTTGTCAGTTCCATCACCTTAGCAACGCCTTCATCACCACGTTCAGCGACGATGTCGGTAGCACCAAATTCCCGGGCGAGTTTTTGCCGGTCTTCGTGCCGACTCATCGCGATAATCCGCTTAGCGCCACGGAGTTGGGCAGCAATGACACCACATAAACCAACGGCGCCGTCACCAACGACGACCACGGTGTCACCCTTTGAAACGTGCGCAACGCGGGCGGCGTGGTAACCGGTTGGCATGACGTCGGCCAACGCTAATAATGATTTCAACATTTCTTCACTGTAGTCTTCGGGTTGACCAGGAATCTTGATTAATGACCATTCAGCATGTTGGTAACGCATGTATTCGGCCTGGGCGCCCGTACTGAAATTGTCGTCGTGGTTCAAGCAACCACCTTCAAAGCCGGCGCGACATGCCGCACAGTGACCACAGCCATGAGTGAACGGCGCGATAACGAAGTCGCCAGGGACGAGGGTCGTAATGGCAGCACCCACGGATTCGATAATTCCGATGGCTTCGTGGCCCGAATTTTGTGAATGCTCGGGGACTTCGTCCAGTCCACGGTAGGCCCAAAGGTCAGATCCACAGACACAAGCCCGAACGATGTGAATGATCACGTCGTCGTCAGCAATTAATTCTGGTTTATCCACGGTTTCAATGGCAACTTTGCCAGGTTTCATAAATAGTGTGTCTTTCACAATTAATTCCTCCAGTAATTTCATGATTAATGATCAAGTCTATTATGCGCAAGATTGACCAAAAAGACCAATACTTCTTATCCTTACATCTTATAGCTAAAAGCTATAGTGATTTCGATGAGGCCGGCGATATGAACGCAACTAATGACCGTGGGATGACTACTATTGGCTTGCTAGGTGTTGCCGAAATTCTTTTAAAAACGCATCTGCTTGGGCTGAAAGCGGTGTTGACTTCGACCATATTAAACTTGCGTGGGCTTCGAGCCTGGGCGCTAGCGGAATAAAGGTAAGATTGCTACCGGTTGTATTAATGATGCCATCTAAACAAAGAACGGCACCGACTCCGGTGGCGGCCATAATGGACGCATTATAGAGTAAATTATAGGTGGAAATAACCTCTAAAGAAGCAGTACTGTCACCAATCCAATTGGCGAATAACGATAAGTTACCAGTTTGTTGGGGCATGATTAAACATTGCTTTTGTAGGTCCGCAGCACTGACTGTGGCTTGCTGCGTGAGGGGATTATCCCGACGAACAAGAAGCCCCCACTGAGTCGACCCAGGTAGTGTTAAGAAGTTTGCATTTTCTTTGTCGGCAGGTTCCATCACGACGCCGAAGTCAAAAAGACCAGCATCCATTTTGGTCGTCACTTCATCGGCGTCAGTGCTGTACAAGTTGACTTTCACCTTTGGTGCCTTTTGTTTTAGCGCGGCAACTGTCTCGGCGACCGTGACCATCATTGAAGCTTCGGCACTACCAATAGTCACAATCCCGCTTAATTCAGCACTTTGTTGAATGTTGACGATTGTCTTGTCGGATAGCGAAATAATTTGTTTCGCTTGGTTAAAAAAGTACTTACCAGCACTGGTGAGTCCGATGGTCCGGCTGCCACGTTCGAAAAGGGTGACGCCCAATTCAGCTTCCAGATCCTTGAGTTGCCGGGAAATGGTTGGTTGCGAGATATGCAGTTTTTCAGCGGCCCGAGAAATGTTTCGTTCCGTGACCACGGCGACAAAATAGCGAAGAACCCGTATTTCCATTTTGAATTACCTATTCCTTTTAACTATATGTTGCCATCTATTATAAGTATTAGACAGAATATTGTAAAGCCGCTATGATGGATTTATCTTAATTGGAGGTGATGATTTGCCAGTTCGATTAGAACAGTTGCTTGATGCTGGTACAGTCGCCTTTTCCGGTGAAATTGAGGCACAAGTTAACCGGGTTGTGGCTGAAACAGCAGGACACTTGCAACGGTTTAACGGGACGCAAGATACAGCGGAACAGGTAACGATTCTTCAAGAGATGATGGATGATCGGTTACCGAAAACAAGCACAATAAAAGCGCCATTTCAGAGTGATTTTGGTGGTCACATCTTTGTCGGCGAGCACGTGTTTGTTAACCGAGATTGTTTATTTGTTGACTTAGGCGGTATTACGTTAGAGGATCACGTTTTAGTTGGACCCCGAGCATCACTGATTTCGGTTAACCACGTTGAACAGCCAACACACCGACGGGACCTTGTGTTAAAGCAAGTGATCGTCAAAAAAGGAGCCTGGATTGGATCGGGATCGATAGTGTTGCCTGGAGTGACGATTGGCGAAAATGCCATCGTAGCGGCAGGGGCGGTGGTCACAAAAGACGTTCCCGCCAATATGATAGTTGCTGGGGTGCCGGCTAAACCCATTCGGGAAATTAAAGTGGAATAGGTGTCGCTATTAGAGGAGACAATAGTTAATGGATAATTATATTTTTGAACTCGACCAAACTGTGGATTGAAAGACGGTCCACTTTACAAACCGTTTTGGCATTCAGCTGGTCGCGGATGTGTATACGACGAAAGGCCTGGATTTTTCAACTAAACATCCCGCGTTGATTGTTGGACCACCGTACTCTGGTGTTAAGGAACGGGGACCCGGGATTTACGCGCAGGAAATGGCAAAACGGGGTTACGTTGCGCTGGCTTTTGACCCATCGTTTAACGGGTTTAGCGGCGGTGAGCCACATCACGTTTCATCGCCTGATATTTTTGTCGAAGATTTCATGGCTAGTGTTGATTACCTTGGGACTCGCGACTACGTTGATCGTGATCGAATCGGGGTTATTGGCATTTGTGGTAGCGGGAGTTTTGCGTTAAGTGCCGCTCAAGTTGATATGCGCATTAAGGCTGTGGCAACGGCCAGCATGGTTGATATTTCTGCTGCCCAACAACAGGGGACAAAGGACGAACGCCAAGCCCGCTTAACTGAAATTGGTGAGCAGCGTTACGTTGATTTTACGAGTGACCAACCCTTTATGGGGCCGCGAGGGTCAGCTCTTGCTGATGAAACTGACGATCCCGTTTTCCGTGAGTTTGGTGATTTTTACTTTACTAGTCGCGGGTGGCATCCGAACGCTATTACGACAGTTGCGCTGAGCTCCAGTATGTCATTTATGAACTTCAACTTATTGGATAAGATTGCCGAAATATCGACGCGACCAATAATGTTGATTGTGGGAGAAAATGTTTTTTCGAAGGGTTTCTCTGAAATGGCTTTTGCAGCCGCTCAGGATCCAAAGGAGTTAGTGATGGTTCCTAATGCAAACCATATTGACTTGTACGATGACTTGAAGACGATTCCATTTGATCAATTGCAACAATTTTTCGATAGCAGTTTATATCGTTTGACTAACTAAGGAGGGCCAATATGACAAAAGTTTTAATTTTAGGCGCTAATGGGGCGACTGCCAGGATTGTTACGCAACGGTTGATTGACGAGACAAACGATGACATCGTGCTTTATTTGCGGAGCGCGAGCCGACTTTCTGAATTCAACCAATATACGCAAGTCACCGTGATTGAAGGCGATGTTTTGGACACAGTCACGTTGGTGCAAGCGATGGTGGGCGTTGACCTTGTGTATTCTAATATTGGCGGCGTCGATTTAGGCAAGGCTACCCAGGTCATTCTTGATGCGATGAAGGTGAGTGATCCGAAGCGACTGATATTTTATAGTGCGTTAGGCGCGCTGCATGAAGTACCAGGCGCATTTGGTGAATGGAACGAAAACGCAATTAAGGCTTATCTGCCCGGCTTTCGTGAGGCTAATCAACTCATTGAAGCGGTCCCGGAAATTACCACCACCCAGTTGCGACCTGCCTGGTTAACGGACGCTGATGAGATTAACTATGAACTAACGGGATCTGATGAGCTGTTCAAAGGGACCGAGGTCTCCCGAAAGAGTGTTGCGGACTTCGTCGTCTCACTAATTAAGGACCCGAGTCAATACCAAAATGACAGTATTGGCCTCGATAAGCCGGGCACGGATGGGCCGAAGCCGACATTCATGGCGTAACAAAGTAGTGAAAAGGAGGACGATAGTCGTTGACTATTCAAGAGGTAACATTAAATAACGGTATTAGTATGCCCCTCGAAGGGTTTGGGGTTTTTCAAGTGGATGACTTAAAGGGTGCCGAAGAAGCAGTTCAGACCGCCATCAACAAGGGTTATCGGTTAATTGATACGGCGAGCTCCTATAAAAATGAAACGGCAGTTGGTCAGGCAATCAGTAAGTCTGGTGTGGACCGGCAAGATCTATTTATCACGACAAAGGCCTACATTCAACAAATGGGCTATCGTGAAACGATTCGGGCCTTCTATGAGTCACTAGAAAAACTTCAATTAGATTATTTAGATCTTTATTTAATCCACATGCCTTTTGGCGATTATTACGGGTCTTGGCGGGCAATGATCGATTTATATAAAGAAGGAAAAATTCGGGCAATTGGGGTCAGTAACTTTGACTCAAGCCGATTGATTGATTTAGCCAACAACTTTGATGTCATTCCGGCCGTGAATCAGATTGAACACCATCCCCATTTTCAACGTCCTGAGGAATTAAAGGTGATGGCGGACCTGGGTATTCAACCTGAAGCGTGGGCCCCATTTGCGGAAGGGCTGAACGGTATGTTTGACGAACAAGTGTTGAAGAATATTGCTGAGAGTCATGGTAAGTCAGTCCCGCAAATCATTCTTCGGTGGAACGTTCAAAACGGGGTTGTGGTTATTCCGAAGTCCGTTCATGAAAACCGAATGATTCAAAATCTCGCCATTTGGGACTTTGAATTGACGACTGAAGAACAGGATCAAATTGCGACGCTAGATAAAAAAGTGCCATCAATGCTGGATATTAACGAACCGAGTGAAGTCAAACGCGTGTACGATTACTTGGAGCATCCGGTACTGACCAGTTTGGGCTAAAATAACGTGATGAAAGCTGCCATTTAGGCGGCTTTTTATTTTGGAAAGAGCGCCGATATTGATACTTTACAACGGTGAGGGAAAAGCGGATAATACAAAGCCTCTTGTAAAACGGCACACTTTACGTAAGTAAGACAACCGGTGGTCGAAACGTTGACGCAGTTGCCCATTTGTGTGTAACAGGTTTGGCGGGGGAGCACATGTTGAGAGACATTAGGGAGGTATCGCATGTTAGTTCGTGCAATTGGAAAATACAAGTGGTTGTTAACAGCTGCCTTGGTGACCATGCTGGTCGAAGTAGGCGCAGCCTTATGGCAGCCGAGCTTTATGAAGGACATCTTAAGTACCATGGCCAGCTTATCGTTATCGACGAGTGGGAAGGTCGGTAAAGTCAGTGGTTACGGGATTGCGTTGATTGCCATTGCCGTGGTGGGGTTGATTGGCTCGATCCTAAACACGATTGCGGCAGCAAAGTTGGCGCAGGCGGTTTCCGCTGATTTACGAGAAAACACATTCCGCAAAATTCAGACGTTTTCGTACGCAGATATTGAGCGGTTTAAGTCCGAAAACTTAGTTGTTCGGATGACCAACGATATTAACCAGATTCAGATGTTGTTAATGATGACGTTCCAGATTTTGATTCGGGTCCCGTTATTGTTTGTCGGGTCCTTTGTCTTGTCCATCATCACGATGCCACAGTTATGGTGGGTCATCGTGGTGATGGTCGTCTTAATCGTGATTGTCACGGGACTCTCAATGCGGGCGATGGGGCCTCATTTTGGGGCGTTCCAAAAGTTAATGGATAAGATCAACGCCATTGCTAAGGACAATTTACGGGGCGCTCGGGTTGTGAAATCCTTTGTTCAAGAACGCAATCAAGAAGCCAAATTCGATAAAGAATCAGACGATTTGCTGGGGCATAACTTAACGGTTGGCTACATTTTTGCCGCTATGATTCCGGCATTTACGATCATTTCACAACTTGCTATTTTTGTCGCCATTCTCTTTATTTCGTTCGGTATCACCCAGTCGGCGAGTTTTGCCCAGGATCAACTGGGAGGTATCATGAGTTTTATTCAGTACATGATGCAAATTATGTTTGCCATTATCATGGGTGGGATGATGTCAATGTTCGCTTCTAGGGGCTTCGTTTCGATTGGCCGAATTCGGCAGGTCTTGGAGGCCACGCCTTCCATGTCATTTCCGGATACGCCAACGGAGACGCTGAGTGGTGATGTGACGTTTGAACACGTGTCATTTTCTTATCCTGACGATGAAAAGCCAACGTTGAAGGATGTTAGTTTTGAACTAAAATCCGGCCAACAGGTTGGGATTGTCGGGGCAACTGGGGCCGGAAAATCCACTTTGGCCCAACTCATTCCGCGGTTATTCGACCCATCGGAAGGGACCGTCAAAGTGGGCGGCAAGGATTTAAAGACACTGTCGCGTAAGACGTTGAACAGCACCGTGTCGATTGTTTTGCAAAAGGCTATCCTGTTCTCCGGAACCATTGCGGGGAACCTTAAACAGGGGAATTCGGCCGCTACAAAAGACGATATGGATCGGGCTGCCCAGATTGCACAGGCCGCTGAGTTTATCAATCGCCTCCCTAACCGCTACGATGCGGAAGTGGTTGAGCGAGCCAATAATTTCTCGGGTGGGCAAAAGCAACGCTTATCCATTACCCGAGGCGTGATTAAGCAACCGAAAGTCTTGATTTTGGATGATTCCACATCAGCGCTAGATGCCCGTTCGGAGAAGCTTGTTCAAGAGGCGTTTGATAAGGAATTGAAAAATACGACGACCATTATTATTGCGCAAAAGATTTCGTCGGTGGTGCATGCTGACACCATTTTAGTGATGGATCAGGGCCGGCTTGTTGCGCAAGGCACCCATAATGAGTTAGTGGAAACGTCCGACGTTTACCGTCATATTTATGACACTCAAAAAGCCCAGGGGGATGATGCTGATGAATGACACTGCGCGCGCCATTAAGTTCTTCTATTTGTACCTTAAAAAATATAAATTGCAGTTCGCCGTTATTGCGGTCTTCATTATCGCAGCAACCTACCTGCAAGTGAAAGCACCCGCCATCATGGGGGACGCCATTACCCACTTAACTACGTATGTGGGCGACTTCTTTACCCATCAACATGCGCCAGAAGCAACTAGCGCCCTTAAGAAAATTGCCGCTGGTGCGGTGAGTTCTCAAGAGGCGTTGCAACAGATGGCCACTCAATTGAGTCACGCCACTGGCCATACGATGACCTGGCAGGCGTTGACCGACAATAATGTGCCACAACAGCTACTCAGTCATTTGCCAAAGGGCACCACGATTCACTCCCTACAACAAATGGCCAGCATGCCGCACGACTGGAAGGCGTTGACAGATAGCAACGTGCCTGCTTCGGTGATATCATCACTACCGGATGGGACGTCCATTAGTAGCCTGCACAAAGTTGCGTTATCGGCACCAGCAAGTAAGGGCGCCTTCTTCTCTTCCATGTGGTTGCTTTTAACGTTTTACGTGATGACTGGGGTGGCGCAACTTTTGTACACCCTGTTATTTGCGCGAATCGTGGCGCATTCAACGAATCGGATGCGAAAAGGCCTCTTCGGCAAACTTGAAAAAATGACGATTGCTTATTTTGATCGCCACGAAGACGGGGACATTTTGGCCCGGTTTACTTCAGATTTAGATAATATTCAAAATACACTGAATCAAGCTGCTGTTAATGTCACGACCAACTTTGCGTTGTTTATCGGGATTTTGATTATGATTTTTCGGCAAAACGTGACCTTGGCCTGGGTGACCGTTTCGACAACGCCGGTGGCGGTGTTAGTGGCCGTGATTATTGTGGTTCAGGCCAAGCGCAACACGGACCGCCAGCAAGCCGAAGTGAGCGATTTGAACGCTTACATGGACGAAACAATTTCGGGCCAAAAAGCGATTATTGTGGAGGGCCAACAAGAGGACGCCATTGATGGTTTCCTAGTTCGAAACAAGAAAGTGCAAAGTTCAACGTTTAAAGCGCAAGCATGGTCTGGGATGATTATGCCCGTGATGAACGGTTTTCAATTGCTCACAACTGCATTGGTCATTTTCATGGGGACGCGCTTGGTCTTAAATGACTCGGGTATGAGTACGGCGGTCGGTCTGGGATTGGTTGTTACCTTCATTCAGTACGCCCAACAGTACTACAACCCCATCATGCAAATCTCGTCCTCGTTTGGTCAACTGCAGTTGGCCGTTACGGGAGCGACTAGGTTGAATGTGATGTTTGATGAACCTGAAGAAGTTCGTCCTAAAGACGGGAAACCGTTCGAAGAAGTCGGGAGCGGGATTCAAATTGACCACGTCAACTTCGGGTACCTGCCAGGCCGCCAGATTCTAAAGGATGTCAACATTGACGTCAAGAAGGGGGAAATGGTGGCGCTCGTTGGGCCAACGGGTTCCGGGAAGACCACCGTGATGAACTTGATGAACCGCTTTTACGATGTGGATAGCGGCCACATTAAGTACGATGGGACTGATATTCGGGAATTCGACCTTGATAGTCTGCGCTCAAAGGTCGGCATCGTGCTCCAAGAATCCGTTCTGTTCTCCGGCACCATTGCGGAAAACATTGCGTTCGGGAAGCCAGATGCAACAATGGCCGAAATTGTGACCGCGGCCAAGACAACCCATATCCATGAGTTTATCGAGAGCCTGCCCGACAAGTACGAGACGCACGTTGATGAAAGTAACGATGTCTTTTCCGTGGGTCAAAAGCAACAAGTGTCGATCGCCCGAACTATTTTGACAGATCCCAAGATTTTGATTTTGGATGAAGCGACGTCAAACGTGGATACGGTGACGGAACAGCAGATTCAGTACGCGATGGATGCGGCAATTGCAGGGCGGACAGCCTTTGTGATTGCCCACCGACTGAAGACGATTTTAAACGCTGACAAGATTGTTGTGTTGAAAGACGGTCAAGTCATCGAAGAAGGCAATCACCACGAACTGTTACGAGAAAACGGGTTCTATGCGGAACTCTACCGCAACCAATTTGTTTTTGAGTAGGGTTGATCACAACCGCGGCGATTAATCTGCCGAAAAATGAGTCTGGCCCAAAAAGCACCTTGCTTTTTGGGCCAGACTTTTTTGATCGTCAGCGTTTAAGCTGAGGGCGTTCAAATGGCTATTTTACAAAAAAACGCTATAATTATATATTGGAAAGGAGGTGTCTGTTTGCCAGAAAACTATACAAACCGTGGCGAATACCGAACTTATAAATTACTCAAAGAATTAAGTGACAAATATCCAGAAGACGATTTTCATATTTTTGCTAATTTATATTTAGAATCAGATGATGACCGAGACCCGAATCGGCAAGTTGACCACCTAGTGGTTTGTCGAAAAGGAATCTTCATGTTTGAAACGAAGTATTGGACCGGGCAGGTGTATCATAACGTCACCCGCGACCAGTTGATCAGTCTGGTCAACCCGGCTAAAGGACAGCCCAATAAGGCGGCCATTAAGCTGTTGACAAGCTTGTTACCCGATAAGGTGACCCGGGAGAACCAGGAATCGTTTACCATGACCATCAAAAGTCCGGAAAATATTGAAGTCTATAACGGCACAAGTAACCCAATTACGCAGGTCCAGCTCTCTGGATTAACGCTGAATCGACTGATTGATAAAAAATTACGACGAGCTGGTATTAAACCCTATATTCATGAATTTGTTTTCTATAATTACGTTAGTCGGAGTGGCGACGATGAGGTGATTGACCTCAATGGCGTCTTGGATAAACCCTATAGCGATGATTATAATGATTGGGGTGAGGGCTTCACAAATGCGTCGCGGCTCCGTAAGTTCTACCAAGATGTGCACGATAATTTACCAGATAAGCTGGGATTAAAACCACGGCAGGTGGAAAAAATTACAGATTTGATTCATCGCCAGATTGTGCTGGATTAAACTGACACGGCTACAAGTCGTTCTTTTTGATTCATCCGGTGGTTGAGCAAGCCGTCTCTTTGGGGGTTCCCATTGTTAGACGGCTTTTTGTCATGATTGGACACGTCTTTTTTACGTGCAAATTAAGAGTCGGCCGTATTTTCAGCTATCCGCCGTCTAACCGGCATGGTACACTAAAACCAGTTAGGGGGCTGAGAGATGATGAAAGTAAAACGAGTCGTTGCCCTGTTAGCGCTTGGGTTGGGTCTAAGCGCTGGCGGTGAAGTGGCCTCGGCAAAGGATTATACAATTGACCAGTACCACGTCAACGTGGCGATACAGACCAACGGGGATGCTGTGGTGACCCAACGCGTGGCCTACGATTTCGATGGCAGCTTCCACGGCGTGTACTACAATCAGGATATTGGCGGCATTAAAGGCCTGGTTGACCCGGCGGTGAGTGTTCGGACAGCGACGGGCAAGACCCACCAGCTGGCCCATAACCGGTCGCAACAACCCAACACATTTTTGACAACTAAGACAAAGAATAACTATAAATTCAAAGTGTTCTATCCAACCCGAGATGATCGGGTGACTTTCCAATACCACTATCAGTTAAAGGGGGTCGTGACAAATTATAAGGATACAGCAGAACTAAACTGGAAGATTGTTGGGAGTGCATGGGAAGAGGACCTAGACAACGTTAAGATCACGGTTCAGTTGCCCGCCAAAAATATTGGGCGGCTCCAAGCCTGGACCCATGGGCCGCTAGATGGCGACACAACGGTGAATAAGAAGTCGGGCCGGGTCACCATGCAAGTGGCCTCGGTACCCGCCGAGACGTTTCTAGAAAGTCATATGCTGTTTCCGACCCAGGTTACTGCGCAAAATCCAAATGTGAAACCCCAACGGCGGTTAAAGGCCGCACAGGAACAAGAGGCACAGTTAGTCGCCGAAGCGAATCGCCAACGGGAACAGAGTCGGCGAGTCCCGTTAGTGATCGCTGGGATTGCCTTGGCAATCGGAACCCTGTATTTGGTCATACAGTGGTGGTGGTTCCGCCGCCATCCCGTCCACACGGTAAAAGAGGTCCCGCCCGTTCATAGCTTTGAGATTCCACCCTATCCCGCAGCAACTGCTCAGTCGATTTTGACCCGCACGACGCCAGATAACGCGGCGTTCACCGCCTGGTTGATGGAACTGGCAGCGGCCGGGGAAATCACGATTTCACCGGAAAAAGTCGGCCGGCACAAGACCTATCGACTGACTCAAACGACTAAAATGAGTGCCGCCAACAAAACGGAGGACCTCCTTCGATTCTTGTTTGAAAAAGTCGGCCATCAAGACGCGGCTGGGCATCAGACCGTGACGTTGCGGGAAATAAATAAATATGGCAACGGGGCAAGTAAAAAAATGAGTCAAAAATTTACAGCATGGCAGGAGGCTGAATTAAACCGGGTTAAGGCCCAACAGTTCTTCGATGAGGCAAATGGTCAAACCCAGCTTCAGGCATGGTTACTGCTGATTTTTAACGCCATTTTGGCGGGTGGTGGCGCTTTGTGTGCCGCGTTTGTTGTTTGGTCCAACTGGCGCTTAGTGGGCTTCATTTGGGCGGCTGTTTTAATGGCTGTTACCCTGGGCGTCGCAGTCAAACGGCTCTGGCATTTATCGCCGTACACGCAGGCTGGTGCGGATGCTGCTGGGCCGATTAAAGGCTTCAAGGCCATGCTACAAGATATCGGCCATTTTGACCGAGCTCAAGTGGGGGACCTAATTTTATGGGAACGGATCTTGCCGTATGCCGTCGCGTTTGGTTCGGCAAAACAGGTGATTGCAGCTATGCAGACCGACTTTTCCGCGGAAGAATTAGCCACTGGAATGGGCTTTTATTACCCGTTATTCTTCTACGGTGATTTTGGTAACACGACGTTTGCTAGCCAGTTTGGTCACGATTTTGGTGGCAACATTCAAAGTGCAATGAGCAGTTCAAGCGGTGGGAGCGGCGGCTTTAGTGGCGGCAGCTCCGGCGGCTTTGGTGGTGGCTCTGGCGGTGGTGCTTTTTAATCTAACGAGAAACCAAAAAGTGATCCTGAAGTGAACCCCGATTGTTGGACGAAACTTTCAGCTGTTTTCTGGGTGGTAAGAATTCGGTAATTTACCGGACGCTTACCACCCAGTTTTGTTTTGCACCTCCTGAAACGTTGTTATATCAGCTATACGCTAGTTTAACCTACAAAGTGTCCGTGCAACTTGCTTTGAATGTGTTAGAACACGTTTATAGAACACTACCAAAGTCTAATCCGGCTATCTTCTCTTTCAACGTCTCACGGTTCAGTCCCAAGTACTTCAACGTCATAGCTTGGCTTGAATGGTTGAGCAACATCATGACAAAGGCAATGTCGTGTCCTGACTGCTCATTTTTTTTGATTTCCAAATAAACTTAAATAAGCTCGTAAAACATCTCAAATAAAACTCTGTATTCATTGAGGTAAAAGGGATATAGAGTACTTAAAGAGGTTTGTAAAGGGCAACCGAACAAAATCGACGGGCACCAGATTTTAGAGAGGGGTTCCCGCCATAAAAGATCTTTTGCATAGCATTGTGCCCGAATTAAGATATACTGACGACGAAGGAATACATATTCTGAAGGGACGGGATATGATGCTGAAAAATCGCCATGTTCAAGCGTTGGTTGTGGGAATCGTAGCTGCCATCATTGTCATTATCACTAGTCGTTTAGAGTTGAATATTTTTGTATCTGCATTTCTGATAGGGTTAGTTGTTTTTTTAACTGGTGTAATCGTTACAGCTTTGGGTAAAACCAAATAAAAAAGTGATCCTGAAATTTTTCAGGGTCACTTTTTACATTGGGACGTAATCACGTAAGTAAATCAGGTTTTTAATCACAAATTTGTGGTCCGAGATGTCGATGATGCCTTCTTTGCGGAGGTCACTTAAAATTCGGGTGACTGAGGACCGGGAGTTAATCCCACAAAAACCGGCGATGTCCATATTGGTGACGACAAAATCGATGAGGATGCCCTGATGATCTGGGAGGCGTTTTCCAAACAGGTCGACGAGCTGTTTTAGAAAGGTGCACACGATGTCGTGCTTGCTTCCCATGATCATTTGCTGGGAGCGGACAATATTTTCTGATAATTTTGTGCGGTAGTATTCCTTTACGTAGTTGTTTAATTCGTCGTCTTTGTTGACCATTTGCCAAAATGTTACCCGGTCAATTTTATAAAAATCAGCTGTTTCAGATTCGATGCGAACGTTGAATGGTTGGGCGGTATTCTTAGATAGTTCGTCGCGTAATAAGCTGATAACATCAGGTTTGGTAATGTAGGATAAATTGAACTCGCGACCGTCCTGTAAAATAATGGAATTTTTGACGATGCCATCTTTTAAAATGTAGGTGCTGGTTTCGCCTAGTCCATGATAGGTGAGGTAAGTGTGCCGCTTTTTGGTAATTACAGGGACGTGATGAGTCGCCATTTGATTTAGTAAATATTCGGTACGAGTCATAACCATTTTTTTCAGATCCTTAACCATTAACTTTTGAAACAAAATGAAAACTCCAATTTGAGTTGCAAGCTTAATTCTAGCACATAACCTGTAGGAATAAACCGCTTTTCGAGACCCGGTAACATTTCATACGGTAAAAGTTTGCCCCTAAATAATCGCTACAACTCAAGTCGTTTTCAGAAAACAGAGTGGTATGCTTGTGAATGTTTTTGAGAGGAAGGATTAGAGAAAATGATTGATATTGAATTGCCGTATGATAAGCAAAAGATTACGGCGCACGTTCCGGAAACAAACTTTGCGGGAAAGCTAGTTTCACAAGCTGCCACTTATGAAAATCCCGTTTCAGAAGAGGAGACCGTTGAACAGTCTCTGGATCATCCAATTGGCTCACCAAGCCTAGAGGCTCTGGCGAAGGGGAAACGTAACATTGTGATTATTTCCTCCGATCATACGCGACCAGTCCCGTCACATATTATCACCCCAATTCTACTTCGTCGAATTCGTTCGGTGGCCCCGGATGCCCGGATTCGGATTCTCGTTGCGACAGGGTTTCACCGTCCTTCGACCCATGAAGAACTAGTGAATAAATACGGCCAGGCCATTGTCGATAACGAAGAAATTGTGATGCATTATTCTGAGAAGGACGAGGACATGGTCAATCTTGGTAAGCTACCATCCGGTGGTGACTTACTGCTAAATCGAGTGGCCGTTGAAGCTGATCTTTTAATCTCGGAAGGGTTTATTGAATCCCATTTCTTTGCTGGTTTTTCGGGTGGTCGTAAATCAGTCTTGCCAGGCGTAGCGTCATATAAAACAATTATGGCGAACCATTCCGGTGAATTCGTTGCCGATAAGCACAGTAGAACCGGGAATCTTCACCACAATATGATTCATGAAGATATGGTTTACGCCGCAAAGGCTGTTAATTTGCAGTTTATTTTAAACGTTGTCTTAGACGAAGATAAAAAAATTATTGCCTCTTTTGCTGGTGATTTGGAGCAAGCCCATAAAAAAGGGACCGATTTTGTTTCATCGTTATCCCGTGTGGATGCGGTCGATTCTGACATTACAATTTCAACCAACGGTGGTTATCCACTTGACCAAAATATTTATCAAGCGGTTAAAGGGATGACAGCAGCCGAAGCCACTAATAAGGAAAACGGCACAATTGTCATGGTTGCCGGTTGTCGTGATGGTCATGGTGGTGAAGGGTTTTACCATAATCTAGCTGATGTGCAGGATCCTCAAGAATTTTTTGATCAAGCGGTCAACACATCCCGGTTGGAAACAATCCCTGACCAGTGGACAGCGCAGATTTTGGCGCGGATTTTGATCCATCATCACGTCATTATGGTTTCCGATCTTGTTGAACCTCGTTTGGTGACGGACATGCACATGGAACTTGCTAAAAGCTTAGAAGAAGCAATGACCATGGCTTACGAACGCGAAGGACAACAGGCGAAAGTAGCGGTGATTCCAGATGGATTAGGTGTCATTGTTAAGGCAAAGGAATAGGGCATCATGGTTGAAGATGAAGATAGGGTGACCGCCATTCTGCAACAGATTGCCGACCACAAGTTGTCGGTTGCCTCAGCGCTGAAGCAATTAGTTGATCCTGGATTTGTGGATCTAGACTACGCAAAGGTAGATACAGATCGACAGCACCGGACGGGTTATCCAGAAGTCATTTACGGTGAAGGAAAAACGCCGGACCAAATTATTGGCATTATTCAAACCATGGTCTCTGCTGAAATGAATGTGTTGGTCACAAGGGTTTCGCCAGAAAAGGCGGCAGCCGTGATGGCTGTTTTTCCTTTAATGGTTTATCACAAAAATGCTCAAATTCTAACCTGGCAGTCAGTCAATGTTACTCGTTTGACGAATACGATTGCAATCGTCACTGCCGGAACTTCGGATTTACGAGTGGCTGAAGAGGCGGCGTTAACGGCCGAAGCCTTCGGTAATTCAGTGTCGCGGGTCTACGATGTTGGGGTTGCCGGGATTCACCGGCTATTTGCCCGGCTTGATGTGATTCGTCAGGCCCAAGTAGTGATTGTCATTGCAGGGATGGAAGGGGCGTTAGCTTCGGTTATCGGTGGCCTAGTGGACAAACCGGTGATCGCCGTCCCGACAAGCGTTGGGTACGGCGCCAATTTTGGTGGTCTGTCCGCTTTATTGACCATGTTAAACAGCTGTGCGTCAGGCATTACCGTCGTCAACATTGACAACGGTTTTGGTGCCGGCTACAGTGCCAGTCAAATCAATCATTTAACGGAGAATACAAAATGAGTTATCTCTATTTAGATCCATTTTCAGGTTTGAGCGGGAACATGCTTTTAGGTGTCTTGTTTGACTTAGGGTTGGACTATGACCAATTTCAAGTTGAATTACAGAAGTTGCATGTGTCTGGGTATCATTTGACTTTAGAAAAAACAAATCGATCTGCAATTGGTGGTCATTTGTTTAATGTGGTGTTGGAAGAGGCCCATCATCACGCGGATGAAGGGTTAACTGCCAGCGAGACGGTGAGCCACGCGCATTCTGACCATTCAAAATCTCAGCATCATCACCACCACGGTCGAAACTTGTTGGAAATCACACACTTAATTAATGATTCAGAATTAAAGCAATCCGTTAAAGATCAGGCAATCGCGGTTTTTAACGAAATCGCGCAAGCTGAAGCTCACGTTCATCAGCTATCTACCGAAGCCGTCCATTTTCACGAAGTTGGGGCTATTGACTCCATTGTTGATATCGTTGGCTTTTTCATTGGGCTTGACCTCATGGGAATTGAGGGGATTCAGAGTGGCGCGTTGGTAGATGGTTCTGGAACAATCCAAGTGGCCCACGGGACTATGCCAGTGCCGGTGCCGGCCGTGATGCAAATGCGACAAAACAGTGAAGTCCCAGTTAAGCAACGCACCGATATTCAAACGGAGTTGGTGACGCCAACGGGATTTGCCGTCGCCAAATTGACGGTTAAGTCGTTTGGGCCAATTCCTGATACGATGCAGATTCAACGTGTCGGATACGGGTTTGGTACGCGAGAAACTGGTCATCTCAACGCGCTCAGAGGATTGCTTTTGACACCGATGGCCAGTCATAAGGAAGTTCATTCAACCGGTGATGAAATATTTGAAATCCATGCCAACATCGATGATCAAACGGGAGAAGATCTCGGGTTTGCACTCAGTAAATTGATCCATGGCGGTGCGCTTGATGCGTATTTCACCCCGATATTTATGAAAAAGAACCGGCCAGCTTACGAATTAACGGTTATTGCGGCAGCTAGTCAGTTGTCGGCAATGATTGCGTTGTTATTGGAACACACCACAACGTTTGGCGTTCGATGGACCAAGATGGAACGTCAAACGCTGCCTAGAAAATTTGAAACGGTGACGACCCAGTGGGGCGACGTCACGGTCAAAGTTGGGGTCAGCGAGACAGGTTCCAAAATTACGGTAGAACACGATACCGCAGCAGCGCTTGCTGACGCTCACCAGATTAGTCTTGATCAGGTTCGTCAGGCCGCTCTGTTTGCTTATAAAGAAGAAGATAGGATGGTTTAACATGCATCAATTACTTGCAGAATTAATGGGCACTGCCCTTATGATTATTTTTGGGGTTGGCGTTCACGCCGACACTGTTTTGAACGATACAAAGTACCACGGTTCCGGTCATTTATTTGCCATTACGACTTGGGCATTTGGGATTTCGATTGTCTTATTTATCTTCCCGACCGTTTCAATCAATCCGGCTATGGCGCTCACACAATTCTTTTTAGGCAATATTAGTTTTATCACGTTCGTTGAAACGAGTATCTTTGAAATGATTGGCGGGGTTCTTGGTGCGGTTATTGTCTACGTGATGTACGCCGATCAGTTTAAGCATTCATACGATAAAGTGGATAATGTTGTCATTCGAAATATTTTCTCAACTGCGCCTGGGGTTCGTAATTTACCCCGGAACTTCTTCGTTGAATTTTTTGCAACGTTTGTGTTCTTAACTGGAATCCTCGCCATTGCCACGATTAAAACGCCAGGCGTCGTTCCCATTGGTGTCGGCCTCTTAGTCTGGGCAATTGGGATGGGGATGGGCGGTCCAACTGGGTTTGCGATGAATCAAGCCCGGGACTTAGGCCCTCGAATCGCGTTCGCCCTGTTACCAATTAAAAATAAAGCAAACGCGGACTGGCAATACGGTTTAATTGTGCCAGGACTAGCGCCATTTTGTGGCGCAGTAGCCGCTTTCTTGTTTAGTAAATTTTATCTTGGAATGTAATTTAAAGAATGGAAGTAATTAAAATGAGTGAAAAAAATGCAGAATTAGTTCGTCTTTTGAAGTCGTACAACAAGGTCTTGGTGGCCTTTTCGGGTGGCATTGATTCAACGGTTGTATTAGATACAGCATTGAAGACTCTAGGTAAGAAAAACGTTGTGGCGGTAGTGGCTAATTCTGATTTATTTACTGACGAAGAATATGCCAAAGCCATCCATTTGGCCCAAGAACTGGGGGCCACCGTAAAAGGTGTGACATTAGACTATTTGGCTAACGATGAGATTAAGTTCAACCGTCCAAGTTCTTGGTACTGGATGAAGAAGCTCTTTTATCAGAAGATGAACGATTTAAAGGCTCAATATGACTGCGATGTTGTCTTGGATGGCATGATTATGGATGACAATGACGATTTTCGTCCTGGGTTACGAGCCCGTGATGAAGAAGGGGCCGTTTCAATTTTACAATTGGCTGACATCTACAAGTCGGATGTCCGGACAATTGCCCGGGCAAATGGGCTATCTAATTGGAATAAGGTTGCAAGTTGCTCGGTTTCATCTCGATTTGCTTACAATACCGAACTGACAGTAGCTGGTCTTCAACGGGTCATGAAAGCAGAATCTTACCTACGCCGGCTTGGGTTCCCAACTGTTCGAGTTCGGGTTCAAGATAATCTTGCCCGGATTGAAGTATTAGCCGATCAGATGAACGACTTAGTTGCTCAAATGTTTGATGTTAACTCAACCTTGAAGAATCTAGGATACGAATTTGTGACTGTGGACCTTGAAGGATTTAAGTCGGGTCGAATGAACGACAGTTTAAGCACCGAAGTTAAAGCGGCTTTAGTCGATTAAGGCAAAGAAGTGGAGGAGCGCATGCAAAAAGTAAGCCTTCGAAGGGCCGTCCCATTTTACGGACTCTCACTTGGATTGCATCTCATCGGGCTGGTCCTACTTGTTATTGCGGCTCAAGCGGCTCCTAAATTCTGGGGGTTAGGGTTACTTGCTTACACGTTGGGATTACGCCACGCATTTGACGCCGATCATATTTCAGCGATTGATAACACCGTTCGCCGGTTGTTGAACCAAGGCACATCAGCTTACGGTGTTGGGTGGTACTTCTCAATGGGCCATTCGACGGTGGTTTTTCTAATGATCATCGCTGTTCGGGCGTCGTGGGGCTGGGCTAAGGCACGGTTGACTATTTTTGGAACCATTGGTGGCCAAATTGGGACCTGGGTTTCGGGAATGTTTCTGATCATTATTGCGATTAGTAGTTTTATGATTTTAGGCAAACTTTGGCGACTGAAAGCGCACGCCCAAAGCGATCAAAATCAAGTTGAATTAGGCGCTTTACTGGATTCCAGAGGATTACTGACCCGCTTTCTTGCCCCACTATTCAGATGGATTCGGCATGATTGGCAAATGTACTTTATTGGGTTTGTATTCGGTTTGGGATTTGATACTGCCACAGAAATTGCAGTGATCGCATTGTCGGCGGTCACGACCAGCGCATCAACGGTCACTTCATTTGGGATATTTGCGTTACCCATCCTATTTGCAGCAGGCATGAACCTAATGGATACTGTCGATTCGACAATGATGTTATTTGCGTACAGTTGGGCGTTTGATACGCCAGGCAAGAAGTTGCGCTACAACCTAGTTATGACGAGTTTTTCCGCTGTTACAGCATTAAGTATCGGAGCGGTAGAATTACTTCAAACGGTTCATTGGCCAGCTGGTATGGGCCGAATGATTGCTAATATTGACATGGGGTGGGTGGGTTACGCCCTTGTCTTGATTTTTGCGATTTTTTGGGCCATTTCGTTTGGTCGTTGGTCATGGCGAAGTCACCATCTCTCCTTGCCAACCCGTTCAGATTCGTAAGCTAAAAAGGGGTTGCTTCCAAATTCGGAAGTGAGGCCTACCCCCAAAGTTAAAGTGATTTTACTTTAACTTTGGGGGTAGGCCTCATTTTGATTGATTTCAGGATCACTTTTCATTTAGATAAGCTTAGCGTTTTTGTTTTGAAAACGCATGAAAACGTACTTTACTGGGATTCTTCAAAGCGGTATGATAGTTGCTATGTGTGAGATAGCGTCAGGTCGATTGGGCGGACGCACACAAAAAAAGAAAAGAGAGTGGGAAGTTATAGCATGCATCAGTTACTTGCAGAGTTAATGGGTACGGCCCTGATGATTATTTTTGGGGTCGGCGTCCATGCCGATACGGTTTTAAATGATACGAAGTACCATGGTTCTGGCCACTTATTTGCCATCACAACATGGGCATTTGGAATTTCAATTGTACTCTTTATTTTCCCGGCAGTTTCCATTAATCCTGCCATGGCGTTATTGCAATTTTTCTTAGGCAACATCACCTTTGTCACCTTTATTCAAACGAGTATCTTTGAAATGATTGGCGGGGTCCTTGGTGCCGTCATCGTTTATATTATGTACGCGGATCAATTTAAGCACTCATACGATAAAATTAACAACGTGACCATCAGAAACATCTTCTCAACAGCTCCCGGTGTCCGCAACTTACCCCGGAACTTCTTCGTGGAATTTTTTGCTACGTTTGTCTTTTTAACCGGCATTTTGGCCATCGCAACAATTAAAACACCAGGGATCGTCCCTATTGGTGTTGGTCTGTTGGTTTGGGCAATCGGGATGGGAATGGGGGGCCCAACTGGGTTCGCCATGAACCAAGCCCGGGACTTGGGCCCACGGATCGCATTTGCCTTGCTACCAATCAAAAATAAGGCAAATGCTGACTGGACTTACGGTCTTCTTGTCCCCGGTATCGCACCTTTCTGTGGGGCAGTCGCTTCGTTCTTCTTTGCGAAGTACTACCTGGGGATGTAACATTTATTCTGAATCAACTAATGAGGACCAACACTACAGTGGATTGTGGTGTTGGTCCTCTTTGCGTTCTATTAGCATCTCTGATGGCTGCGGTTGGTGCGCTGTGGGGGACGGTCCGAGCCTTAAAAGCGGTCTCGACCCGTCCCCCACAGCACACGACCCCCAGCTATCGGAGATGGCAGCAAGAAATGAAAAAGGATCAACTCACGCAAACTGCGCAAAATTGGTCCTTAGAAATCAAAATTAAAGTAAGTGAATCCCAGCAGCTTCACACTTGTCGATCATTTCTTGTGGCCAAAGGGCAGCTTGAACTTCACCCACGTGGGCCTTGCCGAGTAACAACATGCAGACCCGTGATTGACCGATTCCACCACCGATGGTGAATGGAACTTCTTCGTTTAAAATCATTTGGTGGTAGGGGAGGGTTAAGCGGTCTTCGGCATCCGCAATTTTGAGTTGTTTCTTCATTGAGTCAGCATCGACCCGGATCCCCATGCTTGAAATTTCGAGTTTTTGGTTCAATGGTTCGTACCAGAAAATTAAATCGCCGTTTAATTCCCAGTCGTCGTAGTCAGGGGCGCGACCGTCGTGTTTTTTACCGCTCTTTAGGGCGCCGCCAATCTTCATGACAAAGACACACTTAAGTTCCTTGGCAATGGCGTCTTCGCGTTCCATTGGAGTCAGGTCTGGCCACCGGTCTTCGAGTTCTTGGGTGGTCACAAAGTGAACTTCGTCAGGTAAGTGGTGCACGGCTTCAGGGTACTTATACCAAACTTCGTGTTCCATGTGCTTGAGGACTTTGAAAATTTGCTTAACCGTTGCTTGGAGGGTTTCAATCGTCCGTTCTTCGCGGCTGATTACTTTTTCCCAGTCCCATTGGTCGACGTAAGCGGAGTGGAAGTTATCCAGGTCTTCGTCTTTCCGGATTGCGTTCATGTTCGTGTATAACCCTTCGTGAAGCTTGAAGCCGTTCCGTTTGAGGGCGACCCGCTTCCACTTAGCTAACGAATGCACGATTTCGATGGGTTCGGCACCCATGTCTTGCATGGTAAAGGAAACTGGGGTTTCAACACCGTTCAGATTATCATTTAACCCAGTCTTCTTTTCTAGAAACATTGGGGCAGAGACCCGTGATAAATTCAATTGTTGGCCGAATTCGTCTTGAAACGTTTCTCGGATGTAGCGGATAGCCTCTTGTGTTTCACGGACTGACAATTTTGGCTCGTATGACTCTGGAATGATTAAATGCATGTTCCTTCTCCTCACGGTATTAAAAAGTTTTTAGACAAAAGAAAAAGTCTCCCGTCCCTATCTCTAGGGACGAAAGACTTCTTTCGCGGTACCACCCAAGTTGCCTATCAAAATAGGCCAGCTCAAACTGAAGGACAATCATCCTCCACCGATGGTAACGTACCGGTTAACGGCGAAACCTACTCCACGAATGTTTCAGTCAGCAACTAAGAAAGTGTTTTTCCGAACGGCTAATCCTCATCGGGTTCTCACTCAGCCCCGACTCACTGATAGGTTAGCCAGACGTACTCGTCTTTCCTCCGTCTTTTATCTTGTGACTCATTATATTCTCACTTTTTTAAAATGTAAATAACATTTTCAGGTTATTTTATGGTTGGCCCGCCATAATGGGTTATAAAGCTTGATGTTATCCTATTTCAAGAAGTAAAAAAATATTTGAAGGGCCGTGTGATGATGAAAGTGAAAAAGGCGGTGATCCCAGCTGCTGGATTGGGAACGCGCTTTCTCCCAGCAACCAAGGCATTAGCAAAGGAAATGTTGCCAATTGTGGATAAACCAACGATTCAATATATTGTAGAGGAGGCAATTGCGAGTGGGATTGAAGACATTTTGATCATCGAAGGCAAGCAGAAGCGAGCCATTGAGGACCACTTCGATGCCGCCCCCGAGCTAGAGCAAAATCTGGCCGAAAAAGGCAAGCAGCACTTGCTTAAGTTGGTCAAAGAAATAACGGCTGACGGGGTTCATATTTTATACGTTCGGCAACCCTACCCAAGCGGGCTAGGGGATGCGGTGAGCTATGCTAAGTCTTTCGTGGGTGATGAGCCGTTTGTGGTCATGTTAGGCGACGACTTGATGCGTGACCGGGTGCCACTGACCCGCCAATTAATGACGGCCTACGAGAAAACGCACGCGGCCACATTAGCGGTCAAACGGGTGCCCCACGAGTCGGTATCGGCCTATGGCGTCATTGACCCCGTTGAAGCCGTCGAACCGGGGTTATTCCGGGTGGCCCACTTTGTTGAAAAGCCGCATGTAGCGACGGCGCCTAGTGATTTAGCTATCATTGGCCGGTATCTATTAACACCAGCCATCTTTGACCAGTTGGCCACGTTAACAATTGGAAAAGGGGGCGAACGTCAACTGACGGATGCCATTGATGCGTTAAATCGTCAGGAGTCAGTCTTTGCTTACGAGTATACCGGTGAGCGTTATGATGTTGGCAATAAGTTAGGCTACGTCACGACCAACATTGCCTATGGGCTGACCCATCCAGAGATTCAAGCAGACCTTCGCCGTTATATTTTGACCACGGCGGATCAGATTCGGGCCGCCGAGCCAGTTGATTAACCGGGTGGGTCACGATTAGTGAACTGAAAATAACAAGTAAGGCGATCTTATTTTTAAGGCTCGCCTTATTTTTATTGAGTTCGGGTTAAAAGTGAGTAGGTACAGTAAAGAAACCGGTCTCAAAGAACCCCTTTATTAAGGTATCCCTAAAAAACATGTTGAAATCATTTGAAACAGAAGTACAATGGAGCAGGTGACAAAAATTAAGGGAGTGTGACTTAAATTGAAAGATCAAAATACACCTCGCAAGCACCACTTGATTGAGTATGCCAATGGTAAGTCATTGGAGGAAATTAACGGAACCGTAGAAGTTCCAAAAGGCAGGGGCTTTTGGCGAACTTTGTTCATGTATTCTGGGCCGGGTGCGTTAGTTGCGGTTGGTTATATGGATCCAGGTAATTGGTCAACGTCGATTACCGGTGGTCAAAATTTTCAGTATTTACTGATGTCTGTCATCTTGATGTCAAGTTTGATTGCGATGTTATTGCAATACATGGCAGCTAAACTTGGCATCGTGAGTCAGATGGATTTGGCTCAGGCCATTCGGGCTCGAACGAGTAAGTCGCTCGGTGTCGTGCTATGGATTCTAACTGAGTTAGCCATTATGGCAACCGATATTGCGGAAGTTATTGGGGCCGCAATCGCTTTGTACCTGTTATTCCATATTCCACTTGTTTATGCGGTTTTCATTACCGTTTTTGATGTTTTGTTACTGCTATTATTAACCAAAGTCGGTTTTCGAAAGATTGAAGCCATTGTGGTCTGCCTCATTTTAGTGATCTTATTTGTTTTCGTGTATCAAGTTGCGCTGTCAAACCCTAACTGGGCAGCAGTTATTGGCGGCCTTGTTCCAACGGGTGAGACCTTCTCAAGCAGCCCGTCAGTTGGTGGGATGACCCCAATTTCAGGTGCTTTAGGGATTATTGGGGCGACGGTCATGCCCCACAACTTGTATCTGCATTCCGCGGTTTCACAATCGCGTAAAATTGACCACAACGATGAAGAAGATGTGGCGAGAACCGTTCGTTTCTCAACTTGGGATTCAAACATTCAACTCTCATTTGCGTTTGTTGTGAATTCACTGCTCCTCATCATGGGGGTCGCGGTGTTTAAGACCGGGGCCGTCAAAGACCCATCGTTCTTCGGCTTATTTGAAGCCTTGTCAAACACTTCAACGTTGAGTAACGGCGTTTTAATTGGCGTTGCTAAGTCAGGGGTGCTCTCAGTCCTCTTTGCGGTCGCCTTACTCGCATCTGGGCAAAACTCGACCATTACTGGGACGTTAACGGGTCAAGTCATCATGGAAGGGTTCGTGCACATGCGGATGCCACTATGGTTACGGCGGTTAGTGACCCGACTGATTTCAGTGATTCCCGTTTTGATTTGTGTTGCGATTACTGGCCGTGAAACGCCGATTCAACAACATGAAGCGCTCAATAATTTAATGAATAACTCTCAAGTCTTCTTGGCCTTTGCGTTGCCATTTTCAATGTTGCCACTTCTAATGATGACGAATAGTCGGTTGGAAATGGGGCAACGGTTTAAGAACAATTTCTTAGTGAAGCTTTTTGGTTGGATCTCAGTGATTGCGCTGACGTTCCTGAACATGAAGGGTCTTCCAGGCTCCATTGCCGGGTTTTACGGGGACAACATCACAGCTGCTCAAACGCACCAAGCTAACATTATTGCTTACATCCTCATCGCAGCAGTCTTAGCCTTACTCGTTTGGACCGTCTACGACCTGTACAAGGGAAACCAGCGACTTGCTGCCAAGTTGGCGGCTGAACCAAGTAACAACGACGTTGCGGACTAAGCCGAGGAGGAACTAGAAGATGAGTACAACTGAATTTCACAGAATTTTGGTCGGCGTTGACGATTCAGCAGACGCCCTGTTAGCCTTTGACTACGCGATTGCCTTTGCAAAGGAAAACCAAGCAGAACTAGTCATTACCTCCATCCTAGAGCGGGATGACATGAACGTTTATCAAACGATGGATAAGGACTTTTTCCATGGCGAATACGCCGAACTAGAGCAACACGTTTTAAAATACCAACAGCAGGCTGAACAAGCGGGCGTTGCGCACGTCCGAGCCATTGTGGCCGAGGGAGAACCAGGCGAAACAATTATCGAAAAAGTGATTCCCCAAGTGAAGCCGGATGTTTTGATCGTGGGCTCACTAGCCAAGAAGGGCGTTCGGAAGTACTTCGGTAGCCAGGCCGCCTACATGGCCAAGTATGCCCCCATTCCAGTCTTCGTTATCCGGTAAGGATACGCTAAAGCTGGTTGTTTAAATCATGTCAAGTGCAGTGTGAGCGGTGCCTAAGTGGCGCCGCTTTTTTGAATTTGGGCAAGGAAACACGTTCTTTCAAGGACGTGATGAATTGCCTTTTTTATGAACCAAACGGTTTCATTCGGACCGATTCTGGCTTAAACTGTTGATGTAGCAAAAGGAGGAGTATGATGACAACCATCACAGAAACGTTTACGTTAAATAATGGCGTCAAAATGCCCAAGGTCGGTTTTGGGACTTGGCAAACCGAACCGGGACAGGAAACTTATGATGCGGTGGCAAACGCCCTGAAGGCGGGATACCGCTTCTTAGATACGGCGAAAGCTTATCGCAATGAAAAAAGTGTTGGCGAAGCATTTGCGGCCTCTGGCTTAGACCGAGAAGCCGTTTTTATCCAGACCAAGTTGCCAGCTGAAACTAAAACATACGACGGGGTCCTGGCTGACTTTCAAAGTAGCTTGGACGCCTTGGACGTTGATTATGTCGATTCTTATATTATTCACGCCCCGTGGCCATGGGCAGATATGGGGTCTAACCACGATGCCGAAAATCGCGAAACTTGGCGAGCCATGCAAGATATCTACGCTAGCGGTCGAGCTAAGGCGATTGGCGTGTCAAATTTCAATTCCCATGACCTCGATAATCTGTTGAGCTGGGACGGCTTAACAATCGTACCAGCAGTGGACCAGATTCAATATTTTGTGGGTCACACGCAAGATTCAATCGTCACAACAGCAGCAGCCCATGACATTTTGATTCAAGCCTACTCACCGCTTGCAACGGGTGATTTGTTGAAACGGCCGGAGTTAGCAGAGATTGCGGCCCACTATGCTGTTTCAGTGTCCCAAGTTGCCTTGCGGTACGTAATTCAAAAGGGCATTGCACCGCTTCCTAAAGCTCGTTCAATGGCCCACGTTCAAGCTAACGCGGCCCTTGATTTTGAAATTAGCGAGTCCGATATGCAAACACTAGACGGGTTAAGCGATCTCGATCGTTGGCACCCGGCTGGGGATTAGTTAAAACGACAGTCGCGGTTGGGCAAACAGCCTACCGTGACTGTTCTTTTTATTTTTCTAAACTTTTACTCTAAACGGTGTCCTAGATTTTGGGAGGGGTATAATGGTGCCATTCGACAGGGAGGTCATGAAAATCAAACCGAATAAGAAGATAATCGTAGGATTAGCATTACTCACGTTTGCACTTTCAATCATTGGATTTGGTCATTTAAACGCGCAAGCCAAAACAACTTGGCATACCGGAACACCAACCGCTATTCGCGGGACATGGTATTACAATGGTGCTGGCAGTAACAAGGCCTATGTGACGTATTCAGCGCATATGAGTAAAGGCCAGTACTTCGAAAAATCGGATGCTGATAACACGTACTATAAGTTACCTGGGTATGGCTTGAAATCAATTAAGTATCGTTACTTAGGTCAGCGGGTCTACGAACTAACGGGGATTCAGTATTCACCAAAGGGGGCCAAGGTCCAATTTGATGGTAAGCGGATGACCTATAAAGTTAAGGCCATTTCAAAAAGTAAGCTCTACTTTTACAAGGGCTTCCACACTTACACGAAGACCCCCAAGTTCACGGTCGTTAAAGCAAATCACGCGTTGAGTTAAGCGCAGAATCAAGACAGGTAATCAGCGATGGTTGCCTTTTTTTGTGCGTTCCACAAGATCCAATAAAATGATAAGGTTAGCCTGTATAATCGAAAAACAATACTTGATTATCGATAAACGATATATCATAATGAGGATATAAAAGTTCATTGGAGGGATTTTTATGTCTAAGAAGTTAAAGATTGGGTTGCAAATTGTCTCATTTTTTCTGTATTTTGGGTTGATTGGTGCGGCCTTGCAGTGTTTGACGCCATTGGGGTCGTTACTTCAATTATTTTCTGGTAGTGCGGCAAATGATATTTTGCATGATAGCGATTACTTAGTTATTGGTAATCATGCCCATTTATCGGCAACGACCATTAGTCATTTCCCTGAAGTGCCCTATGGTATCTGCACCACGATTGGGTCAGCGCTTTTAGGGATTGGCTCATTGTATGTGACCTGGGCCCTTCTTCAAATTATCGCTAATATGAATCGAGGAAAATATTTCACGGTTGAAAATCAACATTGTATCAAAAATATTCTAATTTCATTGGGCTTCTTCTGCGGTGCAACCACTTTTCTAGCTGCTGCGAACCAGATGACGGAGAGCTATTTATTCCGGACCAATGTTGGTTACCAAGCGGCAACTTGGTCTGATATTGGAAGCTATTTATTTTTAATTATTGTGGTTGGTTTAATTTACACCGTTTTTAATCAAGCCCTTTCTATGAAAAAAGAACAAGACTTAACGATTTAGGTGGTGATGATGGGTGATCAAAATTACGCTGAACGTTGTCATGGCGAAACGCAACATTAATACTGGTGAGTTGGCAAAATTGGTCGGGATAACGCCGGCTAATATTTCAATTTTGAAAACTGGTAAAGCGAAAGCAGTTCGGTTTAGCACGCTCGAAAAAATTTGTCAGGTTTTAGATTGTCAGCCTGGCGATATCATGGTATATGAACCTGACCCTTTTAAGTCGGTCGAAGAATGAAGTTTTGTGCTACACTAACAACAAACAAATTCGGAGGCTAACCATGGCATATAACACCCTGTTATTCGATATTGATGATACCCTGCTTGATTTTCAAGCTTCGGAAGCGGCGGCACTGCGGCAGTTGTTCGTTGAAATGGAGCAGCCGTTGACAGCGGCAGACGCAGCTTACTATCACCGCGTCAACGCTGAGCTATGGCAGCGGTACGAAAGGGGCGACATTACCCGCCCAGCGTTACTCATTGAACGGTTTAACCGGTTGTTTGAGCATATGGGGCAATCTGGCGTGGATGCGCGTCAAGCAGAAGCGACTTATCGCCGCCATTTGGCAGCAGGGCACACGGTGTTGCCATACGCCCGAGAGGTGTTGCAGACGTTGACGCGTGATCATCAGCTTTACGTGATAACGAACGGGGTTGCTGCAACTCAGCGGCGCCGGTTGCGCGAGTCAGGGTTAGTTGACTATTTTAACAAAGTCTACATTTCGGAAGTGGTGGGGGCTAAGAAGCCGGATCCCCAGTTTTTTGAATCGGTTGCGGCCGATATTACGCACTTTGACAAGCAACGGGCGCTGGTGATTGGCGACTCGTTGTCCTCAGACATTTTGGGTGCGGCGCAGTTTAACGTGGATTCCATTTGGTTCAATCCTGCGCGTACGGTAAATGCCAGTGATGTGCAGCCCACCTTCGAAGTGGCTGATTTACGTCAGATTCCAAAGATTGTTGGCTAAGGGTGGAGGATGAGTGATGGCAAAGACGACGAATGCAATGTTTGATATCGAACAGGTCACGATGAACACGCCCATGGACGTGTTGATCAAAAGGGGGCGGGATAACGCGATCCAAACCGATCCGGCAAAGTTAGCCCAGATGATTCCGGTAGCGCGTGATCCCTGGAAACGGATTCAAAAAGTGGAAAATAAACTCATTAAGGGCTTAATTCCCATGCGTCATGAAAAGATGGGTGCTGATATTTTTTCCTTTTACCGCGGTACAGCGGAGCTCATGGCGGGGGATTTAAAACAGCAGGTGAACACCAATATTCCAGTAGTAGCCTGTGGTGATGCCCATCTGGGTAATTTTGGGTTCTACGCCAGTCCTGAGCGGCAGTTAATTTTTGATTTGAACGACTTTGATGAAGCACACATTGGGCATTGGGAAAATGACCTCAGACGATTGTTAGTCAGTGTGAAGCTAGCTGGAAGTCTGAACGATTTTGCGGGTGAGCAGTTGGATCATTTGGTGAAAAAAGCGGTCAAGAGTTACTGTAAAGGCATTGATTATGCGATGTCGTTAAGCACCCTGGACCGGTTTAATTTTTCGAGTGAAATCGGCAACCTTGCGGAGAATCTCATGGGGTTTCACGATTCAGATGATATGATTGAAGCCATCACAAAACAAGCGACGAAGCGCACATCGTCGCAGGTGATCAAAAAATACACGACTACGGATACGACTGGTGAACTGCACTTTGTCGAAGACGCGCCCCAGACGGTTCACATTGATGAAAAAACCTATGCCCAATTGGTCGCCGGCTATGAAGAATACCGCCGGACCGTGGCAGACGACGTTGCCCTGTTGCTCACTCAGTATCATTTAACCGATATTGCCCGGCATAGTGTGGGGGTCGGGAGCTTTGGGACTCGCTGTTACTTACTGCTGCTAACGGCTAACGATGGCAGTCACTTGGTCTTACAAATCAAGGAGGCGTTGCCGGTGAGAGATGCGTTTATTCCTGAAGCAGCCGATCTTGAGCTTCACCGGGAACTAAGCGAGGGCCAACGAATTATAGCGGCTCAAAAAATTCTTCAAACCGCGTCGGATGCGTTCATTGGCTACTTCAACGCCGGGAAACGGAGCTATTATGTCCGTCAGTTCCGGGATATGAAGGCTTCGGTGAAGCTGAATGAACTGTCTTGGAAATGGTATAAAAAATATGTCAAAACCACCAGTTTCCTGTTGGCGGTCGCCCATAGTCAGAGTCCAACGGCCCCGATGATCAAGGGGTATTTGGACAACTGCGATGGTCTGCCGGAAGCGCTCGCCAATTGGACGATGCAGTACGACGAACAAGTCAAGACGGACTACCAACGATTTTTGAGTCAGGTAGCGGATAGATAACGATACTAAAAGCCCCTCGTCGGCAAATGTCGATGAGGGGCTTTTAGTTATTCGTGATACAACTCGCCAGCTTTTGGCCCGGCATCGAGGGTCCAGATGGTGTCAATGTCGATGACAACAGCGGCAATCGGTGCGGGCAAATTGTTGGCCTTGGAGAAAGCGACGGCATTGTCGAAGTAGTCGCCTTCCGTGTAAGGCGTTGCGTGACCGCCAAACCGATACCCTCGCAGGTTTGCCTTATTAGCAAAGGCGGCCAAAATCTTGCCGTTGGCCTTGATGTCTGAAAAGATGACTTTACCCGTCATTTCATTGTAAATTAAGCGGTGATCATCCAATACTCGCAGACTCATCTTGGGTCCAAGGTCTGGTTCCCCGTTCTCATCGACGGTTGCCAGGTACCCTAAGTTGTCACTCACGTATTGCTTCATTTCATCAGTTAACGTTGCCATGTTTAATTCGCTCCTCACTATTCATGATTGATGTTGCCACCATCATAAGGGCTAGCGAATTAAAGTCAAGAAAAGCGTTCTAGCAACTTTCGCCCTTGGCGACGATCCCTTGGTTGAAGGCGGCAAGGACTGCGGCGCCATCCGCAATCTCAACGGCACTGTCAAGCAGGCCAGCGTTATCTCGTAGCTGGATTTGATGATTTTTGTAGTCCAATACAAGGCCAGGCCCCATGAATGCCGCATCATAATCGGAAGTCTTCAGAGACCAGTCCGCATCATTTTGAATCGAGAGGGGGTAGCGCGCGTCCGGAGCGGTTAGCACAATGAGAGAAAACTTAGCCCCAATCGTGCACGCGCCGCCGGAAAGAGAGTATCGGCCACCACCATCATCGGTAATGAGCAATAACGGTCGGTCGCTGAGTCGTTTGTCAGCCATCAGCTGTTGCATCGATGGCGTCACGTGTAAGTTGAGCATGGTGAATCCTCCTCTGACGTTTTTTGGCGCGATTCACCGCTGGTGGTAAGGGGCCGCCGGTTCAACAAACGTGAGGGTGGTCGCAGTGGATCGGGTCGGGTCGAATTGAAAGTGTGCGTGGTGAAAGGCTCGGAGTTGGTCGACAGTCGTGACGTTGTTTTCGGCCATGTACCGGACCATTTCACCCCGGGCCATTTTAGCGTGAGTCGCGCGGGTCTTGAGCTGACCGTCAATGAGGCTACCGAATTTGACGGTGATGAGTTGGTCGTCAGCCTGCATGTACGGCGTAATTGCGGCGGCGTATTCTTTAGACGCTAGGTTCACGACCGGCCCCTGATCAAAATGCAATGCGGTGTAGAGCTTAGCGCCCCAGAAATCATAAAGGTTGGCGCTGTGATCAATCTGAATGGCTGACCGCATCTCTAAACGATAGGGCACAATCCCGTCGAATGGCCGCAGGATGCCGTAAAATCCACTAAGAATGCGGAGGTTTTCTTGAACGTAGGCTAAGGCTGGCGCCGTAAAAACTCCAGGTGCCATGTATTGGTATTGAATACCAGAGTAGGCGATGAGTGCCGGGGTCAATTGACGGGTCAAATCGGTGTGTTGGAGCACTTCAAAGGCCGGTTGGGCGAGTTTGTCACTGGCATGCCACATCGTTTTCGCCTGTTCGTAGGTTAGGGTCTGCATGACGGCCAGAATGCGTTGCGCCTCTGCCAGGTATTGGGGGTGGTCCGCAACGTCGAAGCTATCCTGATCAACGACCATTTTCTTGGCTGGCGCAATGATGATCTTCATCTTACTTTGCCCGCTGATCGTAGGCGCGCTTTGACTTGAATCCGGCGTTAAAGACCGTCTTCATTTGGTCAATATGGCGTTGCTTTGTTGCCTCGGTTGCGGTACCGAAAATGAAGCGGGCCCACTCGCGTTGGTAGCCGGGTGTTAAGGCGTTGAAAAACTGTTGCATAGTGGCGTCATCGCTGAGTAACTGGGCGACGTCAGGGATGTTTTGCTCGTATTCTGAAAGTGGTTTTTGGGCCACGGGAGTCACGTCCTTTCTCGTTGAATTTACTGTAGCAATTTACCGGTGATTGGTCAAATCACTAAAAAAAGCCCAAAGGTGGGCTTTGTTGGGATAAAATAGGCGGCTGCGCTTAAAAAATGACGTAAAAAAACACCCGGGCTCAAATGAGCTCCGGGTGTCCCAGCTAATCATTAAGCTGGCGTAACGTTAACAGCTTGTGGGCCACGATCGCCGTCTTCAACGTCCAAAGTAACCTTTTGGTTTTCTTCAAGCGTCTTGTAACCATCAATGTTGATGGCGCTGAAGTGAACGAATACGTCTGAACCGTTGTCCAAAGTGATAAAACCAAAACCCTTGTCGCCGTTAAACCATTTAACAGTACCTTGTTCCATAAGAATGAAACCTCCGTTGCGCATAGCGCGAAATATTTTGCATTGATTACTCTGAATAAAGGAGTCATTCTCGCGAACAAAAGCCTTGTTTCGAAGTTAATGAATACATTACTAAGTAACTTAACATGGTTAGCACTAAATAGCAAGGCCGGACGCTCGCATTTTTGTGGGTCAGTTTGTTGTAACGTGACTGGGACGCTCTTTTGGCAGCCTAACAATTAATTAACTTTATTTTGATATTGCGCATGGGGTGGTCGCGCGATACGCTAACTAATGAGAAAAATGGAATGGAGGAACACGAGTGAAAAAGATAATTGCAATTGCGGGGTTCGGGTTTTTAGGCGCTTTGTTACGCCTCACCCTTACTCAGTTAGCGGGTTCTCATCACGCACTCATGACAATTTTGATCAACGTGGCCGGGTCGCTGTTACTAGCCGTTGTGACCGGGTTGTTACCGCTCTGGCTACCGGTATCTGACACCATTTTAACCGGTTTAAGCGTTGGCTTTGTCGGGACCTTCACGACTTTTTCGACCTTTTGTGTGGACACCGTCACTTTGCAGCAACCGTGGGGAGCAGTTTATTGGCTGATTAGTCTTGCCCTTGGCTATGGCGCCGCTTGGACGGGGGTTACTTTAACGGACCGGGCAATCGCCAGGAGGAAGACTCAATGGTAATGAACGTTATCGTCATGAGTTTGGCTGGCACCGTTGGCGCGGTCCTTCGATACGGGGTCACCCGGGCCGGAAATGTGTTGTTCAAGACGGTTCGGCTGCCAGTTGCCACGCTAGTGATCAACCTCGTCGGGGCCTTTTGTCTGGGACTAGCAGTGAGCCACTTGAATTCGGCGAGTTTAAGCTGGCAGTTGAGTAGTGGATTTCTTGCCGGGTTCACCACGTTTTCAACGTTTACCAATGAAGTCGTGACCCTGCATAAAAAACGCCCCTCAATCGCCTTCGGGTACTTTGTTTTATCATCTGGGTTAGGGGTGGCGGCGGCCGTCGTTGGGCTGATCGTTTAAGAAAAACACCTGTTAGGGTTAGGCCCCACTGAACGTCACTGGCTTGAAAAATAAATCTTAATTGTGGTCAATTGAATTGGCTTAAAATGGTCAAAGTAGGGTAAACTACCATTAAGAAATAATACGAGAGAAGGGTGACAATGACAACAATTTATGAGTTTAAGGAAACTGAGATGAACGGCGACGTTTTGGATTTGAGTCGCTATCGTGGTCAGGTCGTGTTAGTTGTGAATACCGCTAGCAAGTGTGGCTTGGCCCCACAGTTGGAAGGGTTAGAACGGCTCTATCAGACTTATCAGGACCAGGGGTTAGTTGTTTTGGGGCTGCCGTCAAATCAGTTTAAGCAGGAGTTGGCTACCGACGCGGAAGCCAGCGATTACTGTCAGGTTCACTACGGTGTCACCTTTCCCATGACCAAGCGAGTGCGGGTCAATGGTGCCGAAGAGGACCCGCTATTCACGTATTTAAAAGCCGAGTCTGGTCACGGCAAAATCAAGTGGAACTACACCAAATTTTTAATTGGTAAGGATGGCCACTTGCGACACCGATACGCACCAATGGCCAAGCCGGCAAAAATCGAGCCGGCGATTCAACAAGCGTTAAGGGAGTAGGGGCCTTAGCAACATGTTGGTACAAGTAACTGGGTGAATCTAAGATTAAATCTGGGGGGATTGCGACAAATTATTAGGAGTCCGGGGGGACAGTAGATATGAGGAGTGCACAAACAAGACAGCGATTAGCTGAAGCGTTGAAAGAATGTATGACAACAACGGATTTAAAGAAGGTCACAATTGAGATGATCGTCGAAAAAGCGAAGGTGACACGGACAACTTTTTATTATCATTTTGGCGATGTTCATTATCTGTTAGCCTGGATATTTGATCAAAACATCGTTGATCAACTGCAGCAGTCAGCCGAAAACAGTCGGTGGCAGGATGATTATCAATTGATGCTTGACTACGTGGCCGAGCATCGGCAATTTTGCTTGGCCTGTTTTCATTCTGCTGACCGTCAATTGTTAATTAATTTTTTGTGGACGTTGGCCAAACAGTTGATCCGAAAGACGGTTTCGGAGGTGAAACAGCACCCCGATAAAGAGGTCGAAGAGGCGGTTGCCGATTTTTTGGGTGGTGCCCTTGTGATGCAAATCGAGCAGTGGCTGACAGATGAGTTAACAACTAATCAGGCAGTGTTGATGCGGCGGGCTGAAATTGTCATGGCGGGGACGGTTCACCGAATAATCAGGAGAAAGCGACAGCCATCATAGCTAATTTCAGAAAATTTGACCTGGTATTGACTGACCGGCGCATGAGCTCGATTCGACGCACAGTTTCAGAAGAATTGTGCATTGTTCAGCCAGTCTTGACCCGATAAAATGAATGAGCAAGGGGGCGATCACCGTGACGGTAGATTCCACCAAACGGCGGTTGGCGGCCGCGCTAAAAAAATGCACGGAAACGACGCCGCTAAACAAGATCACAATTGAAATGATTGCCGAAACGGCACAGGTGACACGCAACACCTTTTACTATCACTTTAGCGACCTCCACGACTTATTAGCTTGGACGTTAGACAACGATGTGATTGTTGAATTGGAACCCTACACGAAGCTCAGTCGGTGGCAGGATGGTTATCGACGGATGTTGGATTATGTGGCGTTGAACCGGCACTTTTGCTTGCAGTGTTTTCGATCATTAGACCGGCAACTTTTGGAAGATTTTTTAGTCTCGGTAGCGCGGCAAATGGTTCAAGGCGTTGTTCGGGATGCAGCCGTCAGCGTCGATGAAGAAGTTGAAGCGGCCATTATGGACTTCTATGGCGGGGCCATTGTGATGCAATTGGTCCAGTGGTTGGCCACGGGGCTGCAGGATGATCAAGAAGTATTGTATCACCGTGCGGAAATCGGTCTGGATGGGGCCATTGAAAACGCAATTCGACAGGCGACTAAATCTGAATAACGGGGTTTTTGGGCAAACCGGCAAGGTTGCCCATTTTTTATTGGCTGAAACGGTCCTATAATGAAGGTGTAAAAGGTTGAATTGTCAATTAATTATCTGGAGGGATTCCTATGATTAAACATAAAGCCGTTATGATTGGTGCCGGGCTAGCGAACCTGGCCGCTGCTGTTTACCTGATTCAAGAAGGTCACTGGCAAGGTGACCGCATCACGTTTTATTCGATTGATGATCACGGGTCAAACGACGGCGCGACCGTGGCCGATTTTAAAGATAATTATTGGAATGAGAACCATCCACTCGAAAACCAACACGGGTTCATTGCTCGTGGGGGACGGATGCTGAACTACCGGACGTACGTTGACCTCATGGACCTGTTGGACCGAGTCCCATCCGTGACTGAACCGGGGATGACGGCAGCTGAGGATACTCGTGATTTTGATCGAAAACACCGGACGTTTGACAAGGCACGCTTAATGTCAGCCGACCAGGGAATTATCAATGGTGGTCATTTGGGGCTAAATAATCATGACCGCCTCCTATTAAGTAAGCTGGTGTTAATGCCGGATTCAAAGGAAGAACAACTGGATAATGTGTCGATTGCCGACTACTTTAAGCGGTCCCCGCACTTTTTTGAGACGAACTTTTGGTTGATGTGGGAGACCACCTTTGCCTTTCGGACGCAAAGTTCAGCTCAGGAATTACGCCGATACATGCATATGATGATCTATGAATTTACGCAAATTGAGCATTTGGTCGGGGTCAATCGGACCCGGTATAACCAGTTTGAAAGTATTATGAATCCCATCATTAAGTACTTGGAAGCCCAGCACGTGACGTTTGTGTTGAACCGCCGCGTGATGGACTGGCAGTTTGCCACAACGGCCATGCAAGACGAAATCAAGGTGACGGGGTTGGAAATGCAAAATATTGAGACCGGTGAATCAGAGCACGTGGCGGTGGATGACGATACTGCAGTGTTCTTCACCAACGGCTCAATCACCGATTCGGCGACGTTTGGTGATCTCACGCATCCAGCTGCTGAAAACATGGACTATGGCGCAGCGTCAGGTCTGTGGAAAAAGGCGACGGATCATTTCTACAATCTTGGCAATCCAGATAAGTTCTTTGCGGACCGAAACGCTAGCGAGTGGGTGAGCTTTACATTGACGACGAAGAACCACTTGCTGTTAAACGAAATTACTAGAATTACGACTCAGGTCCCAGGCAACGCGCTTAATTCGTTTGTTTCTACGCAACCCATTACCCCACTTGGACAACGGGACGTTAACATGTCGATTGTTGTCCACCACCAGCCCCACTTTACAAGCCAAAAGCCTAACGAGTCAGTCATTTGGGGTTACTTCTTGTACCCACGGCGGCGTGGTGAATTTGTGGATAAGGCTTATATTAAGATGACCGGCGAAGAAATGGTGGCCGAATTGCTGGGTCAGCTATCGAAAGTAGATCCTGGTCCTGGTAACATCATGGACAAAAAGGCAGCGATTATGGATAGTGTTGTCAATAACATCCCGGTTTACATGCCATATGCGTCGGCCCTCTTTAATAACCGGGCTAAGAGCGACCGACCAGAAGTGATTCCAGCGCATTCCAACAATCTGGCGTTTACCGGTGAGTTTGTTGAACAACCGTATCAGATGGTCTTCACGGAACAAAGTGCGGTGCGGTCGGGTGAAATTGCCGCCTTTCACTTTGCTGGTATTCCGATGAGTCAGCTGGTTGAGACGCCACGATATGACCGCGATCCCAAGACTTTGGCCCGGGCAACTAAGAAAATGATGATGTAAGGGACACACAGAGATTTAACAAGTCACGGCATAAAAGCCGAGGTCGATTTGAGTAGGTTCTCAAGTCGACCTCGGCTTTTATCTGGAACCAAGGAGACCCGCCAAAAAGCAGTTGCACCCACGTTACACATGTTGTAATATTCATATGAATAGATAATCATATATAACGGGGGTAAATCATGACAAATTCTGGACAAGCAAAACTCGTCACGAAAAGTTTAACAATCGAGTATTTATCAGTTGGCTGGATGACATTTGAATTCTTAGTTGGGTTCTGGTCGGGGTTAAAGGCTGGCTCGATTTTACTCATTGCTTTTGGGTTGGATAGTTTGTTGGAAATCATTTCGGGTGGGGCGTTAATTTGGCGACTCAAAAAGGAGGCCAATGGGGCTGGTCAACCTGAAATCGAGCGAGCAGAGCGGCGGTCGGCTCGCATTGTGGGCAGTGTGCTACTATTATTGGCGGCTTATGTGACCATTGTGTCGATCACAAACCTAGTCACTCATGCGGCTGCAGATACAAGCTTTTCAGGGATGGCTATCGCGGTGGCGTCAGTCATCTTGATGCCAATCTTGACCATTCAAAAGCGCCGGTTGGGCCAGGCCCTTCATTCGCCAGCGCTCATTGAAGACGGCCTGTGTAACATCACTTGTGCGTACATGGCAGCGACCGTCTTGATTGGCGCCATTCTCACGGCGTTACTTGGCTGGTGGTGGACTGATTCTCTGGCTGCTTTAGTCCTAGTCTACTTTATCGCTAGCGAAGGCTGGGAGGCCTTTTCAGGCGACTAGTTGTTGACGGCAATCGGAGAGCATGGTATGACAGAGGAAACAAATCTATGGAGGCGTCGGCATGCAAACACGGCATTTTGGAAAAACCGGCTTTGAAATTAGTGAGGTTTCGTTAGGAACCTGGCAGTTAGGGGGAAAATGGGGTGCTCCGTTTGACCCGCAGGATGCGCAAGCAACACTTCAGGCCGCCTACGACCATGGGGTTAACTACTTCGACACCGCTGATGGTTATCAGGATGGTGAAAGTGAAAAGGCGGTCGGCCAGTTCGTTAAGACCCATCCTGATGTGCATTTTTCAACTAAAATCGGCCGTAAGGAGATGCCACTAACAGCAACGCATTTTGATCCAGATCACATTAAACGCTACGTCGACGCGTCATTGCGCAATATGGGCCTCGATAGTCTGGATCTGGTGCTCTTGCACTGCCCGCCAACGAGCGTTTACTACCAACCTGAAACGTTTGAAACCCTTGAGCAGTTGAAGCGTGAGGGTAAGTTGAAAAACTATGGCGTCAGCGTTGAAAAAGTCGAAGAGGGGATTAAGTCGTTAGACTACGGTATTTCAGCTGTTGAAATTATCTTCAACATGTTCCGGTTGCGGCCCGCTAACCTGTTCTTCGATCTTGCTAAGCAACATGACGTGGGTGTCTTGGCCCGGGTACCATTGGCTAGCGGTCTGTTGACGGGCCGTTACACACTGGAAACGGCCTTTGACAAAGCCGACCACCGGAGCTTCAACCGGGACGGGGCCGCCTTTGACAAAGGTGAAACCTTCTCTGGAGTGGACTACGCGACGGGGGTGAAGGCAGCCGATGAGCTAAAAGCGCGTCTTGGGACGGATGACTTAGCTGGTATGGCGCTTCGCTATATTCTGATGTACGATGCAGTGTCGGCAGTTATTCCGGGAGCTAGCAACCCGAATCAGATTAACCGAAATACAAGTGCCGCAGCATTACCGGCCTTGACGAGCGAGCAAATGGCCGTTGTTCAAGACGTGTATGATCACTATATTAAAAATCCGGTGGCGTATTTGTGGTAAACCGCGTCACAACGGGTACCGACCGACTTCTGAGGAGGTCGGTTTTTTTTATTGTTGAAAAAAGTTTGGTACCGACAACTTTTTATTGGAAACTGATGAAAAATATTTTTAAATGCTTGTATTATTTGAAAATGGGTGTATATTGAGTGTTGGAAATTGAGCGAGCGCTCAAAATTAGAATTAGCCCTGACATTTGAGCGTAGCGAAATAGCCGCATTAATCAGGTTTCAATCCGTGCCGATATGGATTGAAAGTCGATTAATTCGTCCATTTCACGAGTCGTTTCAAATTAGTGCCGAATTTCTAAACCAATAGAAAAGAGGTTTTTCTCATGAAGGACACCACAATGAAGACGAAGCACCTGACCACGACTGACGGGACAAACAAGAGTCTCGATGAAGTGAACGGTAGTGTTGAAGTCCCTAAGAATGCTGGCTTTTTCAAGACGTTAGCGGCTTACACTGGCCCTGGCATTTTGATTGCCGTTGGTTACATGGATCCGGGGAACTGGATCACCTCAATTGCCGGTGGTGCGCAGTACAAGTACCGGTTGTTAGCTGTTATTTTGATTTCAAGCTTGATTGCCATGATGCTTCAATCCATGGCAGCTAAGCTGGGTATTGTCACGGGTAAGGATCTCGCCCAAATGACGCGGGAAAAGACCAGCAAGTCGATGGGGTTCATCCTCTGGATTATCGCTGAATTGGCCATTATGGCGACCGATATTGCCGAAATTATCGGGTCTGCGATTGCCATCAAGCTGTTGTTTAACATCCCATTGATTGTGGGGATCTTGATTACCACCGCAGACGTTTTGATCTTGTTACTGTTGATGCGGCTGGGGTTCCGTAAGATTGAGGCTATTGTGGCCACTTTGGTAGCGGTCATATTGATGGTTTTCGCTTACGAAGTGTTCTTGGCCGAACCAAGTATTGGCGGTATTTTGAGCGGGTACATTCCCACCAGTGATATTTTGACGAACCATTCGATGCTTTACTTATCACTTGGGATTATCGGCGCCACGGTCATGCCGCACGACTTGTACCTGGGGTCATCCATTTCACAAACCCGGAAGGTGGATCGGCGAAACCGCGATGAGTTAGCCAAGGCTGTGCGGTTCTCCACGATTGATTCTAACTTACAATTATTCTTGGCGTTCATCGTTAACAGTTTGCTGCTGATTTTGGGAGCTGCTCTGTTTTATGGCACGCACAGTTCACTGGGCCGCTTCGTTGACCTGTTCAATGCGTTAAATAACAGTCAGATCGTCGGCGCTATTGCCAGTCCAATGTTGAGTATGTTGTTCGCGGTTGCCCTGCTATCGTCAGGCCAGAGCTCAACGATTACCGGGACTTTATCCGGTCAGATTGTGATGGAAGGCTTCATCCGAGTTAAGGCTCCGCTGTGGTTACAACGGCTCATTACGCGACTGCTCTCTGTGACGCCGGTCTTGATCTTTGCCATTTACTACCACGGCAACGAAGCTAAGATTGAAAACCTATTGACGTTTTCTCAAGTATTCTTAAGTGTGGCCCTGCCATTCGCCATTATTCCGCTGGTGATGTTTACGAGTAACAAGAAGGTCATGGGCGAGTTTGCGAACCACGCTTGGATTAAGTACGCTTCTTGGCTCTCTGCCATCGTTTTGATCATCCTTAACATTTACTTGATTCTCCAGACGTTGGGGGTCATGGCTTAACAAGAAAATCGACGCACAAGTCGTCGATTTTTTGATATTGTCAGGAGGTTATGATGAAAAAAAGTGAAGCCCAACGGACGCTGATTTTAAAAACTGCTCGTGAGTTGTTTGCCAAAAAAGGGTACAACGCGACTACAACCCGGCAAATTAGTCGGACTGCCAAGACAGCTGAAGGGTTGTTGTATTATTATTTTCCCCACGGCAAACAAGAAATTTTGGAAACCATTGTTCAGTCAGGAGTGAGTCATCGGCTCAGCTTGTTTAAAGCAGCTGAGGTCAAAGCCGAAGGCCAGTCGTTAACGCAACAAATCATGGGGATTTTTGAAGCGTTATGTGACGCATTTCAAAGTGAAGCTAGCTATCAATCGTTCATTATTACCATTCGGGAGCGCTCGGTTTTATCGGGGACCCAAGCAGAATGGATAACGCAAGCCATTGAGATGGTCGGCAATCATCTCAGCCACTTATTAGCGACCGATCAGGCCTATGCCGGCCTCCCCGACCAGACACGTCTGAACCTTGCCAGCATTATTGCCGCTATCTTTCAAAAGGTGTTTTACGATGAGCTTCTCATTCGAAATCTCCAGACGATTTCGCCAGCCGCTCGGCAGACGGTTGCGCATGAATTAGCATGCCTGTTTCAAATGATGCCTCGCGCCAGTTCGTGAAAATTAGGGTTGGTTAGCCAGAAGTTTTGGTGCTAACCGACCCTTTACTATTGCCAGGATTTGGCGCAGGTGGGGCCGATAAAATGCTATAATGAGTGACAACGTTATCGGTAGCGGAGGGATCAAATTGACGAAGGAACAATCGTTATCAGAAATTGATTTAATTGATGATCAGCGCTTGAAAGAATCGGAACGAATTTTTAAATTGTTGAGTAATCCGACTCGGCTACAAATGTTAAAAGCGCTAGAAGAGCGAGAATTAAACGTTAGCGAGCTCGGCGAACTGTTGGGCCTGGAACAGTCAGCCGTCTCACACCAGTTAGCCGCGTTGCGCAAACACCAGCTAGTTTCGGCTGAGCGCGTGGGCAAGGCCAACTATTACCAACTAGATGATCCGCACATCTTAGACGTGGTTAACGAGATGTTGGAACACGTGGATCACGTGATTCGGGGGAAACGGCACGGGCAGTAACTCTGAGAAGTATTGTTTAAGCAGGAATTCGGGATATGATGAAATTTAATTTAAATTTCTCATTGACATCTCATTAATTTCGAGTATTATTATCACCATACAATATTTAAATATTTTTGATTAAAGACTACGCGTAGAAGAGTAGTTATCAGGAATGTTCAAAGGGAGCCCTGATTAGTGAGACGGGGTAACTGAACTGATAATGAAAGTAATCTACAAGTCGTGGCCGCGACGGAATTCCGAAGTGGCCGCTGGGAGTGCGCCCATTACAGCAATGAAGTATCGTCAGCGGATTGCGCATCCGATTGACTGTACTTTCTAAGCTGACCATCGTGAGGTGGTCAGAAAACAAGGTGGTAACGCGTGAAAACGTCCTTAGCGAAAGCTAAGGGCGTTTTTTAGTTATCCCCCACTAACAGGAGGAATCAATATGAATAAAACGTTAACCAAACGCCAATACTTAATTTTAGGATCATTACTTTTCGGTTTATTCTTCGGTGCTGGGAACCTGATTTTTCCCATTCATTTAGGTCAGTTAAGTGCTGGTAACTGGGGACCAGCCACCATTGGATTTTTGCTTACTGCTATCTTATTGCCCCTTTTATCCATTCTTGCGATTAGTCTGACGCGGAGCAACAGTGCCTACGACTTGGCCTTACCCGCAGGCAAGAAGTTTGCGTTATTCTTTTTGATCCTGATTCACCTGACGCTTGGAATCCTAGTGGCCTCACCACGGACGGCAACCACCACGTTTGCCATTGGCATTCAACCGTTTTTACCAAAGCAATTTGACCAAATCGGGTTACTGATTTTCTCCGCTTTGTTCTTCGGTATCGCTTACCTGTTGTCGTTTAACCAGAGCAAAATCACAGATTATGTGGGAAAGCTATTGAACCCAATCCTGCTTGCCTTGTTGGCCTTTATCTTCTTCATGGCCTTCATTATCAAAGGTGATCTGCGACACATCAATATTTTACCCACTGGAACCGGGGCCAATGCTAATCTGATTAACGGGTTTCTACAAGGGTACAACACGATGGACGCGCTAGCAGGTCTTGGATTCGGGGTCACGATTATTGCAGCCTTGAAACTGTTCGGACTGACCAGTGCCAAGGATCGTTCCAAAGCAGTCGCTAAGGTTGGGGCAATCAGCATGGGCCTCGAGTCCCTCATTTACATCTTTTTAATTGCGCTGGGTGCTTCGAGTTTGAAATACCTTAAGCTAACGCCTGAAGGGGGCTCAGCCTTCACCCAAATTATGACCCATTATACGGGGCTCGCTGGGACCGCGATTTTAGGAGCTGTGACGTTTTTGGCCTGCATCACCTCATGTATTGGTATGATGGCGGCGCTGTCGCAGGACTGGGGAAACCGGTTCCCACGGTTGGGGTACCACTTTTTCCTAACGATCAGCTGTCTCGGTGCTTTTATTATCGCTAACTTTGGGTTAACCCAAATTATTTTATATTCGACACCTTTGCTTTCATTTATTTATCCGTTTGCCATGGCGCTCATCTTCTTAGGTATGTTACACCCGTTTATCGGCAAGAACCCGTTGATTTACAAAGCAACGATTGCCTTAACGACTATTCCCGCCATTTTAGATGGCATTCATACGTTACCACCATTCTTTGCTAACATGAGCTTTTTCTCTTCAATCAACACTTGGGCCGGCCATACGGTGCCACTCTTCAATGTGGGCTTGGATTTCTTCCCATTCATGTTGGTTGGCCTGTTGGGGAGCTGGATTATTGCCAAGTTAATGAACTTGACGCCTGCTCCAACTTTAGGCTCTGAGAAAAACAAGATCTAGTTGTGATCACACATAGAACATCATTTGCCAAGTTTTGGCACACATACTGGCGGTTCGCCAGACTGAACAGCGTAGCGATCGACTTGCCTGCAAGTCGGTCGCTATTTGCAGTTAAGAGCTGAGTTGTCGGGCCTCGTGGGGTCACAGTTTCGCCCATTGTGTGTATTTACTTCGGGCCCAATTATCCTTAGGATGGAAGGGAGACTTCAATCCAGGAGGCGTTAACGTGATAACCTACAGTGATATTGATTCAGAATTTGTCGCCCTTAGCCAACAAGACCGTTGGCAACTATTGGTTAAAATGTTTCGGGACCGCGATTTGCGGCGGCAAATTAACCAAACAACGCTTATCAATAATGATCGCCAAAAACGGTGGCGAGAAGCCCGTCGACTTGCAAGTCAGGCGGCTGGCCGATGGGCCCTGATTTTCACGTTACTGGTCATTTTGGCCTATCTTGTCATTTCACGGAACTGGGCTGGTTTGACTCAATTAACCAGTGTGGCTGCCGTACAGACGGTTAGCCAGTCAACGACGTGGGCCATTGTTGGTATCTGGGGGCTTGGCCTCGCGCTGCTAGTGGCCTACGGTTACTTGATGAAGGATGGGTTTAAGGTTTACTACCTGATGTTTGCCAACCAGGAAATTAAGGCGCTGGCCCAGTTGCAAACAAACGCGGTGGATAGTGAGTCCGTCTACGCGTTATTTGCGGAGTTGAATGCCAGCGGTTATCCTAAGTTTGCAAAATTAGTCAAAGAAAACCCGTATGAAACGGGCCGCCGTCCTGCGAATAATGGTCCTGATTCTCTATTAGACCGTTTGAAACGGTAAAAGATTCTTCAAATAAAAGGGGTGCCCTGCCAAACCGATGACGGTTTATAGCAGGGCGCCCCTTTGTTTTACTGATTCAGTTGGCGTTCTTAAAACCGGTGGGTGCCAAACCGGGACGGAATGTGGAGAAGTTCAAACATTAATTCCGTTGTTTCAAACCAGGCCCAGCCAAAGAAGAGTCCCCCGATAATATCGGACGGAAAGTGAACTTGTAAGTACATTCGCGATAGTCCGACCAGCCCGACCCAGACAATCAATAGGGCGGCTACTATTACACGGGTACTTTGGTGTTGTAGCACGATGGCGATAATTTCCCAAAATAAAATAGCAATGAGCACTGCATTGAACGTGTGGCCGCTCGGGAAACTGAAGCCGGTAGCTGGCACCATTTGTTGAAGCGGTCGCGGTCGGGCGACTAAGACTTTGACGCCGTGGACAACAAGATTTCCTAAGACGATAAAGACGATGGTTTTGAGGGCGAGCGGATTTTGCCGCATTAGCCATAGTGCGATGGTAATGGTCAGTCCTAAAATCATCACGGTCGTCGGATCAGCCATTGCTGTCACCACGTTAAAGAATGTTGTGAGGCCAGGCCGGCCATTGGCCCTCAGAATCCTTAAGAATTGATGATCCAGATGCCGAAGCGGTTGAAAGCGGCTGACGACAATCGTTGTCCAGACGGCTACCGCCAGCCAGCTAAGGCCAAACACACTTAACCGGTACTTTGATATTTGTTTCAAGATAATGCCCCCCAGAGATGTTAGATTAAGATACCGTTGCAGTGGTCGAGCTCGTGTTGAATGATTTGGGCTGTAAAATCGGTAAACGTTTGGTGCTGCGACGCAAAGGCGGTCGTTTGATACGTCACGGTGATTTGTTGATAACGCGTCGTCTGGCGTTGTCCAGCCAGGGATAAACACCCCTCAGTGGTTTGGTACGGGCCACTTTTAGCCGTGATGGTCGGATTGATCATGGCGACCGGGAGTGGGCCGATGAACAGCGCAATGATGCGTTTATTTTGACTAATCATATTCGCTGCTAAGCCGACTGCTTCGGCTTTGTGGGCAACTAAGGTATCGAGTAAATCAGTGACAACTTGGCGGTCAGCTGGTGTTGCGACCACGGATGGTTGTTGTAATGTCAGGGTGTTTTTATTAATGGGTCGTTTCATAGCGCGCCTCCCAGAGTGAACTAGGTCTATTATAGGGGGAGTGATTCGGCAAAAGCAATTTAAATTGGGGTAAAGATGGTGGGCATTAATCGGCGGAATGCGTGATATACTATGGGTGTTGTAGCTAAGCTATTTTGAGAGGAGCGGTTATCAATGAAACAAGTAAAACTTGGTGGGCTTGACGCTTTAGAAACGTCGGCCGTTGCTTTAGGGATCATGCGGATGACGGCACTTGATAGTGATCAGGCGGCTAACGTCTTGGAAACAGCGCACGACCACGGCATTACCATGATTGATTCAGCTGATATTTATGGTAATGGGCACTCTGAAACCGTCTTTGGCGAAGCCCTTAAAAAGACGAGTCTGAGCCGGGATGACTTTGTCATTCAATCCAAAGGTGGCATTGTTTTGGATCCAGAGCGCAGCCACGGTGATTTGGTATTTGGCCAACGTTATGATTTTTCAAAGCAACATTTGATTGACGCTGTCGATGGTATTTTGAAACGGATGGGGGTCGATTACCTGGATAGTTTTCTCCTTCACCGGCCTGACACCCTAATGGAACCTGAGCAAATCAGTGACGCTTTTGACACGTTGACGCGGGCCGGGAAGGTTCGGTATTTTGGGGTATCCAACTTTAACCCCCGGCAAGTTGATCTCGTTCAGGCCGCGCTTAACCAACGATTGATCATTAATCAGTTGCAATTTAGCTTGATGCACAGTGGGATGGTCGACTTCGGCATTCACACTAATATGAAGGATGACGGCAGCGTTGATCACGACGGTGGAATCCTTGAGTATAGTCGGTTGAAACAGATGACCATTCAAACCTGGTCACCGTTCCAGTTCGGGATGTTTGGCGGGCCGTTCATCGATAATCCTAAGTTTCCAGAGTTGAACACCAAGTTGCAAGCCTTAGCTGATAAGTATGGTGTCTCTAAGAACGCCATTGCCACGGCGTGGATTCTTCGCCACCCAGCTAACATGCAAGTGTTACTGGGGACCATGACGCCAGCGCACATTACGGATTCGGCTAACGGTGGTGACATTGTGTTAGACGCGCAAGAGTGGTACGACTTGTACTTCGCGGCTGGGAATACGTTACCGTAAGCCTTAGCAAAACAAACAACAAAAGAATGCGGAAAACTTGGCGCCACCAAGCTTTTCGCATTCTTTTTAGGGTTGCAAATGGCGTTGACCAGTCGTTACGCCGTTAACTGGCGCTTCTCAGCCGCTGATAGTTGAGCTAGTTCGCGTTGCTTGCCCCGCTCAGCCAAGTGAACTTCGTGAGTTAAGAACGCGTGGGTCTTAGCCTCATAGCGGTACTTGCGCCCGAGCTTAACGAGGTAGCCGTTGATATAGTCGACTTCGGTTGGCCGGTAGTGGTGCATATCCTGATACATGGATGGGTAATGGAGGGGGTTGGCAACCTTGCTGACATAGTTAACACTGTCCAGTTCCTCCTGGCGGGTATTGAGCATCTGAACGCCGGCCCGTTCGCACACGTCGTAAGCTTCATCGATGAGCTGACGGCTCATGTCATTGGCACCTTCATAATCAGCATATTCACCCATGGTCATCTCAAACATGGTGCACAGCGTGTTCACCACGGAGTTGAAGACGACTTTGGCTAATAGGGTGCCCATGAAGTTCGTGGTCAGGTTAGGGTGAAAATGAGCTTTATCCAATTGACCCACAAGTTGGTGGGTAAAATCATCGGGTTGTTCGGTGTAGTTTGCTAGGTTCATGGACCCAGCACCGGGCTTACCAATGAAGTCCACGTCGCCGGGGCCGTTAAGAACGGTGGCGACTAGCGCTGTGCCGGCGATCACCTTGCTGGGTTTGAAATAATTTAAGAGCTTTTCGACGTGGCCCATTCCGTTCATACAAGTAAAGGCGTACTGGTTGGGCTTAAAGAAGTGCGCACAACGCTTCAGCATGTCGTCAAGTTGCATTTGCTTCATAAAGAAGATGTAGCAGTCTGGATTGCCTGCGTATTCTTCAGGATAGTAGACGTTGACGGGGACTAAATGGCGGTCTTGATGGTCCCGTGACACATAAACGCCGCCTTGCTGGCGCATCTTTTCCACGTGAGGCTGCCAGCCATCCACAAAGTCCACGTCATTGCCTGCTTCCTGTAACAAAACGCCGTATCGTAGGCCCATTGCGCCTGATCCCACTACCGTAAATTTCATATGTTGTCACTCCCAATCAATAATTTCAATAAAACGAAAAAGTGCCCTTTAAGTCATACTGACTTAAAGGGCACTTGCGTACGTTACCACCTTTAATTTTACCCACTTGTCGCCAAGTGAGACTTAATCTGCCAACACAGATTCAGGATGATATCGGAGGATGACTCCGTCTTTTGTTACTAGCATGGCGTTTACAAAAGATGCTACGAGGTGATTAACCATGTCGGTTTCCCGCTCTCACTATCCGGGATCGCTTAAATGACTGGTATGGGTCCTCGTCAACGCATTCGTTTTATTAAGTTGGGTTCAGTTTAACACGAGAATGAGAGATGTCAAATCTTTTTTTAATCTTTAAGCCATTTATTTGGTTGTTTTTCACCGGAGACGGCTTTAATTAAGACAAACGGGGGAACCTTAAGTTCTTAAATGGCAGTGCGATAAAATACTAAAAGTTTTGCCATAAGGATTGCCTGTCGCACCCCAGGGGATTAACCTAAATGAGTTAGAATAAATATGCAAAAAACTTGCAAAATAGGGGAAGACGTTAATGACCGAAAAAACAAAACAGATTTCGCTGCTTGGCTTAATCATGATGCTGTTTACAACGATTTATGGGTTTGCGAACACAACCGTTGCCTACGACCAAATGGGCTACGCAAGTATTATATGGTATGTAATTTCAGCGTTATTATTCATGATTCCAAGCTCACTCATGTTTGCTGAATACGGGTCTGCATTTAAGGATGCTAAAGGGGGAATTTATTCCTGGTTAGCCGCGTCAATTGGGGAGCGCTTGGCCTTCATTGGCACGTTTATTTGGTTAGCTTCCTGGGTCGTTTGGATGGTGTCGACTGCCGCCAAGATTTGGATTCCATTTTCAACCGTTTTTGCGGGTCACGATGCCACGCAAAGCTGGACGGTCATGGGATTGTCCTCCACACAGGTCATTGGTGTATTGGGGATTTTCTTAATTCTTGGGCTCACCTGGTCGTCCGTTCGGGGCGTTGAGACGATTACTAAGTTTGCGTCTGTGGGGGGGTTTTTTGTTAGTCTGTTGACGGTGGTCTTTTTACTGGCAAGTCTCATTGTCTGGTTCAGCAATCATGGTCAGTTAGCGGAGCCAATTCACGGCATGAAGAGCTTCCTTCAATCACCGAGCACCGCCTTTCAGTCACCGATTGCCCTTGCTTCCTTTGCAGTGTACGCTGTCTTTGCCTATGCTGGAGCAGAATCTTTGGGTGGCGTGATTGATAGCGTGAAGCACTCGGAAAAAAACTTCCCTAAGGGACTCATTATCGGGACCATTTTCATTACAGTTGCCTATTCGCTGATCATCTTCATGTGGGGTGTCAGTGCAAATTGGCAGTCAGTGGTCGGTGCAAAGGGGGTTAACCTTGGAAATATTACTTACGTGTTGATGAGTAATCTGGGGTCGATGCTTGGTCACAGTCTTGGCCTGTCAGCAACGGCAGCGATGGGATTAGGTGCTGCGTTTGCTCGGTTTACCGGCCTAAGCATGTTTTTGGCTTACATTGGGTCGTTTTCTGTGCTGGTTTATTCACCTTTAAAATCGTTCATTATGGGCTCGAATCCTGATTTTTGGCCGAAAAAAATGACGCAGGTTAACCAAAATGGCATGCCAGCCTTTGCCATGTGGGTTCAAGCTGGGGTGGTCGTTATTTTGATTGCGCTAGTATCCTTCGGTGGTGCAGCAGCAGCCCAATTCTACACGATTTTAACGGACATGGCGAACGTGTCAACGTCGTTTCCATACCTGTTTTTAATTGGGGCTTTTCCGTTCTTCAAGCGGCGTCAAGATCTCGATTACAGTTTCCACGTTTACAATAATCGATTCGTGACCAACCTTATCGTGACGGTTGTGATGATTGTGCTAGTGGCTGGGATTGGCTTTAGTTGTGCGGAACCGTTGATTCAACACGACTACGTCACCGCCTTTTGGACCATTATCGGACCGGTCTTCTTTGGCTTGGTAGCCTGGGGATTCTTACAGTATCAGCAACGGGCCAAGCGCCAGTCGCGGTAACTAAAAAAGTAATGGGCGGCCAAACCGGCTAGTAATAACCGGTTTGGCCGCCTTTTTATCGTACTAAGCAGGGATTGAGCATTTACAGGGTGGCGCCCATCTGGCACAATGAGCGTCAAAGGAAGGAAGCGATCTCATGATAAGGTTCCAACATCTTAGTAAGCATTACGGTGATAAAGTTGCCTTGGCTGACTTGAGTCTGACGATTCCAAGCGGGGAGATTTTTGGCTTTCTTGGTCATAATGGGGCGGGAAAATCAACGACATTAAAAAGTTTAGTGAGTGTGATTGCGCCCACTAGTGGGACGATTAGCGTTGACGATTTGGATTTGGCAGGCAACCGGTTAGCGGTTAAACGCAAAATTGGCTACGTGCCGGATAGTCCGGACTTGTTTCTGGAGTTGACCGCTGGTGATTACTGGGACTTGCTAGCGTCGGCCTATGAGGTGGATCCAACGGCTCGGGCGCAGCGCCAAGACGAACTGGTCCGGTTATTTAATATGCAAGATAGCATTAGTACACCAATGGCCGATTTTTCTCATGGGATGCGCCAAAAAGCAATCATCATCGGGGCGCTGTTGCCAGATCCCGATGTTTGGATTCTAGACGAACCAATGACTGGCTTGGATCCCCAGGCCGCTTACGATTTAAAACTGCTGATGCGCCGCCATGCTGATGAGGGGAAAACGGTGGTGTTTTCAACCCACGTTTTGGCGACTGCTCAGGAACTTTGTGATGAGCTAGCGATTCTAAAATCGGGGAAGTTGATCTACAACGGGCGAGTTGATCAATTACTAGCCACGATGCCTGATGAAAATCTGGAAAGCATTTACCTCAAGCTAGCTGGGCGCCCCGAAAATGACGAAGTCTGGCGGGAATTGGAAGGGGCGGACCAGCATGAATAAAAGTGTCTTGGGTCAGTTGATTCGAATCAATTTACTCTACGCCAATCCGCAATCAACCCAAAAGCTTCGGCAACGATCGCGTAGTAATCGGCGACTGACATGGGCGTTGGTTCGGCAGTACGTCTTAGCGGGGTTGATGCTAGCGGTGCTGTATGGTTTTTTACTGACGATGGTTGATCTGGTTCGTAATAAGGGCCTGTTCGATAACTTTCTTGGCGTGTTTGCAATTTTTTCCCTGAGTCAGGGCATTTCAATTATTAATAACGTCTTTTTTGAGAGTAAGGATCAGGCGGCCTACTTGCCGCTCCCCATCAGTGCTCGGCTCGTTTTTCTCGCCAAAATGATGGTGGTGCTGATTGCCGTGGCGCCGATGACACTGCCAATTTTGTACGTATTTGTGGCCACCGGTTTCAAAGCGGCAGTTAACCCAGTTTTAGCCGTTGTCGTTGGTCTGTTATTGTTTGGATTAGTGGTGGCGCTGATGACGCTGCTTGGGGCCTTTATCGTTTTTGGGCTAGCGCGAACCAAGTTGTTCCAACAGCACCAAAAGTTGGTCACATTCGGGCTTTTATTCATCTCATTTGCGGCCATGATGGCGGGCATTTTGATGTTAAACTTTTCGACGGCCAGCACTACAAGCGTGACGGCGGGGATCCCAGTTTTGAATTGGTTCCACGACGCGGTCACCAATCCGCTGTCGCTGGCAAGCGGTGGGCTGATTGGTAGCCTGGTTATTCTTGTCGCCGTGCTGGCATGGGGGACGGATCGATGGTTGCTTAACCAGTTTTTGGTTGGGCCAACCCGGTCGACAATGGTTACCCGGAAGCCACACCAAGTGGTTCAGCGGAGTTTTCGGCAACGCTTGGTTCGGTATAATCTAGGCCTTTTGCAAAGCCCAACGCTCCTGCTTCAAGCTGTTTCGATGACATTATTGCCCTTTATTATGATGGGAGCGGGGCTCTTGACGGATAGCCATTCCCGAGCGGCCATTGCCGCACTACCAATCCGTTTTAGCGGTCTATTTCTTGTGGTTGGTGTGCTGGCCGGCGCGATTACGGTTAATAGTAGTTCGTTAGTGAGCGTCAGTATTTCACTGGACCGGGCTAATTTAGAGTATATTTTGGCGATGCCAATTAGCCTGAAACGATATCTTCGTATCAAGTTCTGGACCGTCTACGGGGTTCAAGCGTTGATGGTCGCTGTTTTAGCAGTAGCCGTCGCTGTATTTTTGCAACTTCCAGTCTGGCATACCGCTGCGCTGATAGCGGGGTTACTGGTTGGCGTTTATCTGATGAGCGTGGTTTATTTTGCCCGCGATTGGCGGCTTCGTGATCTGGATTGGAGTAACGTGACCACCTTGTTCAACCGCGGGGGCGGCAACTTTTTGACCTTTGCCGTGATTTTCGGCGGATATATTATTGGGGCTATAGTGGTGTTCATGGATTATATGGCGATTTCAGTAATGGGCGGTCTGGTAGCAACCGGATTAGTTTTGCTGGTGTTACTTGCAGTGGGCGCGCTCGTCGTCTGGTGGTTTGATTGGCACTATTGGTCAGCTCACCTCACCGAAAATTTGCACTAACTGTGACACAAATAGGACGCATCCAAAAAGGCGGTAACGAGCCCTTTCGGATGCGTCCTATTCGTGACGGCGGGTAATAGGGAACCAGCGACTGATTTAGAAGGCGTCAAAATACACGCCGCGTTGATAGGCCATACTGCGAGCAGCTAAAAATCTAGTGTAACGGCGGTCTGACCAACGTTTAGGGTCATACGCTGTTCGTTGCCAACCGCGATGTGGCCGTCGGGATTTGGTCACCCGAAACGCCTGAAGCTCGACAAGTTGGTAGTCCCGGTGTTGCGGAATGGCCAGGCGTGGTGCCAATTCGCGATGGGGCTCTTGGTCCTGGTAGGTGCGCTGGTTTTCGGCTTTGATGGTCTTGGCCTGCTCATCTGAAAGTGTGCCGGCCGTAACAGCCTGATCAACTAGTGCGTTTGTGTCGAGCAAGGTTTGTCGGAGCACTTCCCAGTCATGATATTGGGCTCGAAAGGCAGCGCTAGCGCGTTGGCGACGGTCATGATTTGCGGTCGCGACTTGGTGTTGTTGCTCGGTAATGTTGTCCCGGTGAATGCGGTAGGTGGTAATTTTGGCCGTAAAAGCAAGTTGGTCGTTGGTGAACAATTCGTGACCCACGGCGGCGGCCATCTGGGCTGTAAAAGGCACCCAGATGTGGTCGGCCACTTGTTCACCGGTTGATTGATGGTGAACATCGGTCAGTAATAGGACGGGTTCGCTTGCCCCGTGATGATTATGATGGTGGGTCATTTTGCCAACGACTGCTGTAAACGGTTGGCGAGTTTGAACAAATGGCGCTAATTTTATCCGAGCGTCAGCCAAACGCTCATCTCCTTTAGGTATCAGATTAAGTTAACCATTTGGTAAGTGGCCAAATGGGTCGTCTTTGGGAAACGACCGAGCCAGTAGCCGCATTTCACGACCAAAAATGTCGGGTTCCCGGGTAAATTCAGAATAGCCCAGTTTTTCATACAGCCCCATGTGTTCGGTTGCAATAAATGTGGACTTGAAATGCGCAGCCTCGGCTTCCCGTTCGGCCCGAATGACCAGTTGCTGGCTGATATGGTGACCGCGGTAGTCGGGGACGACGTACACGGTACTGATGAACGGGGTCGCGGTGGTGTTTTCAACGATGTCCTTAGCCAGCAGGGCACAACAGCCCACTAGCCGATCGCCGTCTTCGGCGACAATGACCCGTTCCCATGGCAGAAACTTGGTCGTGGTCATTTTCTTGGCGAGGTACGCGCCAGCGGCCCAATCGATGCTGGCAATTTCTTTTGCCCAATATGCCCAATCAGGTGATTCTTGCGTTAAAGTGTGTAAGTGCATGACGGATTCCCCCTGTTTTTACTGAATATTATACGTGAAAAATGCAGTGGTGTGGTGAGAAGTGCGTGAATGATGGCCCGCGGTTCAACTTAAGGGTGCCACTGGCCGGCGAAGTATCGTATGATTAAAATAACGAATGATCCTCTGGAGGTAGTGGTATGGAAATTGCGGGATTTGGTGTTGAAGAGTGGCTAAACGAATGGGAAACAAAAGCAACCGTTGATATTGCTCAAAGTACGATCGCGTCGATGACGATGAATGAAGCACTGAACCTAGATGGTCAAGGTGGGGCCACGTTTTACGAAAAACTTGATGCGGCGAAAATGAATTACGGCTGGATTGAGGGGTCACCCGCCTTTAAGCGGGAGGTTGCAAAGTTGTATCAGCACGTTGATGTTGATGGCATATTGCAGACCAACGGCGCAACTGGGGCGAATCACCTGGCCTTATACGCCCTCATCAAGCCGGGTGACCATGTCATTGCAGAGTACCCCTCCTATCAACAGCTTTATGATATTCCCAAGTCGTTGGGAGCTGAGGTCGATTTTTGGCACATTCGTGAATCAGCTGACTGGTACCCTGATATTGAAGAATTGAAGCGATTAATTCGCCCAGACACGACCATGATTTGTTTAAATAATGCCAACAATCCGACTGGGACGATTTTAGACCGGGCCTTTTTACAGCAGGTTGTGGATTTGGCGTCATCGGTGGGGGCGTACGTCTTAGTTGATGAGGTCTACTATCCATTGACGCACTCTGAGCAGTTCGCGTCAATCGTTGACCTGTATGATAAGGGAATTGCCACAAATTCCCTATCCAAAACGTATTCTATGCCCGGTATCCGGGTGGGCTGGACGGCGTCGAACCTGTCGATTGCCAATCGGTTCCGAAAATACCGGGACTACACGGTGATTTGCTGTGGGGTATTTAACGACATGATGGCAGTTCACATCTTGGCCCATCGCGACCAAGTTTTAGCCCGTAATCGGCGCTTGGTGACGGAGAACCTGGCCATTTATAAGGATTGGATTGCCGCTGAGCCCAAGGCGAGTGTGGTGTTGCCAGAAGGGGTGTCCACCTCGTTTCCGAAACTAGAGATTCCAGCCGATCAAACGGAAGCCTTCTGCATTAAGATTCTGCAGGAAAAAGGTGTCCTTTTGGTCCCTGGCAACCGGTTTGATATGCCTGGGCATGTTCGACTAGGCTATTGTGCACCCAAAGCGACCCTTGAACGGGGGCTGTCGCTCCTATCTGACGCCCTCCATGACGTTTAAACTGATTTAAGCCACATCACAGCGGGTGATGTGGGCTTTTTTTCGGACATTTTAGTTTATTTGTCCCGTGTTTGTCTAAAAGCCTGTTCATTTGTTGATAAAAGTGTACTCTAAACTTGGGTGAATCTTCCTGGAGAAATGACGCTATCCAGTGGCGGGGGGCACTGGTGGCGGTCAATGCGTGAGCATGTCCAAGGGAGGTAACGAAATGGAACCATCAATTAACTGGTTGGACGATCCCCAAGTTTTTCGGGTGGGAACTCTACCAGCACACAGTGATCATCGTGCTTACCGTAGCGGTGAAGAAATTGAACGCGGTGTTAGCAGCTACATACAATCGTTGGATGGTGATTGGCAATTTCAATACGCTAAAAATCCAGCAGAACGACCGGTGGGCTTTTTTGAGCCGGACTATGACCGAGACCATTTTTTCACGATTCAGGTCCCTGGCCACATCGAGTTAGAGAATTTCTCACAGATTCATTACATCAATACCCTGTACCCGTGGGAGGGGAAAGTCTACCGACGGCCAGCATATGTGTTAAGCGATGCTGATACGGGTGCCGGGATGTTTAGTGCGGCCGACAATAACTGTGTCGGCGCCTACGCCAAACGTTTTGACTTAGAAGAACCGCTGCGAAACAACCGCGTCACCGTTCAATTTGATGGGGTGGAGCAGGCCATGTACCTTTGGTTGAACGGGCACTTTGTTGGCTATGCCGAAGACAGTTTTTCCCAGTCAGAGTTTGATTTAACACCCTATATTCAAGATACTGATAACGTGATTGCTGTTGAAGTTTTTAAGCAGAGTACGGCCGCCTTTCTTGAAGATCAGGACATGTTCCGGTTTTCTGGTATTTTTCGGAGTGTCCGGTTGACTGCCCAGCCTGAGATTCACGTCAATGATTTGGCCATTCACTCAACGGTGACAGCTGATCTGACGACCGGTCACTTAGCGGTGACACTTCAGCTTAACGACCATCCAGCCGCAGGAACGGTGAGTCTGACCGTGACCGATGACCAGGGTGAAATGGTGGCTGAAGCTAGCGAAAAAGCGACAGAACAGGTGCATTTTGGTGACTTTGAAGTGGCTAACGTCCGTTTATGGTGCCATTCTGATCCATACCGCTACCACTTGCAGCTCACGGTTCGCGATGCTGATGGCGCCGTTCTTGAAGTTGTTCCCTACGACTTTGGTTTCCGGCGGTTTGAGCTGGTCGATAAGGTCATGATGCTGAACGGTCAACGGTTGATTCTAAATGGTGTGAACCGTCACGAATGGAATCCGGACCGTGGTCGGGCGATTACCCAGGCTGACATGGTCGCTGATTTGCAGGTTTTCAAGGAAAACAATATTAATGCGGTGCGCACCTGTCACTATCCCGACCAAATTCCGTGGTACACAATGTGCGATGAGGCGGGCATCTACATGATGGCTGAAACTAACTTGGAAACGCATGGTAGCTGGCAAAAAATGGGAGCCGTTGAGCCATCATATAACGTCCCTGGCAGCGTTTCACAGTGGCGTGACGCCGTTCTTGACCGGGCTAAAAATAACTACGAGGTTTTTAAGAATCATCCATCAATTTTATTTTGGTCGCTTGGTAATGAGTCCTATGCCGGTGAGGTGTTGGCTGAGATGAACGCTTATTACAAGCGCGTTGATTCAACCCGGTTAACCCACTATGAAGGGGTTTACCGAAACCGCGCGTACGCGGACCGAATCTCTGACGTTGAAAGTCGGATGTATGAAACGCCCGAAAATATTAAAGCCTATCTGGATGACCACCCGGAAAAGCCGTTTCTTAATTGTGAGTACATGCATGATATGGGGAACTCACTCGGGGGAATGGCCAGTTACGTCAACTTGATTAATCAGTACCCAATGTATCAAGGGGGCTTCATTTGGGACTACATCGATCAGGCCTTGTATGTGACTGACGAAGTGACTGGTAACCGGGTTTTACGCTACGGGGGCGACTTCGATGATCGCCACTCCGATTACGATTTTTCCGGTGACGGGCTGATGTTTGCCAACCGGCAACCAAAGCCAGCAATGCAGGAGGTGCGCTACTACTATGGCCAATACAACAACTAACTTACGCGTCATTTTTGGCGACGGGACGCTTGGAGTTGCCGGCCCTGCCTGTCACTATATTTTTAGTTATGAACGAGGCGGCCTTGAGTCTCTCGTGCAGCATGGTAAAGAATGGTTGTACCGGACGCCGATGCCGACTTTTTGGCGGGCAACGACCGATAATGATCGGGGTAACGGCTTCTCACAGGACAGCGCCATGTGGTTAGGCGCCGACTTGTTCAGTCATTGTGTAGCCGTAGCGATTAACGTCGATGACCAAGACTTAGGCTGGCCAATTGCGCCAGAAACGAACCGGTTTAGCAATCACGAGTGGGCGGAAAAGGTTCAAATTGCTTTTACGTACCAGACGACCACCGTCCCAAAAACAAACGTTACGGTGACCTATCAGGTGTTTAATGATGGTCATCTTGGGGTGACAGTGCACTATGACGGTCAGCCAGGATTGCCGGAGTTACCAGCACTTGGACTGCGGTTTATCATGCCGACGCCGGCCGTCGGATTCGACTATACCGGACTATCTGGTGAGACGTATCCGGATCGGATGGCTGGCGCGGTTGCTGGGACTTACCACGTGGTGGGCCTTCCGGTGACACCATACCTGCGACCACAGGAAAACGGGATGCACATGGCGACGGAAGCAGTGACGGTGACTCGTCATACAACGCTCAATAACACGGATGTGGATGCCACTGATTTTAGCTTGTCCGTGGTTCAAACGACTGCACCATTTGCGTTTAGTTGCCTGCCTTACACCGCCGAACAGCTCGAGGCCGCTGACCACATTGAAGAGCTTCCTGCCGTTCGAAGAACCGTCTTAGGGGTGTACGGCGCTGTTCGTGGCGTTGGTGGCATTGATAGCTGGGGCGCGGATGTCGAGCCGGCTTACCACATTTCTGCGGAAGTGGATCACGAGTTTAGTTTTGAGATCCGTGGCTAGTTTTAATCGGGCCAACACTTGTTTAACGGTGCTTTGACAAAAATATCACGATGCAGACTGTTTTTTGACGGTTTCGCTTGAAGATGAAAACCAATTGGCACAAGAGCCAGTTGGTTTTTTACTTTGGTCTATTGACCGTGGTTCGGCTATAATTAAAGACAAGTGTGAACGGGAGGAAAACGGGCATGAGTTATATCAAAGTTGAAAACGAAACGAAGCAGTATCAAATGGGCGAGACGACCATTACGGCAAATCACCAGGTTTCTTTTGAGGTGGAAAGGGGGCAACTCACCGTGATTTTGGGTCCCAGCGGCGCAGGAAAATCCACGGTATTAAACATCCTGGGTGGCATGGATTCGCCAACCAGTGGGCAAGTCATTGTGGACGGTGTTGATATTGCGACGTTTAACGACCGCCAATTAACAGCCTACCGGCGAACGTCAATCGGCTTTATTTTTCAATTTTATAACTTGATCCCTAACTTGACAGCAAAGGAAAACGTTGAATTGGCATCGTCCATTGTGCCAGACGCGTTGGCGGCGACGACGGTGCTTGAGGCAGTGGGACTGGGTAATCGGATTGATAATTTTCCCTCCCAATTATCGGGTGGTGAGCAGCAGCGGGTTGCGATTGCACGAGCCCTAGCAAAGAATCCGGATATCTTACTGTGCAACGAGCCCACCGGTGCACTTGATTTTAAAACCGGTAAGCAGGTTTTGAAGTTGCTAGAGCGGGCTGGTCGCAAAGATGGCAAGACTGTGATTATCATCACGCATAACTCGGCGTTGGCCGCGATGGGCGACCGGGTGATCCACATCAATGACGCGCAGGTTCGTGATGTCGTAGATAATCCGGCGCCAACACCCGTTGATGAGATTGAATGGTAGGTGACTGATATGAAGCCGTTAACAAAGAATATGTGGCGGGAAATTGGTCAGTCAAAGGGCCGATTTATCGCCATCGTGTTGATTATTATGCTTGGCGTCTTGATCTTTGTTGGGGTTAAAGCGGCTGGTCCCGCCCTCAATGATTCGGCGTCTAAGACCGTCACGGATGCCCATTTAAGCGATGTGCAGGTGCTGTCAACGACGGGGTTCACGCAGCAAGATGTTGCTGCTGTCAAACAGGTGCCCGGCGCTCAAGTGGAAGCCGTTAACTTTAAATACGCCGTTGGGGGAAAAACGGACGACACAGTTGCCGTGTATGGTGACGACCGGACATTGTCACAAAATCAATTGACCATCGTTAGTGGTCATCGGCCGCGGCATGCAAACGAAATCGTTTTGGATAATCAAGCCAAAACCCAGTACCACTATCGACTAGGCCAATTGTACCGGTTCAGTCGGGAGGCGGGGCTGAAGCAGCGACAGTATAAAATCGTTGGGTTTGCCAATTCACCAAGGTATCTTGATAATACTCAGCGGGGCTCTGCCAACGTTGGCGACGGCACTGTTCGGTATTTTGCGGTTGTCCCCAAGCAGCAAATGGGCCTCAAGGTCGCAACAATGCTGACGATCCGATTTAAAGCCCTCCAAAATAAGCAGACCTTTAGTCGGGCGTATCGGCACGCGGTCGCAGATAAGTTGGCAGCGTTAAAACGGCAACTTGCACCCCAAGCAAAGCGCCGTGAAACCGCGCTGCTACGGCCGATTGAAGCACGGTTGAATCAGATGCAAGCAAAGCTAAAGGCGGCGGCTGTGACCGGTGCGATGCCGGCTTCGGTGATTGCGCGGCAGCAATCTCGTTTGGCCGCCCAACGCAGGGTAGCGAAGGCCAAAGCGACCACAACGTACACGTGGCAAACCCGCGATGATTTACCGGGACTTCAAGCTTATGGTGAGAGCTCCGAACGAATCGCTGCGATTGCAAACGTGTTCCCCGTCTTCTTTTTCCTAATCGCCGCCTTAATTACGTTTACGACAATTACGCGAATGGTCGAAGAAGCCAGGAGCCAGATTGGGACGTTCAAGGCCCTGGGTTATACGCGTTGGGCGATTGCCCGTAATTACCTGCTGTATGCTCTAACAGCCGGTGTTTTGGGAACCGTCTTGGGCGTGATGATTGGAAATATCACTTTGCCCCGGATTGTATTGAGTTTATATAAAATGTACATTCCGTTAACCGTCGTTGATGATTTTCAGTGGGGCGTTATTTTACTAGCCGCACTTTTTTCGCTACTGGCCACGGTTGGCGCGGCCGCGCTAGTGGTTCGACGACAGCTATCTGAAGGGCCGGCGACGTTGATGCGGCCAAAATCCCCGAAATCAGCTAACCGGATTCTGATGGAACGTATCACGCCATTGTGGCAGCGACTGAGTTTCAACCAGAAGGTGAGTTATCGTAACTTGTTTCGGTTTAAGTCCCGAATGTTGATGACGATTATTGGGATTGCGGGCGGCACCGCGTTGATTTTAACGGGATTTGGGATTCGTGATTCAATCAACGCCACGAGCCGCTTGCAGTACAGCCGGGTCAGCCACTATCAAGCCGTGGTACGTCTGAATAGTGAGGCCGGCTCGAAAGCGGCAACAAAAACGCTAGCACAGCACGCGCAATACAAGCGGCGGGCGCTGGTCGCAATGGATACCGCAAAGGTATCAGCCCACCAGCAACAGGTGACAGACGTTAGTGTGACGGTTCCCAAATCGGTTCGCTCGTTCAACGACTACGTTAAGTTAACCGGTCGAGACGTGGCCAACCGGGGAACGTTGCCTACCAACGGGGTGTTATTGACAAGTAAAATGGCCAAGCTACTACGCGTTAGCCGTGGTGACCGCGTGACAATTCGGTTGGCGGCAGGCACCACTCGGCGCGTAAGAGTAGCGGGTGTCGCGGAGAATTACGTGGCGCACACCGTTTATTTGACGCCCAGTGTCTTTCGCTCAACCTTTCAGCAAGCGCCCGTTTACAATACGTTACTGGTTCAGTTAAGACCCCAAACGGCAGCGCAACAAAAGCAGTTGGCGAACGACCTGTTGAAGAGTGGCACAGTTGCGGGAACGAGTTATACCAAAGACCAGGAAAAGACAATCCAGACTATGTCAGCAAGTTTGACCGGCGTTGTGGCAATCTTTGTGTTATTATCAGGTGTTTTGTCCTTTGTTGTTTTGTATAACTTAACCAACATCAATGTTTCGGAGCGGATTCGGGAGCTGTCCACAATCAAGGTGCTCGGCTTTTTTGACCGGGAAGTGACGATGTATATTGTCAGGGAAAACGTCGTGATGACCCTCCTAGGCATCGTCGTGGGGTATGGACTCGGCTGGCTGTTAACCCTGTATATTATGCAGCAAGCGGCGACCGCGTTGGTCATCTTTCCCGTGACCATTCACTGGCCTGGGTTTGCAGCAGCCACCGGTTTGATGCTGTTATTTACGGCAGTCGTCATGGCCGTTACCCACCGGCGCTTGAAACGGATCGACATGATTGGGGCGCTTAGTGCCAAGGAATAAAATGAAAAACTGGCGCACAATGGGCGACGCTGGGTCACCACCTCGCTCCGAGCACTGTCCAGTTGGCCGATCACCGTTGAAAATTAAGCATTAAAAAACCAGCGACGCGTTAAAAAGCGGTCGCTGGTTTTTAACGTTTTCCCCCTTAAACGTCGGGTTGGGGCCGACGAATGGGTTATTCCGTCATAAAAATAGACGAAGCAGTCCACGGAACAAAGGTCCGGTGCATCAAAACAAAGTGCGGTGGCCAGCCAAACTCACCTAGTCCACAAATGGTGGTGTGGAAGCCAGTGGCCTGCGCCGCAAGGGTCCGGGTTGGTCCAAGTGGTAACGGTGTCCGGTAGTGTTCCCTGACACTTTGGGTGTCAACGGCTTGGATACCAACGTACCGGTTTTGAAAGTACATGACGCTGTTTTTGCTGGGATTGTGTTGTAAGCCAATCACGTGGCCGAGTTCGTGCTCAGCCACAATGGCCCACGAGCTTTTACTGTAACGATAAAACTTTAAAACCGCCGTGTTAATGCCGGTGACAGCTGAATCAATGGTCACGCCGTTGTTCGATGAGAGTTGCGTGAGCCCGGCAACGTTCTTATCGGTTGTGAGATTCGACCATGAATCAGCTTTAATTTGGGCCTTTCCAGTAACTTTGGTGAAGGTAAAGACGCCGGTTTTATTCCACGCCTTAATCGCGGTATTCCAAGCGGTCAGCGTTGCCGCTGGACCGGAAACGTTGATGGTGGCTGTGGGTTGAGGGAAACGGAGCGAACCGAATGGCGTGACCGCAGCGCGCGCTTGTTGCGGTATCAGGAACGAACTAATCAGGATTAGTGAAGTGAGCATAATTCGGGTTATCCAACGGCCTAAGCAAAAGTGTAACATTGGTCACACTCCCTTTCCGAATTGTATTACCTCCCAAACGTTATATTAACAGAATGTTTGGTAATAGCTAATGAAATGTACGATATTTCAAAACTTGTGGAATGTTTGCTAAATCAAGAAATGAAATCGCTTACGTGACTAAGTCGCCACGATGTTTGACCAAATGGACAGTTTTAAAGGGAGACTGTTGACCGTTGAAATAGTTCGCCACGTTGCCAATTGATCCTAACGCCGGTTAAGCAGTGAACTTAATGCCCAAAATGCCGACAAGTAACATCACAATAAAGACCCAGGTTAGTGGCGAAATAACATCTTTAAAGAAAAAGACGCCGACAACAATGCTACCAACGGCACCAATTCCCGTCCAGATCGGATAGGCCAAGCTGAAGGGGAGTTGTTTTGTTGCTAGCGATAAAAAGTAAAAACTAAGGGCCATCCCAACGAGGGTCGCAATGGAGAAGCCAAGCTGTGAAAACCCGTGACTAAGCTTCATCATTGTCGCCCAGAAAACCTCAAAAAGTCCTGCGATAACTAGATCAAACCATACCATGTCATCATCTCCTAAAAATAAAGCGCACCCCTGAACCTCCAAAGACCTAACGAAGTTCAGCGATGCGTGTTGACGCCCGGTGGCGTTTTGTTTAATTAATTTAAGTCTAGCACAACTTAGAAGCTAGGACAAATCAGCTCAATTTGAATTTGCTGAAATGAAACGTTGTATTTAATGCTATAATCAAGTGGAATACTTACAAACGAGGTCGATATGATGGATTTTACCAAACGCCAAACGACAATTATTGAGATGCTAAAGCAAACTAGCCCGATGACAGGCGACGCCATTGCGCATCGTCTCGGCCTTAGTGTCCCCACGATTCGGGCTGATTTGCGATTACTGACCGCCGTTGACGTGTTGGCAGCCCGGCCCAAGGTTGGGTATGTTTATCAAGGTGATCAACTCATTAACGTCGATTATGACGATCTTTACGAAAAACCGATTAAAGACATCATGTTGCCCGTCACCGAAATCAGTGACGATGCGGCGATGCAGGAGGCGGTTAGTAAGTTGTTTCTGAAGGATGTGGGCTCGCTGTATGTGACGGATGCCAACCATCAATTGGTGGGCTTGATTTCGCGAAAGGACCTACTACGGGCAAGCTTTTCGAGTCCCAATCCAGAGACAATGTTGGCCAGTATTGTCATGACCAGAATGCCCAACATCGTGACGGCCACGCCTGAGACCACCGTCCGGGAAGCTGGCGACCTGCTGTTGAAGCACAAGGTGGACTCACTACCGGTCGTTGCGGCCAAGGGCAGTCATGAAGCCATTGGTAAAATTACGAAAAACAGAATTTTTCAACACTTTATGGAAAGTGCGAAGTAACGGGATGGTTTTGTTCAAGGTGGCCCACTATCAAGACTAGGACCATCACACACAAGCTGCTGAGGGATTGCCTCAGGGGCTTTTTTTGTGATGACGTCATTAAGACGTCACAATTGATCGTGCCGATTAACACAAGATAGATTAAATGTAACCGATTACAATAAAAGGGTTGTTTTTTAAATTGATTTAAGATACATTATTAATCGGGTAATGTGATGTATTATTTATAGGAAAGAGTGACTAATATGACAAAACAAATCTATTCATTTTCCGAAGGTAACATGACAATGCGCGACTTATTAGGTGGCAAGGGGGCGAATTTGGCAGAAATGACCCACTTGGGGCTCCCCGTACCGCCTGGGTTTACGATCACAACTGCGGCTTGTCATGAGTATCAACAAACGGGCAAGTTAAGTGACGCGCTTTTAGCAGAATTGAATCAGGCACTGATGGCGCTAAGCCAACAGACCGAAAAACGGTTCGGCGGCACCTCACACCCGCTGTTGGTCTCGGTCCGGTCTGGGGCCGCCATTTCAATGCCCGGTATGATGGATACGATCCTCAATATTGGTTTAAACGATGAGACGGTCGCCGCACTGGCCGCCTTTACGCATAATGAACGGTTTGCTTTGGACAGTTACCGGCGATTGTTGGCCATGTTTGGTAACGTGGTTTACGGAATTGATGAGGCTGCGTTTGACCAAGTGTTGACAACGGTCAAGACTCAAAATGGGTACCATTCCGATTTATCGCTCACGGTAAACGATTTACAGTCAATTATTACGGCATTCAAGCAACTCTATCTAGAATCGGGCCGAGGCGCCTTTCCTCAGGATCCAAGCGACCAGTTGTTGGCGGCCATCAACGCCGTTTTTGAATCGTGGCATAATCACCGGGCTCAGGTTTATCGCCGCCAAAACAATATTTCAGAATCGTTAGGAACTGCGGTCAACGTTCAGGAGATGGTGTTTGGCAACGCTGGGGCAGATTCGGGGACTGGAGTGGCCTTTACCCGAAACCCAGCGACCGGGGAACCGGCCCTTTTCGGCGAATATTTGTTGAATGCCCAGGGCGAAGATGTTGTTGCGGGGATTCGAACGCCGCAACCGGTTGCGGTTTTACAGGAAGATATGCCAGCGTTATACGAGCAATTAGTCGAAACGGCGGCCGTTCTTGAGACCCACTATCATGACATGCAAGACCTTGAATTTACGATCGAAAAAGGCCAGATGTTCCTATTGCAAGCAAGAAGTGGAAAACGAACCCCCACTGCGGCGGTCAAAATTGCAGTTGATCAGGTGGCGGAGGGGTTAATCTCAAAAGAAACGGCGCTGCTTCGGGTCAAACCAGAGTCGGTGTCAGAAATGCTTCATCCAGAATTTGACACTGCTGACTTAGCCCGTCAGACGCCCTTAACCAAGGGACTCCCTGCTTCGCCAGGGGCGGCAACCGGTCAAGTCTACTTCTCAGCAGCGGCCGCCAAGCAAGCAGCTGAGAATGGACAAAAAGTCGTGCTGATGCGCCAGGACACGTCACCTGAAGATATTGAGGGCATGATTGTGAGTCAAGCCATCGTCACGTCGCGGGGGGGGATGACGTCGCACGCAGCCGTTGTGGCCCGCGGGATGGGAGCGACCGGCGTCGTCGGGACTCACGACCTCGTCGTTGATGCGCCTAACCAGTGCGCACGAGTCAACCAGCAAGAAATTCATGAAGGAGACTGGGTTTCCGTCGATGGGACTTCGGGTGCTTTGATGCTGGGGCAAATCAAAACCACGCCAGCCGCGGTTAAAGGCGAGTTATCCACCCTATTGAATTGGGCCAAGGATATCGCTGACATGGGGGTCTATACGAATGCCGATACGCCAAGCGATTTTCAACGGGCCCTGGATTTTGATGCGGACGGGATTGGACTGACCCGAACCGAGCACATGTTTTTTAAGCCGGAGCGCCTCTTACAGATGCGCCGGTTAATCCTCGCCACTGATGCGGCCGACCGGAAGGATCCGTTATCCAAGTTATTAACGATGCAACAGGCTGACTTTTACGAGCTATACCAATTAGCGCAAACCAAAGAAGTGACGATTCGACTACTCGACCCACCACTCCATGAATTTTTACCCCATGATGAAAAAGAAATTCAGCTTGTTGCAACGCAGATTGGGGTTTCCCCTGACGAGCTTCGTGATCGCGTGGCCGCGTTAAAGGAGCTTAACCCAATGTTAGGTCATCGGGGGGACCGGTTAGCCGTGACGTTCCCTGATATTTATGAGATGCAAGTTCAAGCTATTATGACGGCCGTGTTGAGACATCGAAAACAGGGGCTTGAGGTCCAGCCGCACATTATGATTCCGTTGACGGATTCCAGGGCAGAAATGGCCTGGGTCCGGGCTCTGGTTGAAGGTCAAATTCAGCGGATGCAGCCTGAAACGGGGGCGAAAGTTAGCTATACCATTGGTACTATGATGGAGATGCCGCGGGCCTGTGTGACGGCTGATCAAGTGGCCAGGGAGTCGGACTTTTTCAGTTTTGGGACGAACGATTTGACGCAACTGACGTTTGGTTACTCCCGTGACGACGTGGGCGCCTTTCTGCCAGAGTACCTTCGACAGGGAATTTTACCGGCTGATCCGTTTCAGACCATTGATACGCAAGGCGTTGGTGAGTTAATGAAAATGGCCGTCAATAAGGGTCGACAGACTAAGCCCGACTTACCAATTGGGGTCTGCGGAGAGGTCGGAGGTGACCCCGCCTCAATCGCGTTCTTCGAAGAAATCGGCGTCACGTACGTGTCCTGTTCTCCATTCCGGGTACCCGTCGCAAGGCTGGCGGCGGCAAGGGCAAAATTAAACAAAGTGCGGACCCAAACGGGTGACCACGGCGGATAAGGCAGGAGCTCAAAAAATCCCGGGTTTGGATTTTATGAGCTGATGACTTATCCAGGAGTGGACAGTTTGGGGGAGCCGGATTAAACAAAGTGTGGACCCAAACGGGTGACCACGGCGGATAAGGCAGGAGCTCAAAAAATCCCGGGTTTGGATTTTATGAGCTGATGACTTATCCAGGAGTGGACAGTTACACGGATCGAATGAGGTTGGTCTCGGCCCTCGATTGCCCCTTGTTTTCACCACGGCCGTTAAGGCATAATGGTCCTAGTGAACAGGATGGAGGGCGTTAAATTGATTATCCGAAACGATCAACTTACCGAAGCGGATTACAATCAAATAGCCGATATTTGGCTGGCTGATAACCTTAAGAGTCACCAATTTATTGAAGCCAGTTATTGGCAAGAGCATCTTGAGACGGCGGTTGCGGCTTTTCCCAAGGCTAATTTGTATGTGGAAAAAACTGATGGTCAGGTGCGCGGTTTTCTCGGCATGACCGGGGATGCGATCGAAGGGCTGTTTGTTGCTCAGACGGATCAGCGCCAAGGGGTCGGTCAAGCGCTGATGGAGGCGGCGAAAGCTGAACACGACGTCTTGACGTTACAGGTTTATTGGAAAAATCATGCTGCACTGAAGTTTTACCTAGCCCAAGAATTTAAGGTGGATGACGACCATGTCGAGGAAGCGACGAAACAAGCGGTTTATGACATGGTGTGGCGGAAAAATAAGGATAACCTGCATGGCTTTGACGCTTAGAAATGGTTGAAGTAGGGTGGAAAGTGAAGTGCCCCATAATCGTTAGCTCAAGTGGCCAACGGTTGTGGGGTTTTTAGATAGCCAAAGCAAAAGCATTGAAAAATAAGCCTCGAAACGATACACTGCTTGTTGAAAGCGGTAACAAAATGGATCGGAGGGCTTAAGATGGGACAATTAGATGGTAAAGTAGCGATTATCACGGGTGCCTCCCAAGGAATGGGGGCAGCACACGCTAAGTTATTTGTAGCGGAAGGTGCTAAGGTGGTCATTACGGATATTAACGCGGAAAAGGGCGAAGCCTATGCCGATGAATTAGGTGAAAATGCTATTTTTGTGAAGCAGGATGTCGCGAGCGAGCAAGATTGGCAAACGGTTGTGGCAGCGACCCTTGAGAAGTGGGGGCAAATTGATATTTTAGTCAATAATGCCGGTATTACGTACTCTAAGTCGCTGTTTGACGTGTCACTGGCTGATTATCAAAAAATCGTCAATATTAATCAGGTCAGCGTCTTTCTTGGTATGAAGACGGTCGCGGCTAAGATGAAAGAAGCGGGTCGTGGTAGCATTGTTAATGTTAGTTCTCTAAATGGTTTAGTGGGTGGTGCAATTGGGTATACTGATACCAAGTTCGCCGTTCGGGGCATGACTAAAGCGGCTGCACTAGAACTCGCCCATTACGGGATTCGGGTCAACTCGGTGCACCCAGGGGTCATTTCGACGCCGATGATCCACCAAGGGGATACGGATGCAGCTGTGGCTGAATTTGCAAAGTCAATTCCACTAGGCCGCATTGCGGAACCCGAGGAAGTATCTAAGATGGTCCTGTTCCTGGCCTCTGATAATTCAAGTTATTCCACTGGTTCTGAGTTTGTGATTGATGGCGGCATATCGGCCCAATGACTGGTTCGCAAAAATAAGTATCAGAAAGACAAAAAGGTGTTAGCCGCTTGAAAGTTTCAAGTAGCTGACACCTTTTTTTGAGGGTCAGTGTTTCAATTTTGACCTTGATAGCCGCACCGATGTTACCGGGACCAGTCAATCTGGGTTTGACGGTCCAAAATTCGGTCAATTTCGGCGAGTTCGTCGGTCGTGAAGTCGAGGTGGGCGAGTGCTTTGACGTTGTCGTCAAGTTGGCCTGGTCGACTGGCCCCAATTAAGACGCTCACTAATTCGGGCTCCCGCAGGTTCCAGGCCAGGGCCATTTCAGCCAGTGTCTGGTGGCGACTGTGGGCGAGGTCGTTGAGCGCCTGAACAGTTTTGATTGTTGAGGCCACCTGCTTGGGTTGTAAGAACGGACTGGATGAGCGAGACGCTCTGGAGTTGGCTGGAATGCCGTTGAGGTATTTATCCGTCAACAGTCCCTGTGACAGGGGACTAAAGCCAATTGCTGCCTTACCAGCGCTTTTAAGAACGGGGAATAAGTCGGTTTCAGGTTGGCGGTTAAACATGTTATAGCGTACTTGGTGGATGATAAACGGGGTCCTCAATTTCTCGAATTCAGCCATCATGGCCGCCGTTTGCGCGCCATCGTAGTTTGAAATGCCAATGTAGAGGGCCTTACCTTGGCGCACCAAATCGTCCAGGGCACCAGCTGTCTCAGCTAAGTCGGTCTGGGGATCAAAGCGGTGACTGTAAAAAATATCAACGTAATCTAACCCCATCCGTTGCAGGCTCTGATTAGCACTCGCAATAATGCTTTTACGAGAGCCAAACGAGCCATACGGTCCCGGCCACATATCATAGCCGGCCTTGCTAGCAATCACAAGTTCATCCCGGTGGCCAGCTAGGTCGTTACGCAGGATGCGGCCGAAATTCTCCTCAGCGCTGCCGGGGATTGGCCCGTAGTTATTAGCGAGGTCAAAGTAGGTGATGCCAAGGTCAAAGGCTCGCTTGATGAGGGCGCGTTGGCTTGCCATGGGGTCCACGCTGCCAAAGTTGTGCCAGAGGCCAAGAGAAAAGGCGGGTAGCCGTAAGCCGCTTTTGCCCACGTGGCGGTAAATCATCTGATCATATCTTGAGCTTGTCATTGAATAACCTCCTGATGTTTCATGCCATTATTATACGTCCATTAAACAAACTTAACCGAATTATTTTGAAGTCGTTGACTTTAGCGAGCGCCATCGTTAACATGAGACTATTAGAAAAATGAGGGGATGATGAGAATGACGGATGACCTATCACCACGGGCTGGGGTGATGGAAGCCGTCCCGACGGCGTTTGGCTACATTGGTGTTGGGATAGCCTTTGGCATTATTGCAAAGGCGAACGGCTTTAGTTTGTTAGAAATCTTGTTACTGTCAATGGTTACATATGGGGGCTCCGCTCAGTTTATTATGGTGAGCATGATGGCGGTACACGCTAGCTTGCTGGCCATTTTACTCTCCGTCTTTCTGGTCAATTCACGGATGATTTTAATGAGCACAGTGGTGGCGCCCTATTTTAAATCGGAATCTATGATGCGAAATATCGTTATCGGGTCCCTGATTACTGATGAAACATTCGCGTTGGGCATGAATAAGTTGAATTATACGGACCACACCTTACGATTCGGGTGGTACAACGCCGCTAATTTATTCGCGTATCTCATCTGGGCTGTGGCGACGGTGGTCGGTGGGGCATTAGGGACTTTGATTGTTGATCCCCAGAAATTTGGGATGGATTTTGCGATTGTGGCCATGTTCATCGGATTGTTGTACCTGCAAGTCATTGCCGATAAGACGATTCGGCTAACGATTCAACTGGCTGTCATTGGCTTTGTCATCGTCATTATGGTGGTCGGCCTGATTTTTATTCCCAAAAATGCACTCTTGTTGTTAGCCGCTATTTTGGGATGTTCATTTGGGGTGGTGTTAAAACATGGCGCTCGATAGTTACGTTTTGGGGGTTATTTTAGTTAGTGGGTTAGTCACTTGGTTATCGCGAATTTTCCCTTTTGTCTTATTGAAACACTTTAGTTTACCAGCAGTGGTGATTAATTTTTTGAGCTTTGTGCCCATTAGTATTATGACCGCACTGTGGATTAATAGCTTGTTTATTCAACACTTGGGGCACTTTCCAGCAGTGGATTGGCCTAACTTTTTAGCGAGTGGGCCGACCATTTTAAGTGCCATGATTTCTAAGAACTTGATGGTAATCGTGGTTGTTGGCGTGATTTCTTTAGCAGTCATAAAGGCTGTCATGTAAGGGTTTTGAATATAATAGTGTGAATAATATTAAAAAAACGTTGACGTTTTCTCATTCGTATGGGTATACTCTAATCATTAAATCAAGCAATCTTAACGGGAGGTTACCAACATGTCAGCTCAATACACCATCATCGCGGTAACCACTACCGTTCAAGATTTAGTCTTATTATTAAAAACCAAGGACCCGACATTGACTGCGTTGTAGGACACGCCTACACCACATCAACAAGTTGAGCCCTTATTTATGTTTTTAATGATGAGGGCTTGATCAATATCAGCGGATTTCAAACCTCATTCATTAAAGAATGAGGTTTTTTTATTGCCTGACACCAAGGGAGGTCAGTTTGTCAGACAAGCTAATTACAGAAAGTGGGATGGAATAATGATGAAGAAAAGTATGATGAAGAAATTGACTGGGTTTGCCACAATTGCTGCAACAGCAATGATTTTTGCAGGATGTAGTACCGCTTCAACGACCGGTTCTGGGAATAAGCAAACCGGCAATACAATTAAAATTGGCGTCAACATGGAACTTTCTGGAGCTGCCGGGGGATATGGAAATCAACAAAAGCAAGGCATCCAGATGGCAGTTGATGAAATCAACGATGCTGGTGGGATAAACGTCAATGGCAAGAAAAAGAAAATTGATTTGATTATCAAGGATAATAAAACGGCGACGAGTACCAGTGCCTCGGTTGCTGCTCAGTTGGCTAACAACGATAAGGTTTCAGCCATCATTGGACCGGCGACGACCAATGCCGGGACCGCGCAGACGCCTAACATTACTAAGGCCGCTGTGCCAGCCTTGAGCCCATCAGCGACTGATCCTGACTATACGTTGCAAAAGAACGGCAAAGTTCAGCCCTATGTCTTTCGGGCCTGTTACCAAAACAACTTCCAGGGAGGCACAGCCGCTAAGTTTACATACAATAATTTGAAAGCTCGTCGGGTGGCCATTTTGGGAGATAACTCAACCGATTATGGGACTGGTTTGGCGAAGGCCTTTAAGAATCAGTTTAAGGGTAAGATCGTCGCCAACCAGACGTTTGCTGCGGGGGATAAAGATTTCAACGCTGTGTTGACCTCGTTTAAGAGCAAAAAAGCGGATGCCATTTTTGTCCCTGGTTACTACTCAGAAGTTGGACTGATCATTAACCAAGCTCGTCAAGCTGGCATCAACGTCCCAATTGTGGGGACTGACGGGATGGCCGATCCTCAGTTGGTCAAAATTGCGGGTGCCAAGAACGCGACTAACGTGTACTACACCACACCATTTTCAACAATGGCCTCGAAGAAAAACCCAACGGCCGCTAAGTTTATGAAGGCTTACCAAGCTAAATATCATCAAGTCGCCCCAACCTTCTCAGCTCTGGCTTACGATTCCGTCAACATGGTGAAACAAGCCATTGAAAACGAAAAGTCAGCAGACTCGAAGAAAGTGGCGGCCGGTCTGGCAAAAATTAAGAACTTTGACGGTGTCACTGGGACCATTACGATTGATAAGGATCACAACGCTCAAAAGCCAATTGCCATCGAAACTTTGAAGAATGGTAAGGTCGTTAACTCAGTTTCAATTAAGTAGGCTATGAATGGAGGCCAGTACATTGCAAACATTTTTCCAACAACTGATTAACGGCCTCTCCCTAGGTAGCATATACGCCCTTTTGGCGTTGGGCTATACGATGGTGTACGGCATTATCAAGTTGATCAACTTCGCACACGGGGACATTTACATGCTGGGTGCGTTTTGGGGCTATTACGTCATTAACTTTTGGCACTTTAACTTCCTGTTTGCCCTCCTTTCTGCGATGCTGGTGGGGGCTGTTGCTGGGGTGATTATTGAATACTTCGCTTATCGCCCATTACGCCACGCGCCACGGATTACCGCGTTGATTACCGCGATTGGCGTCTCATTTCTCTTGGAAAACGGGATGTCGTACCTATACGGGTCAACGCCTAGGGACTTCCCGCAAATTATCGAGCCCGTGAACTATCACGTTTTCGGAGTCCTGATTTCCAACATTCAGATCCTGATTCTGGTCACCGCCTGCCTGCTCATGGTGATCCTACAAGTGATCATTAAGAAAACCAAGATGGGAAAGGCCATGCGGGCCGTTTCTGTCGACCCGGATGCTGCCGAATTGGTGGGGATTAACCTGAATCGCACGATTTCATTTACCTTCGCATTGGGCTCTTCAATGGCCGGTGCCGCTGGGGTGCTGATTGGCTTGTACTACAACTCAATCGACCCATTGATGGGGATGACGCCAGGGATTAAGGCTTTCGTGGCGGCCGTCGTTGGCGGGATTGGATCCGTACCAGGGGCGTCAATCGGCGGCTTTTTGATTGGCCTTTTGGAAACGCTCGTTCAATCGGTCGGCCTGTCGGCATATAAGGATGCCGCAGTCTACTTCGTCTTAATTGTGATTTTGCTGGTTTTGCCGGCTGGAATCTTTGGCAAAAATATCAAAGAGAAAGTGTAGGTGACGATTTTGAAGGCCAATTTTAAATACAATGTGAGCTGGCTTATCATCATGGTCGCTGGCTTTTATCTGATGAACACTCTGATGTTGATGGGCATTATTGATTCCTTCATTGAAAATATGTTGGTTGTGATTGGCATCAACATTATTCTGGCGACCGGGTTGAATCTGGTCATCGGTTTTGCGGGGCAGTTTTCGTTGGGACACGCTGGATTTATGGCCATTGGGGCGTACGCGACGGCCATTATCACGACTAATTCTGCCACGGCCGGTGGGTTTTATACTTCCATCGTGGTCGGTGTCATCATTGCGATTATCGCCGCTATTATCGTTGGTGTCCCAACGTTGCGGCTTCGAGGGGATTACTTAGCCATTGCGACGATGGGCGCCGCTGAAATTATCCGAATTATCATTAATAATCTACAGATCACCAACGGACCGTCTGGGATGTTTAATATCCCACAATTCGCCACTTGGCCGGTTGTGTACATCATGGTTTGCGTCACGACAATTTTAATCGCAAACTTTGTCCGGAGTCGGGCTGGTCGCGCGATTAAATCAGTTCGGGAAGATGAAATTGCGGCTGAGTCTGCCGGAATTAACACGACCAATTGGAAGCTGGCTGCCTTTGTCTTTGGGGCCGCGACTGCCGCTATTGCGGGGTCGTTAGACGCCTCGTACCTCCAAACGATTGCCCCAACCAACTTTGGCATTATGGAATCCATTTCCATTTTGATTATTGTGGTCTTAGGTGGGGTTGGTAGCCTGACCGGAAGCGTTGTGGCCGCCGTTGTTCTGGGGATCTTGGATACGGCCTTGCAAAATTTTGGGACGTTGCGGATGGTGATTTATGCGGCTGCCTTGATCTTGATTATGATTTTTAAACCAACCGGATTACTGGGGAGTCATGAATTGTCATTTAAACACCTATTTTCTGGCACTAAGCGAAAGGGGCGTGTCCGCTCGTGAGTACGATTTTAAAAGTTGATGATTTGGTCAAGAATTTCGGCGGACTCACGGCCGTCTCAGACGTGTCGATGACCCTTAATGACGATGAACTCGTGGCCCTAATTGGCCCAAATGGCGCGGGAAAGACGACGCTGTTCAACCTGTTAACGGGCGTGATTACGCCTAGTTCTGGTGCCATTAGTTTTCGCGGTCCCAAGGGAACGGTGACGTTAAACGGCAAAAAGGCGTACCAAATCGCCAACCTTGGACTGGCCCGCACCTTTCAAAATATTCGGTTGTTTAAGGATCTGACCGTTTTGGATAACGTGCTCGTTGCCATGACAAGTCAGTACAAGGAGGGCTTGCTATCGACGTTATTCCGCCTGCCAAGCTACTATAAAAAAGAGGCTAAAATTGCCAAAGAAGCGACGGAACTGCTCGCAATCTTTGATCTACAAGAATCGGTCGATGTTTTAGCCAAAAACTTGCCGTATGGGATTCAACGACGGCTAGAAATTGTTCGAGCCTTGGCGATGAAACCGCAAATCCTGTTCTTAGACGAACCCGCCGCCGGGATGAATCCGGAAGAGACCGCTGATTTGACACGGTTGATTAAAAAAGTCCAACGGGAATTCCATATCACAGTGGTGTTGATTGAACACGATATGTCGCTGGTCATGAACTTGGCCGAACGGATCTACGTGCTCGATCATGGCGCCATGCTGGCTCAGGGAACCCCAACTGAAATTAAGCAAAATCCGGCTGTTATTAAGGCCTATCTTGGGGAGGAGGTATCTTGATGCTGAGCGTTGATCAATTAGTTGTAAACTACGGTGTCATTAACGCTGTTAAAGGCGTTAGTTTCGACATTAACGAAGGTGAAATCGTGTCGTTGATTGGCGCGAACGGCGCTGGAAAAACCACCATTCTCAAGACTGTTTCCGGCCTCTTACGGCCAGCGTCAGGAACAGTGACGTACGAGGGTCATGAGATTCAACGGGAAAAGGCGCCGAAAATTGTGGCCCAAGGAATCTCTCAAGTGCCAGAGGGGCGGCATATTTTTGCGGGCTTGACGGTGAAGGAAAACCTCCAAATGGGGGCGTTTCTCCAGAGCGATCGCGCAAATATTGCCACCACTTTTCAAACCGTGTACGACCGGTTCCCGGTGTTAAAGGAACGCCAAAATCAGGATGCGGCGACACTATCCGGTGGGGAACAGCAAATGTTGGCGATGGGGCGGGCGCTGATGTCACGGCCGAAGCTGCTGTTGCTTGACGAACCGTCAATGGGGCTTGCTCCCATTTTCATTAACGAAATTTTTGATATTATTACGGCCATTAAAGAACAGGGGACAACAGTGCTCCTCATTGAACAAAACGCCAAAAAGGCCTTGTCGATTTCTGATCGGGGTTACGTTCTCGCATCAGGTGAAGTCAAGATGAGTGGTACGGGCTCGGAGTTGCTGGCTAATGCGGATGTTCAAAAGGCCTATCTAGGAGGGTAAAAATGACGGTTGCAGATTACATGACAGATAAAGTGATTACCGTTAATCCAGACACGTTAGTCAGCGTGGCGGTTTCGATGATGAAGGACAACCAGATTCATCGGTTACCCGTCATTGAAACTGGGAAGTTAGTGGGGCTGGTTACGGCTGGCATCGTGGAAGCCGCGTCACCGTCAGCAGCCACTAGTTTGTCGATTTACGAGGTCAACTATATTTTCAACAAAATGACCGTGGGTGAAATCATGGAAAAAGAAGTCCAAACGATTTCTTACGACGCCATTTTGGAAGATGGAATTTACAAAATGCGCCAACACGATATTGGCGTCCTCCCCGTTATGGACGGGGAACAGGTTGTCGGTATTTTGACGACAAACGACATCTTAGATGCGTTTTTGGACATCACTGATTACCAACAGAAAGACACGGTGGTGCAAATTGTCATCGAGCAGGACAGCACTGGTATTATTTTTAAAATTGGGCAACTCATGGCGGACAATGATCTCAACATTCAAACGTTAATGGTGACCCGGCACATGGGCGAGATTGTGATTGAAATGCACGTTGATCCGTCTGATCAAATTTCGGTTCGAGCCGTCCTTGAATCAGCTGGGTTCACCGTCCGGTAGTTCTTGACGGGACTGCTGGGTTCTTCTATGATAGTTCTGGTATCATCACTATCAAAAGTTGCCCCCGGTTTATTGGGGGCCAAAGGAGAACAGATGACTTTTTCAGAGTTAAAGCGGCAGGCAAGGGAGTCGCTGAACCAGCATTTTCTTTATTACGTGATTTTATTCTTACCCACGCTTATCTTACAGATTGCGACGGGCACCTTCTATGCGATGTCAGAAAATAATATCAACTACAGTTATCCGGATTACACTGTAAATTGGTCCGTCACTATTTTGGCGTGGGCAGCTAGCTTACTACTCACAGGGGTTATGTTTGTCCTGATTGACCACGGTCGGCATTTACGGAACTATGAGCAACCGGTGAGCCGCTCCTTTACGATTTTTAATCGTGGCGACTATTTTATTGGGACCATTGGGTTAAGTGTTCTAATGTTTATTTACACCTTTTTATGGTCACTGTTGTTGCTGATTCCAGGGATTATCAAGGCGTTGAGTTATTCTCAGGCCTATTATATTTATCGTGATCACTTGGATCAGGGAACTAAGATCAGCCTTAATCAAGCCATTACCGAAAGCCGCCAGATGATGGTTGGCCACAAGTGGGAGTATTTTTTTCTGAATTTAAGTTTTTTGGGCTGGTATATCGCTTGTATCTTTGTGTTACCCGCCATTTGGGTGATGCCTTATGCTCAACAAACGTTGGCTAACTATTACGTGGTGTTGAGTGCTCCCGCAAAAGATGATCAACAAGATGATTTAATGACAATTGCCAAATGATTGATTGGCCTCAGCCAGCAAGCCCGTTTATAGGACCTGCTGGTTTTTTGATGGTCTGCTTTAGCTGGGATGGAATATGTTGCTAAATTTGAATTTTGTCCTTTTATTTAGCGTAAAAACTTGAAAGTCAAGCTTCTTTTCCTATATACTAAGACTAAGTCAAGTGTTCGACGTGGGGGTCGTTCACGGACAAAGTTATTTTGGGTGAATCGCCGGAAAGCAGGTAATTTAATATGGGGAGAATTCAGGAACGTACGCGAATGCAAATCATTACCGCGTTCTTGGAGCTTTTGAGTCGGGATTATTTTGATAAAATCTCGGTTTCACAAGTGGCCAAGAAAAGTTTCGTTACACGTAGTACATTCTATCGGTATTTTGATGATAAGAATGACCTACTGTTACAAGCAGCGCTGGAGACCCTTGATGGTAGTGAATCAGACGAACCGTTACTGGTTCAGTTTGCCACTTACGTTGAGAGTCACGCTGGGTTTTTGAAACATCTGTCACCGAGTCGGCAGAGTCGGATGAACTTAACCGACGTTGTGAGTGGTGTAATTGGGAAAATGGTGACTGATAAGGTCCAGTACGATGGGGATCAAAGTAACGATCCATTTGTTAACCTGATTAAAGCAGCTGACAATTCACCGTTGATGGTCGACGCATTAGTTGGCCTACTAATGGGGATGTTGGACCACTATCATCACAACGGGTTCGAAGTTGATGAAGACGAATTGAACCGTACCATGCAGCTGTTATCAAGTCACATGACAGTGAATTAATGCTTTTGGAACGAGCTAGGGAGCTCGTTTTTTTTTTACGGTTTTTTGGTGGTTTTACATTGTTTCAGTGGAAACGTTTACATATGTTCACACTCATGTTAAAATGAAAGCGTTATCAAAAGAACGATTATTAGAGGAGTGTTGACGTCATGGAATTAGCAAAATATATCGACCACACATTACTGAAGCCGGAAGCCACTCAAGATCAGGTGACGCAAGTCATCAATGAAGCTAAGCAATACGGATTTGCATCAGTTTGTATCAACCCGTACTGGGTCAGATTAACGGCTCAAGCCTTGGCTGGGACGGGGGTGAATACCTGCACCGTGATCGGGTTCCCACTGGGGGCGACCTCAACGGCTAGCAAGGTGTTTGAGGCCCAACAGGCCATGAAAGATGGCGCGAATGAACTGGATATGGTTATCAATATTGGCGAGCTGAAAGCCAAGCATGACACGGCTGTGTTGACTGACATCCAAGCCCTAGCAGACGCGATTCACGCGGCGGGACAACATTTGAAGGTGATAATTGAAACCGCTTTATTAACTGAAGAAGAAAAGGTCCGGGCCTGTGAACTATCCGAAAAAGCCGGCGCTGATTTTGTCAAAACGTCCACTGGATTCTCCACGGCTGGTGCCACGGTTGAAGATGTGAAACTCATGCGTGCGACGGTTGGAGATCGGTTAGGCGTTAAAGCGTCAGGTGGTATCCACACTCGAGCTGAAGCTGAAGCCATGATTGCTGCGGGGGCAAGCCGCTTAGGCGTCAGTGCTAGTGTTGCGATTATGAACGAGAAATAGGAGGAACCCATGATGGCTTTCAAACGAGTATTTGGCATTGTGTTAGATTCTGTCGGTATCGGTGAGGCTGAAGATGCTGCTAAGTTTGATGACGTGGGTAGCGATACCCTTGGCCATGTTGGGGCGTTCTGGAAGGGGGATTTGCAGCTGCCCAACCTGCAAAAGCTTGGATTATCCAATATTCGAGTAACCGCTCCGATTGAAGGGGTCCCAGTTACCGAGCAACCACTTGCGTACTACGGCAAAATGCACGAAATGTCGGTCGGCAAAGATAGTATGGACGGTCACTGGGAGATGATGGGGTTACCGGTCACAGAACCGCTTGGCTTTTTCCCGAACGGATTCCCGCAAGCGCTCCTCGATCAAATTACCGCTTTTAGCGGGCGCAAGTGTCTTGTCAATAAACCCTATTCTGGAACCGACGTCATTCACGACTATGGTGAAACGCAGATGCAAACGGGTGATTTAATCGTCTATACATCGGGAGATTCAGTTCTCCAGATTGCGGCCCACGAAGACGTGATTCCACTAGATGAACTGTATAAGATCTGCGAGTACACTCGGTCGATAACCATCGACCAACCTTACCGAATTGGTCGTATCATTGCGCGGCCGTACGTGGGACCAGATAAGGATCACTTTACCCGAACCGCCAACCGGCATGATTTTGCATTAAAACCAACGGGCACGACGGACCTAGACCTTTTAAAGGCGGCGGGGCTGGATGTTTTAGCGGTTGGTAAAATTAACGACATTTTTTCTGGTGTTGGGATTACCGACGGGGTGCACACTACCAGCAACGCAGATGGGATGACTAAAACAATTGAAAATGCTAAGCGTGATTTCCACGGGTTTAGCTTTACCAACCTCGTCGATTTCGATGCGATGTACGGTCATCGCCGAAATCCAGAAGGGTTTGGAGAGGCGCTAATGGCGTTTGACCAACAGCTTGGTGAGTTGCTGACGACCCTAAATGATGATGATTTACTGGTTCTAACGGCTGATCACGGAAATGACCCAGGCTTTAAGGGCACCGACCACACCCGCGAATACGTGCCGTTGCTCGTGTACTCCCCAAACTTCAAGACTGGGGGCCGCACGCTGGGCACTCGGGAGACATTTGGTGATTTTGGGGCCACGGTGCTAGCAAACTTTGATGTTGCTCAAACAACGCAGGGCCAGTCATTTTTGGATGACCTTAAATAGGAGGGTTAAACGATGAGTACACACATTGGTGCAGAAATGGGCGACATCGCCCCAACCGTTTTAATGCCAGGAGACCCGCTCCGGGCAAAGTACATTGCGGAAACTTTTTTGGATGATGTCGTTCAGTACAATGCCGTGCGAAATGCACTGGGCTTTACTGGAACTTATAAAGGCCATCGGGTGTCTGTTCAGGGCACTGGTATGGGGATCCCATCAATCTCAATTTATACCAACGAACTGATTAAATTTTTTGGCGTTAAGCACCTCATGCGGGTGGGTAGCATCGGTGGGTTTGGCGAAACCATTAAAATTCGCGATATTCTAATTGCCAGTTCGGCCAGCACTGATTCGGCCATTATTCAAAATACCTTTGATCACGGTGTTATCTATGCGCCAACGGCTGATTTTTCGATGTTACTGAAGGCCTACCAATCGGCCCAGGAAGCCAACGTTGAAGTGAAGGTCGGTAACATCTTCAGTGCAGACCGGTTTTATAATGACGAACTAGACATTCAGCAATTGATTGATTATGGTTGTTTAGGGACGGAAATGGAAACGGCAGCCCTGTATATGTTGGCTGCAAAATACGGCGTATCGGCGCTTTCTATCAACACGGTGAGTGACAATCTCACAACCGGGGAAGCTCTTTCTGCCCAGGACCGTCAGTCGTCGTTTGCTGACATGGCAACCGTTGCGTTAGAAACGGCCATTAAGTGTGACGAGGACTAATCAATAGCGAAGGTCGGATAGGTATATGGAAAAAGAACCCAATGAAAAGCGTATTTTCGATAGCATCAAGGTTGCTCGGCTCTACTATGAATCAGGGCTTGGCCAGGCAGAGATTGCGAGTCAGTTAGCCATCTCACGCCCGACGGTTTCTCGATTATTGCAGTTTGCTCAAGACCAAGGTTACGTGCAAATTAAGATTGTTGATCCGTACGCTAGCGTTCAAAACCTCGAACGCGCACTTGAAAAACGGTACGGGTTATCGTCCGCCCACGTGGTTTATACGAGCAGTAAGGACTATACCGAGTTAACGACGGCGTTAGGTAAATACGCGGCGGAGTATTTGAGTCAGACGGTTAAAGATAACGACATTATTGGGGTTAGCTGGGGTAAGACGATGTATCAAGTCGCGCGTCACCTTGGTGCGCAAACGGCTCAAAATGTTGCGTTAGTTGAACTAAAGGGTAGCGTGACCTACACCCCAACGCCGGTGTATGCCGAAGAAATTCTGATGACTTTTAGTCAGGCGTTTCACACTGCACCAAACGTCTTACCCTTACCCGTGATTTTTGGGACTCAAACCACCCACGACATTGTGGTTCAAGACCGGCATATTCATAAAATGATTGAGCTAGGACAGCGGGCTAACATTGCAATTTACACGGTTGGGACGGTTCGCGACGATGCGTTACTATTTCAAACGGGGTATTTTTCAGAGACTGAACAGGCGGGAATTCAAGCACATGCGGTCGGTGACATTTGTTCTCGGTTTTACGATGCTGCCGGAAACGTGGCCTGCCCCGAAATTGACCGCCGAACTGTCGGGGTTCAACTCGCCGACCTAGCTAAAAAAGAACACTCGATATTGGTGGCGGGTGGTGAACGAAAATTTGACGCAATTAAAGGTGCTTTGGCAGGGGGGTATCCCAACTGCCTCATTACCGATATTGGCACCGCTCACCGCCTCATAGACGAAGCAGATTAGAACGGGTCAGGAGGAACGAATGATGAGAATGGTCGACGTGATTGATCATAAGCGAAACGGTGGGACCTTAACAGCCGAGGAAATTCAGTTTTTTGTCGGCGGAGTTACTGATGGTAGCATCCCGGACTACCAGACCAGTGCGTTGTTAATGGCGGTTTACTTCAACGGCATGACCGATTCGGAACAGGCAGAACTAGCGATGCAGATGTTGAAGTCAGGGGACCAATTGGACTTGTCCGACATTCCGGGGATCAAGGTCGATAAACATTCGACTGGTGGTGTTGGTGATAAAACGAGTATCCCGTTAGCGCCAATGATTGCCGCTCTAGGGATTCCAATCCCCATGATATCGGGGCGTGGGCTAGGTCATACTGGTGGCACGCTTGATAAGTTAGAGGCCATTCCAGGGTTTAACGTGGAGTTGACAGAAAGCCAGTTCAAGCATCAGGTTAAGGCCATCAAAGTGGCAATTGTTGGGGCAACGGGAAATATTGCGCCGGCGGATAAAAAGATTTACGCACTACGAGACGTCACGGACACGGTTGACTCGATTCCGTTAATTGCGGGTTCCATTATGAGTAAAAAGATTGCTTCGGGAACCGATGCCTTAGTGCTAGATGTTAAGACCGGGTCGGGGGCTTTTATGAAGAGTGAAGCAGATGCAAAAGCCTTAGCGACCGCTCTGGTTTCAATCGGCCAAAACGTTGGGTTGCAGTGCATGGCGGTTATTTCGGACATGAATCAGCCCCTTGGCAACATGATTGGCAACGCCTTAGAAATTCAAGAATCAATTGATATTTTAAAGGGGCATGGCCCAGCAGACATTACTGATCTGGTCTTGACAATTGGAAGTCAAATGGTCGTGTTGGCTAAGCAAGCAGCAGACTTAGACGAAGCTCGCGGGCGACTGCAAGCAGTCATTGATGATGGTTCCGCGTTGGCGGTCTTTCGGCAAATGATTGAAGCTCAGGGCGGTGATGGTCAGGTTGTCTCAGACCCTACCCGATTACCACAAGCTCGCTACAAGATTGAGTTGCCAGCTAAAACGGCTGGCGTGGTCGCAAAAATAACCGCGGATGAACTGGGGATTGCGAGCCTATTATTGGGCGGTGGTCGCCAGACTAAGGATGACGAACTGGACTACGCAGTTGGGTTGGAACTTCACAAAAAGGTTGGTGACCCGGTGGCGGCTGGTGACTCACTGCTGACGATTCATAGTAATCGAGAAGCGGTTGATGATATTAAACAACTGTTGTATGACAACATTGAAATTGCGGACGATGCGCAGCCACTGACGTTAATTCACGAGATTATTAACTAATTAAAATGACCGGATAACCAATCCAAGGGTTGGACTTATCCGGTTTTTGATGACTGACAGCGGAATTTTTGTGCTATACTTTATTTAGAATCACTACAAACTAGGTAATGGGAGGCGACTTAAATGCCAATTGATTTAACTGATATTCAAGCGGTTTATAAGGACGCAGGAGAACATATTAACTTCACCACACTGGTTTTTAACCGGACTGACCAGGCCGCAGAACTGGCGGCTGTGCAGGCCTTTGCTGAGAGCTATCCCTCAATTGTCAACAGTATGAATATTCGCTATCCAGATGCCAAATTAGCGGTGGCAGTCGGTTTCAGTAACGCCGGTTGGACGTATTTGTTTCCCAATGCAGATAAGCCCAAGCAACTGGTTGACTTTGAACCCGTGGTCGGGCCAAAATACACGGCACCAGCAACGCCTGGCGATTTATTTTTCCATGTTCGAGCGGTGACCGAGGCCGTTGTTTACGAAATTATGGATCAGTTTAGTGAATTCTTCCGGGGCGTCACCACCGTTGAAGACGAAACGCACGGTTTTCGGTATTTTGAGGGCCGGGCAATTATCGGGTTTATTGATGGCACCGAAAATCCCAGTGTGTTGCAGGCACCAGAATACGCTGTAATCGGTGATGAAGACCCAGCCTTCATTAACGGGTCATATGCGTTTGCCCAAAAGTACAACCACAACATGGACGCGTGGAAAGACTTACCTACGGACCAGCAAGAAAAGGCCATTGGCCGGCACAAGTTTTCCGACCGGGAGCTCCCCGACGAAGAAAAGGCGCCCAATGCGCACAACATTGCGTCGCAGGATAACGAGGGTGGTGTGGAACATAAAATCGTGCGGATGAACGTGCCGTTTTCCGACCCTGCTTCAAACGTGACGGGGACCTACTTTATCGGTTATTCCCGTGAGTATGCCGTTGTTCGCCGGATGCTTGAAAACATGTTTTCTCAAAGCGACCGGTTATTAGATTTTAGTACCCCTGTGACGGGCAATTTATTTTATATTCCCTCCCTCTCAATGATTGACAGAATTGCTGACGGCGACCTGTAACGCCCAGCAGTTGTGTCGGGAATGCGTTGACAGGCCCACCCACATTCGCTACATTAAAAGTATTGTGAACAAATTTTGAATTTTGAGAGGTTGAAAACTGTGGGGGTCTATTTCTACGACATTAAACTAGCGGTGGTTTTCTTTCCGCTAGTGGCGATTTTAATTACGTTTCCGTTTTTACTAGTTCACTATCACCGGTTTGGGGCCATTTCTCGGTGGTCGATTTTAATGCTTTACAGCTTTGTGTTTTATATGATGTGCGCTTATTTCTTGATTGTTTTTCCACTGCCGTCCGTCGCAGCCGTGGCGAAGCTAACAACGCCAGAGTATAATTTGCGGCCGCTGTTATTTATCCATGAATTTATGGCGTACAACCCATTTCGACTGAGTGATCCGGCAACCTGGTTGGCGGCAATCAAGGCCCCGACGTTGATTCAACCGTTATTTAATATTTTTCTGACGGTGCCATTTGGCGTCTTCTTGCGCGTGTATTTTAGGCGGCCATGGTGGCAAGTGGTCCTGCTATCATTTACGCTATCGCTGTTCTTTGAGTTGACCCAGCTGTCTGGCCTCTACGGCATTTATCCGCGGCCTTATCGGTTGTTTGACGTGGACGATTTACTGCTAAATACCACTGGGGGTTGGCTGGGCTTTGGCCTTGGACGACTTGTTTTGCCACTGCTACCATCGTCAGCTCATACGATGGCCAAGTTGCAACGCCGGTCACACGTGGTTTCATCTTTTCGACACGCTACGGCGGCGGTGGTCGACTGGATCTTTGTTTTGGTGGCCACGATTTTGCTGCAGTTAGCCTTGGGTGTGATGCATGTGGAATTGGGCAACTTGTCACCCGTCTTGTGGCCGGTTGCTGTTGGTCTGGTTATTTTACTGCCAGAATTAATCTGGCATCAAACCATTGGCCAACGGGCCGTTCACATTAAGCTAGTAGCAAGCAATCCCCAAGAGCGATTAGCTGCTAAGAACGTGGTGTTACGGACCCTCATTGGGTTTTCATTGGTCGGCGTTTGGACCATCGTCGAAGTCGTGTTGGCCGAATTAAAATTACCACTGGTCCTCTCTGACCGGGTAGCGTTTGGGTTACTGGCCTACACCGGACTTAATTTTCTCGTGATGGGTCTGGATGTGTTGGTCGATATTTTTCGGCCCAGTCACGATTTATTTTTCGAACGGTGGAGCGGGACGCGCCTGGTTTCCACTTATTAGGTAGAACGACGCGATTCGGTTAGCTTCAAAGTTGGATAAAAAACCCACTTCATTTTTGAAGTGGGTTTTTAGTATGCCGTTAGCCGGTACAACGAGGCTAATCAGTTGCCGTTAACCATCAGTAAAAAGCGGGTTTGTCGCCATCGGTGTTGGGTTGATTGACCCCGAGCGAGGCCCCAATGTGAGTGGTTGGGTCGTTAATGATTGAAACGACAAGGTCGGCGACACTCTTACGTGAGACCTCGGTACCCTTGAAGGAATCGTTGCGTTGAGTGAGTTCGTAGTTAACCGTGTCGTCGTTGGACAACCAAGCGGGCCGGATAATGGTGGTGGCTAATCCGCTGGTTTCAATTACGTGGGCCGCTGCGGTATAGGGTTCCAGGTAGCCGCCGTCTAACATTTGGTGATTCCACTCACCGAATTTTCCTGGGACTTCGTCGTAGATTCCCAGCGTTGAAATCCAGATGAGGCGCTTAACGTCGCTGTTTTTCATAGCTGATACGACGGCTTGAGCCTGTGCTTCGATATTACTACCAGCCAGATTGGCGTAAACAATGTCTTGACCGGTCATGGCGCGACTGAGTTGGGCGACATCGGTCGCATCGCCTTCGATGACGCGCTCGCGACTGGGATCACTGACACTCAAGCGGTCGGCGTGTCGTAAAAAGAGCGTCAGCGAATGCTGGGTCTCGGTTAACAACTGGTGGGTTGCCAACCGCGCAATTTTACCATTAGCACCTAAAATTAAAACAGAAGTCATTTAAACCACTCCTCAATGTTTGGATAAGCCAAGTATAACGATCTCAGCTGATCTTTTTAACGGACAACTGATGAATGACTGTCCGGATGCTGTCGCTCAGTTAGGCCGTCGATACCGTCTTGTAGGTAATTGCAGATAAACTGACGTTCTTCGGTTAACGGTAGTCGGTCCTGGTCGGTGAGCCAGTCGTTAATGGTGGCGTATAGGGCCGTACTTAACGCGGTTTGCAAGAACTGGGAGTAACGGTTGTCGACCGAAAAATGTTTTGTTTGAGCGAGGTCAGCGAGAATTTGTTTAATCATCGTTTTAAAGTGGGCCTTAATAATCGTCTCCGGGGCATTTTGCGTATCGAGCGCGAAAATTCGTTGGTAGAAGGTCTGATTATCCTGAAAGTAGTGGAGTAATTGGTCCACGGTTTGCGTCCAGTACCGAAACGTTTCACATTTGGTGGCGGCCGCACCGACTTCGGTTTGGTAGATCCAAGCTAAGACGTCGTACTTATCGCGGTAAAAATCATAGAATGTTTGGCGTCGCAATTGGGCTTGCTTCATGATAGCGGTTACGGAAACGGCGTCAAAGGGGACGCTGACCACAAGTTCTTTCGTGGCAGTCGCAATTTTCTGTTGGGTTTTTAGCATTAAAACACCTCCAATAAATCCTATGCTCATTGTAACCCTTTTACCGTCATAAATTGCAGCTTAACGCGTTGTTTGTCCCACAATGTTTGGGTATAATGAAAACCAGACAGCAGTTGACTTGATAGCTGCAGAAGGGCTTGGATAGGGATGAAACCTTTTGAATTCACGGTCTTAAAAAACGGGGTGGCAAGACTTGTTGCGGGGTATTCCGCCAACCTTGACCCGGTTGTTTTAGACGTTTTAAAGGCCGACGCGATTGACTTAGCGAAGACTTTTTTGATTGCGGACGACGCGCTGACAACGAATTTTATTTTTGAGTTGACGAATCGACGATTGACCATCGAACAGGCGACCGAAGCGCTGACGACGTTGCGGCCACAGGTGACGGGATTCCCATCGGTGACGCCGGCCACTTTGGCGACGTTGTTTAAAAAGAGCCACCACTTGGTTGAACCGGATTGGCAACGGTTAGACCTTAGAATGCTGACGTATCTCGGCTGGAATGATATCGCCACCCATCAAAAATTTATCGTGGCCGTTCAAGCTGATCGGCTCGTTGGCGTCCGTGGGACTTTATCAGCAGGGATCCACAACGGGGTTTGCGCGATTTGCCAAACGATGAGTCGCGTGTCGATGTTTACGGCAACAACCGCCACCAATCACGTCGGCAATTATCGGACAAATGGGAACTACATTTGTCGTGATAGTGGTCAGTGTAACCGGCAATTCACTAGCGATGAGGGGTTGCAGGCATTTTTGGAAACGGTGCATCCTCACTAAGGGGAGAAAAGCACACTAGGGGAGTGAGCAAATGGCACTTAAGCGAGTTTTTGAGCGCCGCGAAATGAAGTACCTGTTAAGTATGGCGGATTATTTAGCGCTTCGCCGTTTAATGGGGTCTCATATGCAGGAAGATGAGTATGGTCGTACCGCTATCATGTCGTTGTACTTCGATACACCCGACTATCAGATGATTCAGAGCAGTATGGCCGGTGGCGACTATAAGGAAAAGTTTCGGCTTCGAAGTTATGGCACGCCCGGCCCGGAACAACCGATTTTTTTGGAACTCAAGAAAAAGATTGAGCGGGTGGTCTATAAGCGACGCATTAGCGTCCCGTACCGAACAATTCATCAGGTGATTTCACCCGGTCAAATCCGGGTGATGGACCGACCGTTAACGGCCAATGAAGCTCAGATTCAACGCGAGATTCAGTGGGTGTTTGACCGTTATCAACTGGAACCTAAGGTCTTGGTCGTTTACGACCGGATTGCGCTGTTTAAAGCCGATGACGCTGAATTTCGGGTCACGTTTGATTTCGATGTTCGTTATCGCACGGATGACATGACGATGGCTGATGGCAGTTTTGGGCAGCCCATCACAGCCGACTTTGACGTGATTATGGAAGTCAAAGCGATGGGGGCTTATCCGATCTGGTTTTCCGATATTGTGAATAAGCTGCACCTCGTTCGGGGACGATTTTCAAAGTATGGTTACATTTATGAACACTACATTAGTCAGGGGGAGACAAATAATGTTACAGAACCTGTTTGAAACCGGTAAGACGGTGCAGTATACAATGCCAACAATTCTAGGCAGCATCATGGCGTCAATCGTGTTAGGACTTTTTATCGGGTGGGTGTACATGTTTCGAAACGCCTATTCCAAGAACTTTGTGGTGACACTGGCCACGTTGCCAGTTCTCGTGCAATTGGTTGTGATGCTCGTTAATATGAACGGGAGCGTGGGCACTGGATTAGCTGTTCTTGGGGCATTTAGCCTGATTCGGTTCCGGTCTGTTGCTGGGAGTTCCCGCGACATTGCCACGATTTTTTGGTCAATGGGTACTGGATTGGCGACGGGCATGGGATTCATTTTTTACGCCGTCTTTTTTGCCGTCATCGTTGGCTCGTTAATGCTGATCTTAAACCTGACTAAGTTTGGGACCCGACAAGAAACGGGTGAGCGGGAGTTGCGAATTACCATTCCTGAGGAGTTGGACTATCCGAATTTGTTCGACGAGTTACTTAAAACGTTTACGTACGAGTATCAGTATGATTCGGTTAAAACGACGACGATGGGTTCGGTCTACGAGCTGTCGTATTACGTAAAGCTCAAGGATGTGAGTCAAGAAAAGCACCTGATTGATGAGGTCCGGGTGCGAAACGGTAATTTGCCAGTTGTGATGAGCAAAATTTCGTCACGAACGCAGGAACTATAAAATTGGATTAAGAGAAGTAGTGAGTTTAATTCTAGGGGGAATCATCATGAGTCAAACTAAACAGACCGCTAAGTACGCAGTATTATTATGTACCGCCACACTTTCAATGCTGACCATTAATGCATATGGGACGCACGCCCATGCGGCATCAACGGATTCAACTGTCCAAGCAACGCAGCCAGTGACATCAAATCAGGCGGCTAGCACGAGTTCAGCAACTGGTTCAAGCTCTGAAACCGCCAGTTCTGAGGCCGCCTCAACGCCCGCTTCGGTGGCGTCGACTGCGACGAGCACCGCCGCTGTTACGGTGGCCTCGTCTGGTTCGGTTGCTGAGTCGGTTGCGGCAAGCTCGGCAGCGCCGTCGAGTACCGCAATCAGTGAGGTGGCCTCAAGTTCTTCAGCTAGTGAGACCACTGATAGTGGGAGCACACAATCAGTCGCGCCGAGCGCGGCAAGTTCAGCTGCAACCGCCACAAATTCGGGGTCAACCACGTTTTACCCGAACGAGAATACGGCTAGCTCAGCCAATGATTCTCGTTCGAAGATTATTAATGGCAACATCAGTAACCTCAAGGCCGGAAAGTCTAACTTAGTTTGGGATCTAACTGGGGGTCTGTTTGGGACCCTTGACGATATGTTCGGCAATTCCGGCACGACCCATAACTGGCTTCAGGATGCAGCACGTGGCACCACAGCCATCACCGACCAGTGGTCCCAACAAAACCTCCCGGCTAAACACTTATTTACGGCTTTTTGGCGGTTGGCTCAAGCTGTTGCGTACCCTCTGGGTAAATTTTTACCACTGAATTTTGCTGGGAACACGCCAAAACCGTTTAAACCAGAAAGTGAACTAAGCACCGCCATTCCGACGATGCAACTTGATGGGAATCTTTTCATGGCGACGAAGAGTAATCCGTCAACCATGACCTTTACCTACTATGATCCGGTGGCGAAGGTGACAAAGACCGGCTATGCAAAGGTCAACTGGTCGGGAAGTTCAACGCAGATTTTGCCGAAGAAAAACTATAAGATCAAGTTGTACGAAGATGCTGAGTTGACTAAGAAACTGAACCTCAAGCTCTTTGCAGATTTTAAGAAGGAAAACGTCTACCAATTGAAGGCCAATGCAACTGATGTGACAATGTCACGCAATTTGGTGAACGCCGGGCTCTGGAGTCAAATCGTGCAAAGTGAAGATAACGTCCCCGTAGCTTTGAAATCAGCACCCAACACGGGGTCGGTTGAAGGCTACCCACTCTTTGTCTATACCAACGGTAAGCTGCAAGGCCTTTACACGTTAAACGTGGATAAAGACGAAAAGCTCTGGGGCATGGATAAGGATAATCCTGATGATATCGCCATTATGGGAAACACGAATAACGCTAAGGCGTTGATGTTTGAAGCAAATGAAGCCAAACTTGATGATACTGATTTTTCAGTTGAATCAGGGCCGATATCGGATACGGGCCGCGCAAACTTTAACAAGTTACTGACCTTTGTGAATACGTCATCCGATGCCGAATTTAAAGCCCACATTGGTGATTATATGGACGTCCAAAGCGCTGTAGACTATTACCTCTTTGATAATTTAATTGGCGGCATGGATAACATTGCCAAGAATGCTACGTACCTGTCATATGATGGTGGGAAAACTTGGCGCATGCAGATGTATGATATGGATTTAACCTGGGGAATGGGCCTGTTTGGTTTATACCTGACAAAGCCCGATGCTGATTATTTCAGTGCCTCGCGGACGACGAAGTTCCCATCACACAACAAACTGCTACAACGCATCGCCACGTTGTTCCCCGATGAGGTGGCTAGCCGTTATGCCACGTTACGCCAGAAGGGCTTAATTGATGCAACTAACATCAAGGACGCCTTTCACGACTTCATGATTAAGCCAACGGAACAAGCATACGTGGTTGACCAATTGGCGAACCCATCAGAAATGAATCAGTGGTTTACAAGTTACAAGCAGATTGCCGATACCGTTGATGTCCGGGTGAAATTACTGGACGATCACTTTGGTTACCAACCAACAACAGTGACGGCATCTCATTCAAATGCAACGGAAACTGTCTAATAAAAACGCCACGACTCCAGGTCTAATAGTTAAGACCGGTCGTGGCGTTTTTAGCATGATTAAAGGGATAATCTCCCCCGCTATAGTTCGAACAAAAATCATCCGTCAGCATAAGTATTGCCGGCGGGATAGGACGATCCTCCGGCAAAATCTGAGTCGTCAGGGGGAGTTGACTGCGAAGAAAGGCGAACCCTTTCTTCAATTAATTAACTGACAGGGGGAGGTTGTGCAGTCGCAACGACTCAGATTCACTTGTGATTATAGCTAAAATCTGTCAGAATCATAGTATAGTGACTCGCGAATCGACCACTTTGAACAATAATCGGCAGCTATTGCTATTTAGGTCCGGTGTTCAACATCAAAGGAGTGGGTAAAATGTCTGAAAAAACGGTTTTTCACGTTAACGGGTACCTTGGATTGATTGTGGCCATTATTTTGTTATTGGGCGGGGCATGGTGTCTCAAATTAGCGACGGTCACGATGATCATCGTCGGGGTTATTCTGATTTTAATTGCGCTGGTGGCAGGCAGCTCTCTGACCATTATCGCGCCAAACGAAGCCAAAGCCCTCACGTTTTTTGGCCGTTACATCGGGACAATTCGGACGGCTGGTTTGTACATGACGGTGCCGCTCACTAATAAGCAAACGGTCTCGCTACGGGTCCGCAACTTTAATAGCAACCTGCTAAAGGTCAACGACCTTCGCGGCAATCCGGTTGAGATCGCGGCCGTGATCGTTTTCAAGGTTGTGGACACGAGCAAGGCGCTATTTGAAGTCGACGACTACGAAGCGTTCGTTGAGATTCAAAGTGAGTCAGCCATTCGCCACATGGCTTCTGAATTTCCGTATGATTCATTTAACGAGACGGAGACCACGACGCTACGAAGCAACCCAACTGAAGTCTCGGACCAACTGACTCAAGAGTTGCAATCGCGATTGGAGATTGCAGGTGTGCAGGTCATTGAAACGCGACTGACCCACTTAGCCTACGCGACCGAGATTGCGAATGCCATGCTCCAGCGCCAGCAATCGTCAGCCATCTTATCAGCCCGGAAGATAATCGTTGAAGGCGCCGTTTCCATTACGGAAGACGCCATTGCCAAGTTGGAGCAGGATACCGGCCTGCAATTGTCAGATGATCGCAAACTTCAGTTGATCAATAACGTCATGGTGACCATTATTTCCGAGCGTGGGACCCAACCGGTTATTAACACTACCAATACAAATTAAAGAATGGCCAACGGTGGTTCGCTCGTTGGCTTAGGAAAGGCTTGGTCGAGTTCGATCAGGTCTTTTTTTGTCAGCGTGAGGTTACCCGCTAACACGTTTGCTTCAGCGTGCGAGGGGTCACTTGTTTGTGGAATGACTAGAATGTTAGGGTTTCGAATCGCCCAAGCGAGTAGAACTTGGTAGGTTGAAACCTGATGGCGCTCAGCGACAGCCTGAACGGCAGGACTGGCCGTCATGTTAGCACCTAACGAATCACCAGCGCCAACCGGACTATACGCAATAAAGGGAATCTGATGGGCCTCTTGCCAGGCCTGAAGCCGGACTTCGGTGCCACGGCTGCCTAAGTTATAGAGGTCCTCGTTAGCTGCGACGTTTTGGCCGGCGGGCAGTTGTAGGAGTTCTTGCATATCAACGTAGTCGAAGTTTGAGACGCCCCAAGCCCGGATCTTGCCGGTGTGTGTCAGCCGATCTAATTCGGCGACAGTTTCGGCTAACGGGGTTGTGCCACGCCAGTGATAGAGATACAGGTCCAAGTAGTCGGTTTGTAGCCGCTTAAGGCTGGCATCTAGACTTTTTTCTAGCCGACCGATTGAGGCGTTTGAGGGGAGAACTTTTGAAATTAAGAATAACGTCTCTCGAGAATAATCTCGGATGGCTTCACCCACCAGTGATTCAGAGCGGCCGGCACCGTACATTTCAGCGGTATCAATGACGCGGGCCCCGGCGTTGAGGCCAGCTTGGATGGCTGAGATCTCGTTTTTTCGAGTCTGGGGGTTATCGCCCATGTGCCAAGTACCAAGTCCAATGGCCGGGACGGATTGATGGTTAATGATCAGTTTTTTCATAAAAAAGCTCCTTTCAAAGCAGTGCGGCTCGTGCTAAAACACGACGAGTCAGCGGTGTTAACTCGGGTAATGAGGACGGGGCAAAAAAACGGGCCTCTGAAGTCTCGCTCGGTTGAGGGGTCAGTGGTTGCTGTTGGGTGACTTGGGTGTCATAGACTGCAATAACGGCATCAATTTGATCGCCGTTGGGATAAGTAAACTGGCAGTTGGGACCGCTTAAGGTGAACCGGGCGGTTAAATTCGAGAGGTGCAAGCCCGTTTCTTCACAAGCCTCTCGTTGGGCTGTAGTTTCCAAGGCCTCATTGAGTTCTTTCGAACCAGCTGGTAGTCCCCATGTCCGGGTATCCGTTCGGTGAACAAGCAAAAACTGGCCGGTTTCATTAAAAATAATCACCGCGGCACCCACCGAAATGAGTGGTTGGCTGCCGACTTTGGCTCGCAGGTCCAAAATATAGCTCATAAATGACGCCTCCTTTCAGTCTTCATTGTACGCATTACCCACTACAACGCAAAATATTTGTGAGTGAAGCGGATTCATTGAGCTCACCTATTGACTTAGCATTAAAAAGATTGTTAAAATATACTCATTTATTTCTAATAATTTTGTTTTGCACTTTTTGGCGAATCAAAAACAGGAGGAACTTTGAATGAGTTTTATGCATAACTTCTTACGACGAGAGGATCCAGCGGTCTATCAAGACAAGGATTCACATCTTGCGCGGGTTCTAGGAGTCAAGGATTTCCTAGCGTTGGGGGTTGGAACGATTGTATCGACTTCAATCTTTACTTTGCCGGGGGTCGTTGCAGCTCAACATGCCGGTCCAGCGGTTGCCTTATCATTTTTAGCTGCCGCAATCGTAGCCGGACTTGTGGCCTTTGCCTACGCTGAAATGGCCGCGGCAATGCCGTTTGCTGGTTCTGCTTATTCGTGGATCAACGTGGTCTTTGGTGAAGGGTTTGGCTGGATCGCCGGCTGGGCACTGCTGGCGGAATACTTTATTGCTGTGGCTTTCGTGGCTTCGGGGCTGTCCGCTAACTTTAGAGGCTTGGTGCAACCGTTAGGCTTTAATTTACCTAAGGCCCTGTCCAATCCGTTAGGGACCGACGGTGGCGTTATCGATATTACAGCCGTTGTGATCATTTTGTTAGTGGCCTTTCTACTCATGCGCGGTGTTTCTACAGCCGCTCGGGTCCAAAACATTTTGGTGGTGCTTAAAGTCTTGGCTGTTTTGGTCTTCATCGTGGTAGGGGCAACCGCCCTGCACGCTGAAAACTATGTGCCATTCATTCCAGCTCATCACGTTGGTGCGGATGGTAATCAGTTCGGGGGTTGGCAAGGCATTTACGCAGGGGTTTCGATGATTTTCTTGTCTTACATCGGGTTTGATTCGATTGCCGCGAACTCTGCAGAAGCGAAGAATCCACAAAAAACGATGCCCCGTGGTATTTTAGGTTCACTGGCCATCGCCGTCGTCCTGTTCGTTGCGGTAGCGCTTGTGCTCGTTGGGATGTTTCATTACAGCGATTATGCCAACAATGCGGAACCCGTTGGCTGGGCTTTACGTAAGAGTGGCCATGGCCTGGTAGCTAGTGTGGTCCAAGGGGTGGCTGTTATTGGGATGTTTACAGCATTGATTGGGATGATGCTGGCCGGTTCACGGCTCGTATACTCATTTGGTCGTGACGGAATGTTACCAAAGTGGCTTGGTCAGTTGAACCAGAAAAACTTGCCGAACCACGCCTTAGCATTGATTACAATCGTGGCCGTTATTATTGGGTCACTGTTCCCGTTTGCCTTTTTGTCACAGTTGATTTCAGCTGGGACGCTCATTGCGTTTATGTTTGTTTCTCTAGGAATCTACAAACTCCGCTCGCGTGAAGGAAAAGACATTCCGGAACCCTCATTTAAGATGCCATGGTACCCGGTTTTGCCGTTCATTGCGTTCTTAGGCGCGTTGGCCGTTTTCTGGGGACTTGATATTGATGCTAAAATCTACGCCCTTGGATGGTTCATTGTCGGTCTATTGGTTTACCTATTTTACGGGATGCACCATTCTTACTTGAATAAAAAAGAACCAAAATAAGCGTCAGTTGGAGGGATCGCTATGGGCAAAAACGAACGATTATTAGCAGATGAAGATGACGCGTTTGCGACGGCGGCGCGGGTCAAGTACTACAACATTGTGATTGACTCGGGGCAGGGCGCTGAGATCACGGATGTGGATGGGAACGCGTATATTGACTTGCTCGCGAGTGCCAGTGCGACGAATACCGGGCATTCGCATCCTCACGTGGTTCAGGCTATTCAGGATCAAGCTGCAAAGTTGATCCAGTACACGCCCGCTTACTTTGCCAATACCAATGGTGCCGAGCTGGCGCCCAGATTGACCGCGCTAGCTCCCATTAGTGGACCCACCGAACTCGCTTGGGGGAACTCAGGCTCAGATGCCAATGACGCCATTATTAAGTTTGCCCGGGCGTATACTGGCCGGCAGTACATTGTGAGTTTTACGGGGGCCTATCATGGCTCAACCTATGGCTCACTGAGTCTGTCCGCTGTCAGTCTCAATATGAGTCGAAAGATTGCCCCGTTATTACCCGGAATCGTGAAGGTGCCGTTTCCTGATCCTTGGCAACGGTTGGCGGGAGAGTCCGAAGACGCCTTTGTTGACCGGATGTTTAAGGCTTTTACGCTTCCGTTTGAGACCTATTTGCCGGCCGAAGAAGTTGCGGCAGTTGTGATTGAGCCCATTCAAGGGGATGGGGGCATCATTAAAGCGCCTGACCGTTATTTGCGCCAAGTGGTGGACTTCGCTCACGATCATGGCATTTTGTTTGCCATCGATGAAGTAAATCAGGGAATGGGCCGAACGGGCAAGTGGTGGTCAATTCAAAACTTCCCGGGACTTGAACCGGACCTGATGTCGGTCGGCAAGTCGTTGGCCTCAGGGCTCCCGCTCAGTGCCGTTATCGGCCGGCAAGAAATTATGGAATCACTTGGGGCACCAGCCCACGTCTTCACAACAGCGGGTAACCCTGTGACAGCGGCGGCTGCAATGGCGACAATTGATGTGATTGAACAGGAGCACTTACTCGATCAAAGCCGAATTTTGGGTGAAAAAGCCAAAGCGTTCTTTGAGGCAGAGCAGCAGAAATACCCGTTTATTGGCGACGTTCGGATGTATGGATTGGACGGTGGCATCGACATTGTTGATCCGGAAACGAATGCGCCGGATCCGGTTGCCACAACCAAGCTGATCTATCGCGTCTTTGAACTTGGTGCCATTATTATCAGTCTCCGGGGCAATGTCTTAAGATTCCAGCCGCCACTGGTGATTACTGAAGAACAGCTCAATAAAGCCTTTGTCATTTTGGCGCAAGCATTTTCCGAGTTGGCCGCTGGTCAGCTAAAATTACCTGCGAATGCTGATCAAATCGGCTGGTAGGAAAGGGCGGTCTGCGGACCGTCTTTTTTTGCAACTAAAAAATGGGGACCAACGTTTAGTTTTCATGAATTGTGAAAAGAATATCGAAGTGAAGTGGCCATGGTTTTAGATTAAAATTTACCGTCGTTTTTGTCTGTTATATCACCGTTTTTAAGTAATATGAGGAAAATTTTCAATCGAGTTTTACTAAAATTTACCCGTAAAATGTAAGCTGATTTCACAATTAATTTCATTTTGTTAGCGCTTTCTATTGATTTTTCAGGAAAGGTATTTTATTCTTAGGTAAGCGGTTACAAGAATGGCTGATGATTACCGATTCAACTGTCAGGTATTAGCCGTTGATCCAATGGTTTAGCTATTATGCGTTAGATTTTATTTTGAGGAGGTATTGGTGATGGCGGATAAAGATGAAAAGATCACCTTAGATCCGAAGTCTTTTGCAGAAGCCGTTTTGGGTGGTAATCCGAAGCGCGATGACGAGGAAGATAAGGTGTACATCAAGCGACAATTAACGCTGTACCTTGAGGCGATGTTACTTGCCCAAGACTTCAATGACTTGGAAGAGACGCGATTTGGGATTGCCAAATCAGAGCAACGGAATCAAATCTTACAAAAAATCATTGAGCGGCGTTACTAAGCCGTTTTGAATTCTAAGGAGAACCTGGCTAATGAAAAATGTTAAACAGTACACTTCGTATGCTTTAGGGGCCTTTGGTCATGACGCGTTTTATGCCACTTTATCGACTTACGTGATGATTTTTATCACTAGTCAGGTGTTTGATACGGCGGACAAAGCCTTTAACTCGAGAATGATTTATCTTGTCTCGACGATGATGGTGATTATCCGAATCGTCGAAATTGCCTTCGACCCGTTGATCGGTGGTGCGGTGGATAACACAGAGACCAGATGGGGGAAATTTAAGCCTTGGTTAATGATTGGGGCCGGCATTAGTTCCGTCATGCTGATCATTTTATTCACTGACTTTGGTGGTCTAACGACGTCTAATCCAGTTTTATACTTAGTTTTATTTGGAATCACTTATGTTATTCTTGATATTTTTTACTCGTTTAAAGATATTGCCTTTTGGTCAATGCTCCCCGCTTTGAGCACCGATGAAGGGGTGCGGGCCAAATTTGGGACGATTGGTCGGTTAGGATCAACAATTGGGGCCCAGGCGGTTCCAATCATCATCGTGCCATTAGTCGTTTGGTTTTCATCGCTAGTAGGCGCCAAAAATGGGGCTGAAAACCACACCGGTTGGTTGGGTTTTGCGATCGTCATCGGGGTTGTTTCCTTCCTTGGAGCCTTAGCAACCGCTGCTGGAACTAAGGAAAACAAGAGCTTGATCCGGTCAGACACTGAAAAGACCTCAGTGATCGGGATTTTTAAAGCGCTGGGTAAAAACGACCAACTCATGTGGTTGGCACTCTCCTACTTCTTGTTTGCCATGGGTTACGTGGTCACAAACTCGCTGTTACTTTACTACTTCACCTACGTCTTAGGAGCAGCTAAACAGTTCACGTATGCCGGTTGGATTATGGCCGTTCTTGGGGTTATCAGTGTGTCATTGTTCCCCGTGTTAGTTGCTAAAATTCACCGTGAAGCCATTTACATTGGTGGCATTGGGATGATGATCATCGGCTATTTAATCTTCATGTTTGCGGGAACTGACAGCACCATGGTGATGATTGCCATTGCCGTTTTCTTCTTCCCATACCCAATGATTTTCTTGGCCGCCCTCATGACCATTACTGACAGTGTGGAATATGGTCAGTGGAAGAACGGTCACCGAAACGAATCCGTCACACTCGCCGTTCGGCCATTGATTGATAAGTTAGCCGGTGCCTTTGCGAACGGGATCGTGGCCTTTGCTGCCGTTCAATCAGGAATGATTGGGTCTGCTAAGCCAAGTGATATCTCGGCTCACCAGTTATTTATTTTTAAGTCCTTCATGTTTTACGCGCCAATCATTTTGATTGTGCTTGCGGCCATCGTCTACTTTACGAAAGTGAAGTTAACTGAAGACCGGCACAAACAGATTGTGACGGAGTTGGAACAAAAACTACGGGCTAAACAAAGTTCAAATAAGCAGTAAGAGCATTATGCTGCAAAGATCGATTTGTCCAACCGACAAATCGATCTTTTTGTGTGTTTAACGAGGCGGCGTTCTGTGTTAGAATATTGGAAAATGATGAGAAAAGAGTGGTTGATTTGAGAACAACACGTCACCAATCAACTCGGGAAATTGTGGTTCTCGCGATGCTTATTGCGCTAACAGTGGCCATTGCCCGAATTTTGATTATTCCCGTTAGTTTCACCCACGGTAATATTAACTTCTGCGACACGGGTATTTTTATTGCAGCTTTGGTTTTGGGGCGGCGCCAGGGGTTATATGTTGGCGCACTAAGTGGCTTTCTATTGGATTTAATTTCGGGCTATGCGCAGTACATGATCTTCTCGTTGATTGTTCACGGTCTTGAAGGTTACGTTGCCGGATGGCTCGGCCATGATAAAGGTCACGCCCAAAAGGTTGTTGCGTTAGTGGTGGCCGCAGTGGTGATGGTGGTCGGCTACTTTGTGACGGACACCCTGTTATATGGAGCGGCAGCCGGAATAGCGGGTATTGCGACTAATGCGATCCAAGGAGCGGTCACTATGATTGCGGCGGTTGTGATTGCGTTGCCGCTTGAAAACCGGTTACCGCATGTGTTGGGAGAATAGGATGGTACCGGTAACGCCACTCATTGTGGCGCAGGATCTGTCAGCGGTGGGGCGACTTTCTATGACGGCGGCACTGCCCGTTTATGCGGCTGCGCAGGTACCGGTGGCGGCACTTCCGACGACGTTATTATCGACGCAGACTGAGGGGTTTGGTCAGCCCGTCAAGGTTGATTCTCAACAATGGCTGCGTGACTGTTTCGCCCATTGGCGACGTGCTAAATTATCATTTTCAGGAGCCGTTGTTGGCTACCTTGGGGATGAAAGGACCATTTCGGCGTTGAGTGCGCAACTTGAAATGTTGGCCTTACCGCAGGTGGTAATTGATCCGGTGATGGCGGATGGTGGCGGTCTGTACCCAGGGTTGCCAATGACTTATCCAGAGGCCTTAGTACCGTTGCTCAATCAGGCGACTGTGATGACGCCAAATTGGACGGAGTTACAGTTTTTAACGGGCGGTTCTGCCAGCGCTCACCCAACGATTGCTGAGGTTATCGCGCGTATTGACCGACTGAGAACGCGGTTTTCTAATGTGAACCAGGTGGTGATCACTGGTGTTCCAAATCAAAATCGGGTGTTGACGGTTTTTGATGATCATCATCGTTGGGACGTGGCGGCAACCGACAGAATCGCCGGCCATTACTACGGCGCCGGCGATGTTTTCACAGCGGTATTAGCCAGTGCGCTCTGGCATGGAAATACTCTGGCAGAGGCGGTTTTCACAGCTGTTGACGCCACGACAACGAGTATTTTGGCTACCCGTGATTCTGGTATTGAACCGCGCTTTGGGATGCAGTTGGGCGCTGCTTTGACCCAGGTGCAACAAAAAATCAAACCCAGTGACCGTTAACTATTGCGGGACTGGGTTTTTGATTGTTTTTGAATGAGATCACGCAAAAACATGTTCAACGACCTACAAAACTGGTTTAATTAAACTAAGGAAAGTCATTATATGAGAAAAGGGGAATTGCCATGATCTTTAATCCGCACGTTAACCGAAAAAATGGGCCCAGCGTTAAATGGGATATTGCCCGGGCGGCTGGAGACGACCGGATGCTGCCGATGACCATCGCTGATATGGATATTGCAACACCAGATTTCGTGTTGGATGCCATGCGGTCAGTGTTGGACGATCAGGTCTTGGGCTATGTTGCGCCTAGCCATGATTTTTATCAAGCCTTTATTCACTGGGAGGCGGTCCGCCATTCCGTCCAATTAACGCGAGATCAGATTATTTTGGCGTCAGGCGTTGTCCCAGCGATGGCGTTTGCTATTCGCCATTTAACGGCGACCAACGACCGCATTGTTGTAATGGCCCCGTATTACACGCCATATGAGAAGATCGTGACGGGGAATCATCGGCAGTTCGTGGCGTTTCCGCTAAAAGAGATCGATGGTCAATACGCCATCGACTTTGAGGCCCTTGAAGACGTCCTTGCTGTGGCGAACACTACCGCGATGGTGATTTGTAATCCGCACAATCCGAGTGGTCGAGTTTGGACGTTACCCGAGCTACAACGACTGCAATCCTTAGCCAACAAGTACAACATTTTGGTGTTAGACGACGAAATTCATGATGATACAACCCCGCCGCAAAATTATCCTATTTCGATGCTTTCAAAATTGATGGCCCCGGATAAGGTGGCTAAAACAGTGATGTTTAAGGCACCCACTAAGGCATTTAACATGGCCGGCAGTAAAGTGTCCTTCATGGTGACCCGCCACCCGGAACTGTTAGCGACACTTAAGGATGCGGCTGCGGCAGAGGCCTTTGAAGAGCTCAATACAATGGGGCTGGTCGGCGCTCAGGCCGCCTATGAAAAGGGCGCTGAGTGGCTAGATGCGGTTAATGGCTACCTGGCAGAGAATTGTGAGCACTTGGTGACTACCCTGAAAGAGACGACCAGGATTGTTCCAATGAGGCCCGAGGCCACGTATCTCGCTTGGTTGGATTTCCGGGCCTATGGCCTGTCAGAAGACCAACTGATTGATGAGTTAATGGGCCAGGACCATTTAGTTTTAAATGCTGGGAGTAGTTATGGTGATGAGGGTCTCGGTTTTATGCGGTTGAATTTTGCTGTGGATCTCAGCGTGCTTGACCAAGCCATCGAGCGGTTGCAGGCGTTTGACCAACGCCATCAGGGCGCGTAAGTTCGCCTGCCAAGCCGAGCGATATGGCAAAGTTATTCACAAATTGACGATTCCGCGTCAATTTGTGATAATCTAGCGCCAATAAAATACGGTATACTAAAGCCATACCTTGTAGGAGGGGTATGGTTTATGTGGGGAAACGAATAGATTTAACTGGAAACCGGTATAGCCGATTAATGGTTGTGTCGTTTGTTGGAAATTCCAAAAATGGCAACGCACGTTGGCTTTGTGAATGCGACTGTGGTCGGTTCATCGAAACGGACGGGTATCGGTTAAGAACGGGTCGCGTCCGGAGTTGCGGATGCTTACGGAGAGAAAAGAGTAGAGATCGGCTGTTAGGCTTTGCGGCAACTAAGCAAAACATAGGGGTCGCCGATAATTTACCAATTCATAACGGTACGGTGTTGCGGTTAACAGATAAGAATAACCAGTCTGGGGTGATTGGGGTTTCTTGGGACAAGCAAAGCCAGAAATGGGTTGCCCGATTAATGGTGCGAGGGAAATACGTCATTAATCGGAAGTTCCACAACTTTAACCAAGCCGTGTCATTCCGGCATCAAGCAGAACTTCAGTTTCGTGATCCACTACTTAGATAATTGGTAGGCCAGTTAAAAAGGCTGCCCACTCAGATGATGTGCATCTGAGTGGGCAGCCTTTTTTGTACTATGATACCCGGCTAAGCAGCGCTGTGGTGAGGTCATTGATTAGTTTATTAAAGTAACTGGTGTTTGTTAACTCTGTTAACGAATACAGGTGAAGCCGACGGTCATTGAGCAGGCTTTCAGGGTCTTTGACTGCTGATTCCTGGACCAGGTCAATAATGTTGTTCACCAAAACAATGTCAGCATCATTCACGTTTTTTGAAAAGACGATCTTATCCTGGCCAAAAATTAGTTGTAGCTTGGCCTCAATCAGCTGCACGAGTTCGCGGTTATTCCCCTGCTGAATGAAAATGCTAACGTGTGGCGGCTCTTGGGTCAGGGCGTAGTCCGACTTAATGGAACTCAACAGCAGAAAGATTGACCGACTAAAGAAGTCGATTTGTAACGTCCAGTCAGCACCGTTCAATTGATTAAAGCAGTGGGAAATAGCTGTTTTCAGGTGCTCGTAGTGGGCTTGCTCATCAGGCGTCGTGTAGAGTGGAATTTCGTGCTGGTCCAATAAATGAAACGTGTGTGGATTAATAAAGCCAAACTTGCAGATCAACATCAGTTTTGTGAACGTTTGGCGAATCAAGGCCCCATACCGCTGGTTTTCGTCGGTCCCAGCAGTGAAAAAAGGCTGGTATTCGGTAATGTGCTTTAATTCGTGTTGGGCGAGATCTAAGACGATTCGGTCAGAACCAATGACAGTTGCGAGTAAGCGGTCTTGTTCAGCGTCCGCAACTTGAAGAAGGCCAACGCGATAGAAGAAAAACGTCGTCAGGGCCTGAATATTGGCCAGTTCTAGGTGCCCCCATTTTCCAAAGGCCTCCGTGAAACAGGCAATTTCATCTAACGGTCCCGTCAAATAGGGCGTTAAATCAGGCAAACTGGTGGCTCCAGCGAACCGGCGACGCTTGAAGAGAACGTAGTGAAAGGCCACGACCCGTGAGTAATCTTGCCCATCAATGGCGGTTTTCGTAAATGGGGCCTGAGCAACAAACTGGGCGACACCTTGATAGTCGGGATTTGTTTGAGATAGTTAGCTGGTGTAGCCACTCTCGGTTAAAAGGGCCGTAAAAAACATGACAATTTGGGTCTCGTCACCCAGAATGCTGTTTTGGCTGTTAAGCCCAAGGTAGTATTGATTCAGTAACTCGGTGACGCGGCGCCGATACCTTGAAAAGGTGGCCTGACTGATGAACATTTTATCGCAAAAGGTCTGGCGGTCAACGGCGCCTTCGTTGAGCAAAGTGAGCAGCATGAAAAAAATCTTCGATTTGTTTAAATAACGCATCATAAGTTGTTGGTACACAGTATTAGAGTAGGCGGTTTTAACGAGCGTTGTCCGCCCACTTTCCGTCAGTGTGATGAGTCCACTTTCGTTTTTGTGGATATCCAAGGCGTAGGGTTTTAAATCTTCGCGGAGCTGTTTAATTAACCCATTTGTTGTTCCCGGTGCCATGCTGAATTTCTCAGCCAGGGTTGGTATGGAAACGTTGGGTTGCTCGGTAATAATCGCTTTTAGTAGCTGTAGTAGGTGGACGTACTGCCCATCCAAAAAAGATTTCATATCAATCCCCCCCGATTAAATGAATCGCTTCAAGCGACAATGCTGACGGCTCAAACGATCTCATCAATAGATAGGCTCCTCCCCCTTTCAGGTTACCCTCTTGTGTAAAAGATTGCAATTGACAATGTATACCGGGTTGTCAGTCAAAAGTAATCAGGTGATTAGTGATTAATAGTGGCCGAAAGCGCTTCATCAATGGTAAACTCAGTTTAGAGTTATTTTAAATTATTCTTTTTTTCATCTTTAGGAGGAGGGGTATCTATGAAGCATCAATCATGGATCAAATGGTTATTAGGGGTAGCCGCAATCGCAGCCATTGCGATGACGGCCGGCTTGTCACAAAAGGCAAGTGCAGCAAGTTTAAGTGATGGGACTTATACGTTACCGGTTAAGTTGTTAAAGAAGGGCAGTACGTCAACTTCAATGGCTAATATGTATTTCGTTCAAACGGGAAAAGCCGTGGTTAGTGGGTCAAATGCGACGGTGACAGTCACAACTAATGGTGCTAATTACATTAAGAAGATGACAGCTAACGGGGCAGGCGTCACTGAGAGCAATCAAAGTGGTAATAATGCTGATTTAAGCTTTTATGTTAACGGTCAAGCAACTTTGGTGCCAGTCGGATTTGCCCTTCAGATCGGTCCTATGAGCATGAACCAAACAGCACAGTTTAAGCTTGATTGGGCTGATGCTAAACTGATCAGTCCAGCACCAGCATCAGCAACAGGAAATGCGACCACTACTCAAGTGGGCACCGCAACCACCCAACCAACGCCGGTGCCGGTTGCAACACCAGAGCCCACCGCTGTGTCGACAACAACCGTTGCCAAACAACCAACCCAGAAGGTGACCACTAAAAAAGTAACTAAAAAGGCCACTAAAAAGGCGCCTAAGATTGTCTGGCGTTACCGCGTAATTCAAGGTAGCAGTAACAAAACGTCTGAAGCTAACCGCTTCTACACCCATACCCCAAGTGTTAAAAAGTCGGGGAAATATTACCGGGTAGCCTTGAAAATTGCGTATAAGAAGAGTTTAAAGATGGGGCCTAAAGGGGTTATTCCGCTGACGATGAACGGTAAAAAGATCAAGAAGTCAGCCATCAAATACGGTGCAACGAAGAACTATTACACCGTGGTTTACTATTACCACATTAAGAGCCTCAACACGCTAAAGAAGCTAAACAAGGGAACGATTCACGTCAAAGTGCCAACGGTTGGCATTAGCCAGGCCTTTAAGATTCGCTTCAAGTTCTCAAAGACAGCGCACAAAGCTGCATCGGCTACTTCGTTAGCTCACCCCACGATTGTAGCAACCACCGGTAGCCAAGCTGCTGGGAGGGTTGCCTAGTGACACGGGTCATTAAACAAGGCCTATTCTTACTAACGGTCACTTGGTTGCTGGCGTTAATCGGAGTGGTTGGGCATGCGAAAAGCATTCAGTATCAAGCCCTGAAGTACGGGACTAATCAGACTTCAATGGCCAGCGGTTACTTTGTCCATCCGGCAAGTGTCAAAGTTAAACATGGCGCCTATGTCGTCACAATGCGAATTAAGACGGCGAAGAGTTTATCATCATACCCGGTCAAGGTATTGTCCGTGAATGGCGGGGCCCCTCAAAACGTTCGGCGAATGAAAGATCGAAAAGGGAACTCCAACCTATACTACAGCTTTACCACGACTAACTTGAAGCAAGTCATTAATGCGGCGCTGGCGATTGACGTGCCAAACGTCTACAAGGCACATCACAAGATATCGTTCAAGTTTCGGACAACAGGACTCCCGAGCTTGAAACAAACCGCAACCAAGCATACGACTGCGGCCAAAGCGGTTGGTCAGACGTCAATTAAGAAATTAACGCCTGACGCCGCAACACCTAAGCAGTCTAAACAAGCAAAAACCAAAACAAAGACAGGTCAATCGTCCAATAAGAAAAAGGCCAGCCCGACTGCTAGCTCGCGTTCAAGTGTTGCGAGTCAGTCAGTTCCGGCAGCCTCCTCAAGTGACAGCACCACGACGCAACGTCAATCCGCTGAACCTCAGCAGGGCAATCGGATGCCCGTTTTAATTGCGGGAATCGTTGTCATCGTCGTTGTTGTTGGCGGCGGGGCGCTGTGGCTCACTGGTCGAAAACGTTGAGGGGGAAACTCATTTGAAATCACCACGTAAAACAGCCTTAATTGCGGTTATTGTGATTGCAATTATTGGCGTTTTGGGTGGTGTTTTTGCTGTTATGCAGCATCACACTGCCCAGAAAAAAACGCCTCGCATTGTGGCGACCACTTACGCTGTCGTTCAGATGGCAGATAAGTTGAAGTTGCCATTGGTTGGGATTCCAAGCACTGAAAATAAAATTCCTGCCCGTTATGCGCACGTGCAACGCGTCGGCAATCCGATGAATCCAAGCGCAGAAAAAATTGCGTCGCTGCATCCCACGGCCGTGTACTCAGTCACGACGCTCAAGGATCAATTCGACCGGTCGTTTAAACAACAACACATTGATCCCCACTTTTTGAATTTACAAAGTGTTAACGACTTGAAAACAGCGGTTAGCGAAATGGGACGAACCTATGACCGCCAAAAGGAGGCCAAAGCGGCGACCACTGAAATCAATACCGCCATTGCAGCCGTTGAGAAACGGGCGGACCAAGCGACCACTAAGCCACGCGTTTTAATCTTAATGGGGCTACCCGGGGCCGGTTACATGATTGCGACGAATCGGTCTTATGTTGGTAATCTTGTGACCATTGCCGGTGGAAAAAACGTCTTTTCGTCTAACACTCAAGAATTCATTCAGCCCAATGACGAAGCCATTAAAAAAGCCAATCCCCAGGTGATCTTAAGGTTAGCGCACGCAATGCCTAAGACCGTGATTCCTCAGTTTAATAGCGAGTTTAAGTCGAACCAGGTCTGGCGGGAGACGAGTGCGGTTAAACAGCACCGGGTCTATGACTTACAAGAACCAAACTTTGATGCAACGGCTAATATGCGTGCGGCCGAAGCCTTAAAACTTGTTTCTAATTGGCTTTATCCAAGGAGCTAGGAGAATGAAGAGAGAACGATTAGCCTATGCCGTGGTGATCATTGGACTACTGATGACCATTTTTGTGGCCCTGATGAGTGGGGTTGACTTTTATTCACCCGCCGAAGTATGGGGAGCGGTAACGGGGCAGAATAACACGGCGTTTAACACGGTCATGATGTTTCGGCTACCCCGAATCTTAGCAGCCCTTATTTGTGGTGGCATGTTGTCAGTTGCCGGTGCCTTCAGTCAGTCGGTTTTTCGCAATCAACTGGCGGACCCCAGTATTTTAGGAATGACCAGTGCTGGTGATTTTTTCATTTTGATTGGTGGTCTATTATTGCCGAATTTTCCATTTCAAAAGGCGATTTTGGCGGTTTTGGGTGGGGTGATTGTCCTTCACATTCTGGCCAGACCAGCCTCAATCCGCCAACCACTGCGATTGATCATCGTAGGGGTCGCACTGAACTTGACGTTTGTTGGCTTCCAACAAGTATTGACCAGCGGCACAGTTGGCCTGGGAGGTCAGAGTTTTAACGGCATTACTTGGCAATCAACGCTGACGCTTTTAGGCGTTGGCACACTTGGCTTGATTGCCGCCTTAGTTGTTGCGCCCTGGGCGAATTATTTGAAGTTGGGCGATCAGCAACTGGCTGGGGTCGGTGTTCCGGTCACGGCCATGCGTTGGTGGTTGTTAGCGCTTGTCATCTACCTAACTTGTGGGGTGACAGCGGTCATTGGGACGATTCCGTTTATGGGAATTGTGATTCCCAACATCGGTCGTCGAGTAGTCGGGCATGATTATCAGACATTAATTCCGTTTTCAATGTTAAGTGGGGCTTGGTTATTGCTGATTGCCGACACGGTTGGGCGACTGGTGGTCCTGCCAAGCGAACTTGCCGCCGCAAGCATCATGACGGTGATTGGCGGGCCGTTCTTGGTCATCATGCTGCAAAGGGGGGCCATTCATGGAATTAAAGCGAGTTAGTTATAGTTATCCGGGTGGCCAGCCGTTAATAAACGAGTTCACCGCTTCGATTCCTGAGACTGGCATTTTGGCGATTATTGGACCTAACGGTGCTGGAAAGTCAACAATCCTCAACTTGCTAAGCGGGGAGTTGACGCCAACGAGTGGTCAGGTGTTGTTAAACGGGACGCCAGTCAGCGAGATGAGTACCAAAGCCCGGGCAAATCAGATAGCCGTGGTGCGCCAACATAATGAGGTCTACGACGACTTGGCCGTTAAGGATGTCGTTAAGATGGGCCGGTTAGCGTTTCATTCATTGTTTAGCGTGGTGTCAGATTCGGAGGTGGCCCCGTTTCTTGAGCAGACGCACCTGACTGATTTAGCGGATCGGCAATTATCAGAGTTGTCTGGTGGGCAACAGCAACGGGTTTGGATTGCCATGGCACTTGCTCAGGAACCAGCTGTCTTATTATTGGATGAACCGACAACGTATTTGGATATTCGATATCAAGTGGACCTAATGAATCTAGTGGTTCAGTTACAACAGGAAAAACAAATTGCTGTTATTATGGTCTTGCATGACATGAATCAGGCCTTTCGGGTCAGTCATCGCATTTGGCTGATCAAAGCTGGTCAGTTGGTCAAACAAGGATCACCAGAAACACTGTTAGACTCAGCATTATTAAGTCAAACATTTGACTTCCCCGTTAGAGTTGTCGACGTTGCCGATTACGGTCGCTATGTGATTCAGATGCCGAGCGGTCAAGAAACTGATAATTTGCGAAAGCTTATTTAATCGATGAAACATGTCTGTTATAATACGTGGTATGGATATTATTTTGCGATAATATGAATTTCATAGGGGAACCATTCTTTTGAGTGGTAATAAAATGCAACGGTGGGTGATATCAAATGAAACTATTTTCACTATTTGGTTCGGATGACAAGGATCAAGCCGAATCGAAGCAACAACAGCCAGTTACGGGGGATGCGACAGACAAGGAAACGACGCCAGACGACGGGAAGTCGCAGGTGGCTTCTGAAGCACCAAAGTCCAGTGCGGCACCAGCAAATCGCAGTCGACTCGCGGCCGAACCTAAGCGTTCTGCTGCTAAACCAGCATCGACGAGTCAGCGGGCAGCTCACTCAACGGCCTCGAATCAGGCAACGGGAAGCGACCCGCAACAGTCAAGACGTGTTCGTCAAGGGACCGACGGGTTGTCGAAGAACTCAATCCAAACCACAATTGCGCCGTTGACGGATAAGTTAGAAGCTGTCAGGGGGGAAATCAAGACGCAGTTGTTTGATTACAAAGACCAATTGAACGTCGCCTTCACGGCAGCTCAACGGCAAATCGACGAAGCGCAAGCAACTCTAGCCAGCCATGAACAAGAAATGGCCAAGTTGGAGAAGCGTCGTCAAGTGATTGAGGAACAAATCGCGCCACACGTTAAAAAAATCGAAACGTTGAAAGCCGAACAAGACGATAATCGCAAACAAGTGATTAAGCTTAACGGCGACCTTGAAAAACTCAACACGCAAAAGACGACTTTGAGTCAGAAGAGTCAAAAACTTCTAACGAGCTCAGCCAAGTCGTCTAATGATGAAGACATTGATCAAGTTGGGCAACACTTAGCTGAATTGACTAAACAGCTGAGTGATCTCCGCGATCAAGTCGCTGAATTAGACAAACAAACGACCCCGATTGAAAAACAATTAAAGGAAGCCCGCCAAAAACGGGAATCCATTGATGGGGCGCTTAAAAAAGCACAGGAAACTTATGAAAAGATGGACCTCCGAAAGGATCGTCAGCAAACGGAATCCCGTTACAAACGGTTGACCCAAGAACTTGACCGCCTCAAGGAAACTCGTGACGCAGCCAAGCAACGACAAGCAACCTTAAACGACTCGACTGGGTTTGTTGATGGGTACCTGAAGACTTACTTCAACTCAACTCGGGTGATGCGCAAACTTCACTTTAATGATGGACGGCATTATGGCTTGTACGTGGACAGTTTGGCTGGCCTCGCTATCTCAAGCATTCAGACGCTGTTTACCCGAATTGATAAGGGGTTTGACGGTGACAAGATTCAAACGGTCGATACCGAGTTCAACATTTCATTGTTGACTGGGTGGGATCGTTTCAAGAAAGACACCGGGTTATCGAAGTTTGATAAGTTGATGAATCCGCACGTGGTTGCTTGGGCCGAAACCAGTAATGGTAAGCGCCAAAAGCAACAGACAATTTCGGCATTGCTTGATAACTGGAAAGTTACCAAGGGTTCCCAAGACCGGCCAACCGAAGCGACTAGTCACGATGGTAAGTTAACCATGAAGATTGACTATTATGATGATAACGGCGTATGGAAGGTCGATGTCTACCGGGGCAACGACGTGTATAAGACGGACTTGTACCTGAACCGGATGTTAGCCGTTTCTCGTTTCTGGGATGTTGGCAACGGGGCTAATGAGATTTACTATCGGCCAGATGGCGATATCTACATGCAGCGGTCATACCGCGGTGAAGATGTCACTACGGAATACCGGGTGAACGGGAGTACGGTCACCTTTGCTGATGACGCTTCGTTTGAAGAATGGTGGTTAACCAAGAGCGTGTTGACTGATAAGAACGATGTGTTACTGATCAGCGCAACGTCGCCACTATTACCAATCTTGTTGAAGAACAAGGATCGGCAATTTGAAATCATTCCATATTTCTTGAGTGCTGAGGCACTAGAAAAGGTTGATTTGGAGAATCCGGATATTAAGAGCGCCATTGTTGAAAGCGAAGCGTTGCAGGAAACATTGGTGGCTAAGACGAAGCGGGACTTAAACCTCCTTGTTTTGCCAGGCAGTCATGCCAACTCATTGAAGTAATCAAAAAAGGTCGAATTCCGCTGGGAACTCGACCTTTTTTAAATTAATTGGATTAGGAGGGACATCATGGTTGACTGGCTAAAGCACCACCGATCTGTAGGGTTTATTGTAATTGGGCTCATCATTTGTGGGCTAGGCGTTGGCGGGTATCGAATGATGCGGTCGGTCAGTTTGGCGGATTCTGTGACGGCCTCAGATCGTCACTATTGGATCGTCTTGCCATCGGCTTCGGGAACGAATAGGGACTATGCGACTCAGACGTTACCCACAGCCATCCTTGAAACGCAGGCCGGACGAATTAAGATTTATCCGTTGAGTCAGGCAAGTGATCGCGCTGAAATTACGCTGGGGGCCTTAGTCAAATTGTCTGACAAGCAGTTAGCAAAAAAGTTGGCGGCCGGGGAGATCGTAAGTGTCCCAAGCCGTTGGCGACCACTGACTCTGCACACGATTAGTGACGGTCACGGTTCAACGGTCGGCGAGAGCTTGACTTGGCCAACCCGGTTAGTAGATAGTTCAGGCGTTCAACAGTTTGGGGGCCACTTGGACTTTTCACAACCGCTATTAAAAACCGGGCATCCTATCAAAATTGCTGGTCATTCGGTTAATGGATACTTAAACCGGGATGGTACTGGCATAATCCGGTTAACGACTGCCAAAGTGACCCTTGATCGTTACCGGGATAAACGTGTTAAACCTGGTTGGTAAATTGTATAAAAAAAGACGATCCCGCGAAAGTGAGAACGTCTTTGGAACAAGTCAACAAAGCGAATCTTTTTAGAAATCTTTACAAGAATTCTAACACTTATTCAGCTGATTTAAAAGACAATTTTTCGATTTTTATTTCATTTTTGGGAGGCACTAATCAGCTTAAATTGTGGTTTAACACGATTTAAGATTGGGTTATTGATAAGAAAACTGATTGTAAGATAATGGATATATAGGCATTGTGTTTTGTTAATTTATAAAATCGAACAGTGTTTTTAAAGTGTCCGATGTTTTGAAAATGCCGTATATTTTCTTGCATAGGGTCGGTTTTATGTTAGAATATTAATTGAATCGTTGAGGGAGCATTCATATACATATGCTTTGAGTACTTTTTCGACGAGTGAACTAATTTATGGGGAGTGAGTTTTAATGAAGAGTTCTTTGAAGAAATCTTTATTCATTAGCGCTGTTGCCCTGGGTGCAATTACTGCAGCTACCGCAACTAACGCATCAGCAAAAAGAACAACTGTTGTGACTAACACGACGTTAGACGCATCAAGTTCAAACATCCGTAACTATACTGCAACTGGTTCAAACGCACTGTACACTAAGGCAGCTGGTTTGAAGTCAGCTCGCCAAGTTGTTTCTGGTTCTACTTTAGCTAACTACAATGCTAAGCAAGGCCAAGGCTACTTGCGTGCATACCGTCTTGCTAAGTTGTCAAACGGCAACTACTACATGAAGGTTGTTACCTTTGACAAGACTTACCGTGGCTGGATCTACGTGGGTAAGACTAACCCATCTGCAGACTTCACCAAGGTATCTGGTGGCTTGACTAACACTGCAACGACTAAGGAATCTGCTCTTACCGATACAGAAAAGACTCAAGCATACCAATTCAAGACTGTTGGTACAACTAACGACGGTACTCAATTAACTTACAAGGCCCCAATGTGGACCCAATACAAGTTAGGTCGTCAAGTGACTGACTCAACTGCCTACAAGGCTGACAAGTTAACTGTTACAAAGGCAGTTACTCGTACTCGTGAAGGCGATCGTTGGGTATACGTTGAAGACGCTAACCACCCAGAAGTATCAGGCTGGATTCTTGACTCAGCTTTGACTAAGTTTACTGGCGTGGACCCAGACAAGTCAGTTGGTAACGACCAAACGACTGTCGACAAAGTTTACGGTCGTATCCTTTACGATCCAACGACTGGTGGCAAGACTGCTGGTACTGAAAACTGGAAGTCAATCTTGGGTATCTTCCACTCAAACGACAAGTTTACTGCAGCCGTTAAGAAGTTTAACGCTGACGCAAACGTCAAGGGTAACAAGAAAGACGTCTTACCACAACAAACCCTTAAGGATGCTTTGACTAAGGATGGTTTAGCAACTGTTTACATGAAGGTTTCTCCTACCATCTTGCCACGTATCCAAAACGGCTTTATTGACAGCTTGGGCTTGACTGGTGTCTACATGAAGTTCACTTTGGACACTGACTCATTGCCATCTGTTGTTCACTACGGTGACAAAGTTCGTTTGAACTATCAATTAGCTGACAAGAGCCTCTACATGAACGCCAACTTCGGTATCGGCGCTAACGCAGACGGCATGATCGCATTGCCAAACGTCTTTGGTGATCTTGGTCACTTGGTAAACGCTGCTTGGGGTACTATCTTCAGCTAAACCGTTTACTGAATTGATTTAAAAACACTCGCATTTGCGGGTGTTTTTTTTGTGGCCTTTTAAAATCGGTCACTTGAAATACTGATGAGTAATTTCGACCTTGTCCCAGGCGGAAACTAATGGGATGCTGCGGTTTAATGAGTCCCTTCTAAATAAAAATAATTGGTCTAATTTATCAGATTTGGCCGGCATCTGTGGCATACCGAGTCGACTGATTCGACCATTTACTAAAATATATGTATAAATTCGAAAAAAAGTCACACTTTCGTCTCAAACTCTTCTTAATGGTGTGATAATTTATTGACATAGAAGGAGGTGATATGGATGTTTGTTCAAAAAATCATGACGGGTGACTTCGTTAAATGTTCGCAAGATGATCAGTTTAAGCAACCGTTTTTCGGCCGCGTTTGCCGAGTTATTGGACAACAGGCTGTTGTGGAAGTGTTGAACTTTCATTTTACAGATCGTCAAATTGTGAGTACGAACGACTTCTATGTCACTATTCCGACTAAAAATTTAAGACGGGTCAAAATCACTAAGTGTCAACGACCTGACCTGTCGAGTTGAGAAGGGAGCCATTATAATGGTCAAGTTAAATGAAATTGTTTATTGCGAACCAAACGGAAATCTGAAACAACCCTTTGTTGGGCGGGTTGAGAAAATTTATGAGCGAACGGTCCTTGTTAAAGTCCTCGGTCATCATGATTGCGATCGCTGGAAGGTCATTGAGTTGACCGGCCGGGTGATTGTCGCTATTAAGAAGGTGAAATCAGCTGTCCTAACCACATCAGAAGAACAGTTGACTTCCGGTTTTTCACAACTAAACGAGGCATGAGCATGAGGGTTTTCGACCACCAAAAAAATAGGTGTCACAGGCGCAATTTAATTGCACTGTGGCACCTATTTAGCGTTTAAGCGTCATTATTCAGCGGTGTAGTCAATCCGGTTGAAGAATTCAATTTCGATGTTATCGTCGGTAATGGTTAGTTTAGTAATACTACCGTTAATTGTGGCCGCTCCCTTGTCTAACTCCGGGGCGTAGCGGTCAACGATTGAGCGAATCGTCATGCCGTGTGAGACGACCAGGACGACATCGCCATCGCTGGAATTTGCTCGGAGCTTATTGAAACCACGATCCAATCGGTCCCAAAACATTCTGTTATTTTCTGCATCGCCGTAGAGGTCAGCTTTGTGGATGAGGTCGCGGGCCTTTTCAAGACCGTATTTGCCCAAAACAGCGGATTCCGACGTTAGCGCAACTTGCTCACCCACAAATTGCCACATTTGGTTAAGATCATTTCCTTCGAAGTAGCCGTGACACTGCTCGCGGAACTCAGGGAATTGGTAGCTAATAATGTTCATGTTGTTCGGATTAGCCTTCAAAATGTGATGAGCTGTTTCGATGGCACGACCGGAGTCGCTGCTATAAGCAGCGGTAAAGTTGACAGCTTTTAACTGTTTACCAGCCCGGTTGGCATCGGCAATGCCCTTTTTGGTTAACGGCGAGTCAATCCAGCCTTGGACTTTGTTATAACGGTTCATCATCGTTTGGCCGTGACGAACAAAATATGCGGTAATGGTTTTCATACTCTGCCTCCTACGTTCTTGATTACCTCTAGTATAGCAGAAACCGCATTCAAGCCCTAGGGAATAAGGGTTGAATGCGGTCTAATTTAGTGTTTTCGTTGGTGGGACTTCTTGGGTGTCATCAGATGGGGCCAAATGAGTTGGGCTAATCCGACGACTAAGAAGAAGGCTAATCCAAGCACCGTTAAAAAGACACCAGATTGTAGTCCGGGTGTTTCGTACGTGAGCCGTATTTCATGTGAACCGGAGCCAATTTCGGCACCGACAAATCCTGAATTAACAAGGGTTGTCGGCGTTGGACGACCGTCGACGGTGAGTTTCCAACCATCGGAGTAGGGGATAGAAGTCGTCAAGATTCCAGTCTGAGAGTTGTCGACGTGGCCCGTCACGGTGTTGTTGGCCACTTGAAGCTTCGTGAGGCCTTGATTTTGCAACTTTTTAATCGCAGTGATAAATGATGAACCGAATGGGACGGCAATGAGTTTAACGTTCTTAAAATGGAGTTTTTGAAGCGTGTCAAATGTCAGCGAAACGGTTGATGGTGTCTTGGGATTGTACCCTAAATTAATCAATAAATGGTCAGCCGGTTCGTAATCTGACATGTTGTTGACGCCTAATTGGCTGAAGCTGTTTTGATGACGGCCCGTTTTGACGGTTAACTGATAGTTGCCAAAGGTTGGGCTGTTATTAATAAAGCGTTGGTTGTTGATCTGCTCACCCTTAGGATAGGGGGTCCCAGCGAGAGTTGCGTTGTTTGCAAACGACTGCATTCGGTATGGCGTTGATTGCTGGGTGGTTTTGATTCCGTCGACGGCCAAGTACAATTCGCTGTTCCGATACTGACTAGGCTGCTTGATTTTAAGCTGGTAAGTCATCTGGTGACCGGTTACGTCACTTGTCATTTCTGTTAGCCCGTTTTTGTTTTTAAGCGCGTTATCGGCTAAAATTTGTTGGTTTTTGGTCAACAAATTCTTCACCCCCTGGCTAGGTGTTTGCATGCCAGTAGCTGACCGGTAATTTTCGGCCGCCTTATCAGACAAGTTTGACCCGGGGACAGTTGCCGATTGTGACAGGGCCACGTTTTTTTTCAAACGATAATTGATGACTTGCTGCTCAGTCGTCATGGGTTGGCTAAGGACTTTAACCGTATAGTCAACGTTTTGAGAGGTCTGTCGAGGGGTGACCGATTGGGTCTTTTTAACGGTATTGGCCACTTCAACTCCCTGTAGTAGCGCTTGCTCGCGATCTAACGCTGATAGTTTATCAAAGTCAGCTTGGTTGATCTGGCGGTATTGCATGTACGCTAACGGCAAGGCATACTTCGATTTCATTAAAACGGTCCCGGTTCCATTGCCAAGGGTGTAAACGGGCTGATCTGGGAACGAAGCTTGTTTGCCACTTACGGTTTTAACTGGTGTAAAACCAAATGGAATGGCTTGGTGGTTGGCCAGTTCGTCCTGACGTGCAAACAGGTATTTAACGCCAAGTAGCGCGTTCATGGTGGTCCGATCATCCACTTCGCCGGTAGGGTTGTTCATTTTGTTTTGCAGGTTTTGTAACGCCTTATTAAACGTATTAATCTCACCGTTTTGAACGGAATAATACGAACTAATGCTGTGGGTGTTTAACAACATTGGAATGTTGTTGCCGGCGGTCGGCGTGTTGTAATAATCGCTAGTGGTATTAGTCCGGTAAAAAGTCTTGTCGGCTTTATTCAGGTACCGGTCGGCGTAGTCATAAAACGTTTTTGTCCAGCGGGTTGGTTGGCCAGAGGCAATTTCGTCTTTGGCCGAATGACTGTAGGTTGAACTGTATAGCCCAACTCCCGTACTAGCTGCGTTTAGCGCTACAACCGCGAGTAGTGTATACCGGAGAACCCGCTTGCGATGGGGGACCAGAAGTCCATTTGCTAGAATCGCGACATACAAGAGTAAGAACCCATAGGCTAAGAAGTGGTGCGCTGGCATGTTAAAGGTTAGGTCATTCCCCAACCAAACTAGGAGCAGCAGCAGCGCACTGGCTAAAATAAACCAACGATAGTCCTTCACCGTCACTGTATGGAGATGGTCCACAAAAAGGGCTGCTGTCAGGGAGAAAACCAGGTGGGCCAATAAGACCCAGCGGTTAGAGGGCGTGCTGAGCACGTTGAGCGTTGCAGCGACCGCTGGAAATAATAGGCCTATCGCAATTAGAATCAGTGTGATATTCAGCCACAAATAACGCGTAAAGCGGCGGAACGTCCAGACCATAGCCAGAAGCGTCAACCCACTAGTACCGAGGACGGCCCAGTAATAGATGTTGCCACTGGTATTTAGCAGGGCGTTTGGTAGATTTGTATAATAGACGGGCGGATAGAACGATAAACCGTTCGCAAAGTCTGCCCCGCCGGTTCGAGAGGAATTAAGCATCGCCAAAATATTGGGTAACAGAATCGCGCCGGCCATCATCAGGGACATCATGATTGTGGCCGCAAAGTAGCCCAGTGATTTTGGAAACGAGCGGACAAGGGCGTGTTTGCGTCGCAAGTCAAAATAACGGATGAGCGCAAAAGCGAGCGCGCCTAGTCCGAGAACATACGCAAAGTACACGTTGCAAACCAGTGCAAGGGCCGTGACTAAGGCTAGTGGTAAAAATGACTTCCCCTTGTAAATTCGGTCGATACATAGGCATAATAATGGGAAAAAGATTAATGGAAGTAAGAAAAAGGGGTGGTGATAGCTCACGTAAAACGAGTAACCGTTAAACGTGTAGATTAAGGCCCCGATTAACATCCCTGGCCGCTTGAAGTGAAGCTGTTTTGCCAGTGCCAAAAAGGCTAATCCGACGACGTAAAGGCGTAGGATGGTCAGCAGTTGATAACCGAGTTCAAGTTGGTCGGCAGGGAACAAGGCAATTAAATAGCTAAACGGATCACCGACAACATAGTAGGCAAAAGTCGTCATTTGGTCGGCGCCCAGGCCTAGATTCCAAGACCAACTGAACAACGATTGGCCACCTTGCCCGTGTAAAATTCGGTAGAATTCCGTTAAAATTGGGTAGTGTTGGGCAATGCCGTCAAGGTCCCAGATGGTAGATTGGCCCATCACGCGCAAAATGCCGAAACTGGCAGCGACAATCATCATAAACAAAATGGTGTAGGCAGCCCACACCGGTATTTTTTGATACATTTTCTTCAACATAGCAACTCCATCTATATGATATTGTTCAGTTCATTACCCTCCATTATGCCATAAAACGACGAGTGTGAAACGGGGGATAAAAAGTTCGCCTGTTACAGTGGGGTATGTCGGACCTGGTTGAATTGTTAAGGAGGGACAACAAAAATGCCGAATTAAGGTTACGTTTGTGTAACACTGATGTTTTTTGAATAAAAATCTGTAAAATAGAATAAGGATTAACGTGGTTGAAAGGATGAGGATTGATGGGTAAAAGGGTCGAGTGGGTCGACATGGCCAAAGCTATCGGGATGATTGCGGTAGTTTTTGGTCATGCGATTCACCCTATGACCGATGCACACCACTCGGTCAGTGTGCTCTTCGGGGTCTTATATTGGTGGCACATGCCACTATTCTTTATTATTGGTGGTTTCTTTTTGAAGCCAATTGAACAGAATTTGTCTGCATTTAAGCGGTTTTTCATGCACCGGGTCTGGCCAAACATCAAAATGTACTTTGGTGCTGGGACCATTTTGATACTACTGGCCCATTTCTTGAGAGGACATTCTTGGCATTACACTGCTTGGTATTTCTTGCGTCTCGTGTACGGAGGCCGGACGCTAAACAAAACGTTGACGATTTTTTGGTTTATTACCGTCTACGTTTTGACGTTAATTGTCGTGGTTATTTTAATTAGCTACGTCAAATCAATCCCAGCGCAGTTTTTTATTGCGTTTACAATGTTTGCGGCGGGCGTTTCCTATAAGCACATGCACTTCTTGGTATACAAGTACGTGCCCTGGGATGCGGATATTGTCCTCTTGACGACACTGTATATGTTAGTCGGGTATTACGGGTTTAAACTCTACCCGCAGATTCCCCATAAGGGGTGGATCTTTTTATCAACGGCTGTGATGTTTATCGTGCTAGCCTTCCTTAAATATCAACGACTGTTAGTATTTAGTCTCTCGTTGAAGTCTCACAAGGTCCACAATTCATTTCTAGGGGCGTTTGTGCCAATTGCAATTTCACTAGCTATTTTTATTTTATCCGACTGGATGACAAGCAGTCATTTCTTTGATTGGCTACTCCCGATCGGGTTATATTCCAACGCTATTATGTACATGCACCGGTTAGTGTTTGATGTTTTGGCGCACGTGCCGGGAATTGACAACTGGTTGATGCAGACGATTTTGGGGTTGGTGATTCCGGTCATCGTGGCCAGCTTGTACAAGCGAGGCAAGCACTGGTGGCATAACCGCCAATTACCAACAACAAGTTAACAACAAAAAAGGTATCGGACTTCAAAGTCCGATACCTTTTTAAATTGCAGTTAAA
>NZ_AZCX01000006.1 GCF_001433995.1 Secundilactobacillus kimchicus JCM 15530
TCAACGGTTTATATGGACGGTTATTTGATTGCTGATAACATTACTCATTATAAATTAATTTGTCAAGAAAAAAGTGAGGCTTTAGGTTGACCGCCGTCTCCATCGGCGGTCAACCTAAATTAAGTGAGTCTGGGAAGGGTCGTTGTTGAAATTAAGACAGACCGCAATATGATGGGCATTTGACGGGGTTGAAAATTATTTAGGCGGTCAATTTGCTGGCGTATCACTGGTTTAGCTCGGTCGGATTGGTTACTCTGAAAATTAAAATGAAATGAGGGGTTGACAATCAATTCTTAATCCGGTAATCTTATCACCAATCAAGAAATCATTCATAGGAGTTATCCATCATGACGACAATTACAAACCGACAATTAAATCGATTTAGTTACTATTGGTCAAAGTAGTGTCTACACCGTCCAGGTTGCAGACACTCATCTGCAATCTGTGCGGCCAATAGTTTTTCGGCATGATTCGGTCACACAGTTAGGGTTTTCAAAACACTGTGTGACGGGACTCCGTTATATAATTGACGTGGACTAACCTCCCGCAGTGTTTTGAAAACACTAGCGGGAGGTTTTTTGTTACTTCAAGAACAGCAAGTTAGGATTGGGAAGAGGGGGACGCCATTGATCGACGGACATACTAGTTTATACGGGTTCATCGCAGACCCGGCGAAGCACAGCCTATCACCACTGATTCACAACACGAGTTTTCAGGCTTTAAGTCTGAATAGTGTCTATCTCGCGTTTGAAGTTGACCAGGCTCATCTTGCCGATGCGGTCAATGCGATTCGAACGCTGCCGATCCTTGGTGCAAACGTTTCGATGCCGCACAAGCAGGCCATCATACCACTGTTAGATTCGGTCACGGAAACCTCACAACAGCTGGGGGCGGTTAACACCGTCATTAATCGTGATGGTCGGCTGATCGGTGATAGCACCGATGGTGAGGGGTTTCTAGGCGCGTTAGCGGATGCGGACGTTGCGGTTAAGAATCAGTCAATCGTTGTCTTAGGCGCGGGGGGTGCCGGCCGTGCCATCATTGCAGCCTGTGCACGAGATGGCGGACACGTCACCGTGTTTAAGCGACGGAATGCCACGTATGAGTCGGTCAGCAACCGGTTGGCCAGCTGGTCAGGTGACATTACGGTGCGCCCTTATGACGATGTTGGCCAAATGCAAGCGGCCGTCGCAGCAGCGGATATTGTGGTTAACACCACTAACGTCGGGATGGCAGGCGAAGGTGACTTACCGGTTCCACCCGAAGTTTTAGGGCAATTGCACCCCGGTCAGGTCGTCGCCGATGCCATTTATTTCCCGCTTGAGACAGCGTTGCTGAGACAGGCTCGGCGACAGGGCTGCCAAGTGTTAAACGGCTTGGGAATGCTCGTTCATCAAGCAGCAGATTCATTTCAACAATGGACTGGCGCTACCATGCCAATCGAAACGGTTAAGAAAGCCGTGCAGCAACAACTCCTAAATTCAACCAAATAACGAAATGAGGCTTTTATTATGATTATTGTTTTAAATGAAAAGAACACCCAAATGGCACAAGAACTGCAACAGCGTTTCAATGGCACTAACGACGTCTTCGTTCATCGTAACCGGGTGGCTATTCAAGGCATTTCCGCAGCTGACTTAACGGAAGCGGAACGCCAGGCTGCTGACGAGTTGATTGAAGATGTTCCGGCCGCGGTTCAAGGCAGTCGGTTACTGCACCCAGAAGACACGGTCATTAACACTGCCCACTCCGTCATTGGTGGCGACAACTTCACCATGATGGCGGGACCATGTTCCGTTGAATCACTCGAGCACGTGACAAAGATGGCGGCCGTCGCAAAAGCCAGCGGTGCCACGGTTCTGCGGGGTGGTGCCTTCAAGCCTCGGACTTCGCCATACTCCTTCCAAGGACTGGGTGAAGAGGGCTTGATTGCGTTACGAAAAGCAGCTGATCAATACAATATGGACGTGTTGACGGAAGTCATGGACGATGAACACGTCAAAATGGTCGCTAAATACACGGATATTTTCCAGATTGGTGCCCGAAACATGCAAAACTTTTCGTTGCTTAAAACGGTCGGTCAAACGAATATTCCTGTGATGCTGAAGCGGGGCATGTCAGCTACCGTTGACGATATTTTGAATGCGGCAGAATACATTGCCGCTGGCGGTAACCATAACATCATGATTTCCGAGCGTGGGATTCGGACGTTTGATAACAAATACACCAGAAACACGATGGACGTCGGCGTTGTGCCAGTGCTCCAAAAGCTGACCCACTACCCGGTCATCATTGATCCGAGTCATGCGGCTGGGCATACCGAATTCGTGACACCGTTAGCGCTGGCTGGAACAGCTGCTGGGGCTTCGGGATTAGTTGTTGAAATTCACGATGATCCAGCACATGCCTTTTCCGATGGCGCGCAAGCCTTAAAGCCAAATGAGTACAAGGCGATGGCCGATCAAGCTTACGCTATTCGGGCAGCACTGACTGGAGTGCCAGCTCAGGTGCAAGCGGAAGCGGGGCGCTAAGATGCAGACAGTTACGGTGGATTTACCAGGTAAGCGGTACGACGTGTTGATTGAACAAGGCTTACTGGCGGCGATTGGTGATTTGGTCGCTCAGCAGTGGTCGCCACGTAAGGTGGCCCTGGTGAGCGATGATAACGTCGCCCCGTTGTACCAACAACAGGTTGAACAATCACTAGTGGCTGCTGGCTTTGACGTCTACCGGTACGTTTTTCCGGCGGGGGAAGCTTCGAAATCCCTGTCGGTTCTCGGCGACCTGGCCCGACAAATGGCGGCCGCCGCGTTTAATCGTGACGATGGGGTCATTGCGTTAGGTGGTGGCGTGACCGGTGATTTGGCTGGTTTCCTGGCGGCAACCTACATGCGTGGCATCAGCTTAATTCAGGTGCCGACTTCCTTGTTGGCCCAGGTCGATAGTTCGGTCGGGGGTAAAACTGCTGTGGATCTGGACACCATCAAAAACATCATCGGGGCCTTCTACGAACCTGACCTGGTGGTGATTGATCCGGATACCTTGCAGACCCTCGAACCCCGCGACCTCGTTGAAGGGTATGGTGAAATCGTCAAAACGGCCGCGTTAAAGGGCGGCGATTTCTGGCAGTTGATTGAATCAATTGACTCGCCAGCAGCCATCATGGTTCATTCACCAGAGTTGAGTGCCCGGTCGATTCAATATAAGGCTGATGTGGTGATGGCTGACGAGACCGAGAGCGGCCAGCGGCAACTGTTAAACTTTGGCCACACCATTGGTCATGCTGTGGAAGCCTTAGCGGCTGGCGACCTGCGTCATGGGGAAGCTATCAGTATTGGCATGGTAGCACTCAGTCAGCGATTTGAAGCCGCGGGCCTCAGCGAAGCGGGCGTGACTCAAGCAATTACGGATCGGCTAACTGCGGTGGGGCTACCGACAACGTCTGCATTGCTGGAATCCGACCAAGTGTTGGCTAAGGTGAAAAACGATAAAAAGAACCGTCATGGTCACTTGAACCTAGTTTACTTAAAAGCCGTTGGAAACCCGGCCATTCAGTCGGTCCCTACGGCAGAGATTGCCAATTTTCTACAACTTAAATAACCCGATTTAATTCAAGGAGGTGGGGACCAGAGACCAATCCGGTGTTGAATGATGTTGAATTGAAAACTTTTAAAAAACCGCTTTGAAGAGTTAGGGCCTCTTCAAAGCGGTTTTTGCGTCTCAAAATCTGTCGGCTGCGTTACTTCACTAAGTAGACGTGGTCTGCAATTAAATCAAACTGGAAGTAGTGGGCGTTTAGAGCCTTCACAGCTGGACTGTCCACAAACTCGGCGTTTTGCCAGAATAGCTTGGAACCCGTTGCGCCGTTTCGCTCTCCGACGACGACAAAGTCAACCGGATGATCGAGCGCTCGGATTTGTCGCAATAGGTCCCAATCAATGGTGAGGCCGTCTGGGGACCAGGCCATGATGATGACGGCGACCTGATTGCCGTACTTAGCCACCGCTTCACTGGCCGATAGTGGTTCAATATCGGTGACGGGGTGGCGGCCCGTTTCATTTTCAGCGGTCCAGTCCTTACTGTCCGTCGCAATAACGGTTTGCCCATTATCCTGGAGGCCCTTAGATACATAGCCGTTGCCAGCCATGACTTCCAAGGCAGGGCGACCGTCGACAAAGTCAGCGAGGTCCTTGACAAAGGGGGCCGAGATATACGCCCACATGCCATATTCGGTTTCTAGGTAATCGCGAAATGACCGGAGTTTCTCATCAAGGTCGGGTAAGGCGGCTGAGAGTTGGTCCCACAACCGATCCCCTTCTGGATCGCCGACGGGAAACTGGGCGTTAATCCGTTGAAAGATAACGTCTTGGGTATCATCTGGTAAGAGCAGGTGGGGAAGGGTCTGGGGGAGTAAGCCGTGCTTCAGTAACCGATCAGCCTGTAAGACATTGTTGATGAGGACTTTGATGGTGGGGTAATCGGCAAAAAGGGTCTGGTAGGCAGTCATTGCGGCAATGTAGTCAGTGGGTTGACTGGTCGTGGACGCTTGGTGTTGGCGGGCCCGTTTTTTTAATTTTTTAAGTTGCTTGGGGTTCATATGAGTGGCCTCCCTTTAATCGAAAAAACGACCGTTAATCACGGCCGTCCAAATGCAAATCAAGTGATTCTTGGTGATCAAGTGGTGGTTCGGGCACAATCCGGCGGCCCTTTCCGTGTAAGTAACCATTGATCAATTGGAAGACTTCATAACGGTCTTCCGAACTTAGTGGCTGTTGATTAAACGTCAGCATTTTGCCGGATAAAAACAGGCGACTCAGGTCGTATTCATCCCGTTCAGCCTTACCGGCCAAGTAATCCATTGTGACGTCAAAAAACTCGGCCAACTTACGGACCTCCATATAGGAAGGAATCCGGATGCCGCGCTCCCAATTACCAATTTGAGCCGCGGTATTTTGATGTTCAGCGTCGGGTCGGAAATGCTGATTGAGTTCTTCAGCTAACTGGTCCAAAGTCAAACTTTGTCCGCGCCGGAGTGCTCGGAGTCGTTCTGGGAACATGGTCATCACCTCTATACCAACCATTATAGCATTAATAGTGGCGAAAATCTTTGCAGGAACTGAGGGTTAACCGGGGATTAGCCGCATTATTTGGCGTGCAAGACCGCTAATGTCGCGATGAAGACGACCAGAAAGGCGCTTTGCCCCGTTCATTATTGTGATGGTGGTTGCCGCTCAGTAAAAGCGCTAAAAATCCTGACTCAATCGCATGAATTCCGCCACGTCTTTTTCAATCAGGGCGGTGCCTGCCTCCCAGAATTCGGGTTGCGTCAAGTCGACACCAAGGTGTTTTTGGGCCAGCGCTTCGGTGGACATATTGGCGGTATCTCGCAGCAGTGCAATGTAGGCAGATTCAAAGTGCTCGGTTGTTTGGGACTTGGCGTAAAGGCCGAGGCTGAAGAGGTAGCCAAAGGTGTAAGGGAAATTGTAAAATGGCACATCATCAATGTAAAAGTGGCCTTTGCTGGCCCAAAAATGGGGCGAGTAGCTGCTTAGCCGGTGATCAAACGCCTCTTCTTGGGCCTGCAACATGAGCGTGTTGAGGGCGCTTGGTGTGAGAACCCCTTGTTTTCGTTGTTCGTAAAACCGAGTTTCGAATAAGTACCGGGCATGGATATTTAAAAACATCGCCAATGGATTGACCATCTTAGCGTCTAGTAACATTAACTTTTCGGCGGGTGTTTTAGCCTCTGCGACGTTGGCATCAGCCACGATCATCTCGGCAAAAGTTGAGGCCGTTTCAGCGACGTTCATCGCGTAGTTCTGGCGGAAGTAGGGGAGATCTGTCATCACCCGGCCATGAAAGGCATGACCAAGCTCGTGAGCGATAGTAGCGGCGTCGTTTACCGACCCGGTAAAGGTCAAAAAGATTCGCGACTCACCAGTTTCAGGTAAACTTTCCATGTATCCGCCGGGCTGCTTGTTTGGTCGATCCTCCGCTTCAATCCAGTGGTGGTCAAATGCGTATTTTGCCAACTCCGCCATCTTTGGCGAAAAGGCACCAAACTGCTTGATGATAAAAGTGGCTGCCTGATCGTAGGTGAACTGGCGCGGCTTTTGATTGCCCAGGTGAAGGGGGGCCTCAACGTCCTGCCACCCTGCCTGGGATTTCCCCATCAAGGCTGCCTTACGGTCTAAGTAGGCTAACAGTGGCTGCTTGTGAGCGATGACAACTTGCCAAATCGTATCTAGTGTCTTGCGTGATAAGCGGTTCAGCATTAGTGGTTGCTGTAACACGTCATCGATTCCGTGAGCGGCATAATCAGTCAGCCGGGAACCGGCTAAATGGTTGAGGGTGTCCGCAAATAGGGCCTGTTTATCCGTCCAAGCTGCCTCCCATGCGGGCAGCAGTTCGCTGCGGTAAGCGACATCGGGATTGCCAAGAAGCTGGTTATCTGCTTGCCCTGCCGATAGCGTGACCGGAGTGCCATCTGGCCGGTGAAAGGGAACGGTGACTTGGCTAACAAGCGAATCGTAGTGACTCGACCAAGCGTGTAGACCATCAAGGTTTAATTGGCTGATGAGGTGTTCTTGATCAGCGGGTAGTAAGGTTTGGCCAAGTTGGCGCATTTCCGTGAGGTTAAACGCGATGACGCCGAGTTGAGGCGCTTCAAGTAAGTGGTGAAAGTCAGTCTCGCTGAGTTGGCTGAGCCGCCGTTGGAGCCCCTTTTGGATGGTATCAACTCGGACTTGGAGTTGTTGGGTTTGGTCAAGTAATGGCTTGACGGCTTCATTTGTGATGTCATCAGATTGGAGGGCGGTGGCAAACACACTCACTTGGGCCACTCCTGCTGCGGTCTTTTGAAGTTGATCGATAAAGTCGGCCAGGCCTGCAATCGGCATCTCAGTGGCCTTGGCGGCTTGATCCAAGTCCGTTAGTTCGGATAATAAGGTGGTTATTTTTTTAGTCAAAGCGGGTGAGTGAACGCCGCCGGAGAAGATACTATCAAGATCCCAGTTTAAGCTGTAGGTCATGGTTAAGCCCCCTAAAAGTTGTTAGCGCCATTATAGCAAAGAATCTCAAAACGGTTCAGGGGGGCGCTATATTGCAATTTAGGGACGACGCTCATATAATTGTGTCTGTTAACGCCATAAACTAATGATGAGGGGTATTGAAACGTGAACAAGAGATTGAAACATTGGTTGATTGGCCTCGCAGTTGTTTTAGGCGTCGCAGTAGTGGCCGATATCGCTGCGGGCTATTATTTTTATAATGTGGCCGTTGCGCGAGGCAAGAAAACGTTTATTAATAACGACTCGCGAATTGAGAAGCATGATCCGCAGTACCGGGAAAAAACGTGGTATGCGAATGCCAAAAAGCTGACTTGGCACGAAACGTCAGCGACCGACAATCTGAAGCTGGTTGCGAATTACGTGCCAGCTGCTAAGAAAACGACTAAAACCGTTGTGATTGCCCACGGATTTGGTGGTAGCAGTGAACGGATGGGGGCCTATGCAGGGTTATTCCACGACCTTGGCTATAACGTCTTACTACCTGACGATCGCGGAAGTGGTCAGAGTCAGGGGAACTACATTGGCTATGGTTGGCCGGACCGGCTAGATTACATTAAGTGGATTAAGCAGGTCATCAAGCACAATGGTCGAGATTCCCAGATTGTGTTATTTGGGACTAGCATGGGCGGCGCGACGACCATGATGGTTAGTGGCGAAAAGACCCCCGTCCAGCTTAAAGCCTACATTGAAGATTGTGGCTATACGAGCGTGTATGACGAGATTGTCTATAAGGCTAAGCAAATGTATCATTTGCCGGAATACCCACTAGTTCCAACGGTCAGTGCTATCAATAAGCTCAAAAACGGCTATACGTTTAAGCAGGCGAGTGCCCTTAATCAGGTGAAGAAGAACCATAAGCCAATGCTGTTTATTCACGGGGGCAACGATGACTTTGTCCCGACCCGGATGGTCTATCCCTTGTATAGGGCAGACCGCGGGCCCAAACAGTTACTTGTGGTCAAGGGGGCAGCCCACGCCGCGTCGTTTGCCCACGCGCCCAAGCTTTATACGCAAACAATCCGAAACTTTTTGGCTCGGTACTTAAATTAATAATCAAATGCGAGTTAAAGCAGGAGCAGCCCAGTATCAATCAAGGCCACTTCTGCTTTTGTCGTTTAACCGGCGGGCGGTTAACGAATGGGTTTAGAATTCCCCTCGGGTAGCGTATAATACACTTAGTTACCACCAGTTTTTAGTGAAGAAAGGAGTGCCGAATTGATTGCAACTCTAACCATCATTGTCGCAGTTGTGTTGGGCCTTGTGGTTGGCGGGCTTAGCCGCCGGCGCCAGTACCAACAAGACATCGCGACTGCTAAGCAAAAAGCCCAGGCACTTCAAGATGCGGCGGCAATTGACGCCAATCAACGGGCCAAAGCGTATTTAATGCGCGCCAAAGAATCGATCAACACGGACCGGTTAGCAACCGAAGATGAGCTTACCAACCAAATGGCAGATATTGAAGCACGGCGGGATCGAATGACGCAGCGCCATGAAACGTTGAATCAACAGGAGCGTCGCTTAAATCAGCGACAGGCTCACATCGATGATACGCAAGTTGAATTGGATGATTCAAAACAACTGCTGGAAAAAGCTCGAACGGTTGCGGATGCTTTAACGGACCAGCGTCAAGTTGAAGTCGCCAAACAAGCCGAGCTGGATTTGATTACCGCTCAGCAAATGATTCGCAACCAAACGGCCCGAGAGTTGAGTCAGGAAGCTGAAAGTACCGTTCGTGAATTAAGCGATAACGCTGAGGCGTCAGCTGACAAAACCGCCCGGTCGTTAATTATTGAAGCCATTCAACGGGGACCAGTAGACTGGCCAAGGGAGCATTTTGAACACACTGTGTTGGTCCCGACTAGTGAGGCAAAGAGCCGGTTGATTGGCAAAGAGGGTCAACACATTCGCCTTCTGGAATCATTAACAGGAACCGACCTGATTTTTGATCCTGATCAAACTAACGCCCTTCAAATTAGTACTCACGATCCCATTCGGCGTGAAACGACACGGATTGCGATTGAAAGTTTGCTGGCCTCACGCCGAATTACGGCAACCACAATCGAAAAAGAAGTGCTGAGCGCTGAAAACGAAGTGCTGAAGGATCTTCGCCAAACCGGTGAACGGGTCGTGAGTGCCCTTAAGATTGGGTTTATGCACCCTGAACTGATTAAAATTGTGGGTCGCCTGAAGTTCCGAACATCATACGGACAAAACGTTTTGAGTCACTCCGTTGAAGTGGCTCAGATGGCTGGTGTCATGGCAGCCGAATTAGGTGAGGATGTCCGGTTAGCTAAACGGGCAGGCTTGTTACACGATATCGGAAAAGCGGTTGACCACGAAATTGAGGGGACCCACGTTGAGTTAGGGGTTGGAATTGCGGAGACTTACGACGAAAATCCGGTCATTATTAACGCGATTGCTTCGCACCACGGCGATGTCGATATTACCTCGCCTATCTCAGTTCTAGTTGCGGCTGCCGATTCGGTATCGGGCGCTCGGCCAGGAGCTCGGAGTGAGTCGGTCGAAGAGTATATTAACCGGTTAAAGAACTTGGAAGCCATTGCTAACGCACATAAAGGCGTCCAAGAAAGTTACGCCATTCAAGCGGGACGTGAAATTCGGATTGTGGTTAAGCCACAAGAATTGGATGATCAAGCGAGTGTGACGCTAACGAATAACGTTAAGGACCAGATTGAAAAGGATCTGACGTATCCGGGTAAAATTAAAGTTACAACGATTAGAGAACTCCGTGCGGTAGAGTACGTGGGCGATCGACCAACAAAAAAGAAGAAAAAGAGAAAAAGAGCTTAGCCAAGCTTAGCTCCTAAAAAATGCCAACCCTTCAAAATTTGAAAGGTTGGCATTTTTTAGTTGGTGGAAATTAGTCATCGTCAGCTGTTGCGATGACTTTAAAGTTATGATTGACGGTCGCGTTGACTTGCGGATGCCGCCGGAGATAATCCGCAATGATTTGACTCATTGGCGTCTTATTTTCAGCGATAATTTTATCTGCTTTAAACATGTGATAGTGACCACCGCCACCAGCTCGATACCGGTTTAGAGCGATGGTGAAGTGTTGCGAATCCTCAACCGGGCGGCCTTGATAGGTGAGGTTTTCGATTCGATGGCCCATGGGTTTAGCAACGTTGATCGTGTAGTCCACGCCTTCGTACATGTCATAATTATAGTGCCGCAATTTGGGCGTATAGTAAGCCGGGTTGACCACGATTTGATGATTTGAAAGAATAAAATAGTGGGCGGTCTGCTCCAGTGCCTGCTTGAGGTCCTTGCCACTAATTTCCGACAATGCAAGGCCGTCGGGGTAGACGTAGTTCGTCATGATGTTGCGCATGGTAATGGGATTTTCAAACCCGTGGCCTTCGTTGTTAAAAATGGACGTTGCGGATAAGTCAGCACCCATTGTTTCCATCTGAATTTTTTGGATAAATTCAGTGTAGGCAGTTTCGGTGATGCGGGCATCTTCGGCTCGGTCAAAGGTCATGTCCCCGGTGATGGTCGCTAACGGTTCGGATAGCCAATTATCAACGGTGGTATCAAGGGCCTTGCTCTGAGTCAAAATAGCGGGATCGTATGTAGATTGGCTGGCATCTAGCAGTTCAGCTTGACCGCCGATCACGGTGTAGCGCTGGTTGCTGGTGGGTTCAAGGTCCAACGTGATCTTGCCCACTGCTTCGCCCCGGTAACCCGGTTGGGTAACGGGCACGCCAAATAACCGCGTTGCAATTCGGCGGTGTTGATGGCCAGTAATGAGCGCGTCGATACCAGGCACCTCTTGGAGGAGTTGATACGCTTCGTTCTCACCGGTACTTAGAGAAGTGAGCAACTTACCGGTTTCTAAGTCGCGTTCGAATCCACCGTGATAACTGATAATCAGCACATCAACTAGTGGTCGTAGAAACGGCACGAGTTCGCTGGCCACCGAAACGGCAGAACGGTAATGAACGTCGTGCACGTCTGCGCGATTTTTCCACTGAACAACGGCTTTGGTGGTGAGACCAATAATCCCAATTCTGACACCGTCTCGTTCAATAATCCGGTATCGCTGACCCATAAGTGGCCGGCCAGCCCGGTCCAGTAGGTTAGCGTTGATAATGGTGCGGTCGCTGGCGTTGATGGCGTGTTCAAGGTAGTTGGTGCCATAGTCAAATTCGTGGTTACCAAGGACCCCAACGTCATAGTGAATCTGATTATAAATATTAGTGAGCGCAAACGGATCATTTCCGGGATGAACCCGGGCAACGTAGTAGGCTAGTGGCGATCCCGCCAGAAAATCACCGTCGTCAATTGTCACCACGGGCCCGGTACTGTTCCGCTGGGCTTCAGCAATCGTGTTAGCGGCTCGAATGAGTCCGAACGGCATGTCGGCGCCTTTTTCCACGTAGTTGGTTGGAAATACGAAGCCGTGGGTATCACTAGTCGACAAGATGGTCAGTTTCACACGAATAGCCTCCTTTTTGGTCGGTTAACCAAGACCTTATAATACTTAAAATTATAGGCTATTTAGTGCTCAAAGACAATCTGGACGGATTGTATCGGGCGGAAAGTTGAATCCTTGTCGCCTTAAGGTATGATAGAAGAACAGGGAGGGTGAAAATGAAAGATAAGCAAAACAATCAACCGGTCTCGGAACCGGAGTTACCAGAGTGGTATAAGAACCGACACCGACCACTGCGGAAGTTCTGGTTCCGGTTCAAGGGTGAAAATTGGGTAACATGGGCAATTATGCTACTTTGTGGCCTAGGGTTTATCCTGTCATATTTAGCTATGACATCGGGCAACCTATTGAGTATTGCTACGGTTTTTTCGGCTTTGGGTTGGCGTGGTGGCCCAACTTCTAATTGGTGGGGTCTGCTGCTGAATCAGTTTGTCCAAGTGAGTGTGATGCAACTGATTTTTAACTTGGTATTTATTTACTTTGTAGGTCAGTGGCTCGAACCAGTCCAGGGACATTTTCGGTTCTTAATGACGTTTTTGTTCGCTGGCGTTGGGGGCCAATTAATCGCGGGTTACCTTAGTCGGTTCGGGTTGCCAGTTGGTATGAGTACGGGAAGCACGACGGCCGTTTTTGGTCTGTTGATGGTGGTCGTCGTTGAGGCCTTCATTTTAAAAACGGGCGTTAACGAGGCGACTGGCCGATACGCCAGTTTGCTGGTCATCATTAACCTGTTATTGAGCTTTGTATTGAGCGGCAACTACGGCGTTTTGAGCGAGCTTTGTGGGTTAGCATCTGGGTTCATCGCGGCGTATCTCTGGCCACCGTTGCGAGCTCGTTCGGCTGCTAATTTACGGACGACGATATTGGGCTCACTAGTCGGCGTTGTTCTGATTGGGATTGCCTTCATTGCAGGATAATTTGAAATTAAATAGAACGAAAAAAAGCCCGGTTACCTAACGTAACCGCGGCTTTTTAATTTGATTAATGGCTCTAATCTCAGTGCCCTAATTTGGGGGAAGTAGGGCTCCAATTTGGAGTAGGCATTTCGTGATGGGGTTCACGGAATAGGGTTTCCACCTTTTGAGGAGGGGGATAATATATGTGAAGCCTTAGTGTTAATTGATAACTACTAAGCTACGGTTATTAATATAAAACCAAACTGTGAAGAAAGTGTGAAGCTAACGTAACATCTCTGTAACAGAGTTTGTGAAAAGATAACAACCCCCGGTATATCAACTATTTGCGCTTTGCATGTACACAAGTTGATCCATTGATATTTTTGAATGGAGCTCGTTGACAAGCGCATCAGATAATTTTTGTTCGTTAGCAGCGCGCTGAACGAAGGCGTATTCATACTGAAAGGCCTGGATGAAGAGTTGGTCTTCTTTATCGTTTGTCGCTTCGTTGCGGTTGAACCGACTATGACGAACGGTGTAATAATGGCGAACAACCTCAACTTCCGTCTGGTTGGCGGCGGTTTCGACTTGATTTAAGTAGGTCATCACGGCTTGGAAGCCGCGGTCCTCCATCTGTGCCATGAGCTGCTGCTTGGCAGCCATAAAGTCAGAGCCACGTAGTTGTTGACGGACGCTACGACGCTGAGCCCGGGACCATTTTTGCGGGTCCTGCCGAATATTTGCTGGAATCTGGGCCATTGCTTCTTGAACGACTGCGGGTAACGGCCGATTTTCCGATGACCGTGCGGGTAGGGCGCCAGATGGCCCCGTCAAAAAGCGGCGTTGGTTTTCTTTGGAAAATGTTTTGGCCTGCTGCCGATAGTGCTTCCGGAACGTTTTTTGGGCGTGCTTTGGAAACAGTCTCAGGGTTAAGAGCCGGCCCCACATTTTAATGCGGGCAAACGGGCTGAGAAAGGCAAATTGCAACTGGAAGATTTGCATTCGATTGTACTTCCATCCGACGGTGGCGTCAACCTCGCCCTTTTCGATCATATCGCCGATTGCGGCGCTTTCAACTTCGCCCGTTTGCTCTAGTAACTGGTGGACTTGCTTTTCATCGGAGACTTGGTGGTGCCCGCGTTGACTGTTCAAAGTTTCAATCACGGGGGCCAATATCGCGTGGTCGTCAGTTGCTGATTTTAACTGATCCACCGCAAAATTGACCATTTGGGTAATTGCATCATCCAGCTCAGATTGGCTAAAAGACGCTTGTTTTTTATCGATTAATAGCGGTAATAGTAGGGTGGGAATGATTAAACTTAACAGGATCACGGTACCAGAAATGAAAATAAGAGAGTTCCGGAACGGAAAGGGGTGCCCGCTTAGCGTTAGCGGTAACGAAAAGGCCATTGCCAGGGTAATGGTTCCGTGAACGCCGCTGATAGCTAAAATGAGCCGGTCCCGGTTGGCGTGAGTTGACTCAGAGCGGAGGTTAACCAGGTTGAAGGCTGGCCAAAGGTAGCGAAGAAGCGTCATGAGTGCGTAGAGGCCAATCGAAATCACGATGAGTTGGGGCATGTGAGACGTGTCGCTACTCGTGAGATTTTGCCAAACCTGTGGCATGACAGTGCCCAGTAAGACGAAAACAAAGCCGTTTAGGAGGCTAGTTAGGATGGTCCAGGTGCTGCGAGTGACCACTTGGGTCTGCGTTGAAGTGAGCTGGAGCCGACGCATCTGCATCCCGTGGACAAGGCCAGCAGCCACTACAGCCAAGATGCCGGATAACCCTAACTCTTCGGCAACCATGTACACTAAAAACGGCGTCATCACATTGATTGGAAGGTCAACTGCAACGGCGTTCATCGCCTTTTTTTGAAAGGCTTGCCGCAGTAGCACGACCAGCATTCCTAAAATGAGGCCAAGAATAATGCCGCCAAAGAACACGATGATGAATTGTAAAAGGCTGTGGCCAACGGAAAACTCACCGGTTGTAAAGGCGGCGAGGGCTAGGCTCAAGGCCACTAATCCGGAGGCGTCGTTAAACAGTGATTCGCTTTCCAATGCGTTCATGGCGTTTTCAGGGACCTCTAAATCGGCGGTAATGGACTTGACCGCAACGGCGTCAGTTGGCGTCACGATAGCAGCTAACGCAAAGGCAAGTGCTAGGGGAATTGCCGACCAGATTGCGTGAGCGAAAAGGCCCCCGACGACAACGGTGACGACTGCCAGAAGGACGGCTAATGACAGGGTGGACCGGAGATTGCGCCGCAGACTACCAATGTTGACAGTCTGACCGTCGTTAAACATAAGCGGTGCGATGATGAGTAACATAAACAGCTCAGGTTCGAGATGAAAGTCGCTAAATGAAGGAACTAACGACAGAATTAACCCAGCTGCAATTTGGTAAAACGCTAGTGGTACTCTTGGAAATAGGTCGTAAACAATATTAGCGGCGACGGCCGCCGTGACCAGTAAAATGACCATAACAAAAACAGACAAACAGAGTCCCTCCCCAAAATTTCTTAACTCAAATTGTACCGCAAGTCGTCGTGAATGTGGGGCTGAATTAACGGTTGGTCAAGCGGGAGCGGCCATAGGTAAACTGTTTTACCAGAAATTATAAAACTTCACAAGTCAAGAATCACGCCATTACTTGATATAGCAAGCTATATCAATTGTATGAGAAGTCAAGCGTTTTTGCATTTCACAACGAAAAAAATATAAAGAGTGGGTTGATTTATTGGGAAGCTATGTTATTATATAAGTGTTCAAGGAGTGGTGTTGGGGACTGCTCGTGAATGTGGTTGATGTTTTTATTTGGTATTTGGTTGTCACCAGACAACTTTTGAGGAGGAAGTGCTCGATATGATCAACTTATACATTGCACCAAGTAGCGCTTCAAGCCGTAAGGCACGCGCTTGGTTAAAGGACCACGAAATTCCTTTTAAAGAGCGGAATATTAAATCAAATCCACTGAATGCAGACGAAATTAAACAGATCCTGCGGCTGACTGAAAATGGGAGCGAAGATATTATTTCCACTCGCTCAAATATTTTTAAGCAACTTGATATCGACTTGGATGATTTATCTATTAGTTCATTGGTTGATTTAGTTGTTCGATATCCGGATTTGATTAAGCGCCCAATCATCTTTGATGATAAGCGGTTGGAAGTTGGATACAATGAAGAAGAAATTCGTCGGTTCTTACCTCGTGATGTGCGAGTTGCGGAATTGCGTAACTTGGAATCACAATTGAGTTAAGAAATCTGACATTTACAAATTGGGTTTTAAAGGTCGGCGGTGACGTCGACCTTTTCTTGTGCGCAAAAAAACCGTTGTCACTAAGGCAACGGTTGATGGCATTATTAGGTTAGTTCGCCGCTTCTACAGATTGAAGAAGGACAGTTGCTGGAAACTACTCTTACTTGGCTGAGACGGCCGATATTCGTCATATCGCTTAGCTAATTCAGGGTGGTCCAGTTGGTTAAGGGTCTTGATGATCAAGTCGCGAATCGTCTGAGTGTCGATCTGTGTATAGCTGGCAATCTGAGCTAGGACTAACGCATTGGTTCGGCGAATGAGCCGATCATCGTGCGTCAGATGGTTTAAACTACTTAAAATCTTACGTGCGTCGAAGTTGGCTTTCTTACCGTTTCGTTTTTCAACATAACGAACCGTAACTTGAATGTGGGATTGTAGGGGATTGCGCTTATTCACGGTCAGGACTCCTTTTATTCGATACCTTAATTATAGAACGCTTGTTTGATAAAATCAACAATATATGGGTGATATCATATTAAAGTTACAATATATTGTGGGTGGTGGTCGAAATGAACCTAACGCTACGTTATGTCAATAAGCGGAGAAACAGACTAAACTGGCGTCCAAGGCGGCTGGGTAGGTTATGAGTAAGTCAGTAAACCGACGGGCTGAGCACCAAGCTCTAAAATCGAGTATTCGCGACGGCGTAAAATTTCCGTGGCTACCTTAAATTTGGGTAGAAAAAAACCAGCCAACCCTGGCTGGTTCAATCATTATGAATTTAAGATTAATCTAAGTCAGTAACGTGAGCAGCACCAACGTAGTTCCACCATGGCGCCATAACGGCTTCAGTAATCACACCGCGGTTTTGAGAATCAATCATTTTACCCTTACCAATGTACATCCCAACGTGGCTGATGCTAGCAGCGTTACCGCCGAAGAAGACGAGGTCACCCTTTTGGATGTTTTTAGTTGAGACGTGCTTGTACTTGTTGAATTGGGCTTGGGCGGTACGAGGAATCGCTTTTGAAGCGCCCTTTTTGTAAACGTAGCTAGTAAAACCTGAGCAGTCAAATGAGTAAGGGCCAACTGCACCCCAGCCATATGGCTTGCCTAATTGTTGCTTAGCAACTTTGTAAACACTACTGTAGCTTGCTGCGTGAGCAGTGTCAGCATGGGTAACGGTATTCACAGCAACTGAAACGCCAAACATCATAGCAACGGTTAAAACGACTTTCAAAACAAACTTCTTCATAATGATTGTATATTCCCCTCAAAACAGTAATTTTTTTAGTGAATCAATTTTTTAATTTAAATAACTTAACGAGGAACAGTGTACCAAGCCTAGGTTACAAAGATGTTTCAGGGATTTATCTATTCAGTTAATGAAATCCCCCGTCGCTGTAACTTTCTCCTTAATATTTGACAAGTAAACGGTTTTTAAGCCCGGCATGGCAGGCTTCGGCTGATTATTGCAGCAATGTAACAAACCCCCTAATATGGGCGAAAAGATTGTCCAAAAAACCGCTATTTCTATGAAATAACGGTTTTTGACAGCTTGTTTGTGGCAGTTGGGATGTGAAAGTAGGTTAAATGAGTCAGATCTATGACGCATCGGTAATGGGTAAAATTGTGATTTCGAGGTTGGCGGCCCGGCTGTTTGGGAATCACCACCTGATTAAGGTAGTCAAAGGCTGCCGAAATGGCGCCTTCAGCGGTTATGGGCGTTGGATGCCCCCAACGGTTGATGGCCGTTCGGATAAATCGGTTGGTGGGGACCGGCCCGGTTGGCAATTCACGCCCCTGCTGAACCCATTCGGTGGCAGCCGGACCAAGATTAGCTAATTCGGGAACGTTAAGGAAGGCTAACAGCCGCTTTTCATGATTAGCTAGGACCGGCGTATTGGTTAAAACGCCGACCGAATTTGGGCTGGCGCGAAGGGTGAGAGTCGTTGGTTCAATCACGACACTAGCGCCAGTTTGATCAGCTATTAGCCAATGAAACGGATAGACCTTATTTTCGGCGAACCAAACGCTGGCTACTAAAGCGACGTTCGGGAGCTCTGCGACGACTTCCGCCACGGTTTTGTGGCCACTCAACACCCACATGATGAAGTCTTGTGGCGTTAAGTTGATGCGGCCCGTTTGGGGTGTGTGATAGTAGTGAACGGCGTGGGGCAGATACAATTCGGCACAGGCCAGGCCGTCGGCGTTCAATCCGTCTCCTAATAGGTCATGGCCGTTAAGGTGGCGGCTAGCGCCAACGATGCGGGTCTGGGTGACTTGTGCGTCGCCGTACACCGGCTGCCAGGTCGTTTGCGCAGCAAAGGACCGTGGGACCCACGGGTCGACATTAGGAAAATCCATCGTTCGAGCTAACAGAACGGTTTGATCGTTAGCGGTTAGGGTTAAACTTGTACACATAATAGCGCCTCCATTATTAACGTCTACAATTGGCCAACTATTGGGGTGGACACAACGGGATTGAGCGGTTCTGGGAACCCGTGTCCGGCTACACTCTAAACGTGCTCCACAGCGCAACTCCCTCCTGTATAAGCACGATAGCCAAAACCTCCAGGCCCAGGAGCTTCCGGCTATCGCCCTTATACTCCGGGAGTTAACCGCGCTGTTCCACACTCTAAACGTGTTCCAGGACACTGACCGCTACTGCGTAAGCCAAAAGCCCAAAGAATCCAAGCCCAGGATTCTCCGGTCTTCTGCCTTACGCTCTGCGGTCAACCCGTGTCCTTGCACACTCTAAACGTGTTCCACAGCGCAACTCCCTCCTGTATAAGCACGATAGCCAAAACCTCCAGGCCCAGGAGCTTCCGGCTATCGCCCTTATACTCCGGGAGTTAACCGCGCTGTTCCACACTCTAAACGTGCTCCAGGACACTGACCGCTACTGCGTAAGCCAAAAGCCCAAAGAATCCAAGCCCAGGATTCTCCGGTCTTCTGCCTTACGCTCTGCGGTCAACCCGTGTCCTTGCACACTCTAAACGTGTTCCACAGCGCAACTCCCTCCTGTATAAGCACGATAGCCAAAACCTCCAGGCCCAGGAGCTTCCGGCTATCGCCCTTATACTCCGGGAGTTAACCGCGCTGTTCCACACTCTAAACGTGCTCCACAAGGCAAACCGCGGCCATGTAAGGGAAACAGGCAAAAACTCAAAGTCCAGAGTTTCTACCTGTCCCCCTTACATTCTGCGGTTTAACCGCCTTGTTCCACACTCTTTCCTTCACTATACCGCCTCATCTAATCCAGCGAAAGACTTGTTTTTAGACCGGGGTTCCTTTAATCTTATAGGTAAGCAATTAAGACATGTAAAAAGGGGAATAGCGATGAAATCGGCTTGGAATTTGGTTGGCATGGGGTTATGGCTCCTTCTGCTCGTCTACTTGGTGTGGATGGTGCACGACATGCGGGTTCGACGGTTACGACTTTTAGTGACCGAAAAGAAGTCCTATTCAAGTCGGAACGTGATGATATCAGTGGTTGAGCTAGTTATTTTTCTACTGGGACTTTGGGGCATGGGTTATGCAACATTTTTTCAGGACGTCAGCGCGTTAAAACAAAGTCGAGTGACAGTGGCTTACAAGTATGAGCCACTGGTACTTGAAACGGGTAAAAATACGCGGAATCAATCCTTTTACGTTCGGGTTAAGACGGGAACTGGCCGGACGCCAATTCAGTATTTTACGTACTATACGGCGGGTGAGAAGTATCAGGTAACCAGTAATGCGGCCACCGTTTCAGATGGCAAGAACCCAGTTAACGTTGATGCTTCGGCTTATAAATGGAATACCGCTAAGCTAAAGGCGATGGATCGGACGCATCAAAAAGCCTGGGTCGGGGTAATCGAAACAACGTATAAGAAGAATTTCTTAAACGGTATTGGGTTACACGCTGGCCGATTGGCGAACCGCTTTACGTTAATTCGGATTCCGGATCACTCCTTTATGACGCACGCACCACTGCACGCAGATAACCAGTAAACGACGCCACATTTGGCGAACTAAAAACGAGTCAGTTTGAATTTTTCAAACTGACTCGTTTTTTGTCTTCGTTAACAGTCTAAGATGGTTTTAAGGACTTATTGCAGTAAGTGATTATCAAAGTCATGTTGACCCGTGATCATTTGTTGCGCAATTCGATCGGCGGTAATGAGGTTACCGTCGTTGACACCAGGACGGGGGCTAGCCGTCGTCATCCAATGGAGTCCTTCCGTTGGGATTCCAAAGAGGTACAGCCCAGTCACGATGTTGCCGCTATGGTCGATCAACTGGTCGGTTTTCGGATCAAGGTTAATGGCGTGCGTAAAGTACTGGGTACCATCCGTTAACTGCCGCTGGTGGGGTGTTGCCACGCCGGAAGCCAGCAATGACTCAACCACGGGATCAGCGTTGTTAGTGGCGTTGATGCCAGGCGTTCGGGCCTCAATCAAGACCCGAGCGGTGTAAGTGTGGTCGTCATCCTTTGCTCGAGCGACAAACTGGCCATCCACGACTGATACCTGCATCTCCGGTTTCATAAATTCAACGATACCGGCCGCCATCAAGGCGAGTAACTGCTCAAGCCGAATGAGGGGCGGTCCCACGGAGATGAAGTCTTGCATTGGCGTGTACCAACGGAGTAAGAAGTTCAGATAATCATCTTGTTTGAACAGGTTGTGCTCAACAGCAAACCGGACTTGGTCTCGCAGATCTCGAAAGACTTCAAGCGCACTGGTTAACGGCCCCGTCTTCGTTCCGAGTTTTGCATCTTCAACCATGGCGGTGACCCGAGTTTGAATAGCGGTTTGCAGATTATCAAGGTTGAGATCTTCCAGCGGTGACACGAGCGTTTTCCAGTCTAATCGGTCAGCTGGATCGAAGCCCTGGGCTTCGATGACGGCATCTGGGTCGGCTGCCGTCGAGAACTGGCTAGCAAAGTCGGCGACGCTGAGGTCGGGATACTTAATCTCAATTAATCGAGAATAGTAAGTTAACTCAGCGTCACGTTTGAGCAACGCATAAAAATCGGCACCACTAAGCCCAGATTCTTCAGCCATTTTGGTCATTCGTTCAGGCGTTAAGAAGACGGGACTAATTTGTTCGCCGTATGCTTTTTGGTTATAACCTTTAGGATAGTAGGGAAAGCCGCGCCGAGATCCCGCAATGATGTGTGGTTCTTGACCAGATGGTTCGTAAGTTAAGTGACCATCAGCTTGACGGTTAAAGACGCCGCCACGGCCTTCAGTTAACATTGAAACGTAATCATAAAAGCTGAGTCCCACGCCGCGCATTAAGACGGGTTGGTAAGCAGCTACTGCGCTTAAATCAGTGTCGCCAGGCAGGATTGGCGGTAGGTAAAATCCCCCGTTAGCGGCCGCAGTTGCGCTGAATTTTTGTTCTTCTTCCGTGGGCCGCATCACATAGTGACCGATAGTTAGAGCCACTTGGTCAGCTGTCCAACTCTGCTCGCTGGTAGTCACGGTGTAGCCTGGATTCTTGGGGGTCACGTTGTCGACCGTTGCTTGGATAAAGGATACGGTCATGTTGGCTGGTAGTTGGTGCATCATATCATCAAACACCCACTGCATGTAGACGCCATACAAGTTCCGCGGGGCGTAGTCGTTCGGTTGAAGAGCGGCCGTTTGCGCCAAGAAAAAGGCTTCTTGGGGATAGTGTTGCTGCCGGATATAAGCCGCTGTCTCGGCCCGGTCGCTCCACTCGGATAGATTGGGTCCGGTCACGGTATTTTCACCGGCCATTTTGACGGAATCGTCCGCGTATAGGGTAATCTGTTGGGCGGGGGTGTTCATGATTAATTCGTTTGGTTGATCGGTTCGCCAGACGTGGCCGCCGATGGGATAAGCGTCAACAACGGTGACGGCGAGCGGTTCGTTTGTTTGTTGGGTTTGCCAGGCGATGAGCCGGCCGAGGGTCATAAGCCCCCGGGGACCAGCGCCAATAATTGTGATGTCCATGCTTTGCCTTCTTTACAATTGATATAGATTTGGATCAGTTTGCTTTGGACCATAGGTGTCCATGTCAGTGTCCCGGTAGTCCCACCATTCGTTTTCGTAACCCATGAAGCCAGCCTGTGTCATTGCCTGATCCAAGCGTTGATAATTAGCTTCTTGAATTGCGGTTCGTGGCGCTGACCGTTTTGCCTTACCGGTGAAATCGTCAAAAGCCGATTGCATCTCCACCTCATGGCCATCTAAGTCGGTCAGGGTGAGATCGAAGGTTACACCCTTTTGGTGGGAGTAATTCGGGTTGGGCTCGGCCACCCACATCGGGTCTGAGACAACGCTGAATAGCTTGGCCTGAGCTGTTACGGGCCGGAAAGCATCCCAGATTTTGAGCCGGTAGCCTTGGTCGTAGAGTAATCGACTGGCGATTCCCAGTTTCTTTACAGTCCCAGTTCGTGCGACTGCGGTGGTGAAATCATAGATCATCTGATGCGTGAAATTATCGGTTGTGGCGTACTTTAGGTCAACGATGATATTTGGGTCAACGGCTAATACGTTCATGAAGTCTGGGTCTTTTTCTGGCATTCCGGTTGCCTCCTATCAGGTTAACGCGTCATGGTTATTAGTTGAGTGGATCCTCAACAAGTATAACGAAAAGCGGGCTAAAAAGGAAAAGACAAGGCTTTTGAATTTAAAATCAATGGGGGATATAAGACGTAGATGAAAGATTGCATAAAAAAGTCTCAAAATCTTCACAATTTGTTAACTTGTGAGCGCTAAAATAAAGATAGTTCAGGAAGACAAGGAGATGAGAACTATGGAAGCACCAAAGACAAAAGCAACTTCGAAACGGCGTTTTAAAATGCCTTCAGCGTTTACGATCTTATTTTTCATCATTGTGTTAGTGGCTATTTTAACTTGGGTTATCCCAGCTGGCCAATACGCGACGGATAAGGCGGGCAACATTATCGCTCACACTTATAAGTCTGTAACGGCTAACCCACAAGGAATCTGGGATGTTATGATGGCCCCGGTATACGGGATGGTTGGAAATGACGCAACGGAAGGCGCCATTTCTATCTCGCTATTTATCCTGGTGATCGGTGGTTTCTTGGGCGTTGTTAACCGAACCCGAGCCTTGGACGATGGCATTGGTGCCGTTGTGAAACGGTTTAAGGGGAAGGAAAAAGCCTTGATTCCGGTATTGATGACCCTCTTCGCTTTGGGGGGCACCACTTACGGAATGGCCGAAGAAACGATCGCGTTTTATCCATTGTTAATTCCTGTTATGATCGGTGTTGGATTTGATTCTCTGGTTGCGGTAGCCATTGTATTGGTTGGGTCCCAAGTTGGGTGTCTAGCATCAACAGTTAATCCGTTTGCGACTGGGGTGGCGTCTCAGACACTGAACCTCTCAATGGGGGTCGGCCTGTTCCCACGATTGATTCTGTGGGTTTTGACGCTAGCGATTAGTATCTGGTACGTGTACCGGTATGCTTCAAAGATTGAAAAAGACCCAAGTCGTTCACTGGTGTATAGCCAACGAACTGAAGACCTGCAACGTTTCTCAGTACCTGCAGGGGCGGCCGACGTTAAGATGACGGGCCGCCAAAAAGCGGTTATTTGGCTATTTGGCCTAACGTTCCTCATGATGATCATGGGTCTCGTGCCGTGGCAGTCGATTAGTAGTAAATGGACCTTCTTTGAAAGCACAACGAAGTGGCTGACAAGCATCCCTGTCCTCGGTAACCTGCTGGGTAGCGACATGGTACCAATGGGTGACTGGTACTTCGGCGAAATCACGATGTTATTCTTATTCATGTCGATTGTGATTATGTTTGTGTACCACATGAAGGAAAATGACTATATTGACGCCTTCATTAAAGGAATGTCAGAATTCATGAGTGTTGCGATTATCGTGGCCGTGGCTCGTGGAATTCAAGTGATTATGAACGATGGGTTGATCACAGACACGGTGCTCCACTGGGGTGAAATGGGACTGAAGGGCCTCTCCGAAAGTGTCTTCATCGTCATTACCTACATTTTCTATATTCCAATGTCATTCTTGATTCCATCGACGTCCGGGCTTGCTTCAGCTACCATGGGAATTATTGGCCCAATGGGCAAGTTTGCCGGTGTTGACGGTTCAGTCGTTATTACGGCTTACCAAGCAGCCTCTGGTTGGGTGAACCTGATTACCCCAACTTCTGGTGTCGTAATGGGGGCTTTAGCCATCGCCCACGTGAACATCAGCGTTTGGTGGAAGTGGATTGCAAAGCTTATGATCTACCTGTTCATCGTAACGGCGGTGTTCTTGGGAGTGTTGGCATTATTCTAAGAAGTGCGGAACAAGACGGGTTGATTGCGGAGGCTAAGCGGGGAACTCAAAAATCCTGAGTTTGGATTTTATGAGTTTTTCGGTTAGCTAGTAGCAATCAGTCTTGAGGAGCACGTTAAAGAAGAAGTGCGGAGCAAGGCGGTTTGCCTTGGGGAACACGTTAAAAAGAAGTGCGGAACAAGGCGGTTTGCCTTGAGAACACACAAAAAGGAGCACAAACCATGAAAGACTTTATTACAGAGCAACATCAACAAGACGCATTAACTGCGCTAGCGAAAATGGTGAGTCATCCCTCGTATTTGGCAGAGGCAGCGCCGGGTGCCCCATTTGGTCAAGGCGTGCGGGATGCGTTAGACGAAATGATGACGATTTGCGACAACTTGGGATTCAAAACTTACACGGATCCCGATGGCAACTATGGGTATGCCGAAGTCGGTTCTGGTGATGATATTTTCGGGATTATTGGTCACGTTGACGTGGTTCCGGCCGGCGACCCCAATGACTGGGCAACAGACCCGTACAAGGCAACCATTGAAGATGGTGTCATTCACGGGCGGGGCACTCAAGATGATAAAGGGCCCTCCATCGCTGCACTGTATGCCGTTAAAGCGTTGATGGATGCCGGCGTAACGTTTAAAGAACGCATCCGCTTTATCTTCGGGACGGATGAGGAAAATCTGTGGCGTGGCATTGCGGTCTATAATGAAAAGGAAGACCCCATCACCCACGGAATTGCGCCAGATGCAGAGTTCCCAGTGACCTATGCTGAAAAAGGGCTGCAACAGGCCTACTTGGTAGGGCCCGGAACGGACAAATTATCATTGGATTTGGAAAACCCGTTCAACGCGGTTCCCGCGAAAGCGCCGTATAGCGGTCCGTTAGTTGACGAAGTTGTCGATGCCTTGGATGCCCTTGGGTTTGACTACGAAGGAGACTTTGATAACGGTGGCATTGTTGTGACCGGGAAAGCCGTTCATGCGATGCTGGCGCCAGAGGGAACCAACGCCGTTTTGCGGTTGGCGATGGCCCTGGATCAATTAGTGCCTACCAAGCCGTTGGACTTTATCGGGAAGCTATTCAAGGAAGACGCTACGGGGACGAACGTACTGGGCGACGTGGAAGACGATGCGTCCGGTCATCTGACGTTTAACATCTCAAGCTTGGTGATTAACGAAAAGGAAACGCGGATGCAGATTGATATGCGGATTCCGGTGACGGTCGATCATGATGCGTTGATTCAAAAGTTAAGTGACCGGGTGGCCGACTACGACCTGAAGTACGAACACTTCGATTATTTGGCGCCGTCTTACGTGCCTATGGACAGCGACCTCGTTCAGACGCTAATGAGTGTCTATCAGGATCTGACGGGTGATGACACAGCGCCGCAGGTTTCAGGCGGCGCGACCTTTGCTCGAACGATGCACAACTGTGTGGCCTTTGGGGCCATGCTGCCAGATACACCAGATTACATGCATCAAGTAAACGAGCAGTGGCCGATTGATGCGATGGCCAAAGCGATGCAGATATACGCTGAGGCGATTTACCGTATTGCGGGCAAATAAGTTACAGCAACCAAAAAAGGAAATCCAACTAGATTTCCTTTTTTTGATGGTCACGAGTTGTTAGCAAGATAGACACCGATATCTTCAACAACAACCTTCCCCGTGTAAGGCTGGGCGGTTGACTGATTGAACCCGATTTTAGGGTAGGCCATTGTGGACGTCACTGCGGCTTTTACAGTGGCGCCTTGTGGTTGGCCGGTATCGGCGTTTAAGCCTGATGGGACGTCGATAGCGAGTACTTTGGCTGCCGATGCGTTAATGGCGTTAATCCAATCCGCATATCGACCCGCGACAGGCCGGTCTAAACCCACACCGAAGATAGCGTCAACGATGGTGGTATAGTCGGCTATGTCAGTGGTGGTCGGCTGCATGGTGATGCCGTAGTAAGCTAAAATTTTAAGTTGTTGCGCAGTTTCTGGCGAGGCTTTCTTTGGGTCGCCCGTCATCATGACGGTCACGTCAATGCCGCGAACGTGAAGTAACCGGGCAACGACCAGTCCGTCACCACCGTTGTTGCCAGTCCCGGCAACGATGAGGACCTTCGTTAAGTCAAAGTCACCATTGAGTAACCGGGCCGTGGAACCCAGGGCGGCTCGCTCCATCAAGACCAGTGATGGAATCCCGATTTCGTTAATTGTCCGGGCGTCGGCTTCCCGAGCCGTCGCAACTGAGATTGATTCTGTCATGTGAATCACGCTCCTTTTGGTGGCCGGTGAAAATCTGGTACCGCCAAGCCACCCGTTAGATTAAATCATCACCTACATGGTCGAACTTTTGGGGGTGAAATGCAAGTGAGAACGCAAAAAAACCACCCATCGATTACGATGAGTGGCGTGACGCTGTTAAGACTCTTCAACGCGGGAGTTATTCAGCGGCATGTTGTGCCGTTGCGCTAAGACGATTTTAGAAATTTCAAAGAGCTCACGACCCAAATCGTTAATGTCGTGACCTGCTAAATCTGGTGTAAAATCTTCCCACCACCGGTCGAACTTGCTTAAGGCCGACTCAAGTAATTTTTCGCCGTCCTTTGTTAGCGTTAATTCTTTCACGCGCTTATCCTTGTAAGAACTAATTTTGTTAATCAGTTTTATTTCTTTTAAATGCTTCACCATCCGCGTCATTAAGCCTTCATCAACGGCGAGGGTAGTAGCGGCGCGGCGCTGGCTGATTGGCTGACTTTCTAAAATCAACACCATGAGATACATCTCGGTGATGTTGACGGGTAGCTTATCTTTGATCAGCAACTGATTCATGTCCCGTTGTAATTGACGATGCAAAATGGCGGTGTAGGTAGAAAGCGTTAAGTAATCATTGGAACCTGAAGCCATTACCCGTCACCTCTAAGTTAAAATTGTTTGACAATTAAAGTATATGTCTTTAGAGGCTGATTTGCCAGAAATATAACTTAAATAATGTGTAAAATTTCACGAATTGCATGTTGCATGTCATCTGGTGGGACGGTCTGGTGGTGGCGCACCTCTGCGTCAAAAAGGCGCTTGATGGCGGGCGGTAGTGGAACGCCAACCAGGTCATGGAGCTGAGTGACCGCTGCTAATCCGTCGGCGGTCACAGGCGTGTCTTCGATGGCGGCTAATACCGCGTTGGGGAACTTGTACGGGCTAGCCGTTGAGACAATGACCATGGGCCGATTATCCGATTCAGCCGTCCGATATTGATCAGCTGCCGCCTTGGCAACTGCGGTGTGGGGATCGATGGCAAAGTTTGTCTGATGGTAGACGTCGCTGATGGCTTGTTTATCGGCCGCCGCTGTTGCATAACCCGCCCAGAAATCAGTTTGGAGACCGGTTAATATTTCTGGTGAAACGCTGTATTGGCCAGCCGTTTCTAATGCGTGCATTTTCTCCGCCGTCTGGCTGGCTGAGTCACCTAGCGCGTGGAATAAGAGGCGTTCGAGGTTGCTTGATACGAGAATGTCCATGGACGGGGACGTCGTGGTCTTAAACGGCCGCTTGCGGTTGTAAACGCCGGTGTTAAAGAAGTCGGTTAAGACATTGTTGTCATTTGAGGCACAAATCAGTTTGTGAATGGGCAGGCCCAGTTGCTTGGCGTAAAAGCCAGCAAGAATGTCCCCGAAGTTACCGGTTGGAACGCTGAAATTCACAGTGTCACCAAGCTGGAGCTGACCGGTCGCCACTAACTGACCGTACGCGCTGAAGTAGTACGCCACTTGGGGAACTAGTCGGCCGATGTTGATGGAGTTGGCCGAACTAAATTGGAAGCCGTTTTCCGCAAGCTGGGCGGCAAAGGCCTTGTCGTTGAAAATTTCTTTAACGTTGGTCTGAGCCTCATCAAAGTTGCCGTTGATGGCAACCACGTAAGTGTTATCGCCAGTTTGCGTAATCATTTGCCGCTCCTGGATGGGGCTAACGCCATTGTTCGGATAAAAAACGATAATTTTGGTACCGGCAACATCTTCAAAGCCGGCCATGGCGGCCTTTCCAGTATCGCCAGAGGTGGCGGTCAAAATGACGGTTTCTTTGCTAAAATGATTCTTTTTGGCGGCCACGGTCATCAAGTGAGGCAACATTTGAAGGGCCAAATCCTTGAAAGCAATGGTTGGACCGTGAAAGAGTTCGAGATAATAATCGTTACCGTGGTGGCTAACAGGGGCGATGGCCGCATCGTCAAAAGTGCCATTATAAGCCGCGGCGATACAGTCGCGGAGTTCTTCGTCAGTAAAGTCGGTTAAAAAGGCCTTTAATACTCGAAAGGCTACTTCTTGGTAGCTCATGGCGGGTAAGTCGGCTAATGGTAAGTCGAGAACGGGCGCTTCCGTTGGGACGTACAGCCCACCGTCAGGACTGAGTCCTTGCAAGATGGCTTGAGAAGCGGTGAGAGTTGCGGCTTGTGGATCACGCGTGCTACGATAGTTGAGCGTCATAAGCTCCTCCTTTAACATAAGACGTTAAGTTTTGAATTCACAATACCCTAATTCTAACCTAATTTTCAACATATTTTAAGGTTGAATTGCGATTTATCATCTATGGGCATGCTAAAATAAACGAATGAATCATTTCGAAAGGGGTCGCGTTATGGAAATTGATGTACCAGTTAATATGAATGAGGTCGAAGTGGTGGTCTCAAAACGGCAAGAAAACGGTGAAGACGTCACGGTTGAAAGCATCATTAAGGAAACGGTTTTAGATTCCTTCCAGGCCTACCTCGATACCGCCGAAGAGGGCCACTACGATTCTGCTAAGTGGGATGGTGACAACTTAAAAGTCGTTGATATCATGGGCGCAGACGGCGCTGTGGTGAAGCCGATGACCACTGATTTTGTGGCAGACTTCAAGCTGAATGCGGATGCGCTGTTCTTTTATCTGCAAGACGAGGCGGGAAAAGCGGCCGAGGGCCGATAGTTTCCCAAAATTAACCCGCACATTGGTTGCATCAGCGGGCAAAACGCCCTAAAATAAAAGGGTAGAGCGCCCTTAGTGTAATGGATAGCACATGAGATTTCGGTCCTCATGATCCGAGTTCGACTCTCGGGGGGCGCATATAGGATTGTTGAAACGTTGCTGCGGCAGCGTTTTTTGTTTTGCGTACAGCATTCTTATGGCAGTTACTCTAAAATTCGGCGAAACGAGTTCGCTTTTTGGCCATTTTCTTTTTGTGTTCTGGATTTAAATGGCTGTAGCGATGAGTGATGATGTTTATGTTTGAATCCCTAAGTTGAAGTTCAATTTTTTTAGGAGATGCGCCTGCTTCACTTAGAAACCAGTTCGTGATGTTAGTGAAGGTGCGGCTAACATGTTAAGTTTGTTTGAGGTGACGCAATGGGGCACTTTGATAATGTAGCGAGCGATATACTGGAATTATTAGAAGGTGTGGTTAGAGATAAAGCATTTTGGGAGAAGTTTGAAGCCGGTAAACTCAAATGGGATGGTGCGCTCTACACAGAATGGGGGAGGTTGGGAACCACGGCAAACAACATATTTCATGATACGGATCTGGTATTAGCTGAAACTGAGTTCAGTACGTTAGAAGATTATGGGTTAGCTCAAGTGACGCAGCATTTTTACCGGTTATCTTACTTGGATAAAACGGAACTTGAAATGTTTCACCGTCAGTATTAACGTAAAACACCATACTCGGTTGTCAAAGGTAGATATGGCGATGCTATGTAATATGGGTTCCAAACAGTTCAAAGAACGGCGGCCATCAGTTGTTGAGAAAGTCTGCAAGTACAGATCCATACTAAACACTCTGGAGGCAGGCTTCACAATTGCTAAGACCTTTGTTATACGAGAAATATTAATGCTTCAAATTTTAAAATAATTTTTTAGGCTTTTGGTAATAGTAGTCGATAGGCTTGAGTCTTCTTTCTCTGTCAAATCAATTAGATATGCTGGAATTTGAACCGTTATAGTTTTTGGCTTGGCTTGTAAAGTAGGGTTATGCTGCATGCTTTCGTTAATTTTCTGAATAAAATCATTACTAGGAAGAAAACGAAATATATATGGTTCATCAGATATATCAGAAAAAACAACAGATAAGTAACATTGCCGAATGGTATTGAAATTGTTAAGTTCATGATTGAAAGTTTGTCCGATTTTAACTGCAAAATTTTCATAATCAATCAGTATTTCTTTTGAGACACCATGTGATTTAAGATGTAGATACTCCAGAGTATTTGGTCCATCCAAATCTGAAAAAGAGAAACATCCAATTCCTTTGCTATGCATTAATTCTTCATCTTTATAGCACTGTCGTATAAGAGCGAGCGTTGGTTCTTTTTCAGAGACAAAAATACAACTAGGCATAACAGAGTTATCCATTTTACTATCGTTATATGCTTGTGCCTTATAATAAATGGTGTTGGATCTAACTGTAAGAGTAAAAAGAACTTTGATATCTCTTCTACGATCTACTAAAAAATAGAATAAACTAGACAAAGCACCAATAATGCCAATAACCCAAGTACCGATGCTACCTAAAAATTCAGGATTTTGGAACATTGAATAAAGAAGTAGGCCTCCGAAAGCGACGTCAATAGTTAAAGATGCGAGAAAAATAAGAAGCAAGCAAGTTTTCGTGTGAGTAAGAATAAAATGCAAAATAGTAACCCCCTTTTTTCCTATCATTATATCAGGGAGGTGTGGAGACATGAGATGAAATTGACAATGAAACAGCGAAAATTTACCGATAATTACCTTGAACAAGGTAATATCTTTCAATCAGTTGCGGATGCTGGTTTCTCGAAGAGTTGCGTACGATTTCACGTTACTAAATTGTCGGAAAATGCCGGTGTCAAAATTGGGGTAGTGAGGACTAGGGACATTTTTTTGGCCTTTCAAAACGGAAGGGGTATGAATGCGTCCATGTAGGCTGATAAAATTAGACAAAAACAGGTCTTTTAACGCGCTTACACTGGGTAGTGATATTGATAAACTTAATGCCGTTAACTTTGCAGATCAACCAACCATTGCAGAATAAGTATGATGGAATGGAAAAAAACAGAAACTTTAAATAAATCAACTACAACGCACTCTAATCCTGGATTTATCCGTTAAAATGTTTATTTACCCGTAAGGGCTGTTCTTTCCAAAATTTACCGAATCAAATTCGTTACAGACGGATGATGGCGGGAAAAAATCAATCTAGTAGGGAAAAAGAGGCAGAGCGATGACCATATGGTCAAAATGAAACGTTTAAGCTGGCGGAGTTTGTTGGGATAGCGTAGAGTGAACAAATTGTTAGCTGAGGATTCAATTTTGACAAAACTATGGAAATTACCTCGGATGGTGGTACCAAAAACTCAATTCAGTTATTGGAGCTAGCTCAGACAGTTTTTCGTTTGAAAATAAGGCCACAGATTGAGTATGCAGTTTTATTGTTCAATTGATCAAACTGGACTGGTGGTCAGTGGAGAATCATCAGTTAGATCCTTTGGTGACAACAATAGTATGAGAAAACAAAATGCTGTCCCTGCTGAGCTACTTAAGGCCAGTTGAATTGGAATTACTTCCTCAAAAGTACATTATCAATTCCCAATATACGCCCATTAGAGACCAAATGTTTGCTGACAAATACGACATGAAGTTTAAGAATTCCCATGAATGGCGTATCGCAATTGTCGATCGGCTAACGAAGTATCGAGAAACACTAAAACAATAAGTATTTTAATGAATCCTAGTAGAAATACTAGGGTTTTGTTATGCTTGAGTTAAATTATTTCGATACTTGGGGGATATTTTTTTATGAAAAGAAATTGGCATTATATATATATCCCAGTAGTTGTGATTGTGATTGTTTCCGTCCCTTTTATTATCCAGAATCTAATGAGTGGAAAGTTTAATGTTACACTCGGTGGTTCTAACGATGGTTGGCTTGGTTTTTGGGGAGGGTATCTGGGGGCAATACTAAGTGTGTTTGGGGTCTATTTTCAAGTCACTAAAGAGGTTCGAGAGCAAAGGGTTCAATACAATCAATCTAAATTTCCCAAAGTCCGAATTGTTGTAGGCACTATTACTTTGCACGAGATTAGCCCAAAAATAATTCAAATGTATCCAGGTGAGTCTGATAGAGATAGAATCAATCGTTATCGGAGTTTTACAAGGATTTGGAGAGATTCACAAAAAGAAATTGCTGGTATTAGCTTTGCTAACATTTCTCTAAATAGGTTTTATGACGCAATTGTGATCATTGATTATTCGCCCTTTGAGGCAATTGAACAAGATGGAACATATCAAGGACGAATGATACAAAGAAACTCAGATAAATTTGCAATACCAGAAATGGGAGAGTCCAGTGAGCAGGTAGCCATTTTATTTGTCTCATATTTATGGAATGCCTATTTTGATAACTCAATCAAAAAAGTCCAAACGGTCAAGCAAATTAGGAAAATTACTATTTATGGACAAACCGAAACAGGTCAAATAATAAAAATGTTTTTTGACGGTGTTCGCCCATTCAACTACATTCCCAGGAAGATTAAAACAGGCAGTAAAGTCGCAAAAGAGTACGAAAAGATTTCCAAAGAGGATATTTTTCCGTTGCTGAAACTTCCTTTAGATTATGGAGAAAAATGGGACAAAATACGTTCAGTCAGAAATACACTTAACTTGTGGATAAGTATCAGAAAACGGCATGGGGAAAGCTGAGTATTAAAAAAACTGATTATAGTACAATTAGCAGTTACTTGGCAAAAATTAGCTGATGCGTATATCATCAAGAGGACTGTCAAGCAGACTATTTTGAATTATACTTGTTAAGCTGAGGGGTGAGACATTTACCTTTTCACTCGTTGCACTGTACACATAAGTATGGTTGATTTAGGTTAGTCCCTAGCTTTTTTGCTGCCTTTTTTGGTATTCTTATTTAAAGTAGGCATGAATTGGTGGGATATTATTGTTGAATTTGGATAATCTTTACGAGCAGACATCCGTGGTTTTTCACAAGTTAGTCAATATTTTCGTGTTTTTCTGGAATTTGGTTATATTATTTGTCCCAAGTTTAGACAGTAGATTTTTAAACTTATTCTCATATCTTGTTACACAAATGTTCAAAGATGGGGATATTCAGGCTGATGTAATTAGTTTAATGTTTGTCTCATTAACAATTTTAGCTTTCCTTTTTGAACATCTGAGCAGAGCAGCAAGCCAATTGATTGACCCACAGATAGCTTTTTCATCAAAATATTTTAACCTATTAATTACAAAGCGATTTTTAAACATATACACCCTGTATTCCAGTCGAAAGAATGGGGGATTAGATAGTAGGATTGACTTCCAGTCTATAGTTAATGACAGCATAGTCACTATTTTTTCAAAATCAGATCCAATGAGTGACATGCAAAGGCAACTGAGTGTAAATCAAGATCGCTATCGTTTTATCATTGAGTATATGGCAACTTTTAAACTGCTATTTATGATTGGAATTATTGAACTGGTTATTTCGATTTTTACACTTGATTGGTTGCAACTTAGTTTTAGCCTTGCCGGAATTATTGTATTTGCCACAATGTGGTACGTTTCGGCTATTTTGGCATACTCGGTGGTTTGGAGGTTATTAGACCGGTATTGGGGGGGCTTTAAGATAACTCAAATTGCAGATAACAGTGTCCTTCATCGGGATTACATAAAAAGGCTGGATACAGCAAATGCAAGTCTTTTTGAACCGGATATTGTTTTAATGGTGAAGGACTTTGTTGGATTACAGATTAGGTTTCAACGAGCCGAATTACTGGGCATTTGGTGGTATAAACTTGTGAATTTTTTTAAAAATTGCGCAAAAAAGTAGTAACCTCAATGGCTACTCCTTGTACTTGTCTTATCCAATACTCAAATTTGTTTACAGTACTTTATGGCATTTAATATCAATTTACAGCATTCGATAAACGGCAGAAAGCCAGAATTCTTTTAAAAAAAGTTTGTAAAGGTATGAAAAGTCCTTGAGGACGCATAGCCAAATTGAGTCAAGTTTGGTAAGAGAAGTCGCTGAGAGATCGGCGGCTTTTTGTTATGTCTTTAAGTAGATTGAGCTCAAAGCATCATTGGATAATCATAAAATCACTCAATTACATATTTAGGTACCGCTGTTTTAATATCTCGTAAAAAGCGTTAACGACGGGTTGTTTCATGGTCTTAGCCTGCGCCATCAGGTAGGTTGTTCGGGTGAAGGGCTGGTTGTGAAGGGTTAGTGGTTCCCGATAGCCAGAAAAGTGATTTAACGCAATTTCGGGGACAATTGCCCAACCTAGCCCGCGACGGACAAACTCAACGCATGAGGTGAGATTATTAACCAAAATAGTTTGGTGATTCAAAATGGATAGCTGTTGTTGAATTAGCCAGTCGGTCATTTCAGCTTGGAAATGATCATCGCTTTTACGCTGGATATAGGGTAAATCTGATAAGCGCTGACTGTCTTCAGGTGTTTGACAGATGAGATTAATTCCTTCTGTTACGATTGGGACTTTCTTTAAGGGCCCTTTGAACTCACCACGAATAATCCCCACGTTCACGGAATCGTCGGTTAATAGTTTTTGAAGGATTGACCGGCTGTAATCAATCGTGATATTGAGCTGAATTTGTGGATATTTAGTTTGAAAAGCAACCAATAAGTCTGGCAATTCGTACTGGGCATAGTCAATGGAGCACCCGAGATTTAAGGTACCGCTAAACTCGGAATCATCGACAGATAGGCTTTCTTTTAATTCATTATTCAACCGCTTAATTTGCTTGGCCGTTTTTAAAGCGGATCGGCCAGCTGACGTAAAGTGAATGCCCTGATTGGTTCGTATGACTAACTTAGTGCTTAATTGCCGTTCAAGTTGTTGCAGTCGTTTTGATAGTGATGATTGATTGATAAAGAGTAATTCGGCGGCGTGAGTAATGCTTTGGGTGCGCTGAATAGCAAGCAACATTTCAATGTCCTTATCGTCCATGGCAATCCTTCCTGATTAAAGTGACGTGACAGCTAATACTCTTAGTATAACCCCGCGATTCTAATAAGTGATGATAAAAAACATTGCCATTCCTTTAGAGCATATTCAAAATGCTTTTTTTACCTTTTACGACGGCTTGTTCGCAAGTTACCATTTAGGTGTCATTAAATTTATGTAGGGGGTAACAAGATGAAAATAACGACCCAAGCTGTTGCTGGGACAGTGGAATCAAGTGATGCACAAGTCATGATTTCACCAAGTCAAAGTGACCTAAAAATTGATTTGGATAGTAGTGTTTATGACCAGTATGGCCAACACATCATCGCCCTTGTTAAGGAAACGTTGAAGGACCTGGATGTTGAGGGCGGAGAGGTTAAGATTATTGATAAAGGAGCGCTAGACTGCACGATTAAAGCCAGACTTCAAACAGCAGTATATCGCGCCATTGGTAAGAAATCGGATCTACCGTGGGAGGTGCTTTAGATGGCAGTCAAACAGCGAATTAGGCGTTCCATGATTTTCTTAAATACGCAACGTGCGGCCTTGGTGAAGGATGCCTTTGTTTATCACCCAGACTGTGTCATTTTTGACTTGGAAGATGCCGTTGCAGAAAATGAAAAAGACTCAGCTAGAATCCAATTATATCAGACGCTGAAGCAGTTAGATTACCAAGGTGTTGAACGCTGGGTTCGAGTCAACGCATTGGATTCGGATCTAATCAACGAGGATATCAGAGCTGCTGTGGCGGGTGGCGCAGAAGGAATCCGATTACCCAAAACAGAAACTGCAGCTGAAGTAAAGGCAGCGGCGCAAAAAATTGAAGCTGCCGAAAAAGAATTTGGGCGAACGGTTGGTCAAACAATGTTAATGGCGGCGCTAGAGTCCCCACTGGGCATTATGAATGCATATGAAATTGCGACAGCAGACGACCGGATGATGGGGATTGCGCTGAGCGCTGGTGATTATACACGAACCATGCATGCCAAGCGGACTGTTGCTGGGACAGAGCTGTTTGGTGCTCGTTCTCAGATGTTGATTGCTGCCCGTGCGGCCGGTGTTATGGCGTTTGATACGGTCTATACGGATACTGATAACGAGGAAGGATTTAAAGAAGAGCTCCGGTTGATCAAGAACATGGGATTTGATGGCAAGTCATGTATTAATCCCAAGCAGATTGGAATCACTCATGAGATCTTTAATCCGAGTGAACAGGAAATTCAACATGCTGAACACGTTATGGAAGCCGTTCAGGATAGCAAGGACAATGGTGTTGGAGTTTTGACGGTTGACGGTAAAATGGTTGATATTGCCTGGGTAGAAGGTGCAGAACGAACGTTGAAGCTTGCAAAGGCTGCCGGAATTTACGAGGGGGAACTAGTATGATTAATAGCGTTGGTCGTGATATTCCAGATGAGTATTTAAAGAATGGTGTGGAGCCGTTTCAAGGAATCTATTACCGTGACGGTTATACCTACCCTAAAGCCGCGCCAAAAGTATCAGCATATGTGAAACCGACTGGTGACAAGATGATAGCTTCGATTAGAGGGGCGATTATCGCGTCTGGTCTTAAGGATGGCATGACTATTTCGTTTCACCACCATTTACGAGATGGCGATTACGTGGTCAATATGGTGATGAAGGAAATCCATCAGCTCGGAATTAAAGATTTGACGGTCTGTGCGTCGAGTTTAGGTAAAGCTCATAGTTATCTTGTACCATGTATTGAAGACGGTACTGTAACGGGAATTTCCACTAGTGGTATCCGTGATGAGATTGGTGAAGTGGTCTCAGAAGGGAAATTGAAAAATCCGGCCGTTATCCGTTCCCACGGTGGTCGAGCTCGCGCGATTGAAGATGGTACGGTTAAGATTGATGTTGCATTTATTGGAGCCTCAACAAGCGACGCCTTTGGCAATGCCAGTGGTAAGGGGGGGCAATCTGATACCGGGGTTCTAGCGTATGCCGATGGGGATGCTAAGTACGCAAATAAAGTAGTGGTCATCACTGATACGATTGTGGATGTCCCGAACTTTCCGGCAAGTATTAAGGGGGTCGACGTTGATTACGTTGTCAAGGTGGACTCAATCGGTGATCCGACTAAAATTGCCACCGGTGCACTGCGTCTAACCACGGATACACGCGAACTGGACATGGCTAAAGAAGTGGCCAAATGCATGTATTATTCGGGGTATTTCAAAGATGGGTTTAGTTTTCAGACGGGGGCTGGCGGTCCCTCATTAGCAACAACCACCTTTCTGAAGCAGTACATGGAACAAGACCATATTACTTGTGGTTGGGCAATGGGAGGTGTTACTGAGCCAATCGTCAACCTATTCAACGAAGGATACATTAAGACAGTTCTTGATGATCAGTCATTTGATCTAGCCGCAGTTGCATCAGCTAATGAGGGGCGGCATTTCGAAATCTCAGCTTCACAATACGCTAATCCATTTAATAAAGGCGCATTTGTTAACCAGTTGAACTTTGTGATTCTTGGCGCGCTAGAAATCGATACAGACTTTAACGTTAACGTCGTTCAAGGCTCAAATGGGGTATTGCGGGGCGCTCCCGGTGGCCATCCAGATACTGCGGCGGGGGCGGATGTCTCAATTATTGTTGCCCCTTTGATCCGCAGTCGGATGCCAACGGTGCGAGATCAAGTCACCTCAGTGACGACGCCGGGTGAAAGTATTGACGTTGTTGTGACAGATTATGGGGTCGCGGTTAATCCGAAACGCCAAGACCTACTCAAGGCCTTCCGTCAGACGAATATTGCGTTAAAGTCGATAGAAGAGCTTCGTGATCTGGCTTATCAATATACTGGAAAGCCGGCACCCGTTGAGTTTGATGATCAGGTAGTCGCGTTGGTTGAATATCGTGATGGTACGATTATTGACACTATTCGAAAGCCTAAGAGTTTAAATTAACCTAAAAAGCGTCCAAACGGTTACTCATCGTTTGGACGCTTTTTAGGTTATAGATTATTCCCCATGATCTGCCAATGCTTGCTTAATTGTTGATTCCTGTTTTTCGTACTTAACGTAGAAAATCATGATAGCAGCCCCGATAATGAAGAAGAGGGCAGGCAGGTAGCTAATGCTGAATTTGATAGCTGAAAGTGCGGTAGCGCTTTGGGTAACGCCCGCTTTGTAGCCGGCATGATTTAAAATCATGGATGGGGCCCAGCCACCAAGGCCGGAGCCAATTTTGATGGCAAACGAACTACCGATAGCCGTTAAGAAACCACTGGCCCGGATGCCATTTTTCCATTCGCCATAGTCAACAGTGTCGGATAGCATGGCAAATGGCATCGAAACAGCGATCCCAGTTCCGATTGATGCAATACTCCAAACGATGGCTAGGAAGATCAATGATTGGCCAGCGAAGGCGATTAAAACTTGCCCAATAGCGGCCAGAGTCATCCCCATGATTAGAACGTGGGCCTTTTTGAACTTCTTAACGAGAAGTGGAATAAGAAGCATCCCCACCATCTGGAACATCACGAGCGCGTTTAAGACCGAGGCGAAGTTCTTAACGCCCAAGTTGTATTGGGCATAGTAGACGACAACCGAGGTCCGTGAAGCATTCCCCAGCCAGTAAAAGACAAAGACGATGACCAAGATGAACCATGGCCAGTTGCTTTTAGCTGCCTTGATAGAATCCTTGATTGGCAATGCCTTTTGCCGATTTGTGTTGATTTCCTTGGTATCGAAAAAGGCAAATAGGAGTAATGCAAAGCCGATAATAGCAAAAATAATAGCTGTGTTCCGCCAACCCAATAGGGCGTTGTCTTTACCGAGAAAGGCGGCGATGCCAAGGGTGAAGGTGGCCGTCACGAAGTAGCCGATGTTACCACCAATCATCCGGGTACTGTTCATTTTGATTCGTTCGTCGGAGTCGTTTGAGAGGTTGGGTAGGATAGAGGTGATCGGGGTGGACATTCCGGTATATGAGATTCCAAACAGTAAATAAGTGATCATTGCCCACCAGAATTTCCCAGTCGTGCTGAGCTGTGGCGACCAGAACATTAAGACGAACAAGATGGCAAACGGGAAGGCCATCCAGAGAAAGTAGGGGCGACTTTGTCCCCATCTAGTGTGGGTGTGGTCAATAATGAAGCCCCACACGGGTGCATCAAAAGCGTCCAGAATACGGGCAGCCAATAAAATGGTTCCGGCTGCCGCTACGGATAACCCGAAAACATCGGTATAGTAATACAGAATAAAGGTGGTTACCGTTGTGTAAAGCAAGTTCCCAGCCGCATCGGTACTAGCGTAAGCTAGCATGCGGTGAAAGGGAATTTTAACGTTTTGCTGAATAGCATTTCCGACTCGATTTGTCACGTTGAAATCCTCCGTAATTGATTAAAATGGTGGTTCAAGAAAACGGTTACATTTGTTCTCTCCTAAAAGCAGAATTAGACTCACCGGTATAACAGCTAATGCGCTTTCATGTGCTAATTTAAGCCATTTGCTGGCTTTTTAAAATTAAATCAAACACAGTGAATTTACATTATTACACACAAGTGTGCGTAATGAAGCCAAATAATCAAGTATACTGAAGCTAAAATGACGGAGGGATAGCCGTATGAGTAAAAAATACATTTCAATGTCGTGCTTACCGTTGCCAACCTTTGTTGAAGGCAATCAGGTGACGTTTGAACCCGGTGAGGAGCACCCTAACCGAACGGATTTACAGTACTTTGTTTTAATTTTTATGACAGCGGGCCGTCTTTACATTGCAGAAGATGGCACAAAATACACGGTCAATGCGGGCGAACTGTTCTTGTTGCAGCCTAAGCACCATCACTATTCCTGGCGTAAAATGGATCAGACGACCTCCTATTATTGGCTTCATTTCTATACTTCAGGCAATTGGCGGCAGAGTGCCACACCGGTGACCATGGCGCCGTCTATTGAAGTGCCAACGCTGCACTACTTTACACCGACGCTCACCCTTCACCTGCCTAAGCATATCGAGATTCCCGATCATAAAGGAACCTTATCGCTGGTTAAGCAACTTTTTGCGGAGAGCAAAGAGCAAGAAGACTTTGGCTTTTGGCGATCTCAGCAGCTTTTTATTGACGTGTTACAGTCGATTCAGATTCGAGCGGAGGGCGAAAGTAAGCTCGTCGCACTCTCAAAAGAAGTCCAACGCTTTTTACGAGACCACTTTAACGAAAAGATAACGAGTACCGTTTTGAGCGATCAATTTCATTACCATCCCAACTACATTACCCGTTCGCTGAAGGCGACCATTGGGTTGACGCCGTTTGAATACCTAAGTCAGTATCGAATGGAAGAAGCTGAAAAACGGCTGCTGAACACGGATTTAGCGATTTCTGAAATTGCCGAAGATGTGGGATATCAAAACATCTATTACTTTTCGACGGCCTTTAAGAAGTACACTGGATCTTCGCCGAAAAAGTATCGGAGCTTGAAGCAACGAAAAGTGTGAGAATATGTAAATTTTAAGTGAGAGTTTCGATATTATCGCGAAATGAAAGCGCTTATAATAGTTGAGTAATTAACTAAAACGAAGTGAGGACACGGACGATGGAATTAAACGGCATTACCATTAATTGTAACAATCGGGGCGCGTTGACCCAACTTAAATGGGGGAATGACGCAACCCAAATGAACTGGGTGATTGATCCGGCTTATTTAGCCGAAGTTGGCTATCAAGACGACGATAAACTCTTTGGCGAATTCACCGTTGCAATTGATGGTCAATCGTATCAAAGTATCGATTTTCCAACGCAAATTGATCAAACGGCTGACCAATTAACGGTGACGACAACCATTCAAGACCTTGTCTTCAAGTCACACTACACGGCTGCCCCAAACCAGGTGTTAAACTGGCAGTTTAGTGTGTCAAATCCGAGTCAGCGTCCGGTGACACTAACGAACCTTGGTGTTTGGACTAGTCTGGCCTATGTGATGTACCGCGATAAGAACGTGAGACGTAACGCTCAGGAATCGGCGGCCGTTTTCCCGAGCATTTCAAAAAACTATACAAAGTTAGCCGTCATGAGGCGTGATGACGAGCACCAAAACTTGGGCCTGTACCAGACGGCTGGTGAGGTCTTATCAGTTGGTACCTACTGTGAATATAACAATCGCTTCTTTGAGAATGTCTCACCATCCCTCGATGGCATGTTGTTTCACCAGTTAATTTTAGCCGGCGGGTATCCGGCTGATAATGGCCCGAAGCACGATTGGATCTATCCGCAAACGGTGCTGAATTTGGCAGCTGGCGAAACGCGGCAGTGGGCGTTTAACGCCTGCTTGTTTAATGATCAGGCGGACTTTTATCAAACCGGGGCTACTTTTGGTCACCCGGAGATTCACTTTGCGCCCATGGTGTCAAATGCCGCCCAACAGCTCAGCCTTGACGCAGAAAGCGCCCAAAAAGTGGCTAGCATTTGTGATGTGACAATGACGGCAGCCGGTTTAAAGAAGCGGGAACTTAAGTCGTTATTGACTGACACGACAGTGACTTATCAGCCCGAAGGCGAGGGCGAACACCAAGTCATTGTGACCTTCGACGATGGCACTCAGGACATGCTGGTTTACAACTATCTGGCCTCGATCAGACGGCTCTTGCAGGACCGAGTGGATTACGTGTCGCAACATTCATACAGCGGTGCTACGGGTCAGCACCCGTACGCCTTTGAACCGGTTTCGAACCAAGGTGAATCACTGGGGAAAATGACGTTTGTGCTACAAGCCTGCTTGTTGGATCCAGACATTGATCAGGTCGCTGAAAAAATTCAGCAAGTAGAACTGAGTGCCGTTCACTACGTAAAAAATAAATGGTTCATTGATGGCGACTTGAGCCGGCCCGCAAAGTTGTACGGTGACTTTTACCGGGTGATGGATTTGGAATACATTGGGCATCTGTTCTTCCTATTGTCACAGTCGGATGCACAATACCTAAAGTTAAATAAACCAGCGACCTACCTAAAATGGGCTGCCAAAATTTGTGATTTACGAGTTAACCCAGCGCTTCACGATAACGTTCGAGCTAAGGAAGAAACCCAGATGTTGGGGCAGTTTTTCTTGTACATCAATGATTTATTATCAGCCCTCAAGGCGGCTGACCTGACCAAAGAATATCAAGAGATTTCAACGTCATGGCAAAACATGATTACTTCTGTAGCCGCAGGGGCTGACAAATTAACAGCGGCGGTAACGGAGCATTTTTATGATAACGCTGGGTTCGGACCCGCCGCGGCCGCCTTGGCGCAGGCTGAGCAACCAGCTGCGCAGGTCTATGGTCATTTGTTGCAAGCAAACATTGGATTTAGTAATGACTTTCGGGCCCAGAGTCCAGATCGCTGGTGGGAAGCCTTGTCGTACATGATCCATTCACTCTGGGGTGGCGTGACGGCCGCGGCGGCACTCATCACAGGTCACAGACTGGGAGATGCGCACTTGGTTGAGGCGGCTTACCGAGCCACCGTTGGTGTGTTGTATATGTATGATTCAAATGCGACGGCAACGGACCGGCAACTACAACCTGGTGAAGCGGCCTCGACATATAGTATTGCGGGACCAAATTTAAACCGGCCTGATCTGTCGCGTAACCGGTTTGGTCAGTCGGTTTTTGCCGCTGACGGGGGCATTTTCAGCCGTCTCTTCCCAGATGGGTACACGGGTGAAGATGATTGGGACATGGGCGAAGAACTCGTGGCCTACCTTAACGGATTTGGCCAACAAACGTATATTTATCAGGATGAGACTGACGGTTATCACGTTGTTAACGGCGAGGTTACGGATCAAACGGGTCACGTGTTAACAATTCGTTCAACAGCACCCTATCCAAGCCAATACATTGATTTGAACCATCAAACGGTGTTCCATTCACCAGAAGTTGTCGTGCACTACGATGTGACAACTGACACGTTTATGGCCTAAAGTGCTGACGTTTAAACTAAAATAGTTCGCTGAACCCGACAAGGTCAGCGAACTATTTTTATTATTGAAGCCTACCGCACTAGTTGAACACTGGTAGCGGTATATTTGAGGCGCCATTGCCTGTGACTGCCGACAAGTTGGACGTGCCGAAATTTTCCGTTTCGGTGGTTGAACCGTATCAGTGTCACGGCGCGCGGGAGTCGGTGCGTCAGTGTGACTTTCAAGGTGCCACCCAGGTCGGCACGACCGCGGATGGTGAGACGTTGGCGAGTTGTTAAGCTAAGGCTAGCTGACCGGCGTTGGGTGTAGTGGCCTTTGACGACGACGCGGGGGGCGGCCAAACGAAGGTGACCCCGGGCGACCGTCACGTTTTGGTCACCTAAGGCAGCTGAGTTTGCGGCAATTAACTGCCCGCTGTTGAGGGTTAGCCCGTTGAAGCTGTTGTGTCCCGCTAACGTTAAAGCACCTGACCCCGTTTTGATAAGGCGACCTTGGCCACCAATATTGTTTTGCCAGGTGTCGTGTTGGCCGTAGGGGTTATTTTTAGCGGTCATATTAACGGTGGTATTCGTCAGCAACCGGCCAAAACCTCCGGCAGCCTTGACGAGGTTGAGCCGGCCCCATCCTTCGGTGTCGTCGTTAACGGGATAGCCGGATTCAAACCCGGTGGTGTACAGGACTTCCCGCCGCTGGATCGGTGTTAGGTATGGGAACCGCGTTTTTAGTAGGGCCTCTGCTCCCTTTGGAACGGTCATTCTCACGTGAGCTGAACCGGTCTTCTTGAAGCCATAGGTCATCCGTTCGTCATAGTGTTTCAGATTGGTCTGGTAGTTTTTATAGTTGTCTCTGGCAGATTGATTGGATTTGTTGGCAAGGTTAGTCTGGGCATTTTGGTAAGCCCGTTGAATCATTTGGGCGTTATTGGGATCATTTAGAACGGCAGCCGCTACAGCAGTGCCCAGAACCCGACCACCCATGACAGCCAGCGGTGAATGCCGACCGACTAGGATGCGATCCAGCCCCACTTCAGAGGCGCGGGTCACTTCTTGTTGGAACCGTTGGGGTAGGGCATAGGCCATCATCAGCGCGGTTTCAAAAGCTTGGGTCGTGTGGCCAGAAGGGAAATCGTAGTCGGTTTTGGGACTTGCGTTGAAGACGTTAACGAGATACTTATTCATGTGGATCCCGGGCCCCTGTCGGAAAGGTCGCACGTATTTAAAATACTTTTTGGGATGACCAGATGAAGAATACGTGTTTTCGGCCGCTAAATTAACGAGCTGAACCATTGGCCCTAGTGTGGAGGTTTTATTTGCCCAAACAACTCCCGAAGACGGGTCATCCTTGGCTGTCGCTGGCCAGGGCTCGGCCGGCAGAGCCGTAAAGTGGGTTTGGGCGTCCGCGAGTTTAATGAACGCTGGTGCGAAGGGACCTAAAGCGGGAATTTCGTTATAGGGACTATCCCGACGGTCGGATAAATAGGATCTGAGGAATTCAGCCGGGGTCTCTTTTTGGGAAATGGTTACGGATTTCTGCTGATTTTCTTTGAGTAACTTAGCGTTAAGCGGCCGACCGGTACCGGTTGGGTCCCAGTACGTCGCAAAGCTGTTGTTAAACAAGGCTGTGGCAGCGTTATGCGCTGGCGTCACGTCCTTGTCGGTATTGCTTTGGTACGTTTCGATATAGTAGCCGTAACTGGCCCGTTTGGGTGCCAAAAGGTGATGAAGTTCTTTTGGCGTTACGGTCTGAGCTTGCACGGGTCTGCTGGTGGTTGCTACCCCAACCCCAGAAAGAACCAGTGACAAGGTACACTTAGCGATGGTGCCAATCATTTTTTTCATTTTCAACCCTCCATGATCTTTGAGATCACCATCAGTGTAGCTGGGTTGCGTAAAGGCGCCGCATATGTTGTGTAAATAATCTGTAAAATAAAAACCGTGAGACTCTTTGCCTCACGATTTCTTAAAACTACAATGATATCACCGCAATCAATCCCACAATCACCAGCCCCAAGATAACCGTGGACACCCACGGTCCAAACAAGAGACTAACAAGAAGGGCCAGCCCACCCCCAACTAGTAGGTAGCCAATCCGGTGATAAAACCGGGTGGGGTTCTTTGGTTGCCGTCGGGATTGGTCACTGAGTGTCACTGTTGGGAGGTAGTTGCCCATGCTTAGGAAAATAATGGCAACCAGTAGTGTTGCGATTCGGCGGATGTCGAGGGTTGTGCCTAAGTTGAATTGGATAGTTGTCAGGTACGCGACAACGGTTACGAGCGGCAGCAACCACATCACAATGTAGTTTAGACGGGTTGCGTCGTCCTTAGAGTGGCCGGTAGCGAAGAGCACAATGAACTGAAAGACCAGCATGAGTAGTGGCAAGCCAAAGACTAAAAGGGGTTTAGCCATAAAGCCGTCCGGTTGATTAGTGAAGCCCCAGTGAGTCGTCATTTTGTTTGGCAGGCTGGAATACACCGCCAGTCCATAGAGGATGGGTGCGATGATAACGGGTGATGTGGTGAAGAAGTTTTTTTTAATTGTCATGAGGGGTTCCTCCGATCGTGTAGAGCCAGGCCAGTAGGTCTTCGAAGACCGAGGCCGAGAGATGGTAGATGACGAAGTTTTTGTCCTTTTTAACGGTAATTAACTCGGCTTGACGCAACAGTTTCAAGTGGTATGAAACGGTCGCTTGCGTCAGGTCAAACTGGTCGGCGATGGTGCCCGCCGACGCGTCGCCCTGTTTCAAAAATTCTAAGATAGCACGTCGGACCGGATCGTTGATGGCCTTCAATGTGTCAGATAGTCCCATGGTGGCACCTCCTAAGATCCTATTTAGAAATATTTCTATATAGAGTATAACAGGTATTTAGAAAAATATCTATATAGATTCCGGCAAAATAAAAAGCCTGTTTATCAGCGTTAGGTTTGGCTGATGAACAGACTTTCAAAATTTAAATAAATGGTCGCTTAATCCCGGCAATGTAAGAACGTTGCCCGTTCCGGATTGGTTGAACCATGATGCGTGGTGGCCATGATTCGATGACTTTGCCACCGCCAAGGTAGATGGCGACATGCCAAATGGTGTGAGTGCCTGGCTGGTAGTAGAACACCAAGTCACCCCGTTGCTTGTGAGCGTAAGAAACCTTTTTCAATTTTTTAGCAGCCCATAAGTTGCGTGAATTCCATTCGTTGCCAGGGAAAGCATGGTGGATAGAACTCGTTGGAAGTGGGTTAATGCCGCCAGCGTAGAGTGCTTGCATGACAAGCCCAGAACAGTCAGTCCCGTACTTGGGGCTAGTAGATGAGCCAACTAAGTATGGGTTGCCCATGTACTTGTAGGCCTGCTTGATCATGGCTTCGATGTGAGCGGAACGACCTTGCCAAGCCTGTGCGCCCAGCGGTGCAACGTAACTGTCAATCGCAGTCCAACTGTGTTTGGAGTAGCCCATCTTAACCCAAGTGGCCTCGTTGACGTTTCCCGTGGCCTTCAGATGGTGCCGACGTTGAAAGGCCTTCACAGCGTAAGCCGTCGCACTATTGTACTTGTTGTAACCGTTAGTGGTGTGCATTTTCTTCATGATTAGCCAAGTCTTGATCCCTTCGTATCCGGGTTTAACGGTGTAGCCGATTTTTCCGTAAGGCTTGATTTGGTGATACTGTACTTGATAGTACTTTTTAGGATTTTGGTAGCCTGCCGTTTTTGCAACGAAAGCCTTGTTCGCGGTAATGTATTTTCCAGTGTTTGTTTGTAACATCGGAGCGTGACCCTTTACGCTGACAAGTTTTGTGATTTTAGCATAGCTTCCCTTTTTGATCGCTTGGGTCTTGTTAGACTTAGTTGCCGTTGTGTAGGCTGCGACGGTCTTTTTAGCCCTGATAATACCTGGATTAGTTGAATAATAGCTACTTGCTTGAGCACTTGTCGTGGCTAGGCCCATAGATGTGACCAGCAGACCGAGTGATAGGATCCATTTTGCTTTCATTTTTCTTCCCCCAAATAAATTTAGTAGCTAAACGCGCGGTTGGCGTCTGCTTTTCGGTGCTTCGTCATCACGCTGTTTGACATGCTTGCCCGTTTATTCGTCCACGGATCATTGTAATAAATCCGGGTTTTCGAGTAACCGGTGACGGTTAGGGCGTGGTTGCTGAAACCATCAACTCCAGCAACGTAGACAACGACGGGATGGTCGTGACGAACATATTTCTTGATGGTGCTTAGGCGGGCACCAGTCAAGTTTTGTGCGCTTCCTAAATGCCGTTTAACGATGGGTAAAACGGCTTTCGGGTAAATGTACCAGCCCGATTTCGAGTACGGACTGCCCACAAATCCCTTATTAGGGTCACTACTACGCGGCATTTCCCGAGTTAAGCTGAGTTTTGTCACCTTAGCCCCGGCAAATTGGAGCATCATGGCAGTCGCAGTGATTTCACATCCAGTTGGGAGCTGTGGCCGTTGCGCAATGAGCGGGACCCACAACTTATAAGTCGTACTGACGGTGGCGTGTTGATTGACCCACCCGCTGAACTTGTGGTTGTAAGTGAATTTCAGCCAAGTGATGCCGCCGGTCCGTTCAGACTGGGTGATATGAAGCGACTTGCCGACGAATTGACGACTGGTGCTAACAGCTATTTTATTCGAAGCAGAGGTATTGTAGCCCCCGGTCTTGTAGATTTTATAAGTGGCATTGCCGCCCATTGTGGTGTAATAATTCAACTGTTTGCGTGCGGTAATTGACGTATAAGTTGGCTTAGGCGGTGTCGGCGTCGGCTCGGGTTGTGGCGAATCGGTCGGCGCACTTGAATCAGACCCACTAGTCGTAGTTGGCTGATCCGTAGCGACGGGACTGACATCAGCGGATGCAGACACCATTCCTGCCATCGATAGGGTCGTCGCAAAGGCAAGCGCCACAACAAGCCCAGATAGGTGAGGCGATATCGTTATTCTCATGGTTACACTCCAAGGTCTCTTTGATGATTATAAGTATAATCTTCTGGACTTAGAATGTGCAAGAACTATTTAGGGAAGGAACTGTAGTGGGTGTTCAATAATTTAGGTTTCACGCATCAGAACTGAAACTAAAATCTAAATTGAACCTGCATTTCAAAAAATGACTAAAACATCCAAGTTAGCGATAGAAATTTTGCACTTGACAAATAATTGCATTTAGATTAGAGTTCGCTTTATTGAACTAATTAAATTACAATCTTTCGAGAAGAAGAGTAACTACTAATGACCTTTACAGAGAACCCGTACTAGGATGAGAGCGGGCAAGTTCTTAATAGTAGTGAAGATGAGCTTTGAATTAAGAAATATCTGGTTGAATGGCTGGATATTCGGCAGAGACCGTTATCTTTCAGGGTATTTAGTTTTAAATACCCTTAAGGCACTGTTATCAGTGTGAAATCAGGTGGCACCACGGAATGCACTTTCGTCCTTGTTTAGAGCAAGACGAGAGTGTTTTTTATTTTGGTTTTGAAATATTAATAACTATCTGCAGTGGGAGAAGAGGAAATATGTTACTAGAACTTAGGGATATAGAAAAAACATTTAAAGATAATCAAGTGTTAAAGGGCATTGATCTCACGGTTGAACAAGGAGAAGTGGTAGCAATCATTGGCCCTTCTGGTTCTGGAAAGACGACACTTCTGAGAAATATCAATTTTTTAGAAACAGCTAATTCGGGTTCAATGACATTTCGAGACCAGAATATCGACATGGCAAGACCAAGTAAAGAACAAATTTTGTGGACTCGAAGACATATGGCCATGGTTTTTCAAAACTACAATCTGTTTAAGAATAAGACCGCTTTAGAAAATATTTCTGAAGGATTGGTTTTCGGTCAAAATATGGCCAAAAAGGAGGCTGATTCTTTAGCAGAGATAGCTCTGGATCAAGTCGGATTGCTAGATAAGAAAGACTTCTATCCTTCTCAGCTGTCTGGTGGCCAGCAACAACGGATTGGAATTGCGAGGGCTACGGTGTTAAACCCGGACATTATTTTATTCGATGAACCGACTTCAGCTCTGGATCCGGAATTGGTGGGTACAGTGTTACGAGATATGAAGCAACTCGCAGAACAAGGACAGACGATGATTGTGGTGACACATCAAATGTCATTTGCTAGGGATGTGGCTGACAGAGTGATGTTTTTTGCAGATGGTGAAATTTTGGAACAGGGGGATGCTGATGAAATTTTTGACCACCCTAAAAATGACCGAACGAAACAATTTCTATCGGCTATTGCTGAGGACTACTAAAAATGATGAGGGGGATTGACTATGAAGCTAAGTCGGATCATAACAACGTTGCTTTCCGGTTTGCCAGTTACGCTAACGTTATTAGTATTTTCTTTCGTCTTCGCATCAGCCATCGGGTTGGGTGTCGCCTGGCTGGCTTTACGAAAAAACAATTTTTGGTCTGGGGCCGCTAGACTATATTTAGGACTTATTCGAGGTACCCCGCCGCTACTGATGTTGCTGCTGACTTATTATGGACTACCCAAACTTTTCATGTTAATCGGAGTCGATATTAATGATTGGGCCAAGATGATATTTGGGATTACTGGATTATCAGTGGGGTGGAGTGCCTATCTATCCGAAGCTTTTCGTTCAGCGTACCTGTCTGTTGATAAAGGTCAATACGAGGCAGCACTGGTCGTTGGCATGGACTCGAAAGACGCGTTCTGGCAAATCATCATGCCCCAAACTGCGCTCATAGCACTTCCTAATATTGAAAATCTGGTGATTGGTTTAGTTAAAGCGACATCTCTGGTCTACGTTATTGGCCTCATTGACATGTACAACGCTGCAACAGATTTATCGAACCAAAATCAAGGTGTTTATAAGCTAGGGATCTTTGTTGTTCTTGCACTAGTTTACTGGCTGATAGTGCTTACAATCGAATGGATATTTAGAAGTATCAGAAATGATTATGAATACGTGACGGTTTAGGAGGTGGATTCATGTTCGATACTAGGTTTGCAATTAACTCATTTCCCAAAATATTGTCAGTTGCCCCCGAAACGATTATTTTATCAATTATTGCGACAATCATTGGACTGATTTTAGCAATATTTATTGTTATCGTGAGAGAGCGAAAAATCAGAGTACTTGAGCCGATTGCAGCAGTATATGTTTCGTTTATTCGTGGAACGCCCATAATCGTTCAACTGTATGTCGTCTATTATGGACTTCCCCAACTATTGGTAGCACTCAGAAATATGGGACTAAATACGACCACTAATGGACTACCGGTGATGTTGATTGCCATCTTGGCTTATTCGTTTAATGCTTCAGCCAATATTTCGGAAAGTATTCGGTCAGCGTACCACTCAGTCAATTATCAGCAGTATGAGGCTGCTGTGACTGTTGGAATGAAACCGACTCGTGCTATGACCAGAATTGTTATTCCACAACTCATTACCAATCTCATCCCAAATTTCTCAAATTTGTTTTTGGACTTAATCAAGGACACGGCAATTGTTTACAATATTGGGATTGTTGAAATTATGGCTAAAGCTAATATTCTGTCATCATTAGGGTTTAAGTACGTTGAGACATACCTAGATGCGCTGATTATTTACATCATTATTTGCTGGATTTTTGCAAAACTATTCCAGTTGTTGGAAGTTTTTTCTCGGAAACGCGTTTCGCACACGCAAGAATTTATTTAGAAGGGGTTTAACAAATTGAAATCAAGAAATCGAGTTATCTTATATGTGATTATAGCTATTGTGGTAATCGGGTTTATCTCGGTAGGAGCGCTGCATAACTCAGCCAAATCTAGCTCTAGTGTGACGACAGTTAGTGTCGCTGCACCAGATAATAACCGTCCGTACACCTATCCGAATAACGGGAAAATTGGGGGATATTATGGGGCGTTGTTAGGACGTATAGACAAGGACCTGAAGCAGTACAAATTTGAACAAACGACAACCGCACAAAACTCGGTTTTTGTTGGTTTGCAATCAGGTAAATACGACCTAGCCGTTTCAAACTGGTGGTATTCAAAGGAACGTTTTAACACGTATCTGCACTCAACTTCAAACGGGTTGGACGATCTTCGCCTGATTACCAAAAAGGGTGGGAAATCGGCTAATTCTCTTAAGGATGTTGCAACTAAGAAATTGTCATTAGCACCAATTTCGACCGATGATGCGCGTTATGCGTTTATTCAAGATTACAATGCCAAGAACCCAGATTATAAAATTGATTTAAAGGGGATTGGCGATCAGTCTGCTGGTGATGCATTGAAGCAAGTTTCCAACGGTCAGTATGATGTTGCAATCTATCCTTACGCGGCCTACAAGCCTGTTGGCGACACTAGTGAAGGCAAGAAACTTCAGATTTCTAAGTCCATTGGTCTTGAGAACAGCTACTTCTTGTTGAACAAAAATGACAAGAACGAAAAACTACTCAAGGCACTGAACAAAGAATTAAAGAAACTCAAAGATAACGGGTATCTCGAAAAAATTACGAAGCAGTATCTTTACGAAAATACGTTTAAACTGCCAGACGCTGACACAACGTTTAACGCCGATCCAACGAAGTGAAAAAGGTCAGGAAGGTTTTTATAGGAGGATGTCATGAATAAATTAGAAGTACTTAAGGCGTTTCAAAATCAGGATGAATCACAAATCCCATTTTCAGTTTGGCACCATTTCACACCAAATGAACATGTGGAGGCGACTGCAACTAATGGGATGTACAGTGCAGATTTAAATAAAGAATCAGAATTTGTAGATGCGGTACATCCAGACTTTATCAAGTTGATGAATGACGGTTACTTCACATATCAACTCAATAATGTGGACAACCCAAGAGATTTAAGATCTTTGGCTAAAATTACGCCAATTGCGGAAGATGATGTATGGCTGAAGGAGCAATCTAGTTTAATCTCAGCGCAGATTAAAAGTATAAACAGTCGTACGGTCATATTGAGCAATGTTTTCTCAGCGGTGACGTTATTCAAGTGGAAATTGGTGGCGGATACCCCTGAAACTGACTTATCTCAAGGCGATGTCATTTTTGCGGACCTTTACATTGAAGATCCGGAAACCGTTAAAAAAGCTTTACGCGTGATTAATAGTGATATTAAGAAGCAAATTGCCGCGCAACACAGTTCAGGAATTGACGGCGTACTGTTCAGTACTCAGGAAATTCAGGATGACAGAATTGGTCAAGAATTCTTTGAGACCGTTCAAAAGAAGCTTGATGGTGAGTTAATTGCTGAGATCAATGCGCAAGATGAAATTGGAATTCTCCATGTTTGTGGATTTGGTGAAGCAACCAATCATCTTCCTTGGTTTGTTGACTATGACCTACCAGTAGTTAACTGGGCAACGCAAATTGATGGTTACACTTTGGGTGAGGGCAAGAGATTATTTAAGAATAAGGCTGTTTTTGGCGGATTGGGGATTACTAAGAATGATATCTTGTACAAGGGGACAAAAAAGGAAATTCAATCTGAAGTTCGCCGTCTTATTAATGAAGCGGGTACTAAAGGCGTTATTATTGGTGCTGATTGCACGGTTCAACGTGATACGCCAGTTGATCACATTCGATGGGCAACAGAGGCAGCACATGACTATAGCAATATAAATTGACAAAGAGTGACGTTGAGTTTACACGACGACTACTGCCTTGTGGTTTTGAAAGTTGAGATAATTTAAAAAGATTGGTCAGATAGTTGCTGTAGTTAGCTCATAATCAGTAATCAGGCGGTGAAATTCCACCAAGTTCACCCCCCCTTTTTGGTTGGTGTTACAATGTAACCAACTATAAATTTTGGAGGTCCTTTCAATGCAATATAACCGCGCCTTAATGGTCATTGATATGCAAAACGCAGTAACACCACTCTACCAGGCCGAATCGGTATTAGCATTGATTAATCAACGAATTGCCGCTTATCGAGAGAACAATCAGCCCGTTGTCTTCGTCCAACACGAGGAGGCTGGTATGGTGTACCAGAGTGAGGGGTGGCAACTCGTTTCGGGGTTAGACGCCTTACCGAGCGATTTTTACGTCCGCAAAACGTATCCGGATGCATTCTTAAAGACCAACTTAGCAGCCCTATTAGATCAGTTGGGGGTTACCGAACTAGAAATCTGTGGGGCTGAAATTCCGTTCTGCGTGGATACGACCATCCGGGTAGCTTTTCATGAAGGCTACGACCTTTTCATCACGCGTGGTGCCGTTTCAATGACCCCAATGGGAAAGATTGCGGTTCCAGACCTCATTAACCATTACCAAACGGTCTGGGACGGTCGGTTTGTCACTTTCTTAGAAGCCAAATCAACTGAATAAGGGCCTGACAATTCGCTTAACCGTGTGCTATAGTTAAGCGGATTTTGTTTTTTCGCAGACAACTAATTTGGATGACACGAGGCATAGTTATGAAGGATATCAAGAACACGCCGAAGCTATCGCGTTCCATGACGGCTGGGCAAATGGAAATGATTTCGTTGGGCGGGGCCATCGGGGTCGGATTATTTATGGGATCAACGTCAACGATTAAGTGGACGGGACCCTCAGTTATTTTGGCTTACACGTTCGTGGGCCTGATTTTGTACATTGTCATGCGAGCATTAGGTGAAATGATTTACGTCAATCCCGGTACGGGGTCTTTTGCGGATTACGCAACCGAGTATGTGCACCCCTTGGCTGGGTACCTGGCGAAGTGGGCCAACGTTTTTGAGTACATCGTGGTCGGAATGTCGGAAGTCGTGGCCGCAACCGAGTACCTGAAATATTGGTGGCCGCACATTAACGCCTTTACGGTGGGCCTCATTATTATTGCGTTTCTCGTAGCGGCTAACCTAGCGAGTGCAAAAGCGTATGGCTCATTGGAATTTTGGTTTGCGATGATTAAGGTGGTCACCATTGTCATGATGATCATTTTAGGCTTTTTGGTCATTTTCTTTGGTCTTGGAAACGGTGGTCACCCCACCGGATTCAGTAACCTGTGGGCGCACGGCGGTTTCTTTACTGGTGGTGTGACGGGTTTCTTCTTTTCCATGTCAATTATCGTGGGCTCTTACCAGGGAATCGAACTGCTGGGGATCTCGGCCGGAGAAGTGGCCAACCCGCAACAGGCCATTATCAAGTCTGTGAAATCCGTGCTCTTTCGTATTTTGATTTTTTATGTAGGCGCCATTTTTGTGATTGTGACCATTTATCCGTGGAATCAGTTGAGTGCCATTGGGTCACCGTTCGTGTCCACATTTGCTAAAGTGGGCATTACAGCGGCCGCTTCAATTATCAACTTTGTAGTCTTGACAGCCGCACTTTCAGGGGCCAATTCGGGAATTTATTCTTCCAGTCGGATGTTGTTTAAACTATCGCATGAAGGTGATGCGCCGAAGGTGTTTGGCCGAATTTCTAAGCGGATTGTTCCCGATGCTGCAATTATGGGGATTTCCGGCGGCATTTTGCTCGGCTTTATCTTGGATATGCTATTTTCTATCTATAATAAATCTACTGCTAACCTTTTCGTTGTCGTATTTAGTTCTTCCGTTTTACCCGGTATGGTACCGTGGTTTGTTATCTTATTGGCCGAGCTTCGGTTCCGCCAGAACAATCCGCAGGTGATGACGGCCCATCCCTTCAAACTGCCGCTCTACCCGGTTTCCAACTATTTTGCGATTGCGATGTTGCTCGTCATTGTGGCGTTCATGTTCATCAATCCAGATACCCGGGTCTCTGTCACAGCTGGGGCGCTGGTGTTGGTGTTGGCGACACTATTTTACATGGTGAGACACCGGCGAAAAAAGGGTAAACATAGTCAAAAAACGGACTGATTTTTCAGTCCGTTTTTTCCGTTTCAGTGGTCGCGACGTATTGGGCTCGCCACTTAGGGTCCACGATGTGGGTGCCAGGGATCCAGAAAACAGCTTCGGTTCCAGCGTCTTTGGCGTGCTCATAGTACCATTTTTTCCAGCGTAGGAAGGCCAGGTTAGCCTGCAAGACGGCGATTTTCTGTTCTAAGAGGGTCTCTTGCTCAACCATAAAGTCAAACCGATTGGGTAGGGTGGCATCGCCCATCATGCACCAGTCCATGGTCCATGAACTTTCGGATGGCCTTAAGCGGAATGGCTGAGCGTTTCAAGCAGTCGATGACCTCCAAGTAACCGAGGTCGTCATCGGTGAAAACGCGTTGTCCTGCACCGTTGCGCTTAACGAAGGGTAGCAGTCCTGAATCATCGTAGTACCGAAGTGTGGCGACGGTGACGTTGTATTTTGCTGCAATTTCGCTGATTGAATAAGTTTTCATTTTTTCTCCTTGCCCTCAAGTATACTTGAGCTTGTATGATGATGACAGTTTAACAAAGAAGGCAGGAATTTAAAATGAAAAATCATTTAATTGTGATCACTGGTGCGAGTTCTGGGTTTGGCGCCGAAATGGCGAAGACTTTTAATGCAGCTGGAAATCCCTTGTTGCTACTTGGACGACGACCTGAAAAGATTGAAGCCCTCCCCCTGAACTTTGAGAACGTCATGGTTCGGTCGGTTGACGTGACGGATAAAGCTGCTTTTCAAGCTGCCATTGATGATGCCCAAGCGGCGTACGGTCCCGTTGACTTACTGGTCAATAACGCTGGGGTCATGCTGTTGGGTAACGTCTTGAAGCAGGATCCGGCAGAGTGGCAAACGATGCTGGATACCAACGTGATGGGCGTCTTGAATGGGATGCAAATTGTGTTGCCTCAAATGACGGAACGACAGGGCGGAACAGTCATTAATATTTCATCGTTGGCGGGTAAGAAGACCTTCGTGAACCACGCTGCATACGTGGCCAGCAAGTTTGGCGTTCACGGGCTAAGTGAGACGGTCCGGGAAGAAGTTTCTCGTCATAACGTCCGGGTAGCGATGGTGGCGCCTGGTGCGGCTGAAACGGAACTGTTGACGCATGTCACAGATGATGGTGCGTTAAAGGACTATGGGGCATGGAAGCAGACCATGGGCGGTTTGACGCTTGACCCCAAGCACGTCGCCGAAGCAGTCGCGTTTATTTATAACATGCCACAAGAGGTGAACGTCCGCGAAATCGACATTGCCGCAACGCGGCAGGATAGCTAATGAGACAAAAAGCCTTATGATGATTGGTCACCCAGTCATCATAAGGCTTTTTTGGATTATTGAGTGGGCTAGTGTGACCGAAATGCAGATAAAGTGGCCAAAAATAGAAAAGAAAAAATGGCAAACCCTAGAACCCCTAACACGATAAAAACAATGCTATCGGTAAGGTGGATAACGGCGACAAACCCAATGCACAGGAAGAGTGAGACTAGCATGATGACCGCATTCAGGATACCTTTGAGCAACTAGCTCACCTCCGATTCAGCGAGTTCAGTGACCCGGGCCTTGATGGCGTCGCGAACCGTGCGAAAAGCATCGAGAACTTCAGCTTCACTACCGGTGGCTTGCGCCGGGTCGAGCAGTGGCCAGTGTTGTTTTTGAACCCGAGCTGGTGTGACCGGGCAATGGTCGCGAGCGTCGCCACAGAGCGTCACAATAAGGTCGCTACTTTGGAGTGCCTTAGGATCTAGGACGGTCGACGTTTGGTCAGAAATATCGAAGCCAATCTCAGCCATAACGCGAACCGCTATTGGGTTAAGGCCATCAGCTCGGATGCCCGCACTATGAATTTGCCAGTCGGCGGGTAATAGTCGCTTGGCGAAGCCCTCAGCCATTTGACTGCGGCAGGAATTACCGGTACATAAAAAATCAAGTTTCATGGGTGGTTGCGCCCCTTTCCTTGTTTAAATCAAGTTTATATTTTTCTTATAGTATATAAAGAATGAATAAGAGCCGCGCCGAGCACCCGACCTTATGCTACGTTTAATACAGTTAAAACTCTGGGGGGAATTCAAATGAAGCATCGGATAATTTGGGGCAGTATCGCCGTTCTCGGCATTATTGGCATTTTGGCAGGGGGTCGCGCTTTGTACGACGTCACAAGTCGACCTAACGCAGTGAGCGAGTTAATGACTCGTGTCGTGCCTAATCACGTCTATCAGACGTATCGCTACCCGTACCAACTTAAGATTACGGACCCTGAGGCCACTGTGTATTCGGCACCGGCCGGGACGTGGGGCGCTCGGGCACTTGGGACGGTCAAGACCTTAAACTTGGCGACCGCTATAGTGGGCCAAACGCGAAAGGATCTTAATGGTAATCGGACCCTCGGGTACGTTCAATTTTCCCAACATGGGCGATCATACTGGATTAGTGTTCAAAAGACTCGTTACCGTGACTTGGCAGCTTTAAAGGGGACTAATCCGCAGGTGGAAGCGGCTGTTGCGGCCGGCTTATCGCTGATTGGCAAGGCTAAGTACGTCTATGGCGGCGGCCGTAATCTAACGGATATCCAACATCGACATTACGATTGTTCGTCGTTTGTCCGTCATTGTTACGCGCAAGCTGGCGTCGATATTGGACCACTGAGCGGGACCACGACTTACACTTTACTCAATCAGGGAACGGCGGTGCCTTTCAAAGCGATGCGACGCGGTGACCTACTATTTTTCAGTATTAAGCACGCGAATGATCACGTGGGGATGTACCTTGGCAACAACCTGTTTATCGAGGCGGTTCCAAGTACCGATACGCACGGTGTTGGCATTTCGACACTTAATCAGCCAGATTGGCGCCGGTATGTGAATGGGACTGTTCGTCGAATGGTGGCTTAGCTAGGTGACGACTTGAATCGCTGGGTCAGCTTTTATTCGCTCGCCATCTCCGTTGATCGTAAAAGTGATCAGTCATTACGGGTGCGTTTTCAGGGTCATCTCACCGCCTCCGTTTTGGTCCAGTGTAACCTACCACGGGGGACAGCGCTAGCCCCATTTGTGTTTCTAAGATGAGATGCTAAAATGAACCCACGGAGGCGATTCAAATGCGAATTAGCGTGTTGCAACACACACCCAATGAGGGGCCGGGCATGATTCAAAAATGGTCTCAAGCACACGGGTACGACATGACCATTTACCATCCATACTATAGCGGCCAGCTCCCGCAAGCGTCTGACGTGGACTTGCTGGTCATTCTGGGCGGACCGATGAGTCCTAATGATTCGTTGCCTTGGATTACGGCGGAACGGACCTTGATCGCCACCTTACTTGAACGGCATACGCCAATATTTGGGGCTTGCTTCGGCGCTCAGCAAATTGCGAAAACGTTGGGATATGCCGTCACTAAGGCGCCTGCCAAGGAAGTGGGCTGGGCGCCCGTTTATCGGCAATCCGACGTAATTTCCGGGTTACCCGAAACGGTGATGGCCCTGCACTGGCACGAAGAAATGTTTGAAGTGCCAGCTGCGGCCACCTTACTTTTTTCAAGCGAGCACGTTCGACCCCAAGGATTCGTGATGGACCATCGGGTGGTTGGCCTTCAATTCCATATTGAACCGCTAGCGGATAACGTGCGTGAAATGGTCGCTAACGATGCGGCTTACGTGACTGGGTCGGTGCTAGACCAATCGCCGGCTGATATCTTGCATCGACCGGTGCCCACAGCCAATGAAGCAGTGACGTATCGGTTGTTAGATTATATTTGTGAAGGGTCAAGGCAACCATGAACCAGAAAATAGTTAGTGTTAAAAAAGCGGCGGGCTCGAATTATCAGCCCGTCGCTTTTTTTGTTAGTTGCGTTAAAAGCCGTCGTACAAACAGCTAATCTGTTGGTTTATTTGCCGCATGGACCAGTAGTTCATCGATAATGCTTTGGAGCGAAATGCTTGCCATTTTGGCCTCCGCCGCCGTTTGGACTTCCTCATACACGTCGTTGAGAGTCTGTTGAATGTTACCGCCAACCAGGCACTGAGGGTTTGTTTTGTCATCAATTGACAATAACTGTGGGGCCGGGTCAATAGCGTGTAAGACATCCCGAAGTGAAATTGTCGCTGCCGGTCGGCTTAATTTTGGTGTGGCCTTTCCCGCCTGAGTGGTCAGTAACCCCGCCTGGGTGAGTTGCGACATTAGCCGCCGAATTAAGCTGGGGTTAGACTCAACGCTCCGAGCAATTGCAGCGCTTGAGAGGTCGTCATTGGGGAGGAGTTCGATGTAGGTCAAAATATGCACGGCATCGCTTAATTTGTGAGAACTTTTCATCGTGTCACCTAGTCGTTATTTTTTGATGAGGCGGGTAACGGCATCCTTTAAGCTCAGGAGGGGCCGCCCTAGAACAGTTTGCAGATCATCGGATTTTTCATCCAAGTTTCCGTCCCGAATCAGTTGTTGGAAGCTGGTGAACAAGAGCGCAGTGTTGGTATCAAATCCTGCTTGTTTAAGACTAGCAGTATAATCGTCGTCACTCACGTTGGCGACAGGGAAGGTCTTACCCGTTGCTTCGCTAACCGCTTTAGCAAGGTCAGCATAAGTGGCTGGGGCACCCGCAAATTCGTAGACTGCTTTAGGATCATCCATTGTGAGCACCTTAGCCGCAGCTTGAGCGTAGTCACTTTCAGGCGTCCAGCCGACGCGACCTTGACCGGCAGAGTAAATCACGGGTTGGCCGTTTGCGCCGGCTTCAATGACGTTAAAGTCGTTTTCGAGGTACCAGTTGTTGCGCAGAAAACTAAAGGCCAAGCCGCTGTTGCGAAGCGCTTTTTCGGTTGCCTGGTGATCAGCAGCTAATGCGGCCGTTGAGGTGTCAGCGTGGGGGAAGCTCGTATAGGCGATGAACGCAACGCCAGCGTCCTTAGCCGCATCAATTACGTTTTGATGTTGTTCTGGCCGCGACATGGGCGCGCCGGGCTGAGATGAAATCAGCAAGAGTCGGTTGACCCCTTGCAGCGAATCACTCAAGCGAGGGGCGTCTTCGTACTCGCCAGGGCGAATCTCGATGCCGTCTGGCAACAGGTCAGCGGCCTTTTCGGTGTCGCGGGCAAGGGCGATAATGTCACTTGCGGGGACGGTTTCGAGCAACGTCTTAATAACGGTCCGGCCAAACCGACCGGTCGATCCAGTAACAGCGTATTTCATCATTAAAAACTCCCATCATTTTTTATTTCAAACACATGTTACTTTAAAAATAACAGGATTGTCAAGCTAGATTATCATGAGCTTATCATGAGTCAGCTGAGATTCCTTGGTACACTTAAAGAAACGACATAATGATTGGATGGGAAAAATGAATCGTAAACTTAATCGCCGCGAACTCCTATTCGTTGGCATGATGTTATTTGGCCTGTTTTTTGGGGCTGGGAACTTGATTTTCCCGGTTTTTGTGGGTCAAGAAGCCGGGACCAATTATTGGGCAGCCCTCATTGGCTTTTTAATCTCGGGGGTTGGACTGCCACTACTGGGAGTGACCGCCATTGGGATGACTAAGACCGACGGCGTATTTAACCTGTCGCAGCGCGTGGGTCATTGGTACGCCTACGCCTTTACGGTTTTGCTGTACCTGTGCATCGGCCCGCTTTTTGCCTTACCGAGACTGGCGTCGATTTCCTATGCGGTGGGGCTAACGCCGTTTGTTGCTTCAAACCAACAGCATTGGGGCTTGCTGGTTTATTCGGTGCTCTTCTTCGGGGTGGCCTGGTGGTTTGCTCGCAAACCGTCGAAAATCATGGTCTACGTTGGTAAATTCCTAACGCCTGCATTTTTGATTTTGTTGGCCGGTCTGCTATTGATGGTCCTAATTAAACCATTGGGCCACGGTCAAGCACCCGTCCAACAGTATGCTGCAGCTCCATTAGCTGCTGGTTTCACCGCCGGATATTCGACAATGGATGCGTTAGCGGCCCTGGCCTTTGGCATTATTGTCGTGAACGCAATCAAGGGTCTCGGGGTCACTCAACCCACGCAGATTGCCCGTGATACCATTCGAGCTGGCGGTTTAGCCGTGTTCTTGATGGCTGTTATTTACGGGCTGCTGGCGTTACTTGGCCGTAATGCACTAGGGGCCTTTTCGCGGGCTAGTAACGGAGGACCGGTGCTGGCTAATGTCGCCAACGCCTACTTCGGTGAACTAGGGAACGGGTTACTGGCCGTTATTGTCATCGTGGCCTGCCTAAAAACGGCTATTGGGTTAATCACGGCTTTTGGCGATACGTTTAAAGAACTCTTTCCCAAGGTTCCTTATCAGCTATTGATTGGATTAGCAAGCGTTGTGCCATTGCTGTTCGCTAACGTGGGCTTGGCACAACTGTTGACGATTTCAACGCCGATTTTAATGTTTATTTACCCGTTGGCGATTACGCTGATTTTAGTGTCCTTGCTGACGCCACTGCTGGGGAATGCGAAGTGGGTGTACCGAATGGTGACGGTATTCACTATCTTCCCGGCGCTTTTGGATGGGTTAAATGCCTTACCAGCTTCGCTACATCACGGCTGGGTTCAAACGGTTCTAAATGGTGGTGCATTGCTACCAGGCTTTAGCGTTGGGCTGGGCTGGACGTTGCCCGCTGTAGCTGGATTGATTATCGGCGTTGGATTAACGCAATTTTTGCGGTCAAAGGCCAGCTAATCACACGGTCGTGGCACATTGCGTTCGCTCAGTTGGCGTGGTAAATTAAACTGAATTTAAGTGATGAAGTGGAGTGGGCGAGTTTGGTAGACTTTGAATACGCGGAACAACAAGATTTACCCCAAATTGTGGCAATTTATAACGAAACGATCCCGACGCGGTTAGCGACGGCTGATCTTGAACCTGTGTCAGTTTCGGATAAGCAGGCGTGGTTCGACGAATTTGACAAGCAGTCCCGGCCCATTTGGAAAATGATGGTTGATGACCAAATTGCCGGTTGGGTTAGCCTTGAGTCCTTTTATGGCCGTCCAGCTTATCAACATACAGCAGAAATCAGCATTTATATCAGCAGCGCCTTTCACCACCAAGGCCTGGGCCAACAAGCCTTGGACTATGTGTTTGGGCAACTACCGGCCCTTGACTTGAATACGATTGTCTCTTTTGTCTTCAGTCACAACGTGGCCAGTCAGGGCCTGTTTAAGAAGAATGGCTTCAAGGTTTGGGGTCATTTGCCCGATGTGGCATTGATGGACGGCCAAAAGCGGAGTTTAGATATTTTGGGCCGCCGGTTTAGAGATTAACGAGCGTCGTACCGCAGTCTTTGAATCAATTCGAAATGATCGCGCAAAAAAAGGTTTGAGGAAATTTTCCTCAAACCTTTTTGGGTGTTGCAATCGCGTTAAATTAAAGTGCCCAGGCACCCATCCCTTGTGAGTGGTAAAGTGATACGGCTGCGTCAACTTGTTGTTGAACTGAACCGCCAGAGATGTGCATGTTTTGGAACAAGCCATAAGCGCCGCTTGAACTGTTACGAACGCCTGCTTGCCAGTTAGATTCACGTTGGATGATGTTGTTCCAAGTGGAAGCAGAAACACCAGTCCGTGAAGCCATTTGGCTCAATACGTAGCTCTTCATGTTGCTACCAGTGTAAGTAGCGGCTGATGAAGAAGTCGTGTTTGAAGCGGTGTTGTTCGCTGTGTTCGCGGTGTTGCTGTAAGTGTTGTAGTTGGTCGTTGCTTGGCTGGTTTGGGCTGGTGCACTGTAAGTCCCGGCAGTCGTAGCAGCCTTAGTTGTGGTACCATCAGGAATCGTCAACTGTTGGCCAGGCAAGATCAAGTGACCTTGGATGTTGTTAGCTGATTCGATGGCGTTGATTGTTGAGTTGAATTCCTGTGAGATACCCCATACAGAGTCACCTGACTTAACGGTGTAAGTAGTTGCGGCGCTTGCATCAGTGGTGCCGGCAAGGAACAAGCCAAATGCTGCGGCGGTAGTAGCGAGAATCGTAGTAACAAATTTCTTCAAAATATACACTCCTATAGTTAAAACTCGGTAGTTATGAAGCTCATCAATGTGTTGATATCTTGTCATCAACAAACACGAGTCTAACTGGTTAGTGTTACTTTGACGTATCACTAGTTTTAAGAAGTAAAGGCAAAAGTTTCCGAAAAGACTAGTTTTTGTAACATTTGTAATCTTTTTGACCCATTCGAATTCGACTTTGAGACCCGTCTCATCGGGTAAAGTCTGATAAACGATCGGGAGTTGATATTAAGTTTATTACCGGAATCGGCAATTTTGACATTAGAAATAGACGGTAATTTAGGTTTTCTTAATTATGTTGGAAGGCCACTAGACTAAATGGGCCTTAATTAGCGTGTCAGCAGCGGCCAGTAGCGCTTGTTCTTGAGAAACAATGGGGCGCCACCCCAATAGTCGTTTGGCTTTTTCGTTACTAACGTTGCGGTTAATGGTCATTAGAAGTTGCCCCGATTTAGCTTGTGCACTAAAATGAGCGGCCAGTCGAACGAGCCAATCGGGCATTTTTTTCTTTGTAATGGTTTCAGCAAGTTCTGGGTGAGCAGTTCGAACCAACGTGGCAATTTCGCTAAAGCTAATCTGACCGTCTGCACTAGCGATAAAACGCTGATTGGCCGCCTGAGGAGCCGTCATTGCCCGTAAATGAAGGTCGACAACATCGCGAACATCGACGACGTTTAACTCAATGTTCACCAGCCGTTTTGTCTGGCCATTCATGATTGCTTTTAGCAGGTCAAAGCTGCCTGACACATGCTGGTTCAAGGAAGGGCCAAAAATAGCGACGGGGTTAATGGCCGTAAACGTCATATTGGTGTCGTGAGTATGCATATAGTCCCAAGCGCGCCGTTCAGCAATCGTTTTTGACTTTTCGTAGACGGATAAGCCCGGTTGTTCGGGGTCCGTCCAGTCGGCCTCCGTCGTCGGTCTGGTTGAGTCAAATTGACTAAACCCAACACCACCGAAGTTAGCGGTCATGACGACGCGTTTGACCCCCGCTTTGTCAGCAGCCGTTAAAATCCTAGTAATACCAGCAACGGCCGGTTCAATGACCGCTGATTCGTCGGTCACTTTGCCGAAGAATACGGGAGAAGCTACACTCAAGACGTAGTCAATATCGGCCATGGCAGTATCCCAGCCATCATCTGCCAGCAAATCAGTCTGGGCAAATTCCAGTTGAGAAGTGGTGGGATAGCCTTGTTCAGCCAGTGTTTTAAGCAGCGCCTCCTCACTTGTTTTAGAGCGGACAGTGGTCCGCACATGATAGCCTTGCCGGAGTGCGGCTAATACTAACTGGGAACCAAGGAAACCCGTCCCGCCTGTGATCAGCACTTTTTCAGTTGTCATTCTAAAAGACCTCCAATGTTAGGGTTGAATTATTCTTTAAAATTGATTATAGTCAGCATAAAACCTAAACCATGGTTTAGGTCAAGGCTAAAAGGAGTTTTTAAAATGACGTATGCGATTGGTGACGTTGCCGAAAAGTTTAACCTGTCGATTTCAACAATTAGATACTACGATAAACGCGGATTGCTGCCGTTTGTGAGTAAGAATAAATCAGGCCATCGGGCGTTTACCGATTCAGATTTAAAAATGCTGTACACGGTGTGCTGTCTTAAAGATACCGGGATGAGCATCGAACACATCCGCGACTATATTTCAGCCGTCATGGCTGGGGATACCACGATTGACGATCGAATTGCGATGTTAAAAGACCATCGAGAAACGATTTTACGCCAGCAGGCAGTTTTACAAGAAAGTCTTGCCGAGATTGATTTAAAGTTAGAAAATTATCAAGCGCCGGATGCCCATACATTTGTTCAAAAAGAAGTGGCTTACGTCAATCAGGAAAAAGCGCGAGCTGGGTTGAAAAAACCGTTTCAAGTTAAGCGTTAGCTTACAAAAAAGGATCATCCAAAACAGCGGCACATGGCCGTTTTGGATGATCATTTGATAATTAAGGCTTAATATATCGAAACCCACGGTCCTGTTGAATAGCGAGGTCGACGACGCCGGCTTCAACGACTTCGACGCCACTTTGGAGCTGATTGGGATTGATGCCATGACTATTAAGCGAGTTGTGGCAGGCGTGAAAGGCTACGTCTGGTGCCTGTAAAAACGTGGCGACTTGCTCCCGGAAACTTGGCGTGAGAGTGGCCATAATCGCGTCACCGTTGAGTACCACAATAACGGCTAGATGGTCGTCGGGGTGGTTTGCTCGATAGTTTAAAAGGTTGGTGAGGTTACTGGTCATTTCGCCAATCCGGTCGAGTTGATCAACGTGCAGCAGAATTTTTGTTTCCATTGAGACAGGTCCTTTCGGATGGTGATTTGATTACACTGCGGTAATTTTGCTCAGAAACTGTGGTTTGTATGCGGTCGTAAACGTTGAATTTAAGCCGTACGGCGACACAAAGTGCAGTGCCGTATTAAACTGTTTAACGGCTCGGGTCCCAAAGAGGTTGTAAAATGCGAGGTAAATGAACTTGGAACAGTAGCTGGGATTCGACTGGTACAGGGTGCCAGCCGGCAAGATGGCATAATTTGGATTATTTTTCTTGTACATATCCCGATAAGCGTATAGGGCCGCTTGCTTGGCTGCCTTTTGCTTCGCTTTAGGAAGCCGATAGACATCGACCCAGCTGCCGGCGACTGGCGACGCGTGGCGCGCAAATAACGTCTTCTTCGGCGTGACGTGAGCGTTTTGTTTTAAGCTGTAGCCGTAGTTTTCACCCGGCATTTCGATCACGTAGTTAGCCGTTGTTGCGATGGCAACGTGGCCAAACATTCCACCGACACCGCCTAAGCTATTGGCGTTGGCGCCGTGAGCGACTAAGAGGTCGCCCGCTTGCATTTTATAGCCCTTAGTTGCCGAAGTCGCATGGGCTGAAACGGTCCCCGTTAGGATGGTTAAGACTATCGCCAAACCAAATAATAGTTGTTTTTTCACTGTCTCCAACTCCCCCAATTGTTAATTACCGATAAGCATACCATAGACGCCGGTGGTGAGGGCCATAGAAAATTGTCCAGATTGACAGTTCCGAGGCCGTAAGATTTGAGGTACTATAATATAAGAAGATAATAGTTAAGGGAGCTGACCATGAGTAAGTTTAAGTTACAATCCATAATTTTTGTATTGGTCGCCTTCATGTTGGGCTGCAACGAGTTTATTGTCGTTGGTGTGTTAAATGATTTAGCGGCCAGTTTTCACACCCCGATTGCAACGGTCGGGTACCTGGTTACAATATTTGCGACGGTCTACGCAATCAGTACCCCGTTCGTGACGATTTTGACCAGTCGGTATAGCCGATACAAGACGTTATTAGTTCTGATCGTGGTCTTTTTCATTGGCAATACTCTCAGTGGTTTTGCGACGAGCTTCGGGTTTATGGTCGTAGCCCGAATGCTGACGGCCGCAGTTGCCGGATCGATTATTTCCCTAGTGATGACGTTTGCCAATACGGTCGCCCCACGAAACAAGCGAGCAAGCTTGATTTCATGGGTGTTTGCGGGGTTTAGCATTGCCTCCGTGTTCGGAGTTCCAATTGGGACTGCTGTGAGTACCGCCTATGGTTGGCGGTATACCTTCTTTGGTATTTCGGTGATTACGGCCATTATTTTCGTTCTGTTAATCTGGTTACTACCGAAAAACGTCGCGCAGGTTCAAAGTGGCATTCGGGGGCAGCTGTCCCTGTTAGCGGATCGCCGGATCTATTTGGCAATTGGTGTCGTGCTGTTCACCGCGGCTACGATGTATGCTTACTATACATACATTCGACCGCTATTAACAACTGGTCTGGGCTTTGACAACCAGACGCTTAATTTCTTATTGGTGTCACTTGGTATCATGAGTATTATCAGTAATCGGTTATCCGGCACGTTGGCCGAGCGAAACGGTTTAGCAAAAATGCCAGTCTTTTACATCGCGGATATTGTGCTGTTACTATTGTTACCGGTGGCACTGGGCTCTAAAATTTTCGGTCTCGGAATCTTTTTAATTCTGACGCTAATTGTGACGATTATTAACTCGCCGATTCAGATTCACTTTTTGAACATTGCGGAACGCGACTATCCGCAGTCGTTGGTTCTGGCCTCGTCGCTGAATTCGATTTTCTTTAATTTTGGGATTTCACTGGGATCTGCAACGGCGTCGAGTCTGGTTGGCAAAGTTGGCTTGAGTCACATTAGTTTTGGTGCTGCCGGATATGCCGCCATTTCGCTGGGACTCGTCGTGTTACTCAATAAAGCGATTGCGCAACACGGAACGCCTACAGTCGACCAATGAACAAAATAATGGCGATAAACGCTAGGATGATGACTAATGCCACTAAGAGGCCGCTAATGATGATTTGCAGGCGGTCTCGCCGAAGTAAGCTGATAAGCAGCCACGCAATGAGAATGAAAACAATGAAGAAAAGCCGACTAGCGATGACCATTGATAAAGACCTCCTTTGACTGGCTTCAGTATAGCATGAACGGGGGTACCCAAACGGGTAGTTGAGGCGATGAATCGAGAGCCGGAAAAGGAGAATGACACATGCAAAAATTAAAGATCGACCCAGCGTTGTTTGATTTATTTCCCGATGCCCAACTCGGCGTTTTGGTTTTAGACGGTCTTGATAACCATGTTAAAAAAGAGCGGATCTCCCACTATTAAGCGTTATTAGATGAAGCCACTCAGGCGGCTGGGCAGTTTATCACGGTTGACCCATTCCGGGATAACCCAGTAGTCGCCAGTTGGCGCAAAGCTTATCAAGCCTTCAAGACTAAAAAGGGCGCTCGTTCTTCGATTGAAGCGATGCTGAAGCGAGTGAGTCAGGGACGGTAATTCGGTCCGATCAACCCAATCGTTGATTTGTACAACTATATTTCGTTAACGTACGGCGTGCCAGTTGGCGGTGAGGACTTGGCAAAAGTTGCGGGTGACCTGAGACTTGGCGTTGCAACTGGCGGCGAGGACTTTCGACCACTTGGTGCGGATGAAGACGAACCGGGCTTGCCTGGGGAAGTTATTTACTACGATCAAGCGGGGGCTAATGTACGGTGCTGGAATTGGCGGGAAGCCCAGAGAACGATGCTGGTTGAAGACACGCAACGGACGGCGTTGGTTGTGGAGGCCGCTTATGCCGACCAACACGCTCAAGTTCAAAAAGCCGTTCGCGCGATGCAAGACCTATTTGAACAGGAACTGCATGTTAAGGGGCGAATTGCAATTTTAACCCGGGATAACCCGGAAGTGCAGGTTTAAGTGTCATGAATCTTTTGTTATTAAAGACCTTGACGTTAAGAAATCACCATTCTATAATTAATTTCAACACATTCTATCATTTAATTTTCATTTTTGGCAATAATTAAGAAGAGTAACTGGTTAGCGGCTGTTTAGAGAGCTCCGGTAAGATGGGAAGGGGCCAGCTACTGCCAGTGAAGATGAGCTTATAGCCTATTCGAAGGTCACGGGGCTTTCGGATCGTCAGGAGTCGTTATCCTCCCAGACTTAAGTTGAGTTGGTAAGGCATGGTCGGGTGATCGCCGTGCATATTGAGGGTGGTAACGCGTGAAAACGCCCCTTTCGGTTTTGAATCGAGAGGGGCGTTTTTGTGTGGTTGATAGATGAATATAGGTGAAGGAGGCAAATTTTTAATGAGCAGTTGGCAGATCATTCAACAGAGCCTACCCGTATTTCAAAAGGGGTTTAAGTTAACGCTATGGTTATCGTTATTGGGTATTACGGGTTCTATTGTGGTCGGGATTGGGTGTAGTCTGTTGCGGTATTTTCGGGTGCCTGGGTTATCACAAATAGCAACCGTGTATGTTGAAGTATCTCGAAACACGCCGTTATTGGTGCAACTATTTTTCTTGTACTACGCTTTTTCAATCATTGGCATTAAATTGAGTGCTGAGCTATGCGGAATTGTGGGATTAATTTTTCTTGGCGGATCATATATGTCTGAGGGATTTACCGGTGGTTTTGATGGCGTTAGCCATTCTCAAATCGAATCAGGAAAGGCGATTGGACTATCAAAGTGGCAACTAGCTCGGTTTGTGATATTTCCACAAGGGCTATCGCAGAGTATTCCTGCGCTGGCTGCAAACATCATTTTTTTAATCAAAGAAACGTCTGTTTTTACAGTCATTGCCATTCCAGAACTAACAAATACGGCACTGGATCTCATTGGGATGTATTATCACACTAACGAGTATTTGTTAGTCCTAGTTGTTGGGTACGCAATTATCTTAATTCCGTTGTCGATTGTTTTAACGCTAGTCGAGAGGAGGGTCCGCTATGGCACATTCGGGAATTGAAGTGCTGTTTGAAGGGCAAAACTTCGCACGCTTAATTGGCGGTTTGGAAACGACGATAGCAATCGCCTTTGTGGCGTTGATTTGTGGGCTAGCTTTGGGACTGATTTTGGGTGTTTTAAGGACGCTTAAAAATCGGGTTCTTCGGTTAGTTTTACGGTTATATCTTGAGTTCTTTAGAATTGTTCCTACCGTGGTCCTGTTATTTTTGTTCTACTATATTTTGCCTAAAACGGCTGGGGTAAACCTCCCCGCCAATGAAGTGGCCATGCTTGTTTTTGCGTTATGGACAGCGGCTGAAATGAGTGATATTGTTCGCGGCGCTTTGATTTCAGTGCCTAAACACCAACTCGAATCAGGATTGGCCATCGGCCTGAATCGTTGGCAGTTATATCGGTATATTTTAATTCCCCAAGCGGTGAGTCTTGAGATTCCGGCCACAATTAATCTGATGACTCGAGTGATCAAGACGACGTCGCTGCTATTACTAATAAGCGTTGCCGATGTGATCAATGTGGGGCAGACAATTGTGGAAGCGAACAGTAAGCAGTATCCAAATAGTGTGTTTTGGATTTATGGATTTATTTTCGTGATGTATTTCGTCATCGACTATCCACTGTCATGGTGGGCAACTCGAATGAATCGTCGCAGATTGGAGCGGGTCAATGACTAAGCAGATTTATAGCGTATCGAACCTTGAAAAGTACTATCAAAAACAACATGTCCTTCATGATATTACATTTTCAATTGATGAAGGTGAAGTTGTTGTGTTATTAGGTCCTTCGGGATCTGGGAAAAGCACGTTGATTCGAACGTTGAATGGGTTGGAACCGTACCAATCCGGTGTTCTTAAATTTAAGGGACAGGAGATTCAGCCTGACGAAAAAGGTTGGCGAAAGCTTCGACAACAAATCGGGATGGTGTTTCAGAGTTATGATTTATTTCCCAATTTGACAGTAATGGAAAATATCTTGCTGGGTCCAACCAAGGTTCAAAAACAGCCGCGGGATATTGCACAAGCGGAAGCAAAACGGCTTTTAGAGGTTGTGGGGTTATCGGAGTATGCTAACGTGTACCCCCGTCAATTATCGGGTGGTCAAAAGCAGCGAATCGCCATTATTCGGGCCCTTGCCCTAAAACCGGAACTAATGCTGTTTGACGAAGTGACAGCCAGTCTCGACCCCGAAATGGTACGGGGGGTCCTTAATATCATTAGCAGGTTGGCGAAACAGGATAAAATGACAATGATTGTTGTGACTCATGAGATGAACTTTGCAAAGCGAATCGCTGATCGTGTACTGTTCCTAGAAAATGGTGAGTTGCTGGAAACAACAGCAGGCACTCAGTTTTTTGAGAACCCACAGACCGATCGAGCAAAAGAATTCTTAGAGAGTATGGATTTTTAGGGGGTATTTAAAATGAAAAAAAGTTGGCAAAAAGTAGTTTCTGGATTTGCTATTGTTGTAGTTTTAGGGTTAGTTCTGACTGGCTGTGGAAATAAATCGTCAAATTCTAGTGATAATAACGAAAGTACCGTGGCTAAGATTCAAAAACGAGGAACTATTCGAATTGCTGTTTTTGGTGATTTACCGCCCTATGGTTGGGTGAATAAAGCTGGTCAACGGGTTGGATATGATCTGACACTGGCTAGGCAAATAGCAAAGGATCTTAAAGTAAAAATAAAGTTTGTTCAAGTGAATGCTAATAATCGAGTAGATGCATTAAATGCCAATAAAGTGGATCTAGTGTTAGCCAACTTTACGGTGACGGACGAACGGAAACAGGTCGTTGATTTTGCGTCACCATACATGAAGGTTTCAGTCGGGGTTGTTTCGCCAAAGAACCAAGTGATCAATAACGTTAAGCAATTGCAGAATAAAAACTTGATTGTTACAAAGGGAACGACTGCTGAAACCTACTTTACCCAGGATCAGCCCAAGGTTAATTTGTTGAAGTTTGACTCAAAAACGCAGCAGTTTAACGCCTTGAAGAACAATCGGGCCGCCGGTTTAGCAGATGACAACTCCTACTTGTACGCGTGGGTCAAAAATAATCCTAAATACACCGTAGGAATTAAGAGTATTGGGCCTAAATCCTATATTGCGCCGGCTGTGAAGAAGGGGAACAAATCACTCTTGAACTGGACGAATAATGAGATTAAAACGTTGACGAGCAAAGGTTTCTTTGAAAAAGACTATGATTCACAACTAAAGCCGTACTTTGGTAGTGAAGTTAAGCCAAGTGATATTATTTTAGATAAGTAATGGGATTCAAAGGGTGACGAATTATCCGTCGCCCTTTTTTGGTCCCCTTGTTTTCAACGGACAAAATATGCGCTACGATGGTGGTATTCCAGTATGAAGGTAGGATTTTATTATGCAAACATCGCACCAGTTACCATCTGAAATTAAATCGGTTTGGCGGATGAGTGCCTTCGGCTCTCTCCTGATTGGCATCGTTATTATTGGGTTGCTGATCTTAGCGAACCACTTTTGGTCCTGGCCATTTTGGCTGGCTGCTGTAGCCGGTGTGCTGGTGGTACTAGACGTGGTGGTTGAACTGAGTATTGTGCCATACCGGTACCGGTTTTGGCGCTACGCCATTAATGAAAATGATGTGGAAATTGAATCGGGGTTCTTTTTCCATCACGAAACTGCCATTCCAATTACCCGGATTCAAAATGTTACGCTTTCGGCAGGGCCAATTCTCCAGTGGTTCAAATTAAAAACCGTCATTATTGAAACGGCCGCTGATCGTTACGAGATTGAAGCGGTATTGCCCGAAACCGCCGAGACGCTCAAGGTTCGAATTATGACCCTAGCGGCGAGAAAGGATGTTGAGGATGCCTAAGCAGCGATTACACCCACTGATTCTCGTGAATTATTTTTTGGGTTCGCTGATCAATTGGACGGTCATTTTTGTCGTGGTCGTGAACGTTCACTTTATCAGGGAAATTCCGGCGCCTCAATTATTAAGTTTGCTCGTTGCAATCGCGATAGTCACCAGCTTGGCCCGGTATTGGCTCTTTACGTTTGAAATCGGTGATCAAGCGCTGACCATTAATTCAGGATTGATTTTTCGCAAGCAACTTCATATTCCTTATGATCGGATCCAGACCGTTCAGACAAAGCGCTGGTTTTACATGATCCCCTTTGGACTAGAAGCAGTGATTATCGAAACGGCCGGCAAATCCGGCGATGACGGAGATGCCCAACTGCCTATGGTCAAGGTCGCCGTCTATCAGGAGCTTCTTCGACGACAGCACGCTGGATCAGCCATATCTGAAGTCGCGTCGGTTTCACCGGTTTCCGTTGAAACCAGCGAAGGGACGGCGTACAAGATTAACGCCAGGGACCTTAATGTGTACGCTTTAACGTCATTAGGGATTGCGCCAATCATTTTAGGATTAATTTATGCCTACAGTAAATTTTCCGATGTGATCCCACGGGAATGGCTTTCACGGGCCATTAGTTCGGTTCAACATGCTGAATGGTTGATGTTAGTCACCTTTATTTTGGGCGTATTAATCGTGGGCACTATTCTATCGTACGTTCAAATTGTCCTTCGCTATTATGGGTTTACAGTGACCAGACAACGAAATCAGATCGTAACACGAAGAGGCCTTTTCCAACGGCGAACGGTGACTTCCGACTTGGATCGGGTGCAAGCCATTGTGGTCAAACAATCGGTGTTACGCCAATTGTTTCAATTGGCGACAGTTCAAACGGTGCTCGCTTCCACGTTAAGTGACGATGAAGAATCGGAGATGGTGGTGATGCCAGTTCTTCGGACTGACCAGGTATGGACCGTCATGCCCCAATTTTTGCCATGGTTACCGACAAGCCAGCCTGTGATCACGGCGATTCCTTGGTTGGGCCAGTGGCGGATGATTCGAAATGCCGTGGCCGTGGCCATGATTCCCGTAGTGGGGTGGGTGATTGTTGCCCGAGCCACCGCTGGGTGGTCATTGCTACTGCCGGTGATTGCCCTTTTCCTCGGTCGTTACGCCGGTCAGCACACGGGAATCGGATTGGTTGCTGACTACCTGGTGGCCCAAGAAGGGTCGCTATTTTCCCGAACGTTGACCCTGGTGCCTAAGAAGCGAATTCAAGCGGCGACAATTCAGCAATCAATTTGGATGAAACGGGTCGGCCTCGCTCATCTAGCGGTGAGCGTGCGAAGTGGTGATGCTGAAAAAAAGGTCACCGTCCGTTATCTACCGGTGAAGGTCGCACGACAGTATTATGAGTGGTATCGAGCCTAGTCTGACCAACTGAGTATTTTTGAAAATGTTCGGGTAACCAAAGATTTTGTTTTAAATGTTTAAACATTATTCTATAATAGTGTTGGCATTAAATTAAACAATGGGTTAGCCACCGGTTAACGTTTATTTTTAAGTGGTGTGATTGGCATCACAATCCAATATTGGTACAATTAGCATAAAGAACGTGGCTGGTTGTCCAATGATAGACGGTACCAACGATGACGAACCACGAGAAGGAGATTGGTGTTATGGCAGAAATGGATCCGAAGCACTTTAAGCATATTTTGGTGGGGGTCGATGATTCCGACGATGCTCAATTAGCGTTTAGGTATGCGATGAACCGGGCGAAGCAAGACGATGCAGAGCTTACCATTACGTCGATTCTGGAGTCTGACGAGATGAATGTGTACCAAGCCCTCAATAAGGACTTTATTCATGGTCAACGGGAAGACTTGGAAAAACACATTTTAGAATACCGGAAACTGGCCGAACAATTTGGTATCAAGAAGGTCAACACAATTATCGGGGAAGGCGATCCGGGAGAGACAATTGTCAAAAGTGTGATCCCGGCCGTTAACCCTGATCTATTAGTGGTTGGGTCGTTGTCCAAAACCGGGATTCGCAAGCGCTTTGGGTCGCAAGCTGCTTATATGGCAAAGTACGCACCAATATCCGTTTTAGTGGTTCGATAACCAAGAAAGGTCAATTTTGACAAAACAAATTTTTGCGCATCGCGGGCTTTCCCGCCTTGCTCCGGAAAATACCCTGGCGGCGTACCGGGAACTCAAAAAGCACGGGGTTAAATGGCTTGAAACGGATCTTGACCTGACTCAAGACGGGGACATTGTGATCTTGCACGACGCAGACTTGGACCGTACCACCGACCATTCCGGGTCAGTTCATGAGCTGACCCATGATGAGCTGGCGAAAGTTGACGCTGGGTCGTGGTTTTCCGATGCCTTTATTGGTGAGCCGTTGCCAACGCTAGCTCAAGTGATTCAAGTTATCAACGCTGACCAGTTAAACGTGAACTTCGAGTTAAAGGCCCACTTAGCTGGTGATCCCGTTCGTCGCGATCAGTTGATTAGGCAGTTTAGTGCGGCCCTGGCCGGTGTTAATCCAGCGTCTCAGATCTTGGTCTCCAGTTTCAGTCCGGAGATGTTGACCCGGTTTTCGGCTGTTCAACCCGCCATTAAAACGGCGGTTCTATTCAAAAAGGAACAGTTGGCGCAAGACTGGATTGCCATTGCCCAAAAAGCGGGAGCAAGCGCGGTCCATCCTGAAGTTGGGGGACTGACAAAGGACCGGGTTCGAGCGTTAAAAGCGGCCGGATTAGCTGTGAATGTTTGGACGGTCAATTCGCTCAGCAAGGCCAACCAGCTATTTAACTGGGGCGCTGACGGGGTTTTTACCGATATCAGTCAGGATTTTCCATCGCGGTATTTAAATTAAGCTCAAAAAAAGCTGTCAGTGTCATGACAGTTTTTTTTGAGCTTAATTTGGATTGGCCGACTGATTCAATGCCGCTGCTTGGTAAAAATCTTGGGTGACGAGGTAACTGCGAATTCCCCAGTAGTAAAAGGCTAACGAAACGCCGATGATAACCACAAAATCCCAGGGATAGCTCACCCAATTTTGACCATTGAACTGGCTCGCACCAATGTAGGACATGATGGAGATGAATATCAGGTAGCCAATCATCCAGAGGCTGGCAAAAAAGGCCTTCCTAGTGGCAACAAATCCAGTTTGCCATTCGTAGTAAAAGTAGAAGGGCAGACCGAGTAAGATGACGAAAATGACCTCAATTGTGGTCGGCCACATGGCCCAGTAAACGGCTAGTGAGGCTAACACAAATGAAAATGGGGCCATAAAGTTGAGGTGTTTCAAACGAATGGGCCGAGTCAACTGTGGTGCCATTTTTCGCAGTGACACAGCGGTCACAGGACCGGTCAGATAGGCAATCAGGGTCGCCGTTGATAACACGGCAGCCAGGGTTGCCCAGTCCCGAAACACGCTGACCATCACCATGCTTAAGACGGTATTGACGACCATTGCCAGCCGTGGAATCCCGTATTTGACGTTGATTTTGCCGATAAAGGCGGGCACGTGATGGTTACTTTCCATCGCATATAGTGCCCGGGCGGCGTTGGCAATAAACGAAACCCCAGTCCCAAACGGTGAAACGAAGGCGTCCATGTATAAGAGGACAGACAACCAGGAGATGCCCATCAAAATGGCGAGGTCGGCGAACGGCGAATTAAAGGTAATGCCATGCCATCCGTACTTTGCGAGCATGCTGGTTGGCATCGACGTAATAAAGGTGCTCTGTAAAACCACGTAGATGATCCCTGAAATGAGAAGGGAGATAGTGATCCCCCGGCCAATGTTTTGCTTGGGATTTTCAATTTCGCCGCCCATGTTGATGACGGTTTGAAAGGCATCAAACGAAAAAATAATGCCGGCCACCGTTGTGGCAGTGAAAATGGGCGCAGAGCCGTACGGCATGAATGTCTGCCAATTGGACCCGTAATTTTGGGGATGAAAGCCTGAAAGGGTCAGCATCACCACCGTCAGTAGCGGAACGCCAATTTTGAAGACGGAGATTAGGCTGGTAAAGTGCGTCAGAATCTTAACTGACCAGAAGTTAATCAAGGTAAAAACGATGATGAAGAGAAAGACGACCATCAGGCCACTCGTGGTGACTTTGCCATCAGCTAGAAACTGGTGGGTCCAGTTAGCCCACGCCCACGGCCAGGTACTCATGTACTGGACAGCCGCAACGGCCTCGATGGGAATCAGGGTAATGAGTGAGACCCAGTTGGCCCAGGCGGCAATGAAGCCTAGTAGGGACCCGTGAGAGTACTGAGCATACTTACTCATGCCACCGGATTCAGGAAACATGGCGCCAATTTCGACGTAGTTATACGCAATGGCTCCGATAATCACACCACCAATGATCCAAGAAATGATGGCTGCGGGTCCTGCAATGCGCGTTGCTTCCCATGAGCCAAAAAGCCACCCGGAGCCGATAAGCGACCCGAGGGCGAGCATGACAAGTGGAAATAAACTAATTTTTTTAGTGGTATCGTTCTTCATGAGTTTCCCCCAAGGGTGATTTGCAAAAGTTTACCGCACCTTTGCGGGTGGTGCAACCAAGAACGCTGATTATTCGCTGGTTCGATACGGACTGGTGAGGGCTTTTTCAGTGGGTTCATTGTCTAAATCAGTCCGGACAACTAATACGTCGGCAGGTGAGTTCTTGGTCACAAAATCAGTGACAGATCCCGTTAGCGCCCGTTCCCAGGCGTTCATCCCGGTTGCTCCCATCATGATGAGGTCCGTTTGGTGATCATGAGGAAACTCGATGCCGATGACGCTCTTGGGGTTGCCAAACCGAATGTGGGTTTCGATGTTGGTTAACTGGGATGTTTGCTTGACTTGGTCGCTGAGTTCAGCCAAGTACTGAGTTGCATCATCCACCAACTTGTTGACGAGGTCGCCACTCATTAGGCCGCCATAGTAATTAGACTGATGGGTATCAATGACACTCAACAAATCGAGGTGGGCGTTGTTACGCTCGGCCACGGCGACGGCTTTGGCTAGGGCCAATTCAGCAAGCTGTGACGTGTCGAGCGGGACTAATACGGATTGGTAGTTCATCATAGTAAAATCTCCTTGCGTAGGCTTATTCGGCGCGGCTCATAACGATGGTGCTGGCTTTTGCCAAAATGTGGTCGTGCATGGCATCCATCATTTGGTTCAGCCAAAAGCCATCGAACAGTGGTAGCTTTTCATCAATCGCATAAACGGTCACGGTGTAACGGTGATCGCGATCAGGTGGCTGTGGTCCAACGTAGTGTTGGTTGGTTTGAGGATCAGCGTTACCGACAAGTGACCCTGCCGTTGAATTTTTACCCAACGTCATGGCGATGTCGCCGCTTTGACTCGCATTGTCTGGAATTTCCGTTAAACTGCCATCAATGTTAGCAACGACCCAGTGAATCCAGGTGAAACCGCCTACTGGAATAGCATCGTGATCAAGTACGGTGACAGCGTAAGTCACCGTCTCTTCGGGGGCGTCTTCGATGGTAATTGGAAATGATCGAACCGGCGCACCGTTATGCTTTTCACTTTCAGGGGCGAACTTCCCGTACACGTCTGGCAAGTGACCGCTTTTAACTGGAACACTAATCTTCATGATATTTTCCTCCTGATTTGTAGCTACTATATAAGTATACTCCATTTTCACGCTGAAACCTAAGTGTGGTCTAATTTGCATTTTGCTCGCCCGGCAGGGTATGCTGGAGAAAAGTGAGAAGGGACGTGGCTAGATGACGCCCGAAGAACAGGTTCAAGTCTTAAAAGATTTAATTGCGATTCCGAGTGAAAATGGCGGGGAGGCCGCGGTCGCCGACTATCTTGCGGCCCAGTTTACCCGGTATTCAGCCGCCCATTTGACCCGTGTTCCATATGCTCCGGGCCGTGATAATCTGGTGGTCACCATTGGGGATCAGACTGAGGGCCCGCAACTTGGCTTTTCAGGTCACATGGATGTCGTTGCAGCAGGGGATGCAGCGCGATGGCAGACCCCGCCGTTTACGCCAAGTCTCCGTGCGGGTCGTTTGTATGGGCGGGGCGCTAGCGATATGAAGAGTGGGTTAGCGGCCATGACCGTTGCACTACTGAACCGATTAGCGGCTGGCAGACAACCAACTGGCGGCATTCGGCTACTAGCAACCGTCGGCGAAGAAACCGGCGAATTTGGCGCGGCCCAACTCACCAAGTTGGGGGCTGCGGACGGCTTAGACGCACTAGTGATTGGCGAGCCAACCGGCTTAACCCAGGTGGCCTTTGCGGCTAAGGGGGTTATTGATTACACTGTTACGGCGACCGGAAAGGCGGCGCACAGTGCGATCCCGAGTCGTGGTAATAATGCCATTGACCAGTTGATGACCTATTACGTGGCCGCCAACGAATTGATGGCCGGCTACCGTCAAGCGGATGCCGTCCTCGGCCAGGTGACACACAGCGTGAACCTCATTTCAGGCGGCGAACAGATTAACTCAGTGCCCGAATTAGCAAGCTTATCAGCCAACGTGCGGACAACGCCAGTCTACCCGACGCCCGTGGTCATGGCAGATTTACAGGATTTGGTGAATCGACTGAATCAACGTGCGGGGATGCACTTAACCTTGCAGTTTTCGTACCCCGAAGATGTGATGACGGGCCGTTATGACGCGCCATTTATCAAACTCATCCAAAAGGTGGGACGACGTGCATTAGGCCACGTCGTCACGCCAGTGGGTTCTGGAGGGGCAAATGATGGCTCGGAGTTTCGCCATGCGGGCCAGTTTCCAATTGCGGTTATCGGTCCGGGCTCCGGCACCGGTCATGAGGTCAACGAGTATGTGACGGTTGACCAGTATTTGGCGGCGGTTCGGTTTTATGAAGCGGTTATTGAAGAATTTTTTGAGAAATAATCTAAAAAACCCCACAGAATTCAAACGAATTCTGTGGGGTTGGGTTAGTAAACAACAAATGGCTGGGTTATTTACCATTACGATATTAAAAATGGTTTACGGGACCGAGGATTGATGCTCTTTGCGTCAATCCTCGGTGATTACTTGGTAAACGCTAAAACGTAGTTACCTTGTGGATCCTGTGTAATCGTGTAATTGGTATACCCTTGCTTGAGCCAATCACTACGCGTGGCTGACGCCCAACTGCGGGCATCTTCAACGGAGCTAAAGGTGTGGGGTGAACTAAAATCAATCCCACCTGACGTTGAACTATCGTTGCTTCCGGTATCTTGGGATGGCTGGGTAGAAGAATCATTAGTACTGTTACTGGTGCCGGATTGCGCGTTTTGATTGCGGCTACCGGATCTTGAAGTGCTTTGTCCACCGTTCTTTGTGGTTGCGTTTGATTCTCGATTTGACCCCCGATTTTGAGGGGGAGTTGGCGTTGAGGCGCGCCCCTGAGTAGGAGCCGCACCATTATCGGTAACATCGCCTGTCTCGGTGGTATCTGTATCATCAGATGAGTCGTCGTTATCGCTTGAATCTTGACTATCGCTTTCATCATTACTACTGTCTGACACAGTCTCAGAAGATTCTGGACTGCTATTTTCGACCGAAGTCGATCGGTTTGCAAGCCAAACACCAACGCCGACAACTAAAATGAGGGCCACGATGAAGCCAATGATAATTTGCCGCAAGCGTGGTGACTTGCGGGGGCGCTTCGGTCCCTTGTTGTCTCCGGTGTTGAAATCATAGCGTTGCATCCGCGATTTAGGTTCCTGATTATTCACATAAAAAACCTCCAGTATCAAGAACCGGCGAACAAAGTCATAAAACTACCAGATACAGTTTTCCCCAGCTGCTTAACGATTTTAACCTTTTTTAATCAAAAAGTAAAATTTTTCAGGGAACTAGCTAGCTAAAATCGCTGGTAAATCGGCTTTTGACTAAGATTGAGACAGCCGGGTATCATGACTTGCGGCGGCGGTATTTGACCGATACAATAAACGTGAAGTGACTATCTGAAGGGAGCGTTTTTTGTGCATAATGATATTCCAGAAATTCCGTTGGCTAACGGCCACACCATCCCCCAATTAGGGCTAGGCGTTTTTCAAGTAGATAACGCCAGTGACACTAAAAATGCCATCCAGTGGGCCCTGTCGGCCGGGTATCGTCATATTGACACAGCGGCTTACTATGGCAACGAACAGTGGGTGGGAGACGCCATCCGTGAAAGTGATGTGCCCAGAGAAGACATCTTTGTGACGTCTAAGTTGTGGAACAACGTCCGGGGTTATGACGAAACGAAGCGGGCTGTTCAAGAAACCCTCGATCGACTGGGATTAACCAGCCTTGACTTATTCTTAATCCACTGGCCAGCCCCAGGTTACATCGAGAGTTGGCGAGCAATGGAAGATCTCTATCACGACGGTCAGCTTAAAAATATTGGGGTCTCTAACTTTGAGCAAAATCACCTTGAAGATTTAATGAGTCAAACGACCGTCAAACCTCAGGTGGATCAGATTGAGACGCATCCTTACTTCCAGCAAACCGCGCTGCATGCCTTTTTGGAAGAACAGGGCATTGTTCACGAGGCTTGGAGCCCACTGGGCGGTGGTAAGAACAACGCCTTGGCCGATCCCGTGATTAAAAAAATCGCAACGGCTCACGATGTTTCACCGGCTCAGGTCATTCTGCGCTGGCATGTTCAGCGTGAGGAAGTCGTGATTCCAAAATCCATTCACGAAAACCGGGTTAAAGAAAATCGCGATATTTTTGCATTTGGCCTTGATGAATCTGAAATGCAAGCGATTGCTAGCTTAGACCAGAATAAGCGGGTGGGGCCAGATCCTCAAGACGTGGCCTGGCTCAAGAAGTCGCAAACGTATGGGAGTCGCCAATAAAACGGATTGAATAACGTTCAAAGAAAGCCGTCTGATATTAATCGGGCGGTTTTTGCTTTTGAATATACCACACTATAACGTCATTAATATGTAATATCTATAAAAAACACATTGTATACCCATCTTAACTACGATAAAATGACAGCGGATACAACTTGCGTTTTAGCAGGGAGCGTTAAGCGATGGAAACTGTTGTTGTCTCGTGGTGGGCAGCCTTGATTGGGTTAGGTCTCGCTATTTTGTTGATTTTGTGGAAGTTGAACCCGGTCTATTCATTATTATTGGGGGCTATTATTGGGGCCTTGATTGGCGGTGCTAATTTACTGCAGACCATTAATATTCTGATTGCGGGGTCACAAAGCGTCGTTGGCACTATTTTGCGGGTGTTGGCGGCCGGTATGCTAGCCGGTGTGATGATGGAGTCTGGTTCGGCCGAAACATTGGCCCGAGCGATTGTGATGAAACTAGGTGATCGATTGGCAATATTCGCGCTAGCCTTAGCGACAATGGTCATCACCGCAGTTGGCGTTTTCATTCCAGTCGCCGTCCTGATTGTTGCACCAATCGCCTTAGAAGCGGGGCAACGGATGCACATTTCCAAGCTAGCATTGTTAGTGGCGCTTTCCGGAGGTGGTAAGGCGGGAAATATCATTTCGCCTAATCCCAATACCATTGCTGCGGCGAAGGGTTTCGGTGTTGAATTAAGTCAACTAATGATTGCCGACTTTATTCCTGCGTTATTTGGCTTGGCAGTAGCGGTGATTTTGGCTACCCTGCTAAAGAATAAAGGGTCAAAAGTTCTCAATGAAGACCTCGCAAACTTGGCAACCGAAAAGGCCGAAGTTAGTGACCTGCCAAGCCTAGGACGTTCCCTGGTGACGCCGTTAGTGGCCATTGTGCTGTTGCTTTTAAACCCAATTGGGTCGTTGTTGCATATTAAGAGTCTCACGACGTTGAATCTGGATGCCTTGTATGTGTTGCCCATTGCGGCCGTAGTGGGCGCGTTAGCGATGGGGCGTGGGCGGCAGTTGAAAGCATATGCCAAAGCTGGTATGGACCGGATGACGGATGTTGTGTTAATTTTGATTGGAGCGGGTGCTATCGGTGGTTTAATCACAAGTTCGAGTTTGCCGCAACAAGTGATTGCACTGATTAAAGGCGCCCACGTATCTGGAACGTTTTTGGCCCCCATTTCAGGGATCCTGATGGCGGCCGCCGCTGCTTCGACGTCAACCGGTGTTATTTTAGCTACCGGTTCGTTTGGTAAAGCAATCTTAGGATTCGGCGTCGCTCCCTTAGCAGCAGCTGCAATGGTCCACACGGGCGGTATCGTGATTGACCAGCTCCCTCATGGTAATTACTTTCACGTGACGGCTAATGCCATGCACATGACCATTGGCGAACGGTCAAAAGGTATTATGTACGAAGCATTGGTGGGACTAACGACAGTGGTCGTGGCGACGGCGATGTGGGGGTTTATGTAGAGTGTGGAACAAGACGGGTTGATTGCGGAGTGTAAGGGACTTTAGCGGAAAATCCTGGGTTTGGATTTTTGGCTAAAGTCCCTTACACAGTAGCAATCAGTCTTGTGCAACACGTTTCGACTAGATAACAGCGACGAGAGAATCTTAAGTTTGAATTCTGTGGCCCCCTGGCTGACATCGTGAAAGTCTGCCTTGAAGACCACCTCAAAAGGAGACAGTCTAATGAAAATTCTAATTGCCCCGGATTCATTCAAAGGCGGGATGACCGCCAAGGAAGCGGCAACGGCCATTGCAGCCGGCATACAACCCATTTTTCCGACGGCCGATTTGGTCACCGTCCCAATGGCGGATGGTGGCGAAGGTACCGTTCAATCGCTGGTTGATGCAACGGCTGGCCAGTTCATAACAGTAACGGTTAGCGGCCCGCTGAGAACCCCGGTTCAAGCTCAGTATGGCTTACTGGGTGATGGTCAAACGGCGGTGATTGAAATGGCGGCCGCCAGTGGGTTGCAATATGTCGACGAGACCACCCATAACCCGCTAGTGACCACGACCTTTGGCACGGGAGAACTTATTTTGGCCGCGTTGGATCAGGGAGTTAAGCGGATTATTCTAGGCATCGGCGGTAGTGCGACCAACGATGGTGGTGCCGGGATGGCGCAGGCACTTGGGGTGTCGTTACTGACCAAAAGCGGGCAATCAATTTCAGTTGGTGGCGGCGGGTTAGCGGATTTGGATCGAATAGACACTAGCACGGTTGATGCTCGGCTGAAGACGGTTGAGCTCTTAATTGCCTCGGATGTGACTAACCCGCTTGTGGGGCCGGATGGCGCTTCGGCGGTGTTTGGACCGCAAAAGGGGGCAACACCGGAAATGGTCAAGATCCTGGACCGAAATCTTCGCCACTATGCGGCGGTCATCCACCGCGACCTCGGCCAATCATTGGCGGACCGGTCAGGTGCCGGGGCGGCTGGTGGTCTGGGTGCCGGATTGTTGGCTTTTACCAACGCGACGATGGAAAAAGGGGTGGAAATCGTTCTTGAGTATACGGGACTCCGTGAAAAGGCCAAGGGTGTTGACCTCGTATTCACCGGTGAAGGGGGAATCGACTTTCAGACCCAGTTTGGCAAAACGCCCTTCGGTGTGGCACAAGCGACTAAGGAGGTGGCCCCCAATGCGCCGGTTGTTGTGCTAGCGGGAAACGTTGGCGACGGGGTGGCCGCCCTTTATCGGCCGGATGCCATCGATGCCATTTTTAGTATCGTGCCCGGTGTGAGCGATCTTAAGACCGCAATTGAAAACGGGCCTGAGAATCTGCGCCAGACGGCGGAAAACGTTGCCCGATTATATCAATCTATCGAATTAAAAAGTCGCCGTTAACCTGAGAGGTTAAGGCGACTAGTGGTCAGCGTCTAGCGCCGGCCTTTTCTATTAAGTTAACGACAACCGTTTTTCTAACCCGGTCTGGGCCACCGTCATGAGCCAACAGAAGAACCAGTAAATAACGGCCATGGTGATGTAAATTGTCATGTAATCCAGATTGGCACCAGCAATGATTTTAGCCTGCATGAACATCTCAGAGACCGTGATCATAGCGGCTAGTGACGTGCTTTTGAATAGGTCCAATAAGATGTTGCCGAGTGGTGGAATTGAGATACGAAAGGCCTGCGGGAAAATGACCTTGCTGACCACTTTTCGATAGGGTAATCCAACCGAGTAGGCGGCCTCCCATTGGCCACTATCAACTGCGGCGAATGCGGATCGGAAAATCTCAGAAATAAAGGCGCTGCAAATCACCGTAAACGACATGACAGCTGCTGGCAGAGCATCAGCCCCGAAGCCGAAGTAGATGATGAACAGGACGACTAACATTGGGACCCCGCGCATGAAGGAAATGTAAACCCGTGCCGGATAATGAAGCCACGCCCGCTTGCTCAGTTGTGCGAGCGTTAGGAAAAAGCCGATAATAGTCGCTGCAATGAAACTGATGACAGTCAGCAACAACGACATCGGAAAGCCCGTCAAAATTTGGGGAATCGAGCGAACGGCTAACGGTGCATCGAAGAATCCTGGGATGGACAAAAAATGCAGAAAGCTCACGTCATCACCCGCTAATTTTTGACGTCAAAAGTTCTTGAGATATGAACGCTCGGCTTTTTTGTGACGTCCGCCTGATAGAACTTTTCGGAAATTTTCTTTAGCGTGCCGTCCTTTTTCAGTTCAGCGAGAGCGTTGTTCACTTGTTTTTGGAGTTTTGTGTTGCCCTTTTTCATGACGATGCCGACGCCTTTGCCGTCTTCGTTGGTGTTAAAGTACATGTTGCTCAGTATCTTCAACCCATTGTTTGGAACGGCAGCTAACGCCAATTTTTGTAAGTAGTAGTCGTTCATAATCAGGTCGGTCTTGCCGGTTTTAACGTCCTTCAGGTACACATCGTTAGATACGTTATCATAGTTAACCAACTTAGCACCGAGTTGTTTTGCAAGCCGTTGATAACCGGTTCCGGCTTCGCCAGCAGCCTTCTTTCCCTTGATATCGGCCCACGAATGGATGCCGGAATCATCCGACTTACGGACAACCATGCTGTTGAACGAATGCTTGTACGGTGTCGACAGACTAAATTGTTTTTCCCGTTGGGGTGACACACTAAAATCATTAGCGGCCATGTCAGCCTTACCCGTTTTGACGGCGGTTAATTGCCCGTCAACATTGAGTTCCTTAAACGTGACTTTGCGGTCCAACTTTTTGGCGACCGCCTTGACAATTTCCACGTCGAATCCGGTTAACTTCTGATTTTTATCGTCGTGGTAGCTTGTCGGGTAAAGTGTCCCCGACGTGGCCACAACAAGTGGCTGCTTGGCCCCCTTAGAATCTGACGCGCTCTTGTTCCCGCAACCAACGAGAACGAGCGTGACAACAGCTAATAACCCAAATACCTTGAACCAACCTAAACTGCGCTTGCGCATAAGTAAATCCTCCTTACATAGAATAGCTTCATTGTAACTTTGTGAAAGCGCTTTATCAAGACTTGACAAAGTTTGCTCAATTCATTTTGTAACCAGCATAAAAAACGGTCACCCAAGCGTTAAACAAGGATGACCGTTTGTGATAAATAGGTGGACTTTAACTGAGAGATTGTGAATTAGAGTTGTTCAGTGGGGTGCAAAAATTTCAGTTGATGGTGGTCTTCGAATAATTGTCCAATCTGAAGTAACTGCGCCTCGTGACCCTTTCGAGCAGTAAACTCAATTCCGAGTGGTAGCCCGTTGTCGGCGACGTAGGTTGGCAAGCTAATAGCGGGTTGGCCCGTGAGGTTGGCTTGTTGGGTAAACGGCGACAGGGTTAAGCTGCGCTCGAAAAATTCCCAGATGAGATCAAGCCGTTCCTGCTTGTTTAGGTCCGTCACGTGGGCCATTTTCGCCATTGTTTCTGGCGTGATGAGCTCCTGGTCAACGGTTGGTGCTGTAAAAGCCGTTGTCGGTGATAAGAATAGGTCATAGTTGTCATAGAATTGGTCGGCTTGATAGCTAGCGGCATCCCAGACGGCTAACGAGCGGCTTGAATCGGCTGCGGTAACGAGCCGCCCCGCTTGGTAAATGGTCCAAGTCGTCAGCTGCATATCATCCTTGGTGACCGCTCGACCGAGGGCCTGCTCAAGGTCGGCAAACATGGCCGCCGTTTCCCCACCGTTCATTAGGTAGTACGCCTTCATCAAAGCCGTCCCGTCCGTCTTTGGCGCTGCTTCAGTCACCTGAAAGCCCTGAGCTTCCAAAAAAACGACCGCAGCCATGACGGCGTTAACGGCATCATCAGAAACCGGGGTGCCAACCGGCGAAGCGGTGGTGTAGCCAATTTTGAGTGGTTTGGTGATGGGCCGGTGCAGCTCGGTAGAAAAGCTGGTCGGATTCAGTGGTGTTTGGAACGGTGCCGCCGGTTGAACCGTCTGGAGCGCATCTAACAAAGTGGCGGTGTCCCGCATTGACCGAGTCAGTGCGAAGTTGATGGACGCCCCTTGCCAGCCACGCCACGCAGTCGGGCCGACTGGCACGCGTCCCCGGGTTGGCTTGAGGCCGATTAACCCTGAAAATGACGCTGGGATTCGGATGGAACCACCGCCGTCATTCCCCGCTGCTAGTGGGACTAAATCAGCAGCCACAGCACTTGCGGCGCCACCAGAAGAGCCACCAGGGGAATAGTCCCGGTTCCAGGCATTTCGGGTCGGGCCGTACAAGTCCGGGTCGGTGATGTTTTTAAACCCAAACTCTGGGGCGTTAGTTTGGCCCACAATCAAGAATCCGGCCCGTTGTAAAGCGGCGACGAAGTTATCAGTCTGGGTAGCCACCGCGTCTTTTAACAATGGCGAACCCGCAGTATCGGGCTCGCCAGCAAGGGCTTGCCCCAGAATCTTTAACAGTAGTGGGACTCCGGCAAAGGGGCCGTTTGTGAGTGGTTGTAGCGCCTCAGCGAACACTTTGGCGTCCCGTCGGTGGACGACTGCGTTAAGCGCCGGATTTTGGGCATCGATTTTTTTGATCGTTGCCGCAATCAATTCGGTTGGTGAGGCCTGCTTTTCTTGAACCAGTTTTGCTAGCGACGTTGCATCATAAGCCATTGTCTGATCACCTTCTGGTTAATTTACGTTCAGCTTAAAAGACATTGGCGGGAAATGCAATTGAAACGTGACGACCGGGGCAAGTTGAGGATGATGAGATGGCGTCAAACGGCGGGCGCCTCTTGGTGGTAATGGAAAAAAGCCGGCGATGAATTTTGCTGCTCCGACCCTCTTTTTACGATGCAAGGTGATGACTCTGGACCCGAAATCCGGAGAGGATAAGTTAGGACGTGCCAATTTGGATCCAATCATTCGGATGTAAATATGGAGAAACGACCATTTATGTGACGTTGCGCACTTACTTGATCGGCTCTATGTGACCGGGTATCTCGGGAAATGGAAAAGAAAACTCGTAACGTAATGATCAATAATGCCAATCTATGGTCTATAATGTGAACATCAAATGTAAAGGAGTCGGATTATGGAAAACAAAACGGCGTACTTTATTGGCGAATTTGGTGAACAGACTGGACTAACCATTGATACATTACGGTATTACGAAAAAGAAGGATTACTTGAGCCACAACGTGACAAAAATGGCAGGCGTCAATACACGGAAACTGATCGTCGCTGGTGTGAATTTATCAAGCGAATTAAGGCAACAGGGATGCCGCTGCGCACCATCAAACAGTATTCCGAGCTTCGACATCGAGGAAACGAAACCATTGATGAGCGGGTAGAGCTGTTAAAAATGCAGCGGCAACTGTTAGAGACGCAACGTGCCGAAATTGATTCACATCTCGCTTTCCTTGATGACAAGGTGGCAACATACGCAGAGATGAAACAGAATCTGAATTGTGGCAATAAAAACGCTTGACCTGGAGTTAGCTCCAGCAATTAAAATTCAACTATCCTATGAGAAGGAAGTTGATCTTATGTCTGAACATACAAGGCTACAAATTGGTAAAGCGGCACTTGCACAAGTTGATGGCAGCGCGGCAGATAGTGTGATGCACTCACTTGAGACGATTGCACCGGATGTTGGCAAATATATTTTAGAATTCGCGTTCGGTGATATCTACACACGCCCGGTGCTAGATTTGAAACATCGCGAGATGATCACAATTACATCACTATTGATTCAAGGCGACACGGCACCTCAGCTTGACGTTCACATTAATGGTGCGCTAAATGTTGGTCTGACACAGGAAGAAATCATCGAGACGTTCATTCAATGTATCCCCTACATTGGGTTTCCAAAAGTTTTGAATGCCATAAGTACCGCCAAATCGGTATTTGTAAATCGCACAGCTTAAAACAAAGTTTCCTGTCAAACTGGCCAGCGTATGTGTGGCCAGCCGGACAGGAAACTTTTTGATATTCTGACGGTAAACCCCATGGCAGCTAGTCTCGTTGTAGTAATTGAGTCGTGGGAACATTGATAAAGCGCATCATCAATGTAGCTGCACTAGCCGCCGACATGTCGGGGTGTTCGTTGAGCCAAATCAGCATGAAGTTAAGAATCGAACTGGCGACGTGTCGAACGGCTAATTGCGGTTTGTGGGGTTGTATTTCAAGGTGTCGGCTACCTCGCCTTAGCGGTATTTGCACATCAATCGTATCTCTGGTTTGTTTTACCACTCATGATTGCAGGAATTGGCTTGTCGATTGGCGGGCCAGCTATGCAAAAAGCAGTTGTTGGCTTAGTACCGAGAACGGCCGTCGGATCAGCGTCGGGGTTATACAACCTATTCCGCTTACTCGGTGGTGCGGTCGGCGTTCCTGTTTCCGTCATGGCTTTCTACTGGCTTGGGGGGATGGCTAATCCGACACAATTGACGCATGGTTTCGTTGCAGCAATGGCAACTGCGGGGATTCTCTCGTTTTTGGGCGCGCTGCCGTTGTCAAGAATTAGTAACGAATAGTATGCCAATGAAGATGGATAGAAATATACAAAAAGGCCGCCAACCAGTGACGACCAACCAAGTATAATCGCGTGTTAATTCAGTACCGCTTCATTCAAATACAACCGATTTAAACCGTTCTAATTGCAGCAAGATTGCCGCTAAACCAACAACCTAACGTTAGTCGAACCGTCAGATTACAATTCGCGGCTCTTGCGTTGAACCATTATCGGGCATCCGTACGGGACTATCATACAAAATTTCCGGCTGTGCCGAGTTGCTGGTTGAACCGTCTGGAGAGTGTCTAACAAGGTGGTCATGTCCCACATTGACCGACTCAGTGCGAAGTTGATGCCGCCCCGCTGGCACGCGTCCCCGAGTTGGCTTGGGGACGATTAACCCTACAAATGACGCTGGGATTCGGTGAGCCACCAGGGGAATAGTCCAGTTTCAAGGATTCCAGGTGGAGCCATCCAAATCCAGGTCGGTGATGTTTTTAAACCCAAATTCCGGGGCATTTGTTTGGCCCACAACTAAGAATCTTGTCCGTTGTAAAGCAGCAGCTAGAAGGTTAGTCCTATTGAAGGTTCAGTATATCGAACGGGCTGAGATACCTGGTAACTTGAATAATATCAGCAAGCTCATCCGGCTGTTGCGGTGTTGGTTCGGCTAACCATATCTTAAGAATATCGAATATTTGACTTACAATAAGCTCTTTGGCAAAAGCAGCGGGTAATTTGGGTGTCATATCAGCGTTTCCTTTTAAGTGAACCAGTGCCTGTTCAATGGCGACAGTAACGATTTTCTTAGCACGTGGTTCGAATGACGGATCACCGTTAGGGCCCATTAAAGCCCGGATGAGGGCAAAATTCTGGTACACGTAGTTGACGCACTTTTGAATAATTGGAGCTGTTACGGCCATTTTTTTATCCAAATTAATGGTCATCGAATCTTCTAACCGATGTTCCATCAGAGCGGCGAAATCATCTAACAGCTTCTTTTCTAACTTTTCGGTTAAATCATATTTATCAAGATAATGGCTATAAAAAGTACTTCGGTTGATTTGCGCACGCTTTATGAGCGTGGTGACAGTTAACCGATTGAGTCCATGGTCGTTAATTGAATCAATGAACGCCTTCTTAATTCTAATTTCGGTTTCTAGGGCCAGTGCTTTCATATTTAGATCTCCTAATAATTCGGTTATTTGTAGTGTACCGTACTCATATTAAAAGCCCAACAAATTGCAAAAAAATGATGGTTCACGACTGATCAGTGGCATGCTAAAATAACCCCCAATAAGGTACCGAGAGGCGGCTGATGTGGGCCGTTGCATCAACACAATCGGATAATATTGTTTGTTTTAAAGCAGTAGGAGGGTTTTAAATGGGATACATTGAGGTCAAACATTGTTCTAAAATATATGGTTCGGGTGAAACGGAAGTTCGAGCCAACGATGATATTAATTTTGACATTAAACAAGGTGAATTAACAATTATTGTGGGGGCGTCTGGAGCTGGTAAATCCACGCTGCTGAATATTTTAGGTGGCATGGATACACCAACAAAGGGTGAAATCGTGGTCAATGGTAAAAATATTGCGGTCTATAACAATCGTCAGCTAACGACTTATAGGCGGCATTCGGTTGGGTTTGTCTTTCAGTTTTACAACTTAGTTCCTAACTTAACGGCACTAGAAAATGTTGAACTAGCTTCGCAAATTGCGCCAACGGCATTAGATGCCCAGAAAACTTTGCAAGACGTTGGGTTGGGTAGTCGGGAGAGCAACTTTCCTGCTCAGTTATCAGGCGGTGAACAGCAACGGGTAGCAATAGCGCGGGCCGTTGCCAAAAATCCAGAATTACTCCTATGTGATGAGCCAACAGGAGCGCTGGATTATAAAACAGGTAAAAGTGTTTTAAAACTATTGGAAGACTTCTGTCATGATAATAATAAAAACGTCATCATTGTGACTCATAATGGCATGATCAAACCGATGGCTGATCACGTGATTGAGATTGGCGATGGGCGGGTCCGAGCCGATTACCAAAACGAGCAGCCGACACCTGTTGACCAAATAGAATGGTAGGTGAGGCAGAATGAAGTCAATATTAAATCACAATATCAACCGTGAATTTAAGTTTTCCATAGGTCGATTTATATCAATTATTATTTTGCTGGCGTTAGGAACATTCGTTCTCGTTGGATTAAAGGTTACGGGATTTGATATGCGCCAATCAGCCAACAACTATTATGCGCAACAGCATCTCGCCGATGCACAGGTGACAAGTAATACGGGTATTAGCCACGCTGATCAAGAAGCTATTCGAAATTTAGGCCATGTCAAAACAGTTGAATTTACGACATACAGGGATGCTGTGATCAAGGGGGGGCACGATGCAATTCGGCTTCAGGCCAAGACGAAAAAGTTATCAACAAATGCTGTCGTTAAGGGGCGACTTCCCGAGAAGAATAACGAAATTGCCCTTTCAAACTCTGAGAGACATCATTACAAGATTGGTGATACTTTTAAGGTTGTTGACAATAACGGTAAAAGTTCAGTAACTGGCCTCCAAAACACTCGTTTTACAGTGGTTGGATTTGTTAATTCTAGTGTGAATTTACAAAAAAACAAGCTGGGTTCAACTACTGCTGGGACGGGACAGATTGCAACGTTTGCCGTAGTGAACAAGGACGTTTTCTCATCAGCGACACCAACTTTAGCAGAGATTACGTATGATAACACGTCAGGACCCGCCTACTCAGAAAAGTTTGAGAGCCAAGTTCAAAAAAACGTTGATCAAGCACAGAGCAAACTGAATACAATGGCTAAGTCAGCAACAACCAAAACGCTTAATCGGTTAAATGTGCAAAGTCGCCAGATTAAAACTGCTCAGAGTCGGTTAACTTATCAAATGACTACTTTGAAGGGAGAGTTAGCTGAACTAAAAACTAGTAATGGTACTGGGCAGCAGCGCACTAAACTTAAGCAAACGCAAAGAAAGCTAGCAGCTGAACAGCAAAAATTAGCAACTGAGGCAACGACGATTTCAACTGCGAAGAGACAACTAACCTCTGGAAGTGGTGTCGTCTACCAAATTCAAAGTCGCAATGACTTTGTAGCGGGATATAACCAATTTGGAGAAGATGCAGATCGAATTGATTCACTATCTAATTCATTCCCAATTATTTTCTTTGCGGTGGCTATTTTGGTCACGTTGACCACAATGTCTCGGATGGCAGAACAAAAGAGAATTGAGCTTGGAACCTTGCGAGCACTTGGGTATACAAAATATGACGCAATGAAAGTCTTTTTGTTGTATGGCGTCTTAGCGGGGCTTATTGGCTCGATAATTGGCTCGATTTTTGGGACGTCGTTTTTACCAACCAAAATTTTTGAAGCATACGCCGCTAACGTTATTATTCCGAATTTTGAGACGTCGCCATCGACCTTATGGATTACGATATCAGTTGTTATTTCGATACTCGTAGCGACGTTACCAGCACTTGTTGTTGCTGCGCGTTCGTTACGGGAGGTCCCTGCTACATTGATGTTGCCCAAACCGCCGAAGAAGGGGACAAAGGTCTTATTGGAGCGGCTTCCCTTTATTTGGAATCACTTTTCATTTAATTACAAGGTAACCGTTCGAAATTTGGCGCGTTATAAGTCCCGAATGTTTATGACAATTATCGGTGTCTTAGGATGTACGGCCCTATTAGTGACTGGTTTTGGAATTCGTGATTCATTGACGGGGCTAGTTTCATCTCAATACCAAAATATTGTTCATTACGACCTCATTGGTGTCTATAATAGTCAAGCATCTAGTCAGTCAATTTCAGATTACAAAAAGGTGGTTGATCATCTGGATGGCGTTAAATCAAAAACGAACGTGTATTATGAATCAATGACGACCAGACCCAAGGGGACGGATACCAATCAATCTATTTCAATGATTGTGCCGCAAAACACAGCTCAGTTTGGAACTTACGTCACGTTACAGAACCCAACTACTAAAGCCAAATTAAGGCTGGGGAATAATGGTGCAATTGTAACTGAAAAATTAGCTAAATTAACAGGAGTCCACCAAGGCGATTATTTGACGATTGAGAATGTCACTGGGGATAAAACCAGAGTTAAGATTGCGGGGATTTCAAAAATGTACGCGGGTCACAATCTGTATATGAGTTCGACTTATTATCGAAAGGCATTTGGAGAGGCATATGCGACAAACGCTGTGATGTTGAGACTGAAAGATCGATCATCAAGTAATAGTGATCGGGTTTCAAGTCAACTAAACCAGCAAAAGGCGGCCCTGACAACAATTCAATCCGATGACGTTAAAACCATGATTAATAATATTTTACACGGACTAAATAATTTAGTTCTAATTATTACGATTGCTGCGTCAGCACTAGCCTTTGTCGTGCTGTTCACACTAACAAATATTAACGTGTCAGAACGGATTCGGGAGCTGTCAACCATCAAAGTTTTAGGATTCTACCCCTTTGAAGTGATTATGTATGTTTATCGAGAAACGCTGTTTCTGACGTTAATCGGCATTTTGACCGGATATGTGGGTGGCGCGTGGCTTCATCAATACATTATGCAGACATTACCGCCAGCAACGGCCATGGTGGATATGACGCTACGTTGGACTAATATTGGCATATCGGGCGGTCTAACATTGCTATTCTCTATTCTTGTCATGGCGATGATGGCGCGCAAAATTAGTCAGATTGATATGCTAGAGGCTTTGAAATCGGTTGATTAATCGTAAACTTAAAAATTGTAGGAAAAGGACGTTGGTGTCAGAAGACACTGGCGTCTTTTTTTGAGTAATTGGGAACAGTGAAGTTTGTCATGGTTGCAGGAGAATAGGGAACAATTCAAGGTAATGACCTGCCTGATGCGTGCCAAGCACTGCCATGGGTGACGCTGAAATAATCGGCTTTGATATTTTTTACGGGGCTATCATACAAAATTCCATGGCTGTACCGAGTTTATCTGACTTTGCTTTTTTGGTCCATCATAGCGTTACAATAACTTTGTAATATCATGAGCAATTACGGGGTGACTATGATGTTGGATAGTAAAATTAGTAGGGGGCTTGTGCTATTGGCTGCGTTGTTTGCATCCGGTAGTGCGAGTGTTATGGGAAACCGAGTGTCAGCGCAGGCAAAGACAAAAACGACGGTTGTGGCGTTAGTCGATCACACGACTAACATGGTCGTGAAAACGAAGACTGGGACAATCACCAAGCAGGCCTTCTTGGCGCACCCAATGGTTGATGGGCTACCGCAGTTTAGCCAAACGGTAACGGTACCAGCCAACACTATGTTGACCGTGACCCAGTCGTCGCCAAGTAGCATGCAGTTCAAATTACCTCATAGTGATCAGGTTCTGGTTGCCGAGCGACCAGCGGACGTCACCTATCAAAGTACGGGTCATCCGCTAGGGAAGGCGGCGGTCAACCAGTTAGCACGTGACGGCCGCCGTTGGGCCAAAGAATTGACGTTTGACCAACGTCAGGCCGTGACGGACTATACGTCTGAAGGCTATGAGGATATGAATACGGCGCTTCGAAACCCAAGAACGCGGGCGGATGTTGCGACCATGAACATGGTTCAAGACCTACAGGACAGCCTGTACAAGTTCAGGTTGCGGCACCCGATAACGGTGTATCGCGGGACGACCTGGGGCGGATTGAAGCACGCACTTTCCAATCAAAAAGTCAGTGTGGGTGCGACTTATCAGGACCCAGCTTTTTCATCGACGAGCGTGTCACCAGGGATTGCCCATTTCTTTGCGGGTAAGGTATTGTTGAGAATCAACGTGCCAGCCGGCTACCATGGGGCCTATATTGATTCGATTTCAGATAATCAAGGGGAAAAAGAATTCTTGATGGACGCGGGCACCCCGATGGTTGTGACGAAGCTTCAGAAGGTCAGGGCCCGAACGACACAGTGGTTCGGCGTCTTGCACAACCACCATCTTAAGCACCAAAAACGTCAGATAACCCGGCTGTTTTGGCTGGTCACCTTGGCGTTAAAGCAGTAGCGTATCCAATAAAAGCACTGACGATTGCCAGTGCTTTTATTGGATAGGCTTACTAGTCAAATTTCGCAATTCCTGCCGCCTTAGCCTGCTTAGCGAGTTCGTCCGTTAGGGTGTTCAGCACGCCTATCGGGACTTGAGCCAGCGGACTAAACATGTTGGGCCGCTCGGGGTTGGGCACCTCGGCCGTTTTTTTGCGGTCCGGAACCAGCGCTTCTAGGGCCGCTTGATCCAGGTGGAGCGCCCGAGCGTAATAGATCACTTCTTGGTAGGAGACGTTTTTAAAGTAGAAATAGTAGGCGATACCGGCGCCAAAAACCACCCAAAAAATTGTCCATGACAGCCCAATTTTAGCGGGGTCTAGAAATTTGAATACGATGGCTAAGACAATGAAGGCCACGTAGGCCAAGATTGAAATTAACTGCCATTTGCGATGCTGCGTCATGTCATCAGTCCTTTTTGTTGTTAAACCTAGTTTACCGATTTGGCGGCGAAAAGCAACCGTGACAGTTGACGATGATTACCGCAAATGATACGATAAACCCACAAATTGATGGTCAACCGAAGTAGAACGTTATCTGGGTGTCAGGAAGTCGGTGGGTGCTGCGAACCGATCAGGGTAATGCTTTCGAACTACTGACCATCACCGATCGGACAACGACTAGAACCGATATCATCTAGTGAGCGAAGGCCCTAAATAGGTCTTAAGCTGGGTGGTACCGCGGTTTTACGTCTAATCGTCCCTGTTGCACATGAGTGTAGCAGGGACGATTTTTTGTTAGGGGAGCGATTTGAAATGAAAAAAGGACCGATTCAACACGTTAAGTTCAGTGAGTCAATCCTGGTATTGGGTCTCATGTTAGTGATTATGGGGGTTGGGGTCATCGGGTATGGGGTGAGTCCCCAAATTCCCGTCTTATTGGTAATTGCGGGCGTTATTTTGTGGGCAAAATGCCGCCGGTTTAGCTGGGATGATATTCACGCCGGCATTACCGAAGGGGTCACGACCGGAATTGTGCCACTCTTCATCTTCATCTTGATTGGGGTCCTCATTAGTGTCTGGATAGCGGCCGGCATTATTCCGTCACTGATGATGGCCGGATTCAAGCTATTAAGCGTTCGCTGGTTTGTGCCGTCTGTTTTTCTGGTCTGTGCGCTAATCGGGACTTCGATTGGGAGTGCGTTTACCACCATTTCCACTGTTGGGATTGCGCTCTTTGGGATGGGAACCACGTTAAACCTCAACCCAGCCTTAGTAGCGGGTGCTGTTATCTCGGGCGCCATTTTTGGTGATAAAATGTCACCACTGTCGGATTCAACCAACTTGGCTTCAGCCATTGCGGGGGCTGATTTGTTCAAACACATTCGAAACCTGATGTGGTCATCGGTGCCGGCGTTCGTGCTTTCGCTCATTTTGTACACTATCTTGGGCCAAGATAACGCGAATGGGTCGCTGGCCAAAGTTGGCGTTACGATGAACGTTTTACAGGCCCACTTTACGATTAGCTGGTGGGCAGCAGTGCCGATTGTCGTGATGTTTGCTTGCGCTATTTTCAAAATTCCAGCGATAGCGACCCTGCTACTCAACATTGCGATTGCCGTTGTGATGATTTTTATTCAGGCCCCAACAACGAAGATTCCCGATCTAGTGGCAATGATGGAGTCGGGTTTTGTGTCGCACACCGGCAATCAATCGGTCGATGCACTGTTAAGTCGGGGTGGGATCAGTTCCATGATGGGAACGGTCTCGCTGATTATTTTAACGTTGGCACTGGGTGGCCTCTTGATGAAGTTTAACCTCATCGAAATTGCGATGGCACCTTTGATTAAGCACTTGCATCGCAACGGGGCGTTAGTAACAGCTGGCGTCCTAGCGGGAATCTCGGTGAACTTATTTGTTGGTGAGCAGTACCTCTCAACCATTTTGCCCGGCAAAGCCTTTAAGCAACCGTTCAATGATCATGGGTTAGACAACCTTGCGCTAAGCCGGGTGCTTGAAGATGGCGGGACCGTCATTAACTACCTGATTCCGTGGGGCGTTGCGGGGTCCTTCGCGGCGTCGACACTGGGGGTTCCCACGTTGACCTTTTTGCCGTTTTGTTTCTTCAGTTTACTGTCGCCGGTATTTTCTATCCTCAGCGGGTACACTGGTATTGGGTTAAAAAAGCTAACGCCAGCGCCTAGTGCGTCAGTGCAGCAATAGCGTCGAGTAACGTGGCGTCTTTGATGCGGTTGACGTTTCGACGGTGGGTTTTGAAGCCTGCTCGGATGATTGGGTAGTCGGCAATCGCAAAGTCCTGTATCGTTGCCGGATCCACGGGGACTACAGACCGAAACTCGTTGGAGTCTTGAAAGGCTGGCGTCTCTGAGAAATAGTACGGGGCGCTGACGGTGACTAGCCGGAAGTGATTGCTGTCTGGCACCTTAGGCAACACTAAAACATCCCCAGGTTGATACGCTTTTAGAAGCTGTAACGTCAAAAAATGCCGGTGAATTTCATCGTCAGTCAGATCCCACTTGAGTTGCTGGTGCCATGCGTCATGAAACTGATCATAATCGTCAAGGGTCATCCCAGGATAGCTGAACCCTTGAACGAGTTTCCCGGTGGCCATCAGGTCAATGATCGCCTGCCGGTGAGGGCCTGTATTTAAGCGTTGAATGTAAAAAGTTGTCATAATAAAGACCTCTCAAGGTAAATTTTGAGTTAATCGTAACGCAAAATTTAACCTGGGAGGTTTTTAAATACTTGTGATTTTTAGTAACTATCACCATTCATGACCGAGTTTTTAACGATCACGTAGTCAACATATTTGATATCGGCGAGCTTGCGACCGCCAGCGTAGGAGATGGAAGACTGGAGGTCTTCGTGGATTTCCATTAGCGTGTCACTGATTTCACCACGGTAAGGCACCAACATCTGTTTACCTTCGACATTGCGGTAAGCGCCTTTTTGCTTCTCAGAGGCGGAGCCCCAATATTGTTTGTATACCTTGCCGTCAATCGTAATCTTATTGCCCGGTGACTGTTCGTGACCGGCCAAGAGTGATCCAACCATGACCATTGTGGCGCCAAAACGGACGGATTTAGCAATGTCACCGTTATAACGAATCCCGCCGTCCGCAATGATTGGTTTTTGAGCGGCTTTGGCGCAGAGGCGAAGAGCGGCGAGTTGCCAGCCACCCGTACCAAAACCGGTTTTTAGCTTAGTAATGCAAGCCTTACCGGGGCCGATGCCAACCTTGGTAGCGTCGGCACCAGCGTTTTCTAGCTCACGAACCGCTTCGGGTGTGCCGACGTTGCCCGCAATGACAAAGCTGTCTGGTAACGCTTCTTTTAAGTGCTTAATCATTCGAATGACAGAATCCGAGTGGCCGTGAGCAATGTCGATGGTCACGTATTCAGGCACGTCACCAGCGGCTGCAAGTTCGTCAACAAAGTCGTGTTCGTCACCTTTAACCCCAACACTGATTGAGGCGAACAAGCCTTGCGCGTGCATCTTTTGGATAAAGGCTTGCCGGGTTTCTGGGTGAAACCGGTGCATGACGTAAAAATAGTCGTTTTGAGCGAGCCAAACGGCCAGTTCATCGTTAATCACAGTCTCCATGTTAGCGGGTACCACGGGAATCTTAAAGGTCCTTGGGCCAAATTTTACGGTGGTGTCAGCTTCTGACCGGCTGTCGATAATACACTTGTTCGGCACTAATTGAATGTCTTCGTAATCAAAGACTTCTGCTGGAATCATCATGTGGTCGCTCCTTAAGCGTTGATAGTCGTTGCGTCAGTATCCTGCCAAGCGTCAATTAAAACGTTGGTTTGATCGCGGTCGGGACCGACCGAGAAGGTGGCAATGTCAACGCCGACTAATTCGGAGAGGCGGTTGACGTAATTTTGAGCGTTAATTGGCAGGTCTTCAAACTTCTTGATCCCGGTGATATCTTCGTCCCAGCCGGGCATCTCTTCGTAAACTGGCTTGCAAGCGTTAATCTCGGAAATGCTTGCAGGATAGTGGTAAATCGTTTCACCGTTCAATTCATAAGCGGTGGCGATTTTTAGGGTTTTCAACCCCGTTAATACGTCCAGTAAGTTCAAGGAAAGGTGGGTAAGTCCCGAAACGCGTTTGGCGTGTCGCATCACAACACTGTCGAACCAGCCGATCCGACGTGGCCGCTTCGTGACGGTGCCGTATTCATGGCCGGCTTCGCGGATGTAGTCGCCAGTTTCGTTATTGAGTTCTGTTGGGAATGGGCCGTCACCAACCCGTGATGTGTAGGCTTTGCAGACCCCAATCACTTCATTGATGCGGCTGGGACCAACCCCAGAACCGATAGTGACCCCACCAGCTACTGGATTCGAAGATGTAACAAACGGGTAGGTGCCGTGGTCGATGTCTAACATGACGCCCTGGGCCCCTTCGAATAACACGTGTTTGTGAGCATCTAACGCGTCGTTAATCACTACGGAGGTATCGGTGACGTAGCGCTTCAACGTCTGACCATAGTTATAGTAGGCCTCAAAGATGTCATCGAACGCCAGTGGGGCGTGATCGTACATTTTTGAAATTAGCCGGTTTTTTTCGGCGAGGTTTTCGCGTAACTTTTCCTCAAAAACGGCCTTATCTAACAAATCAGCCATCCGAATGCCGATTCGTTCAGCTTTATCCATGTAGGCGGGACCAATTCCTTTGTTGGTGGTCCCAATCTTGTTTTCTTTAGCTTTTTCTTGTAATTGATCGATTAAAATATGGTAGGGCAAAATCACGTGTGCCCGGTTGGAAATCCGTAGGTTGTCGGTTGGCACGTTGCGTTCGTGCAGATAGTCGAGTTCTTCAACTAACGACTTCGGGTTCAAAACGACGCCGTTGCCAATGACACTGAGTTTGTCCGAATAAAAAATCCCGGATGGAATCAAGTGTAATTTGTAGGTTTCACCTTTAAAGACGATGGTGTGGCCGGCGTTGTCGCCGCCTTGATAGCGGGCAACAACGTCTGCATCATGACTAAGAAAATCGGTAATCTTACCCTTTCCTTCGTCTCCCCATTGACTTCCAACAACAACAATTGATGTCATGTAAACACCTCATCCAAATAAAATTGCCGAATCACGAACAACCCAGCAAGAATTAGTTTACCAAGTTCGGATATCAAATGCAAGAGAAAACCGAAAAAAAGTGCTGTGACTCAAAACAACGTTCGTGTTTACCTATAATAGCGATGAACTATGTCGGTAAGTAACAGTAATTGATATTTGACGTGCAGATGGCAAGTTAATATGCTATTCTAATAATGAAACAGCTGTGACACTCAACTGAAATTAATGTTCGTATTTTACTGAAAGAAATGAGGATTTCAATGCTTGAACGATATACCCGACCAGAAATGGCCCAAGTGTGGTCACTACACAACCAGTATCAATCTTGGTTAGAAGTTGAAATTGCCGTGGATGAAGCCTGGGCCAAACTGGGTGAGATTCCCGAAGAAGATGTCGCCGCGATTAAGGCTAAGGCAACGTTTGATGCCGACCGAATTGCTGAAATTGAAGCGGTCACCCACCATGATGTTGTGGCCTTTACCCGGGATGTATCAGAATCGCTTGGTGAGGAACGCAAGTGGATTCACTATGGGATGACCAGCACGGACGTTGTGGATACGGCCCAGGGATATCGCTTGAAGCAGGCCAACGCCATATTGCGTGAGGACCTCTTGCACTTACAAGCCGTGATTAAAAACCAAGCGTTAACCTATAAAGACACCGTCATGATTGGCCGCACCCATGGCGTTCAGGCGGAACCAACGACCTTTGGGCTAAAGCTAGCCCGTTGGTATTCAGAAATGAAGCGCAACATTGACCGGTTTGACCGGGCAGCCGCGGAAGTTGAAGCGGGCAAGATTAGCGGTGCGGTGGGCACGTTTGCCAATGTGCCAATCTTTGTCGAAGAGTTTGTCTGCCAAAAGCTGGGACTGCGAGCACAAGAAATTACGAGTCAAGTCCTGCCGCGCGATTTACACGCTGACTATATCGCGACCCTTGCCCTGATTGGGACGAGCTTGGAAGAATTTGCGACCGAAATCCGGGGGTTGCAACGCTCTGAGATTCACGAAGTTGAAGAACGCTTTAACAAGGGACAGAAGGGTTCGTCTGCGATGCCGCACAAACGAAACCCAATCGGATCCGAAAACATTACCGGGTTAGCTCGGGTGCTTCGAGGCCATGTTCAGACAGCGTACGAAGATGTGACGTTATGGCACGAACGCGATATTTCTCATTCATCGGCCGAGCGGATTATTCTACCAGACACGACCGCCCTGTTGGACTATATGCTGCGTCGGTTTGCCAGCATCGTTGAACGGTTAACGGTGTTCCCGGACCGAATGAAAGCCAACATGAGCCGAACCTACGGCCTCATTTACAGCCAGCGGGTCATGTTGAAGCTGATTGATGCTGGGTTAACCAGGGAAACCGCTTACGATTTAGTCCAACCCTTAACGGCTCAGGCTTGGGATGAAGGCGTTCAATTCAAACCGCTCGTTGAGCAGAACGAAACGATTATGGGTCATTTGACGCAGGCGGAGGTCGATGACGCGTTTGACTATCACTACCACTTACGACGAGTGGATGAGGTCTTCAAGCGGGTTGGTTTGACGGAGGAATAAAAAGTAATAGAGCTGGTCAGCTTTAATCGGGGTCTACCGATTAAAGCTGGCCAGCTCTATTTTAATTACATTGTTTTGCCGAAGAACCGGAATAAAAACCAAGCAACCATGCCCACTAGACCAAATAGTACCCAATAATACCTGGCCAACCATTCCCAACCGTTATTGACTTGCGAATATTGCCATTGACGCCACCGGTGGTTCTCGTGCCAATCTTTATCTGATTCGTCCGGGGTAGTGAACTTGGCAATTGTGTCCGAGAACGGATGTGTCGTTTTGGGAACTATCCCTAAAACAAGTTCGTCTAAACCAACATCTAAAATTTTAGCGAGTTGTTGCAGATTGCTCATATCGGGTTCTGAGTCACCAGTTTCCCATTTTGAGATGGATTGACGTGAAATCGATAGTTGCTGGGCTAATGCTTCTTGAGAAAGGTTTCTTTCTTTCCGAATACGGCTTAAATTTGCTGGAAATAAATTGTTTTTCATAGGGTCCAAGGCTCCTAACTAATTGATGAATTAAGTGTAGCAACAACGCCGGTTGCACACCAGAACATGTTGCCGCTCCGGGACTTGACACGGAGCAACTAGTAGTTGCAAACCGCGATATGGCGGGGATTGAAAGTAAATCGGTACTGGGCAACTCCCGCCCGCTACAGCTGACAAAAAAGGCCAGAGCACGAATGCTTTGGCCTTTTTTGCGTTTGGAAGTGTTCTATAGGTGTGGCCCAAACCAATTGTTTGGAAACCACTGAGGGGACAACTTCGTCTTTAGGGGGGAGATTAAGTTGTCGGTTTGATTGTTTTCCTGAGGGGGAGGAAGTTAACAATCATGAAAAGGAAGTGCAACTTGTCTTAGGGGGAGTATAGCAAGAAGTTCCTTTGCTATGATTTAAATATACCGAAAACTTGTGATGAAAGTATGAAGAAAAATGAACGGTTTTGTAAACTTTTAGTAAAAGTACGTTTTCAAAAAATGGTTGACTCGTTGCTGGTACTTTTGAGGATGCGCCCAAAAACTCTCAGCATGAGTGGCGTCTTTGACGATCCAAAGTTGCTTGGGCGCCTTGGTTGCCCGGTAGTTTTCGTAAGCCATTGAGACCGGGACATAGGTGTCTTGACTACCGTGAATAAAAAGAATGGGCCGGGTATTTTTAGCGAGTTGTTCCGTTGAAGAAACATCGCCTAAGTAGTAACCAAGCCGGGTTCGGTTAATGGTTGAGACGAGGGGCTCGATCGGGTATTCCGGCAAGTGGTACTGCTTATCAAGTAAGTACACGAGTTCTTGTTTGATACTGGAATACCCACAGTCGGCAATAATGGCTTTCACTTGGGTGGGTAAGTGTTCGCCAGACAGCATTTCAACCGTAGCACCGCCCATGCTGACGCCGAACAATAAAATCTTGGCGCTGTCGCCAACCTCGTGAATGACCTGGTCGATCCAGTCCAGATAATCTAGCCGGTCGAGCCAGCCAAAACTGATGTATTCGCCGGCTGAGTCACCATGGCCCCGGTCGTCTGGCAGCAAGACGTTGAAGCCCATGTCGTAAAACATTTTCGCAAAGTTCGCCATGGTCTCCCGGTTGCCTTTGTAGCCATGCGAAATGATGACAGTTTGCGTTGTCGTTTTTGGATTGGGAATGTAGCTTGCGACCATTTGTTTAGTTGCATCACCTTGATGTAAGTACCAGGTTTGCTTAGGAATGGCGCGAAACCAGTCGACGTAATCGTAGTATTGCTGCGCGTATTGTTGTTTTTCAGCTGAGGTTTCCGGGACCTGGCTGACACGTTTGAAGGCGATGTTGAACAATTTGTTACTCAGATAGATAGTGCCTGCCGCAACAGCTGCAAGCGGGACACCAAGGGTCCACGTGGATTTTTTCAACAGTAAGTCAGTCCTTTCTGGTGTTAAAAAACGACCGCCTAAAAAGGCAATCGTTTGGAAGTTAATTGTCGAGATAGAGGGCCTTCAGGTCAGCAAGGTCGTGGTCACTCACCGCTAAGGCTTGGTTCAGGTAAGTTTGCAGGTCGCCGTAGTTTTCACGAATAGTGGCAAGACCAGTATCGAAGTAGTCACCAGAGACGGTGATCAGCGACCGCAAGGAGTCTAACATCTCCGCGTTTAACCCGGCTTGACGCGCTTCATTAAGGCGGGCTTGAACCTGACTTTTCGTTAATTGATTAGTCATGAGATAGTCTTGTTTGATGGTGGCCTGATCGACCCCTAGCGCTCCTAAAAAGAGGGCGGCCCCCATTCCAGTTCGGTCTTTTCCGGCCGTGCAGTGGAAGAGCAAGCCCTCATCGGTCTCACCAGTGGTTAAAAGGGCGGCGAAAAAGGCTTGATAGGCGGCCTGGGATTGGCCATCCATGACCATGTGCCGGTAGACCTTTAACATCTCATCGCGTCCGGTTTGTTCGGTCATTCCGAGTTCGTCTCGAATTTGTTCGTTGCTCTTGGAATTATCGGTTTCGTCTTCCTTGAAAACAGGCAGGTGACGGTACGTAATCTGAGCCGGAATTCGGTCTGGCGCCGCAGCAACTTCAGTGTTGGAACGGAAATCGACGTCTAAACGGATACCGTAGTTAACCAAGTGGGCCTGGTCAGCATCGGTTAAGGCCGCTAAGGAAGCGGTTCGAATCACCCGGTGCCATTTGACCGTTTGGCCAGAAGCAGTCGGATAACCGCCTAGTTCGCGAAAGTTAACACCGCCGGTGACGTCGATAAGCCGTTGATTCGCTAGTTCCATTTGTCGTTTCCCCCTGAATTGTTAGTATCTGTCTCATTTTAACCTAGTTTGTCACAAATGTCAGTTTGTTGTTTTGAGACGTCCGACTTTGGTTCCGGTTTCAAGCGCTGTATACTGATGATAAGACGAAAATGATCGGAGGAGATCACATGAAAATTGGGATTATCGGTGGTAACGGAAAGACGGGGGCCAAGATTTACGCGGAAGCCATGAGTCGCGGCCATCAAGCAACGGCCATTGTCCGGTCAGCGCAAAAGGCTCAAGCGGTGCTGGGAGAAGACGCCAATACGTTGGAAAAAGACGCCTTTGACCTAACCCGTGACGATCTGACGGCGTTCGACGTTGTAGTGGATGCCTTTGGCTTGCCGCAGGGCTTTCCTAAGCCTTATTTACATTTGGACTTAGTTACTCAACTCGTGGCGCGACTGCGAGAAAGTAGCACTCGGCTAGTGGTGATCATTGGTGCTGCCAGCCTAAAAATGCCGGATGGCCGTAAGTTGATCGATCATTTGCTTGCAATGCCAGATCACGAGAGTTGGATTGGCACGCCATTGAATCAGACACACGAATTGGATTTCTTACAAATGATTGATAACGTCAGCTGGGTTGCCGCTAGTCCGTCCCGGGAGTTTGTGCCTGGCGACGCCACTGGCTATGTCTTAGGAACTGACAGTGTGCTGTTTGACGCAGACGGACGGTCTCACCTGACAACGGGTAATATGGCCGTCGCCATTCTAGATGAAATCGAAAGTCCCGAACATGAGCATGGGCGGTTTACAGCCCGCGACAAGGAAGTGTAGCGAATGAGTTTACGTGGTGACTGGCTTTTGCACAAGGCCAAAAGAGACCATCTCAAGTCATCAGTGGCGGCGAGCTTTGCCCGGCCGAGTCGTCAGGGTGACGAACTGGCGCCAGATAAATTTCCAGACTCAAGTCGGGTGTCGGTCCAGCAACTGACAAATAGTCGCTTGGTGACACTGGTTCCTAAAACGGAAACGGACCGTCACGTGGTGCTGTTTCACGGCGGTGCTTACCGGGTTCGCGGCTTTGACAGCCATCGGGACTGGATGGTGTATCTGGCGGATCAGCTTCAGCTCAAGGTGACCTACATTGATTTTCCGCTTTCGCCGGAATTCACCGTCGAAACGACAGTCCCCGAGACACTGGTAGCCTATGATCAGCTGGTGGCCCAATTTCCAACTGATCGCTTCGCTTTTTTGGGCGATTCGGCGGGCGGCGGATTGGCGCTGGTCATTTTGCAGCAACTCCGTGATCGGCAACAGCCACTGCCGGTCGGGACCGTTCTCGTGTCGCCGTGGGCGGATCTGGAGATGTCTGATACTGAGCTTGCGCGTCGCGAAGTTAACGATCCGGAGCTACCACTGACGGTGATGCAACACGTCGCTGCAGAGTATGCGGGCCAGCTGCCACTCGACCATCCGTGGGTCAGCCCGGTTTTTGGTGACCTTCAGCAGTTGGGCCGGATTGGGCTGTTTTACGGGACGACCGAGCTGCTAGTGCCTGATTACGATCAGTTATTTGCTGAGCTTCGCGAGGCCGAGGGAACGACCGTTGAGGTTTTTGCACTCAAAAACATGATGCACGATTATCTGTTATGGCTGAATTTGCCGGAGAGCAAGCGAACCTTTAGCTATCTTCAAGCGTTGTTTGAGTAAGTAAAAGCCCGCACGACTCGGTGGTCATGCGGGCAATGAGTTCAGTTAAGGTTGTCGGACACTGCGACTCGATTCTGCGACCCGGGCACTTCGTTCGATAAAATCGGCGAAAATGGCCTTGGAGTCGGCATGGTGCTTATACATGTTTTCCGGATGCCATTGGACCCCGATGATTTGATCGCTACCGATCGATTCCACGGCTTCGACAACTTGGTCATCCGCCCGGGCAACAACGCGTAGATTTGGTGCAACGTCTTTAACGGCCTCGTGATGCCGTGAGTTCACATAGGGCCGTTCGCCCACGATACTAATAATCTTGCTGTCATCAGCCACAGAAATGTGGTGCGATGGCATGTTGCCGGGTGCCAGCTGATCGTGTTTTAACGTCGCATGAGGGTCTTGTGAGAGATCCTGATATAAGGTCCCGCCCAATCCAACGTTGATCAGTTGCATGCCACGGCAGATACCAAGGATTGCTTTACCACTAGCAACGGCTTGTTTTAATAATTCAATTTCGAATAAATCGCGTTTCCGATAAGTAACACCTAGCTTTTCGTACGGTTCCTCACCATAAAAGGTGGGGTCAACGTCAGAACCACCTAAAAAGGCGACACCGTCAAATAGGTCCATGTAGTCTGGAACGTCAACTGGATCGACGCTTGGGAAAATGACAGGAACCCCGCCGGCCTTAACGACTGCTTCAATGGCCGGTCGTGGGGCGAAAGCGGCATTTCGTTCATTAATAATGTTGGTAGCTTCAGCCAGCGTATCGGCTGGTAAGGCAATTCTTGGTCGCAAATGCAGGCCCCCCTAACGATTAAAATATAATGAGTGAATCATAGCCCATTCCCGGCAAAAAAGCAATTAGCGCGTGTTGCACCCGCCACGGCGGTTAACAAATGCGTTAAAAAAGGGTAAATTGGGTATGTAACTAAATAATAAAAGAGGTAACGAATAATGGCAATGACTGAAAGACAACTCATTCAAGAGATACTCAATACAGTTGATTTGATCTATACGTTTGAAGACGTCGATGAAGATGCCAGCGAATACACAATCCTTGTCACCCAACAAGATGGTGACCGCCGATCACTTGAAACGGTGAACAGCGAAATGAAGCACTATTTCCAAGAAGCCAACTTTGATTACAAGGAAGAGTTGCACCCGACCAATGCGACGACCGCAGCGGACATTCGAGTGGTTATTAAACGAAACTAACTAACTGACGTCCCGCCCGGTATGATAGTGGTGGTGCGGTATGAGCCTAGCTGGCGGAACGGTGAGTTCTTGAGGCTGGGCTTTTTGGTGGGTTGACGGTGGGCTGTGGTTGAGGGCGTTGGTGGGGACTCTAAACGTGCTCCACAGCGCAACTTCCTCCTGTATAAGCACGATAGCCAAAACCTTCAGGCCCGGGAGCTTCCGGCTATCGCCCTTATACTCCGGGAGTTAACCGCGCTGTTCCACACTCTCAAATTCTAAACTTTCCTAAAATAACCCCTCAAACTACGCCTCACAGTCAATTCATGCTATGATGGCATTAGATTTTTGAAACCGCTTCCGCTTTTGCGGCGGCTATTATCATCTTGGGAGGAATTAGCATGGCAATGAAGGAGCCGGAGCATTACATACTCGCAATCGACCAGGGAACTTCCACGACGCGTGCAATGTTATTTGACCACAGCGGGCGCAAGGCCATTGAAAGTCAGCGTGAATTTCCACAGTATTACCCGCACACCGGGTGGGTTGAGCAGGATGCCAATGAAATCTGGAATTCCGTTCAGTCGGTGATTGCTACGGCGCTGATTGACGCTGGCGTTCACCCTGAGCAAATTGATGGCATTGGCATTTCAAGTCAACGGGAAACCACTGTTATTTGGGATAAGGTCACGGGTCAGCCCATTTACCATGCCATCGGGTGGCAGTCGCGCCAGACCGCGCCGATTGCCAAGAAGATGGTGGCAGACGGCTATGAGGACATGATTCACGAGAAGACCGGCCTTGTGATTGACTCCTACTTTTCGGCAACTAAGGTTCGCTGGTTATTGGACCACGTGACCGGTGCTCAGGAACGGGCGGAAAAGGGCGACCTCCTCATGGGGACGATTGATAGTTGGCTGGTCTGGAAGCTCTCTGACGGACAGCTACACATTACGGATCACACCAATGCTAGTCGGACGATGATGTTTAACATCCACACCCTGAATTGGGATGATGACATCTTGAAATTAATGAATATTCCGCGGCGGATGCTACCGGAGATTCACTCCTGTTCAGAAGTGTACGGGACAACCAAGAACTATCAATTCTACGGGGTTTCCGTTCCAATTTGCGGCTTAGTCGGGGACCAACAGGCAGCCTTGATTGGCCAGATGGCCTTTGAACCTGGCGACGTCAAGAACACTTATGGCGATGGCGCCTTCATGATGATGAATACGGGTGAAACGCCTCAAATCTCTGATAATAAGCTACTGACTACCATTGCATACGACTTTCAAGGCCACCTTAAATACGCGTTAGAAGGGTCAATTTTTGTTGCTGGAACGGCGCTGAATTGGCTCCATGACAGTATGCGAATTATTGACTCCGTACCGCAGTCTCGTGAGGTAGCCATGCAATCCACTAATGATGACGAGGTTTACGTCGTCCCCGCCTTTAACGGCTTAGGGGCGCCATACTGGGACCCGGATGCGCGCGGCGCGGTGTTTGGCCTCACGCGGGGGACTAATCGGAGTGACTTTGTTAAGGCCACGCTCCAATCCATTGCGTATCAGACAAAAGACATCGTCGAAACGATGCGGCGAGATTCGGGAATGCCAATTAAGGAAGTGCTAGCGGATGGTGGTGCGTCACGAAACCGGTATTTGATGCAATTCCAGGCAGACATCTTAGACGTGCCGATTGTTCGGTCGAGCGAAGAAGAGACAACGGCGTTAGGCGCCGCTTTCTGCGCGGGTCTCGCCGTCGGTTATTGGAAAGACTTGGATGAAATTAAAGCCATTCGAACGCCCGGCAGGCGGTTTGAGCCCAACATGCCGGATGAACGCCGCCAGGCTTTGTACCACGGTTGGCAGGTGGCAGTGAAGGCGACGCAGGGGTTTAAGGTATAGCGATGATGCACATTTCGACTAGGTAGCAGAAAGAGTCTCAACAAGCAAAATTTTTTCACAAAAAAGAAGCCTTCACTAAGGCTTCTTTTAGTTTTCCTTCAAATAATGTCCATTCACCAAAATCTCCCGTGAGCGTTGATCCGTTGGCTGGAACCCGCGGTTGAACAAGTGCTTGAAGTACATCATATTGTAGATGAACCCCCAGAGAATCTGGAAGAGCGTATCGGCGATGGCCCAGATGCGCGCCAGGTTATCCGGCGTTAGATTTGGGAGCGAGTAGACGCCCATAAAAACGCCGGCTTGCAAGCCGATCATACATAGGAAGTTGTACCAATCGTTTCGAAAAACGGGTACTAGAAATGTAAAAATAAGCGCAGTAAACGAGAAGCCAACCTTTCCAAGGCGCATCTCGCCCGTGGTGGGATCGACCACCGTTGCGTAGTTTGGTGGTAACGGCAGCCCGCCAGGACCACCTTGATTATCATCGTTGTTGCCAAATGGGTTTTGCATAACTGCCCTTCTTTCGCGCGTACTATCAGTAGGATAAGTTCATTGTACCCTATGCGTCAATCTTAGTGAATTTAACAACGGCTTCACAGCGGGCCGTTTGCGGCATCATATCAACCGATTGAATGTAGTCGACGTGGTACTTATCGGTCAATTTGACCAGATCCCGGGCCAACGTTGACGGGTTACATGAGATGTATACGAATTTTTTAGGGGTGTGCGTCAAAATGGTGTTGATTAAACCGTCATCAAGGCCGGTTCGCGGTGGATCAACGATCAAAGCGTCGAAGGTGAAGCCGGCGTCAAGCCACTTGGGAATGACGTTTTCGGCTTTTCCAGTTTCGTAGTGCGCATTATGAATGCCGTTGAGACGGGCGTTTTCATTTGCGTCGACCACGGCGTCGTCAATAACGTCCATTCCCCGGACTTCTTTGGCGGCATGAGCGATGGAAAGGCCAATGGTCCCGACTCCCGCGTACGCGTCGACCACGTTTTCATCCTGCCCAAGTTCAAGGGCGTTTAGCGCTTCATCGTACAGCTTGACCGTTTGGAACGGATTAAGTTGGAGAAAGGCCCGGGCGGATAGGTTAAACTGTAAGTCGTTTAAGACCTCACGAATCTGAGGTTTACCCGCCAGTAACTGTGTTTTTTCGCCCCATACCAGTGAGGTCTGATCAGCATTGATGTTTTGCATGACCGAGACCACGCTTGGACAGTCAGCGGCTAGTCGGTTTAAAATTTCGCCCATTTTAGGGAAGTCGGCCTGGGTCGTAATGAAGACAAGCTGGACTTCTCCGGTCCCGGCTGCGACCCGGACAACAACCGTTTTAACAAGGCCGGTATTGGTGGCTTCGTCGTAGATTGAAATATCTAAGTCTTGCAAAATCGCCACCACTGATCGCATGACGGTCATCGTTTCTGGCATTTGTACCGAACAGGTTTCCAGGTCAACTAAATCGTGACTGCCCGCTTTATAAAGGCCAGCTTCAACGCGACCGTTCACCTTGCGAACTTGGAATTGAGCCTTGTTGCGGTATTCGTAAGGGTGGTTCATGCCGATCGTTGGTTTAAGAACAAAGTTCCGGTAACCCTTTGGCTTGTACTTTTCCAGCGATTGAACGACGACGTCTCGCTTGTATTCAAGTTGCATCGGGTAGGCTAAGTGTTCGAGTTCGAAGCCACCGACCGTGCCAGCATAACTGTCCCGGGGAACGACGCGGTTAGGGCTGTGCTTTTTGATTCGGTGCACCGTGGCTTCTAAGAAACGAGGCTTAATTTTGGTAACAGTGGCGACGACCACTTCGCCGGGTAATGCGCCGGGGACGAAGACGAGTTTTCGCTTAAAATAACCGATGCCTTCGCCGTTAATGCCAAGTCGTTTGATGGTCAGTGGGAACCGTTGGCCAATTTCCACTTGAACGTCGGCTTGAGGTCGCCGGTTGGTGTTTGTTTGTCGATGTTTTTGAGTTGGTTTCATGATTCTCCTACTAATAAGTGGTGACGTTTTTAGTGCTGAAAGATATTGTAACACGTTTTGACAAGAGTGTGGAACAGGGCGGTTAGACTGCAGAATGTAAGAGCATCAGGTAGAAACTCTGGGTTTAGAGTTTTTACCTGATGCTCTTACATGGCCGCGGTCTGCCTTGTGTAACACGTTTCGGCTAGATAACAGCGAAGAAAATTTTTTTCAAACAGTCCATCACAATAAAACTGGAGGTCGACTTGACAACAGTTCAAGCCGGCCTCCAGTTGTTTTGCTGGAAAGCGATGTTAGTCTTCGTAGTATTGATAACGGATGCTGTAATGTTGGAGCTTTCCGGCAGGTAGTACCGTGTCGCCAAATCCATCGTGGTGGATGGCATCTGGCAAGGTTTGCGCTTCAGTTGCCAGAGCGTTGAACGGTCCGTCGTCTTCGTCCACGTTGGCGGTGAAAACCACTAATGCGTTGCGGTCAGAGTAAATCCCAACGCGGCGCTGGCTTTCGGTATCGCCTAGTACCGCAATCGGGGTTGCGTTGCTTGGCGTCACCTTGAAGGCGTCGTCAATCTCGGGGTGACCGTTTTCGGTCTTGATCTTGGCGAGGGCCTCGGTCACGGTATTGGCCGTCCGGAAATCGTAGCCGGTGCCGGCTACTCCGGCTAGTTCACCAGTTGGCAACTTCGTTTGTTCGTCCAGCACAAGCCGGTCGTTGCCATTAATTTGAAGTGTTTGATGGCTGAGATCGAACTGGCCTTCCGTTAGGTTAAAGTACGCGTGGTTAGTTGGGTTAAACAGTGTGTCAGCGGTTGATGACGCTTCAAAGGAGACCGTAACGTTATTTTCTTCATCAAACGTGTAGGTGATTTTGGCGTCGAGGTCTCCCGGAAAGTGATCTTCGGCTTCGCTAATGTGACGGGTAAATGTGACACTAGCGGCCAGGCCTAAGTCTTGCTGATCAGCATCCCAGTTTAAAAATGAAAATCCGTGAGGCCCACCGTGAAGCGTGTTGCCATTTTCATTTGCATCAAGGGTGACCGTCTTACCGTTGATATTGGCTTTGGCGCCACCAATCCGGCCAGCGACCCGGCCAACGGCCTTGCACAGGTAGAATGGCGTGTTGACATACTCTGCTAAGGTGTCAAAATGCACGAGTAGTGGTCGGCCATCAGCCACGAAGCTGGTCCAAGTGGCGCCGAGGGTCATGACGCTAATATAATTGCCAGCTTCGTTGGTCAAGGTGTACCGTTTAACGTCTTGTCCCCGATAAGTCCCGAAAACATCCGATGTAATTTGCATTCAAAAAGCCTCCTATGAAAACGCTTAATTACTGATAATTATACGCTACTTTTTCTGAAATTAACCTTAAAAACGACATTCTCTGAGTAAATCATACCTGAATTTAAAAGAGGTTGCGGGATTTTATACTTTCTCAAGAAAATATTCACACTTTAACAACAATTTCGCAACATTTTATGTGTAAGATTGGCGTTGTAGTTAAGTAACAAGAGAAAGGATGATTCACATGTTACTAGACGAAAAGGAAGCTATTGCGGTTCAACTTGTCAAAGTTTCAGCTGAAGAATTAACAGCTAAAACCGAAGACAATCAACTCATTACCATTAAAGCTGATAAAAAACAGCGCGCCGACAAATCATTCTGGCGCATTCTAAAAGACATTGCGAAGGAAAAAATTTGGGTGCCGGTGACCCGCGGCACGCATCAGCTGTTGCAGGATGACTGGTTGGTACCTGTCACTGGATAATCTCGAACCAGATATTTGGCAACGCCTCCAATAATGGGTACACTAATAGCAACACGAATAGAGGAGGCACAATTTATTATGGCTTTAACTGATACCTACACATTAAGTAACGGTGTTAAGATTCCGGTTGTCGGCTTTGGGACTTGGCAAACACCGTCTGGCGACGTCGCTTATCAAGCCGTCTTGGATGCCTTGAAGGCGGGTTATCGACACATCGATACGGCCGCTGCATACGGCAACGAGGAAAGCGTCGGCAAAGCCATCCATGATTCTGGTGTGAAGCGTGAAGACTTATTTGTGACCACCAAGTTATGGAATGCCGATCACGGATACGAAGCAACCAAGAAGGCGTTTGCGGACTCGCTGTCTCGCTTAGGACTAGAATACGTTGACCTATACTTGATTCACTGGCCGAACCCCGTGGATTTTCGTGACAACTGGGCTGAAGCTAACGCTGACTCATGGCGGGCCATGGAAGAATTCTACAATAACGGTCAAGCTAAGGCGATCGGGGTCTCGAACTTCCGTCCAGAACACCTGGATGAGCTACTAAAGACCGCCAAGGTGAAGCCGATGGTCAACCAAATCTTCTTGAACCCATCCGACTTACAACCGGCTGTTGTTGAATACAACGATAACCACGATATTTTATCGGAAGCCTACAGCCCGCTTGGTACGGGGAAGATTTTCCAACTTGAAGACCTGAAAGCCATTGCTGAAAAGTATGGCAAGTCGGTCCCACAGCTGGTCTTGCGTTGGCACCTACAACACGGTTTCTTACCGCTACCAAAGTCGGTTCACACCGATTACATCAAAGCTAACACAGAAATCTTCGACTTTGAGATTTCACCCGAAGACATGAAAACCATTGATGATCATCACGGTGCAGCAGGCTTAGCCACTGACCCAGACCAAACGACGTTCTAACTCAAATCATGTCCCAATTGAAACCACCCAGTATTTGGGTGGTTTTTTTACTGGTCCAGGATAGTGGTTCAGGGTAGTAGCGACGCTTCGTTCGCGGGTCGGTTGATTAGCTGGAACGTACCGGGCATCGATTTGAGCTCGTCAAAGCCGGTCTCAAATATGAGCCTTATGTGCCTGGCAGGCCTTACATTGAGTGGGTTTAAATCGCTGTTCTTTAGTGGGATTAAGATAGTGGTTCAGGGTAGTGGGGATGCTTCGCCCGCGGGTCGGTTGATTGGCTGGAACGTACCGGGCATCGATTTGAGCCCGTCAAAGCCGGTCTCAAATGCGAGCCTTATTGTAAGTCGGAAACCCCACCGACTAACAATAATTTCGGTACTGAGCCATCAACCGACCCCCGGGCTTGACGGTGGTGTCCGACTTTTTAATGGAATGACGATTTAGGTTGTGGAATGAAGAAACTGCTTGGCACTTTCGTTTGGCTGATGCTGTTACTGGTGCCGAGATTCAGCCAGTGGTTTGACAATCAGTTGAGCTACTTTCTGCGGCCGTCCCTTGCGTTGTCACAGCACACCAAGCGCCATCCAATTCATTGTCAAATCGGCCCACAAGTCATGAGAAACCGAAATTTTAGCCGATAACTGGTTGGGTGGGGTCACAAACACTATGTAATG
>NZ_AZCX01000007.1 GCF_001433995.1 Secundilactobacillus kimchicus JCM 15530
CAGGCTGACGAGGCCGTAGCCAAAGCCAATCGCGATGGCGAGACCACCTAACCAATTGGTGAGCTTGAGCGGCAGGTCGGAAAACGAGGTCAGGCCGTCCGTGGCGAGGCGCAACATTTTTTTCAGCGGGTACTTGGTCACGCCGGCGTTGCGTTCTTGCCGTTCGTAACTCACGTCGGTCTGTTTGAAGCCGACCCAGCTGACCATTCCGCGAACAAAGGGTTCAGTCTCGTCCATCGTTTTGAGTTCGGCAATCACCTTCTTGTCCATTAGGCGGAAGTCGCCGGTGTCGACAGGCATGTCAACGCTGGTCATGGCGTGAAGGATGCGGTAGAACGCCTTAGCCGTCACTTTTTTGAACCAACTTTCGCCGTCACGGGACAGGCGCTTACCATACACGACATCGTAGCCGTCATGCCACTTATCGATCATTTCGGGAATCACAGCTGGCGGGTCTTGTAGATCGGCATCCATCACGACGACGGCATCGCCGGTCGCGTAACGAATGCCGGCCGTAATCGCTAACTGATGACCGAAATTTCGGGAAAATTGAACGAGGCGAATATTGTCGTAGTTTTCTTGTGCTTGTTGAATCAATTGGGCGCTGGTATCTTGAGAGCCGTCGTCGACGAAAATCAGTTCGTAGCGGGGAAGTTGATTCGTAATAAAGTTTTCTAAAACGTCAATTGTGTCCAAGATACCGGCTTCTTCATTAAAGACGGGCAGGACGATCGAGATGTTATCCGTGATTTTGTTCATGAGAATTCCTCCTTACCGGTGGATTTAATCAAAGATGGTGCTGAGGTCGTACAGGGTACCAGAACTGTTTGGACCGCCCATACCGCCACCTGGTTGAGCGGCTGACTGACCAGTTGTCGACTTCTTAGTTGTCGAAGCTGGTGCCTTGCCGTTTCCGGTTGGCTTCTTGCCCGGCTTCATCGTTGGCTTTTTGCCTTGATGACCACTCGTTGGTGGGGTTGTCGTGCCAGTTGATGGTTGCTTATTAGTCGTCGAAGTGGCCGTTGTTGACTGGTACTCGCTACTCTTCACTTTAGTGGCGTGTTTCTTAATCCAACTAACGATGGCGTTATTAGTCGAGCCACCAGATTTACCACCGTCGTAGTAGTACTTCAGTTGGCCGGTCTTCACGAGTTTCTTGAATTGTTTCAGCGTCATTGCCGGGTCAGTACCGTTGAACCCACCCATTGCCATGACGGCCTTACCCGTTTTAATGATGTAAGGTGCGGCCGTGCTAGAATCAGCGGTTGCGAACAGGTACTTGGCGTTGCCTTGATGCTTGACGACGTAGTTCAACAGTTTAGTGTTGATCTGGTCGCCCATTCCACCAGCCATGCCGCCCCCGCCATTACTGGTTAGGAGATCAGGTCCGGCCGTTGGAATTTGCGCGGATTCGGCTGCGATGGTTGGGGTCAATGACCACCAGCCGGGGGCAACCATGATGCCTAATAGCCCAAGGGAAATGAGCGGTAGGGTTGCCCGTCGGTTTCGAATGAAGATGAGTGCGAGACTGACGACGATCCCAAGACCGAGAATCAGCCAAGTTAACCACGGGTAGTAATCGTAGACGTACCAGGCTTGCAGTGCAGCTGTGCTGGTGAGGGCCAGTGGCAGTAGGTAGAAGCGCCAGTTTGCCAGGCCGGTCTCGTGGTAGAGACTCGTTAGGGCCTTAACGCCAATCCCGAAGAGGGCCGCGATGGCTGGTGCCAACATAATCGTGTAGTAGGGGTGGAAGAAGCCGGCAACGCTGAAGAAGCCGTAGACGGGAACTAACCAGCCCGCCCATAACACGAGCTGCTTTTGTTCGTGAGAAAAAGCGTACCACTTCCGCTTGCGGTCACGATAGAAGGTTAAGCCACCGAGTAAGCCGAAGATGGCAAATGGCAGTAGCCAACTAATTTGGGGACCGAGTTCCTGTTGGAAAAGTCGGAATGGACCAGCGGTACCGATATTGAAGGCGCCGCCACCGCCGCCCATACCGCCTTTTTTAGAGCCGGCTTTACCGCCTGGGCCACCAGCTCCCATCCCTTCGGGGGCTTTACCTTTAGTTCCACTTGGTGGGGTGCCCATTTTTGGGGCATTTTTAGAACCAGTCGGTGGGGTGCCCATTTTTTTGGAACCTGTGGCGCCACCAGGTTGACCAGATTTTGAGGACTTGTTATTGCCCATTCCCGGGAAAGCACCGCCCGTTCCGGTTGTTTGGCCTAGGAGTCGTTCAGAGCCGTTGTACCCAAAGGCCAGTTCGAGCACGGAGTTGTGCTCCGACCCGCCTTCGTAGGGGCGGTTGCTGGCACTAGTCAGGTCGACTGATAAGGGCCAAGCAAGGGTGAAGACGACGAGGGCGACCGTTGCGTAAACGGTCTTGAGGATTTTTTTCTTCCAATTCTCCTTGGCCGCAATCCAGTAGAAGAGATACATTGCTGGCAGAACCATGAAAGCCTGTAACATTTTAACGTTAAAAGCGACCCCGATAAGGGCGAACGACCCGACCAGCCACCACGTGCTGTGCCGGTCAATGGCCTTTTCAAGGAAGAGAAAGGCTAGGAGTAAAAAGAAGACCAGGGTTGCGTCCATGTTGTTGGTCCGGGAATCGGCCACAACAATTGGGGTGATGGTCATGGCTAAGGCGGCTAGGTTCCCCGCAAGCCGGCCAAAGTACGGTTTAACAAGGCGATACATTAAGTAAACTGACCCAACCCCGAACAGGACGGATGGGAGCACAATACTCCAGCCATGGAGACCGAAGACCTTGGCACTGATGGCCATGAACCAAAGGGCAACGGGTGGTTTATCCACCGTGATATAACCGGCGGGGTCAAAGCTGGCGAACCAGAAGTTCTTAAAACTCTGGGTCATACTTTCGATAGCGGCCGTGTAAAAGCTGTTGGCGCTACCGGCCTTCCAAATTTGCCAACCATAGAGGAAAAGGGCGAGTAGTAGAATGACGGATAAAATCCAGTCAACGTTGAATCGTCGCTGCGGTTGCTTAAACGAAGAGCTGGGTTCGATTGAATTAGTTGCCATAGTGTCTGGCCTCCTTAAAATGATGATGTTGCGAGAAAACCCAGAATTTGCTAAGCAAAAAATTGAGGGGGATCGTCAACATGAGACTCCCAATTGGAATAAGCCAAGTGGGGAGTTGCCAATTGGTGCTGGCAACGTGGGTGAACCCAACGCTAAGTAACCACGTGAAGCCGTATGTGGCATAGTATTTCCAAGCTACGCTACGAACGGCTTGATGAGCGTTAAAAACCCAGTGGTTGTTGAGCGTCAATCCGACTAGGGATGTCAGACCATAGCCCACCGCCATGGCGACAGTGGGGGTTGTAAGGTGAACCAATAATAAATAGATAACGTAGGTCAGGCCGGTGTTAAGACCGCCAGTTAGACCAAATTTGATGAATTGCTGACCATTTTTGGGCACCGTTTTGCCTCCTTTTATGAGTTGATGACATTAGTCTACTAAGCCCACCCTAAAATAAACTTAAAAGCCAAAATGAGTTAAGAAATGCTAATGCTAGTTGACCTGATGCGAAAAAATCGCTATTTTGAATGAAAGGATAGTTATCTGGAGGACTGCTAATGAACGAATTAAAGGTATTAATTATTGAAGACGACGAAGCGCTGGCTGCCTCGTTAGACCGCTTTTTAAGCGAACTAGCTGAGACAACGGTGAGTCACGACGGCTTTGAAGGCCAGATGCTGGGGCAGGAAGGGATCTATGACTTAGCCGTACTGGACTTAATGCTGCCCCAAATTAATGGGTACGACGTATTAAAATACTGGCGCACTGAGGCTAAGTTAGACATGCCGGTGCTGATTTTAACGGCCAAAGACACCTTAGATGATAAGGTCCACGGATTTCAACTGGGTGCGGATGACTACTTGACCAAGCCGTTTCACAGGCAAGAGTTGCTCATGCGAGTCAAGGCACTCCTCAAGCGATCAGGGCGATTAGGTGTTGACAACCAGTTAACAGTTGGCCAATTTACGGCGAACTTGAATAACCGCACAGTTGCGATTAACAGTCAGACATTAGAGTTAAACGGCAAGGAATATGATCTATTGGTCTACTTCCTGCAAAATCCCGACACCATTATTACTAAGGATCAGATTTTCGATCGGCTGTGGGGGTTCGATTCAGAAACAGCCCTGACGGTGGTCGAAGTTTATATGAGTAATTTACGTAAAAAAATCAAAGCAAAGGCGGACAGTCAGCCAATTAGAACGTTGCGAAACGTGGGTTATATGCTTGAGACGGAGGATAACCAGTGAGCAAAAAGAATCAAAAATCTACGCCAGAAAAGCGGCAGCAATTCCAACTTTTTATCAAAGAGTTGGTGATGTTTGCCATTTTATTTGCGACGTTAGGTGGGGTTGTGTACTTTTTCTTTCACGAATCGGTCTACCATAATATTGATCAGGGATTACAGGGAGAACGCAACCGAATATTAAAAAACACGCCTCAAGATGCCTTTAAACGTGATCCTGGTAGCCGCGGCGTCCAGCCTCCGGAAGCGGCCGGTCCATTTCGGGCGAACACTATTGTGTTTGACGGGAATGGCAAAATCTTAAACGCGGGCTGGCTGGGAACCAGAAACTATAATTTATTGAAAAACTCGACACTAGATAAGACTCAGCTCAATAAGATCCAGGAAGTCGTGTTGTCCTCGGGGACCGTGACCAGCCATTTTAGAACGCTGTTAATCAAGGTTCCAACAACCAATACAAACCCGATGTATCGGGGAAACTACGTCTTGATTTTAGAAAACGTTGACGCCGATCTATTGGCTATCAGTAGTTTTAGAAAGGCTCTTTTAGTCACGTTGGTGTTCTTTTGGATCTTGGCAATCGCGGTGGCCTACTTCCTGTCGCGGTCTAGTATGAAGCCCATCATTCAGTCTTGGCGACGGCAACGTGATTTTAGTGCCAATGCAGCTCATGAATTACGAACGCCACTAACGGTGATCCAAAACCAGTTAGAGTACATGCTGACGAAGCCTAAGGATCAAGTGATGACCCAAATTGACGAAATTTCGACGGCTCTGGGTGAAGTAAAACACTTAAAAACGCTAACAAACCGGCTATTGGTGCTGGCACGGTCGGATTCGGGAACCATCCAAATTAACCGGCAATCTGTCGACCTTGAGCCGTGGTTTGATGGTATTCTCAAACCGTATGCCGAGATCGCCACTAGTCAGCAAAAGGCGTTTAATCCAGTCGTTAAGCTTAGCGGTCAGGGTCGAATTGATACTGATTTTATTCGCCAATTAATGGTGATTTTACTGGATAATGCCATCAAGTACACGCCGCCAACCGGGACGGTGACGGTTCGTGTCACCCGCAGTCATGATAACTTGCACTTAGAAGTGGCGGACACGGGGGCGGGGATTGCTGACGACGACAAAGTTCGCGTCTTTGACCGGTTTTACCGAACGGACCAGTCCCGTAATTCAAAAACGGGGGGCAACGGGTTAGGGCTCGCGATTGCTAAGTGGATCGTGGACCAACACCGTGGCCGCATTACTGTTCGCGATAACCACCCAAAAGGGGCCGTATTTAGTGTGACACTACCGATTAACTAGGGGGAACGGGTGATGAAAAGGTCATGGTTATTATGGCTGACAATGATAATTGTCGTGGTGTTTATTCCACTGAAGGTGGACGGTCAACCAGCGCCCTTGTCGTTTTGGCGCCAGCTTGACGCGTTGACCCCAACGTTGACAGCCCCGACATCAAGCAGTCAATCAACCAATCAGCAACAAACGACCGCTGATGGCAAGCAAATGACACCGACGGAATCCATTGTCTCTGACAAGACTCTGAGTCCGACGTATTATTACACGTTTGCTAGCGGCATGACGGCCAGCGAGCGGAGCGTTTTCCAACGGGCCGTTTCCATTTATAATGCGACCGGAATCGTTAAGTTGATCCCGGGCTCGGCGGGGACGTCAGATAATGCCGTGACTTTTTTCGTGTATAAGAAACACATGGATAAGTCCCAACAAGGCATGATTGAAGCGGGTCATGGGGGCCCCAAGATTATTCAGCGGCTTGGGGTGGGCGCGTATACGGTCAATAAGGCGCGTGCTGGATTAAACGTGTCGTATCCCCAATATGGCGTAAAATTGTCGGTTGCCATTCATGAACTTGGCCACGCTTTAGGACTTGATCACAGCAGTTCTCGACGTTCTGTCATGTATCCAGTTGATCAGGGAGAAACCGCGTTGGCTCAGTCTGATATTCGGGGATTGAAGGCCATTTATCAGGGGGAATAGGCAAGTATGATGAAGCAAAAATGGTTGGTCAGTTATCATGTCCTGATGACGCTGATGATTTTAGCATCAGCTGGTATTGCGGGACTACTGCTGTTCAAGGTCCAAGTGCCACCAGGGGTCCGCGTTGCCAATACAGTGCTGTGGGCGATATACACCATTGATTATGTTGCTCGATTAGCACTAGTTAGCAACCGCAAGACTTTTTTGATTGAAAACGCCCTAGATCTGTTAGGAATTATTCCGATGCATCCGGGGTTTGCGTTATTTCGACTAGGTCGCCTCTTGCGCATTATCCGCATTCATCACCTGTTTTACAAACTGGGGATTGATGGGAAATGGACGCGTAATTTTCACCGGTTTATGTATGATACTGGGTTTATTTACTTATTTTCCATCAGTATCGTGATTATTTGTATCAGCGCCTGGTTGTTCTCAATTGTTGAACGCCAAAGCCTGCCTAGTGCGCTCTGGTGGGCGGTGACAACTGCGACCACGGTCGGTTACGGCGATGATTCGCCCCATACCGCCTGGGGGAAACTAATTGCAACGGCCCTCATGTTCGGCGGAATTGGGTTTATCGGGTTACTGACCAGTACCATTACGGAATTCTTTACAAAACGGGCCGCTCAAACGAAGCCTTCGGATCCGGAAATGACGGCGTTACTTCAGGAGGTACGGGCGCTCTCAAAGCAGGTCACACAGCTTCAGCGTCAGTTGAACCATTCAAAAAAGAAATGAGCGCTCCAAATTGAGTTTAAACTGAAAAAAGCAGTGGGTTTGACGGATTCAGTCAAGCCCACTGCTTTTTTGATGATTCAGCAGATTTTCGGTGGTCAGCAAGTCGTTTTACGAGGGCGATAACGGGTTTGGCGCTATAATCTCTTTGTAGACTGAGGGATATGGAGGTGCGAGTTTGGTGGCTGAAAAAGAGAACCAAAACCGTTGGTGGATTTTAATTTCCATTGGATTATTTGCATTTATGTCAAACTTGGATGCTAGTATTGTGAACATTGCAATGCCGTTGATGGCGAAACAGCTAACAGTCCCAATGAATCAGATTGAATGGGTGGTCTCCATCTATTTAATTATTGTGAGTGCGCTATTATTATTTTTTGGTAAGCTTGGCGACCTGTATGGAAAAATCAAGATTTTTCGGTTTGGCACAATCGTGTTTTTGCTTGGGTCGTTTTTATCGGGGTTACAAGTCAATTTTAGTTTCTTATTAGTTGGCCGGATTATTCAAGGCATCGGGGCCGCTATGACCTTGTCGAATACGTATGGTATTACCACGTCAACGTTTGATTTAAAGGAACGCGGGCGGGCCATGGGGTTCATTGGGACCTTTGTGGCGTTAGGTGCGGTAGCTGGTCCAGGGCTCGGCGGGTTGATTTTAGCGAAATTGAGCTGGGGTTATATTTTTTGGGTGAACCTTCCCATTGGGATTATCGCCGTACTCCTAGGTGTTGCAGTTTTGCCCAAGGCCACACCGGCTGCGAGTGGCAAGATTGACTGGGCCGGATTTGGGAGCTTTGCCCTGTTAATTGTCAGTTTCTTTCTTGCCGTTTTCATCGGCCAGGAAGTGGGCTACTTCAAGCCGGTCCCACTCGGGTTGTACGCCGTTGCAATCGTGATGCTTTGGCTGTTTATTCGAAGCGAAAAGCGGGCGCCGGAGCCCCTAATGCCGTTATCGTTATTTAAAATCAAACCGTTTACTTACGGGGTCGGCGCAGCGGTGCTGATTTTCTTATCGAACTTTTTTACCGTGGTTATCATTCCGTTCTACCTTGAAGATGCGCGGCGGTTAACGGCTAGTCAGGCGGGTCTTCTCTTAGTAATTTTCCCAGTTGTGATGGTTTTTGCTGGGCCGATTGGAGGCTTCATGGCTGATCGGTTTTCACAGGCTAAGGTGGCAACGATTGGATTATTGATTGTGGCGATTGGTCAAGCTGGGTACATTTTTATGACCCTGACGAGTCCGATGTGGGTCTACGTTGCGGTGACCATTGTGATGGCCATTGGGTCCGGATTATTTCAATCGCCGAATAGTGATATTGTGATGTCCGTGGTCCCACGAGATCAGCTGGGAAGTGCAGGCAGTCTCAACGCATTAGCCCGAAATATTGGGATGATTTCTGGCACGGCGCTTTCCACAAGTGCCCTCTTTTTGGCAATGTCGGCACGGGCGGGTTTTCGGGTCACGACCTATCTGCCAAGCCAGCCGCAAACGTTTATTTTTGGGATGCATGTGGCCTTTCTCATTTCTCTGATCATCATTATTTTGGCCTTTGCCCTGTCCTTGTTACAGGGTCGAACCGTTAAGGCGGGTCAGATGCAATAAGGGGCAACTAAAAACAGCTTATCCGGCAATCGGGTAAGCTGTTTTGCGTGTTATTTAAAAATTTAGTACCAGTGGTGCGCTTGCCAGAAGCGCTTGGCGTTCGTCCATGACCCGTAACGGCCGTTCACATACTTGTTGGCGGTTCGTTCTTGATTGACCCGGGAATAATCACCGTGCAAGTAAGCTCGTAACAGCTGGTAACGGCCGTAACATTGACCGTTTGAAACGAAGTAGTAGCCTCGTGATTCGCGGTAGGCAATCCAGTTCTTAGCCGCTTGCTCTTTTTTTGATAGCCCAGCGTTTACTTGGGCAATTTGTTGGTTAATTGATAATTTTTTCGTGGTGGCTGCTTGCGCCACGACGGCTTGATCATTTGGCGAGAAAGCAAGTCCACTTGAGAGACCAAACAAGACTCCCAAAAACATTAAGCCCGTAGCAATCCGTGATTTAAACGTCAACATGAAAAAAATAACCCCTTTACGATAAGTGCTAAGGCTATCATAAAGGGCGAATATTTCATAACTGTTAAAGCGACGTTACGTTGTGGTTAAGCCTTGGTTTTGGCTGCGAGTAGCTGGTCGGCTAACTCGTTGATACTCCACATCCAAATGGCGTGACCAAGAGCTTCTGAAAGGTGCTCTTCAACAGGTTGATCCTTGGCTCGCGGGACGGTGCCAAGAGCGGGTAAGAGACCGTGGTGGAAGACACCGAAAACGGCGAGGCCAAATGGGATGCCGTGCCCTGCCTTGAGGGCTGGAATATGACGAGCTGCTAATTCATAAAAGACGCCAAAACCAGTGGAAAAAGCAAAGTGGACCGCTAAACTTGGCCACAAAATTTTATGGTCAGAATAGGTATAAGTCGAATCGAGAATTTTATTTGGTACCCCTATTTGATGCAGTAGCGTCATTGGCGGATTGACTTTGTCACGATCGGGCGTCCGTGGGGGTAACACGTTTTCCCAACCGAGTTTCACAAACCCGCCAACAATGCCAGCCACTGTTCCCGCCGCAATTGCTGCGGTTTGTGTTGGTAAACGGAATGTTCTTTTTTTCATTGTAGGTCACATCCTTTGCTTAAAGTATAACGGTGTCAGGTAAAGTTTCCTATTAAAAAGGTTTGGAACGATTCAATAGCGGTGAAAAGGTGACCTACGGGTGGCCTTTTTATTTTGCCAAATTTTCAGTCATAAACCATAAATATATTAACTATTTTGAGAGCGAAAAGTGAGCCAAAAGTGAGCGAAGGCCGAGCGGCACAGCAGTGAGTTTTGACTAGACTTAAGTCAGTGATTGGCCAATCGCTAAAATAAAAAATATAGAACGGAGTTTTATTATGACAATTGATACAAATTCTTTAGGGACGGTCACTGGACCGCAAGCTGAAAGTATTGCAGACCAAACACCTGATGGTACGCGGTTAGCGATTAGTGGACAATTTACCTTTACAAGCAATGCTTGGGGGCGCACTAGCACTGATATTAGCCTAACCGGTACGGATCACTGGGTGGCGGGGACCACTTGTGACTATCAAGCTAAAATCAAGACGAGCGATCGTTATTGGTTAGAATATATCGAAACTAGTGGTCAGACTTTGTATGTCCCTTACGCGTTTATTTCACCATGGCGGACAATTGGAACCGATAGTAACGATATTGTACCGGTTTACAATGTGACAACCGATGGTGGTAATACCGGCGGCGATCCGGATTCAAACGAATTAGGGAAGGTTACAGGCCAAGCTGGTGCTGATTTGTCTGGCCAAACCGCAGATGGCACGCGAGTAGCTATGGACGGCACGTTTACTTTTGATGAAAATGCAGCAGGACGTAATGAAACCCTAATGGCTGGAACCAAAAATGGTGATAAGTTTGGGTCTGGCGATCAAGTCGTGTACGTGGCCAAAGTTAAGGCTGACAATCACTATTGGTTAGAGTATCAACATTATGGTCAAGGCACCTTCTACGTCCCATACGCAACAATTAACCCGTTCCGATACTACGGTGAGGATAGTAACGCCGGAGACCCGGTTTATAGTAAAGGGTCAACTGGTGGTAATACGGGGACCACGGAGTCGGGGCGTACACCAGGTGAAATCTCACAAAACTATTCACTAAGCGGTGCTGCGCCAGTATCTTCTTTGAATGGTTATGAGTTTCCTATGAGCGGTTGGGTTGTCATGAAAAATGGCGCGCAAGAACGGACTACACCAGACTTTGCGGGCGGTACAAAAGGCACTAAACATTATGCTGGCACAACTAAATTGTCATATGTTGCTAAGACTAACGGCGTCGATGACCATAAACGTATTTGGGTGAAACTGACGAATGGTAATTACTTGCCAATCGCACAATTGGAATTTTTAAACTACATTAAGCGAAATAATGATTCTGCGATTAGCATGACATTGAAAAATGCGGCTGGTAAAGAGTATGTTCAGGATCAAAACACGGAACAAGTTTATGAAATGGTTTGGCCATACACCAAAACTGTTCATGGTGTTACAAAAGGAGGAGACGGATTTGGCAATATCGTCACTGGTTGGGAATATAACGAAACGCCAGTGCAAGAACCTGTTTCAGAGACTTTTACCCCAAGTACTGATGAACAGGCTCAACTACAGGCTTTACATGACCAAGTCGAATTAGGCAAGCATTCTGATGATGTGATTATTGCCTATATTACAGATACTCACTTTGATAGTTATGCCACACCGGCATCGGCACGAGTACTCCACAGCATGCAGTTAATGAGTTGGTATGCGAAAACTTATCCAGTTGATTTAGTGGTCCACGGTGGTGACGTGAATGATGGGGTGAAGGATAAGAATTTGAGTCGCATTGATGTTGAACAGGCAGTTGATGCGATTAAAACGAGTCACCGGCCGTATATCATCTTACAGGGGAACCATGATGATAATTCCGGTTATGTCAGAGATATGGCCGGGTATCAAGAAAATCAACTGCTGACCAATTCAGAAGCATGGAACCTTCGAAACAGTCCAGTGCTTAAACGAGCTACAGGTACTGACAATCCAAATAATGCGGTATTTGGTACGTATGATATTCCGAATAGCAAGATTACTGTAGTGGTTTTAGATGGTTTTGATCAACCAGATGTGGCTCCCACAGGTAGTGATGGTGGGATGCATTGGAAGAGTTTCCGGCATGGGTACAACCGTTATAGCCCCAAACAGGTTAGTTGGCTGAAGGGCACCTTAAACACGATGCCACGTGATCGGAAAGTGTTGTTTATCAACCATATTGCATTGAATGGGGTACCAATTGGGGTTGAAAATAGTGGGTGGAATATTCTTGGTGCAGACAACAATGATAAATACAAATCTGGTTTATTTGAGTATAACGCCGGGGTAGATAAGAGTGATGTATCGAATAGTCGCGAAATCTACGACACTATCACCACGTTTCAAAGCCAGACAGGTAATGTGATTGGGTATGTATCAGGGCACACCCACGCCGACAATAATGCATACAGCGGCGGCGTGCAATTTATCACCCAAACTGCAGGTATTGCTGATCGTGGTGGTGATCGGGGAACCGATAAATCAATTCCAAGTAGTTCTCTTTATGGAATTGACAACAATGCGTGGACCATTTTACGGATTAGCAAACAAGCTGGCACAGTCGATCAATTTAGATTTGGCTGGCAAAATTCTCAGAGTTTTAAGAGCCACTGGAATTTTTAAGTAACAAAAAAAACGGAGCAGTCGCTCCGCATACATAACTAACTATTTGGTCAATAAAACGAAGTAATGACCAAAGTTTTCATTATTTTTTGGGTAGGCAAATACTCCAATGCGGTAACCGGTATAGTCAACGTCCAATACTTTTTTGTTAATATCGACAGCCATGTTCCTAGCAGCTATGTATCCAATTGACTGATGTACAAAGGATTTAAAATCAATACTAGGATCGACTTGGGAACGATTCATAAAACCGGCCATAATATATTGGTTAAGCGTCGAATCAAGTAATGTTTTAAAAGTACTTGACTGATTTGAAATTGGTCCGGAAACCTGATCATTTGGTATTTGTTCCGCTAATTTCTGCAACTTAGTATCCGGTACTGCTCCCGGAAATAAGCTAATCAACTCTTGATTGAGCTTCTCATCAATTAACTTTGGATCAACCTTGGGTAAGTTATTTAGATCATTGCTTGGCTTGGGTGTAGGTGTCACCGTACCGGTACCAGAGCTTGTGGTTACACGGTTCACAAAATTCCGGTGTACATAGCCATATTTATTGCCCTTAACTAGTTTGTAGTAAATACCAGTTTTATTACCCCGCGTTTTCTTTGGATTGTACATTTTGACACTTTGCACAACAGACCACTGGGTATGGGGGTAATTACGCAAGTTGTGCAGTTTCTTAGTATGATTCCAGTTCCACATGGTAACTGACTGGCCGGGAGTATTGGCAGAATACAAAGGTGGATTAGCACTGTAATCTTTTGTTTTTAGCCAGGTGAAGCCCTTGGCTTGAGCGGTGGTTTGATTCAGAGCCAGGCCACTGCCAATAATAGCTGTGACCACGGCCAAAGTTTTTAATAAACCGATTCGTTTCATTGAGTATCCCTCCTTATTGGAATTGTAGCATAAAGCGCTCAATTTTTAGAATAAATCGAAGTTTTTGCGGTGCGCTGACTTTCTTGAAATGAGTTCGATGTACGACGTAAAGTTCAGCTTTTTGTAACCGTCAAAATTTGAACTTGAGTTACATATATTGATTTCTTAATTCCTTTTTAACCACGTCTTCTAAACTTGCTGGTATCTCAAAGTCCCGCATGAAATTCACGTAGTTCGGGATTTCATCATTCCGCTTATGGTATTCATCTACCAGCAGTGCAACGGCTGCTCTATCAGCAGAACCTTCAATTGACCGAGTACTGTCCGTGTGAAAGTATAAGATACCATCATCTTCGTGAAGAATATGGCTGATTTCGTGAGCCGCAATAAACGGTAGTTGATTGGGTTTATACCAGCTAGTATTGATGACCAGACGCCTTTCTTGAGGGTAGGCTCCTGAAGGTGTATGAATACTTAGAACGTTGGTCAGTTGGCACGAAATATTGTGGTCAAAGGCAAAGTTTAGCATTGCTTCCAGATAATCATTCATCGCGGCCACCTCGCAAAAGTCGTTTCATTAATTCTAAATCTTCTGGCGGAATAGGCCGGCCTTCAAACGTCATGATGAAGTCGTTGTCATCCGCTAAATCGACGTGCGGTTTTTCTGTCTTGGGAGATGGATCGTCGGTTTTACCCAGCAGATAATCCACAGAGACGTTTAACACCTTTGCGACAGCTTGAAGGTTATTAAAACTAGGTTCTTTATTTTTCCAAGAATAAATAGTATTTTTCCCCAAATGGGCGAGGTCATTAACCTTTGTCAGATTATATCCCTTTTTTTTGGAAATTTTTTTAATTCGTTCTAGGACTGTCATATTAAGGATTCCCCTCATTGTTGTTAGAATGAATTTTAGTCTTAGGCTAATAAAACGTTGACTGTTTTGACACTAAGACTTATCATGAGCCTATCAAGTACTTAAGCAACATGACCTGAAGTCTATCAGTTGAGATGTGGATTGATAGAGTGGGTTTGACTTTTGCTTATTTGTCATGCTCTCATATTAGACCTGGTCTAAAAATAAGTCAACAACTTGATTAAAAAATAACAGAAAGAGGGATTTTTAATGTCTGAAGAAAAAATTGCTGTTGCAGTGAAATCAATCACTATTTCTATCAAGAAGGCTTTGATTGAACGAGATATGAAGCAGGTTGAATTGGCGAAGATATTAGGCGTTGCACCACAGGTTCTAAATCGAGCTATCCACGGTGATATGTCACCACAGTCGGTGCGAATTCGCTGCAGAATTAATCAGATTTTGGGTATTGAATAATAGTCCTTGGGGTAGAAAAAATGAGGGTGCATGCATGTTAAGGTTGATTGTGATAAAAACCGGCAGTAGTAATCGGTAATCCATTATTAACCCGAAAACTGAAACCTAGTCTTAAGGGAACATACAGTGAGAGAAGATCATGCTGGATTATCGGTGAGTGAGCAAAATGAGATTGTTGAGGGATTATCTTTGCTGAGTACTCAAAGATAGTTTCAATAAGGAGGCGTACTATGAAAAATGGAGTAGTTAAACACATCGAAGAAATTTTACAGGACTATCCCCGACTACCGGCGTATATCCAAGAGCGTCGAGAGGAACTGTTAACACCTTATTATCCGGGTCGCGATGAGAATGTTGGGGGCGGCAAGATTGAATTTAAGTACGATGAGAGCACCGCAAACCGTGCGATTGATCTTGTGACTGATCGTGAGCTTAAGGGCCTTGAAAAGACCCGGCAAGCAATTGCATATTGCTTGGAGCGGGCTGATGACGAAACGATAGCCGTTATCCACGAATTATATTTTAAAGCACAACCTAAGCCAAGTTTGCAGGCAGTGTCGATGCGATTAAATATTAGTCGTCCGGTGGTTGGTCGTAAACGTCAGTTATTTTTTGAAGCTTTGGGAAAAGAGTTAGGATTTGTGTATTGAGATAACGCGTCGATCCGACTTTATTAGAGCAAAAAGCGAGCAAAATACCCTAAATAAGGGTGTTAGAGTAGTAGCATGGAAGTTCGTTGAGAAGCGAACAATCATATCGATGTGCTGTGGTTAGTCGGTAATTAGGCTTGTTTAAAGCGTAAAAATGCTATTGTCCAGGCGAAGGTTAATCCGGGTTTAATTCCCGGTAATGGCATTGTCAAGTTAGTGGGTATACTCGTCGGCCAAGAATCAATAAACTTTTTTGAACTGAATGGGATCCGGTCCATTCAGTTTTTTAGTGTGTTCATGGTTGCTCCTTTGTGTGGAGAAAATATGGATCCGGTATTTGAGCGCAGAAAATTCAATTCACATGAGATTAACCTGCTTTGCGACATACGGGGAAGGAGGTGAGGTAGACGAAATTAAGTATACACTGACAAAGTTTTGAATTTTATTACCGCCAGTTTGCGCTAACCCAAAACAACACTCAACCGATATGGAATCCAGACTAAACAATAAAGGTGGTCATAAACATGTTTAATGGCACAATTGACTATGCCAGTGGTATTAGTTTTTTACTAATTGTTATTCCAGCAACATATAGGTTACTGCACCCATTGATTCAAGCAAAGATCAACACTGAAAAAAACGCCCAGACAAAACAAGAAATGGCCTTGGCTGATCATTATGCGCAGGTTGCTGAAATGGCGGTAATGGCTAATCTGAGTAAAGCAGATCGTAAAAATGAAGCCGTTCGATTTTTAATGGAAAAAATGTTGCAGCGAGGTTTTGCTGTTTCTGATGGCACCGCCCATGCGACAGTTGAAGCCGCTTACCAGGACTATAAACACCAAATGGGCGGCGATATTCATACAATCCAAACGCCGACACATGTTGCTGCAGACCCTGACGTCAGCGTACCTGGGGGTGATTTAAATGACTAAAGAAGTCGTGGACATTGCCAGCTATCAAGATAGCTCAATTAGTTACTTAAAGACGCTTCGGCAATATGCCGATTCATTAATTGTTAAATTGACAGAAGGTTCTGAGAATGGCAGTGGTTATCTTAATCCAAAAGCAGGTATGCAAGTTGGCAATGGGTTACAAGTATTCCCCGCGGTGGGGGTTTACCATTATTTTAAAGGTAATTCTCAACTATATGGTGACCAGGATCCCGTTAATGAAGCGAAGTGGTTTTTGAAAAATATTGTGGCCTTGGGATTAGATAGGAATACGGTCGTTGTGATTGATGTAGAGGACAGTAGCTTAATGAAAAATGTGACTCATGACATCAATCTCTTTTTGGCGTATCTTGCTGACAAGGGTTATTCTAAGCAACTGGTGTACGCATCGGCCTCATGGTTCAACGAGGGCCGTATCAACCAAGCGGAACTGTACCAACAATCGCCTATTTGGGTAGCTGCGTACAATGACAATGCCCCTGGTGTTGATGCTGCCAGCGCTTGGCAGTATACCAACAATGGTCATGGCTTACACGTGGATTTTAGCTATGACTTCGAAGGCCGATTATCAGGAACGTCTGGTTCGATAAAGCAGTCAGATGAAAGATGGCCAGCGACAACCAGTCAATATGAAGTAATTGCGGCATCCGTTCTAGTTTATCAAGATGCTAAACTAACCCAGCCAACGGGCGAAAAATTGGCGGCTGGTAGCATTGTTACTGCTACTCCGGTGAGTGATGGACTAATGGTTGGACGCAGTTATTACTTAGCAGCGAATCATACTCAAATTAAAGTGAGGGGGGAAAAGTGAGATGACATTTTTAGGATTGACAATTGAGGACTGGGCATCGTTATTTGCAGTTCTGGGAAGTATCGTAACTGTCATATTTTACCTATTTCGAGTTATCGTAGTGAATCCCATTAATTATCGCAATTTAACCCTTCAAGCTAGTATCGGTTCTTTGACCCAAGAGCTTAAAAAGATGCGTGAAGAGGTTGATCAAGTTCATCAAGATATGAACCGACATCTCAGTAATCATGATGTGGCCTTGGCTCGACACGAGGTTGAAATATCGGATTTAAAAGCAGGTAAATAAACCGTTTGTAGGGGTGAAGTGTTCATCAAATAAAAAGACCTTCCAATTTTTGGAAGGCCTTGTACATATTACTTTGGGATGCCCAATACAATTGTGCAATGACTATAATCCATTAAATCGATAAGGTCCTTTGTAACAGTCGGGTAGCGAGATTTTTGAGATAGCGTAAACAACGTTGGATTGTCCATAGCTTCTGAATTACCCGCAATTGTGATTCCAATATAGTATTTGGTCATTGATTGGCGCTTATCGGCAGTGTATCCAAGTGCATTGAGGTGGTTCTCGATATATTTAATGGCTACTGAAGGCGCCATTTTCTGGACTTGTGTCTTTAGACGATTATCATCGAAGGCAATTCTTTGAACGTCTGAAAAGTTTTTAATAAGACTTTCGTGTGTCTCGTAAGCATAGTTAGAAAGGGTTAAGTCAATTGGTGTGTTAGGAAATAGCTGAGCAACCAACTTCGATAATTTGGTTGCCCGACTAGTTTTAAGGTAATTAGCATAAGCAGTGCTACTGTCAAAAAGCGGTGGCAGTTTTTGTAAATTTTTCTTCAAGTAGCCAGACCAAACAGTTCCTTTAAGTTTGGGATTATAAGCTGAGTAAAGCTTGTAATAGACTTCGTTATTGCCCTTTACCTGTCTAACAAAAGCGTTAGATACTAGCCAGATAGTACTAGGGTAGTTCTTTAAATTGTGTAGTCGTTTGGTGTGGCTGCTATTCCAGATATAGGCTTTTTTGCTTTTTGTGATTGAGTAGTAAGGAATAGGGCCAAAGTGTTTACTACCATCGAAAGAGTACGCGCTAGACACTTGGTTGGCCGAAGCAGGTTGAGAAGAGATACCGTTAATAAACAACATTGTTATTAGTAAAAAAGCAATTGCGATTTTTTTAAACATGATTAAATTCCTCCGCTTTGTTTCATTTATACCAATGAAGAGAAGCCCACTAAAATATAAAGTTAGCTATTAAGACGGCTAAAATTCCACTTAAATAGGCCACACACCACAAATAATCAACCTTTCGTCTCATTTTCGTCAAATTTAAAGGGTAAAATAAAGATAAGTCAATAACGGTTATTAGAATGGAGGGGTTATGAATGACGAGTAACCGACAAAAAGTGTATCAGGCGTTGAGACAGGCTATTATAACGGGGGAACTGACCAGTGGCGAACCCATTGCCGATCGGGTGTTAGCGGACCGGTATCAGGTCAGTCGGACACCGGTTCGGGAGGCCTTGCGGCAGTTGAGCGCGGAGGGCTTCGTGGATGTCATTCCCAACATTGGAACCCGGGTTGCGGTGTTACCAGCTGAGCAGCTTGTGCCCAGTATCATGCTGATGGGGCGGCTAGAACAAGCGGCGGTTGAAATGATGGTCACAACTGCGACTAAAGCCGACGTTAAGGCGCTCAAGGCCATTAACGAGGACTACCGGCAGGCGATTGTCAATCAGGACTGGCACGACGCGATGACCGCTGACCGGCAGTTCCATGATTATCTGATTAGTCGTTGTGGCAGTGACTATGCGGCCCAGTTTTCGGACCTGCTATTCGCTCAGCTACAGAGTTACGAACAAAGTTACTTTAAGGAACGGCTGATGAGTGATTTAACGGCCTATGAACGCCATCAAAAGCTCATTAAAGCCATTAAAGCCGGGAAGGCCAAGAAGGCTGGAAAGCTGATGCGGCAGCAGTGGCTCGCTCAGATTGAGGGATATGAAACACAGCAGCGCAAAGCCGCGAAATGAAAAGACTTAAAAGTTTAAGATTGTCTAAAGATACCCTGGATTATCGGCGGGAAGTCGACAGAATTTGGGGTCTTTGATACGTTGTAAACAAGAACGTCCGGCTTGAGAGGGTTAGGCCGGCGAAAAAGGAGTGGGCGCGTTTGTTTTTATCGCTAGAACACCTCAATAAAACCTATAACGGTGGCAAAGTTGCCGTTGATGACTTTAACTTGGAGATTGAAAAGGGCGAATTTGTTTGTTTCATCGGGACGTCTGGATCGGGGAAAACAACGACGATGCGGATGATCAATCGGATGCTACAACAGACTTCGGGGACGATTAAACTTGACGGTCAAGATATTAGTGAACTTGATCCAGTCAAACTGCGTCGCAAAATTGGGTATGTGATCCAAAATATCGGATTGATGCCCCACATGACTATTCGACAAAACATTACGATTGTCCCCAAGTTGCTGAAGTGGTCGCAGGATAAGATGGATGAACGAGCCAAGGAAATGATTAAGCTCGTTGAATTACCAGAAGAGTTTTTGGACCGGTACCCATCTGAACTCTCAGGTGGCCAACAACAGCGGATTGGTGTTGTTCGTGCATTGGCTGCCGATCAAGACTTGATTCTAATGGATGAGCCGTTTGGGGCGCTGGACCCAATTACGCGAGAAGCGCTTCAAGATTTGGTTAAAGACCTTCAGACACGACTGGGGAAAACCATTGTTTTTGTGACGCACGATATGGATGAAGCCCTGAATCTGGCCACGACCATTGTGGTGATGGATGCTGGTAAGATTATGCAGGTGGCCACACCAGACGAAATTCTGCGGCACCCAGCCAATGAATTTGTTGAAAACTTAATCGGAAAAGAACGCCTGATTCAAGCTAAGCCAAGCATTACAACGGTTGGTCAGGTGATGCTAACTAAGGTGGCGGCCATCACACCAGACCGTCTGCTAAAGGATGCGTTGAAGGAGATGCACGAACGGCGGGTCGATTCATTGCTCGTGGTGGACCAAGGTGGGACGCTAAAGGGCCGCTTGGACATTGAAGATGTGGATTATAATTTCCGGACCGCGACTAGTGTTGGTGACGTCATGCACCATGATGTCTTCTACGTGTATTCTGACTCAGTCATCCGCGATACGGTTGAACGGATCTTGAAGCGGGGCTTCAAAAACATTCCCGTAGTTGACCGGGATCGAAAACTGGTCGGCATCGTCACCCGTGCAACCTTAGTTGATATGGTTTATGACGCGCTGTGGGGTGATGAAGAGGTTAAGGACGAATCATCCGATGCGGAAAAGGACGGTGAAGCCAAATGATTGCGTTTTTACAAGCACACGGGGCGGAACTGTTGGTTAAAACCTGGCAACACATTTATATTTCGGCTATTTCGCTCGGCTTAGGGGTTCTTTTTGCAGTGCCGCTTGGCGTGTTACTGACCCGGGCAAAAAAGATTGCGGGTCCGGTGATTGCGATTGCTAGTATGCTACAGACCATTCCGGCCTTAGCATTGTTGGCATTTATGATTCCGCTGTTTGGAATCGGGTCAATTCCAGCCATTGTTGCGCTGTTCATTTATTCGTTATTGCCGATCCTTCGAAACACGTACTTGGGCATGGAAGACGTCAATGGGACGTTGATCGATGCAGCCAAAGGGATGGGGATGACCAGTTGGCAGTCAATTTATAAGGTTGAGTTGCCGTTAGCGGCGCCGGTTATTATGTCCGGGGTTCGGCTATCTGCAACCTACGTCATTGCTTGGGCCGCACTTGCTTCCTATATCGGGGCCGGGGGCCTTGGGGACTTCATCTTTAACGGGTTGAACCTGTATCGAACCGACCTTATCTTGGCGGGGTCTATCCCGGTCATTTTACTCGCCCTAATCGTTGACTGGTTACTCGGTAAGCTGGAGGCTGTCTTATCGCCTAAGACAGCCGCCGCGTAGGAGGTGAGCAGTATGCGACGAATTAAAAAATGGCTCACAACAGCACTCCTCACAGTTGTTAGTGGCCTCAGTCTTGCAGCCTGTGGGTTTCCAGGGGTGTCGAATTCAGCTAACGATACGATTCGAATTGCGTCTCAAAATACGACGGAACAACAAATTATGGCTTACATGATTCAGGATATGGTGGAACATTACTCTGATTTGCACACCAGTATCATCAATAACCTTGGTTCGGGTCAAGTGAGCTTTAACGCGCTAAAGCAGGGGCAAGCAGATGTTTCGGCCATTCGCTATATTGGTACGGATCTAACGACCATTCTGGGTGAACAAGCTGATCGTAATCCAGCTCGAGCTCAAAAAAAGGTGACCAAACAATTTAATGATAAGTACCATATGACGTACTTTAAATCATACGGTTTCGCGGATACCTACGCCTTTATGGTGACCCAAAAAACAGCTAAAAAGTGGCACTTGAACACGGTATCGGACATGGCAAAAGTAGCACCAAAGATGAACGTTGGGATTGACCAGATCTGGCTAAATCGAAAAGGAGACGGCTACGATGGGTTCCAGAAAGTCTACGATTTTAGCTTTGGCGAGATTCATCCCATGCAGATTGGCCTCGTCTACGACGCCGTGGCGGCCAACAAAATGGATGCCGTGTTGGGGTACTCGACGGATGGTCGGATTAACAGTTACCACTTAAAAGTGTTGACGGATAACAAGCACTTTTTCCCGCCATATGATGCGAGTCCGGTAGCGACAAATGCCATTTTGAAGAAGCATCCTGAACTCAAGGGGATTTTAAACCGACTTGTCGGTAAAATCGACCTCAAGACGATGCAAAAATTGAACTACCGGGTCGACAATGACCTCATTGAACCGGAAGTTGCGGCTAAGCAATTTCTTGAGCAGCACCACTACTTTGAAGGGAGTGACGACTAATGGCAAACATGAACGTTTTTGAGCAACTGCTGTATTACTATCAACAAAACGGTGCGTACGTTCTGTCTCAGTTTACACGTCACTTTCTGATTTCAGTGTATGGGGTCCTGCTGGCGGCCATCGTCGGCATTCCAATCGGTATTTTCATTGCCCATCATGGCCGGTTAAGCGGCTTTGTGGTCGGCGTGGCCAATGTCATCCAAACGGTCCCGTCGTTAGCGATGTTATCCATCATTATGATTGGGTTGGGCCTTGGTGTGAATACGGTCATTGTGACGGTCTTCTTATACGCCCTATTGCCCATTATTAAAAACACCGATACTGGAATGCGTAACGTTGATTCAAGCGTTTTAGATTCCGGAAAGGGGATGGGGATGACCCGCATTCAGCTACTGAGAATGGTCGAAATCCCGCTTTCTTTGTCAGTCATCATGGCTGGGATTCGAAACGCGCTGGTGTTGGCTATTGGGATCACGGCCATCGGGACCTTCGTTGGGGCTGGTGGCCTTGGGGACATCATCATCCGCGGAACGAACGCCACCAACGGGACGGCCATCATTCTCGCGGGGGCCTTACCAACTGCGCTGATGGCCATCGTTTTAGACCTTATCTTGGGCTGGATTGAACGCAAAGTTGCGCCTTCTAATTAAGTTGTGAGCGGCCCCTTGACATGGCGGAAATCGTGAACTATATTAGATAACAATTAGATTATGAAATTCGGATGGGAATAGTAACCGTGACGCGATGTTTAAGCGACCTGCAGGTGGTGAAAGGCAGGACATCGGCAGCTTGGCGAATGAACCCAGATTGAAAACTGGCCGTTGACGCGGTTAGTTCGCAAGGATGCGTTACCATCCCAGACATCAACTGGTGTCGTTGAGGCGGTTAGTGTAAGCTAACCGCGAATAAGGGTGGCAACACGAAGCGTTCGTCCCTTTACTAGCAGTGGCTAGTGAGGGACGAACGCTTTTTTGCGGTTCATAATCAAGACTAATCATTATTATCACGAAGGGGCGTTTTAACTATGGCAACTCACCAATATCATTTTGAAACTCAACAAGTTCATGCGGGTCAAACCGTTGATGAAACCGGAGCTCGAGCAGTTCCCATCTACCAGACAACCTCGTATGTTTTCAAGGACGCCGAACAGGCCGCCAATCGGTTTGCGTTAACTGATCCGGGTAATATTTATACCCGGCTAACGAACCCCACCACAGCTGTTTTTGAAAAACGGGTCGCCGCCTTGGAAGCTGGGACGGCTGGGGTGGCGCTAGCAACTGGAGCAGCGGCCATTACTGCGGCTATTCAAAACGTCGCTAATGCCGGCGATAATATTGTGGCGGCCAGCACATTATATGGCGGGACGTATGATCTTTTCAGCGTCACTTTGAAGAAACTTGGCATTACGACCACCTTTGTGGATCCGGATGAGCCACAGAACTTTGAAGCGGCCATTGACGATCATACAAAGGCCCTTTACATTGAGACCATCGGTAATCCTGGGATTAATTTAATTGATATTGAAAAGGTCGCGCAAATTGCTCACGACCATCACATTATCTTGATTGCTGATAATACGTTCGGCACCCCGTACTTAATTCAGCCCCTCAAACACGGCGTTGACGTGGTGGTTCATTCGGCCACGAAGTTCATCGGAGGTCACGGCACGACGATGGGCGGCATCATTGTCGAAAGCGGGACGTTTGACTATGCCAAGAGTGGTCGCTACCCTGATTTTACGACGCCTGATGCTCAGTACAATGGATTAGTCTGGGCGGACCTCGGTGGTGCAGCCTTCACCACTAAGGTCCGGGCAGAAACGCTGCGTGATACTGGGGGTGCCATCAGTCCATTCAACTCGTTTTTATTACTGCAAGGGCTCGAGTCCTTATCCTTGCGAGTTGAGCGACATGTCGAAAATGCGACTAAAATTGCGGATTATCTTAATCACCATCCGAAGGTCGCGTGGGTTAACTACCCAACGCTGGCTGGTAACCCCTATAAGCCACTGGCTGACAAGTATTTCCCGAACGGCGTTGGGTCGATTTTCACCATCGGTCTGACCGGTGGTGAAGCGGCTGGCAAGCAATTGATTGAAAACTTGACCCTCTTCTCGCTATTAGCTAACGTCGGGGACGCCAAGTCGTTGATTATTCATCCAGCCTCAACCACCCATGCGCAGCTCAATGAAGCTGAACTTAAGGCGACGGGGATCACACCGGATTTGATTCGGCTTTCAATTGGCATTGAAAACGTTGCCGACCTCATCGCGGATTTGGATCAGGCATTGGAAAAAGTTAGCGACTAGTCTTAATCGCTCATAGCGGTTGGGTTAGTTGTCAAAAGGGACCGCTCCTAAAAGTGAGTTTGCAGCTTTTAGGATCGATCCCTTTTTCGTGGGGTGGGTTAAGGTGTTAGTGAAACAGTTATGATTTTGACCTGATATCGGCCATTCGGTGCGTTGACGGACACCGTATCACCAACAGAGTGGCTTAGAATTGCGGCGCCGATGGGTGACGCTAGTGATATTTTGTTTGTGGTCACGTCAGCTTCGGGGGTGCCGACAAGGTCAAACGTATCCGTGTCGTTTTCGTCTAAAAAAGCCAAAACCACCCGTTTGCCGATTTCGATTGTTGCGTCATCCGTAGGGGTCACCACTTGGGCGTATCGGAGCTGTTTATCAAGAAATCGAAGGCGACTTTCAAGGTGTCGAAGGTCACGCTTGGCAGCGCTATACTCCGCATTTTCAGAGAGATCACCGAGTGCCCGGGCTGCGGATAAGGCCGCAATTTTGGCTGGGCGGTCGGCTTTTAAGGCGTCAATTTCACCCGCGATTTTGTCGTAACCCGCTTGGGTAATTTGAGTAAAATATGGCTGCATAATGGGCCCCCTTGAAGAATTGATCGCCTTCATTATAACAGGCCTATCGGACAGTGGATAGCGTTAGTCGACAACGGTAGCGCCTAGGACGTGCTCAAAATGATCAAGGGCCCAATCCTGACCGGCGGCGGTCAGTGCGGCAACGGCTTGACGGTGAATGACTAAGTTATAGTTGAGATTATAGGCATCAACGGCGGTGTGAAGGACACAAATGTCAGTGCAGACCCCGGTTAGGTGAAGCGTGTCCACGTGGCGTTCGCGCATGCGCAAGTCGAGGTCCGTCCCCGCGAAAGCACTGTACCGGGTCTTGTCGTACATGTAGACTCGGGCGTCGTCCTGATGGACGTCATACCAAGGCTGCAAGTCACCATAAAAGGCTCGTCCCCACGTGTTTCTGACGTTGTGGGGCGGAAATAACTTTGTCTCCGGATGGTACGGGTCGTTGGGTTGATGAACATCCGTTGGTAAAATTACCCACTGGTTGGTTTGTTGGAATTGGTTAGCTAAATCAATGATTGGCTCCATGAGAACCTGGCCAGATTGGCCACACGTTAGGGCGCCGTCATCGGCAACAAAGTCGTTTGTATAATCGATAATCAGCAATGCATCACTTGCCATAAGAAAACCTCCTGAGGGTGTCTTGACACCTTTTGGGTTGATTATAACGGAAACGGGAGCGTTAGGAAAGAATTTGCCCAATAAATGTGAGGGGTTCAATCACGATAGGGGGGCGGCGAAGTTATTAATGTGAAAAGGCAGCCACTAGGTGTCAAATCCTAGCGGCTGCCGTTCACGTTCAATCAGTCTTTTGTGATGAGTGATCAGTTTTGAGTAGGCGGTGAATGATGGCCGCACAAACTGAGCCAATTAGACCTGCTAATACGTAATCGCCTAATTGGAAGAGGGCTTTACCACCGACGTAAACGGCTGGTCCGATCGCCCGGGCTGGGTTCAGGGCTGGGCCTGTTAAGGAGTAGGCGGCAACACTCAACGCAACAATGACGAGGCCGTTAATCAGCGCTGCGCCGCTGGTTTCGGTCGGGTTAACTCGGAGGTAGACTAAAACCACGAAAAACGTGAGTAACCCTTCAACGAGTAAAATCATGGGGTCCGTTAGATTAGATGTTGTTTGGCCAATGTTACTCCCCGTTGTCCCAAGGTTAATGGCGGACAGATAAACGAATCCAGAAGCCAGGATAGCACCTAGAATTTGAGCTAGAACATGGCCAATCATTTCCGCCCATTTGAGTTGGTGGTTAATGGCCAGCGCAAGGCTGACGGCCGGGTTGAATTCACCCAGTGTTAACCCGTCGAACGCATAGTACGCAACGGCGTAAGTGCCACCAAAAGCAAGACCGATGGTGAGTGGGTCGGCGTTAGTCAGCGCCATCGTCGCCGTACCAGTGGCAACGACCATAAAAGTCCCTAAAAATTCTGCAACGTAAGTTTTCAAAAAAAGTGCCTCCTCCACAGTATCTTGAGTCTATTGTACCAAAAGAACGCAGTCTGCTTGAAAATTCATGCAAAAAGTCGTAGACTCTGCTTTTAGCTTAAGGTATAAAGGAGCGATTGGATGGCGGGATCAACATTTGTTTTTAAGGTACCAGTTTACATTGATTGGCTTGATTGGCGGAATCATCGGCATTTAACGACCGGCCGTCAATTAGATCTCGCCATTCAAGAGCTCTTATTGGCTCAAAGCCCGTGGACGGATGAATGGACCACGATGGTGCCGTATCAAGCGGCTGGCCAGCATCAGTTGGGGCATGCTCGACTGGTGAATGTGACGGCTAACCACCAGACACATCAGGCGATTTTGACAGTTATTTACTGGTTAGATGATTCGGTCCCGGCAAGTGACGATTTTGTGGATGTTTTGCAAATTTTTTTAACAACGTTGCTTAACCGGTTTTGTCAACGGACGGTCTTTGGGGTTGCTCAGGCCCGCTTAACTGTTCGATTTGCTGGTCTCGTTAGTTTAGCAGGGCAACGAATTGTTATCTAGACTAAGGATTTTAAAAGATTTGAAATAATTGCAGACCGCCGCCTGTTTTGAGTTTATAATAAGAGAGCTGATTTATAAAAAACTGGGAGAAGTGAATCGAATGAGTCTGAACGAATTGAACAAACAGAACCTCAACAGTCCAGAACAAGTGATGATGGCTTACCAATTACCGGATTTAGAAGGCATTGTTAAGATGCTCGGGTTCACCGAGAGCCAGCTAGATGAAGAGGTTGGCTATTTCGATGATCTGATGCCTGCTGAAAAATGGCCGGCGAAGTTTATCAGTGTCAGGACAATTCGGGAAGTGGTTGAAGACGAATACGACGATTTTCTGGAGCAGCTGGGCAGCGGTGCCTCAACTGAAACGAATCCCGATGTGTTATTGGGAAAGTTCCGCTCTCAGCTTCGGTTAACGTGGCGCAAGTTGTTGGTTGTGACCAATAATGGCAACGCGTACGTAGCAGAAAAGACAAAGGCGATGCCGGTATTTAAAGACGGTAAGCAATAAGGGTGCGACGACAGCCCCGTCGTCAGCGGTCTTAAACAAATAAAATAGCGGTCAACTTGATGATGAAATTTGTCAAGCTGATCGCTTTTTGTTTGCCCTAAATTGTTAGCGCCCGGTAACCCTTATTTTGCCAAATCTGGTTAAAAGTCTGTTGAGTGAGGGTCTCCTCACGTTCAGTCCAGCAGTCATTAACCGTTACGGTTGTCGCATCGTAGCCGGTGAGCACCAGTGCGTGGGTGTGAAACCCATCGAATTCGCCAACCCATACGACGACGGGATGACCCGCGTCAAGAACCGCTAGTAGGGTAGGCAGCCGGGTGCCAGTCAGGTCGGTTGCGTGGCCGGCGTAGCGCTGCACGAGGTCCAGGAGTGCCGGGGGATAGATGCTGTTGCCATCGTCGGTGAACGGATTGCCGACGAACCCCTTATCACAATCAGTCGGGTCGTAGGGCATTTCTCGCGCTAAGGTGACCTTATCAGCGGGAATCCCTTGGGACTGCAACATCATCGTGACGGCAGTGATTTCACATCCGGTCGGTAATTCGGGGCGTTGAGCAATGAGTGGGACGGTTAATTTCACGGTAGTTCCTCCATCGGGTAATTGTTTGAATGTCGCAAAGTATAGCACATTATTGTGGTTTGGTTAAATTTGGATAAACACTCATTTACGGGGATTTAATGAGGCTAAAGACGAAAAATAATTAAATAAATATTAGGAATTTGGTTACCTATTCTCATTGTTGTGTTATTCTATAAACAATTCAATGTTGGAAACATTGTTTGGGTTTGAATGGTGATTGGAGGAATCAGAGTATGTGGTTAAGTAAAAAAGGGCTGACGACCATTGGTGTTGCAAGCTTATCATTGCTATTGGCAGCTTGTTCTAGCGGTGGCTCACAGAGTAAAAAAGCCGTCACGATGTCCACAGATGCCCAGCTAGCATCGATGGACCCATCTAAGACAACGGCATTGGGCAGCTTTGACATGTTGAATAACACCAATGAGGGGCTGTATCGATTAGGTAAAGACAGCAAGCCAGAAGTCGGGCTCGCAACTAAAATGACGCAGTCTAAAAATGGCAAGCACTTTGTGATCGACATTCGTCCCAATACGAAGTGGAGCAACGGCGATACCGTCACGGCTAAGGATTTTGTGTACGGGTGGCAGTGAACCGTTAACCCTAAGACCGCCTCACAGTATTCCTACCTGTATAGCGGCATTAAAAACGCGGACGCCATTATGAACAGTAAAAAATCACCGGCCACGTTGGGCATCAAAGCCACGGGAAAGTATGAATTAACCGTGGACTTGGACCAACGCATCCCATACTTTAAGTTGTTACTTGGGTTCCCAGTATTCTTCCCACAAAACCAAAAAGCGGTTGAAAAATACGGGAGTGGTTACGGTACCCGGAGCAGTCGAATGGTCTATAATGGCCCGTTCAAGTTAGCGAAATGGAATGGGACGGGGAATACTTGGCAGCTTGAGAGAAATAATCAATACTGGGACAAGAAGGCCGTTAAACTTGATACCGTCAAGTACCAAGTGGTTCAGGATAACCAAACGGGCCTGAATCAGTACAACCAAAAGAAACTGATTGGGACGGCGTTATCTGGTAACCAAGCTAAAAACTTAAAGAACAACAAGGACATGGTCGTTCGGCCACAGTCGAGTTCTTATTATCTAGCGATGAACCAAAAGTTAACCCTCTTCAAGAACAAGAAGATTCGCCAAGCAATCTCGATGGCCATTGACCGTGATCAAATTGTTAAAAACGTTCTGGGTGATGGTTCGATGAACAACGGCAGCTTTGTCTCCAAGGGGTTAGCTACGAATCCTAAGACCGGTAAGGACTTTACGGCTGACGCTAAGACGCCAGAATCAATGACGTACAACCTCAAAAAAGCCCAAGCACTCTGGAAACAAGGGCTGCGAGAAACAGGCGTTAAGAATCCAAGCTTTACGTTATTATCTTCCGATAGTCCGGCCGGTAAACAGGTGACGGAGTTCTTACAAGGCAAGCTGGAGAAAAACTTGCCAGGGCTAAAAGTGACGACCCAAAACGTGCCACTCCGAACGCTGCTATCTAAGCAAGGCGATCACGATTATCAGGTAACGTTAGCTAGTTGGTTCGCAGACTTTGCGGATCCTATTACGTTCTTAAACATTTTGACGACTAAGAATCCAAGTAACAACCCACAGTGGTCAAATGCTAAGTACGATAAGCTGATTCAAGCCTCATCTACGACGGATGCGAATAACGCTGAAAAGCGGTGGGATGACATGGTGAAAGCTCAAAACATCTTGTTGGAAGATCAAGGGGTGACGCCACTTTATCAATCAGCCGCCCCATGGTTGATGAACCGCAGCTTAAAGGATTTGGTTTACAATTCAGCAGGTGCTAACTATAACTGGAAAACGGCCTATATGAAGTAGTGCGTTTTCGCGATCTAGTCATTAAAAACGGGAGATCACCGTCATCGGTGGTCTCCCGTTTTTAATTGATAGTAGCACTACAGTTCAGCGTGCCAGAGGTACCAAGCAAGCATTTGTTGGACCCGGCGGTTAGTATTGTGTAACTGGAAGTGCGAGGCATCTAGCCCGTGAAGTTCCTTGGCCGTATAGCGCTTTGCCCGGTGGCCGGTTAAGGCGCGTAACGACCGCGCTGAAACGGTGGTGACGCAGGTATCGGAGTTGCTACCGTCGCCAATGTTACCATAGATGTTCAGGACTTGCGCAGTCGCTGGAAACTGGTTGCGAGCCGTCCAAAGCGCCCGGTACTCTGGGTGGACCATGGCGGGTCGACCATTCCGCAATAGGCGGTTGGTGTTGGGCTTATCATCCACTAACTTCAATAGTTTGTTGGATAAAACGAGCAGGCGTTTGGCTCTTAAATGCATGATGCCGTTAAACGGTCCAGCAATGGTGACCAGCTTGTTGAGTGTCGGCTGATCGCTAGTATGACTGAGTCGCTCGGCATAGTAAACTGCGGCGTAAGCCCCCATGGAATGGCTGACCATGTTGTACTTGGTCACCCCGTATTTTGCTTTTAATACGGCCAAGACATCGTGCAGCCATTCTGCATCTTGAACTTCCCCCGCGAGGTTATTTTCGAAACGCAACAGGATAACCGGATTCTTTTTATGGGTAAGATGCCCCTTAATCGCGATATGGCCGTTGGCTTTAACCGAGACGAGTAGTCCCCATGTGGCGATGCCCGCACGGACCGAAGGCTTAACCATCGGTGTCTCAGACAAATACCGTCCGCCAAGGCCGTGAACAAAGAGCGTCGGGACCTGTTTTAACTTTGTCGTGTGAACGGCCCGGTTGGTCGCTAAGTCAGCTTGGGAGGCGTGACTTGTGACGGGGCGGTTCAACGTTTGATTATGAGCGGTTTGAAGGCCAAAACCAATAAGTGCGATGGCGATGACCAAGCCAAACCGGAAAATAATTTTTTTCATATCCGACTCCTTGCCATTTTGTTACAATCTTTGAGTATGACAAGTTAACTGGCAAATTTCAAGTGAACATTGTGAACTTTGTCAGTGACGGTCGTGAAAATAGTGATGTGACAAGTGTTACACCCATTCTTAAAGTTCAGTAAAACCCGGTCACTTTGTTAATCGCGCCACGTCTCGCGCGATCATGAGTTCTTCATTGGTTGGGACAACCCAGACGTCCACTGGCGCTCCAGTTTGGCTAATTTCTTGTTCCACCCCGCGCACGTTATTTTTGTCAGGATCTAATTTGACACCAAAATAAGTGAGTTGATCCGCAATCTTTTGGCGCATCGCAATCCCGTTTTCACCAGAGCCCGCAGTGAAGACTAATGCGTCCAGACCGCCCATTTCAGCAACGTAACTGCCAATATAGCGGATCACGCGGTTAGCAAACATGTCTAGCGCGAGCTTTGAAAGGGGGCGACTATTTTGGGTATCCTCTAGGTCACGTTGGTCTGGTGACAGCTCAGAGATTCCAAGCAAGCCGGACTTTTCGTTTAAAATATCAATCATTTCCTGGCTTGTAATGCCCAATTTTTCCGTTAAAAAGGCGACTAGCGATGCATCAACATCACCAGAGCGGGTCCCCATCATCACGCCAGCCAGCGGGGTGAAGCCCATTGATGTGTCGATGACTTGACCGTGATCGAAGGCGGTGATTGACGACCCAGAACCAAGATGGAGGGTAATCAATTTTAAGTCAGCAAGGTCTCGGTTCAAAAGCTCCGCTAACCGATGAGCAACGTACCGGTGGCTAGTCCCGTGGGCCCCGTATTTGCGGGCGCCAAATTCTTCGTAGTACTTGTAAGGAATTGGGTATAAATAGTTCATTTTGGGCATATCAGCATACAATGACGTGTCAAAAACAGCGACCTGTTGGGCATTGGGTAGGAGTTTTTCAAAAATTTCGATGTAGGTTGCTTGAATCGGATTGTGAAGTGGCGCGTACTGGGTTAATGCCCGAATTTGATCGAGGACCGTCGCGTCAATGAGCATCGAGTCCTTAAAGGTTTCGCCGCCCCCTACGACCCGGTGACCAATCCCGGTAATTTCGTGAAGATGGTGCACGATACCAGCGTCTTTTAGATAGGACAGGACAAGGGCGGCAGCCAGATCATAAGTGATGTTGTCCTGAACATCCTTATACTTGTCGTGACCGGGGCGCTTCACGGTAAAAACTGATTCTGGCAGATTCAACCGATCCACCAAGCCGCTGGCGATAACGGTTTCTTCCGGCATGGAAAAGAGCTTCCATTTTAACGTTGAACTTCCTGCATTAATGGCTAGTGTTTTTGTCATAAAATCCCCCACCTTAAATTCGTATAAGTCCAGTCTACCTAATAATGTATCCGCTTTCAATCAATAAGTGAAAAAGGCAGTCTTTGACACGGTGGACCAGTTGAAAAATTGATAACGAACCAAATAGCGCCTTATCCCATGGGCACACACCGGGATAAGGCGCTAGATTAAGATCAACTAGGGTTGGTCACGCGATCCAAGTTGATCGCCGTTCACAGATTACTGGTTATATGACTCGAAGGCCACTTGGTCTTCGTACACTGTCAATTGGCTAATTCCGCCATTTTTGGGGTAGTTGTCAGTTGTATCAACGCCGAGGTAGTCGGCCATCGTTCGGATGAGCGTGCCGTGAGACACGAGCAGAATGTTTTCGTTGAATTCGCAGTGGTCCCGGAGTTCTTGAAAGCCAGCTTTCATCCGGTTAATAACGGCATCATAGCTCTCGGCTTCATCTGAGGGATCCGCCTTTTTCATCGCGTTGCGGGCTTCTTCCATGCCCCCGATTTCGAGCAGGTCGGCTTGGGTGCTTTTGCCATAAGGCGCGGCGATTCCGTGCCAAATATCAGTCGAATTTAGACCTTCAAAGAAGCCGAAGTTAACCTCCCGAAAGCTTTTCAATTCGCCGTTCTCCTTGAGTGCACCGGGTGTGTGGTTAACGATAATGTCACGCGTTGTCATGGCCCGGCCAAGATCGGATGAGAATGCCCGGTCGAACGCGATGTCTTTGAGCCGTTCAGCGGCTTCTTGAGATTGAGTGATGCCGTCGTCAGAAAGGTCTGAGTCAATCCAACCTTGCATGCGATCATAGGCATTTAAAAAAGTGGCGCCGTGGCGCACGAGATAAACGGTAAATGAATTCATGTGTGTTGCCTCCAACTGAAATCAATAATTACCACCATTCTGCTTGATTATTCGAATAAAATCAAACAAAAAAGTTAAAAGTCGCTTATACTAGTCCTAAAAGTGGGGTGGTTAAATGAAGTTAAACGTTGCAATCGCACAAATGGACGTGGTTTTCGGCGACCCAGATGCTAACTTTTCGAAACTTGAAGATTTCGTTAAACAGGCGGCCGAGCAGTCAGCCGATATTGTGATTTTTCCGGAAATGTGGAATACGGGATATGACCTGACGCACTTGACGACTATTGCTGATGAGGCTGGTCAACAGACTAAAAGCCGGTTAGCTGAACTGGCCAAGCAGTATCAATTAACCATTCATGGCGGTTCGGTAGCGACAAACCGGGCGGGGAAGTTTTACAACACCACGTACGTTTTTGGCCCCAGCGGTCAGTTGTTGGCGGACTACGATAAAGTTCACTTATTCGGGTTGATGAATGAAGACGCCTATTTGACGCCTGGCGATCATGGCGATCAATTTGAGGTGGCAGGCGTTCAAGCAGCGAGTGTCATTTGCTATGACGTCCGCTTCCCAGAATGGCTCCGAACGCTGAGCTTGCATGATAGTCGACTCTTAATTGTGCCATCAGAATGGCCGACGCCGCGCTTAACGCAGTGGCATCGGTTATTAGCAGCCCGAGCTATTGAAAACCAGAGCTTTGTAGTTGGGGTCAACCGGGTGGGCACTGATCCAGATAATGCGTTTGGCGGTCAGTCGGTGGTTTATAACCCGTTCGGGGATGAATTGATTCGGTTAGATGACCAAGAACAGTTGGCAACTGTGGTGATCGATATTGCAGAGACAACGGCTGCTCGAGGTTTCATGCCGGTCTTTTCAGATCGCCGCCCCGACCTGTACGAGTAGGGGACTAAATTGACAGTTGTTTAAAAGTTCACTACAATGAGCCTGTTTAAGTCATATCTGGGAGGAAATTAAGCATGGCAAAAGTTGAGAGTTTTGAATTAGATCATACCAAGGTTAAGGCCCCTTACGTTCGGTTAATTACGGTGGAAAAAGGCCCAAATGGTGACGCCATTTCGAACTTCGATTTACGGTTAGTGCAACCAAACGAAAATGCCATTCCAACGGCGGGATTACACACAATTGAACACTTGTTGGCTGGATTGTTACGTGATCGGATGGATGGCATCATCGACTGCTCACCATTTGGTTGCCGGACCGGGTTCCACTTGATTGCTTGGGGTGAACCTTCCACGACTGAAGTGGCAAAAGCACTCAAGGGATCATTGGAACAAATCGCAAACGATATCAAGTGGGAAGACGTGCCCGGCACTGATATCTACAGTTGCGGGAACTATCGCGATCACTCACTGTTTTCAGCTAAAGAGTGGTCGAAAAAGATTTTAAGCGAAGGCATCAGTGACCAGCCGTTCGAACGCCACGTGGTGGACTAAGCATTCAAGGTTAATAGATCAAAAGGAGTCCCGATGTTGTTTATCGGGGCTCCTTTTAATTTCTAGTTAAGCAGGTCTTGAACAAGTCCTGGCTGGCGTTTACCAAGGTTGAGTTCCACCATTTCCCCAGTGGCTTGGTAAATGGTAGCTTCGTTAAGGTTGACGACGTGGTCACCGATGCGCTCAAGTAACCGAGCAACCAAAAGATCGCTCTCGCTGGTTGGAATCACACTGGCATCCTGCTTTGCAGCGGCCGTTAATTGGTGTCGGATCCGAACGTAGGCTGCATCGATTTGCAAATCTAACTTGGCCGCTTGGCGGGCTTTAACAACATCGTCCGTGTTGAAGGCGGCCAGTGTTTCGGTTAGCATGTTTTGAACCTGTTGACTCATGTCCTTGAGGGCGGTGTTAACGGTCGGAATTTGCGGATGACCGTTGAGTCGAACCGTTTCCCATGAGATACTGGTGGCGTGATCGCCCATTCGTTCAAGGTCTGAGCTGGCTTTTAGAATGGTAATCACCGCCCGAAAGTCGTTAGCGACAGGTTGCTTAAGAGCCATCAGTTCAAGGGCCATGCGCTCCAGGTCGATTGAATCGTGGTTGGTGGTTTGATCTGCTGAAATCACCGATTGGGCGGCTGATTTATCATGCGTGATAAATGCTTCAATGGCCATTTGAATCTGCCGGCTGACATCTTTTCCCATATCAACAAAGCTTTGTTGTAAATGATGAAATTCATCAGAAAATAAACTTTTCATGGTGGGCCTCCTAGCCGAATTTGCCGTTTAAATAATCACTGGTCTGTTGATTTTCGGGCGTCATGAAAAGCGTCTGCGTTGGGCCGGACTCAATCACGTTGCCATCTAGCATAAACACCGTGCGGTCGGAAATTCGGGCCGCTTGTTGCAGATTGTGGGTAACGATGATGATGGTGTAGTCGCGCTTTAACTGCATCAGGGTTGCCTCAATTTTAGCGCTTGAAATGGGATCTAAGGCGCTGGTAGGCTCATCTAATAAGATGACCTTTGGTAGGACGGCGAGAAGTCGTGCGATACAGATCCGTTGCTGTTGCCCGCCAGAGAAGCCCATGGCGTTTTCGGTTAAATGGTCTTTGACCTCATCCCAAACGGCGGCTTGTTTAAGGGCGGTCTCGACGCGTTCGTCAATGACGGCCTTGGGCAGGGAATGGGCCAGTCGTAGGCCATAGGCCACATTGTCATAAACAGAAAACGGAAAGGGGTTGGGTTGTTGGAACACCATTCCAATTTTTTGTCGTAGTGTGACAAGACTGATGGCTGGTCCGTTGACGTTTTCTCGATCAAACCAAATTGAGCCGGTTATTTTGGCGTTTGAAACCTGGTCATTCATGCGGTTAAAACACCGCAGTAAAGTTGATTTACCACACCCGCTGGGGCCAACGAGGGCTGTCATGGTCTGCGCTTCAAAAGCGAGATCAATCCCTTTCAGGGCCTCTTTTTGACCGTAATAGAGGTGCAGATTTTCGGTTGTTAACATGGACACGAACCGTCCCTCCAATCATTAGCCGAAGTTACCAGTAATATAGTCTTGGGTCGCTGTCATTTCAGGATTTTGAAAAATCGTCGGGGTTTTATCAAATTCAATCAGGTGGCCAAGGTGTAAAAAAGCGGTATAACTGCTCAATCGAGCCGCTTGTTGCATGTTGTGGGTCACGATAATGATGGTGTATCGCTCAACTAGCCGCTTTAGCGTCACCTCAATTTTGGCGGTGGAAATGGGGTCTAAAGCACTGGCAGGTTCATCTAACAGCAGAATTTCTGGTTGTGTGGCTAAGGCGCGGGCGATGCAGAGCCGCTGCTGTTGACCGCCAGAAAGCGCTAGGGCACTTTTGTGCAGGTCTTCTTTGACCTCTTCCCAGAGGGCGGCTTCTTTAAGGCTTTGTTCAACCCGGTCGTCGAGAATAGTTCGGCTTTTTATCCCCGTTGCCTTCAATGCGAAAGTCAGGTTATCGTAGATGGACTTTGCAAACGGATTAGGGCGTTGAAAGACCATGCCTAGGTGGCGACGAACCGCGTATACATTAATGGTTCGATCGTTAATATTCGTTTCTTGATACATAATTTTTCCAGTTACCCGGGCAACTTTGTCATTCATCCGGTTAAGGCTTCTAAGATAAGTGGATTTCCCAGATCCGGAAGCGCCAATCAGGGCGGTAATTTGATTAGCGGGAAAGTTTAGCGTGGCGTCAAAGATTGCTTGTTGGCGACCGTAAAAGACCTGCAACTTTTCCGTTGATAATGCGATGGGACCGCCGGGTTCGATAATGTGATGTGCTGTTAAGTCGTACGTTGCCATAAGACATCCCTCACTTGTTAGAATTGCCGGTCATTTTCCGGTAAAGGTGCCGACCAATTAAGCGTGCTAGAAAGTTAAAGAGTAAGATCACGATGATCAAAACAGCGGATGCGCCCGCGGAGATACTCACTGCATCGGGGGTCACACCTTCAGTATTGACCTTCCAGATGTGGACGGCCAACGTTTCAGCGGGGCGCATGGGATTCAAAAAACTATCACTACTGAGCGGATTCCAGTTGGTATAGTTAACAACCGGCGCGCTCTGCCCCGCTGTGTAGATGAGGGCTGCTGCTTCGCCGAAGACCCGACCGGCACTGAGAATCACACCGGTCACAATCCCGGGAAGCGCAGCGGGGAGAATCACCCCACGGATGGTCCGCCAAGCCGACAATCCTAAGGCTAATCCGGCTTCGCGTTGAGTATCGGAGATCGCTGCTAGTGCCCCTTCAATGCTTCGGGTTAGTAGTGGTAGGTTAAAAAAGGTGAGGGCAATGGCACCAGATAAAATGGAGAACCCAAAGTGAAAGTGAATAACAAACAACAGGTAGCCAAACAATCCCACAACAACCGACGGCAGGGAACTCAACACTTCAATAGCGGTTCGTAAAAGCCCGGTCAACCAATTGTCACTCGCGTATTCATTGAGATAGACAGCACTCCCAATGGCTAGGGGCAGTGAAATAAGAAGGGTCAAAACAAGCAGGTACAATGAATTGAAGAGTTGGTCCACAATCCCACCCCCAGCGGCGAAGGATTGCGACGGTGATGTTAAGAAGTGCCATGAAAGGTGAGGGACCCCTTGAATCAGAATGGTGCTGAGTAGGAAGAGTAAGATTAAAACCACGCAGGCGACGAATACTTCAATGACTTTGGTCGCTACTTTATCCAGACGAGTTGGCGTCATGAGAGCTGCCCCCGCTTTCCAATAAACCGGATGAGTAAGTTGAAGATCAGTGACATGACCAGTAAGACTAGTGCAAGTGACCATAGCGCGTTATTGGGCAGTGTGCCCATGACGGTATTGCCAATTTGAGTCGTTAGCTGACTGGTTAACGTCGCCGTTGGTGTGACCAGTCCGTGCGGCATCAAAACGGCGTTACCAATCACCATTTGAACGGCTAACGCTTCACCAAAGGCCCGGGCCATGCCGAAAATAACGGCGGTAAGTAAGCGGGGCGTCGCAGCCCTCAGCAACACTTTATGGATGGTTTGCCAGCGGGTCGCGCCAAGGGCCAGTGAGGCATCCCGAAGGTAACCAGGAAGGGCGTTTAAGGCGTCGACTGACAGGGTTGTGACCGTTGGTAAAATCATGACAAACAGCACTAACGTTCCCGCTAAAATGCCCATGCCAGTGCCACCGAAAAGGTGACGAATGTATGGGACGACAACGGTGAGACCGATAAAGCCATAGACAACGGATGGAATCCCGACTAGTAATTCGATAACGGGCTGGAGGATTCGAGCACCACGATTGGGCGCAATTTCAGTCATGTACAAAGCTACGGCTAAGGCAAACGGGGTCGCGATAATGGCGGCTAAAATGGTGACGGTAAACGAAGTAACCATCATCGCTAGCGCTCCTATCTGAGGCTGACCGTGAGCATCAAGTAGGCCCGGGTTCCAGCTTGTTTGCGAAATAAAAGACCAGAGGCTCACGTGGTTAACGGTGAAGGTGGCAATTCCCCGCGAGGCAATAAAATATAAAATGCTGATGACTAGGACCGCAATGACGGCCACGCAGCAGTAGGTGATGACCTTGCCAAACACATCCTCTCTGGTGGCTTTTGAGGCGTGACGGAGTTCTTGTTTAATTGAAGTCATAAGCACCCTCCTAAGTAAAAAACGGTCTGGATATCAGCTGTCGCCGAGTCCAACCGTTTTAATCTGCTAGTTTTTCGTCACGACGTTTTTCGCATTTTTGGAAACTTTCATGGCGTGGATACTGATGTATCCCAGCTTTTGGACTAAGCTATTTTGAACTTTTGCTGAATCCATATACTTTAAGAATTTAGCGGTTTGAGCATTCGGTTTGCCTTTGGTGTACATGTGTTCATACGACCAGATGGGCCATTTGTTGGTGATGACATTACTATCTGTTGGTTTGATATGGTCAATGGCCAGTGGTTTCACGGTCCCTTTGATGTAGGAGAAGGCTAGGTAACTCACAGCACCCGGTGTTGAACTCACAATCTTTTGGACGGTGCCGTTGGCGTCTTGTTCCTGTGAAGTGACCGCTTTTTTGCCCTTTAAGACGGCAGATTCAAAGGTGGCTCGGGTGCCACTGCCTTGCGCCCGATTGACAACCGAGATCTTCTCGTTGGCGCCACCAACTTGTTTCCAGTTCGTGATTTTACCGGTAAAGATTTGACGTAGCTGGTTCATACTGACGTTTGTCACACCTGCAGATTTGTTGACGACGGGGGCCATACCAACGACTGCTACTTGATGATCCACAAGTTGGTCGGCTTTAATCCCCGACTGTTGTTCGGCGAAAATATCAGAGTTTCCAATTTGGACAGCGCCCTGTTGAACCTGACTAAGGCCGGTACCGGACCCGCCACCTTGGACCGTTAATGAGATCCCGCTGTTTTGTTTTTCGAAATTTGTCGCGGCTTGTTCAACTAAAGGCTGAAGAGCAGTAGAGCCAACAGCGGTGATTTTAGTTGGCGAATCGCTAGACTTCTTAGCGGCTTGACTACCGCACCCCGTTAAAATGAGGCCCAAAGCACCTAGGGCAATAGCTGATGAAAGCAACGCTTTTTTACTTTTCATGACGTTTCCCCTTTTTTTAAATGATTCTCAGGTTGATTCCTGAGTACACCGTCAGTATAAGGGGCAAAGGTAAAAGGACTGTATGTATCTTGTAACGTTTATGTAAAAGCCCTTTTTAATCGGTGACGGCTATGCGATAACTATAGAAACAACGGGTGAAAGGAGTCATGGCAATGTCACGAGAAATTGTGTTAGTGACCACTAATTTAGCGTTAATGAGTCAGCTTCAACAGGCCTTAAATCCACGACAAATGACCATTCAATCACGATTTGATCCCCAACTGAAGTCGGTCGGCCGCCAATTGACGCTAATTATTGATTTGGCGGCCCACTTTGCTTATGGTCAACTAGCAGATCAGTTGCGCGAATTTCGTCGGTCTGCAGGTGGTCCGGTAATCGGCTACCTGCCCAACGAATTAGTCGCCACAGCGTCAATGGCAGACCTATTTACCACTTATCAATTGGACGAAGTGTTAACTGAGAAGATGACCACTGACGAATGGGTCGCCCGAATCCGCCAAAAAGAATGGGTTTATGCGCAACTTAACTTGATTGATCAGCCCAGTCGATTGACTGTTGGCCATTTACGAATTGATCCGCGTCAGTTTCGAGTGTGGCATAGGGGGGTGCAACTGCCAATCAGCAAACGCGAGTACCGACTATTGCTATTTTTCGTTCAACACCAAAACGTTGTATTATCACGCTCACAGCTGGCCGAAGGGGTCTGGGGGAGTGACCGGGGGTCAACCATGCGGGCGGTGGATGCACACATTAGTCGGTTACGGCAGCTCATCGAGGATGATCCTAAGCATCCTCAGTTGCTACGAACTGTCCGCGGCTTCGGTTACATTTTAAGCGAATCAGACGGCACAAAAAATGACCACTCACAGTCGTGAAATGGTCATGAAGAAACTGGTAGGGCGTGGGGTGCGCGGTGACAGGAGGTCGTGCTCCGCGGCTTAACCGCCTTGACTCACACTCTTATCGAAACGTGTTCCCCAAGGCAACTCCCTACTGTATAAGGAACTTAGCCACAAAGGTTAAGAGCAACCTTTATGTCTAAGTCCCTTATACTCCGGGAGTTAACCGCCTTGACTCACACTCTTATTAATTTTTCCCATTGCCGTCACTCCCGCAATGGCAGCGATTAATGCTAATCCGATGAGGATCATAAAATCAATGTGACCACCGGCTAATGTGGCTGCTGCGATGTTATCATGATGTCGTTCTTGCGACGAAATGACGGCCGCTAATACGCCCGTGCCGATGGAACCGGCGTACTGTTGCATCATGCTAAAGAGAGAATTTTGATCCGCCTTGTTCTCCAGACTCACATGGGTGCTGGCATCCGACATCAAGTTTCCGAAGCCAAAGTTAAAGCCAAGCCGGAGTAAAACAAAGAAGATGGCGAGTATTCCGGCGTTAAGTTGATCGGTGAAGATAGTAAAGAGACTCACGCTTAATAGGACGAACCCGTTGGCAAAAAGGAGTGGCAACGGGAGGCCCTTGTGATCGTAAACGGTTCCGGCGACTGGTCCCAGACAAGCACCAAGCAGGGCGCCTGGGAATAAAATCATGCCGGCGGTTAGGGAGTTAGCCTCCAAAACATTCTCGGCAAATATCGGAATAACAAAGGAAATTCCGATATTGATAAACTGAAAGAAAAAGTAGTTAATGAGTTGGAGTCGGATAATCGGCCGCTTAAGAATCCGCCAGTCTAGCAATTGTCGGTGACCTGTCCGGGCATGGTAAATTTGAAGTAAAATGGCAACGATGGCAACGGCCAGCCACAGCCCAAACTGGCTGCTGGTAAAGCCGTGAAGGCCAGCTTGGTTAAACGCCCAAACAAGGCTGGCGAAGATCACAGTCATTAGCCCCAATCCTCCGAAGTCAAAGGCACCATTTTTGTGACTGGCTTTGATGGTGATAGTGCGCTCGCCCAATAGCGCGACTAAAACGATGAGGGGCAGTGCACACCAGAAAATGGCTCGCCAACTTAAGAGTTGGTTCATGACACCACCGTATGTGGGGCCTAGGGCGGGGGCAAACGAAATAATCATGCTTGCGATGCCGACGTAAACCCCGAGACGGTGTTCAGGAACACTTGACATAATCAAATGAAACATTAACGGGGTGGCGAAGCCGGTTGCAAAAGCTTGGGCAAGTCGGCCGATTAATAACACCCAAAAATTGGGAGCGGCGGCGCATAGCAATGTCCCGATGAGCACCATAAAGATAGCGGTGCGAAAAATCGTTCGCGCGTCAAAGCGCTTGATGGCATAGGCGGTTGTGCCCATAACCAAGGTGACGAGCAACAAGTAGCCCGTCGTTAACCACTGAACAGTGGCTAACTTTTCGTGAAATTCGGCGATCAACGTCGGAAATGTCACGTTCATGGAGGTCTCTACCAAGATGCCGATAAAGGCTAATAGCCCTGCGGCGAGAATCGAAAGTTGGGTCTTTCGGGTAACGGTTTGTTCCAATATGGTCCCTCTCTTCCAAAATAGTTCCGGTTTGGATTATAGCATTGCAATTTAGCTAAATGCAAAGTAGGCTGGCCGGCCGGTGGTTGAGCAACCTGTTATAATGGTTGTAATTGATTAACTAAAGGAGGGCGTTTCATGGCTGATTATATTCATGAACTTCGGGGGTTGGTTGGGCACCGACCACTCATTTTGACGACGGCAGCTGGTGCGTTACTTGACTCGCAGAATCGATTGTTATTGCAGGAGCGAACCGATACAGGTGACTGGAGCTTTCCCGGCGGTTACATGGAGTTTGGCGAAAGTTTTCAGGAGACTTGTCAGCGCGAATACCTTGAAGATGCCGGGGTCGCGGTCGAATGTGAGCGTTTAATTGCGCTGTTTGATCATGATTTCTACACGTATCCAAACGGCGACCAGACCCAGTTGATCACGGCCTTGTACTTGGTTCACCAAGTGGGCGGTGAGCTACTGACAACGGCAACTTCGGAAACTCAGCAGGTCAAGTACTTCCCGTTAGACCAATTACCACCGTTCTTTAATGATCAGTCCAAAAAGATGGCCCAAAAAGTGATTGAGATGGTGGCGGCAAATGAAGCAGATTAGGGTCTTTGACGAGCATCAGCGAGCTATCGTTGTCGCTCCGGCGGGTAGCCGACTACTCACTGGAATCGGTGGTTTGCGGCAGGCGATTGCACCATCCGTTGTAGTCGAGGCGTCAGCTGAAGTGCAAGATGATCAAGGCAATCGCTGGTATCACGGCTCAACGGGGCTAGTACCAGCTGAAGACGTGGTGTTGATTCCGCAAATGATGACCCGCCGACCGTTACCGCAGCCGCAAAAGGCCAGAGTCGTGGTGCCAGGCGGGACATGGACCACGGATCCTAACCATCAGACGGCTCGTCATTGGTCGCTAAAGGCGGTGTTGACTGTCGTGGCCACGGCAACGAGTACGGTCGGTGATGTCTTTGAAACGGTTGACCATCAGTTTGTTGCTAGCGAAGATGTCTGGCTGACGGGTACGCCGATGCAGTTTGAAATTATCCGCGCGGTTTCGCAAACTATTCAGGTGATTGCATCCGTGCCGGAACCCGTTTTGGATGACCAACTGCAACTGGTCACAACGCAGCCGCCATTTGCGATGGTGGCCGTTGAGGCCGAACTAGTTGATCGATTAGGCGACCATTACTGGCGGTTAAAAACGGGGGAATTGATGGCTAAGGCCAACACGGTGGTAGTCATGGCTGATCTCGGCGTAGACACCACGGCCCCCATTCTTAAGTTGGGCGCGGAAAATATCAATCAAAATTTTTGGGGAATGCCAAATGGGTGTGAACCAGCAGCACTGCTGGAAGGTCTGCACCTAGAAGCGCAAGCGGCCACGCTTAGCTATGGTGACTTCTTGCAGCAGATGCCCATTTCGGCTGATTATAACCCGTACCACGGCTTTGGCGGCGACCCGGCAACGTCCGTTCATGGCCGCTTTGAAGCCATTTTTCCAACGCCATTGAGTCGGTGGGCCAGCCGTTATGCAACTGTTCGAGATTTAAGTGGTAGCACGGTCAGTCAGTTAAAACAGGTCGTGAGTCAAAAAAACCCCGTTATCGCTTATGTGACAGTGGGATTTGAGACCCCCGAGTGGGCCGTTTATTCATTTGGAAAAGCGGTCACGAACAATCACGCCGTTTTGATTGACGGTTGGTTTGACCAGCTGATCCACGTGTCAGACCCGATTGACGGGCCGTATTGGCTACCAGTTTACCGGTTTGCAGCGGCGTACAATGCCCGCTATTGGGCGGTCGGGATTATGGAATCAACCCTAACTGGTGCTTGAGTTCGGTTAATTGAGCTGTTGGGTGCACCGCGAGATATTGGTCAATCGCATCGCGTAAGCTTAATCGAGGCTGGCCTTTGCGGTCAATCATTGTGGTTGCGTGAGTTAAGACGCTCAGCACGGCCTCTTCCACAACGGCCACGGTCATTCTAAAATACCGGTCAAACCGATCGTCTGAAATGGCTTGTTGCTGACTGAGTTCGTGGTGACTGAAATGGGGGACGCGATTAGCCGTTGAAAAAGCTAAGACGAGTTCGCCGCTGCCATTGCCAATAAAGGCACCGGTGCGGGTGATGCCCACACTAGCCCGTTTGGCAATCCGGCGTAACTGACGTGAATTGAAGGGAATATCGGTTGCTAAAACGGTGACGATACTCCCTTTTTCCTTGGCCTTTTCAGCGGCTTGAAAGGCAGCTAATTGGGCGCCGACGGGAACGTTATAGATATTAAGATCGCGAAGAAAGCCGTAGTTGGAGAGGACAAAGGCGCCCATGGTGAAGCGGTGACCGTCAATGTCAATGGTGCGGGATGCGGAACCGACGCCGCCTTTTAGGTCGTAACAACACATCCCGGTACCAGCGCCAACGGCGCCTTCTTCAACCGTTTCGGTAGTGGTGTTGAGGGCGGTCAACACGTCTTGTTCGCTGATAATTCGGTCGCGAATATCATTAATTTCACCATCGTTACACTCCATGACAACCGGATTAACAGTGCCCGTGCTGTCTCCAATGGCAGGATTTGCGGCCAGTAATTCGCCGATTAAGGCGTTTTGAGCGGTGCCCACCGCGAAGGTGTTCGTGAGGACAATGGGGGTCTCAAGCGTTCCTAATTCGTTAATCTGAATGGTCCCGGTGCTTTTACCAAAGCCGTTAATAACATGAACGGCAGCCGGGCATTTGGCAAGAAAGACGTTGTCGCGAGTCGGACGAATGACGGTGACGCCGGTGTGATGGTGCCCCGTATTGATGGTCACCTGGCCGACGGTGACGCCAGCAACGTCGGTGATGAGGTTGCGCGGGCCCGGTTGGGTGTCACTAACCGGATCTAAGAATGGTTGATTAAGTCCCATAATTATGTTGTCCTTTCATGGTCGTAGTCGTTGGGGTTCACTTGAGCGGGCTCGTAGCTGTTGGCATCGTTATCTTGGTAGTCCCACCATTCATTCTCGTAGCCATGAAAATCGGCTTGAGTCATAGCCGATAATAAGGCCCGGTAAGTGACTTCTTGAGCAGCAGTTCTGGGAAAGTCCCGTTTTGCCCGGTTACTGAAATCGTCGAATCCGCTTTGCATGGGAATTTCCTGACCAGCCATGTCAGTGAGGGTCAGGTCAAAGGTTACACCCTTTTCGTGGCTATAGTTTGGGTTGGGCGGGGCCACCCAAGTCGGGTCTGGCCAGGTGGAAAAAAGCCGTTGCTGGGCGGTCGTGGGTCGGTAGGCATCCCAGACTTTGAGCCGGTAACCCTGGGAGCGCAGTTGTTGTGCTGCAACGGCCAGCTTTTTGGCTGTCCCAATGCGAGCAATGGCAACGGTGAAATCGTAGATGGCCTGACCCGTGAAATTATCGTTGGTCGCATACTTTAGGTCCACGATAATACTGGGATCAACTTGTTGAATATTAATGAATCCTGGGTTGGCACTGATAGACTTGGCCAGCCGATTGTGATTTTGAGGTAACATTAACTGGACGCCCCCTTAGAGTCGGGCTAGAATAACAAACAGTAGGAAAAAATGTCCGCCATCATTTTATCATAATTTGCGATGGCAGACCTGTGTTTGAGGGGGATTATTAATGAGTCGAAAAGATGGCCATTCGCACACTGAATTTTGCCCACACGGGAGTGGCGATGATGTCGAGCAAATGATTCAAAAGGCAATCAAAATGGGATTTACCCAGTACTGTGTGACCGAACACGCGCCGTTGCCTGATAGTTTCAAGGACCATTACGCGGGCGTTGAAACTGGGCTGACGGAAGCGGCAATGAGCAAGACCGATATTGGGCGGTATTTGGTTAAAATTGCGGCTTTAAAGCAAAAGTACCGCAGTCAGATTCACATTAAAGTGGGGTTTGAAATTGATTATCTTCCCACTGAGGTTGAGTGGACCAAGGCGTTTATGGCCGAATATGGCCCCCAAACTGATGAAAATATCTTATCGTTGCATTTTTTACAGGGGGTCAATGATAAGTTTTGGTGTGTAGACGATACGCCGGAGGACTTTCAAAAGGGGCTGATGGCCAGATACTTTGATCCTCAGGACCTGTATGCCAAGTATTTGAGTACCTTACTGACGGCGGTTCGCGAAGATTGGCGTAGTCCAAGTCTGAAGCGCATTGGTCATTTGACGTTGTTTAAAAAATTCCAAGATATCTTTGGATTACCCAATGAGCTCAGTGATGACAACAAGCGGTTAATGGGGGCCGTTCTAGCGACAATTAAGGCGCAGGGGTTTGAAATTGACTATAACGCAGCGGGCCTATATAAGCCAAGCTGCAACGAAGCGTATCCTGATTGGTGGACGGTTCAACAGGCTAAGGCCATGGGCATTCCACTCGTTTATGGGAGCGATGCCCACAGTGTCGCTGAAGTGGGCCAGGGGATTCATGATATTGAGACTCGGATAAATTAAAAAATAATTAAAAAATTGTTGACATGTTAGAAAATAGTGGTAAATTGTACTTATTCAATTAAAACTAAATGACAAAATAAAGTTGTGATTAGAACAAGTACCCTGTTGAATCTGTCAAGAGAGTTCGGGATGATGAGATCCGGACCAGATTCACGGGCGAAACCACGTCTATGAACTGTTCGACCGAAGCACTCAGTAAGTCGTTCCGCATGTTTAGCGTTATCAGGGTTACCCTAGCTGTTACTTTTTGGTGACTAGTTATCGGCAACGTAAGGTCGACCATCGTGAGGTGGCGACAAATTGAGGTGGAACCGCGATTAATACTCGTCCTCGTAAGCTATTGGTAGCTTACGGGGACTTTTTTTGTCAGAAGGGGGATAGCGAGATGAAGAATCGAAATTTACCAAATGGAACCCGTGATGAGTTTGGAACGCGTGCAGAGATCAAAGAAACCATCCAGGAACGGCTGTTCAAATTATTTAGAGACCGGGGATTTAATCGGTTAACAACGCCGATCCTAGAGTATGCTGATGTTTTCTCGCCATTAAATCTTGAAAATGTCAGACCTTACCAACTATTAGATGAACAGGGAGAAGCCCTTGTTTTACGCCCAGACTTAACTTTACCCGTCGCTCGGATGATGAGTACGACAGGCATCGAGGTGCCGGCTAAATGGTACTACGGCGGGGATGTTTTCCGGCTTAATAAGCAGCTATCGGGGAGTTATAACCAAGTCACTCAGGCTGGAATCGAGATTGTCGGTTATGCCGGTCTGAAAGGTGAATGGGAGTCCTTGGCAATTGCCGTTCAAGGATGTGAAATCAATGCGGTCAAGGACTTAACCATCGAATTGAGCGATGCCCGGTTTGTCGATGCGGTGTTCGCCCAGCTACCATTAGCTGACCCAACGAAACAAGCGTTGAAGCAGGCATTATTTGATAAAGATCTGACGCGCTACCAGCAGTTAGCCCAGTCGTTGGCTAACACTGCGTACCAGCCATTTATCTCAGAGTGGCCCTGGTTATTTGGGGCGGTTGATTTGGTGATGGCGACCGTGAAGACACTGCCAGACCAAGAACAGCTCCAACCGATTTTGACCGACCTTGAAAGGACAGTTCAGTTTATCGAAGCTCAGACTGGCGATTTAACGGTCGTGTTGGATCTAAGCCGGCCGACACCGCAAAGCTACTATACGGGAATGGCGTTTCGAGGGTATACCCAATCCGATGCCGATTATCTGTTTAGCGGCGGCCGCTATGACAAGTTATTGACCAGCTTTCAAAAGGTTCAGGAACCTGCTGTGGGCGTTGCATTTGACGTCGATGCGTTAGCCGATCGGGCAGCGGGGCCAGTTGATGTCGTGCAAACGTTACTCTACTTTGAGCCAGAGCAATGGTCAGTGGCGGAAGCGGCGTTGAAAAAAGATCCCAATGCGACGTTGTGTTTAGCAGATAGTCTAGCTGAGGCCCAAGCCATTGCCCGAAGCCAGCAAATGACTCTTGTTAATTTGGCGGCGAACCAGGAGGTGGGCGCATGACAATCAAGATTGCTTTAACCAAAGGGCGGGTCGAAGAACAAGTTGTGCCCCTGTTGGAACAGTGTGGCGTAGACGTTAGCGGAATCAAGCATAAGGGGCGGCGCTTGATCTTTGATGAAGATGACACCTTCGAGATTATTCTGGTCAAGGGTCCCGACGTTTTGACTTACTTAAATAACGGTTCCGTTCATATTGGCATTGTCGGTAGCGATATCTTGGCGGAACAGCAGAACTCGCAGTACGACATGTTGGACCTGGAGGTTGGCAAGTGCCGGTTTGTCTTAGCATCTACTCGGGACTACAATCCACATCAGGTTCGCCGCAAGATTATTGCAACGAAGTACCCGACCATCACCAAGCGCTATTTTCAAAGCATTGGTGAGGATGTCGAAATTATCAAAATCGAGGGATCGGTCGAGCTGGCGCCACTGATTGGCCTAGCCGATGCCATTGTTGATATTACGGAAACAGGGACCACGTTGCGGGAAAATGACTTACAGGTCTATGCTGACTTGCAACCAGTGAGCACGAAGTTAGTGGTCAACCGGCTGGCGATTAAGCAGTATAAACCGCAGATTAAACAACTAATTGAAGCCTTAACTCAAGCAAAATTAACCTTAGGAGAGTGACCACCATGCAAATTTTAACGCAACCATTAAATGAACTTTTACAACAAGTTGCCACCAGAACCGATAAGCAAGCAAATAAGCCTGAGGTTGAGTCAACGGTAGCGGCCATTATCGACAACGTTCGTCAAAACGGCGATGCAGCGCTTCGCGACTACTCGCAGCAATTTGATAAAGTCGCGTTGACCGACTTTCAAATTCCACAAGCGGCCATTGAGATGGCATATGAAAATGCCGATCAGGAATTGATTGATGCGCTGAACCTGGCCAAGCGCAATATTATTAGTTACCACAAGAAGGAAATCCAAAACGGATTTGTCGACGCGGAACAGCCGGGGGTTGTTCGCGGCGAAAAAATCATGCCACTGGCCGCTGTGGGCTTGTACGTCCCCGGCGGAACAGCCGCTTATCCGTCTTCAATCTTGATGAACGTCATCCCAGCCAAGCTGGCGGGCGTCAACAAGATCGTGATGGTGACACCACCCCAAGCCGATGGCGTCGCTCAATCCGTGTTAGTTGCTGCGAAAATCGCGGGAATTGATGAAGTGTATCAAGTGGGTGGTGCTCAGGCCATTGCGGCTTTAGCTTACGGGACGCAAACCATTCCCCGAGTCGATAAAATTACTGGTCCCGGTAATATCTTTGTCGCTGTCGCTAAAAAACAAGTCTTTGGTCAAGTTGACATTGATATGATTGCCGGCCCATCTGAAATTGGCGTTATTGCTGATGAGGGTGCTACGGCTGCACAGGTTGCTGCTGATCTGTTGTCCCAAGCGGAACACGATAAGTTGGCGCGGCCAATGCTCGTCACCCCAAGTTTAACTTTTGCTAAGCAGGTTTCAGCTGAAATTGATGAACAACTTGTCACACTCCCCCGGCGCAACATTGCGAGTGCCTCCGTCGAAAACGAAGGGTTCATTGCGGTGGTTGACAACATTGACGATGCCTTTACCCTGATGAACGCGATTTCACCAGAACACTTGGAGGTTGAACTGGCGGATGCGATGTCGTATTTGAATCAAATCCAAAACGCTGGTTCCGTTTTCCTTGGCTATAACGCCTCCGAACCCGTTGGCGACTACGTAGCGGGGCCTAACCACATTCTGCCAACTGGTGGGACTGCTCGCTTCTTTTCACCCTTGGGTGTTTCAGATTTTGTTAAACGCATTCAGTTCGTGGATTACACACGCAGCGCGTTGGCTAAGGAAGTCAAAGCTATTACCACTTTGGCTCGGGTAGAAGGGCTTGAAGGTCACGCTCGGGCAGTCGAAAGTCGATTTTCTGAAAATGGGGTGTCATCGAAATGAGAATAGCTGAGATCAAACGAATAACGAAGGAAACTCAAATTACCCTCAGTTTGAATTTGGACAATTATGACACCATTGATATTGATACCGGCATTGGATTTTTTGACCACATGCTGGACGCTTTTGCCCGCCACGGTCGGTTCGGACTAGTGGTCAAGGCAACCGGGGACTTAACCGTTGACCCCCACCACACAACAGAGGATGTGGGGATTGCTTTAGGACTAGCGCTTAAACAAGCGTTAGGTGACAAAGCGGGTATCGAACGGTTTGGGTCGGCGTTGATCCCCCTTGATGAAACACTGAGTCGGGTGGTTGTTGATCTATCCGGTCGAGCCTACCTCGTTTTTGATGCAGAACTGTTGAATCAACGATTGGGTGATTACGATACGGAGGTGACAGAAGATTTCTTCCAAGCTTTCGCGTTCAATGCGGAGCTGAACTGTCATGCGGCGGTCTTATACGGTCGCAACACCCATCACAAAGTGGAGACCTTGTTTAAGGCGTTGGGTCGGGCGCTTCGAGCCGCTGTGACAATAAATGATGAGATTAAAGGAGTGCCATCGACAAAGGGGGTCATTTAAATGCTCGTGATAGTGGACTACGATACGGGAAATACCCAAAACGTCAAGAAAGCGTTGGATTACCTTAATATTGAGAACCAGTTGTCGGCGGATTCAGCTGTAATTGAAGCAGCGGATGGGTTAATTTTACCTGGTGTTGGGGCCTTTAAGAAGGCGATGTTAGCACTTGAAGAACGTAATCTAGTCATCCCAATTCAGCAAGCTGCGGCTAACAAGAAGCCAATTCTAGGCATTTGTCTGGGGATGCAACTCCTGTTTGAAAGCAGCCTAGAATTCGGTGAAACATCTGGATTGGGATTGATTGATGGCCGTGTCGAAGCCATCCCGGACGATTTGAGCGTTAAAGTTCCTCACATGGGTTGGGATCAAAATCGGGTGATTCAAGATGATCCAATTGCCGCTCGCTTTGCTGGCGAATCCAGTTATTTTGTCCACTCGTTTTATGCGAATACGCGCCCTGAGAACGTATTAGCTGTTTGTGATTACGGGGTGGCACTCCCCAGTATCGTTAGAAATGATAATGTGATTGGGATGCAGTTTCACCCAGAAAAAAGTGGTGCGGTTGGTCTGCGTGGCTTGGCCGCCTTCAAGGAGTTGGTAGAAAATGGAAATTATTCCCGCAATTGATTTAAAATCCCAAAAAAGTGTTCGCCTATACCAAGGGGATTTTGACCAAACAACCCTGATTGATGCCGATCCGTTACAACAGGCGCTTGCCATTCAGAAGGCTGGGTTGACCCGATTGCACCTTGTTGATCTGGATGGCGCCAAAACGGGGCGGCCTGTCAATCGCACCATTATTGAACAAATTTGTGCCCAGACGAACCTGAAAGTTGAAGTCGGTGGTGGGATTCGAACGTTGGCTCAGGTGAACCAATACCTAACAAGTGGTGTTGATCGGGTCATTCTCGGATCGGCAGCACTGACCGATCCGACCCTTGTTCAAACGGCTATTCAACAGTTTGGTAACGATCAGATTGTGATCGGCATCGATGGTAAAAACGGCCGGGTCGCAATCTCTGGTTGGCTGGAAGAAAGTGACGTGACAATGACGGCTTTGATGACAGCCATGGTGGCTTTTGGCGCCGTGAACTTTATCGTAACGGATATTGAAAAAGATGGCACCCTCAGTGGGCCCAACGTTGCCCAGTTAGCTGCCTTGCAGACGGCCTTTCCCATGACAAATATCGTGGCTTCGGGCGGGGTCACGACCAAGCAAGATCTGGCAGCTTTGGCGCAGGCGGGGTTGCAAGCAGCAATCGTGGGTCGGGCAATGGCGACGGGCGACTTACCCTTAGCCCAATTGGCGGAGGTGGCTGAAGATGTTAGCTAAGCGCATTATTCCTTGTTTGGACGTTGATAACGGCCGGGTGAAAAAAGGGGTTAACTTTGTGAATTTAACGGATGTTGGCGACCCCGTGGAGATTGCTAAGGCCTATGAGGACCAAGGGGCTGATGAGTTGGTGTTTTTGGATATCACTGCGACCAACGAAGGCCGGCGCGCAATGACCGATACGATTGCAGGTGTAGCGCGTCAGGTATTTATGCCGTTAACCGTTGGCGGTGGCATCAATTCGGTTGCTGATATGCAGCGGTTACTCAAAGCCGGTGCGGATAAAGTTGCGGTGAACTCTGCGGCAGTGGCTAATCCGAAATTAATCACTGCGGGCGCAGAAAAATTTGGGGCCCAGTGTATCGTGTTGGCCATTGATGTGAAATGGGATGTTGCAACCAACCAATACTTGGTGTTTGTCAACGGTGGCCGGCAAGCAACCCCGCTTAATGCCATCGAGTGGGCTCGGCAGGGGGTTGCGGCTGGCGCTGGCGAACTACTGGTTACTAGTATGGATAAAGACGGTACGAAAAGTGGCTTTGATTTACCGTTATATCAGGCGATTACCGCAGCTGTTGGGGTGCCGGTTATTGCTTCTGGCGGCTGTGGGCAGGTCAGTGATTTTGATGACGTATTTGGCCAAACAAATGTGGACGCAGCCCTGGCCGCATCGGTATTTCACTTTGGCGAACTCACCATTCCAGCCGTGAAACAGGAATTACGACGAAGCGGGGTGCCGGTGAGATGAAACCAGATTTTGACAAATACCCGGATGGTCTAGTGCCCACGATTGTTGTGGATGATCGGACTGGTCAGGTGTTAATGATGGCTTATATGAACGATGTCGCATATCAACGCAGCTTGACGAGTCGTGAGACGTGGTTTTGGTCCCGAAGTCGTCAGGAGCTTTGGCACAAGGGCGCAACGAGTGGCAACACCCAGGCCATCAAGGCAATGTGGATTGACTGTGATGAGGACACGTTGCTGGTTCGCGTCAATCCGGCTGGTCCAGCGTGCCATACGGGCCACACCAGCTGTTTTTATCGCACTATTCAACTACCGTAAGGAGATGGCAAACATGCAAGATTTAGACGCATTATACGACTTAATTTTAGACCGTAAACAAACCCCTAAAGAGGGATCCTATACCAATTACTTATTCACCAAAGGACTCGATAAAATTCTGAAAAAAGTGGGCGAAGAGTCAACCGAAGTGATCGTGGCCGCTAAAAACGACAGTGATGATGAATTTGTCTATGAAGTGGCTGACCTTGCCTATCATGTGCTCGTCTTGATGGCCAATCGAGGGATTAGCGTGGCTCAGGTTAAAACGGAGTTAGCCGAACGGGAAGGTCTAATGAGTAAGACCAAAGAGCGCCGGGACATCAAAAAATTGTAAAGAGGTGTGGTTGATGGTGAAACCAGGGTTAGCAAATTTAAAACCGTACGTTCCAGAAGAATCGTTAAGCGGATTAAAAAAACGACTAGGTCTCAAGAAAATTGTTCGGTTATCCGCTAACGAGAATGCTTACGGCACTTCACCAAAAGTGAAGCAGGCGTTACTTGATTGGCAGTTTGAAGACGCCAATCGTTATCCGGATGCTGAGGCAAGTCGACTGCGAACTATCATTAGCGAACAGTTTGGGATTAGTCAGGACCGATTAGTTTTTGGGAACGGCTTAGATGAAATCATTGAGTTGTTATCGCGAACCCTATTAGTACCGGGAGATACGGTCATTCAGGCAGGACCGACGTTTTCGGAGTACGGCTTGCACGCGTTGGTTGAATCTGCGACCGTGGTTGAGGTGCCAGTTGACGAAACGGGAACGACTGATTTAGCCGGTTTTTTAGCGGCCGTGACACCGACGACGAAGTTGATCTGGTTATGTAACCCCAATAATCCAACCGGCACGTATTTGGCGCCTCAGCAGATTGAAGCGTTCTTGCAAGAGGTTCCCAAAACGGTCATGGTTGTCGTGGACGAAGCCTATATCGACTTCGTGACGCGCGACCCGGACCCCTCCGTCTTGTCGCTCACAACGCGTTATGAGAACCTCGTTGTCCTCCGCACGTTTTCCAAAGCCTATGGGCTGGCAAACTTTCGAGTGGGATACGCCGTTGTACCAGAAGCCCTTGCGAGTGTGCTGCAGACCGTCAGACTGCCCTATAATCTCAGCAGTTTTGCTGAAATTGCTGCGAGTGCGGCATTTGCCGACCAAGCTTTTGTTGATCAAACGACCGCCCAGGTGGCCGTTGAGCGGGAGAAATGGTTAACGTTCTTAGCCGAAATGAAGCTGGAATATGATGAGTCGCAAGCAAATTTCGTTTACTTCAGAGTCCCCGATGCACAGGCGTTAAGCGATCGACTCATGCGACAGGGTTACCTAATCAGAACCGGCCTTCAACCAGAGTGGTTACGAATTTCAATTGGCCAACCACAAGAAAATCAAACTGTTCGAACGATAACTAAAAACTTTTTAGAAGAAAAACGATAATCATTGCGGTGTCGCGTTCTATAAGCGTTAAGAATGTCGGTTAAACGATATTTCTTGACGTTTTTTTGATTTTAAAATGACATTTTGTAGTTATTTGTGTACAATATAAATGGAATATTTCGTATTCAAAATATGGATTAACTGGGCGAATTAAAAAAGTGTATTTAAAAAGTTTTAAATGGGTTTCATTGCGTAGTTATACTTGTTACATAAGCAGCGCTAGGACCGGTCAAAATCTGACGGCGACCGATTCAAATGGCGTGACCCAACGGTCCTCATGAGCTATTATTAGCGTGCGAGGATTGGAAGATCAAACAAGACCAGAAAAGGGGAAATCTCATGGCGCAATCGGCATATTTATCACTATCATGCTTGCCACTGCCGACCTTTATCGAAGGGGGCCATGCTGAACTACATGCAGACGGGCGGATGGTAAGTCGGGTTCATCTCGAATACTTTATGTTTATTTTCGTTCGAAAAGGCACGTTAATGATGTCGGTCGATGGCAAGGAACAGCAGGTCCACCGAGATGAGTTATTCATTCTAGTTGCGGGAGACCACCGGTATGCTTGGTGGGCCGAGACACCGGAAGTCGAAATCGACTGGTTGTACGTCTTCGTGGCCGGCGAGTGGACACTTAAAAACGAACCGGCGCCAATCAAAAACGGGATGGCGGCCGTTTCGCTACACGCGAACGTCCCCGTTCAAACGTTGTTTTTGAGACAGCATCAGGCCGTTGAAGATCCCGACAGTATTAAGGAAACGATGGATCAATTAGTGCCCCAAACAATTACGTGCGAGTCGAAACAATTTTTCAATTCACAAGCCCTTTTCATCCAGCTACTCAATAAGTTACGGGCGCAAGACAACGCGCAAAATCTGATGATTCAGGTTTCTCTAGAGTTACAGGCTTATTTGCGGAGCCATTTTCAAAACAAAATTACGGCGACGACGTTGGAAAAAGAGTTCAATCGACCGGCGACCTTTTTAACCAAGGCATTTCGGCAAACAGTTGGGATGACGCCAACCGATTTCTTAAATCAGTACCGAATGGAAGAAGCCGGGCGGCAGTTATTGAACACTGGCCTGTCGATCTCAGAGATTGCCAGCCGAGTGGGCTTTCAAAATATTTATTATTTCTCGACGTCCTTTAAGAAATATGCGGGGACGTCGCCATCACGCTATCGTCAGGTCAACAGCATCGAGACGAGTGAGAATTTGTCCAACCGTGGTGATGAATAAGCCGCTACCGTTGGCTTCAAAAACACCGCTGATACAGTTTTCGTATCGGCGGTGTTTTTTGATATTGCGGGGTTTAATTCAGTTTTCTCGAGCGATTAGTAGTGGACTTGATAGGCGATTTCGTAATGTTTAGGCTCGCCAGGTAACAAGGTAATGTCGCCAAAGTTTGTAAACCGAGTGGCATCTGAAAGGTTTTGAGCCTCCAAGGCCACACCCATCCAAGGCGTACCATGGCCGTGGCCGTTAACCAGGGCCATGTCGTCAGTAAACGAGTTAGCGGTGAAGACAACCAAAGCATTGCGGGCCGAGTAAAGGGTGACACTGCGGTTGCTATCGGTACTCTTGAGTTGGGCAATTTCGTGGTCAGCAGCGGGGGCCACTTCAAAAATGTCGTCGAAGCCCTTTTCGGTGGTGTCAGCCATGCCATCAATGGCAGTTCCCAATTGGGTTGGTTGGCTGAAGTCGTAAGGGGTGCCCGCGTTATCAAGAAAGTCCCCAGTTGGCAATTTTTCGGCATCAACGGCCAAGTGCCGCGTCGAGTTCAGTTGAAGTTGTTGTGACTTGATCGTATCTGATCCGTCAACGTTAAAGTACGTGTGACACGTTGGGTTGAAGAGGGTCGGCGCATCAGCCTGACCGCTGAAGCTTAACGTCAACCGATCGTCATTTGAAAGCTGATAGGTCACGGTCACGTCCATTGATGGGAAGTCGCCGGCGCCTTGTTCAAATTGATGGTGTAGCGTGAGCGTCGCACCATCCTCAGTGACGTCGGTCGTGCCATCCCAGTTAACGAAGCTGAAACCGTGAGGGCCGCCATGGAGCGCGTTATTGCCCTCGTTTGGTGTAACCTTGATGGTCTCACCAGCAACGTCGAAGGTTGCTTGCTTGATTCGACCGGCTGCTGGTCCAATGAGCATGTTAACGTAAAACGGATTAGCGTAATAGTCTTTGGTATGAGGATAAGATAAGAGGACGTTTGTCGTTTCGCCAGCGGGACTGGGAACGTTGTATTCGTGAATAATGCCGCCCATGCTTAAAATGGTGGCGGAAACACCGTTATCGTTTTCCAAGTGGAAGGCGGTGACGGCATGACCATCGTATTGGTCAAAATCAGATTGCGATGCTTTCATAAGTTGACACTCCTGTTCGTTATCGTTTTGTGAGTGGATGTATCCGTTTTCAATTTAATATTTATACGGACAAATGTCAATACTTGTCTTTCAAGTCGATTTCACAAAGTTATGGTAATCTGATATGCTGTGCTATATTATTTAAGTGCACATAATTCTTAAAAAATGGTTTTAAACTGTTAAATTCAATAGAAGTAGACGGGGTCAAGAGATGCAAGCTAAGTACGAAGTCGTCGAAGCCGGGTTACGCGAACAAATCCTGGCGGGCGAATATAAAATTGGCGATAAGTTGCCAACTGAAACTGAATTAATGGCCCGTTATGATGTGAGTCGTTACACGGTGCGCCGGGCCGTCGGCGACCTTGAAAATGAACATATGATTTACCGAATTCAGGGCGGTGGCATGTACGTCAACGACTGGCAAAGTGTGAAAACAGAGGACCAAAATACCAACCGGATGATCGGTATTTTGACGACGCATATCGCGGACTATATTTTCCCAAACATTATCAGTGGGGCCGATCAAATCATATCAGACAGTGGTTATGCGTTGCTGTTAGCGAACACCCACAATGATCCCAAAAGGGAGCGGCGGTCGCTAATTTCAATGTTTGACAGCAACATTGCGGGGTTAATCATTGAACCCACTCAGTCGACACTTAAGAGTCCAAATGCCGACTTATATGAGAAAATTCGTCAAACGGGTTTACCGACAGTCTTTATCAACGCCACATACCCAAGCTATGAAGCAGTGTCAGTGACAACGGATGATGCAGGGGCGATTTTGCGCTTAACCAACTACTTGATTGACGCGGGTCACGAGCGGATCCTGGGGGCTTTTCAAGTTGATGACGCGCAGGGCGTTAACCGGATGAACGGCTATATTAAGGCCTATCAGCAACATCCAGACATTGCCTTGAAAAGTAACGTGGTCATGTATCGGTCGATGGACTCGATTAAGGAGATTTTGTCACAAATTGAGCATTATCTCCGGAGTCCTGTTGAGACCCGACCAACCGCCATTATGTGTTACAACGACCAACTGGCCATTCAGGTGATGGATCTGGTCAAATCATTGGATCTCCGGATTCCTGAGGATGTTTCGGTAACCGGATTTGATGACTATTCACTCGGCCGATACTTGGAACCGGGGCTCACCACAATGGTTCATGAAAAGGAACGGATGGGCCACGATGCGGCAAGTTTGTTACTTAATATGATTGATAAACGGCCGGTTGAATCAATCGTGTACGAGCCAGAGTTGGTGGAACGTCGATCAGTTAAAAAAAATAATTAACGCCAGAAAGCACGGAACGACAAGGTTTCGTGCTTTTTTGACGCAAAATTTTATACGGTTAAATAAAATTTTTGTTGATTTATACGGATAAATAATCTACAATTTGGCTTGTAAGCGATTTAGCAAACTTCGCAAAATCTTTTAGTCGCAGATGTTGTTGATTCCACTGGCGCATCAACTCGACAACAGTTAATCAATCTGGAGGGTTTAACTCATGGACGCGAGCCGTATTAAGAATGAAATTGTAAGCGGAAACATTTCGCTAGGGATTGAACTTGGTTCAACCCGAATCAAGGCCGTATTAGTGTCAGATGACTTTCAAACCGTTGCTTCCGGTGACTTCACCTGGGAGAACGAGCTTGTTAACAACATTTGGACTTATCCGGTTGCCAAGATCTGGAAGGGCATCCAGACCAGTTACCAAAAAATGGCCCAGGACGTCAAGGACCAGTACGGGGTTCCCGTTAAGAAAATCGGGGCAATTGGGATCAGTGCGATGATGCACGGATACATGCCATTCGATGATGATGGTAACCTATTAGTACCGTTTAGAACTTGGCGGAACAACATTACGGAACAAGCCGCAGATGACTTGACCGAATTGTTTGACTTCAACATTCCACAACGTTGGAGTATTGCTCATCTTTACCAAGCAATCTTAAATCAAGAAGACCACGTGAAAGACATTAGCTTCTTTACAACGCTTGCCGGCTACGTGCATTGGAAGTTGTCGGGCGAAAAGGTCTTGGGAATTGGCGATGCTTCTGGCATGTTCCCAATTAATGATGAAACCCGTTCGTACGATTCAAAGATGATTGACCAATTCAATCAGCAACCAGCAGTACGGCAATACATCTGGAGTCTGAGAAAGATTTTACCGGAAATCAAATTTGCCGGTGAATCAGCTGGTACTTTGACCGCAGAAGGGGCTAAGTTATTGGATCCTTCTGGCGACTTGGAAGGCGGTTCATTAATGGCACCGCCAGAAGGGGATGCCGGGACTGGGATGGTCTCAACCGACGCTGTTCGCGTTCGGACTGGGAACATTTCTGCCGGAACTTCTGCCTTCTCAATGGTTGTCTTAGATGAACCAATGGATAACGTTCACCGTGACATTGACATGGTGACGACGCCAGATGGGGCTCCAGTAGCTATGGTGCACACTAACAACTGTTCGTCAGACATTAATGCCTGGGTTGGCTTATTCAATGAATTTGCCAAGGAAATCGGCGTTGATTTGAAGCCAAACGACCTTTACGGGGCGCTCTTCAAGAGTTCCGAACGCGGTGACAATGACGCGGGTGGCTTGCTCAGTTACGCTTACCTGTCAGGTGAAAACATTACGAAGATGCCTGAAGGTCGACCATTGTTCGCCCGGACACCAAACAGTAAGTTTAACTTACCAAACTTCATCAAGACCCACTTGTACTCAGCGTTTGCCCCACTGAAGATCGGTAACGATATTCTGGCTAACGACGAGCACATCAAGACGGACGTTTTCATTGCCCAAGGTGGTCTGTTTAAGACCCCTAAGGTTGGCCAACAAGTGTTAGCTGACGCGTTGAACACACCAATTACGGTGATGAGTAATGCCGGTGAAGGTGGCCCATGGGGAATGGCAATCCTAGGGTTGTTTGCTAAGAACAAGGCTGAAAATGAAACTTTGGCCGATTTCCTCGACCAAAAGGTTTTTGCTAATCCTGAAAGTGTCACTGTCGCCCCAACCAAAGAAGGCGTGGCCGGCTGCAACAAGTTTATCGAAGCCTACAAGAAGGGCTTAAACATTGAAACAGCTGCCATCAATTCGATTGACCTTTAATTTCAAGGAGAGTGGAGAAACAACATGTTAGAAGACCTGAAAAAAGAAGTATACGACGCCAACATGCAGCTGCCTGAACTGGGCTTAGTGACCTTTACCTGGGGTAACGTTTCAGGGATCGACCGCGAAAAAGGGTTGTTTGTTATTAAACCTTCCGGGGTAGAATATCCTGACTTACGGCCAGAAGACTTGGTTGTCGTTAACTTAAAGGGTGAAGTTGTTGAAGGTGATATGAACCCTTCAAGCGACACGCCAACGCATACTTACTTGTACAATCATTTTCCTAAAATTGGAGGCATCGTTCACACGCATTCCCCTTGGGCCGTTTCATTTGCCGGCGCTAAGATGGATGTGCCAGCAATGAACACCACCCATGCCGACACCTTCTTCGGTGATGTGCCAGCCGCTGATGCGCTGACCAAGGAAGAAATCGAGGAAGACTACGAAGGCAACACAGGGAAGACGATTGTCAAGACCTTCAACGAACGCGGCCTCGATTACGAAGCCGTTCCGGCAGCGTTGGTTAGCCAACACGGTCCGTTCGCTTGGGGACCCACTCCCGCCAAGGCAGTTTACAACGCTAAGGTCCTTGAAGTTGTGGCTGAAGAAGACTATCACACGATGGAATTGACTCGTGCGAACTCCGATTTACCACAATACCTGTTGGATAAGCATTATTACCGTAAGCATGGTGCCAATGCCTACTACGGTCAAAACAATGCCCAATCCAAGAATCATGCGAAACACTCTTAAACTACGTTAACTTTTATTAAAAAAGGAGATTATTGTTATGCTGAGTATTCCTGATTACAAATTCTGGTTCGTTACTGGGTCACAATTCCTTTATGGTGAAGATCAACTGAAGTCAGTTGAAAATGACGCCCGCGACATCGTGGACAAGTTAAACGCTTCAGGTAAGTTACCTTACCCAATCGAATTTAAGTTAGTGGCAACCACTGCTGAAAACATCACTAAGTTGATGAAGGACGCCAACCATGACGACTCCGTTGCCGGTGTGATCACTTGGATGCACACTTTCAGCCCTGCTAAGAACTGGATCCGTGGGACGCAATTATTGCAAAAACCACTCTTACACTTAGCAACGCAATACTTGAACAACATTCCATACGCTGATATCGACTTTGATTACATGAACTTGAACCAAAGTGCCCATGGTGACCGTGAATACGGCTTTATCAACGCCCGTCTTCGTTTGAACAACAAAGTCGTTTACGGCTGGTGGGGCGATGATGAAACCCAACAAGAAATTGCTGACTGGGAAGACGTTGCAGTTGCCTACAACGAAAGCTTCAAGATTAAAGTTGCTGTTTTCGCTGACAAGATGCGTAACGTTGCCGTTACCGATGGTGACAAGATCGAAGCTCAGATTCAATTAGGCTGGACTGCTGATTACTGGGCAATGGGTGACCTTGCTCAAGAAATCGATGCTGTTTCAGACGCTGATATTGACAAGAAGTACGACGAAATTTCAAAGGAATACACGTTGGTCGCTGGTGACAACGACGAAGCAACGTTTGAAGAACACGTTAAGTACCAAATTCGTGAATACTTCGGTTTGAAGAAGTTCATGGATGACCGTGGATACACCGCCTTCTCAGACAACTTCGAAGACTTGTACGGTGTTAAGCAATTACCTGGTTTGGCTACTCAAATGTTGATGGCTGAAGGTTACGGGTTCGCCGGTGAAGGTGACTGGAAGACCGCTGCCCTTGACCGTTTGATGAAGATTATGAGCCACAACAAGCAAACAGCCTTCATGGAAGATTACACATTGGATCTTCGTAAGGGTCACGAAGCTATTCTTGGCTCACACATGTTGGAAGTTGACCCAACCTTGGCTTCAGACAAGCCACGGGTTGAAGTTCACCCATTGGACATTGGTGGTAAGGAAGACCCTGCTCGTTTGGTCTTCACTGGTTCAGAAGGCGACGCTATCGACGTGACCGTTGCAGACTTCGGTGACGAATTCCGGATGATCATGTACGAAGTAGAAGGCAACAAGCCTGAAGCTGAAACGCCACACTTGCCAGTTGCTAAGCAACTCTGGACACCTAAAGCAGGTCTTAAGGCTGGTTCAAAGGCTTGGATCGAAAATGGTGGTGGCCACCACACCGTCTTCAGTTTTGCTGTGACTGCTCAACAAATGGAAGACTTCTCAAAGATGGTCAACCTACACTTTATTAACATCAAGTAATTAAATTTTTAATCTAGTTCGCTAGATTAGATTGAAAAGGGATCCTCAGCCAGTGAGCCGAGGATCCCTTTTGTTACTTCACGATTTTTTTCTTACGATATAGCCAAAAACTAAAGCCACTGAGCATCAATAATGATGAGATCAATACCAGATCACTCACACTCTCGATTGTCGCTAGAATCCCTTGCCAGTGGTCACCTGCTAGAAAGCCCGCAGAGATAAGCACGGCGTTCCACAGGAGGGTACCTAGGGTAGAGAGGCCCAAAAAGCGAGAAAAGGAATAGTGGGCCATTCCAGCAGGAACCGAAATTAAACTCCGAACAATGGGGACGAAGCGGCCGAAAAAAACAGCTTGACCGCCATATCGGTTAAAAAAATCAGTCGCTTTTGTGATGTGTTGCGGTTTGATCCGAGTTAAACGCCCAAAACGGGTGTTTAACAAGCGTTCTAGTCGGGTGGTATCGATGAGTCGACCGACGCCGTAAAGGAGGCCAGCGCCAAGAACTGACCCCAATGTTGCCGCAATAATGGCGCCCAGCACCGTCATACTAGAACCGATGGTGAGAAAGCCGGTAAACGTCAGGATAATTTCTGATGGAATAGGTGGAAAGATGTTTTCAAACGCAATGAGCGCAAAAACAGCTAGGTAACCATACGTGTTGATTAAGGTCATGATGGTAGCATTCGCCATGTGGGCCCTCCGAGATATTAGTTGTGGTTAGCAAGCAGATCGTGTTCAGTACTGTATTAATAGTGTATCGGCTTGGTGAATTCAGGTCAATTTTATTGCGGCAAAGGGGTGGGTTCTTAAGGGAAAGCTTAGATACTAGGTGAAAAGGGCGCGGATGCATTGGCCAGTAGTCGAACCCGAATCATCCCGCTGACAGCCATCAGGGCTTGGCGGAGGGTGGTCCAGTGCTGCCGCTGAGCGAGTGATAAAGTGGTGTTCATCAAGATGTAACCGACACTATCTCGGGTATTGACTACCATTTCTTCGACCGGAATGTGGTTTTGGGTTAGAAGACTGTCAACCTCGGCCCAAAAACCAGGTCGGTCCTTGAAGAAAAGGGTCAGTCGATCTGGGCTGGCAAACGGCAAGTCGGCGGTAGGAAAATTGACTGAGGCACGGACGGTACCAGCGGTCAGAAAGTCTTGGGTATTTTGAAACGTGAGGTTGGTACTGTGAGATAGTGCTTCTCGTGTATTTCCACCTAAGTGCGGGAGCTGCCAAATATGCGGGATATTCTGTAAGTCACGGTGGGGAAAGTCGGTGATGTAGGCTTTTAAGCGTCTGTCTTGGACGGCTTGAACAACTGCTGAGTTATCAACTAGTTCACCTCGACCAAAGTTTAGTAGTGTTGCACTAGGCCTCATGAGGGCAAGCTTTGGCCCATCAATAATCCGTGACGTCTCAGTTGTGAGCGGTAGTAATAGGACAACAAAATCAGCTTGAGTTAAGACCTCAGCGATGTTGGCAACCTGTCGCACGTGTTGTAAGTTCTTAGGGCTCCGATTATATCCGACGACCTGTAAGCCAAGGTGGTAGCAAGTATCGGCGAGGCGCTGACCAATCGTCCCTAATCCGATGATGCCAATTGTCTTACCATAAAGTTCACTGCCAATAAAGGCTTGGCGTTGCTGTTCAGCGGCAGGCTGTAACGGGTCAGCAGTTAACTTGGCGGTTTCTCGGATTGCTTGGGATAACGGCCGAACAGCTTGAAATAAACACTGAATGATAAGTTCTTTCACGGCATTGGCATTGGCCCCCGGAGTATTAAAAACGGCGGTTCCGTTGGTGGTACTTGCCGCCAAATTAATGGTGTTCGTTCCAATTCCAGACCTAGCAATCAAGAGTAGCCGCGGTGTGATGAGGCGGTCAGGAACTTGTGAACTTCGTACGAGAATAACATCAGGAGAAGCCGTCTCTGAAGCCGTCAGTAGGTGGTCGTCGACGGTTGAAAGGTCAAAGTTATCAATTATCTTAACTTGGTACATGGTGGACCCCTCTTTTCGGATTTTGTTCTATAATAAAGCTCAATCTACGCCAAGGGAAGTGGTTGAATGCATATTGATGTTGTTAAATTGTCAAAGGAAAAGCCGACAATTGGTCCGGGAAGCAAAATTAAAGCGACCACGTTTGGCCAATACGTCGAGCTTGGCGCTCAAAACTATATTGATAACGCAACAATTGGCGACTATACCTACACTGGGCAATACTGTTTTATTCAAAATAGTACCTTAAAGCGATTTATTAGTATGGCGGCTATGATTCGAATTGGGCCGACTAACCATCCCTACGATCGGCCAGCTCAACACATGTTTGCTTACAATGGGGAGGGGTACGGATTTGGTGCCCCCGATACTGCCTTTTTGACAGCCCGGAAAAACCAGACGACCACCATTGGTAACGATGTGTGGATTGGTCACGGGGCCATTATTCAATCCGGTGTGACGGTTGGCGATGGGGCGGTTATTGGCTCCGGCGCGGTTGTAACTAAGGACGTTGCCCCGTTTACCATTGTTGGTGGTGTGCCAGCTAAGCCCATTAAAACGCGGTTCTCAGACGAAGTCATCGCCGACTTGCTCGACATTGCCTGGTGGAACTGGTCACGGGAGAAACTTGAAGAAAACTATGCCGACTTCCGGCTTCCTACAGCGGAATTTGTTAAAAAACATCGGGTATCAAAAAGGTGAACAGCGGTTGCTGTTCACCTTTTTCAGTAGGATTAACGATCCATTAAAATAACGACTCGACCATCGTGGGATTGCTCAAGGATTTCGTTTCCTTGTTTCAATCCCGTCGCGCTAAAGGGGAGTTGGCTGGTAATATTAATCGCCAGTTTGCCGTCCTTCAACAGGTCCATGATCACCGCCAAGGCTTCGGCATCCGTCGGCGTTGAACTAGGATGGATGTGGTTAATGGTCACCTGTTTATTAGCGGGTGGCGTATTGTGGGCAACGGTAGCGATGACGCCTCCCGGTTTGGTCATCACGATGTCGTCATCACTGCCGGCACCATTCATGGCTGCGTTGATGAGGACATCAGCCCGGTCAGCCAAAACGCTACTTGGGGTGAGCTGATCATAGGCCACAAACTCACTAGCTCCCAGAGCGGTGACGGCCGCTTCATTTCGGCTGTGAGCGATGGCAATGACGTGGGCGCCCCGGTCGACAGCCATTTGCAAAGCGAGGGCGCCAACGCCACCGGATGCCCCTTTGACAATAACGGTTTGTCCGGCCGTTACGTGAGAGAAAGTGGTAATAGCACGGTAGGCGGTGATTCCGGGTGTAATCAAAGCAGCCGCGGTTGTCGGCATGATGCCACTCGGGACTAGAGTAGTGGCGCTAGGCTGTGCTACGACATACTCTGCGTAGCCGTTTTCAACGTGTGAGGCGACGACTTCGCCGGGGGTGAAATCCTTGACGTTTGGTCCGACACTTTCAACGGTGCCAACAATGTCGCGCCCGGTCACGGTAAAGCCACTGATAGGGCCAAACTCTCCCGCCCGTTCAGCTCGTTCCCGGTTGTTTAAGCCAATGGCGATGACTTTAACTAAGAGCTCATCTGCCGCTGGCTGTGGGGTATCCACGGTTCGTTCCTCGAAAACATCCGGTCCACCGACGTGATCGAATCCAATGACTTTCATTTGTAAACGCCTCCTTACTTGATGGCCAAAGTTTACCCGGTTGATAGACAGAAGGCAAGGAAGTCGATTTATCGACGGCTGAATTTTGGAAGAAGTTAAGTTCAATAATGGACGGCATTGTTTTCAACGAATACTGAAAATGAGTAGTATTTGCAACTAAATTACATTCATTTCAGAAAACAGCTTGAACCCAACGTCGATTTGGCTTAGGGTTGTTAATAATAATCTAAGAAAGTGGGGAATGCCATGACACCAGAACAAACGGTCATGCAATTGATTATCGGGGCTGGTCAGGCGAAAAAGTTAGCTTTTGATGCGATTCAAGCTGCCCGAGACAACCACATTGAGACGGCTGACCAGCTTTTAGAGCAAGCAACAAAGGCCTTAGCTGGCGCTCATCAAATTCAGTCAGACGCGCTAAGAGCGGACGCGGCGACACAACAGCAGCCAACTTTGCTGATGGTTCATGCGCAAGATCACCTATCAATGGCAATGACAGCGATGGAACTTGGCCGGGAAATAGTTGCAATTTATAGGCGTCTCAGCGAAAATACGAACGATAAATGAGATGAATATAAGAAAGTTTGTGGATAAATTGATTTAATCTGTATAAAGTGATAAAATCAATTAACTTTTTAATTAAATACGAATGAGGAGCGAACGATTTTGCAAACCAAAACAAATGAGCAGTCGGTACTTAGGAATTTTATTTTAGGGTTTCAGCACTTATTAGCCATGTACTCCGGCGATATTTTAGTGCCATTACTCATTGGTGGCGCGCTCCATTTTAACGCTGCACAAATGACGTATCTGGTTTCGATGGATATTTTCATGTGTGGGATCGCGACGTTACTCCAACTAAAGCGGACGCCGTTAACTGGGATCGGACTTCCCGTTGTCCTAGGTTGTGCGGTTGAATACGTTGCCCCACTTCAAAGTATCGGTGGCCACTTTGGCTGGGGGTACATGTACGGCGGCATCATTGCAGCGGGATTGTTTATCCTATTGATTGCGGGACCGTTTGCTAGCCTCCGGCGATTTTTCCCGCCGGTTGTGACGGGCTCGTTGATCACTTTAATTGGGTTTACCCTGATTCCCGTTGCGTTCCAGAATCTGGGTGGCGGAGATGCGACGGCTAAGTCGTTCGGCTCACCTGTCAACTTGGTTCTTGGATTTACCACAGTGGCGATTATTATGGTGATTAACATCTGGGGTCGCGGCTTTTTAAAGCAAATTTCGGTTTTGATTGGTATTTTAGCCGGGACGCTTTTGGCGATTGGTCTCGGTCAGGTTGGGTTTTCAAGTGTGTCAGCAGCCCACTGGATTCAATTGCCGACGCCGTTTTACTTTGGGGTGCCTAAGTTCGAATGGTCATCAATTGCAACAATGATGCTTGCAGCGATTACTTGTATGATCGAATCAACCGGGGTTTATTTTGCCCTAGCTGAAATTACGGGACGCGACCTTGATGCAAAGGACCTTAAACATGGGTACCGTTCTGAAGGGTTGGCGGCCATCTTAGGTGGGATTTTCAATACGTTCCCGTATTCGACGTTCTCACAAAACGTTGGCATCGTGCAACTTTCCGGCATTAAAACGCTTCGGCCCGTTTACTACTCGGCGGGTTTGTTGGTTGTTTTGGGGTTGATTCCAAAGTTTGGCGCCATCGCGACTCTGATCCCAACCTCGGTACTGGGGGGAGCTATGCTTGTGATGTTTGGAATGGTCGGCGCGCAAGGTGTTAAAATGTTGATGAAAGTTGACATGAACAATAAGAATTTATTGATCATTGCCGTCTCCGTGGGATTGGGACTAGGTGTCACCACGCAACCAGCGCTGTTCCAATTTATGCCTGCAGAGGTTCAAACAATTCTAAGTAACGGGATGGTCGTTGGTAGCTTTGTCGCCGTGGTATTGAACCTGCTGTTAAACCATACAACGTTAAAGAACCGGGTCGAAGAAGACGTGGCCTAGCTAATGAAAGGTGATTTCTTATGGAAATCATCTTTTTTATTGGTTTTCAGGAAAGCGCTTTCATAAAAGCCTGAATCGTGATACGATAGAGGCGAATCAAAAACGAACGAGGTACAAGCCACTTTCGCTTGTCACGGTCGTTCAATCATCAATGGAGGCGTAGGATATGGCAGATTTAAACGGAAAAGTAGCATTTGTGACGGGTGGCGCTCAAGGGATCGGTAAAGCGATTGTCGAGCGGTTATCTGCAGATGGGTTTGCAGTTGCGGTTGCTGATTTGAATTACGATGAAGCCGAAAAGGTGGCGGCCAAACTCAACGAAAAGGGTGGCAAAGCCATGCCAGTTGAAGTTGATGTTGCCTCACGAGACAGCTTTTTTGCTGGCATCCAAGCAGCAGCTGACAAGCTGGGTGGCTTTGACGTGTTAGTTAATAATGCGGGACTTGGTCCAACAACGCCAATTGACACCATTACACCGGAACAGTTTGACCGTGTCTATCACGTTAACGTAGCGGGTGACATTTGGGGGATTCAAGCAGCCCATGAACAATTCAAAAAGACGGGCAAGGGTGGCAAAATTATTAACGCGACTTCCCAAGCTGGCGTAGTGGGGAACCCTAACTTAGCCCTTTACAGCGGGACCAAGTTTGCAGTTCGTGGTATTACGCAGGTTGCGGCCCGGGATTTAGCTGAAGAAAATATCACCGTTAATGCTTACGCTCCTGGTATTGTTAAAACCCCTATGATGTTTGATATTGCCCATCAAGTTGGTCAAAACGCCGGTAAGGACGATGAATGGGGCATGCAGACCTTTGCAAAAGACATTGCGTTAAAGCGACTCTCTGAACCATCTGATGTAGCAGCAGCCGTTTCATTTTTAGCTGGCCCGGATTCTAACTATATTACAGGCCAAACCATTGAAGTGGACGGTGGGATGCAATTCCACTAATTGCACAACTAAAAAAACGTTTCGGCTTTAGTGTGAGGCCGGAACGTTTTTTTAATGGCTAAACGATTTCGAGATGTAATTGATTTTCTTTGACCCAGTGTAAGCCGAGCAAGACCCGGTATACGATTAATGAGATAACGGCTGGAATCAAGATTCCCATGGCAAGGTAAGCGATAAACATTGACATGTTTGAGGAAGCCAAGTTGATTGGGGCAATCAGGGAGTTTAAGCCCAAGCCGCCTAACGTATAAGGTACTTTAAAGTGGAAAAAGAGGGTGGCAATTGGCGCTGAGACACCAGCGGCGATAAATGACGGAATGGCTAATCTCGGGTTAGCCAATAGGTTTGGAAATTGCACTTTAGGTGTAATCACACCCTGAGCGATGTTTGCCCCTAAGTTGTTTTGGCGCCATGAGATCACCGTGAACCCAACGAATTGGGCTGTGGTCCCAATCAAGGCAGCTCCTGAAGAAAGGGGATCAAGCATGACTGCGACCGCCAAGGCGGCACTCGAGGCTGGGGTCATTAAGAAGAGGGACCAAGCCAGTGATACTGCAATTGAGCCAATGACGGGATTGACTTGCATGGACTGCGCAATGAAGGCGGATAACCAGTTCAAGGCAGGGGTTGTCACACTTGCAAATCCTAAGCCAGAAATGGAACCGATCAGGGTCGCAGCCAACGGCACGAGCATCATATCAAGCGGGGTCTTACCCGTTAAATATTTGCCGACGAGTGCGGCAATCAAGCCAGCGGCCACCGCGCTAATGGGTTGCCCCGTTGTAAAAATTCCGGATTGAGCAGCTTCCACCATTTGGTTACCGGTGGCTGTTGCAGCATGCATGGTGGTGCTTGTAAAGTAAACGGCATTAGCACCAACAGTTGCGGAAATCATGGCACTAAATAACACCAGGGTATTAGTTTTAAGTTGGGAGGCAACGGCGGCGCCAAATGCGGGTGCCAAAAGCCATTGAGCAATTGAACCCACTTGGTACAGGGCCGGCCAATGGACGAAGTTTGCGATGGATTGTGTGAGTAAGCCAATCCCTAACATGACCAAAACGGCGTTAGAGACGCCTGCTGAAATCTTGTAGACGTAGTCCATGACCGACATTTTTTCCGTAGATGATTCTGAAGCTGTGTTCATCATAACCATGACCTCGCTTTATGTAGTTTAACTAAGAAAGTATGTAAAAATGAGAATAAGATTAAAAACTGATGTGATTCTTATTTAATCACCATTCGTTGTTGATGTCAAGTTTTGGCTTGAAAATGGCAGTAAGTTCTCTTAATTGCTTATTGGCAGTGGGTTGGCTATGATAACTGGTAGTTTGGAGGGGATAACAATGATTGAAAATGACTACGCTGCACAACCACTAAGCCCAGGACTGACTGGAATTTCATTGCCGGAAGTCAGTCGAGCATTACTGACTAACAGCTACGCTTGGGTTGACGTAAAAGGGGCTCGGTTCCCATTGGCGGGGCTAATCTCACCAGTGGCGTTCAATGAGCGGGGACTTTACCGGTTCTTGGATAATGCAAAGGCTAATAACCATAATCTCGACCAGTTTATGCGGACACGGCTCATCCAAGACGGTGATGATCAGCAGCTTGCAAGCGCGCTTTATGATCAGCAGACCCCAACTGAGGGGGTTCATCGGCTGTTGGGGGCTTATTTGCTACAATATAGTCAATCAGATGGCTTGTTTTTGCCGTTTTTAGATGCGCTGGCTTTAGCTAACGTGGACGTGATTGGGGTGACGGTGCTGATGCTTCAGCAGTCGGCAGCGGAGCGAACAGCGGATGAGGTACCAGACTTGGTCGTCAGTTTGATCCAACAAATTGCGCGGTTTCTCGCCCACCAGATGCCACACCAAATTCGGGTATTAGACCACGAGCCTACGGAAGATGATTTAACCATTCCGCCGTATGCCCTGATTCCGTTAGCAGCGGATAATGGTGATGAATTCGATGTGCCAGTCGCCTTGATTGATTGGTTACAAGAACATCTTGAGGCGTTGGTGGCGCTACCAGCAGATCATCGTGAAGCCTTGCTGGATTTAATTGCTAAAACAACCGATGGTAACGGCGTCATTATTAATGAATGGTTGGCCCGCGATACGGAAAATGAAACGGTCTTCGTTGAGTTTGTTGATAGTCAATTAAATCGACTACAAGCGTAATTTCTCACAGAACTACTAAAATTCTTGCGCGGATTCTGTGGTATTCTGGATGTACTAATTAAAAAGGAGCCCCTTAAATATGAATACCATTTATCTCGCATCGCCATTTTTTTCCGAAGGTCAAAATGACCGTGTCAACAAAGTTGTCAGTCTCTTAAGAGAGAATGCCACTATCCAAAGTGATGGTATTTTTATTCCGTCCGAGCACCAACATGAGGACCTTGAATTTGGTAGCTTTAAATGGCAGGTAGCGACGTACAATAGTGACGTTCGGCAGGTTCGAAAAGCCGATGCTGTGGTTGCTATTTTAGATTATCAGATGGAAGAAACGGCTGAAAACGAACCCGATTCAGGCACTATTTTCGAAATTGGGCTGGCTTGGCAAGCTGGTGTGCCCGTCATTTTGGTCCAATTTGATGCTGACAAAAAACTGAATCTAATGCTGGCTCAATCGTACACGGCGCTATTTAACGGGGCCGCCGATATTGAAAACTTAAAGGACTACGACTTTAACGAGATGCCACAACGTTACATCGACAAAGAAGTATTTTAGGCATCGTTGCAGACAGTTTATCTGGAATGTGACAAAATGATTAAGTTTTTTAACACTCTTGTTAAAAGCCAACGCAGATTCGCATTTTTCGTTAAAATGAAAAGTGGTTATATTTTGGATTAAATTTGTTTGAGGAGAGGAAGGTGTCAGACTATGTATTTGCCCAAAAAAGCTGCACTGGGCCTCGCGTTAGTTGGGGTCCTTGGCGGCTTCGCGGCGGCTCAAGCCACCACTCATTTGGCTAATCCTAGTCAAACAATCGTTGCTAAAGCAGCAACGACGGTCAACGCCAAGACCCAAGGTATGGTGCCAAACGGGACAACCGATAACGCACCAAAGCTTCAGTCAATTATCGACGCATATTCTGCAGATGATAACGTGACGATTCGGGTACCAAAGGGGACGTATCTATTTACCAATGCAACGTTGAAGGCCATTAAGTTACATTCCAACATCACTTTTGATTTCGATGACGGGGCCGTCTTCAAGATTTCAAAGGGCGATCGGATTCCGTTTGTCTATCCTAGTCCGTCTACGGGATACGACGGTGGGATTTCAAATGTGACCTGGAAGAATGCGACTTTTTCAGGTGATTACACCACTTCAACGGGGCAAGCCGTTTTTGTGCAAAGCTTGAACCACGCTAGTAACGTGACCTTTGAGGGCTGTACCTTTGACAATTGTGAGTCGCCAACTGGGCACTACATTGATATTGATGGTAGTCATAATATTGACATCGAAAATTCGACGTTTACCGGGTTTAATGCCAACACCGATTACGATTATAAAGAAGCCATTCAAGTTGATTATTCAAACACGAAGGCGATGTCTTACCATAACTCTGGCGACAAGTACGATGATTTACCATCGTATGATGTCACGGTTAACAACAATAAGTTTGTGCCGTTAGCAAATGCCTCGGGTTCGGTTAAGTCCTTTGCGCCAAACCCAATTGGGCAGCACGTTGTTTACAAAAAAGGGGTCGGTGGTATTATCCACGACATCCAGTTTACAAACAACTATGTGCAGGATGCCAAGCCACTGCTTGATGATGATGGGGCCAACATTCACTTTGTGATGGTCAACAATCTGACGATTAGCGGCAACACGTTTGAAAATAAGAGTGCATTGGGTTCTGGGAACTACATTCGAATTCTAAACAACCAGCCGGCTATTGCAATCAGTGGGATCACGATTAAGAACAATAACTTCGTGAACTTGGATCCAAATAACCGCTACATTTATCTCGACACCAAAAAGGGTGGCGGCATTAGTGATGTATCGGTCACGGGAAACAAGATTACCTCGTCTAAGAGCCAGATTCCATTTGTCATCACGAGTGGTATGGCTAGCAGTGATATCACGATTTCAGGGAATACGAACAACAAGTCTAAAAAGATCTCAGATCCCGAAGACATCAAAGAAACGACCAAACTTAAAGGTTCGTCAACAACCCTCACTAAGAAATATAAGGGTAACAAAAAGACCAACAAACAACAGACCTTTTACAAAGGGGTGGCTAACCAGTACGCTAAGCTAGTGTCTGGCGCCAGCAAGAAGTACGGTCTGTACAGTCACATTAAGGGCGATACGGGTTGGTATCTGTTCAACAAAGCCGATGGTTGGGCCCAGCAAAAGTCTTCAACGGTCTACGTTGATGGCCGCGCCACAGCTAGCTCAGGCAATTGGTACCGGATTCGCTTTAGTTCTAATACGAATGCCCGGCGCTACTGGATTCGATCAGGGGCGTTGCAATTCGATAAGATTACTTACGATGATGTTAACAAGACGTTAACGACATTGAAAAAGTACACTGTTTACACCCGAGTATTTAACGATAAGTTATTGGCTAAGACCGCTGGGACGACGGCCGACCTATCATCTCGGACGGTGACGATTACTCAACGAGCACGTCGGGTTTCCGTCTTAAACCACAAGACGTCAACGTACTATCAAATTGATGGTAAGTACTGGACGAGAGCTTTAGCGTTCTATTAAAGTGCGCGATTGAAAAGCAGTTAGCTTGATTGGGAACTTCAAGCTAACTGCTTTTTTGATTGATGACAATTTGATGACATTATTTCAAATCCATGTGTTACAGCCTTTGATTGGGTTTTCGTGTATAATTAAAGCTATGAAAAAACGGGTCGACTGTGACAGTGTCCGGCCGAACCAAAAGGGGAAGTTCAAGGTCTTATGAAAAAAAGAGTTGAATGGGTGGACATGGCCAAGGCGGTAGGCATCATCGCCATTGTGTTGGGGCATGCAATTCACCCACTAACGGATACTAGTCATAGTATGAGTGTGTTATACGCCTCACTTTACTGGTGGCACGTTCCGCTGTTCTTTATTGTGGGGGGCTTTTTTCTTAAGCCAATCCAGCGGACTTGGGCCAGTTTTTGGGCGTTTGTCAGGCGCCGCATTGTGCCGAACATCGTCCTATACTTTGTCGCTGGGATTTTTCTGATTCTGACGAGTCACTTTTTAAACGGTGAAAGTTGGTCGTATACCGGCTTTTACTTTGTTCGGTTAATTTACGGTGGTCAGACGCTGAACGGTGAATTGAGTATTTTCTGGTTCATGACCGTTTACGTGATTACCGTGTTCCTGGTTGTGATGATTATTAGCTTTATAAAGTCGATCCCAATGCAATTTTTGATCACCATGGTGATGTTTGGTATCGGGACAGCCCAGCCACACTACCACTTTTTTCAATTCAAGTCGGTGCCATGGTCGGCTGACTCAGCGTTGATTGCGGCTGTATGGATGTTGACTGGGTACTACGGCTATAAGTATTACCCCCAATTGAAAAATAAAGTGGGTTATGCGGTCGCCGGGGTGTTGATTTATGCTTCTTGCTACGTTAAGAAGGCCACGATTGGTCTGAATTTTAAGCTGTATCTGAAGTCTCATATCATTCACACGCCGTTTATGGCCTTTTTCATTCCGATAGCAATTTGTTTAGCCATCTTTATTATTTGTGAGGCGTTAAGCCGCACCCGATTTTTCAAATGGCTGTTGCCGATTGGCCAGTATTCATTAGCTATTATGTACTTGCATAAAATGATTTTCGACGTGGCTGAAAAAATTCCGTTGTTTAATCACGTCTGGGCATTTGTTATTCTGGGTGTCGTAGTCCCTGTGGGATTAGCGATGATCTACCACTACTTTAAAGACCGATTTTTACCTGCAAAACGTGCTTAAAAAGAACTTCCCAAACCGGGAAGTTCTTTTTTGATGATATGTGTATTCACAACTGTGAATGACCGCGCCACTATGTAGGTGGTCTTGGCATCTTTAGATTTTCTTAATCTTTCCACTGCTAGGGTAACATGAAAGTGAAAGCGCTTCAACCAATAACAAAATAAAAACCGCGACGAATCGCGGTTACGCCCCTTGCTATCTTAGGCGAGGGCTTGGTGAATTTTAATAGCAAGCTTTGCTCGATTTTTATCAGTGGGACTGATGAGGTTAAATCCCGTAGTTGAATTTTTAACGGCGTCGTAATTATAGAATTTTGAACTACCACTTTGCCAGTACATGAGGTCGGTTTTGTTTGGCGAGTGCTTTAGGCCCAGTGAGTGGCCAAATTCATGGGCGAGAGTGTCGGCATATTCGAAAACTCTGGCGCGTCGGTCTAAACTGTTTTGATTAATATTGTTAAGCTCAGCGGTCAATTGTTGTTTGGCGTTTGCCACTTCCTTTGCACGGTAGGTGGCAATCAGCGTCGTTGCGTTTGCGTCACCGGCGACCCGCTTCGCATAGGCATCGATGTTGCGATTGGCCTGATTGATAACGGCGACTTCGCTATGATTCATCATGGCATTTCGTAAGGTGGTCGTTTCGGTGGCAAATTCACTTGAACGAATCTGGGTCAGTCGCTTAGCGGGTAACCACCAGGCGTCACTGCGATCAGCTGCCGAGGCTTTGGCTGTTGACAAGTTAACCGTCATGGTATGGGATTGTTTGGTGCCTAACTTGAAAATAGTGTGTCCAAGTTTATGATTCCAGTATCCCATCGCAAGGTTGACACTCTTTTTAACGTCGGTGTTGGATGTTGCAATGTAGACTTTAGTAAGGCCCGTTTTACCCATGCTGGTTTGAGCTGAATAATCAAAGCGATATCGTTTTGCGAGGCTCGCTTTGTGGGTACGGTAGTAGTTTGCTGACTGTTTTAAGACACTGGCACTTGGTGTTAGGCTGGCAGCATGGCCAGTGGTGCCCCCAGTAAAGCTCGTAAAGCTCATCGCTGCTAGGCCAATGACAGCTCCACGTGTAAGGGCTGATAAAATGCTGTGTGATGATGCGGTTTTCATAATTTAAACCCCTCCCCTTTAAGCCACCCAAGCGTAACAGGCGGACACGGCCAAGGTCAAGGAAAGGCCGTTAAAGTTTTTGCAAAGGACGAAAAAGAAGTCGTTTTTGCCGGGCGAATTGGACAACAAAAATCAGGCCACGGCTTGAACGTTTCTGAGTCGTAGCCTGATTCGGCTGAGTAATCAAATAAGCGACATTGCGTTTTCTGATTATTAATGTGATAAGACTAAGCGCCCAGTTTTATCTAACCAGGTTTTAGCGGCAGAAAGTTCAGCCCGGGTCAGTTGGTGTGATTGGTGACCAGTATAGGCTTCAACGGCTGCACCGGCATCTGTCAGTTGGCGCCTTAGCCCAGTAAAATTAGCTGAGGAGACAATTGGATCCACATCACCGTGAGTCAAGAAAGTTGCAACGCCGTTTAAATTTGCCGCAGACGCCTGAGGGTCCAACATCATGGGGTGTAACAGGATGGCTGTTTTAAATGGGGCTTTTTTGTGTAACCAGGCATATGCCGCCACGTTAGCGCCGTTGGAGAATCCTAGAACCAGTAACTGTTTGGGGTCAATGCCGTGCTTGGCACTTTCAGTCACAATCGTGGATAACAGCCAGTCGGTTTCGGTACTGAGGTTATCAAGGTCGAATCCACCATCGTCAGTGTGCTTGAAGTAGCGGTTCGCGCCGTTTTCATGGATGCGGCCACGGATTCCAAGTTTAGGACTGTCAGGAGCTAAGAAAGAGGCGATGGGTAATAAGTCGGTTTCGTCGCCCCCGGTACCGTGCAACATTAAAACCGGCGCTTTATCAGATTCTCCGGGAAAAAAAGCAGTTTGCGCATCACTCATTAGCATTTGCCTCCGTGTTAAATGGGACTAGGTTGGCTTCAATTCGATCACGGTATTCTTCCAAGAATGGTGGCAATTCCAAGTGAACGCCGGCTTCTTCGTAGGTTTCATCTTGAAGAAAGCCAGGGCCGTCCGTCGCAATTTCGAACAGAACGCCAGGCGCAACCTGGAAGTATTCTGAAGCGAAATAGAAGCGATCAACAAAGCCAGAGTCGGAGAGGCCAAATGATCGAATCCGGTTGATCCAATAATTTAGCGTCTCCTGGTCCTGGGTTCGAAAAGCCATGTGATGCACAGTACCGTATCCCTGAACTGAATCGGGTAGGACTAGACTTGTTTCGACAATAACTTGTGCGCCATGGCCGCCATTATGAAGTTCATATAAGGTCTGAGACGCTTCTTTTGCCACCTTTTCAAAGCCCATCAAATCGATCAGCAGTTTCTCCAAGGGTTCTGGTTGACTCACGGTAATCACCGTGGGGCCAAGGCCAGAAATCGCAAAGTCGGAAGCCACTGGACTCTTACGGTATGGCGTTCCACCACCAAGGCCATGGTTGTGCTCGTCGGACACTAACTGGTAGCGTTGATTGTCAAAATCGTAAAACCGAAGGACCTTGGCCCCAAAACTGTCCGTAATTGAGTCATGGTCGATGTTAAATTCTGTGAACCGGTTTGCCCAGTAATCAAGGGCCGCATCACTGGGAACCCGAAAGCCAATACGAGAAATGGTGTTTTTCCCCGGCTTACCATAACCGATGCCTGGAAAGTCGAAGAAGGTCAAGTCGGTGCCGGCCGTCCCCATGTCATCTGTAAAATAAAGATGATAAGTTCGGACATCGTCTTGATTAACCGTTTTTTTAATTAAATGAAGGCCAAGAACCTCAGTCATAAACTGAAACATTTTTGGTGAACTTGAGGTAATTGCTGTGATGTGGTGAAGCCCGAATAAGTCCGTCTTTTCCATGGGTAAAGACCTCCGTTTTTCAAAGTTTGATTGATAGTAGTATCGCACACTTACAAAAAGTAAGCAATAGAAAAGATTACCAGTTTAATATGAGTAATCCCACTTAAAAGACCGGTGTCATCTCAATCCGTCTATTATATGAGCTAATCCTCAGACTTGAGTAGATCATATAAATAAACCCCGATTCGCACAAGTGAAGTGCTAAATCGGGGTTTATTAATGTGATTTCCCAGAGTCACCCCAGTTCGGGTTGCGACTCTCAGGTGAGTTATTTAACTTGAACGTAAGCTTTGTTAGCTGTGATATAGTTGCCATTTGACAGGTGAATGCGGTAGTAGTTTCCCGATTTCGTCACCGAAGAGGCGGTGTAAGATTTGCCGTAGGACATACTGCCAACTTTACCGGTCAGATTAGCGTTGGAGTAGCGATTAATCGAACGCGTGGCCGTTACGGTTGCCCCAGAGTTGACGTCTTTGTAGTAGCTTGCTGGAGTCTTTTTGAGCCAAGAATTCACAGTTGTGCTGTTGAGGACCTTGTTTAAATCCACGCGACCGCTAATACCGGCCAGTGAGCCGCTACTAGTATATTGCCATAAGTCGGTGGCAACATTTGGTTGCGCCGAATAGTTGGCAATCCAAGACCCGTCAAATTGGCCGAAGTTAATTTTGTGGACGTTGACAAAGTTTTGGTATGAATAATAAACCAGTGGCTTGTTGGTGAGGCTGCGCATGGTTGATAACCAAGCATTAACGTAGGTTTGTTCCTTGCCAGCTACGCCAGTCATCCGTTTTTCGTTGTCCAAAACGTAGAAGCGGGCGTTTTTATGTGAGCGGGCGTAGAAGTCGCGGGCTTCTTTCTTGGCATCGTTGACGCTGGTAAACTCTGTAAAATCGTAGTTTCCGAATGGAACTCCGTACTTAGTTGCGCCGTTACCATTGATGTTTCGATGGGTATCAATTTGAAAATCGCTGTCGCCAGTGTTTCCGTGTTGAACCCGGATCAAAGCGAACTTAAGCTGAGTGGCCGCTTTTGCCCAGTTAACGGTTCCTTGGTATTGTGAAATGTCGGCAATTTTGGTTTTAGCTGCGTTGGCGGTCGTCCCAATGGCGAGCGCGCTAGTTAAGACCAGGGCACCAAGCGCCAGTTTTTTCAGTAAGTGTGACTTGAACATGTTTTTATCTCCCCTATATCTTAAGTCTTGATTGCTAGTGTACACGAAATTCAAAACAGAAGGAACACATCGGGATTACAAGCGACTAACAAATATGTTGCAGACTGTTATATTTGCAACAATTAAAGGGATTTTTTTGGCTATTGACGCGGCGAATGAAACTGTTATGATAATAATATACGATTTATGAGGAGATTTTAATGATGACAACACCGTTAACTCAACTCAATCAGGTTTCTTATAACTTTTGGTTTTTCCAGAGCTGATCTGTGAAGAGCCAAAAGCTGTTTTGATGAACGACTTTAGCCCCCGCAGATCATTCAGTGACTGCGGGGAAAAAACCAACCAGGCCCCCTCAGTCATTATTGGCTAAGGGGGCCTTATTTATTATTAGGGAGTGTTTAGTATGAGTCATTTAGAAAATCGCATGAAAACTAGTCTTGCCCAGATTCAACCATCCGATATTTTAGCGTTCAATCAGGAGATCTCAACCATTGATGGGATTGTCAAATTAACGTTAGGGGAGCCTGATTTCAATACGCCTGAGCACGTGAAGCAAGCAGCGATTGATAGTATCAATCAAAACGAAAGTCACTATACAGATTCACGTGGAACGGCGGGATTACGACGGGCCGCCGCTAGTTTCTTAGCGACGAAGTACCACCTTGACTACGACCCTGATAGCCAAATTTTAGTGACGGTCGGGGCTTCAGAGGGAATCTATTCTTCGCTGACAGCGATGCTAAATCCTGGCGACACGGTCATTATTCCCACACCAATTTTTCCACAGTACATTCCTGCGACCCTCTTAAGTGGTGGAAAGCCGATTTTTGTGGACACATCAGCCGATGGTTTTATTCTGACACCGGAAAAGTTACAAGCAGCTATTGAAGCGAATCGGGACACGGTGAAAGCGGTCGTTTTGAACTTTCCAACAAACCCGACTGGGGTGACGTATTCCCGAGCGGAATTGACGGCGTTAGCTGAGGTTTTGAAGCAGTACGACATTTTTGTGCTAGCTGACGAGATATACTCGGAATTAACCTATGAGTCGGCGCACGTTTCGATGGGCGAGATTTTACCTGAACAAACAGTTTTGTTAAATGGCGTTTCTAAGTCTCATGCAATGACCGGCTGGCGAATTGGCTTAATTTGTGGCCCGCAGGCTGTGATTCGTGAGATTGCCAAGGTTCACCAAACGGCAGTCACTGCCACAACGGCTAACGCTCAGGCAGCAGCTGAAGAAGCCTTTGCTCATGGTCAAAACGACGGGGTCGAGATGCGAGCTGTCTACCAGAATCGTCGGGATTTTCTGTTAGCAGGCCTGGCCGATGCTGGGTTTCAGTGCGCCAGTCCAAAGGGGGCCTTTTATCTATTTGCTAAGATTCCCGCGTCCCTTGAGCAGGATAGTCTGAAATTCTGTTATGATCTGGCGAACACAGCTAAGGTTGCCCTTATTCCGGGCGCGTCATTTGGCCCCGGTGGTGAGGGGTACGTTCGAATTAGCTATGCGGCAAGCATGGTTGATTTGCAAACGGCAGTTGATCGCATTAAGCAGTATGTCGCCCAAAAAGGGTAATGAACGGATAAAGAAGGGGTTAAATTGAAACTATTAATGTATCATGTGCGAGACGATGAACTGATTGCGACGCAGCGGTGGATGGCGAGTCATCCTGATGTGCAGGTCGATACGAATACCTTGCCGTTTAACGCAGAAACCGTTGAGCTTGCAGCAGGATACGATGGCATCGTGTTACAACAACACGGACCATTGGGAGCGCCGGCAGTTTATAAACGGCTTCACGAGTTGGGCATTAAGCAAATTACATTACGAATCACTGGTTATGAAATCGTGGATCTGAAAGCTGCTTCCCAATTTGGGTTAACGGTGACTAACGTGCCGGCGTATTCACCGCGTTCCGTGGCCGAACTGGTCTTAGCCCATACAATGTGGCTTGTTCGTCATTTGGGGATTACAGCGGCCCGTGAGGCTGACCACGATTTTCGATGGGACGGGTTAGAGGCGGCCGAAATCCATAATTTAACGATTGGCATTATTGGCGCAGGGAAAATCGGCAGTGCTGTCGCTCGCATCTTCAGTGCATTGGGCGCCACGGTGATTGCCGCAGATCCCATTCACCGACCAGAGTTAGCCGATGTTTTAACCTATACCACCCATGAGGACGTATTTAAAACTGCTGATATTATCACCATGCACACCCCTTTGACGCCGGACACGACCCACATGATCAATGCCCAGACGCTAAAGTTGATGAAGCCCACGGCCTTTTTGATCAATGCTTCCCGGGGCCCGGTTGTTGACACCCCCGCACTGGTTGCCTCATTGCAGGCCGGAGAGATTGCGGGGGCCGGTCTTGATACGGTAGAAGGCGATGATCAGCTTGTTGCTCAAGATTGGCGAGACAAACCGCTCAATAACGCGCCGTTGACGGCGTTATTATCAATGGCCAACGTTAATCTGAGTCCGCATATTGGGTTTTACACGGACGTCGCTGTTGCTAACATGGTTGAGATTGCCCTCGATGACGTTGTTCGAATCGTGAGTGGTGAACAGCCTCGACATGCTGTAGTATAATGATGGTGATTAATCGTTGGGAGGTGGTCAGATGCAAAACCAGCCAGCCCCGTTCCTGTTTGAAGCGGGTAAGCGGGCCGTCGTTTTACTGCATACGTTTGCTGGTTCAACCACTGATGTTCGCGTTTTGGGCCGCCAGTTTCAAAAGGCGGGCTATACGGTATTGGCTCCCCTTTTTACCGGGCATGGTACGCCTGATCCGACGACTATTTTTACGGTGGGCAATCCAAATCAGTGGTGGCAAGATACCACTCAAGCAATTGACCAACTAGTTAAGAGTGGGCATCCGCAAGTTTTGATTTTTGGTGAGTCACTGGGTGGGTTGTTTGCGATAAAGGCGTTAGAGGAACGGCCGGAAGTCTTGGCTGGTGGGACCATCAGCACGCCACTGTATCCGGTTGATACAAGTCGGGTCGCTGCGCGATTTTTAAGTGATGCCCGAGCTTGGTATCATAAACAGGCGTTGACCCCGACGGATTTAGCGGCTAAAATGACGATATTGACCCGGGCGATTACGCCAATGCTCGATCGCATTGCTGCCTATACGGTTCCAATTCAGGCTCATTTGGCCACCATCCGAAAGCCGGTTTTTATCGGTCAGAGTGGCGCCGATGAACTGATTGATCCAACGGTTGGTCAGCGGTTGGCAGATGAGTTAGCCCATCACACCCAGGTCGTTTATCGACACTATCCAGGCGCCCCCCACGTGATGACGTACAGTTCACAGGAGCGCGACTTAGCTCAAGACATGATTGCATTTTCCAACCGTTTTTTCTGACCTAACCACACGAACCCGTTTGAAGGAGGGATTCGCATGCGGCGAATGATAATTGGCTTAGCTGCAATGAGTATTGGCTTCATTGCGATGATTAGCCAAGCGACTGCGAAAGCTACGCCAGCGCCAAGTCAAACCTTGATTAGCCAACCAACTGAAACCCTGCAGACTACCGAGATGAAGCTACTTAAAAAATATCGGATTAACTTGGCTTATCAGACCGCTTTTGATTCGCAACACCAAGTATGGGTCATTGATAAGACAGCGACACCTGCCATTGCGACAGCCTTGACCAAGGCGATGGCCTATTGGAATGATGAACTAGGGACCGCGGTTTTTAACGCTGGTTCGGCGGGTAAGGCGACCGTGACGGTTAAGTGGACGACTCAAAAAGCAGCGACTGATAGCGGTCTGGCTTGGTGGGCTCCTAAAACCGAGACGCTAAAGGTTAATAAGGGCACTTACCAACACGAATTAGCTGATATTACAAAGTATATGAAACGCCATTATCGGGCGGACGAAACACCGACGCTGAGTAAAAAAGCGGCGTATGCGCAGATCACGGATTCTGCCGCTCAGCAGGCACGAACCGTGGAGTACGCTAGAATTCTGACTCATGAGTTGGGTCACATTTTAGGATTAGGTCATTCCACTAACCGGTCAGATCTGATGTATCCGGGACTGGGATTTGGTGACCTCTATGATTTAGATAAGGTATCAGCTGACACAATTTGGCAGACGCCGTTAACGGAAACGGATGGTGCCCGTGGGCAGTTGGCTTATCGGTTCGAAAAACTAAAATAACCGAAAAATCGCCAAAGTCCTCATTAGACTTTGGCGATTTTGATAGGATTGGAGCATTTTTAGCATGGCAACGTTTCTAACTCCGGAACTCATTCAACAAGCAAAGAGACTGATTGAAAGCGCCGCACAACTGGAGGGCTTTGTCCCAGGCGAAGGATCCTTGACCCCGAGGTTTACCATCGTGAGTGAAGCCCCAGGCCGGGTGGAGGCTGAAACTGGTCATGGGTTTATGGGCCCCGCAGGACAAGAACTAAATACTTGGCTAGCAGAACTTGATGTCACTAGAGATGAGATATACATGACTGGTGCAGTTCGGGCCCGACCGTTTGCGACTCTAAAAGGGCGGAAACGGGATCGTAAACCGACACGAGCCGAGGAAAACGCCTTTGCACCATTGTTAGATGCAGAACTGGCAGCGTTACCGGCGGCTAATGATTTGCTGGTACCGTTGGGTAACACGGGGCTACAGCGATTGATAGGCCCTGGTGAAACCGTCGGGAACCGCCATGGCCAGCTGTTTTCGAGCGCAATTCGGTATTGGCAAGGGGACCATTATGAGTGGACGCAGCGTCAATACCGACTATTCGCGATGTTTCACCCGTCCTACACCCGTCGATTTCCTAGTAAACGAGCATTACTTGCGGCGGATTTAGCAACTTTAAGACAGTTACTGTAGGTTTTGATTTGTTAACAGCCGGGCGCGGTAAACGGCATCGATAGCGCCTAGCCGGGTGACTAATTGGGTATCTTGTTCTGCTTGGAGGTGGTCGACATCAATAATGGTGTAGGCCACCTTTTCCTTTGCGGCGTTACTCATTCCTTCGATGTTGATGCCAGCTTGAGCTAGCAGGGTGGCGATTTGGCCAACCATGTTAGGGATGTTTTGGTGCATGAGCGTCAATCGATAATGGGTCTGGAAAGGGACCTGAAGATTGGGAAGGTTGACGCTGTTCAACACGTTACCGGTCTCCAAAAACTGCATAATGGTGTTGGCCCCCTGAACGGCGCCGTTTCGTTCAGCCTCGGTTGTTGACCCGCCGATGTGGGGGGTGACGATGACATCGTCGCGGTGCAATAGCTCATCGGCGCCAAAGTCGGTGTAGTAGCCTTTGGCACGTTGATGATCAAGGGCGGCCACCATTGCGGTGTTATCAACGATTCCGCCCCGGGCAAAGTTGATGACCGTCACGTCAGGTTTCATTTCAGCTAGTTCAGCTGTTCCAATTAAGCCGGTTGTTTCGGCATTCTTAGGTACGTGGACGGTTACGTAGTCGGCGTTCTTAACTGCTTGAGCCAGCGAATTTGCCCGTAGGATGTCGGTTGAGATGCGCCATGCAGCATCTGACGTCAGGTAAGGATCATAAGCGACCACTTTCATTCCGAGCTCGCTAGCGGCGTTGGCCACTAGCGACCCAACGTGGCCAACCCCAATAACAGCAAGTGTTTTCCCAGCAAGTTCATTACCGTTGAACTGCGTTTTATCACGTTCCGTTCGTTTTGAAATGTCGGCGCCGCTATTGTGGGCCGCATAGTCTGCTGCAGCAAAAAGGTTTCGTGAAGCAGCCACCATCATTGCGATGACGAGCTCCTTAACGGCGTTGGCGTTGCTTCCGGGAGTGGTGAACACGGCCGTCCCGTTTTGGGTAGCTTGCTCTATTGGAACATTGTTAAAACCGGCACCGGCCCGAGCGATAACTTTAAGGGTTGGTGGGAGTGGTTGGCTGTGTAAGTCGACCGATCGGATGAGGTAGGCATCAGCATCGTCTGTTTCATTAATGGCGTATTGGTCCGTAAAGTGACGTAGACCGGCTTGGGCAATTGCATTGTAAGTTTTAATTTGGTACATGGTTGATCCCCCTAACGTTGTTGTTCGAAATGATGTAAGAAATTAACTAAGGCGTCGACGCCGGTCATTGGCATCGCATTGTAAAAACTGGCTCGGAGTCCGCCGACGCTGCGGTGTCCTTTCAGGTTCATGAGACCTTCTTGAGCGGCCGTTTCGACCACTTCAGCATCGAGCTGCGCATCGCCCGTCATGAATGGGATGTTCGTTAGCGAGCGATCGGCGTGGTGAACCGGGTTATAAAACAGCTTAGAATGATCCAGAAAATCATAGAGTTTTGCTGCCTCTTCCTGGTTACGTTGGTAAATTCCGGCCACCCCTCCCTGGGCCTTTAACCACTTGAGAACTAATCCGGCAGCGTAAATGGCAAAGACTGGTGGTGTGTTGTATAGCGAATTCTTAGTCATGAATAAATGATAATCCAGCATGCTGGGGAGGTGATCGACCGGTTTGACGATCGCTTTTTTGATGATGACCACGGTGACACCAGCGGGCCCCAAGTTCTTTTGGGCGCCAGCGAAGATCACGTCGAAGTCAGTGACGTTGTACGGTTGTGCCAGAAAGTTAGAGGACATGTCAGCGACGAGTGGCAGATCCGAGCTTTGAGGAATTGTATGATAGGTGGTCCCTTCAATCGTGTTGTTAACGGTTAGGTGAAGGTAATCGTACGACTCGGTCGGGATGGTGGTGGGGAGGTGCGGCAGTCGCGTGTAATGGTCAGCCTGAGTCGAGGCGAGGGTGGTGACGGCCACCCCCAGTTTCGCTGCTTCGGCACCAGCGCGGTTCGCCCAGTGGCCGCTGTCTAACAAGGCGATGGCGTGATGAAGCGTGGCTAGGTTAAGTGGGGCAGCCGCAAATTGGCCAGTACCACCACCCTGAAAAAACAGGATTTCATAGTCATCAGGGATCCTCATCAAATCACGTAAATCTTGCTTGGCTTCGGCCAAGATTGTGTCAAAAAGTGATGAGCGGTGACTAATTTCTAAAATGCTCATTCCGGAGCCGTTTAAGTTGGGTAAGTCGCGTTGGATTTGCTCAATAACAGGCTTTGGCATGACGGCAGGTCCAGCTGAAAAGTTATAGATTGGCATGGTTAATCCTCCAATTAGGTAAAATAAAAAGTCCCCACGGTAATGACCGCGAGGACTGTTAAAGACCGATTTGTCCGCCCCACGGTGAAAGATCACCTGTGAGGCCGTTGGTTGAAACACAAAATTGGCCTACACAGATAAATCTGTAGACCAGGAGGATGAAGTGACGATGTTGGTTAATAAGTTTGTCATGGTAATACCTCCCTGTAATTTAATTAAATCCTAACCGAGCATAGCCGGAAAGTCAACTTGTATTTCGAAAAATTGCAAAAGTATGAGATAATGACAAAAATGAATTTGGAGGCCATCATGACAGTTTTCTACTTGATTCGCCATGGTCAAACGACTGCAAATGTTCAAGGATTAAAGCAGGGGACCATTAATACCGCTATTACTCAGTTAACGGCGACGGGGATTTCCCAAGCAGAACGATTACATGATCAATTTGATTGGTCGTTTGCTAATCGGATTGTCGCCAGCCCACTTGATCGAACTCAGCAAACGGCTGCGATAGTGAATCAAACAGCCCAGCTACCAGTCGAGTTAGACGACCGATTGCTAGAAATCTCATACGGTAGTTGGGATGGTCAATCAAATGCAGCGCTCCAAGCACAACATCCCGATGTGTTTGACCCGGTATTAAACGATGTTTTGCCAACCTACGTGAATGCGGCACCAGATGGCGAGTCATTTGGCCATGTCATGGGGCGCGTTGATCATTTCATGCGGGATTTTGCCACTCAGGCACCGGATGAAGCCATTTTAGCCGTAACCCACGGATTTACCATCAAAGCGGCCGTCCTGACAGCCCTTTCGTTGCCTGAAACCGTGCCGTTACCCGAACCCATGAACACGTCGGTGACTAAGATTAGTTTTGAGCCGCAGTCTCAGCAGTATTACTTATGGTATTACAATCGGTTTGACGCTTCTAGTTACTAATCCAGTCAGCACGTCGCAATTGAGCCAGATGGCTCTTTTTTTGTAAATTTTAATATTTGACAGATCGACCCTAAATGTAATAATACCAAGGGTTTTCGGCTATGATTTTTGCAAATAAAACATATTGATAGTTTTGTATGGAAATTATCAGGAAATATTGGTACCATTAGGAGGATTGGAGAGGTACGCGCCTTGACCAATCTTGAAATAGTCATTGCTATTTTAAGCGTTGATGCGACTGGTGAAAGTTTTTTGTCACTATCGGTTGAATATTTGTTGCCACTGAAGTCAAATAGGTTGTCGCTCAAGTCAATTTGTTGTTGCTAATTAGGATTATTTGGTTGTCACTTAGGTCTATTCGTTATTGTTGTCAGAATTTGTCCGTTACTAGGGATTTCTTTGTTGTCACTCTGTTTTTTTGTCTGTTGCTTTGTTTTGATGAGGTTATTGTGGCCCTAGGGTCGCTGGCATTTTTGTTTATCGCACTTGGTTTGGGGCAATTTGCCCACTTAAAGTTTCATTATTTGATATTGAAAGGAGGTGAAAACAACACGTTATGGAAAAGATCTCTAAGAAAACAAACAAACGGTTGATTGTCGGCGTTGCATCAGTTATTTTAATGGCGCCTTTGATGGCTAACTCAGCAGTTGAATCATGGCTGGGAACCGTGACAACGGCCTCTGCTTCGACCTCAAGGACGGCACTTGATCAGGTTAATCTTGCAGCTCGAAAGGCCTTTGCTCCAGAGCGAAAGGTCAATCAGTTAGTGACATCGTCGATTAGAAAGACGCATGGGGTCCCAGTGCTTAATGTGACCGTGCGAGCTTCGAAGCAGAACTACGTTAAAAAGGGCGATCGAATCACATACCGGTTTAGCGCCAAAAACGTTGATTTAAGTCAGCTAAAGGCCAGCAGTTCGAAGCACCTACCGTTCACTTACAAAAAGGTGAACAATCGTGAACTTCAACTGACGTTTAACAAGGCGCTGAATCGTGGTCAATTTGCCCAGGCGTTTGCCATTCCAACGCGGAATGTCACGTCCCTGACTAAGGTAATGGCGTCGTTTGATGACCATGTTTTAGCTATCGGACATAATCGCATCCAATCACGGTACGTCGCACCAAAGGTTGTCGAGACAACGACACCAACGGCCACGACTCAGGCGGCCCAACAGACGCAGGAGACGGCCTCCCAGCAGCAAGTGACTTCAACGGTGACAAGCACGTCAACAGTGCAGTCTCATACGGCGCAGCGAGTCGGGACAACGTCGGAAACGACACCGGTAGCTGCAACAACGCATCAGACGAAAGTGACGAACCAGCCGTCGACAACGACTAAGTCGGTCAAGGTTGCACCATCGTCCACAACGTCAGTGACGGCTCAAGGGCGTGCCACAGTTTCTCCACAAAAGTCTGTTGAACGCCAAGTAAGTGCGCAAGATGCGTATAGTGCGGTGATGGATCGAACCACTATTTCGGTGGGTGACAACGCTGGCTCAGAAACGGGCACGTCGTCAGCAACTACGACTGATTCAGCCGCAACTACTGCAACGAGCGTCACCGATGGGACAACAGCCAGCTCACAAGCGTCGACAACTAGTGCAACGACGAGTGCTACAACGACCTCGACGTCAAGCCAAGGACAGACGGTTGATAAGTCAACTGATTCAACAGGTTCAGCGTCGACGACCACGGCACCTTCAGCAAGTTCAACGACTACGAACGACACTACGGTGACAACGGTTCCAACTCAGACGGTTAAAACGGCTGAGACGACACTTAAGCAGTATATGACCAGTGCTGATGAAACGACTAGCGACAGTACAACAACGGTAGCTAACAGCCAGAATACGGCAGTTCAGACACCCGCTCAGGAGCCAGTTCAAGAAACGACTGCTACTACTGACCAGACTAGCCAGCAGCAGGCAGTCCCAACGACGGCTACTGCAGCAAGTTCGACAGTGAGTGACCAGACGCAGACTGGGGAATCGTCCCAGACTGATTCTTTGAGCACTCAAGGGGAGCAACTATTTGAAACCATTCGGCATCAGGTGATGACGAAAACGGCGAGCGCCACTTCAATGGAACAGGCGGAGATAACAAAGGCCTTACCATGGATCTGGCAAAATATTGCCCAACGCACAACCGATGCGCTACTGGACAAGGGGCAAGTCTGGCAGTATCAGCTTCAATTAAGTTCCGGCCGCATGGCCCGAATTTCAATTGACGGCCGACCGATGACTACCGATACGACTTCATTGGATGCCAATATGCCGGCGTTATTAAAGTCGCTAGGGGATCAATCGACACCGGGAATGTTTGACGATGCTGTTGATTTGGATGTCCTTAAAGAGTCTGAACTATACAAGGTATTAACTAACTTGCAGACCGCAAATTCCACGGGAACGAACGGTTTATTTAGTGCGCTATCAAGTTGGATAACTCATCCTCAAGAGATGGAAACGTTAATGACGTTGAGTAATCCATCGAAAGCAAATGAATATGCCATGACATCAGGTCTATTTAGTCTAGTCGGCAGTGTCATTCAACCAATCATTGGAATTGGGGCGGTTGTCCTACCCGTTGTATTGGGCGCGACAGCTGTTATTGGGGCAGTCGTTGCTTCTATCGGGGTTGCATTAAGTGGGGTACTCGCCACAGCCGGTCTATTGATTGGCGGCACCATCGCATTACTATCAATCATTCCAGTGACCATTGCGGCCGTTATCGTGATTACTCATCCAATCGTGACGCTGGCTGTGTTAGCTGGTTTAGCGATTACAGCAGTCGCAGTGACGGCAACTGTTGCAGCCGTTGCGACGGTTTCAGCTGCCATTGTAGCCGGAATTTCTGCTTTGATCGCAGTACCTGTCGCCCTTGGTGTCATGAGTGTTCTAGCATTACCCGTCTTTTTGGCTGGCCATTGGCTTTCAGATATTTCAACTATGAATCTGACAACAACTTTGCGACAACTACTGAAGATGGCAGCACCGATGACGGTTAACCGATTGACGACTGGTCACATCACCTTAGCAACTACCAAAGTAACGTTGGGGAACGTTATGAACAGTGTGATGATGGTTAAACCGGCCTCGTTTGGGTTGAATGCGAACTTTATTAAAGCCACCCTACCTAGTCTTTTTGCTGGTTTAGCAGCAGCTCTTTCAACGAAGGCCCTGTCTTCGGAATTGACGACCGAGTTAGGCCGTGGGGCAGTCTTTAATGCGGCTTTTAGAAGTACGCCGTTTAAGACCATGATGCAAGTTACTCATTCGGTAAACGCTGCATTGACGCCAGGCGTTACGCTGGGACTAGGCTTTAGTCCACTGATTTTGGCTGGCGTGACCTTTATGTTAATTGCGCTTGTCCCACTGGCTGCGTTTGCCTTAAAACGCATGTTAGCGGCAAGTCGAACACTTGCAACAATGAGTCAGGTGATGGGCCAACTACTAGCTGGTGGGCGTCCTACTTTAAAGAAAGCTGGATTAGCTGAGTCGGCTGTTTTGGCTTACATTCGTCGCGCTGGTTCATTATTAGCAACCAAATTTGGGCCACTTGGCATTCGAGTTATGGTTGGCACGACACTATTGCGCGTTATTTCGTTAGCAATGGTTGTATTTGGCACGCCGTTTAAAGCAATTCACTTATTCAACCGTTTGTTGCGGGACACTGTCTTTGGGACGGTTAACGTTCTTACTGATTTGATCGGTTTTGCCATGAATGGCATGACTAACACGTTACATCAAGTACATAACATGATTGCCCCTACGGTAGCTGTCGAAGTTGCTGCCGCGGAATTCGGCATTCTGCAAACTGCTAATGTTAAGCACTTGATGGGTAACCTGTTAGGTTCTTTAACCCGATCAATAGGTGAAATCAGTAGCTTAACGTTGGCGGTCACATATCTCTTAGCACATGTTGTGCAAGAGCAAAATCCAAGTGCAATGGCTGTTGCCATTGTTTCCTTGGCCAGTTTCATTATCTTAGTAGTTCTGGCGGCCTTAGCATGGCGTCGATTGAGACAACTTGCTGTGCTGGCTAACCACCTTACAAATTATCTGGGGGTAAGGACGGCAGCTAATGGTCGCCAATCCAGCACGTTAGCCAACTCATTGGGGATGAGTGTGGTTTCTTTCAGTCGTGCAAAAAACGTCACCGTTGGTGCTTTTACTGGCGACCAACCAACCGTGTTGAGTGGGGACTTAACCGGTGGTCGTTTCGGTATTCGCGCACGGTTTATGCGTCAAAATTTCATAGCGTTAGTAAACAACTCACTGGGATAACCATTGAGTTCATTTTGCGTGCTTTGAAATTGTTTCAACCTATTTCTATGATGACTTGATGACGGCTTATCGCCTATGAGAATGGTATGGTTGGGGAACCATACCAGCTAATTTAACAACAAGACTTGACGTTGTTTGGCCAATTGGCTATCACTAGTTCGTATAAAAAGAAGCTCGATGCTTCAGTTGTTCTCCTGGGGAGGAGCGCAACACTAAGTGTTCGTTAGAGATTTCTGGGGAAAACGGACACAACGCGTTATGGCACCTAGTTGAGGCGAATATGAGATTAACCATTTCACTCATTTCGCTAATTTAAGTAGCGCAGGCAGTGGGAATCCCGTTCTGACGAAACGTCATGAATGTGACTAGCTGGGGAGCTAATACCACTGTTATGTTGATTGACATGACAAATAATGAAAAAGCCGATTCGCTTGCTTCGGGAGCAGCGAATCGGCTTTTTCGTGATAGTCAAAACCCCGCGAGGCTTGATGGCCTTCGCGGGGCAGAAATTAAACGTTGTAGTTAAAGTTTTTGATGACTTGCTTGACACCCTTATCAGCAGCACTGTCGACCGTTGACTTAATTTTAGCCTGTGTGGTGGCATCTGTTTTAGGGTCCGCTACCTTTTTGCCAGCAGCTAATGCTTCTTGGTACTGTTTTTCAACGTTAGCGTTAACTTGCTTGGTATAAGTTTTTGTTAGCGCATCTCGCGTCCACTCGTTGGTCAGTTTCGTGGCTGGCGAGCTACTTGTTCTGGTGAAACGGTAAGCCGTTCCACTCGTACTTGGTAGTTTGCCAGTGCTATATGATTTTAGCTTGACCGTAAATTGTGTAGCCGACTGCTTTTTAATGTAGAAACTATAGTTTGTTTTTGAGAGCTTTCCCTTTGAGTTAGCGGTCTTAACCGTAAATTTAAGGGTGCGCTTGTCTTTGCTTTGGCTAGCCAACTTAGTTGGTACAGCGACCATGACGGTTGGCTTTTTGAAGTCACCAAAAATCAAGACTCGTTGGATCCCTTTAGATGATTGCAAATACTTCCAGTGGAAAGCATACCCGGCTTTCGTGCTGGAATAATACCCTGTTAGGCCTGCTGTTTGGGACGCTGAGAAGGTTTTGGATGATGCAGCCTGAGTCTGAGTAGGATGGCTGGCTAAACTGACGAATCCTAGTGATAACGTCGCTGCTGCAACTAGGAACAGGTGACGCCTTTTTGCGTTTGTTTTAAACATAATAGAACTCCCCCGAAATTATTTAATGGTACCATTAACCACTTCATTCTACCACGCAATTTTGGAAATGCGAAAATAATTTTCATTTCATAAATTGCGGGTGGTCCGTCAAATTATGAATAAGCCGGTGATTCGGCGTTTTCGTTCTTTAATACACAGTTCAACTTTTTCTGTGTATAGATAGGGGGAGCCGGACTCTGTATAATGAGAATAGTTAAATAACATCCTTTGTTATTTGGCTGGTTTCAATCTTCTGATGAGGTGGCACTCTCAGGAGGGCGAGATCGTTGCTACGTCGCTAAGTCATTCGGTTTGTTCGGTCATTGTTGAAAGTTTGATTGGCACTAAACGTATTCGGTTTGCTGATGTTGAAGGGTTTAAAATTTGTTGGTACTTTAGTCAAATTGTCGTCGCCCGTTTTTTTTGGTCACTTAACTCATTCGGTTTGCCACGTCACTCACGATGGGGAGTTTGAACTGTTTATTTATCATCTGATAGGCGCTTGGCGCTTTTTAAAAGAATGAAGCAGCTGCTCTTCGTCTCAAAACTAAAAGGAAAGGAAGTGAATTCAATACGTTATGAAAAAGCTAACTAAGAAACGTGGTAGACAACTCATTGTCGGCTTATCAGCAACGGTCTTAATGACACCGCTGATTACAAGTTCTGCAGTGGAGGCCTACCTTGGTGCGGAAAGCATTGTTAATGCTGCGGCTAAGAACAAGAAGTTAAAAGACCCGAAAAAGGGTGTGACTAACGCGACGACGCCTGACCGGAATACGAACAAGTTGATCAAATCAACCATTAAGTATTCTCACAAGGTGCCGGTGTTAGACGTTTCCGTTCGGCCCTCTGATATCAACTTTGTCAAAAAGGGTGAAACGATCACTTACACATTCAGTGATAAGAACGTTAATTTGAAACACCTGCAAGCCAGCAAATCAGACAACCTACCGTTTAGCTATAAAAAGTTAAGCAGTACGAAGCTGCAACTGACCTTTAAAAAGTCATTAACTTCTGGTGCTTATAGTCAAGCATTCGCTATTCCAACCAAAAACGTCAAAATGACGACGAAAGCAAAAGCGCAATTTGATGATCACGTTTTAGCTATTGGTCACAACTCGATTAAGTCAGTTCGTCAAGCAACGTCGAAGAAGACTCAGAGTCAAAATCAGCAGCAACAGCAAAATGGTAATTCGCAACAGACGCAACAACCGGGTACCCAGCAACAAGGGACTACCCAGTCGAATGGCTCGGCAAGCCAAACGACGAGTCGCGCTGCTGCAACACCAAATACTGCAGCTACTCAACAGACTCAAACGACGCCTTCGACCACGACTACGACGGCCGCTCAGTCGACGCCGACCACGACCACACCATCAAGTACAGCATCAGCGGTCGCCCCGACGACTGGTTCAACAAGTGGTACGGCAACCACTGGTACGGCGACCACTGCTCAACCAACCGCTACGGCAACGCAGCCTGCTGTGACGACGCCATCGACAACAAGTTCGACTACAACGCCAAGTTCAACAACGACTAGCACGACCGCGACTCCTGCGACGACGCAGTCAAGTTCAACAACGCCGGTAACGACAACTTCAACGACGGCACCATCAGCAAGCACCGCTTCGTCAACAACTAGTGTAACGGCTAATCAGGCAACCACTGCAACGCCGGCTACGCCAGCTACGCCAGTTGCAACCACTACGACAACTAGTTCGACTGTTAGCCAGTCGACACCAGCTGCAACGGTGTCACAAACGACGTCAACGACCACTGCCACGACGAACTCAACGACGCAGCAAACGCAAACAAGTTCGTCTGACAACGTGTCTGCCACGGATGCTTATAATACCGTATTGAATCGGACGCAGATTACCCAGTCGTCAGAACCGACGACTGATGGTAATTCAACTTCGTCCGCGGGGTCTGGTAACGTCACATACGTTACGACCCCGGCTCCTGAAGCGAGTGATCCAACTGCTACGCTGAAGGAACAACTCCAATCCAGTCAAACAACGTCGACTAATACGACTGCAACGACGGATGCGGCAACCACTAATACGGCTGCCCAAACGGTTGCAGGTTCAACTGAGTCAACCACTGCCACTGAAAATGCGGCTTCAAACGCTGTGAACCAAACAGCTAATACGGCTGCAACAACGGGGACAGCAACTGGTTCAACTCAGTCAACGACTTCGGACAAGACAGCGGTCAAAGCTGCTACGGCAACTGAAACTGCGGATAGTTCTGAAGGAACCGCACTGTTTAACAATATCCAAACGCAAATTAATGATAAGACTAGTTCCTGGGCAACTGCCACGGAACAGGGGGAGATTGTTAAAACACTCCCGTGGATCTTACATGATATTGCGGATAAGTTGCCTGACAGCCCAACTGGGAATGGTCAGATGTGGTACTACGAGATTCCGTTAACGACTGGTAAATATGCGCGCATCACTATTGATGGACGCTCAAACACTGCAGATGCCTCTTCATTAGAAGCACAAATGCCAGCACTTCTCAAATCATTGGGAAAGGCTTCGACTCCAGGTATGTTCGACGAAGCAGTCGACATGTCAACTTTGCAAAACTCATCGTTGTACAAGACGTTGGTTAAAATGCAAGGTAACGGAAACTCCAAAGGCATTAGCGCAATCGGCAACATGATCGGTGCCTTTTTCTCAAGTCCTAAAGACTTTTTGACTTTGATGAACTTGACTAAAGGAACTCAAAAGACCTCAAGCAACTCAATGCTCGGTGGCCTTGGATCAATGTTTGGCGGTAACTCGTTAATGTCAGGGATGTTCTCTGGTATCTCGAAACTCTTCTCAGGCGTTGGGAATTTCTTCGGAAAACTCTTTAATGTTAATAGTACGGTCGCAGCTGCTCCTGCAGCTTCAACTTTAGCTACTACTACATCACAAGCTGTTTCTGGAAAAGCATTGACTCCGGGTTCAATGACCGCGGCTACTTTAACAGCCCCAGTTACGATCCCAATGGCTCTATTATTGCCATTGCTTGCGCTGTCTATTTTTGTACTTCCTTTATTGATTGTGGGCGGAACTGCAGGCTTTTTGCTTGCTCCAATCACCATTAAAGTCGTTTTAGATACGACAATTTCACTCGTGGCAGCTAACCTTATCGCTGGCGCACCACTCGTGTTCGTCGTAGCTCCGATCGTGCTTGGAATTGCTGCCATTGCATTTGTTGCATGGCACGCATTCAAGGCTGTGGTTAAGATTGGTATCGCCGTAGTAGTTGTAGGTTTACTTCTACTCAACATCCTTAACCCAATTGGTAATACTTTAGGCTTAATGACTCTGGGGGTTCTCTGGCTCGGTTATGAAACTCTGTCAGGTTTAGCTAAAGCTACCTTGGTTGCTATTGGTTTAGCACTTGGTGTGGTTGGATTAACCCTATTTGAAAACCACATTGTTATCCCATTGGCAGTCTTCATCGGACTACTGTTTGTCGTACCAGCAACATCATTCCTTGGCGGCCTGGCTGTCGCACTCTTGATTGCAGGTCCAACTGTCTTCATCGCAGCTCCATTGATGATTTTAGGTGGCCTCGCACTCGTAGTTGTGCCAGTTCTCGTAATCGCTAGCTTAATTTTGTTGCCTATGATTTTAGTGACTGGTTTCGTTATCGGTTTAGCAGGAGTTCTTGTCTTGTTGGCATTGATCGTTGGCGCCTTGTTCTTCTTGAACAAGTTCACCATTGGTTTCATTGTTGATATCGCAAAACTTGTTATCTTCCTGCTATTGACTGCTATCGCACTGCCAATCTTCCTAGCTTCTCCACTTCTTGTGAAGATCGCTATGGTCTTATTGGCACTGATTCCAGTTGCTGGGTGGGCCTTCAAGAAGTTCCTTGAATTGATTACTGCGATTGGCTTTATCATCACGACTTTCGTTCTCGGAATTTCAGTTGTCTTACCTGGACTTAAATTAGCCATTGATGCTGGCGGATTGGCAATTAAGACTGCCGTTACTACTGGTAGTTTGATTGCTGTTGCCTTTGGCCCATTGGCTGTTCGTGTACTTCTTGGAAACCGTGTTTTGGCTTTCATCCCTGTTACTTTGTTGACCTTTGCCGCACCATTCCTTGCAATTCTCTTGTTGCTCCACATGGCAAAAGATTTCGCATTAGGTGCCGTCAAGATCGGTACGGATCTTATTGGTTTGACCCTTGTTGGACTTGGAATTGTTGCTAACTCAATACATACATTGATTGCAACAGCAGCTGCTATTTTAGACCCCGTTGCGGGCCTGATAGTTGAACTGTTTGTTGTAATCCCAGCGTTTGTTGGTGTATTGGGCTTGGCAGCTCCAATTGCAGTCCTCTTTGGGTTACCACTTGACCTTTTAGGGAACTTACTTGTGCCAGGCCTTGCACTAGTGAACATCGCCAAATTTATTGGCGCATTCATATTTAGTGTGATCGCTTTGCCATTTGCGGCAATCACATTGCCAATTACGCTTGGAATTGCTGCAATCTACTTTACTTTGAACTTCTTAGTATTGTTCGGATTGCCTCTTCTTAGCTTTATCGAAGCCTTAGCTTTACCAGTTATTCTGGTAGGTTTGTTTATTGTTAAAACATTAATCAACGCTGCAATCCGGATTGGATTCTTGATCCTTGACGTGATTGGTCTTGGTATTGGTTTCGTTGATGCACTTATCACAACCTTGCCTAAAGTGCTTCTTTATATGTTAGTCCCTGTTCGTTTGCTCTGGATCTTAGCAATTGGAGGGGGCCTGCTTGCAGGTATCGCCACCATTGCTGGTGCGTTGATCCTGGGCTTATTGTTTGGTTGGGTGGCCAAACTGGTACTTGACGTGGTTACACTTGCTGTTCCAGTGCTCGGAATCTTATTGATTCCATTGCACTTGTTGAACGCATTCTTGCTAAGTATTTTGCCTTCACTGCTCATTGGTGGTTTGGCATTCTTAGCAACACTATTGTTCGGTGGTTTACCACTGTTCTTAGGTTTATTAGCGCTTGTAATCGTGCCAGCTATCTTGATTGGTCTATTGACCGCATTGATTCCTGGTTTAAATCTAATTACCGTTCCACTTGGCTTGGTATCACTCTTTATTGGGTTACCATTGGCCTTGCTCGGTATGTTAGGTAACCTGTTAGGTGCCTTGGCTTTGGCCTTAGGTGTCTCGTTGGTTACGCTGCTTGGTTTAAATACTCTTGCTAACTTGCTTGGCGGATTGTTGGGTCTTGTATTACCACTGATCTTGTTGCCATTGTTAGCAATTGGCGCTGTGCTCTTGCCATTAATTTTGCTGGGCCTCGCCGCTGCATTGTTGATTATCCCAATCGTAATTGCCCTTATCTTAGGTGCCATTGCTTTGGGTATCGCAATGTTGAATCTTCTGCCAATCGCATTACCAATCATCATTGGGGTATTGCTCTTAGCAATTCCGCTGTTGATCTTTGGCTTCTTGCTTTCAGCAGAACTGATTTGGTTCTTCGCTCCGATCTTATTGGTCTTAGCCGTGAACCCAATCGCTGACGCAGTTGGTTTTGTTATCTCAGCGTACACCGCTGTCACCAACCCAATCTTGTTCTTTGGCTTCGGTCTCATTAACGTTCCGTTGGCGATCTTATTCTTCATCGGTTCATTCGTTAACTGGATCAACCCATTGAACGCATTATTCCACGCTATTACTGCCATCGCTGTTATTGGCTTGCTGGCCATTCCGGTCATTGCTGCTTTGATCATCGGTGTGCTTGTTATCGTTGATGCCCTCAGCCTCAACCCATTCTCGTGGTTCGCCGGATTACTCCTTATTGGTGGTTCTCTGTTGAACATTGGTTTGGTTATCTTGCTGACCATCAACACCTTGGTATTCGTGGTTGTACCATTGGCAATCAACCTCATCGTTTGGTTGATCATTGGACTCGTTACCGTCTTTATCGCAGCTGTTCTTTCAGGTGGGATGGGCGGCATCTTGAACCCAGCATTCTTGGCAATGTTAATTTACGTTCCGCTTGCAACCGTAGAATCAATTTTACTTGTATTGTTCGGTATTGCAGTAATGCTTAACGTTGACGTCATTGCTTTGATCATTGGTATGCCACTTATCATGGCTCAATTAGGCATTGGCCTGTTCTTAACAGTCCTTAACCACCTTCTCAATCCAATTGTTTGGATTATTGGGGTAGGAGGCTTCGCAACACTTGGAATCTTCTCAATCATCGCCTCAGTTCTTGGGTTCTTCTTCTTAGCCCAAGCATGGCTACCATTGACATTTAACATCATTCCAATCGTTGCTTACCTGATTTTGCAAAACCCAGCTTGGCTGGTTCTTGCATTATCGACTAACATTCCAGTTATTGGTTGGATTCCACTAGCAATTGGTGGGTTCACGTACTGGTTGTTCGGTCAATACGGTGTCGGTCTTTTGACTGCGATATCGTTCGAAATCTTTATTACTATCGGCATGGCTCTGTTCTTCAACATTACCTTTGGGTTGGCTATGTTGGGTGCCGTGTTACCAATTATCTTGATTGCTTTGCCAATCGGTATTATTGGTGCCATCATCCTACTTGCCATCATCTCCATTCCAGTGTTGATCATCACCGCCTTGCTTAACATTTTGCCAACGATCATCGGCGTCTTCGCAACCGTTATCTTGTTATGGTTCTTAGCACCAATCATCACGCAGCTTGCTGTTGATCCACTTAGCGACTTTGTAGCGTTTGTTATTCTTGTCTTTACGGCACTTCAACATCCGTTCCTATACTTCGCTTTAGCATTGATCACCGTTCCAGCTACGTTGTTGACCTTTGTTGGTATGTTTGCCAACTGGCTTAACCCACTTCGGTTAATCTTTAACGGCATTGCTATTGTTGCTGCAATTGGTTTGTTCTTTATTCCAATCATGGCATGGCTTGGCATTACCGCATTCCAGTTGTTGAACTTCTTGAACCCAGTTGCATTCTGGGGCTTTGCAGCTGCCAAGGTATTGCTTGAAATCTTGACGATTATCTTGTTACTGAACACCATCAACATCGTTGTTATCCCATTGGCTATCGAACTTGCAATCTGGTTCGTTGTCGGTTTGGTTACAATCTTCGTTGCTGCGTTCATGTCACTTGGTTTTGGTGGTATCTTCAACCCAGCTAACATCGGGATGTGGATGTACATCATCTTTGCTCCAGTGCAAGTGGTCTTCGTAACCTTGATCACGTTGGTTCTCATGCTGACCGCTAACCTGTTTGTGGTTCTGTTGGCTATGCCACTGATCATCGGTGCAATGATTATTGCGCTTGTCGCTTCATTGCTTGGTAACATCCTTAACCCAATTGCTTGGCTTTTGACACCATTACTGTTGTGGTTCTTCTCCTTAACTGGGGTTTCCTCAATTATCTTGGCAATTGCTCAAGTCTTTGGTACCGCCGTACTTTGGTTGCCATTTACATTCGGTATCGTGCCATTTGCTTGGTACTTAGCCTTTGTAAACCCAATCTGGTACGTGATTATCTCCGGTGCATGGTTCCCAGTTATTGGCTGGATTCCATTGCTCTTCGGATTCGGTTACTGGTTAGTTGGGATGTGGGGTGCCGGTGCATTAACCGCACTCTCATTCGCTATCTTCATCATCGGCGCTATGTTCCTCTTGAACAACGTCGTTTGGGGTCTTGCAACCTTGAGTATTAGCTGGTTCATTCCTTCATTGATTGGAACGGCAATTTTCTTGGGCTTGTTAGCACTCCCAATCATCTTAATTTCACTATTGCTCTTCTTACCAGAAATTATTTTTGGTATCACTGGGCTCATCACATTAAGTTGGCTATTTGCTCCAATTTTGACTCAATTAGCAGTTAACCCAATTGCTGACCTTGTGGCCTTCATCATCATGGCGTACACCGCCGTTACTGATGCACCACTCTTCTTGGCATTTGGTATCTTCACTGTTCCACTAACAATTGCCTTCCTCATCGGTGCCTTTGTTAACTGGTTAAACCCAATCAACGTGTTGTTCCACATTCTTGTGGCAATCGCTGTCGTTGGTTTGCCAGCGTTAGCATTACTGGTACTCGCTGCAGTTGGTACTTTGATGATCATTGACTTCATTGGCTTCCTCAATCCATTCTCAGTTCTTGCAGGTCTTCTGCTTGGGGCAGGGATGTTATTGACCATCGGTCTTTGGGTCGTTATCATCTTGAACGCTGCGAACATTGTTGCCATCCCAATGGCTATTAACCTCGTAATTTGGTTAATCGTTGGTTTTGTAACCATCTTCGCAGGCGAATTCTTCTCAATTGGGTCAGGCGGAATCTTACAACCCGGTGTTATCGGAATGTGGGTCTACCTACCATTGGCAAGTATTGAAAGTGTCTTGTTGGGCGTCATCACAATTGCATTGATGTTGGCTCTTGATGTGTTTGCCGCAATCTTAGGCATGCCAATTGTCTTCGGCTTAATGCAAGGTGGTTTATTCCTGACAATTCTTAACCACTTACTCAACCCACTCGCTTGGATTATTGGGGTTGCAGGGCTTGCTACGCTTGGCGTTTCTGCAATCGTGCTTGGTATCTTAGGCATCTTCTCATTTGGTGTCACATGGTTACCAGCCACGTTTAATATCGTTGCCTTCTTCTGGTTCTTGATATTTGCTAACCCAGCTTGGTTCGTCATTGCGTTATCCTCAAATATTCCAATAATCGGATGGATCACCCAATTTATTGGTGGGATGATTTTCTGGTTAGTCGGTGGATACGGTACTGGTTTAATTGCAGCTGTTTCATTTGAAATTTACATTGTTGTCGCAATGGGCTTCCTTGGATTAGTTGTCTTTGGTCTTGCAGCTCTGGGTGCGGTATTACCAATCCTATTGTTGGCTATTCCAATTGGTATCATCGGGGCATTAATCTTCTTTGCGGTCATTGGTATTCCAATTGCAATCATTATGGTGCTGTTGTTCTTGTTGCCAGCTTATCTTGGCTTATGGGGCGTTATCACACTGTTCTGGTTCTTCGGACCAATCTTCACGCAATTAGCAGTTAACCCAATTGCCGACATCATGGGCTTCGTTATTATGATGTTCACGGCTGTTACAAACCCAGTCTTGTTCTTCGGTCTTGGATTTATTTCAATTCCTTGGACGCTGGCACTGTTCTTAGGGAGTCTTGTGAACTGGGCAAATCCATTCCACATCCTCTTTGTTGCAATCTCTGCCATCGCTATCATTGGGTTGCTCGTCTTACCAATCGGTACCATCCTTCTTATCGATGGTTTCCAATTGATTAGTTTCTTGAACCCATTGGCATTCTGGCCACTGGAATTGGCTAAACTTGGTATGATTTTGCTTACGGGCATTATGTTCTTGAACGAAATCAACTTGATCGCCATTCCGCTGATGATTAACTTGGTTATCTGGCTCGTTGTTGGGCTTGTTACCATCTTCATCGCAGCCTTCATGTCTGTCGGGTTCGGGGGTCCATTGAACCCCGCTAACATCGGTATGTGGATTTACGTACCATTTGCTGTTATGCAAGTTGTTCTCTTCACCCTGATTGGTATCGCATTGACACTTGCTTTGAACTTCGGCTTGTTTGCAATTAGCTTGCCTGTTCTTGCCGGTCTCATGCAAATCGGTTTGTTGATGTCATTCCTCGGAAACATCATCAACCCACTGGCTTGGTTGATCTCACCACTTCTGTTGTTTGGTCTCTCAAGTCTTGGTAAGGCATCAATTTTGATTGGTCTTGCCGGAATCTTCATGATGGCCGTTCTGTGGTTGCCATTTACGTTCGGGATTGTTCCATTCCTACAGTTCTTAATCTTTAACAACCCAGCATGGTTCGTCATTGTCATGGGCTCTATGTTCCCAGTTATCGGTTGGATTCCTGAATTATTCGGGTTTATCTACTGGTTGATTGGTCAATACGGAACTGGTTTGCTCACCGCAATTGGTGCCGCAATCTTCTTCCCAGTATTCATGGGCCTTCTCGGAAATGTCATCTTCGGTTTGGTTGACCTTGCTGCTACTTGGTTCATTCCAGGTATCATCGGTGGGTTACTAATCATGTTGTTGATCTCACTTCCAGTTCTGCTAATCGGTCTTGGATTGTTCATCCTGCCACTGATCTTCGGTGTTTCTGGGATGCTCGTTCTGTTCTGGTTATTTGCACCAATCTTGTTGCAATTTGCTACGAACCCATTAGCAGATCTTGCGGGCAACATTGTTATGTTGTATACCGCTGTTACGAACCCAATCTTGTACTTCGGCCTTGGAATCTTCTTTATTCCATTGACGGTTCTGTTCTTCTTTGGGTCATTCTTGAACTGGATCAACCCAATTAACATTGTCTTCACGATTATTGATTTGTTCTCACTTGTTGGGGGCCCAATTCAATTAGTCTTGTCAATTGGTTTGTTCTTGTTGATTGCCGCAGCATCATTCTTCCTGCCATTTGGCTTTAACTTTGGTGCCGGTTTGGTTGCCGCAATTGGCGCACTTGCAATCGTTGCATTGATGGTTGCAACCTTCGTCTTCATCGGTTTGATCAACCCATGGTTTGTTCGGATTATTCTGGACATCAACCTTGCCGTTTGGGCAGTTGTAGGGGTTGTCACAATTGTTGGGACGATCATTGCTTCCCTTGGTTTTGGTGGACCACTTAACCCTGGTGTTATCGGGATGTGGATCTACGTACCATTTGCCGTTATGCAAGTTGTTGCTTTAACTGTCTTCAACTGGGCAATCACTGTCTTCGGTGATGTGTTGCTGTTGATCTTCAACGCCGCACTCATCGCAGGTATCTCAATTCCAACATTTATCGCTGCGTTCTTAGCACATCCATTGCTGTTCCCATTAGCCGTAATCGCAATGCTCCTTATTGGGCTTACTTCAATTGGGACACTGGTTGCTAGCCTGTTCGCAATGGCTCACCTTTGGTTGCCATTAACGTTCGGGATTGTGCCAATTATTTGGTTCATCCTGTTCGAAAGCCCAATCCTGTTCGTCATTGCACTTGGTACTATGGTGCCACTTATTGGTTGGATTCCACTTCTTATTGGTGGTCTGACTTACTGGTTAGTTGGTCAATACGGTACTGGTTTGTTAACCGCACTGTCATTTAACATCCTGGTTATGGGTATTCTATGGCCAATCGTATCAACTTCATTCACCGCAATTTTGACGCTTGCGCCATTCGGTGGCATTATTGCCCCAATTGCAGCATTGATCTTGTTACCATTGATTGCTTCAATGTTGGCAGGGATGTTCCTCTTAATCCTGGCACTCTTGTTAGTACCAGTGATCGGGGTCATCTTGCCACTCGTATTACTGGGCTTGATGGTTCTTCCATTGCTCTTACCATTTATCTTGTTGGCAGTTGTGCCATTGCTTCTCTTGGCCTTGCCACTCTTGTTACTTGGTACGTTGGCGCTTTCAGCGCTGATCACGCTCCCATTAACCCTCGGTCTCAAGTTGCTTAACTTGTTGATTGCCGGCGTTCTGGGCTTGATCACATTTGGTTTAGCTGCCTTGTTCGGTGTATTGCCTGTCACACTCTTGCTTGGTTTAGGTTCACTGTTAGCTATTTTGGCCAACTTGGCCTTGCTCGGCTTGACGCTCGTCCCAGGTCTTCACCAACTGCTGACATTCCCATTGATGTTGTTGACCTTGCCATTGGCACTCTTAGGCTTACTTAGCCTGTTGCCACTTGCATTGTTGGCAATCGCAGCGTTCTTAGCAGCGTTGCCATGGTTGTTGTTCGGCTTCTTGATGGCCTTGCCACTGATTACTGCAGCATTGTTCCTTCTGGGTGCAATCCTCCACGTTCTCTCATGGCCATTGAAGATGATTGCTTTAGTTGCTCTTGGCTTATTGCTGTTAGCAATCTTGAAGTTCATCATCCACGTTCTCTTCACTCTGGCAGTTGCCTTGTTAGCCTTGCCACTGTGGGGTCTGTTACACGGGATCGGTAAATTCCTGAAGGGCTTGTTCTTGTACCCATTGTTGGCACTGATTGGAACAGCACTCTTCGGTCCACTTTACTGGTTGACGTTGCCACTTCAAATCTTGGCTCACCTGATTCTTTCAGGGATCAAAGACTTGATTAAGTGGTTGTTGCTCTTGCCAATTGGCTTACTGCTTGGTGGTATTCCATTCTTGCTCGCCATTCCAGCATTAGTAACTGAATTCTTGATTCTTAAAGGCCTTGCTGATTTGATTGGTCTTGGTTTGGCTGCTTTGCTTGCGACGTTACCATTCCTGCTAGCCTTGCCATTGGCATTCTTAGCACACCTATTGCTCTTAGCATTGTTGTTCTTACCACTATTGCTTGGGTTGTTATTACTTAAGCTTTTGGCAGACCTCGCTAAGTTCTTGATCGGCATGGCAATCGGTTGGTTGTTCTTCCCACTATTATTAGTGGCTAAACTACTGTTATTACCACTTGCCTTACTCACCTTGCCACTGTGGA
>NZ_AZCX01000008.1 GCF_001433995.1 Secundilactobacillus kimchicus JCM 15530
AAGCCGCTTCGCTTGCACCTGCCGCAGCACTTGAGGCATCTGAAGCGTTACTCGTGGCCGTTGAGGTATCTTGGGCCACACTCGCAGCTGAGCTTGCTTGACTCGCTGCGCTTGAAGCTGTGGACGCCGCACTGGACGCCTTACTTTCAGCGCTTGAAGCTGCCGATGCAGCGTCTGAGGCAGCATCTGAAGCCTTACTTGCTGCTGTTGAGGCACTGTTAGCCGCACTCGCAGCACTTGAAGCCACACTTGCAGCACTGGAGGCTGCTGATCCCGCACTTGAAGCGGCTGAACTATCGCCTGCTGCAATTGCTGAACTGGCTGCGGAAGCCGCACTTGATGCTTCTGACGCCGCACTTGATGCTTGCTCCTCAGCGGTTGACGCCTTACTTGCTTCTTCACTAGCTGTCGAGGCTGCGTTAGATGCAGCGGTTGAGGCACTATCAGCATCACTGGCTGCGCTTGAAGCATCATTTGAGGCCGAACTGGCCGTTGAGTTCGCATCCGAAATATTGGCATTACTTGGATTATCCTTGGCTAAACTATCAGCATCACTGGCTGCATTTGAGGCTGCTGATGCCTCGCTGGCAGCACTAGAAGCTGCATTTGAGGCAGCTGTTGAATCGTCTTTGGCACCAGTCGCTGCCGAACTTGCATTGGAGGCAGCCGTTGAGGCTTGTGATGCATTGCTCTGGGCATTGCTATCATCAGTTGCCGCAGCTGATTTGGCCGCATCAGCATTGCTGGCAGCACTACTTGCCATTGAAAAGGCATCGTTGGCCGCAGAAGCTGCACTGGCAGCGGTTGAAGCAGCACTTTCTGCTTTATCAGCTGCCGTTGAAGCATCTGAAGCAGCACTGCTAGCAGCAGTTGAAGCAGCGGTCGCTTCAGAAGCAGCAGTTGAAGCCACGCTTGCAGCACTGGAAGCCTTTGCCACTGCGCTACTTGCGGCATCAGTATCGCCGCTAGCTGCCGCTTCACTTGCTGCCTTAGTTGCTTCGGAAGCTGCTGCACTGGCAGCGGTTGCTTCATCGTTAGCAGTTGAAGCTTTTGCCGCCTCACTCTTAGCCTTTGCAGCAGCACTGGCAGCATCTGAAGCGGCACTTTCTGCTTCACTCGTTGCCTGACTTGCCACCGTTGAAGCTTCTGTCACATCATCAATTGCTTGACTAATTGTCTTATCATTTGGATAGGCTGACGCCAGACTATTCGTTTGGTCGACTGAGTTACTAGTCGCCGTTGAACTCACTGTTGCTTCACTAGCCGCGGTCGAAGCCCGAGTGGCGTCTGAGGCAGCGTTTGAGGCATCGGCATCCGCATTGTTAGCGGCTTCGCTAGCAGTTGTGGCATCTGAATCAGCTGCCGTACTATCCGAAACGGCAGCACTTGTAGCTGCACTCGCTTCGCTTGCTGCGCTGGTAGCAGTGGCAGCAGCGCTGGAAGCAACACTCGCTTGGGTGGTTGCGATTTCCTTTGCACTAACTGCCTCACTCGCTGCGCTGGAAGCCACTAAAGCTGCGCTAGCGGCCTTGCTATTTGCATCGCTAACCACAGTCGCTGCACTGGAAGCAGTGACGGCTGCAGAATTAGCGTTTGAAGCGTAGCTTGACGCAAGATCGGTATCACCGATAGCCGCAGCCTCGCTTGCTGAGGAGGCATTTTCACTCGCAACGTTAGCGGCGCTCGTCGTCACTGCAGCGGCAGAGGCAGCTTCCGATTCAGCATCTGACGCCGTCGAAGCGGCAACTGAAGCCACCGTAGCAGCAGAGTCAGCCACCATAGCAGCGGACTGAGCAGTTGAATTAGCGCTCGAAGCTGTTTCATTAGCCGTTGTAATCGTTGGATTAGACGGATTTTCACTTGCCAGCTGATCCGTTAATGAACTTGCTGAACTAGCAATTTCAGCCGCACTAGTAGCCGCGCTGGCAGCTTCAGAAGCTAGCTCAGCGGAACAGGACGCGTCCGTTTTGTGGGATGCCGCTGAAGCAGCGTCGTCAGTTGCTAAAACGTTCGCATCATCAGCGGTCGATGTGGCTTCAGAAGCCGTGCTGGCTGCATCCCCAGCCTTTTGCGCAGCTTGAGTAGCTTCCTCTTCAGCATTCTTCGCCACTTCAGCTGCGTTTGATGCTGCTTGCTGAGCAGCGTTCGCATCATCAGCTGCGCTTGCCGCTTTAGCAGCGGCAGATGAAGCAGCTGATTCCTTAGCAGCCGCGTTGCTAGCCGCGATTGAAGCAGCAACCGACGCAACCCGAGCAGTAGTGGCCTGAGAATTAGCGTTTGTTAAATCTCCTTCAGCCGCATATGAACTTGCCGCGGTAGCAGCAGCACTTGCAGTATCAGCGGCGGTAGAAGCCGCGTTTGAGGCCACTTTAGCTGCAGTAGCCGCTGAATCGGCATCCTTGGAATAGCTATCCGCAGCGCTGGCTGCTGACTGTGCCTGATCTGCTGCACTTGAAGCAGTTTGGCTTGCTGAATCTGCCTTAGTTGCAGCACTTGCAATTATTGGATTATTGGGATTTTCCGAAGCCAATTGATCGGTTACTGTTACGGCCGAACTAGCAGCCTCACTACTGTTATTAGCAGCACTTGTTGCGCTATCAGCTGTAGATTTCGACTGATCAGCGGCTTGTTGATGGTTGTCAGCCGTAGAAGCAGATTGTTTGGCAGTTGTTGAATCAGCAGCTGCCCCGGCGGCGTCCTTCGCGGCACTATCAGTAATCGTTGCTGCGTCTGCTACTGCTTGTTGCGCAGCTTTTAACGCATCTTCAGCAGATTTCTGCGCCTCTGCCGCTTTTGCTTCTTCCGCCTCAGCCGTCTGTTGAGCTGCTACAGCACCGTCAGCCGCGGATTGAGCGGCCTGATTGGTAGTTGCAACTTTCTCAGCAGCAGTTTCTGCTAATTCAGCACTGGCACTTGCTAATGCGTTTAGTCGATCTGCTTCAGTGACGTCACCGTTGTTGGCTGCTTTTGTTGCCGCCTCAGCTGCCGTAATAGCTGCTCGGGCTGCATTTGCGGCTTCCGTAGCTGCCGCCGAGGCCTTCTGACTTTCACTAACTGCTGTGTCAGCAGCAGTTTTAGCGGATTCGGCCGCCGTTGACGCGGCAGCGCTAGCCGCTTTAGCATCATCAATTGCAGCACTGGCCGTCTCATTCGCCTTAATGACGGTCTGATTAGCCGGATTATCTTTCAATAAATCAACAATTTCGTCAGCTGCCGACTCTGTTGCGGTTGAACTGGCCTTAGCTGCGTCAGCCGCCTTTTGGGCAGCATCTGCGGCATCATTCGCCCGTTGAGAAGCATCTTGAGCAGCAGTTAAATCGGTGCCAGCTGCTTCACTCGCTTTGTTTGCGTTACTAGTAGTATCAGTTGCTTTAGTTGCCCCTTCTTGGGCGTTCTTTGCTGCCGTTTGGGCTGCCGCTAAAGCGGCTTGGGCGGCTTGGTTAGCCAGATCAGCCGCCGTTGAAGCCGCTTTGGCCTGATCTGCTGCGGCTTTAGCAGCAGTTTCAGCCGTCGTCGCCTTTTCCTTAGCAGCAGCAACTAATGCGCCGGCTTCTGCTGCAGCGTTGGCAGCAGACAAAGCCAGGTCATTATTTGTAGCTGTGCCAATCGTATCGCCTGTCGCGGCTGCTTTCTTAGCATCAGCTGCCGCACTAGCTGCAGCCTGGTTCATGTCATTAACAGTTTTGACAGCTTCATTCGCCTCAGACACGGCTTCCTGAGCAATATCAGCCTGTTTTTGAGCTTCTGCTGCTGCCTGTTGAGCGGCTTCAGATTGATCTGCCGCTTCTTTTGCAGCACTCGTTGCTTTTGTTGCGGCATCAGCCACAACCGTATTTGTGGCGTTTGAGGCAGCGATTTGGTTGACGGCCTCGCTTGCTTCCGCAGCCGACGTTGCACTCTTTTCAGCCCCTTCCGCAGCCGTTTTAGCATCGGCAGCATCTGAGCCAGCATTTGTATTGGCCGTTGTAACACTTGTCAGATCTTGGTCTGCTGCATTCTTAGTTTCTTGAGCAGCTTCGGATTGTTGGTCCGCTAAATCAGTCCCAGTTTGCGCCGTTTCAGCCGCTTCTTGAGCATCTGTTAGCGCTTTTTGAGCATTTTGGTTAGCTATTTCGGCCGTTTCAGCCGCCGTCTTTGCATCATCCGCAGCTGATTTTGCCTCATTTGCGGCAGATTGGGCCGCTGTGTTTTGGTCAGCTACTATTTGAGCAGCAGCGGTTGCTTCACTGGCAGCTGCCGAAGCGGTTGCCGTGTAATTTTCAGCACCCTTTAAATCACCTGTTTTTGCCGCAGCCTCAGCATTTTTAGCAGCTTCTTGAGCCGTTTGATTAAGCGTTTCGACTTGATCTGCAGCTGATTTTGCAGTCGCTGCTGCGCTAGAAGCAAGGTCAGCCTTTGTCTTAGCGACATCTGCTGCGGATTGGGCTGCAGCAGATTGTTGGTTGGCTTCGGTGACGGCCGACTTCGCGGTGGTGGCTGCACTGGCAATCGCTACATTTTCTGCATGACTACTTTGCAACGCGTCAATGGCATCACTAGCCTGAGCCGCCGATTTTGCGCTGGCTGCTGCGTCAGAAGCCGCTTGATTTGCGTCTGAGACATCTTGTGCTGCATTTGTATTAGCAGCGTTCGCCGATGTTAAATCTAAATTAGCGTTGGTTTCAGCTGTCTGAGCAGCTTCTGATTGGGTCCCGGCATCCTTGATTGCTTGATCAGAAGCACCAGCTGCTTGCTTGGCATCATTTAGCGCCTGCTCAGCTTTAGCCTGAGCCGCTGCCGCATCGTCAGCGGCTTGTTTTGCAATGGCCGCTTGATCCGTTGCCTGCTTTTCAGCAGTCGCAACGTCCTTAGCTGAGATTTCGGCCTCGCTAGCCGCACTCGTTGCCTGACTTGCCAAATCAGCAGCCGCTTGATTTAACGAACTAGCCGAGTCAGTTTGTCCTTTTTGGGCTGCTTTCTTAGCTTCATCAGCCTTTGCTTGCGCTTGTTGGCTCAAATCCTGCGCATTGCTTGCTGCAGCATTTGCTTTATCAACTGCCGTTTGCGCATTTTTAGCTGCTGTAGCTGCACTAGAAGCAGCAGCAGCCGCACTTTGAGCCTGATCAGTTGCATCATCAACCGCTGTTTTTGCCGTACTTGCAGCACTGGCAACTGTGGCATTTGATCCGTGACTTGTTAACAGATCGTTGATCCCTTCAGAGGCTGTTGTTGCAGCGTCTGCACTAGACTGGGCTTGCTGAGCTGAAGCCGCAGCGTCATCAGCGGCCTTATTTGCCTGTGTGCCACTGCTTTGAGCAGCCGTTCGTGCTGCCGTTGCAACATCATCGGCCTGGCTTGCCTCAGTACTGGTCGTTGCTGCAGAATCGCTATCCGCTTGAGCAGACTTGGCAGCACTTTCAGCGGCCGTCAAAGCATTTTGCGCTTGCTGGTTTGCCGTTTCTGCTAATTCAGCAGCCTTCTTAGCATCCGCAGCCGCGTTTTGAGCTGCTTTTTCTGCTGCAGCTGCCTTTTCATTGGCAGCTGTTACAGTCGCCGCAGTCGTTGCCGCAGAGTCGGCTGCTGTTTTGGCCTGCTTATTGAGGTCAGTTGCACTGGCAGTATCGCCCTTTGCCGCCGCATCTTTAGCAGCTTGAGCCGCCGTACTTGCTTGCTGGTTTAGCGTCGTCACTTGCGCCGCGCCCGCTGCGGCATCACTTGCTGCTTGTTTTGCAATCGCTGCTTGCTCTGCCGCCGTTGAGGCTGCAGTTGAGGCCGCAGTCGATTGCGCATTGGCATCCGAAACTGCTTGTTGTGCCGTGGTAGCCGCACTGGTCACCGTTGCGTTTTCTGCGTTGTCCTTAACAATGTCTTGAATGGCGTCGCTGGCCGCCGCAGCCGATTTTGCACTTTCCCCAGCTGCTTTAGCAGAATCTTTAGCTTCGCTGGCTGCCTTAGCAGCATTCGTATCCGACGCGCTAGCCGATGCTGCAGCCAAGTCAGAGGCGTCTTTAGACTGCTGAGCACCTTCGGAAGCAGTGTTAGCCTCACTGTTAGCCGTTTCAGTATCCTTAACTGCGGCTTGGGCTTTTTTCAAAGCCGCTTGAGCGGCATCGTTAGCAGCGCTCGCAGCTTTTAAGGCACTCACAGTTGCGTCAAACGCAGGCTGTACCGCTTTTACTGCTTGAGAAGCCGCATCACTAGCGTCGTATGCCCCAAGCCGGTTATCAAAATCGGAGGGTAGATCTTCCTGATCCTCGTCCCCCCGCATGATGAGTAATGTGTCATGGGCTAATTTCTGAGCTTCTTCAAGTTTCCCCTGAGCTAATAAATCCTTGATTGGATCAATGTTTGCCAGCGCTTCGTCAGCATATTCGTTATGTTTCGTTAAATATTTCTGCGCATCACTCACAGATGCCGCCGTAGATGTATTTGTTGCCGAAGCAGATGATAACGCGTTCGCCGCTGCAGTTGACTGAACCAATGCCTCACTCAGTGCTGCTTGTGCCTCGCTGTTTGCCTCGACAATAATCGGATTGTCTGGGTTATTCTTCAGTAAATCTGCAACGCTCCCAGCTGCCGAAGACGCCATTGTCGTATTGTCAGCAACTGAACCAGCTGTTGTAACCGTTGATCCAGCAATCGTAGCAACTGAATCAGCTGACTCACTGGCCTGCTTTAAATACCCTGCAATTTCATCTCCATTAGCACTCACGTCTGACCGAATGTCATCAATTGCCTTATTGACATCAGCCGTTATCGCGGCGTCGATTGCCTTTTGGCTCGCATCTGCACCAGCATCTGCTGCTGTCTTAGCAATTTGAGCGGCAGTTGTCGCACTGACCGTCGCATCACTGATGGTCTGATTTCCAGCGGTAACGGTCTGCGACTCTGCCACAGCCTCGGATGCCGCTGCACTTGCCGCACCGTAGTATTTAGTTGCATCATCTAGGCTACCAGCGTTTGCGGCTTCAACCGCAGAACTTGCTGCAGATGAGGCAGCTGCCGCATTAGCTGCTAGTGAGTCTGCTGCACTCTTAACAGAGGCGTAGGCTGCAGCGGCACTATCCGCCGCTGCCTTAGCATTATTCGCAGCAACTGCGGCTGAGCTACTTTGATCCTGGGCTTTTTTTAGCTCATCTAAGGCAATGCTAGTAGCTGGTCGATACTGCCCAGCACTGTCCATCTGAGCAGTATCATTTTTTTGGATAGCCGCTGAAGCGGCATCTGCACTACTTTTAGCAGCAGCCGCTGATTTCTGAGCTTCTGAAGCCGCTTTACTTGCAGCTGTCACGTTATCCGCCGCACTCAATAACGCTTCCTGAGCATTCGAATTAGCCAACGAAGCGGCCGTTGAAGCGGCAGCCGCAGATTCCAAAATTGGTATTGCAGCAACCGCTGTTTGAGCCGCTTTTAAAGCGTCTTGAGCGGTTTGATTGGCCTGGGCAGCGGCCGTGCTCTGAGCGGCTATAGCGTCAGCAGCTGCTTTAACCGTCTCAATCGTAGTGTCTAGTGCAGTACTCGCCGCTTGATACACAGATAACCTGGGCGTTATCTGTGTGTTAACCAGCGATATAATGCCCTGAGTATCGGCGTCCACTTGCTTTTGATTTCCCGAAACGGCCATACTTTGAAGCTCAACGTATTGCATTTGAACAATAGCATTCGTTTGGCTCATAGCTGCCACTGCACTAGAAGTTGAAGCAACCGTACTCGATACGGCCGCAGCTACGGAAGACGCTTGAACCGCTGTGGACTTTACAGCACTCAACTGTGAATTAGCACTATCAACTGCCGCACTAGCGGTTGATGCTGCGCTTTGAACCGCAGCATTACTTGCATTGGAGGCCAATATTTTCTGAATCTCAGCATAGGCACTTGCCGCTGAACTAGCAGCCGCACTAATTTGACTGACCGCTGCACTGGCAGCACTGGCGTAACTCGTAGCATCTTTAGGTCCTTGTGACGCCTGGCTGGTGACTTCGGCCACCATCGAAGCAAGTGAGATGGCCATAGATATTGCTTGAGAAGTAGCTGCAGCGGAACTCGCACTTACACCGGTACTAGCGGCACGCAACATTTTAGTCTGCGGTGATTTTACTGCAACTGAGGCCGTAGAAAGGTTACTAGACTTTTCCACACTACCCTGCGTTGCTTCACTGGACGCCAAAGTGGACAAGCTGGATTGCCCTGAATCTTGGCTGCCAGTTTGTCCTGATTGAGTGGTTTCAGTCGAGGATGAGGCAACATCAGTAGTTGCCGAACTCGTTGACTGACTCGTTGCCGAACTTACACTTGTACTGCTTGCTGGTACGACACTTGTTGTTTCACTGCTAGTCTGAGTCGCTGTACCAGAATCTGGAGCACTTGCTGGCATAATATCGCCTAACCCAGTGCTGCCATTCAAAACCGGTGCACTATCGGTCTGTTCTCCAGGCGCCAACGTCACGGTGTCGCTACTCTGAAGCTGAGCGCTCGCTGACTCACTATCCTGGCTACTCTGCGCCACTTCTGAACTAGAAGTTGCCACAGTATCGGCCTTAGCCGTTGGTGCCGTTGCGACACCCAAGGCTAAAGCAACCGAAAAAGCGGACGCAAATATCCAGCTTTTACCAGCTTTATACATTTTAAAATGGCCGTTTTTGGCCCCTTTTTCGCGTTTTAAATTTTGTAGGTGCATAAACATAGATGTAATCCCCCTCGCGGTAGCCTTCCCTAGCTACCGAATGCTTGCTGCCAGGCCTTAAATACAGTTGCCTCCCCATACGTTTGGGCAGTGTCAAATGCAGCTTGGCGCATTGTCTGTCTAAATGCGTCGTTGGTCAAAATTTCCGTCAACCGAGCGGCCAGAATACTGGTGCTCCCATCGTGAACTAAAAAGCCGTTTTCGCCGTCACGAATTTGTTCTTTTAAGCCGTATCGGACATCGTAAGCAACGGCTGGGACCCCGTAACTGAACCCCTCAGTAACAGTCATTCCAAAGCCTTCCCCACTTGCGGTTTGCAGTAGCACGGCTGCGTTTTTATAGCGTTTTGCTAACGCGTCTCCCGTCACATACTCGTCAAAAGTCACGTGCTCGGTCACTCCTAATTTGTCTGCTAACTGCTTCAGTTCAGTTAAATACGTGGCACTAACCGGGTATCCGCGGAACTCTAAGGTGGCATCGGGCACGTTCTTAATAACGGTCGCAAACGCTTTTAACGCCTCTTCCGGTCGGCGCTCTGGCGATAGCCGACCGACCCATAAAATGTGGTGCGCCTCGCTCGACGCCGCTGGTACCCCCTCATCTAGGCGTGGTTGCTCGACTACCGTATCCGGGGCAACAACAACGGTCAACTTGGGGAATCGGCGTTTGATATCTTGCTTTTGGGCCTCTGTTGCCACAAAAACACCAGCAAAATCTTTTGCTCGAGACTCCAGAACCGGAACGTAAGCTTCAAACAAACGCCCTTTAAGTGGCTCCTTTTCATCCACGATATGAATGTCGTGAAGGTAGGCCCACTTATTGTGAACCGCTGTGACGTCTGCCACCACGTAATCGAGACTCCGACGGTCGGAAATCACAAGTGACTCCGGATCCGTCATCAACTGTTCATTCAGGAAAAACAGAAATAGTTGATCTTCGGTGTTAAATCGAAAGTTATGCCCTTTGTAATTCAGCAACTTCCACATGGTGGCTTGAAGTTTGCCATCCACGTTCATATGCGTAATCTCAATGACCGTATCTCCAGCCGCATTTAAAATCTTGCGAACCCCAAGTTGGCCGTCTGGATGGAAGTAATCAATTGAGGACTTAAACCCCCGCCAATCCCAATTTTCCCGAACCGTCGTATTGCCAAACCGATCATAGTAGCTAATGTCACCAACCAATCCAACCGTTGCTGGCATCACATTAACTCGTGCGATTGGAACCCCGGCATGTTGGATAACTGAGTAGTTTGGATTGTCTGACACAATGTGGTATTGATCTAGCGGAATTTGTTTTAGTAACCGAAGCGGCTGTTCAACGCGAACTGTATCGGTGCGCCCCTGAAAGAAATCGTACATATTCAGGACCTGGGTGTGGTCTAATCCGAGTGCTACTGCATCACGAGCCAGAAACCGGTTGTAGTCCCGCGTCACGTATTTCGCATTAGCCCCCATTTTATTAAACAACCGGGTCCGCTTCGCTTGACTATGCTCTGTACCTGAATTGAAGGCGAAGATATTTTCACTGACAAAATAATTCATTAGTCTTGCACCTCCTGATGATTTGGTAAGGCCGCTAACTTAGTGGGCCATTTATGTTGGGCATCGGCAATCAAGCGTTGCCAAGCCGCCCACACATTCGCATCTGAATACCGTTCAGCCGATTCGTAAGCCCCCGTTGAATACCGCTGGGCTAAGTCCGGATCCTGCAAAACCTTAAGCATTGCATCCGCCAAGGCCTGAACATTTTCATAAGGGACCACGTTCCCGTTAACCCCATCCTCCACAATTTCGTTTGGTCCGTAGTTCACATCGTAGGTAAATGAAATCAGGCCATGTGAGATGGCTTCCATAATGGCCAAATTAAATCCTTCCATTCGAGACGTTAGCCCATACATCATCGCAGAATCTTCAACTTTGCCAACGTCGGTTGTGTACCCCTTCATCGAAACAACGTCTTCTAGGTGGTAGTCTTTGATGGCGGCTTCCACGGCTCGACGGGCTTTATAGTTGTCCGAAGAGTCCGCGTAGCCATACAGATCAAGGCTAACTTCTGGAACGGTCTGATGAACGATACCAACCGCTCGAACAAGGTCGTCAAGGTGCTTTTCCCAAGCAATTCGGGCAAACGCCACCACCTTGCCAAAGGTCCGGTCCTTAACCGGGACCCGTGGCGCTTGCAGTTGACTGTTTGGCACGACGCCAACTGGGATCGTAAAGAGTTCCGTTTTCGGATGGAACCGTGCAATAACGTCTTGAGTCTGCTTATGCGTCGCAGAAACGACCGCATCGTACTCATCCAGCGCATTCATCGAGAATTCGTAGTGGTTATTGAGAACCGAATGCATCGGATCTTGCGCGTCCCCCGCATGTGAGTTATGTAAATGCATCACAACGTAGGCCGGTCGCTTTAAGTGTAAGAGGCCCCAATCACCAAGGTGCCCACGATCGAGAACGAAGATGTTAGGTTCATCATCCGACCAAAAGTCGTCATTCAGGCAGTCAAAAAAGTGCAACGTCAATAACTCAATTGAATCAAACTGCCAGACTTTGCCCTGCTTATCTGTTAACCGCCAACCAGATTTATTGGTTTCGCCCACTGCATTGGCTCGGTTAAAGCTCTCAATAACAGTCCGGCCACTTGGTGTTTGCCAAGTTTCTGTCCCAATCTTATTGTCCGGCGTATACCACTGACTAAGTGAAACAAAACCACGACGGTCATACTGGTCCACCCGATACAGATTGTTAAAGCCGTCGAATAATTCAGTCGAAACAACCCGTTGATCATCCGTGGCATCAACGTTAACCCTAGCCACCAGCTGCCCTGACCGGGTTGTCACAAGGTAACGATTGTGGCCCGCTTCCCACTCGTTTTTGGTATGGAGAACGCCAAAATCGAGGTCACCTACGTGCAGCTTTTTAGCCGAAACGTGAGTCGCCTCTTGAAAGTAGTCAAACATATTAATGAGTTGATCATCTGAAATTCCCGCATCATTAGCGTTATAGTGAACATTTGGATCCCAGTCTCGCAAAATCACCCGTGAATCAACACCGTGCCCATTTAACAATTTGAACCGCTTTAATTCAGCGTGTTCAATCCCCGATTTCTGTCGCGGCATTGTTGCATTAACATGAAAAAACATGATAAATTCTCCCCTTTACTCGCATTCTCCCCTTTACTCGCATTCTCCCCTTGCAGCTAACAATCGCTATTTATGTATATTTAGCTGACTTTCTACCCGTCCTAAGCAACTAAATAGTCGCCTTTCTCGAAAATCAATTTCCGGAAAATTTACACACTCTAACAATTCTGATATTGTTGAGCAAAAATTTAAACCTTTCAATCAAACAATAATACGATTTTGTCACTAGAAAAACAAGGGATATGTCCCGTGTTTTTTTAAAATTTTCAAAAAAATAAAACGCTCATCTCAAGGTTTGAGATGAGCGTTTTATATTATAAAATTATATAAGCATTGCTAATAAGAATACGCTAACTAATCCAATGACAACCGATATCGCCATTGAGCGGGTAAAGTAAGCGATGACCCCCACGATAATGGCCGAAATAATTTCCGGTAGGTGGGCCATCGGGTCAAATTGATAGGTGGCCGTAATAAACAAATCTTTGACCACTAAGGCGGTAAAGAGCGAGACTGGCACAAACTTCATCCACTCGTTGAACCACTCTGGGATCTTACGTTGGGTAAAAATTTTGATTGGAATGTACCGGGGGGCAAAAGCCACAAAAAAGCCCAGTACAACAAGCCAAAAGTGTTGCGTCGTATTCCAAGTGTTTACTGTGTCCATATTGCTCCCCTACAAACTTTCATCACTAGCATTTTCAACTGGTTCGCCACCACTGCCCGGACTGTGAAGTCGCCATAAGAACCGACTTTTCGGTCGCCGGACGCGAAGTTCGTGTTCAAGTGCGAACCCGAGAAACGACGCAATCAGCGTTGCAATGACTAATCCTAACGTACTCTTAGTCAGCATCAGGAAAAAGACGGCTAATGCCGCTGAAATCAAGGCAACTAGAATCGCCAAGCGACTCTTAACCTGCATGATGATCATGTACAAGAACAACGCGGTTAACGCAAAGTGCACAACGTCGAGATTAATCTTCAGCGCACTGCCAATTAAACTCCCAATCACGTTACTGACAGACCAAAACAACAACGACCAGTGCTCCACTTGGAGAGCGTCAGTCGGCGTCCATTTTTTATCCGTCGCAAACTTCAAATAGTTTACGGCGTAGTTTTCGTCATTCATTGAAACTGCAAAAAAGAATAAAAAGCCCTCATTCTGGCCCCTCAAATATTTTGAAAGGCTAGAACCAAGCAAGGCGTATCGAAGCTCCAGGAAAAAGAGCATTAAAACAATGGATAGGAGCGGCGCATTGATTGTCAACATTGAAGCAATCATGAATTGCGCGCCACCGGAGAAAATCACCACGGAAACCAATGCGGTCAACAGCGTATTAAACCCAGCCGCATGCAATAAAACACCAGCAGCTAGGCCAATTGGCACGTAGCTCAAGTTTAACGGCATCGAAATTTGCAGTGTTCGACGCCACCGTGGCTCATTTGGATCTGGCACTTGTTTAGTCAAGAATAATGCCTCCATCACAAAGCGTCATCGTGCCAGCAATCTTTGGGCTGGCCGATATGTAGCCTGACTACTAATTCTTCACAACATTGTTTATTCTACCATGTTTCAAATCATTTTCATACACCATATCAGTGTCAAAACAGCGCAAGAAAATCCCGCCATACCCGGACGAACCAGTTTGCCCGGTCATCGGTCTGGCTAACCTTTGCCGGCGCCATCGTTGAGCCATCAACACTGGCCACCTTTTGACCATCGAGCTTCAGCGAAATGCGCCCAACATCAGCGCCCTTCTTAATGGGGGTTTTCAAGCCGTCCTTTTCAGTCGCGCTTTTAGCCAACTGCAACTGACCGGAGATGGTTGACTTTGACTGGGTCTTTTTCAGCCACAACGTCGTGGGTTGAGCAAGGGCGATGTCAGCGGTTTTGGCCCTACCATAGAAGGCCTTGACACTATCCGCACCAGCCACTGCCGCCCCGGTCGCCAGCTTAACTGGTCGATAGGTGGCATAAACCCAGTTCATTAACCGCCGAGTTTGAACAAACCGGGTGGCATCACCACCGTTGCCGTTACCGGCGTGCATCACCACGGTAATCAGTCGGTGGCCTTGCTTGTTCACAGTCCCCACAAAGTTCCCACCGGCCGCCGTTGACGTCCCGGTTTTAAGGCCGTCAACGGGGAGGTTCGCCGTTGCTTGGCTACCACCCTTTAACATCAAATTCCAGTTTATCATCGCTGTTTGGCTGCTGCCGCCCTTATCAAACCAGGCCGCACGACGACCGGTCGTTTGCAGAACCGCCGGAAAATCCGCGATTAACCGCTTGGCCAGCTTAGCGACATCAATGGCTGACATTTTATTTTCAACTTTAGCGTCCACCTTGGGATCGCCCAACTGGCGACCAGCTTGACCATTCGTAATCCCTGAGGCAGTCGCAATTTTGGCTGAGGTTAAGCCTAATTTGAGCGCCGTTTCACGCATTTTGGTTAAAAACTTTTGCGGACTACCCGCGATTTTAGTCCCTAGCGCCGTCACCGCAGCGTTTGCGGAATAAATCAACGTGGCGTTATAGAGCTGACGGACTGAATACTTATGACCAGCCGTCAAGGGCACGTTAGTTAGAATCGACTTGTGACTTAATTTGGCCGTCGCACTGTCAATTTTGACCGGCGTTTGCCACGTCAACTTGCCTGATTTAATCTGCTCTAACACGATATAGGTTGATAATAACTTCGTCACCGACGCAATCGGTAGTGCCTTTTTGGCCTGTTTCTGGTAAAGAATCTGCCCCGAATCAGCATCAATGGCGATGGCTGATCGGACCGCTAGTCCAGGCTTTGCCGCGGCGTTTGCCGGGTGAGCAGTCCCCACAAAGACCGCAGTCATCAGGACAGCAAAACAAGCGAGCGCCTTTTGGCTCCCGCTTTTAAGTTGCTTAATGAGTTTCAGTTGTTTCATCATCGGTGAGTGTTCCTCCAAGAGTGTCGGGAATTTGGGCTTGTAACTTTTGCCCGTGCTGGATTGGCAAGTGAATGATGAAGCGGGTCATTGAAGGCGCCGAAGTCACGTAGATGTACCCGCCGTGTAACTGCACAATACTTTGGGCGATGGCTAATCCTAGCCCGGTACCGCCCGTCGCTTTCGAGCGCGACCCTTCGACCCGATAAAACCGTTCAAACACTTGATCAAGCGACTGCTGAGGAATTTCAGCACCGTCGTTTTCAACGCTGGCAGCCACTTCATTTGCATTAACTTGCTTAACCCGTAAATAAATATTATGCCCACCATCACCGTATTTCAAGGCGTTCGTAATAAGATTATTGAAGACCCGACCTAACTTTTCCGCATCCGCTTGAATTCGGATTGGCTGGTCCGGCGTGTCAACGTGCAGTGTCATGCCCTGCTCGTTGGCTTCCAGTTCAAAACTAGCCGCCAACTGCTCCAACATCTGGCCAAGGTCCAGTTGTGCAATTGACAATGGCGTATCTGCTTGGCGCATTTTGGTGTACACAAACAAATCGTCAACCAGGGACTTCATTTGAATGGCCTTATTGTACGCCGTATTCGTGTATTTTAATATTTCCTCCTCAGAATGGTACTGGCGGTTTTCAATCAACCCCAGGTAACCAATGATGGAGGTGAGTGGCGTCCTCAAGTCATGGCTGACGTTGGTGATCAACTCATCCTTTGATTTTTCGATCCGGCGCTCTTCTTGAATCGACTCAATGACTGAATCGACCAAGGCATTGACGGACTCAATCACCCGCTGCGTGTCGCCCTTGATCTTAAACGGAATCCGGTGATCGTAATGACCGTTGGCGATGTAGTGCAGTTCATCAATAATGTGGCGCAGCTGCATCTGCCGGTACCGACGAATCAAGCGCCAGTAAACCACGATTCCGTCTGCAATCAGCATAGCGCCGATAAAGACGTTCTCCCAGCTCCAGAGCTGATAGCGTGCCGGACCAATCACAATCGACCGTTTGATGATAAAGATACCATCTTGAAGTCCCGGATTAGTCTGGATCATTTCATTTAAAATGACTATCACGGAGAGATTCAGCAGCAGCAAAATAATCACCGTGACAATTCCCTCCATAATAAGGGCACTTTTTTCCCGGCCTGTAAGTTTCAAATACAATCCCCGATTCCAAATTAGTGTGACTCAATTTTGTAACCAACACCCCAGACGGTTTGAATCACTTTTTCACCGCCGGTGGCCTCTTCGATTTTATCCCGCAAGTGACTGACATGAACCATCACCGTTTTAGCGGACACAATGGATTCTTGGCGCCAAACGCGCTCAAAAATTTCGTCAGCCGAAAAGACCCGGTTTGGATGGCTTGCCAATAAGTATAAAATGCCAAATTCCAGCGCCGTCAAGTTGACTTCTTGATCGTTCAGGGTCTTAACTTCGTGTGAGTCTTTATTGATGGTTAATGAGCCAATGTCTAAAATATCCGGTTCGTCTTCCGTCACTTGGTTTTGAGACCGGCGTAGTAATGATTTGATCCGCGCCATAATTTCAAGTGAGTTAAACGGCTTCGTCACGTAATCGTCGGCGCCACTGATAAGTCCCTGAATTTTGTCCATATCATCGGCTTTTGCTGATAGGATCAAGATGGGAATCTGGGAGTCTTTCCGCACTTCCTTGATGACTTCGATCCCGTTCATTTCGGGCATCATGATGTCGAGGACCATCAAACCAATATCTGGCATGGTATGCAGCTTCGTTAGGGCTTCTTTTCCGTTGTAGGCAGCCACTGGTTCGTAGCCTTCGTTTTTAATGTAAATTTCTAATAAGTTCGCAATTTCTGTATCGTCATCTACGACTAATATTTTCATGTTATGGACTCCTTTATCGGTTTCGTTCAGGTAACGCGCTGCGTTATTGGTTCTATTGTACCAAAACCAGCCTCAAACAACAGGGTTTCACCCCTTGTTTTATTAACTCATAAGCGGATTAAGAAAAGCTTAAACAGCCACTTTTTAAGTCCCCCACACATTATCACTTTCACCGCCACAATTCAAAGTGTACAATTATATTGTAAATCATCAATTGAAGGAGGACCCGATAGATGCAAATTGGAACCTGGCATACCTCTTGGCGCGAACGAGTCAGCTATGGCTTAAGTGATGCGGCTGATAACCTCGTCTTCCAGCTCATGACCACGTACCTGCTCTTTTTCTACACAGACGTTTACGGTCTCAAAGCCGCTGACGTGGCCCTTATGTTCATCGTCGCCCGAATTGCAGATACCCTTGAGAGCCCGCTAGTCGGGATTATGATTGATAAAACCCATTCCCGCTACGGCAAATCACGGCCGTTTTTCCTGTGGTATGCCGTGCCCTACGTTGTTTTTGCGGTCCTGACTTTTGTGATCCCACCGGCAACTTACGATATCAAGCTTCTCTGGGCGTACGGCACCTACCTTGGCCTCGGCTTCTTTTATTCAACGGTCAACCTGCCCGTCACGTCAGTCTTACCCACCCTGTCGGACAACCCAAAAGAATTAACGCTCCTCGGGGTCATCCGCCAATTCTTCGGCAGTTCCGTTCAGCTAGTCGTGGCCGTGTTCACCCTCCCACTGGTGAGCTTCTTTGGCGGTCAAGACCAAGCAAAGGGGTTCTTTTTGACCATCCTGTTGTTCGGTGCGATCTCACTTTTTTTGATCTTAAACACGTTCTTTCAAATTCGCGAGCTATTTAGCCAACCCGAGCTTGCCCATAAGCCGCTGCGCACCATTTTTAAAGCGGCACGAAAAAACCACCCATGGTTGGTGCTAACCGCCATTATCATCTTATTTTGGCTGGTCACGGCCATTAAAAACCAGACGACTATTTACTACTTCAAGTATGGTCTAAATAACGAAGGCCTCGTCGCTTGGGCCAACAGCTTCACTTTCACTTCGTTAATTGGCGTGCTAGCCATCATTTCACTCGCTAACCGGTTTGGCCACAAGAAAACCATGCAAATTGGTCTGAGCCTTGCCATAACAGGTCAAGTGGTCCTAGCGATTGGCGTCTACGGTCACCAGTTAGGCTTGCTCCTCACGGCCATTGCGATCAACGGCATCGGCCAAGGGATGGTCGTGGGCTTAATATCCATCATGATTGCCGACACAATTCGCTATGGGGCAACGTTTGGCGTCCAAGCAGAAGGGGTCTTCTCTAGTGCAAGTGACCTGGGGGTCAATCTAGGGCTTGGCCTCGGCGGTCTGATAACTGCCGGATTATTTGACCTCTCAGGGTATGTCGCTAATCATGCTCAAAACGCCGCAACACTGACAATGATTAACGTTAACTACGTCTGGATTCCACTTGTCATCTACGCTGCGATGATGGCACTCTTACACTTTTACAACGAAGCAGCCATGGATCGCGTTCTGCTTCGGCGTTAAGCCCATTCGGTGGCGTTTCTTTCACCGCCACTTTAATCATGACTGAAAAGTGCTCGTAATGGTCACATCGACCGTCACGAGCACTTTTGTTTGTTTTGCTTATTTGTAGTTAGGTGCCGCTTTCGTTAACTGGACATCGTGCGGATGTGATTCAACCAACCCAGCGCTGGAAATCCGAACAAACTGAGCGTTATCAATCAGCTCCTGCACGGTTGCGGAACCTGTATAACCCATTCCAGAACGGAGGCCACCGACCATTTGGAACAAAATGTCACTCACACTGCCCTTATAGGCCACACGGGCTTCGATCCCTTCCGGAACAAGCTTGTTGGCTTCGTTGACACCACCTTGGAAGTAACGATCAGCCGAACCATGTTCCATGGCGGCAATCGATCCCATCCCACGATAGCTCTTGAACTTCTCGCCATCTTCTTCGAAGATTTCACCCGGCGCTTCATCCGTCCCAGATAGCATTGAGCCCAGCATCACAGCGTTACCACCGGCTGCCAAGGCTTTAACAATATCGCCAGAGTACTTAATACCACCATCTGCGATAATCGGTTTCTTAAATTCTTGGGCCACTTCGGCCGCATCGTAAATCGCCGTCAACTGTGGTACGCCAACCCCGGCAACCACGCGGGTCGTGCAGATTGAACCGGGACCAATACCGACCTTAACGACGTCGACCCCAGCTTCAAACAGAGCCCGGGTGCCGGCACCCGTCGCCACGTTACCAGCAATCAACGTTGCGTCAGGATACGTCTCCCGAATTTCGGCAACCTTGCGTAACACACCGGCTGAGTGACCGTGGGCCGTATCAATAATGATGGCATCGACACCTGCATCTAACAATGCTTGGGCTCGGTCAAACGTATCAGAAGTAACCCCAACCGCCGCAGCCGTCAATAAACGGCCTTGGGTGTCAACCGCAGCAAGCGGGTGGGCGGCATCGCCAGCCACCGCTTTGACCTTGGTCACCTCGGCAGCTTGCGCCTCAATTGCCATGTTTTTATGAATGACACCCAACCCACCATTTTGCGCCATCGCAATGGCCATGTTGGCCTCCGTCACCGTGTCCATGCTGGCACTGAGAAATGGAACGTTTAATTTCAAATTATCAGCTAATTGCACCTTCAAATCCACATCGTTCGGTAATACGTGACTTTCGGCCGGAATCAACAAGACATCATCAAAAGTAAGACCCTGTTTTGTGAACTTTGTTTCCCAATTAGTTGTCATGAAATATAGCGCTCCCTTATTTAATTTTTGTATTGTTTCGTAATATACCAGCCTCACTCATAAAACGCAACAACTCTCATTGAATTGTTAGTAAAAAAGTTCGTGAAACCGGTTTGATTCGAATTAAGAACACGCAAAAAGCCCATTACCCCAGCTGGATAATGGACTATTACTGAAATTATGAGTTAAAGTGTTCGGGTTTAGCGCCGTGGCTGGGTGCTGAAGAACCCTTGCGTTAATTTCCACTTGCGACGGACAAGGTAAGCTGCGCCACCGGCAATCACGCCTAGCGCAATCTGGAGCCATGCCGGAATGATCGGGTTCATCCACCATGGTAGGTAAGCCATGCCATAGAAGAGTCCCAGCCAAATCACAACAAAAATCAGGGCAAATAAAATCCGAATCCAGATGTTAAACCGGTGTTGCCGTTTCGTGTCAAATGCCCGTGGAATCATTGGTAATGCAATCCCAGCAATGATGGCACTAAACAGGACCGACACAATACCGACCTGTTGGCCGGTTTGGTTGCCTTTTGCAAAGAAGTACATAATGCCAAACATGACGCCGAAGAACATGAAGAAAGTCAGGCCGTTGTATAGGGCACTCGGCCAAAATGGATCGTCCGCGCCAACTGGTCGCTTAGGACCGTTGACCAAACCGTCGATGCGGGTCTTAATATCGCCATACTGACTCTTAGCCGTCATCCCTGACTTCTGGCCTTCAATCAGTTCATCAACCATACCCTGAACGATTTCAGTCTTCTTGTCGGTATCTAGTTTAGTGACGTTTTGTAACGCCTGGTTAAATCGAAACATATAATCGGCGTTGCGCTTTGTTAAACCAATATTGTCAAACGCTGACCGCTCTTCTTTGACCGCTGAGTTACGGTCTTGCTTAACGCCAGCGTTACGCTGTTGATGACCAGCGTTGCGAGGTTGCGTCTTATTTTCACTCATGGGGTGGTGCTCCTTTCTGGGGTGCTAGGGCTTAGCTTTTATTTCTCGGATGTGCCACAGTTAATACGTGTTTCAAAACCCGGCTTGCACCTAATTCGTCGCAAGCAACTCGGTTCTGTCACACTCTTAGACGTTAAATCTAAACTCTACGATATCCCCGTCGGCCATGGTGTAATCTTTACCTTCCACGCGCAACTTACCGGCTTCTTTAACAGCCGCTTCCGATTCATACTGGTCTAAGTCTTCAAACGACATCACTTCTGCGCGGATAAAGCCCCGCTCAAAATCGGAATGAATGATCCCAGCTGCTTGGGGAGCTTTGGTGCCAGCTCTAAACGTCCAAGCTTTGGTTTCCTTACCACCGGCCGTGAAGAACGTTTGTAAGCCTAACAGTGAGTATGAGGCCCGAATCAACCGGTTCAACCCGGGTTCTTCCACGCCTTCAGCTTCTAGAAAGTCCGCCTTTTCAGCATCGTCTAATTGCGCGATTTCTTCCTCGGCTTCCGCCGCAACCGCAATGGCCTCAGCCCCTTCTTGGGCCGCATAGTCTTCAATTGTTTTGAAGTACTTCGAGCTTTCCGGATCAGCCATGTCATCCTCAGCAATGTTGGCCACGTACAGGACAGGCTTGCTCGTGAGCAAGAATAAGCCCTTAACGATTGGCTGTTCATCCTCATTAAACTCGATGGTTCGAACGCTTTTACCAGCCTCCAACACCGGCTTGATCTTTTCGAGTACCGCTAATTCAGCTTTGGCTTCCTTATCGTTCCCCTTGGCAGCCCGTTGAACCTTGGCCAACCGCTTATCAACGGCTTCCAAGTCAGCTAGTCCAAGCTCGAGGTTGATGGTTTCGATATCATCCACGGGATCAACCTTACCAGAAACGTGGGTAATGTTATCGTCATCAAATGCTCGGACAACGTGCACGATGGCGTCAACTTGGCGAATATTTTCCAGGAACTTGTTACCAAGACCCTCACCCTTGCTGGCCCCTTTAACGATGCCGGCAATATCCGTAAATTCAAACGTGGTCGGTACCACTTTCTTGGCTGGGATCAGTTCTTGAATGCGATCTAAGCGTTTGTCTGGCACTTCAACCATCCCAACGTTTGGGTCGATCGTCGCAAACGGATAGTTCGCCATTTCCGCTCCCGCTTTGGTGATTGCGTTAAATAAAGTCGACTTACCAACGTTTGGCAACCCAACGATTCCTGCAGTTAATGCCATGATTCACTCTCACTCTTCCTTTAATTATTCTGCTTCACTTGCATGCTCGAGGACTTTTTTAAGGCGCTTTTCAAAGTCGCGACGGCTCATCATCACAATGTGACCGCACCCCGTGCACTTAATTTTGATGTCGGCACCCATGCGAATGATTTCCCACCGGTTTGTTCCACACGGATGTGCCTTTTTCATTTCTACCATATCGTGTAAATCGTACATTCGAACCACCCTTTCTAACGAACTAATCCAAATGAACGTCCAGCAATTCCAATATCCGGTTCAAGTCGTCCTCCGACAAGTATTCAATCTCAATCTTGCCGTAACCCGGCTTCTTTGATTCATTAATGGAAACGCTGGTGCCAAACTTATCTTGTAATACGTTTTCGCTGGCACGCAGGTACGGTGACTTGGCCTTGGTTGATTGGCGAGTTGGCTTAGCCTTGGCTTGCCCATTCAACTTGTTGACCACGTCTTCTAGCGCCCGAACGGTCATCTGACCATCCGCTGCCCGATTAGCGACACTGACGATCTTGGAACGGTCCTTTAATGACAGTAACGTCCGGGCCTGACCCATCGAGAGTTTTTTCTTTTGTAGTAAGTCCTTCACCTGCTTGGGTAACCCTAACAACCGCAAATAGTTTGCGATGTAGGGCCGGCTTTTACCTAGTCGTGACGACACCTGAGCCTGAGTCAGATTCAAGTTACTCATCAACATGTCGTAGGCTTCTGCTTCTTCCAACGGGGTCAAATCCTCCCGTTGCAGGTTTTCCAAAACCGCGATTTCCATCATTTGACTCTCAGTCACTTCTCGAACAATGGCTGGAATCGTTTCGTTTTCAATCATTTTAGACGCCCGGAACCGACGTTCACCGGCTAATATCTCATACCGCGCAACTTCGGGATCAGGTTGCCGAACGATGATGGGCTGGAAGACCCCGGATTTTTTGATGGACTTCGCAAGGTCCTTCAGCGCGGCTTGGTCAAATTTTTGGCGTGGTTGATAAGGGTTTGGTCGGATTTGGCCAAGCTTCAAATCAACAACGGTCTCTTTTTCTGGATCGACGCTATTGTCGGAAAAGAGCGCTTCAATCCCGCGCCCTAGCCCTTTATTGTTATTACTTGCCATGAGCTGCTGCCACTTCCTTTGCTAGGTCCGTATATACTTTTGCACCGGTCGACTTCGGGTCATAATCAATGATTGGAAGCCCGTGGCTTGGGGCTTCGGACAGTCGGACATTTCGCGGAATAATGGTGTTGTAGACCTTTTCTTTGAAATACTTTTTGACTTCCTCATTAACCTGACGGCCGAGGTTGGTTCTAGCATCATACATCGTCAACAATACCCCTTCAATTCTGAGGTCTGGATTGAAGTGTTTGCGAACGAGTTGAATCGTGTTCAACAGCTGGCTTAATCCTTCCAATGCGTAGTATTCACTCTGCACCGGAATCAGGATGGAATCGCAAGCCGTAAAAGCGTTAATGGTCAGTAATCCCAACGATGGCGGACAGTCAATTAAAATGTAATCGTAATCGTCGCGAACCGCCTTTAAAGCTTCTTGAAGACGGGTCTCTCGAGCAATTTGTGAGGTTAACTCAACCTCAGCACCAGACAGTTGGATCGTAGCAGGAGCGATGTCCAACCCAGCATGTTGGGTGTGAATCACGACGTTTTTAATGGGCTCTTCATTGACTAAAACATCATAAATGTCCTTATCAATGGCCGATTTCTGCACCCCAACGCCACTTGTGGCATTTCCTTGCGCATCAATATCAACGATTAATACGTGGTTGTTCAGGCTCGCTAAACCGGCGCCCAAATTAACACCGGTGGTGGTTTTGCCAACGCCACCTTTTTGGTTTGCTAGCGCAATGATGATAGCCATTGGTTGTCGTCACTCCTTTTCTTTTTTCATAATGTCGATGATGATTCGGTACCGGTCCGATTCATTTTGCTCTTCCGCTTCAATCGGTAATCCCGCATCTGTCACCATCTTAATCGATTGGCGAATCGTGTTGACAGCGACTCGGGTGTCCCCAGACACCGACCGAGTCGTCGGTTTCTTTTTGGTCTTGACCTTCATTCGCTGAATCAGCCGTTCCGCATCCTTGACCGTCAAATGATCACTCATAATCCGTTTCAATAATTTGGCCTGTTGTTTATCCGTCACGGCTAAGAGTGCTCGACCATGGCGTTCGGAAATTTCATGCGCCATCATCGCGTCTTGAACGGGCTGGCTCAGCTTCAGTAAACGTAACTTATTGGCAATAAAGGACTGGCTCTTCCCCACCTCGCCCGCAAGTTGGGCTTGGGTCAGCTGGTTTAACTTCATCAAAGCTTGGTAAGCCTGCGCTTCTTCAATGGGAGACAGCCCTTCACGCTGGAGGTTTTCAATCAGGGCTAGCGACGCCGTCTCGTCATCACTCAACTTTTGAATGATGGCTGGCACCGTGTCCCACTTGAGTTCATTAACAGCGCGGAACCGCCGTTCACCCGCAATAATCTCGTAGTGTTCTGGTTCGTATTCCCGTAACACAATGGGTTGGAGCAAACCGTGTTCCTTGATGGTCTCCGCTAATTCCGTAATCCGGCGTTCATCAAATACCTGCCGCGGTTGGAAGCGGTTAGGCATAATCGCTGATACGGGAACCATGACAACGTTTTGCTTAACCGGCATCGCGTCCTCTTTTTGCTCTTTGTTATTACCGAATAATGAAAATGCCATGCAAATCTTCCCTCCATGACCTAACTTTCGCCGAGCGGTTCCTTATTAGGTGTCCCCGCTTTGCGCGGATAACGCTTCGGCGTTGCTAGTTTTTTTTCAATGACCACAATGTGTCGTGGATCGCCGGATTCCGGCAACGTTAGAGCTGAGTCTAACGTCACGTGGCCCCCTAACAATTTAATGGCCTTTTGGCCCTGTTCGAGATCACTTTCAGCCTGGGCCGCTTTGAGCGCCACAAATTGCCCGCCAACCTTGACTAGTGGCAGGCAGAGCTCACTCAAAACGCTCATGCGAGCGACCGCCCGGGCCGTCACAACGTCAAAGGCTTCCCGGTATGCTGAACGTTTGCCACCAAACTCTTCAGCTCGCGCGTGGTGAACCGAAACGTCTGTTAAGCCCAGTTTGGCAATCAGCGTCTCTAAAAACTTAATGCGTTTATTTAAGGAATCCACAATCGCGACCTTAAGTTGCGGAAAGACAATCTTCAGTGGAATTGACGGGAACCCCGCCCCCGCACCGACATCGCACAGCGTAAGCGCATCGTGCTGTAAAGCTGGCACAAAAAACGCCGGTGTGATTGAGTCGAAAAAGTGCTTTAAATAAACGTCCCCGCGTTCGGTAATCGTGGTTAAGTTCAAGTGCTTATTCGTCTCCACCAACAATTCAAAGTATTGATCAAATTGCTTGAGTTGATGCTCATTTAATGTGATACCGTGCGCTTCAAGTGCCGAAATAAATTGTCCTTCGTTCATGTGATTCTCCCATCAAAATCTGTGAAACACTCATGTTTCACGTACCGTTCTACTTTACCCTAAATGCCTAGCTTACGCAATAGAATAAGCCATTCGAGATTCGATCACGGGCATCTCAGTTTCTGTGCCGTCTATCTGTTATTATACTAGATTATTGGTCCATGTGAAACGGGTTCCTGAGGATGCGTCCCAATCAAAAAAGCCGTCCAATTGGACGGCTTTCGATGGTTAATTTTGAATTGCTTTGACTTCTTCAATAAACCACTTGTTAAAAGCGTCAGCATCAATGTCCACACAAACTGCCGTGTTCGTCTTACCATTGTGGTAAGCACCGCGGATATCACCGACTGTTTCGCCCATGGCCGGACCTTCAGTTTGAACGTCCACCCACATCTTTTCAGTGGTGATGGCTTCCGGATGAAGCAGGTAGAAAATGGTGTTAACGTCGTGCATGGCGATGCCCTTATCTGAATTATCACCATCGTTAATGATGATATCGTGAAGCATCTTGCCGGTCTCGTTTAACGTTGGTAACGTTTCGATGCTATCATGCGTTAACAAGGCCTTCATGGTAATGTCGAGACCCACCATCACGATTGGAACCCCTGAGTGATACATCATTTTAGCCGCGTGAGGATCGGTAAAGACATTAAATTCAGCAGCAGAGGTCATATTGCCTTTGCCAAGCGTCCCACCCATCGCAACAATGCGTTCAATATGGTCCTTTACTTCGGGGTACTGGGCGAACAACAACGCAATGTTAGTGTACGAGCCAGTCGGTATCAAAGTGATTTTTTCATCACTGGCCATAATTTCATCTCGTAAAGCCTCAACCGCATTTTTTTCAAGCGGCGTTGGTAAGTCTTCTGGGAAGACGTAGCCGGGCATCCCCGATTCGCCGTGAATCCGAGCGGCGTCTTCAAATGGTTTGATTAAGGGTTGTTTCGCCCCAGCTGCAACCGGAATATCCGAGTTAAAGAAACGAACGAGCTTTAAAGCGTTTTTCGTCGTTTTATCGACTGTCACATTCCCCGCCACCGTTGTGATTAACTTCAAGTCAAGCTTTGGGTCGTTAATCGCCATCGTAATTGCCGCGGCGTCGTCAATTCCTGGGTCTGTGTCCATAATTATCTTAGTGGTCATTGATAGTTCCTCCAAACAAAGATTTGTTCATCTCTTATCATACCTGATTTAGCCAAAATTGGAAACGGATTCACAATTACAATATAGCGCTGAGCACTAAATCAGCTAAAAAGAGACCACCCAATACGTACATTGCGGGGTGTAAATTGCGACCGTCACCGGAGGCCACTCGCAAAATCGGGTAACAAACAAAGCCAAAGGCTAACCCCGTCGAAATGCTGTTGGTCAGCGGAATCAACACAATAATCAAAAACGCTGGGAACCAGGCCGCAAAATCGTGCATATCAATGTTGCCGATAGCTTCCATCATGATAGCGCCCGTAATAATGATAACGGGGGCAATCGCGGCTTGAGGAACGTAACTCAAAAGTGGCACAAAAAATAGCGACAACGTAAACATGACCCCAGCCGTGATCGCCATGACGCCCGTCCGGCCACCAGATTCAATTCCCGACGCGCTTTCGGCCGCAGCCACGGTCGGACTTGTGCCCAAGAAACCGGAGATAAAGGTCGAAATCGAACTCGCCCGAAACGACTTTTTAAATTTCCGATTATCCGGCAAAATTCCCTGCAAAAGCCCCATCGACTCAAACACTAAAATCATCGTCATTGAAAAGGTTGCCAGGATAAACGGGACACTGATGAGCTGTGAAAAATCGCCTTTAAACATAATTTTCGGGTAATCAACCAGCCGTAACAAAGAAACCGTGACACTATCGCTGTCCTTTATTTTTAGCAGGACACCAATGACACTGGTTGCAATGATTCCAATCAAAAATCCACCATTAACGTTACGAATATAAAGCACCAGGGTCAAGACGAGACCAAACAGTGCCAGAAGGGGCCCGGGAGCCGTTAAATGACCAAGTTCAATCAACGAAGACTTTCCAGCAACAATCAGACCGGCCTTTTGAAGGCCAATCTCAACCAAGAACATCCCAATGCCGGCCGTGATGCCGCTTTTTAGCGAGTTCGGAATTTCGGTCGCCAACACGGTGCTGAGCCTGGTGTGAGCAATAACGGCATAGATCCCACTGGCGATAATTGAAATCGCAATGGCCGTCTGCCAAGACAGCCCCATCCCCACAACAATCGTGTAGGTGAAAAAGGCATTAACCCCCATTCCAGGCGTCAAAACGACAGGTGCATTGGCATAGAACCCCATAATGAAGCAACCGATAACGGAACTGAAAATGGTCGCAAAAACACTCAAGTCGCTAGGAATACCTGCGTCTTTAAGAATTAGGGGGTTAACGATGATGATGTAAGAAATAGCAAAAAAGCTGGTCAAACCAGCCACAATTTCGTTTCGTAAAAGATCTTTACGAGACCAAACTTGAGCCAGAGACAATTTATTTTTTTGATCCAATTGATTCATGATAAAACCTTCCAACTCGCGACGGAATGAGGTGGGCATTGCAACCAGCAGGGGCGAGAGCAGCTGGTTGGGTTTCAGGTCAGAGTGTGAGCCAAGGCGGTTAAACCGCGGAGTGGAAGCGGGAAACTCGGAAAATCCGGGTTTGGATTTTGTGAGTTTTTCGCTTCCACAGTAGCGGTTTGCCTTGGGGAGCACGTTTAGAGTACACCAAGGCGGTTAAACCACCCGAGTCTTCCTCCGACTTTCGGTCACCCGTCTAAACAACCCAGATCAAAGCGATCTGGGTTGTCAGGTGCCATTTAAGGCGGTGTTAAATTCTTTAGATAATGAGGTGCCATGTTAACGTGGCCGACCGAGCATCAAATCACCCGGTAAAGTGAGCGCGCAGACGCACGCACCACTTTTTCTACCACACGAACAGACCCACGATCCCGGCAGACATTAATGAAACCAAGATCCCTGACAATAGCATGTAACCAACATTTTTTGAAATCAAGTTGTTTGATTCTTTGTTGGCTAAGCCCTTGAAGGCCCCGATAATCATACCAGTCGTACTGAAGTTAGCAAATGACGTTAAGAAGACCGTCAATTGGGCTTGATAGTGAGCACCGTACTTGGCAACATCGTGAATCGTTGGGGCAATTTTACCCATCACAACGAATTCGTTTGTGACCAACTTAGTCCCCATATATTGGGCAAACTGGAAGGCATGATCGACATCCAGACCCATTAACCATGCAAATGGGAACATGATAATCCCAAGAATGTGTTCTAGTGATAGCCATGGGTTGAAGAGGCCCAAAACCTTATCAATCAACGCTGCCAAGGCAACGAATGCGATAACGTTAGCGGCAATAATCAAGATCAAACGCCCCGCACCCAAGATGGAATCACCCAAGAATGAGAAGAATGGTTCTTTTTTACCATTCTCTTCAAGGCCATCAGCCTCAGCGGCACCGTTATCGGTAGAGCCACCCATCTTAGCGATGGTATCTTCTTCTTTAGAAACTGAAACGGGGTTCAAAATATTGGTGATAATAATAGCGTTTAAAATGTTCAATGGAATCGCTGTCAAGACGTAGTTCCCTGGCACCATTTGGGTGTAAGCACCCACGATGGAGGCCGTAATACATGACATGGACATCAGAGCAATCGTAACGTTACGTTCTGCCCGCATTGATTGAATCTGTAACCGTGAAACGGCCAACGCTTCCGTGTTACCAAGAAACATCATTTCAACGGAGAAGAATGATTCGAACTTTGGTTGACCCGTGATTGCTGATAATCCACGGCCAATCCATTTGATAACCCATGGCAGGAAGCCAATGTAGGTCAAAATATCAAACAATGGCACAATCAACAGAATTGGTAACAGTGAACTCGTAACGAAGTTCATGGATTTGGCAGTTCCGCCAAACTCAGGTGTTACCCAGTTAGGCAATGCAAAGTTGATCCCCGTATAAGCCACTTGAACTAACCAGTTGAAACCATCAGCAGCAGCTTGCACTGCATCACGGCCCCAAGAAAAGCTAGTCAAGATCCATGCAATAACAAGGTTCAAAACCAACACAATCCCAGTGGATTTCCAGTTGATTTCCCGCTTCTTCTTTGAGAATAGAAGTGCGATTGCGAGATAAACGATAATCCCTAAAATGTTGACGAGCAAGTACATCGACATCCAATTAAACCCTCTTTCTAGTTTTTGAGACAAACGCATTTGAAAGTCGCTAGTCGCCATCCATGTGATGATCAACCAGCCCTAACTCAGTTAAAAACGGGTGGCCCATTGCTGGAACCAACGGTGTGACGGTGGCCATGATACTAGCCGAAACATCAGCTAACGTTCGGCGAATCCCGAGTGCTTGACCAGTCCCCTGACCTTTAACCTCGATTAATAATGGCACGTACTCTCTTGTAAAACGGCCAAGGGTGGGATCGGTTGCAACGGATGATGTCACAATCAACCAGTCATCGGGTGATAATTGTTCACTTAACGTTGCAAGTTCGTGATCCACCCACTCAAGCCACGTGGCAAAACCGCCAACGTCGCCTCTTAGCGAATGGGTTAACCCCGAGCCAAGACGTAAGTATTGCACGTTCTGATCAGCGCTTCGCACCATCTCAAATCCGGCACGGTCGTCATCCACAAGTAAAACGGGAAACGATATCCGATCAACGGGCATTGCACTGATAAGTTGCACCGAAGCAAACTGACTTACCTGGTGTAACGTCCGATCAGCATCCCCCTGCCAGAGCTCCGCAAACCCAGTGTCTTGGTTCCAATTGGTCGTTTCGACGTGAACGCGGCCAAAGTAACCTAACGCTGAATCCACCGGCTCTATTCCGGCAATGGGGTGGTTAAATCGGACGTTGCCTAGTCCCCAACGTTGCATTGTGGGCACGCTAAACTCAGGTACCGATGAAGCCGTATGACCTAGGCCATCTGCGCCGACTGAATCGTAACGATTCGCCTCAGGCGCCTCGCCAAATCCAGTAGCAAACAGGTCTACGATCACAATATGGTCTGGCATAGTTGGTCATCCGCCTCCGTTTTTAACTAAGCCTTTCTACCTACGAAAGACCTCGTCGTTTATGATACCGTTTTTCCAAAACGGTGTAAATAAGTGTCAAAACGAGAATTCCGTCAACCCCTAGTGAGACGTGGAAATGATATAAATTTCATTTATAAGTGAACATAATTTCACTACCAAGGATAAAAAAAGGACTCACTGTTGATTTCAACGGTAAATCCTTTAAGAGAAGACTATTAGCCTTCTGCCCCTGCCAAGGAACTTCATTATACGCCTCGGAGGAGATTGCCGTCTCGTGTAGTTGAGAAAATCTTCTCGCAATAAACACTTGTTACCAACAATAGCCGGAAACTGAAACGTCATCAGTCGTTTGTGACGCGTTCAAAGTTCCCAAGACAAAAACATAGGACTCAAGGGATGTGGTTAAGCTACAATCCCTGAGTCCTATGACACTTTGGAAGAGACGCGGCGATTAAACCCGTGAACCCGTTTCGTAAACATACACTTAATAATCTATCGCCTCATATTATCTTCATTTTCAGTCAGCTGCCGTGAACACTGTAATCGTACTGATCGTCGTTTCGATTCACCGCTAACCAAATCAGTAAGTCTGATACTTTCTAAAACTGGAACTTCAACCTGAATCTCATCACTTCGACTCTTTACGCTCCAAAGACTTTTCTTAGAGTCATCGCATAAACCCAGCCTACATGACATTCGAACCCTTTGTAACTCCTAAGATGATGCTGCTAAATCTAAGGCATTCGCACGTTTTGAGCAGAAACGCTAAGCTGAAACAAGCTATTCAATTGTTTGGTGTTACAAAAACTTAGGGGCTAGTGTTCGTTAGAAATCCGGTGGTGCTTTGAATCACACATGACGCTTTTTAAGCTTGAGAACAAACACTTTGTTTCTAAATTCGTTGTACCAATAAGGATCTACAAAACGGGTGTAAATCATAATCTTAGTGGTGCTACTTCATTGAAACGCTGGGTTTGAATCCCATCTCTTCCACGTCCTTAATATACCATATCATGTAACCGGTTACAACAAAAAAGCCGCTAAAATTCAAAAATTTTTTTCGACCGGCTAAAACGCCCGTAAAACAAGAAAGAAGCCAGACTGCTGGGGGGCAGCCTGGCTTCCAATTGACTGAATAAACGAACCTAATTTGAGGTACTCCTTGGGAGAAAATACAATGCTTTTGGATAGTATTCTAGGGGTGAACTGGGTGAATCCACCGTCGGAGTATTCTCTGAGATTCGACTATTCTTCTGTCATGACTTGACGCGGTTTGGTTCATCGCCATCCGCAAATTCATTATAACAAAATGCTCCCGAAAAACAAATAATACATTACCAGTTTTTTGTCCTTTGTTTGCTTCGTTCTTCAGCTTTATACAAATATAAACAACATGTTCACTAAATAAAATTATTTTTATGCATACTTTACGTCAAATATACACTTTCAATCAGCTGTCACATTTCTTGGAACATCCCCAGACCCGGCCAGAAAATCGCTAATTTTTTTCATCAAAAACTAATAAACGGCTGTAAAAACGGGTATTTTTTACCACGATTTTTTTTATTTTTATCCCCCTCATTCGGCGGGCACGCTTTTTAAGCCAAAAATCTGATGGGTACTTTGACGCTTCTCAACTGAGATAATATGCAAAAATCGAGCCAATGTTATTAACAAATTTTACATCAATTATTTTACTAAATTTCACAATTTTTTCGCCATGCCACTGATTTGGCCAATCTCCCTAATAAGCCCAGTATATCAACGTTCACAGACTGAGGCAAGTTGTGTATTTAACCCCTCTTTTTTCAAACAAAAAAATTTCTGTAATCAAATTTTTTTGATCAATCAGAAATTTTTTTAAAAAAAAGCTAGGAAAATAGACTACTTGTTCATTAGTTTCGTGCCATCTTGCCCACCAATGACCACTGTCTGGGTCATATCGAGGAACAACCCATGCTCAACAACGCCGGTCATGTTGCTAAGCTTGTCTGCTAATGCGTATGGGTCGTCAATCTGGTCTAAATGCAAGTCAATAATAATGTTACCTTCATCTGTTTCGAATGGTTGGCCATCAACCAACCGAACTTCTGGACGATAGCCCAGATCAGCCATCCGCTTAACCAGTTGTTTGTGGCCGTATGCGAGCACCTCGACAGGTAGTGGGAACTTGCCTAGTTGATCCACAACCTTACTTTCATCAACAATCCAAGCACAGGTCTTCGAATTCGTTGCAACTAACTTTTCCCAGGTTTGGGCACCGCCACCACCCTTAATCCCGTTTAGGTCAGGGTCCACTTCGTCCGCACCATCAATGGTAATGTCGATTTGATCGACATCGTCCAATGATTTGATTTCCATTCCGAGCTCGCGGCCGTAATCGGCAGTCCGCTTAGACGTCGGCACACCAATAAAGTGCACGCCATCCTTTTTGATTCGTTCGCCAAGGGCGTCAAGTAAGTAACGAACGGTACTCCCCGTTCCGAGCCCAACGGTCATGCCGTCTTCAACCAAGTCAGCCGCGCGATAGCCAGCTTCTTTTTTTAACTCATCTTGTGATTTCATGTGAGCCTCCCAGCAAAGTTAGTAAATCGTTTTGATAAATTTCATTTCCATTGTTAATGGTACTTTTTAATCGCAATTGGGTCAAGATGAAAGCGCCCTCTAAACCTTAAATCCATTAGGTAAACAAATGACTTCTGTTTACCTAATCCACGCAAAAAACGACGAGCCAAAATGTTGAGGCTCGTCGTTTCAAGGTTGCGCTTCGGTACTAATTCCGCTTGCGAGACACCCACAAGGCCATCGCAAGTAACGTCAATCCGCCAAAACCGGCTAAAACAAGAAGCCAGTTGGCCGCTAAGAATTCGCCCGTTTGTGGCAGGAAGCCTTTGCCTGGTGTTGTGCCTGCCGGAGTCGTCGTCCCCGTACCCGAAGCTCCAGTGACCCCTGATGGGCCAGCTGCACCCATCGCTCCGGTGGTTCCAGTCGTCCCCGTCATTCCCCCACCACCAACGAAACTTGGCAAATCTGCTAATTCCGGCGTTGTTGGGTCGTGGGATTCTGGTAGGTCCGTTAAGCGGTACGCATTCGTGTAGTGCACCGTATTTTGAGACGTGCATTGATCATGCACCGTTCCCGATACAACGCGGGTATCACGAGCCGTGCCTGTCCCTTGCGCCACGCTTGTCACATAACCATCTGCTGAATAGTCAGCTTCTTCAATATGGTAGCTCGTCCCGTTCAACAGTTGGAACCGGATCGTCTCGCCGTGTTTTAATTCAACGGAAGCTCGGCCTTGTTCATCGAGGTGCAGTTGCCCAGTGACACTCGGGCTTGAACTAGACACTTTCACGTAAGGCACAAGCCCCGTCACTGGCCGCTGATCCGCGTCAGTAAACTGAACTGTAAAGTTGAATGCCCGATCATCATTCACGACACCTGTCACCGACTTCGATAACGTTAACCACGTGTTGATTGGGGTCGTCTCACGGGTGTTCGTGAAGGCGATTCGGGTCGTTTGACCATCCTGAATCGTCACAACCCCCGTCTTAGCTCCCGCAACACTGGCTTGCAAGCCCACTTTATGGGTCGTCACAAAACCGTCACCGTTAGTCTCAGTCACCGTGACCCGCTGTTGTGGCAACAGATGATGAAGGGTTAGCCGTTCATCTGCTTTCAGGTGAACCGTCGCCACCCCTTGATGAACCGCTACTTGGACCGACTGATCGCCCTTGGCCGTGTGATGGGTCGCCGATACCTGCCGATTCAGGGTTGTGTCAACGGCCAGGTCATGATTCAAGAATGTGATGTCAAAGGTGAAGTCTCGGTTCCGATCGGTTTCGGATAAGTCCCCGGCAACCGTTTTTTCAACTTGTAATTCACCAGACGCTACCGCGTTCACAAAATGCACATCGGTCAAACTCGTACCAGAAAGTGCCATGGCTTTTGTCGCCAGCCCGTCCACGTATGCCCCACCGTTCAGTGACCACTTAGTTGTCATCTGTTCAATGGTTGGCGCTGTTTCCCGGACGGTGTATGATCCAAGGGTTAGTCCGCTCAAGCGAACTGTTTGGCCACCCTTGACCGTCACCATCAATTTCCCCGCGTCAAATTTTAGGTTGGCGTTAACTTCAATCACCTGACCGTCAGCGTCAATTCGTTCAAGTAGAATCGGGCCGGTCACGTCGAGGTCGGCCGCGGCTTCCACCACAAATTCATAGTCTTCATCAGCATCAACTGGTCCCGTCACCGTTTTGTTGAGCTGTAACTCAGCGGTTTGATGTCGCTCGTTTTTGAACCGCAAATGCTGAGTGGTTTGCCCAATTTCAATTTCAGGTAACTCAGTTGCGTCATAAGCCTTGTATGCCCCGTTGTTCAGTGACCAGTACGGCGTCATATCAGACACTGTCGCCTCGGAGACACTGATGCCCACGCCTGCCGGTAAATCTGTCAGGTGCAGCGTTTCCCCGTGCTGCAAGTGCACAGTGGCTTCACCGTTCTTGAAGGTCACCGTCATTTTTTTTTCGTTGATTGTTGCATGATACTGACCGTCAGGCATCCGGTCAGCATTTTTCGTCAGCTTCAGGTTAAACTTAAAGTCTTGTTTCAAATCGCCAGGCTCCGCCCCCGACACCACTTTGGTTAACGTGAAATCGCCGGTTGACAACGTATTGGTGAAGACAACGTTCAGCTGTTGGTTTGCTTCCAACGGCAGATTAGCCGCGATTAGCCCCGAACCGGCCTGCTGATTTGCTGTCCAAGTGGTCGTCATTCCCGCCACTTCAGGATCGTTTTCACTGACCTGGTAACTCGCAAGTGGCAATTCGTCGAGGATGATGACTTGCCCAGCGGTCAAATTAACGAGAGCTTCGCCGTTAACAAACGCTACGTTGTAAGTGTATTCCGCTTGGCTCTCACCCTTAGTGTAAACCTGTGCTGGTACACTCCCAGCATAACTATCATCACTAGATTTAATCGCGAAGGTAAAGGTTTCTTCTGAACTCACCTTGCCCTGGCCCACTTTCTCAATCCGAAGTTTACCTTCCGGCTCGCGAGTGTTGGTAAAGGCAGCACCAACCGTCTTGTTCATCTTTATCGTTACAGTTGCCTTAGCCCCGTCACCCGACGCGCCAGCCAAGTCTTTCCAAGTGGTCGTAAAGCCATGCTGGGCTTCTTCTTCAATCGTAAACTGCATCTCGCTTGGCAGATTAACGATTTTCAAGTGTTCAGCATGTGCAAGCGTCACTGTTGCAACCCCGTTTTCAAAAGTTATCTCTTTTTGTTTGGTATTTCCTTCAACATCGAAGGTGCCCTCAAACTGATCGTCTGAAGTCGTAATCCGGAACTTAAAGTCTCGCGTTTCATCCTGATCGCGACCATTAACCACCGTCTTATGCAGTTCAAGGTCACCAACCCGTGGCGCATTGGTGATGGTAATTCCGCTGGTTTTACCGTCAGCCAGCGAGACCGGTTTAGTCGTATAGCGGTCACCATTAGCCTCACCACTTGGTGAACTGATCACGTCATACTGACTGGCTCCTAATTCTGTCGCCGATAATTGGAGCGAATGCGGCAGGCCAACGACACTAAGGCTTTCATTGGCTTTCAACTGAAGGCTCGTTTTCCACTCATTGTCGTCGATCTTAAATTGCATTTGACCAGTCACCAGTCGAACCTTTAAACGTGAGTGGGTTTGACCGTCCGATCCAGAAATCGTGCCGTCAAAGGTCGTATTCTCCGAATCAAACTTGTCAGCGGCGGCCACTTCAAAGTTGAATGTTTGGCCAGTCAACACGTTTCGCGGATCATCCACTGTCTTGGTCAAGACAAAGTCCCCAGCCCGTTTCGCATTTCTAAAGAAAACGTGGCGCGTTTGGTCGTCATCCAACGTGATAACGGATGACTCGGTACCCACTGTCATCTGCTCGTTATCGACTGCCACCGTGGTTTCGTAGTTCGCATCGGTCGACTTCACTTCTTCAACTTGGTACTGCCACTTGTCTGAGGTGCCCGGAATCAAGACTGGCAAATTAATCACTTCTAACTTCCCGCCCGCTTCAATGGTCACCGTCGCTTCACCGTGGTGGAAGACGACTTTTTTAGCGGACCCTTCAACCTGATAACTGTTATTAAACCTTGTATCAACTTCACCATTACCCGTCACAGCCCGGATTTTAAAGGTGAAAACATTCAGGCCTAAGTCGCCTGCCACCGTCTTGCGAATCAATAGGTGGCCAGTCTTCCCGATGGGATAGTTGGTAATGGTTCGCTCTGACTCCTCGAGTTTTTCATACGACGCATACGTAAACTCAAACGGTTCAATATTCGAGTCATAACCCGCTTTTGCGTTCACTTCAACCAACCGGTACTTCGGATCTTGAGCTAAGTGGTAAAATTCCAAGAATCCTTCAGGGGTCACCGCAACGTCATCATACGTCTCATGAAGGAGGTTCTCGGCCACTTTCCAAGCACCGGTCGTCGCGTCATATTGTTCAAGCCGGAACTTTGCCCCGGTTTGAGGTTGATTTTTTTCATCAACCTTAAAGAATCTGGCCGAGAATTCCGACAGTAAGGCCTCCGAACTAATATTAGCCGTATAGGACGTTTGAATCCGCCACAGATTAGACTTCATTTCAACTGCATTACTATACCAGTCCGAATTGCTCGACGATTCAGCCGTTTTAATCGTTGCATACTGTAGTAACACTGGTTTAGTCAAACTTGCCATTCGGATGGTAAACGACTTACCATCCGCTGCCGGAACGAGATCGTAATCGACGCCTCTCGTCAGCTGTTTTTGACTATTGGGGACAACTGTCGGAACGTACTTATTCCCCTGCCTCTCATGGGTAACGTCCACGGTATACAAATTGAATTTATCCTCGGAAAACGCGTACTCGTGACTACCTGTTAACGCATCTTTAATCACCACATTTTCGTGTTTTTCACCGCGAGCGTTCAGGATTACTTTCCAATTTATTTGCCCCTTTTCCTCATTCCACTCAGCGGTTTTATTCGCGTACAAACCGTTCAAGGACACCTCTTGGCTGGCTTTAACCTCTTTGAAGTCAAGGTCGTTGTACGAGACCTTTGCGGCATTCTTGAAGATGGCTTTTTCTGGCTGAGTCTTGCCTTCTTCAACCTGCCAAGCATTCCAGTCAATGGGTGTATCAAACCGCAAGGCCAACCGATCGTACTTCGTCGGGCCCTTCATCTGAATGGTGATTTTAACCAGGTTGGCATCCTCCTCATCCTTAACTATCCTGATGTCGTAGGCGTCTTCTGGAATCGGATTGTCCTTGACCACCAATTGATGGTTCTGGCCCACCTCCACTTCATGAAGCGTAAAATCCCGACTCGTCAAATAGCTTAAATAATTTGGTGTGCCATCGTTCAATTTTTCAGCCACCGTAATCTCTTGTACATTTCCTTCCCCGCCAAATACCGTGTTCCAACGAGTCCCAAACCCAACCGTCCACGTCACTGAACTGGTCTTATCAGGGTCATCACTTAGGTTCAGCTTACCCTCTTTAAATCCGTTATGGGCAATTGGCGATGGAATCCAGACGGTGGCGTCATCTTTTTCCCATAAAACTCGCGAATTATAAGTGCTCTTCGCTGAGACCTTATTCACGTGAGTCACTACCTGATCATCAGCATTCGCATCCGGCCAATCGTGACGGGTTACAATTTTGATGGTCACTGGACCAGGTGAGTAGCTTTCATCCAAAGTGAACTTTATGGCATTGGGTTCTTTGTCCGTACCAGCTTCAGGTACGAAGTGATAGTTGTGCTCTTTCGAATCATAATCGCCATCAGAGTACCCAAAAACGTGTGCCGAATATTTGTTTCCATTTACTAATACTTGTGACACACCGTCTTTCGTCACGCCCGTCGGCAATAAGTCAACAATCTCCACCGTCTCAAAATCATGTCTGGGAATCGTCAACGTCCACTCGACCTTGGCTTTATTCTCTGAAGCCGAATAGTCAAACGTCCCGGTCTTTTGAATTAAAAATTTCTCTGTGACGTTAGCACTCGTCTTTTGCGAAATTGTATCAAGTTTCGCGGTGATGTCGTTGTCGATTGCGTCTAAATCGCCTTCACCATCAACCGTTTTGGCGACCGATTTAAACGTCAAAGACAGTGTCGGATTTGATTTCAAAGCTTCGACCAGCTCATCTAACTCACGCCCTTGATCAATCGTCAACGTGAGCTGTCGCTCGTTATCGGGATTAATTTCAGACTTAAATAAGCTCGTATAGTCCTGCGACGACCCCACCGCCACTTTCAGGTCAAGCTTCTCTGCCTCAAACGCTTGCGGGCCTCTGAGTGTATCCGTTAAGGTCAACGTCCTGAGCAAGCCTTCGGTAATTTCGTACCCCGCCAAATCCACGTCAACCTGCCAAGTATACGTCCCTTCGGATTGCGCATAATCTAACAATTGCTTATCTAACCCGTAGGCAGAAACGGAAGCCGTAACTTCTTTACTAATTGGGTCACCGTCCTGCTGAACCTGGGCAGCATTCTTAAAGAGTACTTGGTCATTGGCCTCTTGATATTCGGTGTAGATGGTAAATTCAAGATTGTCCGTGACCTCCAGATAAGACGGTTCCTCTTCATCACCGACCGCCACCTTTTTTGCAGCAACCACCAGCTTGTCATTTTCAATCTTCGCCGTGAAATACTCGCTGACATCCTTGTCACCCATTCTCACCAGGATCTTATTATCTGTTGGTGTCACTAAACTGTGGTTACCGGATACGACCTGGTCGACTAAGGAAAAACCATCCATCTGGCCGGACAAATCTTCCCATTTTTTCTGATCCAAAGTAACCGTCCATTTAATCTTCTGGTCTCCGACAAACTGACCCTGTTTTGAAACGATATTATCGTCCTTAGATGGATCGACATTAATAATTGCCTCGTCTCGGAATTCCGCGATAATCGGGCCGTCCCCGTAATAGGACATGTCCAAGGACATCGTAAAATGAGCTGGCGTGATGAGGGGGCGTTCATCGCTAAACGTAATCGTCACTTCTAAATACGGTCGTGATGCCGAGCCACCGTTTAAAACGGTATAGGTACCCACTGTTCCATATTCAGACTTAATTTCACCATTTTGAACCTCTTGTTCGAGATGATTAACCCCGTAAATCCTGAATTTATAGAAATCATTTAGTGACAAGCCGTCGCCAATTTTTTTCTTTAACGCCTCCGTTGACCAGGCATAATCTAACTTAAAACTCTCGCCGGTAAGTTGACTAACATCAAACTCACCGCCATTTGTAATGTCTTGCGCCGCTTCACCCTTGGGGGTTAACGTCACTTTGTCAAAGAATGAATCACCGGCATCCAAGGCGGTTGCCAAATCACCATTTTGCACTGCTCGATTTTTCGCCGTCCGGCTGTTGGTTTCGCTAGCGCCCTGTCGCGCCTTTAAAACCGCTTTAGCTTTCGTTGCTTCCGCTAACTGGTCACTTGCGTTTTGAGCACTCTTTCGAGCCTCATTTTGGGCCGTTGACTGCGCAGTTGCCGCTTCCGTCTCAGCATCCCCAACCTGCGCTGACTCCGTCTTTTCTGCCTGTTCATTAGCGGCCAACCGGTCAACAACCCGGCTCGGCCAGCGGTTTTCGTCAACGGGCTGCTGAATCGCTTCCTCGCTGGCGTCACCCGCTAGAATTTCTAGTGGTGATAGCCTAGTTGTCGCATCCCCAATCATCACTGGTAGCGCATAGCGAGTCATTGGCGTGCCTAACTGAACTGGTAACGTTACGCTAAATGTCGCGGTATTTTCCACGTTGAACCAGTTTAAACTCAGCTTCTGTTGCCGATTGCGCCGGATTTCAACCGTACCGCCGCCCGTCGTTGCGTCAACCTCCAATGGTAACTTATCAGTCACTATTTTCAGCTGTTCTTCAGGCAACCAAATTTGAACCCGCCCCCGGTCAGTATCACCGGACTGGGGGGAGAGGGTCACCTGTAACTGTAAATTGGCATCGGTGCCCGACTTCACCCGATCGCCAATAACTTGATCATCTGAGGTCACAAGCCTCGCGCTATTGATGGCCACTGGTTCGACCGAAGTTGTTGCTAAAGCCGATGTACTTGGAAAGACGGTTCCAAGAATCAACGTTAACGCAGATATGAATTGAATCATCGCTTTCTTTAACATCGTCTCCACTCCTTTTTAAACCGACAGTTTTACTACAACTTCAGGATACCATCTAAATATGTACAAAAATGGAACAAAGTGTGACTTTTGTTTTATGTTATTTAATTGGTTCTCTAATGCCAGTTAAAATATGAAGAAAGCCGATTATATAACCTATTAAACCCCCTAATTTCCCCCGGCCAGACAGCATTTCGGTCTATTCAAGGTAGAGTCGTAAAACCTTCAAAGTATTTTCAACTTTTCTTCACATATTTATCGCTTTTACACCATATTTTTTTGGGATACTAATCATGCATAAGGGGTTCATGCATAGGAGGTGACCAATTGGTATACCGTTCCACGGGTAGGCGCCGGATTCTGATATTAGCCATCTTAACGGTTACGGTACTCATTAGTCTTAGCCTAATTTTCACAAAACAGTCACACCATTCGGTTCAGCAATTTCAGTCATCAAAAGCGATTTCACAGCATCAGGTTCAGCTGAAGTTTTACACGGGTAAACAGCATTTTTTGGGGAGCTGCCCTTGGTCTAGCGCTCACGCAAAGACGCCCGGACAAGACGTGACTGACCTGTTAAATGACGATTTGATGACAGAAGGCAGTGATGTTTTGGCCCAGTTTCCGCACAACTACAAGTTAGATCGGACTAATCTTGAAAATGTGAAAGCACTGCGGTCGGTGAAGCTGGGCGAGACCGTAAAGTTGATTATGGTGAAGGTTTCGACTTCCGAACAACACAATGCTTACCAGGATTTTATTGATTGGTGGCATTAGACTGAATTTGGCTAAATAAAAATGCCGCTATTGACATAGCGGCATTTTTATATAAATTGTTGATCTTACCAATATCCTAATTTAAACCCAAGCTTGGCCCGGTCAATGTCTCGCGGTGATAACTGGCCGGTTTCGTTTCGAGTTGATCCGGGGTCTTTCGGCGTCTTCCACGCGTACTTAGCGTCCACCGCGTCACTGAACCCGTCGGAACTAGCATCTGCATACATCACATCAATCAGATATGGGGTGTGATCGATCCCCAGTGAATGACCGAGCTCGTGGGTGATCACGTTTTCCCAGTACTGGCGAGCGGTCGGTGCAGCCGCAATTTGGGCAGCCGACATTTTATCGGCCAACGCATTGGCTTCTAAGCGGTAAGATTCCCGGTCTGACATGCTTGAAGCGGCTTTATAGTTGGCAACGGCCGCTGTGTATTGCGCATACAACGTCCGAATCTCCGGCGTATCAGCAACCGTGTTCGTATAGTTCGGGTCACTTAACCCCTTTGAGTTGACGTAGATGGTGTCGCCCTGGTTCAACCCATCCCACTGGCTGCTGGCTTTGGTCGTCAGCGTAATATTATGATCCGCCGCTGAGCCCAGCGTGAACACCGTCCGACCAAGCGCCTTGTTCCAGGTGGCCATAGCATCCTGAACGTAGCTGGTTAGGTTGCTCTTAGCAACGTAGATTTTTGCCCGGTGATTTGTAAAGTTAGAAATTTGCCCATTCATGTTGAAGTTCTTTTTTAGGACACTCTCGTATGTTTTATAAAATGCACTCGGTTGGTTGAGAATTTGTGCTGACGGATCTAAATCCGTTCCCGTATCAATTAACGTCTGCAAAGTGCTCATCGAAATAAGCGTTGGTTTCTTTGATGAGGCGGCTGACGAACTTGAAGATGACTGCCGTGTTAAATAGCCGTTCCAAACCCAACCGGCTTTTTTATTACTTGAGTTGGTCACATAGTAGTAAAGCCGGTTTGAGCCGTTCACCTTTAGCTTCGCTGAGCGGCTTGAATAAAAGGTCGTCTTTTTATAGTTGGAAAGCTTTAGCACCTTGTGCTTCAGTCGACTGGTGTACACGTACCCCTTAGCCGAAGACTTAACCTTGAGGGTCTGTTGGCCCGTCTTTTTATTCCAAACGACCTTTACTTTTGCGGCTGCTTGCGCCGTTGCGGGTTGGCCAATCGACTGGCTGACCGTCCCAATCATACCAGCCGCTAATAACGCGACGGCGAATCGTCCAATCTTTCTCATTCCAATTCCTCCTATGATCCAATCCTATCCATCAATATCATACCATAGCACCCGTCAACCACCGGAAATGACACATAATTGACACCAAATCGAAATCTTTTTCGTCGAAGCATTTCTAGCTTAAGTATAACTTAAAAAATTGCGATAAATCTAAAAAAGATCGTCTCGCGACGACCTTCGGGGAAGCAAGTCATTGTCTTGCGACAAATTGCTTGACGGGTGATGTGGTCATAAATTAGCCCATCGCCCGCAAAAATTGCATGAACCCGAGAAAAAAACCGGGCTGGGGATAGCCCTTACTGAAAAGATAGCACATCCCCCCACGAACAAACATACACAATTTCGGGTCAACTGTGGTTCTCACCCGTTTTTTACACTGTTACCAGCTCAAATACTCACCAGTCTGATTCACTTTACAGTAATTGTGAACGTCCCACCCAAGACAACTTTTTCAGCCTCCGGCGTGGAACTGCTAGTAAAGGTGTGACCGGCTGGGACGTTTTGCTTGGCCACGTCCCAGAGGCTGACCGTCGTATTCAAAACATCCTGCATCCGCGCACCAGCCACCTTATTAGCTTGTGGCCGGAAATCCGCTTCGGGAATATTCCAGAGATAACTCCCCACGGTCTGACCTGCTGAATCTTTGTACACCACGGTGACATAGGTGGTCGTCGTCGTTGGCATTTCAGGTTGGGCTTCCGCGGGGGCCTCAAGTCCAGCCGCGTAAATCCAGCCGTGAACCGCACTGTCTCGTTCATCCGTCACGAGATAATATAAGCTACCCTCCCGAGTTTTAGTCACGGCATCACGAATCACAAACGTGTCGCCCGCTCTATAACCTGCCCAACTCCGCTTGGCCGCTTTATACTGAGTCCATTGTGGTGCATTCCAGAGATCATTGCCTCCGCCACCCAGACTATAACCTCGCAAAACAAGTGGCAGCGATTCTTGTTGTGTCGTTTGGGCCGTTTTTAGACCGCCGGCGAAATTCCCGGCAGTGCGACCACCATACACCCAGCCGCGGTACTTACCATCAAAGGAAACCATCTTGTAATAGACCGCCCCCTTGTTAGTCGTGGCAATCTGGTAAACCCGGAAATAATCCCTTGAGTTCGTTGAGCTTGCTAGCCGTTTCATGGTTGCCATTGAAGCAACCGTTTTTTTCGACCGCATAAACCCTGCCTTAGAATATAAGGCATTGCGACCAGTCGGTACCACGTTTCGAGTTGCTGCGGGTGTCGTCATTGTTCGGTTTGAGACAATCTTTTGTGGCGTTTTCGCGGTAGCCGTTTTCATCCCAGTGCCTCCTATGGCCAGCATGGCGCCTGCCGTTAATACTAGTTGGTAAGTCTTCATCACGATTACTCCCTTCAACTGATAGTATTGCGTCATCTACATTAGATTCAGCGTACCAAACTTACTTATTGCTGACAATTTTTATACCACAGATGAGCAAAAGTCGGGAAAATGAGTGAAAAGTGTCTGATTTTTATGCCATGTACGCAAAAAACCACCGTAATTTTAGAAATTACGGTGGCCAATGAGCTTAAATAATGCTTAGCTAGCAGAGTAGTATAGGTGAACAGTATTACCAAACGTTGTGTTTGAGTTTGCGTGAAGCGTATCCGTTAAGTTGAAGGTGTAAGTCTTACCACCAACAGTGATCGTGTTCATACCAGTTCCAGCAGTAAATGGTGCAGCATTGTAGACTGACGTACTAATGGTTTTACCAGCGTCACCAGTGAAGGCTGACTTGTCGGCATTTGCAATAGCGGTCTTAGTCGATTGATCGAATGAACTTTCAGGAGCAACTGAGTAGTTGCCGCTTCCACTCTTGATATAGTAGTCAAATTTTGAAGTTGCTGTTGTAGCAGCCTTAACTTGAACCGTGTAAGTGCCACCAACTGCTAATGTTGCAAGGTTAGTCAGGTTAGCACTAGTGTCAATCGTATAACCCTTAGGTGCGTTGGTTGCTGCGGCAGTCGTTAATGAATTTGTCGTGTTCAAAATATCGACTAATTTAGCACCGGCCGTAGCGGTTGCACCACTCTTTAAATCAGAGGCCCCGATAGTCCACTTAGCTGTCCCAACAGAGGTACCGGCTGAAGTTACGTAGTTGATGTTGACAACACCATTTTCAACTGTTTGCTTCAACCCATCCACAAAGACCCAACCCGTAACATTAGCGTTGTTTTCGTCAACAACTTGGTAGTATAACCAGCCTTCACGAGATTTCGTAGCGGCACCGATAATCTTAAAGGTATCGCCAGCCTTGTAGCCACTCATGTCAGATTGCTTTGCCAGGTATTGGCTCCACTTTGGTGATTCCCACAGCGTGTTCTTGTTGATGTCCACTAAGCTGTAGCCAGTCGTTGATGATGGTAGCGCAGCGCTGGTCATCGTGTCGGTAGTGGTGATGCCACCGCCAAATGCAGCTGTTGAGGTGCCACCGTAAATCCAGCCACGGTATTGTTGGTCAAATGACACAACCTTGTAGTAAACAGAACCGCGGTTAGTTGTTGCAACCCGGTAAGCCCGGAAGTACTTTTGTGAGCTCTTTGAGTTACCCAATTGAGCTAACGTTGACTTTGAAGCAACCACGCGGGCCCCACGTAACGTTCCAGCCTTCGTGTAAAGCGCGTTAGTCCCATTAGTGACCACGTTTCGTTGGCCAGGTTCTGATGTCATTAACCGGTTAGACGTCACGCGAGCGTACGTCTTAGCACTTGCATTAGATGATGCAAAGCCAGCAGCGCCTAAAAATGAAACGGCTGCTAACCCAAAATATAGTGATTTCTTTAACCCTTTATTCATAAGGATACACTTCCTTGTTAAGTATTCGGCTCCCCAAACATGAACCACGGTGTTCTTCTAACACCAGAATAAGGGTAACATTTAAGTCAAATTATTACAAACCTTAAACTATGTTTCCAAATAAATGTAATATTACAAATTGCGTTCACCACATAATAATATAAACGAGGTAATCTTCAATAACGACTGATTGAGTATCAAGTTAATTACGATAACCTATACCAATTTATAATTTAGCTTGTGAAACTTGCTCATAAAGTCCTATAGATTGCTGTTTTTATCACAAACAAGGGTATTGTAACCAATTCAAGAATGCGCTATCATTTAGACATGGAGGTTAGTCCTCCTAGTTCCGTAGTCTTATTAAAATCTGTTAATGCAACAGTCACCTATAGGAGGCAAAATATGTCATATGCTACGATTAATCCTTATAACAACGAAGTCGTGAAGGAGTATCCTTACGCGACCGACGAAGCCTTACAAGAAGCACTAACAACCGGTCACGCCCTTTATCAGCGAACCAAAAAGCAGCCCATTGCTGAGCGAGCCAAAATTCTCCATAACGTGGCCGCCAAGTTACGCGACTACTCTGATGAACTAGCCCGGACTTGTACGATTGACATGGGGAAGTTGCTTCGAGAATCCGAGGGCGAGGTGGAACTTTGTGCCATCATCGCAGACTGGTTTGCTGATCATGGCGAGGACCTGTTGAAACCAGAAGTTGTCGACACCATTGCAACCGGGGCGGCTGAGATTCACCATCAAGCAACCGGCATCGTCATGATGGTTGAACCTTGGAACTTCCCGTACTACCAAATTATGCGGGTGTTTGCACCCAACTTCATGGTCGGCAATCCCATGATCTTGAAGCACGCCGCCAACACGCCTGCCTCAGCCCAATTATTCGCAGACATTGTCAAAGCTGCTGGTGCCCCAGATGGTGCCCTGACCAACCTGTTCTTATCCTATGACCAAGTTACCGAAGCCATCGAAGATAAGCGGGTCCAAGGCGTGGCCCTGACTGGCTCCGAACGTGGCGGGACCGCAGTCGCCGAAGCGGCCGGAAAAAATCTGAAGAAGAACACGATGGAACTTGGCGGGATGGACCCGTTCGTTGTGCTCGGCGATGCTAACATGGACGACGTCATCGACATTGCTTGGCGGGCCCGGCTCTACAACACCGGTCAAGTTTGCACGTCATCCAAGCGATTCATCGTCATGGATAACGTTTATGACCAATTTGTTGAGGCCTTAAAGGACAAGTTCAGCAAAGTCGTCCCTGGTGACCCGTTAGACCCTAACACGTCCTTGGCACCAATGAATACTAAGCGGGCTAAGGAAAAATTGCAAAAACAACTTGATGAAGCCATCAAGGCGGGGGCCAACGTTGCTTATGGTAACGAGCCAATCGACTTACCAGGCCAATTCTTCATGCCAACCATCTTAACGGATATTGATAAAAATAATCCGGCTTATGCGGAAGAGATGTTTGGTCCAATCGCAGCCGTCTACAAGGTTCATTCAGAAGCCGAAGCCATCGAGCTTGCTAACGATAACCCATACGGCCTCGGGGGGATTGTCTTTGCCGGTGATGAAGATCACGGTGCCGAAGTTGCCGCCCAGATTGAAACTGGTATGGTCTTTGTTAACAACTTCATGGTGACGTTACCAGAACTGCCATTTGGTGGGGTAAAGCTCTCCGGCTATGGCCGTGAAATGAGCCACATCGGGGCATTGGCCTTCACCAACGAACAACTGATCGTCAAGACAGCCAAACCAAATCTTGATAATGTTGCAGGTGGACTCGTAGCCACTGATCCGGTTCCAGCTAACCAAAAGTAATCGACTATATAAGAAGCCGCTGAGTTCAACTCGACTCAGTGGCTTTTTTGTCGCACTATTTTGGCGTAAACTACCTATACAAAGAGAGGTGTTTTTCATGTTTAGTTATATGATTGACGATCAGATTCAGTTGGCGATTCCCCGACCTCAATCCGACGGCCCTGCCCTATTTGCGCTACTTGATGCAGACCGGGCAACGATTGGGCGCTTTCTCCCCTGGGTTGCCGAGATTCAAACGGTCACTGACGAACAGGACTCACTGGTTACCTTCAATGAACATTTCGGGCATAACGAGTCCCTCAACACCGTCATTTGGGTGGACTACCAGCCCGCTGGGATGATTTCCTTTAACCATTTTTACAATAATGCCAGCGCTGACATCGGCTACTGGCTCGGTGCCCCATTTCGTGGCCAGGGCATCATGCACCGCGCCGTTTTAGGCTTTAGCCAACTCGGGTTCGCTGAGGCTGGTCTCAATAAGGTGATCATCCGGGCGGCCACAGACAACGTTGAGAGTAACGCGGTCGCCAAACGCGCCGGCTTTCATCTGGATGGCACCCATCGGGACGGTGAGCGGCTAGCTGACGGTTTTCATGATGAAAACGAATGGTCATTACTCACCTCGGACATATGATGGTCGCCAATCCTTGAAATGTCACATTTTTCCAAACTCGTAATCGACTTTTAAACTAAAAACCGCCAAAATGTGATATGTTTATAGGGTAGACGTTGTCTACAAGTTTTTGATAAATGGGAGGAAACAACAATGGGGTTATTTTTATCTGGTATCACAAACCTTACTTTGGGTAGCTTATTAACAGTTGGTGCATGGTTAACAAAGCCATACGCCGTTGTTCAAGCCTTGATTTCAGGCTTAGGCAAGTCAACGGGGACTGCTACTGATGCTTCAGCAGCCACGACAACAACCACTACTAAGTAATTCGTTTGCTACGAACGGCGCCCACCAGGTGCCGTTTTTTTAATTCTAGTATTTTTAACAAGAACTCGTATAATGAAGAATAACTTCAAAATTACGGGGAGGCACATATGACCAAGACAGCAATTGTCACGGACTCAGCCAGTTATCTGGACGCCGCAGAGGCCAAGAAATGGGGAATAACTGTCGTTCCAATTACGGTTATTTTTGGCCGGCAAACTTTCCTAGATAACGTGGACATTACAACTGAAGAATTTTATACGCGAATGGCTGCCAGCGCCGAACTACCGACGACCGCGCAGATTACACCTGAACAAATGAAGGAAACCTACGACCGCTTAGCTGAGGCGGGGTATGAGGCCGTCATCAGCATTCACTTATCAAGCGGGATTACCTCGTTTTACGACAACCTCGTCAACTTTTTACCCGCTGTGGATAATATCAAGGTCTATCCGTTTGACTCAAAAATTGCCTCGGCTGGCGAAGCAAACCTAGCGACGCTCGCGGCCCGATTAGCGATGGCTGACAAAGAACCCGAAGAAATTATTGCCCAACTCACCAAGTTCCGCGAGACCATTGACGCCTACTTTGTCGTCGACGACCTCACTCACTTAGTGCGGACTGGCCGGTTGTCCAACGCGTCAAGTTTCATTGGCAATCTTTTGCGAATCAAGCCCATCTTAACGTTTAACGATAATGCCCAAATCGTTGCCGTTGACCGTGAGCGCACTATGAAGCGGGCTTGGACGTCACTGAAAAAGCGGTTCAGCGAAGCGGATCAAAAAACGAATTATCCGCTCCGCCTAACGATCGTTGATGCCGACGCTAAGGCCACCCAAGTCAAATGGGGCGCCGAACTTCAAGCGGCTTATCCTGACTTGACTATTGATACAAGTAATATTGGGCCAGTCGTTGGGGTCCACGTCGGCGCCGGGACCATGGCGTTGCTCTGGGATTACGACTGGGAACAATGGCCCATTGATTAATCACGAAAGGACGAGTGTCATGGATAACGAAACCCGCCGCCGACAAATCAGAAACACGCTGTTAGCGGCCTCGCAGCCCGTCACCGCCGCCACCCTATCGCATCAACTTAACGTCAGCCGCCAAACGATTGTCGGTGATGTCGCGTTGTTACGGGCCAAGGGTGAAGCCATCATCCCCACGGCCCGCGGCTACCAATACGAAACGACCGCAGCGGCGACAATGGCCGTCGTGGTCCGGCATTTTCCCGACGACACGACTTCTGAGCTCAACCTCATCGTTGACGCTGGCGGGGTCGTTGATAACGTTGAAATCGAACATCCGCTTTATGGCTTATTGAAAGGTGAGCTGCACATTGCAACCCGCGCCGAGGTCTTAACCTTCGACCGAAAGCGCAAGGAACTGGGCGGCCACTTACTCTCCGAGCTTACGGATGGGGTACACACCCACCAGATTTCAGCCCCCGATCGCGCCACCTTAACTGCGATTAAAACGGCCCTACGCACGGCCGGCTACCTATATGAGTGAACCACTAATGACCCCCCTCAATGTTAATCACAATATTGAGGGGGGCCATGTGTCTTGACACATTTTAAATTATCCATTGCAAACTAAGCTGAAATCTCGTATATTAAGTTAAAACAGGGTGTCTTGACACCTGTATGAGGTGACGAACTTGCAAACTGAACCAAGTTATCGAAAATTACTAGCTGCTGCTGGCTTTGCCTGGCTTTTTGACGCGATGGACGTCGGGATGCTGTCCTTTGTGGTGGCTGCTTTGGCCAAAGAATGGCAGTTAACTAGCGCCCAAGTGGGGCTGATTGGGAGTATCAGCTCACTGGGAATGGCGGTTGGCGCGGTCGCTTTAGGCGCCTTAGCCGACCGATTCCAACGTCAAAATATTTTGATTTCAAGTCTCCTGATCTTTTCAATTTTTAACGGGCTGTCCGCCCTTGCAGGTAGTTACATCGTCTTTATCGGCCTCCGGTTTATTGTGGGAATCGGCCTGGGTGGTGAACTACCCGTTGCTTCTACTTTAGTCTCAGAGAAGGCCCCAGCCACCATCCGTGGGCGAACCGTTGTCCTCCTTGAAAGTTTCTGGGCCGGTGGTTGGCTGCTGTCCGCGCTCATTTCTTACTTTCTCATTCCCCAATTTGGCTGGCGAGTCGCCGTTGCCATGACGAGTTTGACGGCGGTCTACGCGATTGTCTTGCGCATCCACTTAAAGGGCACCACATCACAAGTGCCCCAACAAAGATTAAGTCTGACCACCCGTCTTCGCACCATTTGGAGTGGCACTTACTTCTCAGCAACCCTCATGCTATGGACGGTCTGGTTCATGGTCGTTTTCTCCTACTACGGCATGTTCCTCTGGTTGCCAAGCGTCATGGTCTTGCGCGGCTACAGCATCGTAGAAAGCTTCGGCTACGTTTTACTAATGACGTTAGCCCAGTTACCTGGTTATTTCACGGCCGCCTGGGCCATCGAGCGTTGGGGCCGCAAGCTCACGCTGGTGGTGTTTCTCACGGGGACCGCATTTTCCGCCATCCTTTTTGGCCTCGCCCAGTCGCTGGTCATGCTCATGATTTTCGGCGTCCTCCTCTCGTTCTTCAACCTTGGCGCTTGGGGTGCCCTTTACGCCTACTCACCGGAACAGTACCCAGCTGAAGTTCGGGGAACTGGTACCGGCCTGGCTGCAGGTTTCGGGCGAATTGGCGGCATTGTCGGCCCACTTCTGGTCGGCCTTCTATTGCAAGCCCACGTGGCGATCACCATTATCTTCGGGATTTTCTTCGCGGCCATTCTGATCGCAATCGCCGCAATTTTGATCCTCGGTAAAGAAACGATGGCTGCCCAAAATCCAGCTGCTTAACCGAGACCGCCTAACTAAAAGGTCGCTGAGCGGAAACGCCCAGCGACCTTTTTTGGTTCATTTACATCTCTAAAAACTTCGGATCCTCATACGCCGGATTGGGATAAGTGTAGAACCCTTCACCCGATTCACGGCCCAGTTTCCCGGCATCAATCATTTCCTTGAGTCGGCTAACTGCGGTTTGAAGCGTCTCATCGTGGCTTTGGTTAGATAGCGTCGCCCCGATGTTATAGGCTGTCCGAAGGCCCACAATGTCTAGAATCGCAAACGGCCCCTGAGGTGCGCCGGTTGCTTTCATCCATGTCTTGTCAATGGTTTGTGGATCGGCAACTCCCTTGGCCCACAAGGTCTGACCAGCGTTTAAAAATGGAATCAACAGCGAGTTTAAAATATAACCGGGTTGCTCTTTTTTAAGTTGAATCGGCACCATCCCAATTTCCCGGGCAAAGGCAACGATCTCATCATAAACCGCCGGATCCGTTTTCGGCGAGCCCATGACCTCCGCCGTATTGTTCAGCCAAACTTGGTTTGCAAAGTGCAGGTTCAAAAACTTCTCCGGTCGGCCGGTCTCAGCCATGAACAAACTAGGGACCATGGTCGACGAATTGCTAGCAAAAATCGTTTTCGCCGGCGCCACCGCTGCCAATCGCGCGTAAAAATCGTGTTTGATCTCTGGTTTTTCCGGAATTGCTTCAATCACTAAGTCCGCATCGGCCACTGCCGTTGCTAAGTCCGACGAATATTGGACCCGCTCCAGTCCTGCTTCAAACTGACTATCCGTAATATCAAGGTCTTTTTTATACAACGACCGCAAACTTTTAATCCGGTCCTTAGCCTTGGCAATCGCCTCATCATTAATATCGTAAATGATGACGTTTTTGCCACTATAGGCCGATTGGTACGCAATTTGACTGCCTAACACACCACTACCAGCAACGGTCACATTACTAATATGTGTCATGATAACCCTCCTTGTCCGCGTTGAGACAAACCTTTCGCTCTATCCAACAGCAGTTTAGCCGGTTTCGAAAACGGTTACAAGAAATTAGCTTGTTTTTGGGCTCACACTTTAAACGTGCTCCGTGACACTGATTGCTACTGTGGAACCGAAATAGCCAAAAACTCCAAACCCAGGAGTTTCTGGCTATTCCGCTTCCACTCCGCAATCAACCCGTGTCCCGTCACACTCTCTTCCTTAAACGTGCTCCGCGACACTGATTGCTACTATGGAACCGAAAAACTCACAAAATCCAAACCCCGGATTTTCCGAGTTTCTCGCTTCCACTCCGCAATCAACCCGTGTCCCGTCACACTCTCTTCCTTAAACGTGCTCCGCGACACTGATTGCTACTATGGAACCGAAATAGCCAAAAACTCCAAACCCGGGAGTTTCAGACTATTCCGCTTACACTCCGCGGTCTAATCGCCTTGGCTCACACTCTCTTCCTTATCAACGTCTGCGCCGCCCGTCGGCCCTGCTGCACGATGCCCGCAATTGCGACGCCCGATCCTGGGTAGAATGGGCCTAACCACCCGCCCGCATTTAACCCTGCGGCGTACAACCCTCTGATTGGCCAGCCTAGGGTGTCGAGTACCTGGCCGTCCTGATTAATTCTCAGGCCGCCGATTGCACCCAAGTTCATCAGTCGGTTGCGGTGGGCGTAATACGGTCCTTCAATCGGCTTCAATCCGGTTCTCCGGTTCCAGGCCTCATCCGTTCCCTTTGCCACGTCTTGATTCCAGCGAGTCACTGTTGCTTCCAAGTTGATAGCGGAGAGGCCAATTTTATCCGCCAGGTCAGCTAGTGTCGCCGCTTTGCTCAATGTGCCTGCTGCAACCTCAGCTGCTAACTGGTCAGCCGTCCATGGGCTGCCCGGCTCGTTTGCATTTGCTTCACCAAAGATCATATAGGTGGGTTTGCCCAACGCCGCTTCCTGTTGGAAAACAGCTCGTGATGAGTACCCGTAAGTCGTATCTTCACAGACAAACCGCTGACCCAACGCGTTCACAAAAATCATCGGCATCGCAGGCACTTTATTAGTCGTACCCACGGCCGTTTTTTCTTCTAAGTCAATCACGCCACCCATTCCGGTCACGGCAGCATCGCTTGCCATTCCAAGGAACAGACCGTCCCCGGTATTCGTACTTGCTGAGCGGTTCGCGTGGCGTTGTAAATCTGCATAGTGCTGCGGATTGAATGCTTTGGCAAGCTCCAGATTATGGTCAATACCCGCTGTGGCCAATATTACGCCGCGCGTAGCTTCAATGTTTTGCCGAGTCCCTTCAACGTCTACCGCAACACCGTAAATTCGCCGTTTTTGGGTATCTTGAATAAGCGCCACCGTTGGTGAATCCAGACTTAAAACAGCCCCCGCCTTTTGCGCTTCAGCTAACAACGTTTGGGTTAACACGATGCCATCGCCCATCTGACCGCCGCCACCCTTACCGTTATCATAGACGTGAATGCGATCGGCCAAGTCCTGATCCTCAACAAGTGGCAAATGGTTGGCGCCGTACACCGACTGCCATTTAATTCCCATCTCAGCCAGCCAGTCAATATTTTCAGACGCGTGCTTGGTAATGTCTTTGACCAATACCGAGTCAACGAGATCTGAACCGGCATCTAACAACATCCGCGCATGCTTTTCCGGGGTATCATCCTGATTATCCGTCAATTGCTTCTGATAATCTGTCCCCGCCGCCTGCATGACGCCACCCGAAAAGTTCGTCGTCCCACCTGGAACACCCGCTTTTTCTGAAATGAACACCGAAAGACCAGCGCGCGCAGCTTCAACGGCGGCCGATAAGCCGGCACCGCCTGAGCCAACGACCACGATGTCATAGCTGGCGTCAAAGTCAAACCCATCGTGGTAGGCAATCGGCTTCACAACCGGAGACGGATTGCGAACAACCGTATTGGTATTCATAGACGCACTCGCAACGGTATCGGCTGCTTGAAAGGGACTTGGCGTTGCCGGATCAGTTGCCTGTTCTGCCGTCATCTCCCCTTTCGAAACGGCAACCGCTTTTTGCGCCGCGTTCAAAAAGCCAATTGAACTGACCGTGGCCCCAGCAATGGCGTCCACATCAACGCTGCCGGCTTCAGTCACCCGGTCAGCCAATCGGTCGAGACCTAAGCCGCCCACCGTCCCTGGTTCATAATCTACTGAAGCTTGAACAATTCGATCGCCATCTAACACTACCTTGGCTTTGATGGGCCCATGAAACCCCTTTGCTTGACCCTGATACGTTTCAGTCATCACAATCACCCTCCATTGTTGTATCCGCTTACAATTTCATTGACTCTATCATATCACCTTTGTTCGGTTCAGACAGTGGCTTTTATCATTAAGCCGCCGAGGCCATATTTACTGAGCGGAAAAGCTGACTTGGACCTTACCGTCATGATATTCTGAATATAAGACAAAACTATGACAGTGTATAACGGCAAGGAGGAACCTCTATGAAGAAGACGTTAAAACTAAGTCTCCTATTCGCGATGACCCTTTTTATTGGTGGTGGCATCATCACCTCAACGCCACCGATCAACGGTACCAAGGACACGGTTCAAGCTGCCGAGTCTATGTATCAGGTTAAATTTTTAATCGATGCCCAAGCCGGCAATCAGACCCCCATTCCAATATCGGATGGCGCAACGGGGACTGTTCCCCAAATTCCGGCTAGTGGCCTCCAGAGCACAACATATCTCGATTTAATTAAACAAGCGGACGATCGACTCATGGTGACCCTCCAGCAGTTAGTCGCTATCTCTGATTACGTCAATAATCGAACGTCGGCACAAACGGCAACCGATCTCTACAATGCAAATAATCCAGGTGAATCAGCGCTCACGGTTGACGCTTTTAAAGAACTTGCAACAAGAAACTGGGAAGGCCTGGGCTTTGATGGCTACTATCTGAGCCAAGACAGTCTCAACGCCCAGCTCGCGCAACTAGCGACGTTCAAAACACCTGAAAATGGTGAGGTCGAAACAAAGCTCACCTTGCATTTAACTAAAAATTCAACGCAAGTCACCGGCCAATTTTCCGTCGGTATTGCTAAAGACGGGGCCGCCGCCCAAACCTACAAAACAGGTCAGCTAACAACGATGGATAATACGCTGACCAACGCAACGTTCCAGGACCTCTACACCGACTATCTTAACCAGAACGGTGCTCAGGCTGACTGGGTGTCAGGGCTCAAAACGATGACGCAGTATCTGAACCACGAGCTCGCGCTGGTCGATGCAACCAACGCTTACAACCAAGCCAGCAAGACTAACCTGACCACGGATCAGTTCCACAAGCTCACTGATGAGGTTAACGCCCAGTTTGGCCTCCAAGGCTACATGGTTGACGAGACCGCTCTAGCCCAGCAGCTCGGGCAACGGCTGGGAGGCGTCCAAATCAACGGCAACCAGGTCTCCTTACCACAGCTGGTCGTTCCAATGGTGCCAATCCCAACGCATCCGGCACCGCCAGTCAGTGGCTTAACTGGTCTACCGGAAGCCGTTAATGGGTTATACCGCGGCCAAGCCGTGTACGCCGTAAAAGCCATCAACTTGTACAGTAGCCCAACGTTTACCAGTAAGACCAAACGCCTTCACTACAATAAGCAACGCCGGATCAATCGTCCAATGTTTGTTGTTACCGGCTTCAGCTATAGTTCTGCTGGCCGCTTGCGCTACAAGGTCCGAGACGTGAATCACACTTGGAAATCGGCGGGAAAGACCGGCTACATTACCGCTAGAGCCAGTTTTGTGCAACCCGTCTACTACCGGACCTTAGCTAAGGGCAAAGTCATCACCGTTGTGGCTAAAAATGGTCTGAATGCTTATCGGACAAAATCACTGACGGGGAAAAAGGCCCACTTTAAGAAGGGCACCCACTTACGGGTGGTTAAGCTAGTAAGGCATCATTTAACGACTCGCTACCAGCTCAGCAACGGCGACTATGTATCCACCAACAAGAAGTTGATTATTGCTGGACGGTATTAATCAGCCATCAAAAAAGGCCAATCAGTTCAAAAACTGGTTGGCCTTTTTAACTACCCTTTAAACTTCGTATACAGCTGGTCAAAGTTCACGGTACCCAGCCCCGTTGCTTGGTTATACAACGTTCCAGGCGTCCCGGCATAGTATAAATTATCGTTGTTAAACGTGTCATTAAGTGGTGTAAATGGTGAATCAGAGGCTTGCGCGTACTTGTAAATTTGGGGGTTCCAGAAACCCGCGGGCTGACTCAAACCGCTGTTCATCACAGCGCTGGCCGCTGCCATTTGCGGTGCTGTGGCGCTAGTGCCACCCGCAATCTGCCAGACTGTTTGTCCCTTTTCCTTTTTACTATGCGCCGCTGTCAGGCACAGCCCATAGCCGGTGTCTGGATCGGCATTGCCCGCGATATCCGGCAAGTTCCGACCCGTGCCGGTGCCGTGAATGAGTTGCGGATTTTTGATGACCTTAAAGTAGGCTGGCAGTGGAATTTTAAACCGATGACCAAAGAGGCTCAGTTTAAAGACGCCCTTCTTCTTGTACTGTAAATGCTTGATGGCGGTAAAGGTATTCACCCCGGGCACCCCGACTTGATAGCGGGGTGTCGCATTCAACCGTGAAAAACCGCCACCACCGGCTGGATAAGGTTGTCGCAGGAACTTCGCTAGTGGGTTGATGTTATAGATATTACCCCACGCGCGTTCCTTTTTAACGTGGACAACATGGCCATTTTCAATCTTTTCAAACGGCAACGTGGTGCCCCCAACCGAGACTTCATACGGTGACGTCATCATATCTTGGTTGAATTTTGCGCTCACGGCACTATATGGACCACTGTCCCCGCTAGCGTTGAACACCGTGATGCCTTGCAATGCCGCTTGTTCAAAGGCTTGGTTATAAGCGGCGCTATACTGTTGCTTGGTTTCACTTAAGTCGCTGCCCAGACCCGTGACCTCGTTACCCATCGCGATGCTGGTGGAAAGTTGTTTGTCTAAATTATCGCTAATGGCGGCGTTAAAAGTATGCAGGAGCGACATGTCTGGTGACATGACCTTGTCAGCCTCCGGGTAAATGTAGACGTCAACGTCAGCACCCGGTGCGACTGAGGCGGCCTGTTCAACATCCAGCGTCACCTCGGCCTGCATGCTCGCATCCACCGACATCGTATACTGACTGGCCTTTTTGGAACCCAGGTAGATCTTATGAATCCGCGAGACATCCGTCGCCAGACCATTTTGTTTGAGGTATTTTTGAACGTCTGACTTATAAAAATCAGCGGCGGCGACGAGGCCAATTCGTTGGCCCTTCCCCGTCAACTGACGCTCGTAGACCTTATCCAGTTGGTATTGATCCGCAAATTTGGCTGGACCATACTTTTCTGAAAAGGTCGACTTCTGACCCGTTAGTGCCGGGGTTTGCCCGGAAGTATCAATCTTTGTCTTGAGTTTGAACCCCTGAGCTTGCAAAAGCGCCTTGCGGGTCCCGACCAGCCCAATCACCGACGACACCTGGCGTTTCAGCGCGCTAGGCAATTTGTAAACCGTGCGGTGCTTGCTCAGCTTGGCGTGAAAGGCCCGCTTGACGTTGCCGTATGATCCCTTGACCTTTAAGAACAAGTTTCCCGCGTACGGATTAGCCTGAACGTGGTATTTTTTAAAATACCGTTTAAACTGATTGATGTCACTCCCGGAGCGGCCATACTTATCGGCGACGTCTCTGGGCGTTAAGTACTTGCGGTACTGGTCACTTGTTGGATCGGCGGTGGCGTAAACCTGGTCAACCATCCCCGCTTGGTCGGTTGGTTTTAAAGCAACTGACACCGCGTACTGTGACGACTTTGCCTTTACTTTTGCTTCGGCGGCCTGAGGCGCCACTGTGAGTTGCACACCCGCGACGAACGCGGCACCCGCTAGTGCTGCAACTAACCGTTTCCTAGCCATTTTCATATCATGTCCTCCTACCATCTACCCTCCTGTTTAGTCTAACAGAGCCACTGCCTGGGCGAAAGGCTTCACGTAACAATCGCAACATCTCGTGAAAATTGTCACACAAAGAAACGTGATGTCTAGTAACGGCATCACGTTTTTGATTGAACGTTTAATTGATGGTCGACGACCGGTTAATCAAACCCCGCCCATTATCCGTCAACCGCTGAAACAGCTGTGTTTGCTCGACTATGAAAGGGGCAATCGGTCCGCCGACAGCAAGGCCGGCTTTAATCAGCCCGAGGCTCACTTCGGTGTAGTAGTTGACTAGAATCGGCCGTTCAGATGGCGCCACCGTTCCGATTAGTCGCCCCGCGACCCAGTTACGAACATCCGCTTCGAGCTGCGGCCCTAATTGGGCCCACACCACCAGCTTTAACAAAGCCCGGTTCGGCACCCAGAACTCAAGAATCGTCTCAACAAAGTGCTGAGAGTTTTTAAACGGCGTGGCAGTGCGCGCTTCAAACTGACGCATTCGTTGCTGTAAGGCAATCGAAATTGGTGTGGTTAGCGTTTTATAGTGTCGGTAAATCGTCTGCCTTGAAATACCAGCGGCGTGAGCGACTCCGGCCACGGTCAGCCGGTCAAAGGGTTGGTTGGCCCGTCTGAATCGGTCTAGCGCCGTCATAATGGCTAGGTACGTCCGTAGGGTCCGTTCCAAATCAGTCGGTCCTTTCAAAGCCCGCGGTTATTGCTAAGGGGCTTTGGCAATAACGATCACTGGTCTATTGAACCATCATCGTTTGGACGGCCGTGGTGTAACCGGAATGACTCGCGGTCACGTCTAACTTGGTGCCGGTTGACACCTTTTGCGTTAATTTTGTGCTAAACGTGCCGTTCGATGTGGCGTAACCACTAGCCAGAGTTCGGCCGCTCTGAGTTCGAACCGTCACCTTTGCACCGGCCGTGGCTCGGCCAGTAACCCGAGTCGAATTCGACGTGACCCGGTCGACTGATAATGTCGTGGCCTGCTTAGTCGCCGCAACAACTGGCGCCAACTTTCTGGTCACACCATCATTTTTCACCGCAATCTGGAGTTTTTGTTGCGGGTCGAGCTTATCGTTTAATTTAGCGGTAAAGGTCCCTTGGCTGTTAGCGGTCGTGCTGCCCAAAACGTGGCCCTGCGCATCCTTGATTGTAACCTTGGCCCCAGCAGGTGCTTTACCGGTGACCGCTTGGGTATTTGGCTTTGGCGTGGTCACACTCGTATTCGCTGCCGTTGGGGCCTTAGCCGTCGTCCCCTGTTGCGCCGTCGTTGGGGTATGAGTGGCCGTCCCGGTCTTACTAATCGTTCGGCTCGTCGTTGATTGAGACTGTGAGTGAGTCGGTGTTGTAGCGGCGTTGGCAACCACAGGGGCACCAAGAGTGGCTAAGGTTAAAGTAGTAGCGGATAATTTAGTTAACATGTTTTTCATCATAAGTAATCTCTCCTTTAAGTTAAATCAGTTATTAGTTGGCCAATTAAGTTCAGTGGAAAACCTGACGAATGACCTTTGCGTCGGCTGAGAAGATGTTCGCAACGGTATTGGCACCCGCGGAAAGTCCCGCCTTAATACCGTTAAAGATAATCATGACTCATGCCTCCTTTCGATCGTTGATCAACAAGTGATTGCCTTGCTGATGTTATTAGAATACGGCGACCAACTTAATGACAACTTAACGCCAGCTAAAGCGGGCCTTAAAGTTTATGACAAATTCTGCCGGCCTGTCCGCGGGTCGATTCTTCTCGCTACCCGCGCGCCACCGCGATTAAGGAGCGGACCTCAACCTAAAAGTTCGTGACAGGCCACTCGCATTTAAGCGTCACTGTCACATTTCACCCGCCTTTTTCCCGCTACTTTCAATCTGGTATGAACCTGATTGGTCATTTTGCACAAAAAAAATGAGGCTCCCTGCCTCATTTCGTGAACCTCTCCAATTAATCGACGGCTTTCACCTTTTCAATCACCTCTAACAAGTGATCCTTGGCCTTTTCGTAATCGTCGATTTGATTGCCAAACTGCTGGTTGAAGCCCTCCAGGCCACCGCCGGCAAAAGCGTACTCGTACTTGTACACGGCGTCATAGGCGGCCGCAAATTCTACTAACAGCGGATGCTGCGCGTCACCGCTTAACTGCAGGGCCATTTCAATCACCCGAAAATCCGTGTAGGCCAGTTCGAACTGCACGGCCCAAGCCCGAATAAATTCGTGTTGGTTCTTAATGTGGGCAAAGTGGCGCGTCACCGTGGTACTTAAATTATCAATGGAACCCTTAACATCTAACATTTCTGAATTCCTCCCCCGTTACATTGTTTGCCGTAAGAATAAGACGGTTTCGTCGTAAACATCATCCAGATACCCTTTCGCATGCCGGGTCCCCGTTAGGAAGCGCGTTGTCACCGGAATACCGTGATCCACCAACGTTTGGGCCAGTTGAAAGACACCACTGGTTGGCACAAATTCATTCATCGAGTTCGCTAAGTACATGGGACCAGTTTTATCTGAAACCCGGTGGTAAGGCGTGCCCGATTCAAACTCGGTGGTCTTATCATCAAAGTAATTCAACACAAACCACTTATAAAAAGCATCATTGGCACCTGTCTGGTTAATGTCACTGCTTGCGGTGCTATTGAACTGACTCGTATCGCCCTCTTGGGGGACAACGTCTTGGTGGTCAGCCAACCAGTGGTCGATGTCTAAAATCCCGGAAAGTGAGACCACTGGTAAGCCGTACCGAATCCCCATTTCAACCGCCATGTTGCCCCCGGCTGAAGATCCCACCACGCCAATGTGGTCGTGATCAAACGGATAGTCCGACGTTGTGAGCCAGTAGTACAGGGCCTCCATATCGTTCAACGGGGCCGGAAAATGGGCGGCTGGGGCGTACCGGTAATTTGGCACAAACACGTAGTACCCCTCGCCAGCTAATCGTTGCGCCCAATCCGCATCCTTAGCCTTATCCCCGCGAAACCAGCCGCCACCGTGAATATCGATAACGGCGCCAGCGTAGTCCTCAAGGTCGGCATCGTAGTACACATCGGCCTTTAATCCCTCATCTGAGTTGTATAAAACGTCCAGTTCACTTTTTATTGCTGTCATTTTACGTCTCCTTTATAACGAGAGGAAAATCCCAGTATCAACCAAGCTCTTAACAAAGGCTGGGACAGTGTCAATCCGGTTCCAATCACGCTGGAATTCGCAGGCCAATTGAGCAAACGTCGTCAGGTGGGCGCCGGCTTGTTCAACCCGCCGTAAGGCCGTCTTATGAGCCGTCACACTCGTGCCACCCACCGCATCAACAACGGGATAGACATTGTAGCCTTCACCAATTGCGTCAAGCGTTGGAAACGTCAGACAAGCTTCCGTCCAAAGGGCCGCAATGATTAAGTTTGGCCGTTTCAAGGCTTTAACGGCATCGTTAAATTCTTTATCTTCCCAGGCATTAATGGACGTCCGGTCATAGCTCTTCTGGTCTGGTAACAGATTCTTAAGTTGCGGCACCGTTTCCTTGTTACGACCGGTTGCGACGTTAACGGTCGATAAGACGATGGGAACCTTGTAGGCCTGCATGAGTTTCGTCACGGCCGAAATGTTTTGAATCAGCTGGAACCGGTCCATTGAATTGATTGAGTCGATTTGCGTTGGTTGGTAATCGATCAATAAAAAAGCGCTGTTATCCGGGCTCAGTAATTCATCCTTTTGCGGATCACGAGGTGCTAAACTAGTCATAAGTAACACATCCTTTCTAGATTGTAACTGTAGTATAAGGGCGTCCTTAAGGCATTGAAAGCGTTTAGCTTGCTCAATTTTGGCTTTGACTGCTCACCAGCTCAATCATCAGAACCGTCACCCCTCTCACAATCGTGATTTAATCGCGGTTCACAAGGAATCTAAATTTTCTTCTTGAATAATCGAACATTTGTTCGTATAATGAGTTTAACTTATTAATTCAGTTGGAGGGATTGCCAATGACGGTTCAAGCAAGCATCGAAGAAGCGATGAAGTACGGCGAATTATTGAAGGTTCAACTCGAACTGCCCGATCAACTACCTGTGACCTACTACGGGTATGCCACCGGGTGTCGCGACGATCAACTCACCCTGGCGACGACGACCCACGGTGAACTCAGACTCCCCCTTTCACGGGTTGTCCGGGCAGGGTCGGTCTTCAACGAGGTCAGCGACTATGAATAACATTGATAACTACGGCTTGAACGGGACCCTCGTCAACGAGCCCAAGCTAGTGCGCAACGATCCACCCGCCATCGTGTTTAAGGTGCAATACAACGAGCAAGTCCTGAACTGTTTCATGACCCGACACGCCCTCAACTTTTTGTACGAGGGCCACCCAGGTGATAAGATTGCGCTATACGGCCACATCAACGAACATCACCAGTTTGTCGTCCAAAAAGCGCTGGTTCAGCCACGGCTAGAGTTATTTTAAGGTGACCAAGCCGGTCGAGCCCCGATTTGACACGCCTGATATACTTAAAATGTTATTCCATTAATATATAAAGAAGGCTTTAAAATGTTAAATATCGGAATTATACTTGGTTCGATCCGAGCCGGTTCGCTGGGCGAAACCATCTTAGACTACTGGCAAAAACAGACACCCAATACGGCTGATGTGACGTACCACTGGCTCAAATTACGGGACTTTCCCCTTGCACCCTACCACCACGACGAAACGCCCCTGAGCCAACGCATCCAAGACTTGCAGGAAAACGAATCCCGCTGGCTTGAAACGCTGGCTAAAATGGATGGTTTCGTCTTCGTGTCGCCAGAATACGACCACGCCTTAACCGGGGCTTTTAAAAACGCCCTCGACTACGTGGGTCCCGAAACCGACCACAAGCCCGTTCAGATCGTCACCTATTCTTCTTACAGTGATGGTGGGATGTTAGCCGCAGCAAACATGGTGGGTATTTTACAGATGCTCCAGATGATTGTCCTGCCGACGCCCGTGCTACTGTGGAACGCTGGTGACAACTTTGCCGCTGACGGGACCTTAAAGGACCACCCCAACAGCGCCCACTTTGCGAACCGCTTAGCCGAAGCCACGCACGATATTACGTTTTATAGCCAACTGCTTAAGGACCACCCTTACGAACCGATTAATCATTAATTAACCCAGAAGCGATTATAATGCGTAGCGGTGACCCGACCAACTAACGGCCGGCGTCACCGCTTTTTTTGTCCCGCACGAAAAACGAGCGTTAATTGCTTGCGGAGGCGTCTTTGAGACCGGGGATTAAATTAAAAAGGTCCCCCATAGCGGCGCTCAAGTTTAAAGGTGAGCACTGTTAGAAGGACCGGTTAAAAGCAGCTATCACTTTTCGTGACGAAAAAATTGATAGATCCCGGCGATTGCAATAGCTATGCCACCACCAAGAATTATCCAGAAAACCTTTTGCCAAGTCATATTAAAAACAGTCGGCCACAGGAAAGAGACCATAATTAATGTCAGAAATAACACCGTAAAAACTGTCAGGATTCCTTCCAATTACGACCAACCCCATTCCGTCATCTGATTTTCACGTCTGTACTCTAATACCTCGAATCAAAAATATCAACCGTTTACATTCGCCGAGATCCGTTATTAATAAAAGGCAAAAAGGCTGGCTCACCGGAATCCAAAGATTCTAATGAGCCAGCCCTTTATCATGGCATCACAGTTTTCAGAATGGTCAACTAGACCACCGTAAACGGGTTCGCGTTATCATAATAAACCCGACCATTGAGGTACCACTCGCCAAATTGAAAATTGTACGTAGTGGTGCCAACTTTTTTGAACTTAAAGTATCGGGTATAGCCACCCGATTTGCACTTCACCACGGTCGTCTGACCGCTAACCGCGAACTTTGCATGGGTTGAATACAACCGGCGATAAGGCGTTTTGTACGTGATCGTGTTTGCCGTGGCGGTGATGGTGTCAACACCGCCGTCTTCCTTAAACTGCATCGTTTGGTGTCGAATTAGGCTCGGGGTCCCAGCGTGCCACGTTGCGGCGGAGGCCGTTTGATTAGCGGCTAATCCCCCGAATCCTAGGGCGGCCCCTAATGCTAGCCAGCCCAATGTTTTCTTAATCATACCGATCAACTCCAATATTTGAGAATAATCGTTTGTCACCCCAAGTTATCAGTAAGCCACTGCCTAATTTCAGTCTACCCCGCAATTTGAGCGAGCGCCAACCACAAAACACCAGAAAGTGTGTACAACGTCAAAAGGCCTCACCGTATTGGCAAGGCCCAGTTGCGCCGTAGTCCTATCATTCAGCAACTCCCCGTTAACTAGCGGCGATGCCGAACCATGGTCCAACCAACCTTCCCCGATCGTTGGCACCACGGGCATCACCCAGTAGCTGAGTTACTTTGACGCATTGCTATGGTAACATCCCCTCCAAGTCGGTTGGGGAAATCTGCATTTTTATTTTCACCGTATAAAAAAGGCGTTACCGAAAATCCGGTAACGCCTTAAATCATCGACTTAGTCGGCTTTTAAAACCGCCTGTGCCACGAGTTTAGCAAACTGCTTGTTCCCAGTCGGATTCGGGTGAACGTGATCACCGTAGAACCACGACGGGCTGTTTTGGCTCAAACCATGCCAGTCAACAACCGTCAGATTCTTGTACCGCTTAGCGGCGCGGTTGATGGTTGCATTCACCTGTGATTCCCAATTCCGGGTTGGCACATGGGTGTTAATCCAAAATACTTGCCGTTTCTTGCCAATCAACTTCATCACGTCGTTGATCTGTTGATTAGTCATCGGACTGTTCGTCCCAAGGTTAATCAAGACTGTATTGGCAAGGGCGCCCTTTGCGATTAACTGCTTAATCACATCCGGCGCTTGCCAGATTTGACGACCGACTTGAGCGGACACGTAGGCGTTTGGAAAGACCTGTTGGAGATCAGTTGAAACATCAACCATCACCGAGTCGCCAATCGCAGTAACTGGCGTATCACGGGCAAGTACAACCTGCGCTTTAGTTAGCCCATATGACCGCATCACAAACCGCTCACGGCGCGTTAACTTCGCCTTTTTAACGGCGTCCTTTTGGTCTTTTTCTTGCTTTAGCCGTTTCTCGGCGGCCTTTTGTTTCTTAAGGGCTTGCGCATTTTGCTTATCTGCTTGTTTCTGGTTTTTCTCAATGTGGTTTTGAAGCGCCGTTGCTTGTGCCGGCAACTTGTTCGGTGCCGTTGCGGCCCCATACAGAGCAATCACAATCACCAGAACTGCCGGAATTGCCACAAGCCGTTTCCATCCAAACCGAGAATTCCGGCTGAAAGCATCACGGATGGCTCCTGGTAATTCTGAGTAGTGGTATCGCCGTAGTGGCCGTTCTAAGTAACGGTATGACAAGTCACTAATCAGTAAAATAATGGCGGCTTCAATCAACGGATATAAAACAGGATGATCCGCTGCGTTGGTCACCTTGGCTTCGAAGAAAATCATCACTGGAAATTGGTACAGGTAAATCCCGTAACTGCGTTTCCCGACCCAGTCAAATACCGGGTTGCTGAAAATCTTGTTCATAATGCCCGCTGGATGGGCCACAGTTGCCACTAATACGGTGGAAACCACCGTAAACAGGAACATGCCACCATGGTAGGTGAACGTACTCTGTCCTGACATCGTAAAGAACATGATCACGACCGCTAAGAGTGAGACCAGCCCCACCCCGTTCAGCATCCGTCGCGGCCCGTCCTCAATATCACTGCGAAGCTTTGTTGCCGGCCAGGCAAACGCGAGACCAACGCCAAGCAGAATCGCAAACATCCGCGTATCCGTCCCGTAATACACTCGGTTTGTGTCGTCTACAGACTTAAATAAAAACGCCATCCATGCTGCGGATGCTGCGGCCAGACCGAACAACAAGTAGAAAAATGTCTTGCGTTGTTTAAAAATCATGAGTAACAGGACTAGAATAACGGGCCAAAAGGCGTAGTACTGCCCTTCAATTGATAACGACCACAAATGAGTAAAAGGGGACTCCCCGTTAAACCGATCAAAGTATGACGACCCGTGGCCGATTTCCCACCAGTTGTAGACGTATAACATGTTCGTCCAAATGATGGACTTTAGGTTCACGAATAGTGATCGTTCAAACAGCGTGATGTAGGCCGCCGTTGCTAACACCATTGTGACCAACGCCGGGTAAAGTCGCTTCATTCGGCGTTCATAAAAACCTAAAATATCAATTCGACCATTTTGCTCATACTCTTGGAGTAGTAAATCCGTAATTAAGTACCCGGAAACTACGAAGAAAATCGGAACTCCCAAGTATCCCCCCTGAAGATTATAAGGAAGTAAGTGGTAAATAATTACCCCAAGCACTGCAATTGTTCTTATGCCATCAAAACCTGTTATGTAGCGACTGTTTCTCAGTCGCTTCTCCCCACTCCGTTGCACGCTCAATTCTCCATATCTTTATCAATTTATTCTGTCTGGCGAATACCGCACCATAACAGTCCATACTAACCCATTATAGAGGACGGCCAGTGCATTTCAACAGATTGGTCTTAATTTTTTTCGTAAAATAACCGATTTAACAACGTTCGCCAGAACCGTCTGAAAGGGTCATGTTGTTCATCACTGCCGTTAAAATTCAGGCAATCCCGCCCATTTCAAGACGTGCGGTCGGTAAAGTGACCATGCGGCACACGCGTACGCAATGCCAGCACCGGCCAATAGCGCCATCGGCACGTACCAAATAATCTGATAACGCGGTTGCACCTCCACTAAGAGACTGGAAAGGACTAACCCGTCAAGCAGTAGGTTCATCAGCAAAAAGCCATTTTGCACCCGGTTATCACGGTACCGGGACCACGCCATCAATAACCCGACCAGACTTGTCCCCAATAATACCGTAAACAGCACCAGTTGAAAAGCCGTTGTAAAGGCCGTGACGGGCGAGCGCCACTGGTCCCGATTCACATGATATCGATTCAATTGCGCCTGATTCTCGACAAAGAAGAAATTAAAGCCAAAATTACCGTTAACCAGAATTTTCAGCTTCGTATGAAGGAAGGTCAGCAACTCCCCCCGATGTAGTGTAGTGCTAAAATTCTTGTGAAAGTTATCCGTCAGATAGTCTTGCATCGTCGTAAATTTCTGAGCGACTGGCTGGTCCGAACGGTTAATTTCCTCAATTCGATTCACGAGGTCGTAGTTGTACATCCCGCTAGAATTCCGGTTCCACCCCGTCGCTAGCGTATAGGCCGTTTCCACTGACCGGTCAGCAATCGGAATTCCGTACGCCAATTTATCCAGGTTGGTACTTTGTTGATCCACTAAAAGCACAGGACCCGCAATGAGTGCTACCATTAACAGGCGCTTTCGCCACCCAGCCTGATTACCTCCAATTCGAAAGACCAACCACAAGCCGATAGCCATGAGAATGACCACGCCGTTGGGTCGGTAGAAATTCACGAGCAACAAGCACACAATGAGCCCAAGTGCGGCGCGCCAGAACCGACCATGGTCACTGGTTATCAATCGATAAAGTCCTAACAATGCAAGTAGGAACGCCGTTAGTTGAAAATACTCGGCGCCCATCAGACACGAATAAACGTAATTGGACGGAATAAAGAAGAAAATTAGCCCTCCAATGAGGCCCGCAGTCCGTGATACTATCCGTCTGAGCAACACAAAAATCAACCAGCTACAAATCGCCACCAATACGATATTGACCAATTGAATGACTTGATAGTGGCTAAACGTTAACCAGTAAATCCAGTGAAACGTACTGCTGATGTGAAAAACGTGTGGTGAAATGACTGAGAAATCCAGCCATTGCTTATCGAATAGATCTTGCCAAGAAAAGCGGGCTAACAGCATTTGAGCCTCAAAATTATAACTCCACATATCCGACTGGGGCTTAATAGGCAGCAGGAAAATCAGGCCTAACTTCGGTAAACTGGCTAGTACTAACGTTAAAAGATACCAACCCGTGAACCGGCGACTCAGCCAATAGATTCCGAGACCCCCAAGAATTGCCAATATCCCAACTAACCAGAGTGCAAAAGGTAATGCCTGCTGGTTGCGGTACGGCAAATTGACCTGCCAAGTCGCAACAAGCAGCCAGCCCACTACTAGAACGGTAATCCCAGCAACGGCGATCTGAACACTGCGTTGAACCGTCTGCACCATTAGCTCTCACCACCACTCAACTGGGCATGGGTTGTCTTGGCCCAGCCGTTTTGGCCGGTCAACAACCGGTACAAGGCCATGTACGGCACTGGTGCAAGGAGCCAGATGTAGATGAGATTGCCCACCAGCATCTTAACAATCTGGCCCCGCTGACGGTACACGGCCGCCATCTTAGCAGCGCGCAACAGCAGTAAATTTAACCCTAAATTAGCCACCACGATGACCACCATAATGGCCGTCTGAAAGCCGAAATTCCCCACCATTAACCAGCCGTACGTTAAAATGGCGCTCACCGAAGTCGGTAAGATAAATAAGCCAATAAACGGCAGCAACATAAACGCCCAGATATCGACCTTTAACCGGCCCGCAATTCGGGGGGACTTAGCAATCTGACGCCCGTACTTAAATAGGCACTGCATCCCGCCTTGACACCAACGCGTTCGTTGCCGCAATAATGCCCGGTATACAGACGTCGCCTGTTGGGGCACCGGATTGTACGGTAAAAAACCGCCGTAATACCCTTTCAATAGGCCCTTCAGTGAAAACTCTAAATCGTCTAACAAGGCATCGCTCCAGCGAATGCTACGAGCCATTTCAAGCGTCATAAACTGACCGTTTCCGCTAGCCAGTGCTGACCCCCAGTCCATCCGCATAACCTGAACCAACTTGTTGGCAACGTTAAATTCAAACTCTTGCATCAGGCCTAAAAACGTGTGGGCGTTGTTAATGCTCACGCCGGTCTGAACTAGATCATAATGGGAATGGTTAAACGCCCAGTGAACCTTATTAAAAAAAGCGGTCTCCGGTGTACTGTCGCTATCGATCACCCCAATGATCGTTTTATCCGACACCATATGATGCTGACCAAGCCAATCCAGGGCCGCATTCAACGCGTCGCCTTTCCCGGTTTGGGCGTTAGGTAGCTGTCGCTTCAAAAGCGTCAAGTGCGCGTGGCGTCCCAACGCCGACAACGCCTCAACGGTGCCATCACTGGAGGCGTCGTCGATAACCATAATTCGTAAATCAAAAGTGTTCTGAACGTCTTGCGCAATTTGCAGCAAGCGCGTGACCGTATCAGCAATCGTTTCTTCTTCATTCATCGCCGGTACTAGGATAACCATTTTGTTAAACGATCGTACCTGCTCCGGTAAATAGTGTAACATCCCCATTGGTCGCCGAATGGCGAGATACAAATTCCAGCCGCCAAATCCCAGTGCGATCAATAAATTCATAACCAAAAAGATCAACATTCGTTCCCCCGTATTTAGGATTAATGAAATGGCCCCCAATCCTAAGGATTGTGGGACCATTAAATGTTAATTGTAGGTGGCTATGTTCAGTTAGTTATTTATTTTTCGCATTAAAAGAAGAAGCCAAAGCCCCATGAGCACACTTGGCGAACAGGAATTGACCAGCAGCTCCGCTTAATTTGAATTTGATATGGATAACAGTTAGACGTCCGTTTTGGGCTACGTGGTTGGCAACCCGGACGCGTATTGTGCGGACGAGGCGTGTTGCAGTTGTCTTTGTGGTGAGATGGCCGGGTTGGCTGGCAAGGTTGCTTTGCTTGCTTCGCGTTTTTCACCGTGACATTGGTCATTTGGTTGTCATAAATTGTAAAGGCCACATGACCATCTTGGCGTTGATACCCTGCTGGCGCTTTAGTTTCTACGAAATAGTAATCGCCAACCGTCAATTTTTCAACGGTGAATTGACCACGCGAGTTCGTGGTTAAACCAGACTTTACGAGTTTGCCATCCTTGCTATATAAGCTAAAGACCGCACCCGAAAGGCGCTTCGGACAATAACCCTCACTGGTTTTTATCAATGTCACGTAACCCGTCTTTTTAGGGGTCTCTTTATCACCTTCACCGTTACCACTGCCACCCCAGGCAATCGTAGCAGATGAGCTAGCCGTCAATGGTGAGCCGCTTCCATCAGCCGAGAAAGTGGCCGTGTTTGTCCACTGTTTTGATGCTGGAACTTCCGTTAAATCAGCGGTATACGTCATATTAACAGCAGTAGTTAAAGTCGCAAATTTGATAGTAACGTGGTTACCATCAACGGTAATTTCTGGCTTAATAATCCCGCCATCGTCCTTAAACATGCTGTTTGCATCAAAACTTCCCGTGTGGGCAACTAATGAATCAGCATCAAACTTTTGGCCTTCACCTAACGTGTCTTCGATGACCACGTTAGTTAAATGATTGCTGTTTGGATTCAGTGCAATATTCCAAGTTGCTTTATTAGGCGTGGTGGTCACAGGATCTTGACTTGAAATCCACCCGAGCTTGTTAATTTCCCAATTAGTGTTGGGCGCCCCGGTAGTGTCCGTCCCGTTAACCGTAATTTGCAACGTCCCCTGACGGTTTTTGTCGTGGGTCACGAAGTAATCAGAAAATGTAATCGTCCCTTCGTTGCTACCCGCCTTGATGGCAAATTCACCAACTGATGTGCTGGCGTCATCATCGCTGTAAATTGCGAATTGATAATCGTAAGCCGGTTTTACAGCATCTGGCAAATTCACCGTTGCTGTATCACCTGCTTCAATCTTAGTTGCATCGTCAATTGACCATTTGTAGTTGGCTTTATAAGCGACCCATTGACTCAATGAATCAGTCGCATTAACCGTTTTACCCGATTCGGCTTCGTTCAACGTGACACTGGCTGCGTCTAACCCCTTAACCGCAACCGTTTTGGCCGAAGCAGAATTGGCCCCAATAAAACTAAATACCACGACCAGAGCGGCTACAATCCCCAGTAGTCCGATCCGACGCATGGTAACTTGACAAAAATTCTCTTTCATCTACTCTTCCTCCTCAAAAATAAAAACCACCTACGCATGAGAATGTAACATATTTGTATAAATGTCTCAATAATTATCGACTGATTATCACCTTGGAAACATGCCGGTATTCCAGTGTTGATAGGGCTGAACGGAAATTATTAAGATTTAAATGACCAAATCAGTGTCAATTGCTAAAAAGATCAGTACTTTTTCTTTAAGACAAAGTGCTTACGTTAACTAAATTGATAAATTTTATAACGGGAATAATAGCATAATTAGACCGTAAATTATAATATTAGTCTCTCTTAAATATATGAACCGGCACTTAAACTTTGTTCATCTCGAGTCATCTATTTCCCCCTCTGACTAATATATAGCGTTTTCATAACATTTCGGAATGACATAGCTAAATTTATGTAATATCATCTTTCTACTGATTGTCGGATTATTCATACCAACGCATTAGATTTCGATAAATAATATATTTCTAAAAAAAATTTTCCAGTCTCTTATTCATTGTTTAAGCAGATTAAATAGGTGATAACAATCACAAAGACAGTCGTTTTTTTGAAACAAAGGACCTGGATTAAAATGGCTAAACACTGTGAACTCACACGGTTTTTATAAAAAAGTAAAAAAAATACCGCTTCAAGTAATAAACAACTTGAAGCGGTATTTTTAAGGTCCCTTGACCAGGGTCCACGTTGCCGTTGATTGGTACGTGCCCGCCTTGATACTCGGGATCTGACCAAAGACGAGGCTACTCTTGTTGTCAACGGTTGCTGAAAAATCACTAACGCTACTTTGGGCGACCTGTTGAGCTTGGTTATTATCCTTTAAGGTCACTGCAGCGCCAGTGCTAAGTTGCAAGCCGATTGTGGCTGCCCCACCGGCACTCGTCGCCAGGTAGTTGCCAGCTGTACTCTTAAACGCCGAGAAAGCAACCGATAGTGTCCACGGGACGTTCTTGCCCCCGACCGCAATGGCACCAGCCTTATTACCGTCATAGGTCGGCGCTTTCAAATTAGCCGGCGTCACGTAATTAAGCTTGACCCCACTGCTTTGGTAGAAATCAGCAACCGTCGGATCCTGGCCAGAACTCAGCCGGAAAGCGAGGTCGGGAACAGCAATTAACGTCGGCGTCTTCGTTGTGGTGGTAATGGTAATTGGGGCGATGTTGCTGTACCAATACGTCGTCCCCTTATCATTTTTAAAGCCCACCACTAGTTGATAGTACATCTTGTTCGAAGACCCCTGAACGTTGTTCCACTTGAACGTATCCTTGTTTAACTCAGCAGTTTCGCCGGTTTGGAGGCTGTACGTCTTTTTATTTGCATCATAGATGCGCCAGGAGAACTGCGGTGTCCCCGGATAACTCACGTTATTTAACGCTGCTGGCTTCAGTGAAATTGCCTGTCCTTTTTCGACCGTCAGCGGGTGCAGCCCACCTAATGTGACCTTGGCCTCGCCAGTCACCGTTGACTTGTCGTCGTTAGTGGCAGTGGCCGTAACTGTCATTGGGGTGCCGTTATCCGCCCAAAATGCAGCATTATCCCCCTTATCTTCATCAGGTGACGGATTTGGAGTGTAGAGTAACGTTGAATTCCCCGTTGAATTACTGAGACTAGCCGTCTGCCCAGCTGGTGCACTGGATTGCCAAGAAACGATTGCCGTACTATTACTTGGATTTAGATTAGCCTGAACGCGACTGGGTTGCCCCCACAAAACCTCTTGCGGATTAGCCGTTGGCGCAACCCCAATAGCTTTTACGGGTTGAGGGACCACAGTTATGGAAAAGACCTCGCTATAAATGGTTTTGGGCGACCCATCAGTAAACTGTAACTTCAACTGATAGTAGTACGTTCCTGGAGTTGTCGGCACTGAAATACTACTAGTGAGCGAAGAAATTGGCTGCTTTTCATTAGACTTATAGCTCTTGGTGGAACTAAAACTAGTACCCCAGCTGCTGTCATATCTTCGATAGGAAACAGCATTTGTCTTTTTCTGCGGGAATGGCCAATACGGCCAGATTCCATTATCATTAGTCGCTTGAAAACTAAGTGGTACGTCCATTGAACTTCCTGAGGTCGCGACCACATTTTGATTATTAGGTTGGGCAATCATACCATTTTGAGTGACACCACTAAACCCTATAAACTGCCAATACTTCCCCAACTCACTCGGGGCCGTGTCCCCCGTCGGATCTGCGGGAGCACTAGTATCGGCTGCTGCTCGGCCAGCGCTCATGAAGACCGTTAAACCTAGAATAGCTAGGGCCATCGCGACCCAGCCAACAATCTGTTTGAACTTTGTCATCACTCACGCCCCCTTTTCCGTTGCCGCCACAAAATAAGCCAGATAAGGGCCAAAACGACGCCAATCGCCGTGACCACACCCCAAGTTGCTTCATCCGTTTGCGGCAGCCATCCCTTGGACTGGTTTGCGTTTTTAGGTGTTGCTTGCTGCCCCTTATTCTGGTCAGGCACCGCGCGACCTCTTGTCAGTTGGGTGATACCCGGCTTTTTTGGCGGAAGTTTTCCCGTTGGCAAGTTTCCTTGGTCAATAACGTCTGGGGCCCGACCGACAACTTCAAACTGAGCCGTGCTCTCCTTTGCTGCAACCATTGATGTTTGCCCAATCAAGAAAAACGCCACCCCAAAAACAACCAGCAAGAGGCTAGTTTTAATGATCTTCTGGTTTGTCCTGTGTGGGCTTGTCATCTTTGCGGCCCCCTTTTTTGCCGAGACGATAGAAGGTCCATGCCAACAAAATGAGAAGTAGGATGATTAAAATCCCAATCAACCAATAAAGCCAGTTGTTCGGTTGCTTCTCACCAATTTTTGCTGCGATCTTGTCGTGATCTGCAGCCGTAACAGTGAAGTCCTTCGTCAGATGCCACGTGCGTTTGCCGACTTTAACCGTCATATTTAACGTGTAATCACCAGCTGGGATTGCCTTACCCTTCGTATCAACCCGGAAGTTAAAATTCGACGTTGGGGCCATTGACCCATCATTCAACCGTGCTTGATAGAGTTTCTTGCTCTCTCCCTTCTGCGTGACATCAGTTTTGACGTTCATGCCACGGAAGTAAGTCGGCGCTACGTTGCGAAGGTTCGCCACGACAGCCGGTTGATTATCCACCACTCGAGCCGCCACATCACCCAACTCGAAGTTTGGCGATACCACCCAGTTCGGGTTGGTCGTCATTGAGACGCCCAGTGCCATCGCAAAGCGATTGTTAATCGTGAAACCTTTTGCCTTAGAATTAGAAGCCGTTTCGTCTAGTGCGTAAATACTGCCTAGAAGCGTCCCCTTGAACCCAGCATCCGGAATCTTGTAACTAAAGGTAACTTGGCGCTGCGTCAATGGCGCAAGTTTAACGGTGACGGCTTTTGACATCAGCTTCGGCAATTCCAACTGCGCACTTGCATTTAACTTACTATTGCTTGGCGTGTAGTTAATCTGCCCGTCGTCCGAAGTGGTTGCCACAACGGGTTGTACTTTAATCTTACGGCTTTGCGACCGATCCAAGTTAGCCACAGTGACGCCAAGTTTCCCAGTCGAACCTGGCTTCGTTTTTAATTGAAAATAACCAAGAGAGGAATCGAGCTGGTTTTTCGGGTAGATGGGCTTAATGGTGAATTTCGCCCCATTGTCTGCGGCAGCAGCTGTTTGACTAAACAGCCCACCACCAATTAATAAACTCACAATCGTCAATAATACGGTCCAAAATTTTTTCATCTTAACAGGATCAGGCACCCGGGCCTGACCACCTCGCCTTCTTTTGAAATTTAACAAAAAACGGGTACAAAAACTTGCACCCGTCAGAATTTCAAACTTATTGAGCTGCAACTAAGGTCCAAGTAATATCACTTTGATAAGGGGCCTTTGAAGTGAAGGCGCTGTTAGTGTTTGCCGGGAACGTCAATGTGGCGTTGTCGGCTGTACTTAACTTAAAGTCAGTATCACCGGCACCATTACTCTTACCGTCGACGATAGCTTGAGCCGTCTCGCTGATCTTCGTACCTGCAAGCGTTAATGCCTTGTTTAAGGACGAATTAGCTGACCCCTTAAGGTCAATGGTAACACCAGCGATTGCGGTCCCGCCATCAGTTGTAAATTCTGGGTTCATCGCTGCATTTAACGTCCAGCCACCAGTCGTTCCACGTAAGTCACTGATGATCAAGTCCCCGGTACTATTCCCATCAAACGCTGTCTTATTCTTTGATGTCCCAGGGTCAGTAACCTTGTTGCTAACTAACTTCTGAGTCCCACCATTGATGATGGTGTTCCCAGAAATTTCGCCAAAGTTCAAATCTGGAACAGCCACTAAGTTCAAAACGCCACCGTTCACTTTGAATTCGGCCGTTGACTTCCCCGTTGCCGTGTTTGACTTTTCGTCAGGTGTGAAAATGGTCTTGGCGCCACTCACAGAAGTGTTGCCGCTTAAGTTGCTGCTAGACGTTCCTGGCCCCGGATTGGCCGTGGTTGTATCCGCTGCGGATGCTGAAACTGTTCCCCCAAACGCTAATGCCAATGTCCCTAGTGTGACTAATCCCTTTAACAAACTTGCCTTCTTAAACATGTATATCGCCCCTCGTTTTAAATTTCAAATGAAACATTATCAAGTGACTGTATGATAACATGTTCGTTCATTAATCTAAAGATTTACGCTCACAAATTGACGAATTCTTCGCTAAGTTTAATGAACGGTTCTAATGATCTAATTTCATCTTAGCAACTGCGTAGCAGCAAGACTTAACCCTAAAATCACAAACTTTCCAGAACATTTTTGTTTTATTAAAAACTATCGTTTGCTCATCATTTTTTAACTCATCGCAAAATCGTTCTATACCAATATTTATCCGGTGTTCCCCTCTAATATTCCTCATGAACTTACCATTCTTGACTACCTGTAAGCTGGTTTGTTTCACGACCCAAACTCCCAGTACACTAACCTCGTCATACCGGTATGGCTAATCTAATTTGAGAGGTCAAAAAATGACGAACAAAAACCAAAATCACGACGCATTTGAATTTCTATCCACTGGCGACCACCGCATCATCATTTATAGCGCGCTGAAACAACTGGGCATCCGCCACTATGACGACCGTTACGAGGACTTCGTTCAAGAAGGGTGGCTGTTATTTGTCGATATTTTCCAAAAATACCCCGATGATCCTTGGCTCCACCCCAAGCCGTTTCTCGCGTACGCCCGGCTGGCGCTCTACCGGCGATTTCTCAACATGGTCACCCGACCTGCAGCGACCCGCGAGAACGTGCAGGAACAAACCGTGGTGGATGAGGCCATTGATGCAGCCGCCCTTAATTTTGATATGGAGCAAGCCATTCTGGAAGCCAGTCAACTGACGGCTCTGCTTGAGACTTGCGACATCTGGGGCCAACGCTTCATCATTGACCGCCTTGAAAATAATTTGAGCATTTCCGCCATCGCTAAAAAATGGCACGTTTCAAGACAAACTGTTTATAAATGGCGTCAAAAGGTGCAAGTGGCCCTGACCCAACTCGACTAAGTGACTAAAAAAGACCGCCGAGAATGGCGGTCTCTTACATAATTACAATAGAGTCACATGGGACGCGTTAACATCGTGGCTGTTCACATATCGGTCATGACCAATGGGGTACAGGATTTGCCCCGCCGGCGTTTTGACCACTTGGTCTTGGGTCAGATGGTAACTAGTCGTTTCGTTAGGCGTGGTCAACATTAATAGGTCCAGGCCCTTAACGTTATAGACCGGAACGGCTTTCTTAATTGTGAACTGAATCTCACTTGTCAGTGCCGGATGGTCAATGGACGTCGTCGACGTGGTATTTTTAGCCGTTAGGGCTGCCAAGAACGTTGTCGGCTTAGTGACAGCCTGCCCCGATACCCAATAATGCGCGTTGCTTAGATTACCCAACCGCGAAATTTGATACCACCCGTACTGTGAGCCGTTATTGGCGACCTTTTGAACCCGAACAACGTTATTAAATGGTTGATCACTTAAGTTAGCCGATTCCCAACTCGTCGTTCTGGTGCCATCGACCGAATTAGGGGCCGTGGTCATTAAATCAAACGATTTATAATTATCCTTTATTTTAGCGAATTTAGCCGTGTCAGTGACCACTAATTGACCAACTTGCGATGGCAAATTATCTGAACCGGTTGTTTGAGCGCTAGCCGTGATTCCCCCAATGGTTAGCGCACCCATGGTAACAACGATTAATCCTAAGCATTGTATATTTTTCATTATTATCACCCTCCTAGAGGTAGGATAACATTTTTGTTTTTTGCGTTCAGTTAGAATTCAAGGAGGACTTAAATGCGGCCCTCAGAACAAAAATACTTGCATATTATCCGCGACCAAGTTATATTGTGGGTGAATAAATTGGGCTATACCTAATTTTGTTGACGCCACCCCGCACCCCCAATGGAGGAATATTCGGTGACATTTTACCAATTTGCACACTTAACGTTGCCCCTGTCTGACACTGTTCGCACCCAGGGTTACTTAGACCCCTTACACTTAAAGGCTTCCGACATCTTTAATCACGATGACACCGCGACCTATCAGGTGGACTGGGATGATTTTCGAGCCATGTTTCCGCTGGAAGATAACAGTCAGTACCATACTGTTATCCTGTATCGGAAGCGCGGTATCATCGCGATCCGACCCACGATTAACCGGCTTTTGAATACGCTCCCCGAAACCTTTGTGTTCAACTACCGGGCTGACATTTGTCGCACGGTCGGCCAAGCTCTCCAGATGAATCGGCTGGTTCCATATGCTTGCGGCAATCTCATGATGATCCCGGGCAAGGCGAATGCGTATAACCACCCCTCTTGGATCCGGTATCTCAAAGACCAGTTTGATCTCAGCACCGGCCCGGACAACACCACCTTCGTCGAATTCGAGGGAATCGGAAGCTTAAAACTCAACCTATCTCGTCGCACGATGGCGAACCGCCTGAAGTCACTGCGATTCATGGCCCACGCTGTGAACCGCTACGCCGCAGAAATTCAGGTGACGAATCCGCCTGAACCACCACGGAGTCAGGTTGCGAAGTCGTTCACACCCAGTCAATTCAGAGAGCAGCTAGACCTTGCGCAGGCCAGGCAAATCGCCCAAAAATTGTTGGGTCCCGATTACGATGACGAGCAAATCAAGCGCCTTGTTGCCGAAATTCGACAAAATAATTTTCGGCAATTGGATGAGTTGTCAGATCAGCCTGACTTGGAGTAAGCGATCGGTTACCACGGGCATCCTGTAGCACTACCATTACAACGGAGGTGAGACTTATGACTAGCCAAGTACATTTCAGGATGGATGAACAAGAAAAAGAAGCGTTAGAAGTTGTCCTCAGGAGACGCGGATTAACCCTAGGAGAAGCTTTTCGACTCTTCGCGAAAAAGACCATCTAAAAAGGTGGCCTCCCTTTCGAAGTCTCCCAACCAAACCTTCGCTTGCAAAATGCTATCAAAAGCCGAGATTACATCGAAATCAGCAACCCTGAGGCCGGGGTGAGCTGGTTAAATCATTAATAGCTAAGCTGTTAAATAGTTGTTCAGCAAGCATGCTCGAACAATTTTTAAAAGCAATCAGTATAACCAAAATGACTAAGAAAACTAGCGATAAATCAAAAAACTGTCAAAATGAAATGCCCCATAGCCGTCAATTTGTCCAACGGTTATGGGGCATTTCATTTTGCATCTCTTTTCCAACTATTCACTCTATGCTTTTAAAGTTGGTACGTAAAACAAGTTTTTCAACGTCCCTACTGAATAACTTTGAGACAATTTATTCTGTTTATTATTGTTACGAATAGCTAATCGATATTGGTAATTGCCGTGCTTACTAATCCGCTTGTCTGGTAATTTGGCCATATTGGTCTTGCTGTACAGATAAGTGATATTCCCCTTACTCCGAGAAGCAGTAATCTTAGTGCTAGAAACAGGTGCTTTTTTCACACTATTTGCAAAATACTGAACGTATCCATCAGTTGTTACCTTGATTTTGTGGGCGTTAGCGGCCTTGGTTGCGGTTGTATACGCTGCACCTTTATACAATACATTCAACTTGTCAGAAGCTGGCGTCGCAACCTTCTTTAAGTTAGACGCGATAACATCCAATTGTGAACGGCTACCAGCCTGTTTTTGCAGCTTATAGCTAAGACGCGATGCGTCAACGGCAGCATATTTCTTACCGTTCTTAGTTACCGTATAGTTAACTTGAACCCGGGTACCCTTTGGTAACGCCTTTGTAGCAGCTTTCGTAACTGCGTAAAAAGTTGTCGGTGTTGTCTGTCGAGCAACTGGAGTGGTTTTAGCAGCTGCCTGCGTCGATGCAACAAATCCAAACACACCAACAGTTGCAATTAAACCCTTTAATAAAACCTTCTTACTTCTAAACATGGTAACTCCCCCTTTTGACAATATTATAATTTTGTTTCACCTAAAAAACCAGAAAAAGTTTTTTCATTTATTTTAACCTGTAATCAAAAAAACTACATCAGCCGACCCAATTTTCATTGGTATGACTGATGTAGGTTTAATAATTCAAAACGTTATTTAAACATATCAGCTGTTACTGTACTACCATCGGAAGCACGTGAGAACGTTTCAGCCGAACGAGCTTTAGAACTATCACCGATGAATAATCCTTGCCCATTGTTAACCGCGTGCCAGTTACCACTATCGTCTTTTTGAAGGGTGACTAAGACGCGATCGCCATCTTTAAGCGCTTTCGTATCGCTGTTGACAACTTTACTAGTTCCAGCTTGAATGAAATCAACTGATTCTAAAGCCGTTCCTTTTAGTGTTTCGCTAATTGCTAACTTATGAGTTGTGTAATGACTTGGCGTATCTTCAGAAAAATCATCAGTTTCCTTAGCAGATTTAATAGTTCCAACTACCGTCATCTCACTGTCATTTTTAAGTTGAGCGAGACCACTTTGCCCAGTATAATCTTTCCGATATTCAAGATGCATGCCGGCCGTATCATTAGCAACTGATTCTGGTTCTGTTTCATCAGAGTTAAGCACACGTGCTGATGAGTAAATATTTACTGCTCCTTGAATGTCATCGTTACTAATTGACTGATCCCGAGCTGCATAATACATAATGCTATTTGTTTCTGGATTATGATCTAATCCTAACCCATGACCCATTTCATGGGTGGCTACAGTTTCTTTTTCCGCAGTCGTGTAGTTATCTAGATCTAAATAATAGCGGTTAAGATAAATCGAAGCACCTGTTTGCCAGGCTGGGTTATTGGCATCAATCTGGACTCGCGAATAAGTTAACCCTGTAGCATTATACCAATCACCATCATTTCTGCTAACTGAGGAAGTGAAAGTCCGTGAGTCTACATTGCTGGTTTCGGTCCAAGTAAATGCCCCTGTCGAATTCCAATTATCTCGAGCAGCACGCCATACATTGGCGTAACCTTCACTAGCTGATTTGTTATAAAAAGAAGCTTTGGCATTTTGATAACGAACTGGATAACCGTCACTGCTGACCAACTGAGGAGTTGCAGCGGCAGAAGCTGCTAGTGGGGTTAATGCAACTGTAGACAGCAAACTGACACTGGCTAAAACTTTTTTCAATCTTGGAGACATAACGAGGACCCTCTTTCAACATAGTATTTTTGTAACTGATTTAATAATAACCATAAGATGTGAACAAAGTTAGAACTTTGTATGATTTTTCATAGATTTTTGTATCTATACATAAAAAGACTTAAATTTGATAAAAATATTAAAAAGAACCATCTATTCAGACGGTTCTGCCGTTATATTGTTTTTATGTCCGTAAGTTTAATATTATTGAAATAAAATATCACCTGTAAAAACTGCGACCTTTGCGTGAAGTCTTTACTTGATGTCTTTTAATCGAAATACAGGTCAATACAATTCGTGGAAACGGATGTGGCTACTTCTTTCAGAATACTGATTCTATGCTTTCATAGTTACGTCATAAAATAAATTCTTCAACGTCCCCACCGAATAACTTTGGGACAACTCATCCTGCTTCTGATTATCACGAATGGCTAACCGATATTGATAGTTCCCATGCTTATGAATATGCTTATCTGGCAACTTTGCCATGTTGGTCTTGCTGTACAGGTAAACAATGTTGCCCTTGGCCCGGGAGGCCGTTAATTTCGTACTAGAAATCGGCGCTTTCTTGAAACTATTCGCAAAATACTGAACGTAGCCGTCCGTCGTAACCTTTAATTTATTTGCAGCTTTGTATCTAGCGTCCGTTGTATATTTTGCGCCCTTAGATAAAACAGTTAACTTGTCAGAAGCTGGTGTCGCAATCTTCTTTAAGTTTGCGGTAGCGATAACAACTGAATACTTATTTCCTGCTCGTTTTTGGACTTCATAGCTAAGACGCGAAACATCGACACTGGCAAATTGCTTACCATTCTTGGTGGCTGTGCGATAAACCTGCACCCGTGTTCCTTTTGGCAAAGCCTTTGTGGCTTTAGTTGTCACAGCATAATAATCTTCGAACGTCGTTTTAGCATTGGCCTGGATTGACGTGGCCAACCCAATTAACCCAATTGTAATCGCTAAGGTACTTACCACTCTTTTTTTGCTAATAAACATAATGCCTCCCCCTTTTAACAGTATTATAATTTTGTTCCAAATAAAAAACTAGAGAAACTTCCATTACTTATTTAGCTAGCCATGGAAATTCCTCGCACACTCAAAAAAGGAGCGGCCCAAAGCCGCTCTCCTATCACTACTTTCCGCCAAAGTTGCTATACAACTTATCAAAGTTGATCGTTCCAAGCCCAGTTGCTTGGTTGTACAGCTTGCCTGGCTGACCTGTATAGTATAAATTATCGTTGTTCGTGATTGAATCCAATGGTGTAAATGGCGAATCGCTACTTTGCGCAAACTTGTAAATTTGCGGATTCCAAAAGCCGATTGGTGCGTTTAGACCGCTGTTCATCAAGGCGTTAACCGCCGCCATCTGGGGTGCCACGAAACTGGTCCCACCAGCAACCGACCACGTTTTGGAAGCATCGTCTCCGTTCGGTGTTTTCGTGTAGCTCACATAGACCGCGTAGCCTGTGTCAGCATCCGCATTCCCAGCCACATCAGGAACGTTTCGACCGCTCCCGGTACCACTGATCATCTTGGGATTCTTGTTGATTGTGTATTTGTCATCCTTAAAAGTCAGATGTTGAATCGCGTTAAACGTATTGACACCGGGTACCCCCAGTTGGTACTTCGGGGTTGGGTTCAATCGCGAGAAGCCACCCGTACTACCACTGAAGATTCCCTGCTTGATCTGGGCCTTTGTCAGGCCGGACAGTTTTCCCCAGGCCCGTTCTTGATCGTTTTGAACGAGTTGACCATCCGTCGTAATTTTTTGGAATGGTATGGTTGTACCGCCGACTTCAACTTGATATTCCGACGTTGGGATCGACAAATTTTGCTTCGCAGACGGTTCCATGTATGGGCCAGAATCCCCACTCGCATTAAAAATGGTAATCCCTTCAACAGCAGCTTGCTGGAAAATAACGTTGTAAGCGTTGTTATAGGACGTAATCGTTTCGCTTTCCCCTTGATCATCTGGAATTAACTCATTTCCATACGCATAGCTGGTCGAAATCTGTCTAACCTTGTTATCGGCAATAGCGTACGCAAAACCGTTCAACATGGCGGCCTCATTCGTGACGTAGTTAGACATTCCAGGCACAATGTAAACTTGAACTCCGGCGTTCGGCGCTACTGATGCAGCTTGATCAACATCCAAAGTGGTCTCAAACTGCATTGGCCGACCCGTTGGTGATGACATTAAATTCGTGATATCCTTTTTCGGTCCAATGTATTGTTTTTGAATCCGCGACACATTGGGCGTCACGCCAACCTGTTCGAGATATTTGGAAACGTCGCTGACGTTAAAATCAGAGCCACTGATAATCCCAATTTGTTGGTTTGTCCCCGTTAGACCTCTGTCGTAGAGCTTATTGACTTGATATCGGTCAGCAAATTTTGCCACCCCATAAGCTTCTGAAAAGGCCTTATTAGACAGCCCTGTATTCGGGGTATCGCTCGTCTTTTCCACGTGCGTTTTCAAGTGGGACTTCTTCTTGGTAGCCTGATGCTTTTTCCCGCCATTAATATCCTTGGAGGTCAGCCCCACGACGGCAACGAGCTGGTCTTGTAAGTTACCAGGTAACTTATAACTCGTTCGGTCACTCTTAGCCGTCGCTGTTCTAGTGGCCTTAAAAGCCTTCATCATGCTATTGTAATTTCCCTTAATCCGCAAATAAAGGTTCCCGTGGTACACACTAGTTCTGAGCTTGTACTTGCTAAAATAATCTTTGAACTGTTGAATTTCACTAGTGGTGTGACCGAACTGTGTCGCCACATCACCGGCACTTAGGTAATGATGATAGTTAGGTGATGTCGGATCAACCGTTGCGTATGCTGCTTGTGCCATCTCAGCGGCATTATGCGGTTTCAGTACCAAAGAAACTGATATCTGGTCTGCCTGAGCACTTTGCGCAGTTGCCACAAACACGCCACCCCCAATAAGAGCACCCCCAACGGCTGCCAACGCCAATCGTAACCCTTTCTGCTTCATCTTAACTTCCCCCTTTAACTTATCCCTCTCCGGGTAGACCAAACGCCCTTCCTCACCTGTTAATTTCCCATAACAGTCAAGAAGAGCGTTGGCGTTTTTCTTTAGCGATATTATATGCTGTAAGGCCGGTAACACCAAGCAACTAGACTTACTTGCCACCAAACTTCCCGTACAGTTTTTCAAAGTTCACGGTTCCCAACCCAGTGGCTTGGTTGTACAACTTACCAGGTTGTCCCGTGTAATACAGGTTGTCGTTGTTCGTATCCGAATCAAGTACGTTAAACGGTGAATCAGCTTCTTGGGCGAACTTGTAAATTTGCGGATTCCAGAAACCGATTGGAGTGGATAATCCACTATTCATCACTGCGTTAGCGGCTGCCATTTGTGGGGCAACGAAACTGGTCCCACCAGCAACCATCCACGATGCTTGGGCCTTGTGAGGATGCTTGCCCTTAGTCTTAGACAAGCTTGTATAAACAGCATAACCCGTGTCTTGGTCAGCGTTTCCTGAAACGTCCGGAATATTGCGCCCGTGACCAGTTCCGTGAATCAATTTCGGATGCTTATTAAGCGCAAACTTGCCGTTTTTAAACGTTAGCCGTTGGATTGCACTAAACGTATTAACCCCTGGGACACCTAACTGGTAACGCGGTGTTGCGTTAAGCTTTGAAAAACCACCAGCACCACCGGCGAAGGCCCCTTGCTTTAATTCAGCAGCAGATAAGCCGTATGACTTACCCCAGGCACGTTCCGTTAACACCTTGATCAATTGACCAGAACTTGTAATTTTCTGGAACGGCAACGTTGTACCACCCACCTGAACTTCAAATGGTGACGTTGAGAACGTAAAGTTTGGTTTCATCCCGGCTTCTGTATCTTCTTATGGTCCGTGGTCTCCTGAAGCGTTGAACAGTGTAATCCCTTGTAACGCAGCCTGTTGGAATAAGGCGTTAAATGCCGCATTGTATTGCTTAGGTGTCACACTTGCCCAAGCATCCATTCCAACCAGTTCATTAGCATACCCATAACTACTTGAAATTTGCTTGACCTTATTGTCAGCAATCGCATACGCATAGCCATTCAAGTAACCCGCATCGCCACTGACTGCATTGGAATTCAGCGGGAATAAGTAAGTCTGAATTTGCGCTCCGGGCGCAACAGAAGCAGCCTGTTCGACATCTAATGTCGTTTCAACTTGAGCGGGGCGGAAAGAATTATCCGTTAGAGTGCCTTGGATATCTTTTTTCGGTCCAACGTAGTGTTTATGAATCCGGCTAGTATCCGCTGAGATGCCGTTTTCAGTAAGGTAGCGCTTCACATCTCCCGTTTTGAAATCAGAACCAGCAATGAGCCCAATTTGTTGACCTGCGCCTGCTAATCCACGCTTGTAAAGCTGATCAACTTGATAATGGCTTGTAAACTTAGTGGCACCGTACTTCTTAGAAAATTCGGTACCTGATAAGTCGGTGTTCGGCTTTTGAGCCGCAAGCTTAATGCTTGTTGTCGTCTTGTGAGAACGCTTGGTTGCTGTTTTTTTAGCGTTCAGTCCCACAACGGCCAACACTTGTTTTTTCAGATTGACTGGTAACTGATACGTCGTAATCTTGGTCTTACCATGCTGGGATCGCTTGGCTTTGAACGCCTTAACCAGGTTGGTATAAGACCCTCGAACTTGTATGTAAAAATGCCCCCGATAAACACTGGTCTGCAGTTTGTACTTCTTGAAATACCGCTTAAAAGCTGCAATATCACTGTCAGACCGACCAAACTGATTGGCAACCTCGCCTGCGCTCAAATAGTGATGGTAGTTGGGCGACGTCGGATCAACCGTGTCATAGACAGCATCCGTTAACGCTTGTTGATTCTGTGGTTTCAAAGCAATCGACACTGACGTCGTCGCAGCATTTGCTTGAGGCGCGAAGCCGCCTGTTAGGCCGCCAAACACAGCTCCGCCTACCAACGCCAGACTAAATCGTAATAATTGGTGTTTCATCATAAACTCCCCCTATTTTGGTCTCAACAACTTTCGGTTTCCAGCAGATTAATTAAATCGGCAAACTCCTCTGTCTATTGTTACAGTATTTAGTTGAAACATTAAAAGTGTTATATCGCAAACGTTTTGTAATATTTCAGGTGATAGCTTATCAAAAAAAAAAACGAACTCAAAGTAATCCAACTCGGAAATTAGCCACTTTTTAAAGTTCGTCTGCTATTTCGTAATTGTGAGACAAGATTAATCGCTCTTGGCTGTCGTAAAAGTCCAGCAATCTAATCCGAAAAGTATATTTCAAAAAAGCAATTCCACTTTGACTTAACAGTTCAATAAACGCATCTGGATCAAAGTTTAATAACACTCTTCGTTGCGCCACATTTCGAATAACAGGAAGTTGAATCCGGCTTGAGACAAGTCGTCCACCGTGTACCAAGACCTCTTTAAGCTTGCGACCCGTTCGAAATGTCAGGGTTCCACTTCTAACATCAAGCGAAATTGCGTCCACATTTTGAGCTGCATAGTAGTTAAAAAGGTCACCGATCGTTTCGAACCGTCGAATTTCGTTGTTCACTTCATTTCCTCCCCCAATGATGTGCTAGCGGACACGTTTACCATGCCGTTGTATACCCCAGTCACGGCTTTCCAATCGATTCCAAAAGCCATCATCTATAAGTCATTTATCAATCATAAATTTGATAAAAGCAAGCTTTTATTTGACCCCATTTTATAAAATAGATTACCACTTCATTAGCCCAACCTACAAGGCAATTGATTCGCAACATTTAATTTCTATGCATATTCTATTGACGACCGAAAAACCTAAAATACTGTTAGTACACTCTTTTTTCAGCACTACTCGTTTTCATGAAATTTATTGTTTGCATAACGTAACAGTTTGATTCAGCCAACACCGTTTGCGTGCTCTAGTGGTCGTCGCCCATGCAAAAAATCCCCCTGATTCACGTGGAGAGTCAAGCGGCCTTGTATCGAGCGCTGGCAGAAGATGACGACTAACTATGCGATCATATCATGCAAACTCCCACTCCTGCCGAAGGGTTAGGTGCACGAGACGTTAAATACCGTGATTAAAGTCGTTAGTGGTAACCTATTCTTATAGAAGTAAGATTATTTTCGAACTGACATATGAGGGGGATTTCAATCATGAACATTACATTCATCGGCACTGGTTTCATGGGAAGTGAAATGGTGCCACACCTTGTAGCTAATGGGTATACCGTCACGGTTTTTGACCGGGATAGCGACAAGACCCGCCGCTTAGCAAGCGACCAGATTCACGTTGCTCACTCGCTTGAAGAAGCCGTTCGAGCGTCATCCATCATCATCACATCGGTCATGTCAACCGACGTGCTTGATCTGCACCTCGGGACCGGCAACCAATCTGGAATCGTTCACTTTCTTAATCCGGACAGTATTCTGATTGTTACTTCCACCCTGGACCCGGAGAAAATTGCTACCATTAAGGCCGCCATGCCAGCTCAGACGAAACTGCTCGACGCACCAATTATCGGCGGTGTCCGGTATGCTCGCGAAGGGTCATTAGTGTTGATTCCCGCAGGAGATAAAACTGCTTATGAGTCAGCAAAGCCCGTACTTGAAACCTTCGGCCACGTTGAATACGTTGGTAAATCGGGAAACGGTGCTAAGCTCAAGCTCATCACTAACGTCGGCATTATGGCCGCCGAAGCTGGAATTCGCGAAACACTGGACCTGGCCGACGTCTACGATATCGACTACGACACCACGCTGCACCTGATGCAACTGGGACCGCTGAAGCCCGTTGTTACCCGAGCATTGGATGAAAATAATCCGCGGCCGCTCAAGGACTCCGTCGCAGATGAGGTTGAACTGCTCTCCGCCACCGACAAGTTGGTTGAATTACCAATGGTCAAAGCCTCCATGCGTCGGTTGCAAATGGCGGTTGACGCCGTGGAGGGCGAAGCACGCTTTAGCGATATCACTCATAAAAACACTTCGCTAAAAAAATAAGGCATCGAATAAGAGGAGAAAATTATGACTGATAAGAAAGGCTTACGCGTTATTTTCGTGCTAGGCGTCTTTTCGCTACTGAGTGCCTTAGCAGGCTCCAGTACAAGTCTAGCTATTCCCAAAATTGCATTATCACTGGGCGTCAGTAGTAGTGGCGCGACCTGGGTCCTACAAATTGGGCTCATTACCACCACTATTTTTCTTGTGGCGTTTGGCCACTTCGGTGATATCTTGTCGAAAAACTGCATTTTCCTCGCCGGCGGCCTCATCTTTACTGTCGGTTCGGCAATCACCGGGATCGCGCCCACGCTGACCGTGATTTTGATTGGCCGGGTGATTCAGTCGGTCGGGTCAGCCATGATCATGGCCAATTCCATGGGGATCGTGTCGGATTACTTTGCGGATAGCAAGCGGGCCGAGGCGCTCTCCTACATCTCCATGTTTATCTCAGTCGGCTCCATCTCCGGACCGTCCATCGGCGGTTTCATCATGTCGGTGGCTTCATGGCGGTGGATTTACCTGATCAACGTACCACTGATGTTACTCATTATCGTGTTTGGGATGAAGGTCTTGCCGGTGCCAAAAGAAAAGGCCAGCCAAGTGTTGACGGCGGCCAAGGGGGTCAACTGGTTGGGTCAATCCATCTTCTCAGTTGGGGTCATCTTGTTCTTCTTAAGTGGCCTCATTTTTCAGGACCACTCTCAGACTGTGATTGCTTTTCTCGTGCTGGCCGTTGGGGCGGCGCTCATTTTCTACTCGTTTGTTCAAGACGACCGTGCCAAAACACCGTGGATCGCCCCGCAAATCCTGCACAACCGGCGCTACATGGTCTCCATCACCGCCTTATTGTTGGTGATGCTGGTCAACTCGGTCTCAAACGTCTTACTACCCTTTTACTTGCAGAGCTATAGCGGCCTATCGCCGTTCAATAGCGGGTTGATTATCATGATTCAGCCCATCGTCATGCTGATTTTCTCGCCAATCTCAGGTTACCTAGCCGACCACTTTGACCGGCAGCTCATGACCACCTTTGGCCTCGTCATTTTGGCCTTCTCGCAAATTGGCTACATTATGTATCCCGGCAACCTCGACTTTCCACGAATTATCCTGCCAATCGTGCTCAACGGTTTCGGGATGGCGTTCTTCCTGTCGCCAAACAACGCGTTGACCATGGGATTGGTGCCAAAGGACCTGTCTGGGATCGCCGGCTCACTGAACTCGTTTGCCCGGACGATTGGCACGACTGTCGGGGTCAGCTTTAGCGCAACGCTGCTGTTCTTCTTCCTCCCTGGCGTCACCCACATCACACCACAGGTGGGTCCAGCTTTCATGCACGCCTTTGCGATCGTCTTCTTCGGCGCCTTTGTCATCTCAATTATCGCGGCAATCATTGTCGCCAACCGCTACATTTCGAGTTTGCGGGCGGCCCGGAAATCAGCGAAGGAGTCGGAGTAAGTGACATCTGTGAATTAAAAAACGCCTCCCAGTAATCGGCTAAGATGACTAGGAGGCGTTTTGGTGGTGGCCTATAAACCCCACACTAGAGGATAGATTTTAAATGTTACAGCGTTCAACTACTGCATAACAGCGTAGCTATCCCATGCGGTAACGGATAACATACACCCCTCAATCTTCCCTAGACCAGGAGGTGTTGTTATGCCATATAGAGAAACTGGAGGTCTGGGTGACGCTAGAAATAGCCATCACCATCTGGGTATTAGCGAAGGCATATCTCGTGTATGCTCGCGCAACTCAGATACTAAAAGAAGCTAACCACAAGGATTAGCTTCTGACCAATAGTTATCTAGACCGTGTTGAGGTCATCGGGCAGGCCCCCGGTGGCCTCTTTTCAATACCAATAATATATCGAATTAAGTCGGTCATGTCAATCAAAATAACGGGTAACAAAGCGCCATTCGACAACGAATGCTAGACTCATCGACACACCGATGTTTCCAAACCGAATTCTGATTAAAATTTAAACAAGTAACGGTCGGTTTCAAACGGATATCGCGTTTAAAACTATGTTATAGTCGTTGAAGGAGGTGCTAGGAATGAAAAATAACCGTCTAAGCTTCTTAAAAATTGAAATTATCAATCATCCGTTATTCAAGAAAAACGTCTCGTTCTCACTAGTCGCTAGTCAGCGGGTTTTTACTGACAAACACTTCGATCTAACCCATCTTTTTGGGAACGTTTGGATTTAACAACATCACCACTTTAATCGGCCGAAATGCTTCAGGAAAGACATTGTCAATGAAGCTAGTGATGGGAATGCTTTCGTTACTTTTACACCAACGCTCGATTGATCAAACTCACCTAAAGGAAACGCTGATTGGCACGACACCTATCTCATTCAACACCTACTTTTATGGTAGTGATCATGTTATTTATCTCGACAAAATCGTCTTAAAACCAAAAGCTGATCAATCTGGCCAATGGTCGGTTGATTCAGAGATTATCCTTGAGAAAAACGCAACGCAAAATATGAGCCGAAAGGCCTTATTTGATTTTACGTCGGCAAAAGTGTTTATAGATCGGCAACAATTGGATAATTTACAGTTGAGTCTGCTAGCAGATGACGACTCGCTGATGCGCACCGTCTTCGCCTCAAACGAGTATACGACGCAACCAATATTTGATACGTTAATGTTTACCAATACAAATGTGCCGTTCATCAACCCTTCGGAAAGCAAAATCTCTCAAGCACTATTGCGTTATCTTGACCCGACAATCGATTATCTTTACATCGAAAATAAGGATAATCAGGCCTTTTACCGGCTAAAATTCAATAACAGCGAAAAGGAAATAACCGACAGTAATTTTGCCACCATTGAATACTACCTATCTTCTGGGACCGTCAAAGGGATCACTCTGTATCAGTATATTGTCGCTGCTTTGCGGTCCGGTGGTCTCATTTTCATTGATGAATTGGAAAACCATTTCAACCTTGCAATTGTTCGAACCTTCATGGCTTATTTTACGAATCCCAAAATTAACCCGAACCGCGCCGTTTTAATTTTCAGCACGCACTATGCTGATTTAATTGACGACTTAAGCCGCGGTGACCAGATATTTGTATCCCGCCGTCAGGATAGCGAAATAGCCATCGACCGATATTCTGATATTGCTGACCGTCAAGATATTAACCGCGCCGAAATTTTCATGTCCAATTACTTAGGAGGCACCGCCCCCGACTACGACGCTTACATGGAACTTCTTCAGCAGCTTCAATCCTAAAATAATCAATCCGTCACTGCCCTAGCCGGTGAATCAATTGGGACTTCAACGCTAAACGATGACTAGAACCTCTAGAAAAGGCGAAAACCAAAATCGGTTTTCGCCTCTTTTATAAAAAATAACAAGCTAGTAGTCTAACATGTGCCAGCCTTATCGCCGCAAAGTACCGGCAATCTCCCTGTCCATCACACTCAGCTATCCATAAGCTCCTTAAACTTGTCTGGGTCCTTATCAAGCAGCGACAAAATCACTTTAGAGGGACCATTAGGCCGCGTTTTACCAATTTCCCAAGCTTCTACCGTTCGCGGTGATACCAGTAACGTATGGGCTAGCATCTGCTGCGTCATGTGATTCTTGCGCCGAATTGTCTTAATTTCAGCAGCCGAGAAATCAGGTATCGGTCTGACCGTAGCGATATCAACCGTCGCTTTTGACTCATCACCGGCTAGAAAGGCTTGATAATCGTCGACGCTCTGCATAATTTGACTCTTTTTTTCGGTCATCAGTCATCAACTCCTGCATATTGGTTTGCTTGGAACAGGTCCCACTACTCACCAGCCAAAACGGACAACGAACTGGCATCATCATACGAAATCAATTGGCCATTCGCGTTGTTCCGCCAGGCCGCCTCCCCATGAGAAAAGGCCGATATTGCTTTGGTGTCCATGTCTTTAAAGCGCGCCAACGTCACCGCCATCACCTCTAATTCCTCTTTCGAGAAAAGATCGGCATCAAAATCAACGTTAGCCGCCTCGTAATACCAGTCATACTGACCCGACTCACTCTCTTTTCCGGTCATGAGCTGAGCACCCTCCATAGCGCCATATAGTAAATCAAATTGATCCGGGGCTGGCCCATGGGGAAGGCGCGCATACGCTACCCCGCTTATCGAGACGGTATACCGGCCAAAATACTCGAAATCCGAGTAGAATAACAGTTTGTTCAGCTTAGTCTTCGTTAATTTCGAAACATGGCTCACAAAGAACAACACCATATTAGAGAATTTCTTTAAGTCAAACGCCTGATAGCCAGAAAATTCTGAATAGCGTCGGGCCGCAAATAGGTCATTAATGCCGCGCTCAATCATCTTCGTAGCGTTGGCTCTTTTTGGCGGATCAAGCTTTTGTTCAAACGCTGCCTTGCCTTGCTCGGTCATTGCCTGTTTAGAAGACTCATATATTGTTTGAGCCATATCAGAATCCTTCTCAAGCGCTAATAATAGCTTATTATTAGCCACCGAAGGCAGCGAACCCGTCTCATAGGTTGCGATGGTGGTGGCACTCCACCCCAGCAATGCCGCAAAGTCTCGTTGAGTCAGTCCAAATGACTGTCGGAGGGCTTTAATCCGTTCAGGAGTAATCATGCCATGCCGCTGCCGGTATTGATCAAACGCCCTTGAAACCGCCTCATTGTCCAGTTCTTCATCAAACATGCGCTCGCCGCTATCCACGTCAATCCGAGCTTTAATAGACAGGCGAACTTCTTCCCCCCGAATCGTATAGGTTTCATTGATGACCTTTACTTCAGTTTTCATGTTATCTCCCCTAATCGTAAATCGTTTCGTGAAAAGAAATAACCTTCACCCATCCATTCATGAGCTTTAGCTTTATATACAAAGGCTTAACACTCTCACCGTTTTTATTGAAGACCCACAAATATTCACCCGGTCTATCCCTATCCTCCTCAGGTCCCTTCACGTAGTCGCGTTGGGCGTCAGTCCCAAAAGGATAATTTTAATTGCTTTAGGCGTCATTTCAGTGATTCGAGCATAATCAACCGTCCGTTGAACAATGTGCCACTGACCACGCCTAAGGGATTTCTTGAACTCCAGTAGAAATCGGCGAATCGTTGCATCGCTTGCTGGGCCCATGGCTTTTCTACACTCCAGTTCCTAAAATTAGCATAGCATTGCTACAAATTTGTAGCAAGAATTTCGCTATCAAAAAGAAACTACGCAGTCTCCACCGCATTGGCGTGCAATTATCAAACCTAACCACTTCAAACAGGGCCCGCACCCCGCTATAATAATCTTAAGAAAAGAAAGGGTGATCAAGATGACCAAATCAACCGTGACCTCTCTCCGTTTTACAGCCGATCAATATGAAAAAATCAAAAAAACTTGCCGACTTACATGGTGTCTCTGTTACAACCTACATGCGCGAGGCTGTGCTTGACCGAATGACAGATGAAGTAGACTACAACGACGCCAATGCAAACCTCACAGCCAGTCATGGCAAAACAGTCTCAAGTGCTGCCATTCGTCAGCGGCTGGGGCTTGACCGTTGATGACACTGACCGACCACTGAAATTCAAGCAGCACCAGTTGCCAAATTAGCGCTCATCCATCTCAGCCACGGATACGCTATGCCGATTAGATTCACCGCGATGTGCTCGAAATTGAGTGAACAACCAAAAATTGCGTCCCACGTCGCCTCTCCGGGCAAGACGTCAGGACGCAATTTCTTTGCGCACTTCATTAACGTTGTCAAAACTCACTAGATTGTTAAGACCGTTTCCAAGTTTCGGTGACCGTTGCTCATTAACGCCTTCGCTACGTGACCGATCTTTTGAATGTTGTACCCGCCACCGTTTGACTGGGCCACTAACAGGTAGTTGGTGGACTCCTTCAAGTAACTAATTAACGTGTTGACCGGGTCGCCGATGGTCATCTGGTACGAATGCTTGATATCGGCTGGTAATTGTTCACACAACGCCTTTAGCTCCTGCTCAACCGTTTCCGTGAGATGTTTTAAGTATGATTGGGGATTGGCCACGTGCTTCGTCAGCTCGGGGTCCACCACTTGAACCAGTGTGATGGGAATCTGGCCAGCCCGCGATAGCTTCACCGCGTTATCCAGGGCGCCCTTGGCCTGATGGCCGCCGTCGACCCCAACCACAATCTGTTTCTTATCAGCTAAATAACCGTAGTTGCCTTGCGATTCGAATCCATTACTCATTCTAACATCTCCCATTTTTTAACTTGGTTGGTGCTGGAGGTAGCCATAACCAACCTGTAATGATTAATATACAGGCCAGATGTAAAAGAAGTGTGAAGAATTTTCGAAATATTCTAGATTTTTTCAAATTAAAACTATAAAAAATGCACGATACCGGTCTTTTCAGATCCACGGTATCGTGCATTTTTTATGTTTTCTACAAACTCCAGTAAGTCCCCCGACGGTACTGGCGAGTTGAAGCGACGGACGCAGCGCACCTGGTCCGTCTAAGTATCCGTGATCACGGTCACGCAACACACGAGTCCGGTAGGCGGTGTGGCATCCTCCCTGCAATCTGCCACCACCTACTAGACTTTAAAACAGTCGACGAGCTAGAGCCCGTCACACACTGACATGCGGTTACCTGTTAACGGTTTCCAAAATACTCCCTATAGTATCGAGCGGCTCAGCGTCGGGTCAATCGGTACCATTGAATACCGATGGGTGGCTCATAAACTTAGCCCGCGTCACTAGTCAGTCCCGGTCGGCTCCCCCTGACCAGAATTAAAACTCGTCACACGCTGACTGCTAAGCCCTCTACACTCTCTATAATAAATTATAATCAGGCAAAAACAAGCCATTCACGCTGTCATAATTTTCGTTATTTTTAAAAAATCAGGCAGTTCACAAACTGAGCCCCTAATGCTTGGTCAACATTAGGGGTTCAGTATGGTGCCTTTCATTCTTTAATTCTACTTAAACCAAGTGTTAAGCATCGTGTCGACGCCGAGCTAACCCGTATGCACCAACGATTTCAAGTGAAATCAAACTAAGGCCAAGGCCAAGCAATCCGGCGTTAGACTCTTCACCTGTTTGTGGCAACTTAGCACTTTCAGTGATTGCTGCGCTTCCAGTACCTACCTGAGTTGGGGTAGCCGTGTCACGGTACGTATAAGTCGTTCCGCCTTGGCTGGTGCCATTGGTTACGGCTTCGTCCGTCCCAGTTTCGACCACGTCATTGCCGCCTTCACCAGTATTACCGTTGGTCGGTGTTTCGGTCTGCTGACCCGTTGGCGTGTTGGTATCTGTTTCCGTGACGATTGGCGTCTCAGTTGAGGTGCCGGTACCGGTGGTCGTTCCCGTCCCGGTTGGCGTCCCAGTACCAGTGGTTGTTTCGGTATCGGTCGGCGTCCCCGTTGTCACAATTGGGGTACCAGTACTAGTCCCGGTGCCGGTTGAGGTCCCAGTCCCTGTGGTCTTCGGGATCGCCGTCAGTTGAACGGTCCGAACCACGACCTTTGCGTCGCCAGCAACTGATACGTCTGTGTTAGTGGTGCCCACTTCTTTATCATCAACCGTTGTATTGACGTACTTACTGGTGTAACCGTCCTTATTCAAGAGCACTGGTGTCAGGGCTTGGAAGACACCTGTCTTATCAGTATCAGACTTAGAAACACCACTTGGATCAGTTGTCCATGCCGTATAGTCAAAGTCTCCACTTCCGTCATTCTTAGCGGTTGCCGTTCGGTAGAACGTGATGTTTTGGACCCCGTTATCTTGACTGATTTGGTTTCCCTTATCGTCTTGATAGACAACGTTTTCGGTAACCGTTTCAGTTAAATCAAGTTTATCTGGATTATCAGCTGGTGTGTCGTGATTCAGCGTATAGGTAATAGTGATGGTACTATCCTTAGGAACCCCGTTTTCATCACTGGTGCTGACCGCCGGAACACTTTGCTTATCCGGAGTCGCGCCTTTGATAACCGGTGCCGTCACTTCAGCGAATTCCTTTTGCCCATCAACGTTTGTGTAAGTCACTTGTTGGATTACGCTACCATCTTGACGAGTGTACGAATCCTTACCCTGAGCCTTCAGCACTAGGTCAGTATCAGTCGTGAAATTAACGGTAGTAGAAGTAGGCTTTGCCGCCTGGCTACCATCTTCATACTGATAGAAGACCTTTTGAGTTACTGTAGCTTCTCCAGACTTATGCTTATGTTTGAGCTGAATAATATACGTCTTCCCAAGCTCAGGACTTGCGATACGTTCTAGTTGACCATTCACATAGCCATCTTCACCATCTTCAGACACTAATGATGGGTCTAATTCGTAGATAGTCATATCAAGATCGTCTGCGATGGCACCTGACTCATCAGCAGAAGTAGCAGTATAATCAGCTCCTATGGTTGATCCTGTTGGCTTAATAACATACGACCTAAGTACTGCATCGTCTTCTTCGTCATCAACATAATTAACCGTATAAGATGAAGCTGCTTGGCTGGAACCTGCGCTTGATGCGGCGCTGGAACCCGCACTTGATATAGCACCAGAACCTGCACTGGAACCTGCATTGGAACCTGCACTGGACTCAGCTCCCGACGCTGTATTGTTTTCATCTTCATCAACATAGTTAACAGTGTACTGCGAGCCGGCCGCACTGTTTTCTGCGCTCGAAGCTGAACCCGACGCGGCACTTGACGCTACGCTAGACTCTGTACTTGAATCCGAACTCGGCGCCTCCTGAGTACTAGCATCAGTTGGTGTCGTCTCTACTGGTGCGGTCTGTGTCCGCTGCGCCTCAACAGTCGTCGCCGCATGAGCATCTGTAAACTGCCCAACGCCTAATAACGTGCCAGCAAATGATGCCACCATAATGCCTGCAATCAACCACTGCTTACCTGATTTATAAAGTTTGCGATGTTCTTTCTTTTCAATCGAATCATTGATTAATTTATTGTGCGCTTTTTCAACATACTTAGACATATGTAGTCCTCCTTGTTATTCGAGCATTTCTCCCAAAGATTGGGCCTCTTTTGTTGGCACGGCTCCCTACCAACAAAAATAGTACATTTTATTAATAGTGTCAATGTAATTTATTTAAAAAATAATGAATTTTTTGACAGAAATTTATCTTATCGTCAAAATAATAGATGGCTTGTTATCACGATCCTTTAACAATCATAATTTATAATTTCTAATCAGTTCGACGAACAAGCGCTTTATAAAAACGAATGCTTTACATCACTTTTTCAGCCTACTAACAGTTGCTGGTCGCTTAATAGCCTAATATCACTCGGTTACTTTAAAACATCACAATATCCCTCAAAAAAAGGTTTACTTGTCCAACAAATAAGCCAACCACGCTGGCTGTAACGTTCTTACTTGATTTACCCAGCTTTCGGCCAGCTATCGAACACACTTCTAGGCTTCTTTAACCGGTTAGCGTAGCAACCCGTTCATCATCTCCAGATATTGTGGAACCACAGCCGTTGTCAACCCATGATATTTGGCTGTTTTGCCAATCAGGTCTTGAGCCACTAACTGAACCGGTTCCTTAGCCGTGTACAGTCCCGTCCAGATTACCTGGTTCTCCCGCAACAACTGCTTTTGTTCGGCTAATGCCTGATCGAGGTCCGTAGATTGGGTGACCTGCATTCTCAGCGCTAATTCAGCGATGTACCAACAAAAATCCGAATGATACCGCTCTGGCAACTTTTTCTTGATGACGGCCAGTTGATACCGGTTTGCAACCACCCAAGTTGCAAGTTGCCGTGAAACGGAATAATAATTGAAATAAGTTTATCCATGGCACTCGATTCTCCCTTGCTATGTGGTCGATTAAACAACTAAAAACGCACGATTCCGGTCCACTAGACCAAGGATATCGTGCATTTCCTAATCACACTTGAATGGCCATTCAGTCACCCACGTTACTGCTGCGCTGCAACAACGACCTGATTCAACCAATTCACATACTGGTCAAACGCTTGTGGGTTCGCGTTCCAAGGAGCTTCCGGTGATGAATCCTGAAGTTTCACATGGGCGATAAAATCTTGCACCCGGGGCCAAGCGTTGGCGTTTTGTTCCACAATCGCCTGCATGACCGCCGCAAACGGCTTGCGTTCAGATTCCAGTACCCGCTGCTGTTGGGTATAATACCGCACACATTCCCGCGCAAATTCGTCTTCGTAGGTCTTTTGATCGACCCGCTGTAACGCTGTCAAATAGTCACCAATCATGGTTAACCACCCCACCGTCATCTCTCTGGAAGCTGTTGCCAGTACCTCACCACGAACATCACGACTCACAAAGCGAGCGTACGCAATCTCGTTCACTGATACATCGACGCGGGCAAACGCGTTAACCAACCGGCTATATAATTCGTCGGCATACTCGCCATTGTCCTGCCAGTGAAGCCCAAACTGATTCAGAAAACTGCGCTTAAGCCAGCGTCCTCTCACGGTCGTGAGTTCCTCACCGATCGTGTATTCGGTCTGCCGTGATCGAGTGATGTCTTGTTCAAGCACCAGCCCTGTCAGCACATCGGCATCAGGATTCTGCTCGGCCGTGGTATTGAACGTCTGGATAACGCTCGTCTGATTCAACAAGCCGTCAGGTCCCATAAACATGACATAGTCCCCGTGGGCGACGCTGAGTCCCCATTCAAAGGACTCGGTCCAAGATAAAACGTTGTCGGGTTGTTGGTAGTCGATCCGGATGTTTTTAAATAACCGAAACGCGGTCAAGTCCGTAAGCCGATACCGGCCACCATCGACCAAAATGATCTCGATGTCGCGGAAGTCAACGCCTAATTGGTTATTAATGGATGATAACGGCATCGCCAGGTCGTCCTCGCGCGCGTCGTTAACGGCAATAATGATGCTAATATGTGGATTCAAAGTGAGTTCCCCCTTCTACTCAGTTATGTATGGAAAGGAGCGCTTCGCCCCTTTCCTAACAAGAAAGCTGCATGCCGCCACGGAACTCATGTCGACACACAGCTTCTCGTTTGTCACTCAACGATGCTGCGAGTGACTATCAGATGAAAGCTTAGTACAACGATTCGTGTTCGATGCTATCGCGCCGGTTCCGACGACGACGGGCAACGCCGAATGCGACCATGGCTTCCATTACTGTCAAACCAATGCCGGCAACAACCAATGCAGAATTGTTAGCGTCGTCAGTTTGTGGCAATTTGCCGTTTGTAGCCTTGTTCAAGCCATTAACCAAGTCGGTTTGTGAGCCATTGCTCATCGCCCCGGCGATGGTTGATGACCCTGCGCCACCGTTACCAGATCCGTTGTTAGAAACAACGTACCCAGTGGTGATAATGCCATCTTCACCTTGACGATTGGTCCCAGTGTTACCACCATTTTCACCGTTACCCGGCGTGGTGGTGTTACCATCATTACCTGGCGTAATCGTGGTTGTCGTGGTGTTGCCACCGTTACCCGGCGTGTTGGTAATGTTAACAGTATTGCCACCATTACCTGGCGTCGTGGTAGTAGTGGTGTTACCACCGTTACCTGGGGTGTTGGTAATATTAGTGATATTTGTCGTACCACCGCCATTACCTGGCGTCGTGGTTGTCGTTGTGGTATTGCCACCGTTACCTGGTGTATTGGTGTTGGTGTTAGTGTTCGTGTTACCACCATTTGTGCCAGTATTCCCACCATTGTTGTTGATGTTCGTATTAGTGTTCGTGTTGGTATTGGTGTTGTTGCCACCGTTACCACCATTTCCACCGTTGCCACCTTCACCAGTTGTCGTGGTAGTAGTGGTTGTCTGACCATCCTTACCAGGCGTCGTAGTCGTGGTTGTAGTCGTCGTTTCGGTAGAATTGCCGTCTGGATTTTCGATCTTAACGTTGACATTGACGGTAACTTCCTTGCCGCCATCGCTCTTAGTCGTGGTCGTCTTGGTCGTTTCCTTCGTGGTCGTTGAACCATCAGAGTTCGTCGTAGTCGTCTTGGTAGTTTCAGTGGTTGTGGTATCAGTACCAGTGCCTTCACCGTTAACGTTTACGTTGTTGGTGTTGGTGTTATCGCCATTGGTGTTATTGTTGTCGATGTTAATATCACCAGTGCCGGTAGTCCCGTTGGTGCCATCGGTACCGTCCTTACCATCTTTGCCATCTTGACCGTCTTTGCCGTCTTGACCATCTTTACCGTCAACACCGTCTTTACCATCAACGCCATCCTTACCGTCGGCGCCATCTTTACCGTTCTTCACGGTGAAGTGACCGGCTTCACTACCATCTGGGTAAGTGAAGTAGTAAGTGGTGTTGCCATCTTCGTCAGTTGTCGTCTTCGACAAGTCAATTGAAGGGGTTTGACCGTCCTTACCATTAGGGATGTTGATTGTTTGACTCGTGGTCGTCCCATCTGGGTTGGTGTAAGTGAAGGTAATGTTGGTCGTCTTACCATCGTCACTTGGAGTTGCCGTGATCGTTGGAATTGGCGCATCCTTACCATCTTCACCGTCTTTGCCGTCCTTACCGTTTTGAACGGTAATTGAGCCAGCCGGCGTACCATCTGGATAAGTGAAGTAGTAAGTGGTTGTCCCAGTGTCCTTGTTAACCGTGGTCTTAGTTTGGTCGATCGACGGCGTTTGACCATCCTTACCGTCCTTAGGTGCTGGAACAGTTCCGACGAGGATCTTGCCACCTTCATCATCAGTGATGTAGTAGTTGTAAACGAGGTTGCCGTCTTTATCTAGGCCAGCTTCGATAGTCGGTGTTTGACCAGGTTCACCTTGATCGCCCTTATCACCTTTGTCACCTTTATCGCCCTTAGGGATCGTGACTGTTGAACCATCGCCGAAGGTAATAACGACGTTGCCGTCTTCATCCTTCGTAGTTCCAGTAATGGTGGCATCTTGACCATCATCGCCTTTATCACCCTTGTCACCCTTAGCGACAGTGACCTTTGAACCATCACCGAAGATAATGACCGTGTTACCATCTTTGTCCGTGGTGGTGTCAGTAATCGTGGCATCCTGACCGGCTTCGCCAGTATCACCCTTGTCACCTTTGTCACCCTTAGAAATAGTGACCTTCTTACCATCGCTGAAGACGATAACCGTGTTGCCATCTTGGTCATTATACTGATCAGTGATTTCAGCATCCTTGCCATCATTACCCTTCTTAATGGTAATCGTCTTACCATCGTTGAAGGTTACAACGGTGTTGCCATCTTCATCAGTGGTTGAGTTCAAGATGGTTGAATCCTTACCGTTGTAAACAGTGAAGGAACCAGCAGGCGTGCCGTCTGGGTAAGTGAAGTAGTAGGTGGTTGAATTCGTGTCTTCGTCAACCGTCGTCTTCGAAGGATCGATTGATGGTGATTGACCGTCCTTACCATTTTGAACATCAATGGTCTTAGTGGTCGTTGAGCCATCTGGGTTCGTGTAGGTGAAGGTAATGTGCGTCGTCTTGCCGTCATCACTTGGGGTTGCCGTGATATCAGGGATCTGCGCATCCTTACCATCTTTACCGTTGTGAACCGTAATTGAACCAGCGTTACTGCCATCTGGGTAAACGAAGAAGTAGGTGGTGTTACCATCAGCGTCAGTTACAGTCTTCGACTCATCAATTGATGGCGTTTGACCATCCTTAGGTGCGGGAACAGTGCTAGTAATGACTTTGTTGCCATCTTCATCGGTGTAGTAGAAGTTGTAGACTGGGTTGCCATCAGCATCTTGGCCTAATTCAACCTTAGGCGTTTGACCATCTTCACCTTTATCACCCTTGTCGCCTTTGTCGCCCTTGGCAACCGTGACTTTAGAACCGTCACCGAAGATCAGAACAGTGTTGCCGTCTTCGTCAGTAGTTTGGCTAGTGATCGTGGCATCCTTACCCTTAGGAATCGTCAATG
>NZ_AZCX01000009.1 GCF_001433995.1 Secundilactobacillus kimchicus JCM 15530
GAACCGCCGAACTAATATGCTATACTGTAGAACAACAGGGGGACTTAACTGATGAAAAAAACCAACGCATTATTACTTGCAGCAACCACTCTAGGACTAGGATTCGCTGCATTCACCACAACGCATACTGAGACCGCTCATGCGGCTTATTACACTTGGACGAAGACGAAGAATTATTCGCCAAGTGTCGCTATGAAACAGAAAACACCGGGCACGACTGCTTATATGTGGGACGCCCACCACACCCGGAAGCTTCATAACCTAAAAAACTATCCAAGTGCTACTTGGTACCTATCAAAGAGTGTGAAGATGACACGCGGTGGTAAGAGTGCGATTTACTACCGACTGACTAGTGGCGGGGTTAGTGGTTATGTTTGGCGCGGATATTTGGCAAAAGGTGTAAATAATATCAACACAGGGAACACTCAAGCGAGTGGTAATTCGTCGAATGCTATCCCGAATACTGATCCTTCATTGATTGACAGTTCTTTGAATAATCAGTTGATTAGCATGTTCCCAGGCACTGTGCAGGATTCTAAGCTTCAAAAATTAGCAAACGCATATCCTTCAGAAAAGTTGAGTACAAGTGGCTACAGTTCACAAGCCGATAGTAGCAGTTTCGATAACCTAGTACAAACTCAGTTAGCTACTAGTTACGTAAAAATTGGTCCATTGATTACCGGGAATAACGTTGAACCACGTAAATCTTTCATCGCTGGAACAACGAGTTTTACGGATTATATTAAGGAAAATGCATCAATTTATGATGGGTTTAACGCAACCAATAAAAAGGTCAACTTCTCTGGATACAAAGGTTACCACATTGGGGCATATGTGAGTCCTAAGAGTGTCACTAGTGATCCGAACACTGGAACTAAAGGATACGGTGATTTTGTCGTTCTACTGGTCAAATAATTGATTATGCAAAATGAAAGCTACAAAAACCAAGTACTTTAAATGTTTAAATTAACAGACCATACTTAATATTGAAGCACTTAAAAAGGTAGTCAGATGGCATTTCTGACTACCTTTTTTGACGTCCAAACTCTTTTGTAACCAGAGAGAAGTCTCTGGTCGGGGTTCCGCATTATAGCTTTGTGCTCAAAATGTTTTCTTTGATTGGAAACGTGTCCCTGTGTATGGAGAGTCCCGATGACTGATCATAAATAGCGTAAATTAAACAAGCATAGAACTGGACCTCTTCAAAAGTCGCTGTCGATTTAGCCATAATTTGGGGGTACTTTTCACAAAGGAACATTCGAACCTTCTGAGGAGCTTCACGCTTCACATACAATTTTTCTAGGTAGTCAGCACTAATCTGAAAATCGAGACTCTTACTTTCTCTAATTCGATCAATCGTAAAACAAACTGCTCTCATCTTCTCACTATGGGAAAATCGGACCCAATATAACAAGTACCGTTTGGTCCTCTCCACAGTTTCCTCCAGATCTAGTGTGACATCCTTAATTAGCCGTTTTCCTTTTGGGAACATATTAAACACATACTTTCTAAAAAATCAAATTAACAACATTAATAACACTATTACTTATTTCAGTAAAAAACACAACTTTTTAAAACCTCATAAACTTGTTAATATGGCCTATTCAGTCCCTTCTGGCAGCATGTTTCTAAATCGAAATAGTGTTGTTTTTAAGGGAACTAAAGCGCTTCACAAGCCCACTTAAATTATCTATGAAAATGAACAATAACTTAAATATTACATTTTCATTTCTTTTTTTGCTAATTGTTGAACATTAACCTCATCGTCGCCAAAGAAGCACCTGTTCTTAGCTCGTATTTACAATGCTCTACGAATCCTCAAACAATCTCAAGAACGGGATTTTAACGGTGTGTCTTTAAATTCTTGATACGCTTTTTCGACCTTAGCTGACACGGTTTCCTCTGTCAGTTGTAGATCAAGCAAGCTAAGCTTTCGGTTAATAAATTTGATGGCCTCCGCCTTCCGTTCCTCATTGCTTAAAGTGCTCATTAGGGCTAGTTCAGGAACAATTGTCGCCGCCAAATCATCTGCAATTTGGAGAGTTCGTACTTTAATGCTGGAAGTTTCATCCTGTAGTTTGGCCTGGGCAATCGGATGAAGTAGTTTATAGGCTACAAAGAGAGCTGTCCCGAGAAACGCAATAACGCCATTTTTGTCCAACCACTGAATCCAACTTAGTATTTCTGACATCCTGATATACCTCCTTCTTTTGGATATCTTTAGGATGTCATTCACGACTCATAAAAGAAACTGTCAATTACTATCGATTTATCCCGCAATCCTTTATTACGAAAATAGAATAATTTGTAATATAAGAGTCCCAAATAGAATGAAATATTTCTGTAATATACCTTAAGAATTGTTAAATATCCTAATAATACCAGTACGTTAGAAGGGGTTTAAACGTTACAGAACTGTTGCGAATTTCTTAAATTTTTATAAAGAAACTTTTGTAATTTTAATTATTTAGCCAAAATTTTGTTTGCGGTTTATATCACAAACTGCTATTTTCGTATTTGTACTCATCAAATATTCAAATGGAAATCTGGAGGTATTAGTTGAATGGCTAATCAATATTCTGTTCATAACATCAATAAGTCTGAAAGTGTCAATCGCGTCAAATATTATCTCACCCATTACGGAGACCCCGAAGCCGAGATGGCGTGCCACTTCGGTATCCCACTGTGTGACCAAAGTCGCAATATCCGGCAAACAATTCAGACCTTGCGAGATACAGATTCAACTCAGAATCAGTTGTATGCAGACCTGATTGCTTTACATTTTTTGAAAAAGAAGCCCTGTGACGAGGTTCAATCAATCCTGCTAGAGAGATATCCGGATTTTTTTGGTGAATCTACCAGTGCCTACTTCAGAATGCAGTTCAAAGCGCTTTTACGATTTGCTTTTTTCGACCCAACCGCACATTTGTTGGTCTCCATCAAGAACTCCGACAGTTAACGATAGTTTATGCGAGTAATTGACATTAATTGACAGTTTTATTTTTTTAGTCTGCGTTTTATGCTTTGGTTGTCGACGAAACAACGAGGCCTCCAATCAAAAAATGTGAGGATGATGAATAATGGACGTTACAGCAGCAACCAACACACCAGAAATGTATACCATTACTGCTTCAGGGACATTCACCTTTGACCGAAATGTCGGGGTCCGAACCAGTCCCTTTATGGCCCAATCTAGTGCTGCCACCTATGTAGCCGGTGAATCAGTCAACTACGACAGTAAAGTCAAGAATGACAATCACCTTTGGTTAAGTTATATCGGGGCATCCGGCAACCGAGTATATGTTGATTACGCCAACATTGCGAATAACGAATATTTTGGGACTGATACGAATTCGACTGACCCGATTCAAGCTGGTTCTGAGCCCACAACCGGTGAGGGGTTAGGAACGCTCTATGGACAAGAGGGGGCTAATCACGCTGACGCCACCCCAGATGGAACAACTTACACCACAACTGGGAACTTCACCTACACCACTAACGGGGCCTATGGCCGTGAAACAACGTTGATGGATAGTCAAGGGATCGATCACATTGTAGTGAATTCCACGGTGCCTTATACCGCTAAGATTAAGGCCGATAATCACTATTGGCTGAAATATGTGAGTGCTAACGATGGCAAAACGTACTACGTCCCATATGCGACGATTGTTGACAGCACGACCGGTGTTCTGCGGTACTACGGGGAAGATAGCAACTGGGGCGACCCAGTTTACGCTTCCGGTGGCAGTACCTCAACTGGCGGCGGTCTCCCAACGCCAAGTGACCAAGAAAACTTAGGTGAACTTACCGGTGCTGAAGGCGCCGCAGTGGCTAATCAAACAGCCGATGGGACAGTTCTAGACTCTCAAGGTCACATGGGTATTGTCGCTGACGTAAACGTTTACGAAACCCCGGATATCAATTCGACGGTTATTGACACCTTAGCTGGCGGTAATGACATTTACTACGAAGCTAAGGTGAAATCTGGAAACTACTATTGGGCTTGTTACTCACCGAATGACGATGGTCATTATGTCTACTTCCCATATGCGCAAATCAGTCCTTTTGTCTCATACGTTACTGACGAGAACCCTGGTGACCCGGTTTACACAACAGGTGGTGGAACAACCGGCGGTCGGGATCAAGGTGGGGTTGATACCGGTACGCCATCACTAAGTGGTGCGCAACCATTAGCTAGTCTGGATGGGTATAAATTCCCAATGAAGGGCTGGGTAAAAATGTTAAGTGGTGCTGCAACTCGAACACAACCGACATTTTCATCAGATTTTGAAACTGGTACTACGCACGCAAAAGGTACAAAAGTCAACTATGTTGGAAAAACAAACGGTACTGAGCACACTCGTATGTGGGTGAAATTTGCGAACGGTCACTACATGCCAATTGGCCAGTTGTCAGTCGGACTTAATGACTTAACGAAAAATAACGATAGTGCTTACAGTGAAACCGTTGCAAATTATGTCCAAGATCAAAACACATCTCAACCTTGGGAAAATATCTGGCCATATACTAAAATGGTTAATGGTAAGACCCGTGGTAATAAGGTTTACGGTCCTAATAACACTAGCTGGGAGGAAGGTTACAATATTGACAACTTAACACCTTCCGAGGATTTTGTACCAACTTCGGACGAAATTGATGAAATGGAAAGAATTAAAAGTGAAATCACAGCTAATCGAAACGATGACGATGTACTAATCACTTATATTACCGATACTCACGTAGATAGTTACCAAACACCGGGGACCGCTATGGGTCTTCGAGCGATCATGTTGGCTAGCTACTTCACTAGCCATTATGGGACAGATCTCATGATTCATGGTGGCGATCTAAATGACGGTGTGAAGTCTCGAGAACTTAGTTTGATTGATACTGAACGTGCGGTTGATGCTGTTAAACTTAGCCGACGCCCGTACATTATCCTTCAGGGTAACCACGATGATAATTCTGGCTATGTTCGTGATATGGCTGGTTACCAAATGGACCAAATCGTTACGGCAGCTGACGAATGGTCACTACGTTCATCTCAATGGTTACAACGACCGTCAAATCCCAATAATGCTGTGTATGGGACTTATGAGATCCCTGACAGTAATATTACTGTTCTTGTGCTGGACGGTTTTGATCAGCCAGAAATTGCCACTGATACGACCGACGATGGAAATCCACACTTCAACACGTTTAGACATGGATTCACACGCTATTCGAAACCCCAGTATGATTGGTTAGTAAACACATTGCCACAATTAGCTGCTTCTGGCAGAAAAATTATGGTATTTAACCATATCATGCCTCGCGGGGTAACCGGTTGGAAAACTCTTCTCGATTTATCGAATCATTTCGAAAATGCTCATGATTTATCGGGTTACTCTGCACTGATTTATGATGAGTTAACAAAATACAGTAATAGTATTATCGGATACGTCGCCGGTCATACCCATGAAGATGACCACGCGTATAGCGGTGGGATTCAATTTGTTACGACAACCTGCGCATTACCAGATCGTGGTACTGGTGACGAAAATCGAGCTCCAAAAGGGAATCGTGACCAGCTGGCTTTTGATGTCTTCCAGATTAGCACTAAGAATGGTACTGTTAATCGGCATCGATATGGTTTCGGAGATGACAACATGAGTCCCAACCAATATCTACCTTCACTAGGCGGTTCACGCTTAGCTGAATGGTCTTTCTAGGGTAATCTATCACTTGTTCAAAAAGAGGCTTTGACATATCTCGGCTTTCGCAAGGCGAATAAAGACGAAAAACCGTATTTTTGGGTTTTCGTCTTTTCTTTGTCCTGAATTATTTAAAGGGGTGAATTGACAATTCACCATATCAAAAACACTACCCTAAGAACAAAACCGTTCTGGTAGTGTTTTTTGTTTCCCGGACCCTTATATCACAGATATTTTGCACGTTGCTAGATTAAGGCCTTAGGAATAATAGAGCGACATCCCCATATCGAGAAGAGCCTTTAGGAAAGACATACATACCCATTTGGTAGTTCTCCATACCATTCGAGTTGTTGTATTCATTTCCAATTCCTTGATCCAACGAAATTTCAGTGGTTAGTGCGGCTTTAACACCATCGGCAAACGAAGCCCCTCCTTTAATCCCACCCTTTCCATCTGAGGCAAGAATTGACGTACTGGCCATTTTTAATTGTTCGTCCTTTGTTAGTTGCGTGTCCAAATGCTTAATCCATTGCGAGTCTCCCATTGAACTCCATGTATCATCGTACTTAGTATAATCTTGCATAATCTGTTGCAAACGAGCACTTAAAGTCGCTTTTGGAAAAAGATTTTTGACAATACTTTGTTCGCTGCTCGTAGCAACATTATCCGTAGGAATATAAGTTTCAAATCCGCCCATTTTGAGATATCCGCGCCAAACGTACCCAAAAACCTGCTTCTTTGAGTTGACCAGGCGGTAATATATGCTTGACTTAGAGCCATTTGACATCTTAACGCTTTTAGACAGATACCAAGTAGTTGTAGGATAGTTTTTAAGATTATGTAACCTACGCGTATGATGTGTATTCCATACATACGCGGTCTCCTTAAAGTAACGCGCATGGACAGCAGGTGCTGGCGAATAATTCTTCGTCTTCGTCCAAGTATAATAAGCCGCCTGAGCGGTCTCAGTATGCGTTGTGGTGAATGCTGCGAATCCCAGCCCTAAGGTGGTCGCTGCGAGTAATAATGCGTTGGTTTTTTTCATGATTTAAGTCCCCCTGTTGCCATACAGTATAACATATTTGTTTGGTGAGGCAACGTTATCTGCTGAACAGCCTTGTAAACCGGTGTAAAGGAAAGGGGGTGTAAAAATGTAATATCAGTTACTTTTCTTTTGAAACACATAATATATTTATTAGCTCTGTTAGCTACATTGCGAGGTAGGCATTTGACTAACAAGTATCCTTTCTACTATGGCCAAGAAGCAGCGAACCATGAAGATTTTTTCAGGCGCTGTAATGTGCTATGCCGACTTTGATGAAAGGATTAAGCCTATATGGAAACGCTCAGTGTGAGCCTCTTCGGCCTAATAAATATAGGAAACTAGCCCCTGCTTACAATCTTGAATATTTGGATGATTGACAAAGACTGGTTATTTGACCTTTTAATAAAAAACCTTCAGACTTTCGAACGAAAAAAGCCAACCCACATAAAGGCTGACTGACGTTGAAATTTGCTTTTTACTAATTCACGCTAAATATAATGATTCCATTACCATAATACAGACTATTTTTGGGATAAAAATAAGCCCCAATTTTTTGTCCTTTATGGGTTTGCGTATTGTAGTTTCCGCCATTATCAGTGATTGTACTATTAATGTAATCCTCCAGGGCAATTTTCCCGTGACGAAAATCAGTTAATGGACTCTTTGAATTTGGTACATAGCTTATTTGCGTGTGGCTATAAATGGCACCGTAAGTTGCTTTCATTATTCTGGCGTATCCAGGCACAGATTGATCAGGATTAGAGTAATTTCCTGAGTAATTTGCCATTGCCTGTAACGCTGGATCCTTAATGGTACCCGTAAATAAATCTAATACTTTTTGACTCATTGGCGATATTTCTGATTGCCAGTGGTCATTTCCCGTAGCTACCGAATTGGGATTAATTCCCTTGGTAAAATAACCGCGGGCAACATAGCCAGTCACTGTATTTTGCTGATTCCGAACCCGCCAGAAAATGGTTGAAGATTTACCATGGACCATTTTGACACTCTTGGTTACGTACCAAGTCGTTGTCGGGTAGTTTTGCATGTTATGACTGTACGCTGTATGGCGCGCATTCCACATGAGTGCGGACCCGCCAATAACTGCCTGATGATACGGTTTTGCAGGCGAATAAGTCTTGCTTTTGACCGTTTTGTAGGCTGCACTGGCAGTCGTCGAAAATGAGGCAAAACTTGCTAGCCCAATCCCCAATGTCACCGCAATAAGTATGAATAAATGACTTTTTTTCATGATTTAAGTCCCCCTGTTGCTCTACAGTATAGCATATTAGTTCGGCGGTTCAATTTGGTCAGCTAAACGACGCTGCCTGCTAGCATTAGAGAGGGAAAGTAAAAAGATGAATGTCACTATTTTTATCAGAAACTTCATCACCAATCCTGACTCTTAAGGCCGGTAACAGTTTAGCCAAAAAAATACGCGCCAATCGCTAGATTACAGGCTAGCGATTGGCGCGCATTTTAAATTGCTGGCACTTGTTTAAGAATCAAGATCTACCGGTCTAATTCGCGTGGCGTTGCAGAGTCGGCTGTTGGAAGGTCATCGTTGCTTGCCGGGGCGTCACCGCGCGGTTGCTTGGAAACCCCGTCGTCCGGGCCACGATGTATAATGGCCGTTGCCGGGAGCTTTCAAACATGCGGTAGAGGTACACCCCGATGATACCGAGGCTCACCATGATGAGACCGGTGAGTAAAAACATGGCGGTGACCGCAAATTGGAGGGTGCTAAACCCTGTGAATAGGCTGATTTGGTGATTAGAGGACGTTACGTATATGGGGTTAAAACGAGCTAGTATACTATTAGTCCTGTTTTGCAATCATTAATGCGTAATCTGATTCGTCTATAACACCCATATATGCAGAAATATGATCATAGAAACAAATTCCTAACCGCCATTGGCCAGTCAGACTGGCCCTTTTTTCTGCCGTATATCCGAGTTGATCGAGTTCTTCTTTGATTTTATCTAATCTGTCTTGGGTCGTAATGCCAGTTTTGGGGCTAGCAAAGCGTAAGTAGTACATCGTCTCGCCTGAAGTGCCAGGAGTTAGTAGGCTTGTTTGGGAAGAAAAGAGCTTGCCACTCGAAGCCGATAGCCCCATGGCGTATCTTGAAAGATCCAAGCTTACCGGCGTGTTTGGGAATAATGCGATAACGGCCTTTGCTAGTTTTTGTTGTGGCGACTCATTCAGATATTGTGTGTAACTTGCGTCATCTGTTAATAGTGGGCTATTTACCCCAAAAACTGGTGACCACTTATTATAATTTGTTAAGTAACCCCGCCAAACGTATCCCGAAACTTTTTTGTTTTCGCTAGTGATCTTATAATAAATTGAACTTTTACCCCGATAGGTCATTTTGACGCTTCGCGATAAATTCCATAGTGCGCCTGGGTAATTTTTTAAATTGTGAAGCTTGGCTGTATGGTGAGCATTCCACATGTAGGCTGTTGTACCTGATTTCTTTTGTTTCAGAGGCCAGACACGAGAGTATGCCTTTGTCTTACCCCAAGAATAATAAGCCGCATGAGCGGTCTCAGTATGCGTTGTGGTAAATGCAGCGAATCCCAGCCCGAGGGTGGTCGCTGCAAGTAATAATGCCTTGGTTTTTTCATAAGTTAAGTCCCCCTCCCCCTATCATACCATAGCCACAACCGCCAACCACGGCCTAAAAAGCCTGACTTTTTGCTGCTTCAATCGCTGCTTGCCGGAACTCACAGGTCAACACATGGTCATTTTGAATGCCCAGCGCTTGGAGCCACGACGTCACGATTGTCGGCCCCAAAAACTTAAAACCCTTCTTTTTCAGCGTTTTACTAATTTGTTGCGCTAGCGGCGTTTGAGCCGGGACTGAAGCGCTCGTCGCAAACTGTGCGACCAGTTGGTGGCCACCCGCTTGCTGCCACAGGTAGGCGTTTAACGACTTGCCTGCTGCATGCCATCGCTTCATTTGCTGGGCGTTATTCACAGCGGCATCAATTTTACGCCGGTTGCGAATAATGCCTGTATCCTGCATCAATGCGGCAATCTTTTCCGCATCAAACGCGGCCACCTGATCGATGTCAAAATCGGCAAACGCGGCCCGGAATGCCGCCCGTTTATTGAGCACCGTTTGCCAACTCAGACCCGCTTGCATCATTTCAAGAACCATTAACTCAAAAGTTTCAGTCTCATCAGTGGTGGGAAAGCCCCACTCGGTATCATGGTAAGTCTGCATGAGTTCATTGCCAGATTCTGCCCAATCACATCGCGTCATGTTCTTGCCTCCAAATTTTTGAGAAGTAGTGGTGACTTTCCCGCATCTCACGGCTGTCATATTGGTCGTTCAAGTCAATTTCATAGATATTGGTCGCCTTGGGGTTCATCATGCTCGCAGCTCCCTGCCAATCAATCGCCCCTGTGCCGAGCGGTAAACTATCGTGAGTCATTCCCATGGAATCAACAAGATGATAGTGAACCACCTGAGGACCCAACAGGCGCATCGATTCCTGTAACAACGTATTATCCCCACGAAGCACGATAAACGCGTGGCTCACATCAAAGGCTAACCGGTAGCCGCGCTGCTGGACGAGCTGATCGACAACCGGGTTGCCGAAATCAAAAATAGGGGAAATAGAGTTTTCAAACATCACGTGATCACCACCCAACGATTGGAAATAATCCAACCGTTTAAAGGCTAAGGTGCGGGCGGCGTCAATGGACCCAAATTCCGCTTCGATTTTAGCCGACTCTTCATTATAAGCACCGTGAACCAGCAACTGAACGTCTTTTTCTTGGGCCACTTCAATCAGGTTTTCCGTGCTACTCATCACAAAATCGTACGCCCGTGGATGCTGACTCGCCTTGACGGCCACCTCATTATGGTAGTGTAAATAACTCATCGGGTGGTGAATGACAATCGCTTGCACGCCGCTATTTCGTACCTTATCAATCATCGCTCGCAGATGGGTTAGCCCACTAGGCGTCACATCATCCGCCTGCGTGTAAAATTCAAACACGGTTGGTTGGTACTGCAACCGTTCGTCAATCTGACGTGGGTCGGTACTGGCTTTTAACCCTAAATACGGAAACATTCAATCACCTGCTTTCAAAAATTGCTTCTCTTCTGTTATACCATGGAAAATTAAATAATCCCTAAATTCAGGTCGCTAAATGTCAAAATCGGCACACTAAAATAACCGAATACCATTAAAGGCACCCGGTTACTGGTTAAATCAATGTTTTAATGGCCGAGCAAATTCGCTTGGTGACGATTGGATTATCCATCGTATACAGGTGAATCCCATCGACTCCCTCCGATAATAAATCAACGATTTGGTCAACGGCGTATGCCACTCCGGCATCGCGCAAGGCCACTTTATTGTCCGCGTAATGCCGCATCATTTTGGCAAACTTTTGGGGCAGCCCCACGCCACACATCGTGGCCATCCGTTCAACCATGTGCGCCGTGATAACAGGCATAATGCCGGCTTGAATGGGAACTGCAATCCCGGCTTCAGCCACTGCGTCTAAGAAATGATAAAAGTGGTCATTTTCAAAAAATAGTTGGGTAATGAGTTGCGAGGTGCCAGCTGCCACCTTCTCCTTGAGGTGGGCCACGTCCACCGCTAGGCTTGGGGCTTCCGGATGCACGTCAGGGTAACACGCCCCGATGATGTTGAAGTCCCCCGCCGCTTTAACAGCCGTGACTAAGTCTGACGCGTGCTGAAAGGGACCATGGGGCTGGCCGGTCGCTGGCAAGTCTCCGCGCAGCGCCAACACATTTTCCACGCCCGCATGGGTCAGCGCATCCAAGTAATCTGGCAAGGTTTCAGCGGTAAATTCCAATCCGGGAAGGTGGGGCACCGTTTCAACGCCGTAGTGCGCCTTGATATAACGACACAGCCGTAACGTACTAGCGTGGTTATCGCTACCGCCCGCTCCATACGTCACACTGATGTAGGCTGGATCCAAGTCAGCCAGCACGTCAAGAGAGCTATAGAACCGGTTTAAAGCCGCTTCTGAGGCACCTGGCCGTGGGGGAAATACTTCGAACGAAATGACAGGCCGGTCTTTAAAACAATCAACGACCTTCATGGACAAGCTCCCCACGGACCTGCTTCGTCGCCGCCACCACGTTTTCCAGACTTGCGACCGTTTCAGTCGTCCCCCGAGTCTTCAGACCGCAATCCGGATTGATCCAAACGTTGTCTAGTGGCAGCTTCGCCAAAATTTTGTGAATGGTTGTCGCAACTTCTTCTTCAGATGGGACCCGTGGCGAGTGAATGTCATACACGCCAGGCCCAACATGGGTCTGGAAGTGATCCTCTTGTAATGTATCCAGCAGCGTTAGGTCAGCCCGCGAAGCTTCAAATGAGATGACATCCGCATCCATGGCATCAATGGCCTCAATAATATCACCAAACTCACTGTAGCACATGTGGGTGTGAATCTGAGTTGTCGGCTGAACCTTGCTGTGGACCAATCGGAAGGCCGGAATAGCCCAATCCAGGTACCGGGGATACCAATCCGTTTTGCGTAACGGCAAGTTTTCGCGCAACGCGGCCTCGTCAATTTGAATAATCTTAATCCCGTGACGTTCAAGATCCAAGACCTCGGCCTGAATCGCCAGCGCAATTTGGTACGTTGATTCTTGTGGTGACAAATCTTCCCGGGTAAACGACCAGTTCAATATGGTCACCGGCCCTGTCAGCATTCCTTTGACGGGCTTGTCCGTCAAACTTTGCGCATACACGGATTCAGCCACCGTGATTGGTTGGGTCCGGGCAACGTCGCCCCAGATAATTGGTGGCTTCACACAGCGGGTACCATACGATTGCACCCAAGCATTTTGAGTAAAGATAAAGCCATCCAGTTTCTCACCGAAATATTCCACCATATCGTTGCGTTCGAATTCGCCGTGAACCAGCACGTCTAAGCCAATTTTCTCCTGAAATTCGATCCACTGCTTAATTTCATGCTTGTTAAACGCATCGTACTGTTCTCTTGTAATCTCGCCGCGCTTGAACTTTGCCCGGTTTTGGCGCACTTCACGGGTCTGGGGAAACGACCCAATGGTGGTCGTCGGTAACACTGGCAGGTTAAATTCATCAGCCTGAATTTTCAACCGCGTCGCGCGATCGGGTTCCCGGTTAAAGTCGCTGGGTTTAAGCGCCGCCACTTGCTTGGTAATGGCCTCGTTTTCTTGGTATCGTGGTGTCGCAAAGAGTTGCTGGTTCGCTTGAAGTTCAGCTTGGTTGGTAGCAGTTGCAATCGCTTTAAGGTCAGTTAATTCCGTTAATTTTTCGGCAGCAAACGCCAAGTATCGCTTGTAATGTTGCGCTAATTTCGGTTCGTTAGCCACTGTGTAAGGTACGTGTAATAAAGAACAGCTGGTCGTCAAGATAAGCTGGTCGTCCTTGACAGGCAACGATTTGATTAAGGCCAACTTTTCGTCATAGTTAGCCCGCCAGATATTTTTCCCGTTGATCACACCCGCAAACAGCACCTTGTCCGCCGGAAAACCGTTCGTTTTGACCAACTTGTCAGTTTGCGCCCCTTCCACAAAGTCCAATCCGATTCCGTCAAAGGCTTGATTGACGATAGCTTCGTAACTGTCGCGCAAATCCCCGAAGTAGGTTTGTAGTAAGACCTTCAGCAATTTCTTGGCTGCCAAAAGCGGGGTGTAAAGTGCTTGGAATAATGCTAAATCAGCCACACTTTGATCCTTCACTAAGGCCGGTTCGTCTAGTTGTACCCAATCAGCACCCAGTTCGGCCAATTGTGATAAGACATCGGTATAGGCCGTCACAAGTTCCGGCACATAATCCGCAGCGGTTTTAGTCCCATTAAAGGCCGCTAGTTTCAACAGTGTGTACGGGCCCACAATCGTTGGCCGGGTCTGATACCCTTGGGCCTTGGCCTCCTTGAATTCGTCAAATAACTTTGTCCCAACCAGCTTAATATCGGTCGTGTCCTCGAACTCCGGTACCAAATAATGATAGTTGGTGTTAAACCACTTCTTCATACTCAGCGCAGTGACGTCACCCTTGGGTCCCTGATAACCACGAGCTTGCGCAAAATACTCGTCAAGCGGGGCTAAGTTTAAATCACGGTAGCGTTGTGGCACGATGTTCAACAAGTTAGCCGTATCTAACGTCGTGTCAAAGTACGAAAAGTCGCCTGATGGAATCTGGTCTAACCCCGCTTCCGTCAGTGATTGCCAATTAACTCGTCGTAGCTCACGAGCGGTTTCATCCAGCGTAGTAGCATCAATTTCGTGTTTAAAATACTTTTGAACAGCAAATTTTAATTCTCTGTGTGCCCCAATTCGAGGGTAGCCAACAACGGTTGTTTTCATAAAAATATCGCTCCTTTTAGCGGTTCAGTGTCCAATAATCTAATAGTTCGTCACATCATCACATGACGGTACCAGTTAAGCCGTCACCCAACAAAAGACAAGCAGTTGCAATTTTATGACAGTGTAAATAGTATATTTTCGCCACTTGCTATCCCTCCAAATTGTCGTCACAGAATCAAAAAACGCCCCTACTCTCGAGACCGAGAATAAGGACGTTGGCACGCGTTACCACCTTACTTTAAATCCAGTTCACACTGAATTTCTTACCGAGTACCTGTTGATACCCGCGTGCTATAATGGGCACACCCACGATGGCTTAGCCATAGCTCAGCCATCCGATTCCGTTGAAGACCATCTTCACTCGCTTCCACTACCGCTTTCCACCAACCAGCGGCTCTCTTTGAGTGGTCCCAAATTACTCATCTTCTAATCGACTTCTAATATTTGATACAAAGATACACCATCTAATGAGGGTTGTCAACGTCAAAGTGAGGATGATCTCATTATTTTTTCGTCGATTTCTCAGTTTAATTTCTTTGAACCTGCTGTTAGTCTGGCAGTTCCTTATAGTCAAAATAATCGAAATCAGCCTCTTGTTCGTAGCCGCTGTAATCCACTGCAGCTAGACCAACAAAGGCCCCGGTGAAGAACCCACCATAGGTTTGCAACACGTAATCGTCGGATAAGATGGCAGCATCCAGTGACACCGGCACATCTTGCCATGTCTGACCATCGAACGAATACTGATAACCATACGATTGCTTACGGACCTGCGTTCGAAACCAGACTGCTTCGACGTCATCCGGAATTTGAATTGCGTCATCCTTTAAATACGACGTATAGTGACCCCGGTTATTTTCGGCAACTTCAATGACGCGCCCCTTCTTTTCATCCCAGGTCACAAAAATCCAAGACCAGTGATTGTCGTTATAGAAGTTCGTCAATCCAGCCATCTGCTGATAAGTGTACGGTTTAAACGTGACCTTGGTTTCAGCATTAAAGTTAAAGGCCTGCCATCTCCGCGCTACCATGGACACGTCAAAGTCACTGGCCAAGGAGTCACGCCCAATCAGCGTTAACTGACCCTGTCCTATGCGGCCCATGTGATTCTCAAACGGTACCCTTAACGTATTCCATTCCAGCGCAAGTTCTGACTGATCAAAGTCATCATGCTGATCGCCATTGTCAGGTGCTTTTGTCAAAATAGCATCTTTCGGGGCCTCAACTTCAACCTGGCCGCCGTGGCCACCGACTACCCGAGGCCACCCCTCATCGTCCCATTCAACCTTTTGGATCGACGTCTCACGCCCAAGCGTGCTCCAACCACGAGGATCGTACGCCGATTCATTCTTATGGTTCCATGGTCGCGCAACCAGTGACGCATAGTACCACTCACCACCAGGCGTATTGACCAAGGCACCATGGCCTTGTTTCTGAAGGTAGAAATCAGGCGTATCCATGTTTGTAATAAATGGGTCACCCGGTTCCGTTTCAAACGACAGCGTATCCAATGTGCGTGACCGGGCCACCACTTCTTGGTGGGTAAAGACAGTGCCACCCTGAGCTGCAAACAAATAATAGTAACCATTGATCTGGTATAAATGGGGCCCTTCGACTAATTTCACCTGGGTGCCATTATAGATCGTCCGAGCTGTTTTTGGCTGTAGCTTCATTGTCTTAACGTCAAATTCAGTTAGTGTAATTCCGTTGAAAGGATGGTGGTATTCACGGTGATCCCAAGTTTGTTGAACTAAGTATTTCTTTCCATTTTCATCGTGAAAAAGTGACGCATCAAATCCAACCCCGTTCAACTTGATTGGGTCTGTCCACGGACCGTGAATGTCAGTTGCCGTCGTCAAGTAATTGGTCATATCTTTAAAGGCGCCTTCTGTGATCTTAACATCCGTGTAAACCAACCAGAACTTACCGTCAGCGTATGATAAATCAGGTGCCCAGATGCCACCAGAAGCCGGATTCCCTTTCATATCAAGTAGCGTTGTTGTTGATAATGGTGAGGGCAACAAGTTCCAATGCACCATGTCTTTGGATTCGTGCAGGCGGACACCAGGGAACCACTCAAAAGTAGAATTTGCAATATAGTAGGTGTCACCGACTCGAATCATGCTCGGATCGGCATTAAAACCGCGTAACACCGGATTTTCAATTTTCATCATTTTACCTCCAAATCACTCATTCATCGTCTTAACCTAAATCTGCTTCGCCTTACGTTCTTTATCAACGGCAATGTTGATTTCTGCCACTCGCGCATCACTGAGTGGGTAACGACTCATAATGAACATCGCAACGAGCGCCAAAATAATTGGAATCCAAACCATCGACCACTGAATCCCGACCAAAGCCGAAGCTGGTTGTGATTGCGACGTCCCGTCGAACTTGAAAAAGGCATTGATATAGCCGGGAATAATACCACCCAGTGCCAGCCCAATCTTGAAAAACAGGCCCATAATTGCGTTAATGATACCGGCTACCCGCTTTTTAGAACTATACTCACCATACGAGACCACTTCCGGCACCATCGACCACATGTAACCGGTTGCCGCTGTTAAACCCCATTGTTGCAAGAAGCGCCCAATGTATCCTAAAGTCGTGTGATCCTTGAAGCCAGGCAACGACCATGCCCAAATAATGAGACTTCCGACAATGAATAACGATAAGAAAAGGTAGAAAAAGCCCCGCTTACCAATCTTTTTACGGACAATTGGCCAGAGAAAGACGAGGAAGATCCCCGGAATTGATCCAATCAAGTTGATCGACGCCATCCATTCAGAATGGCCGACGTTGTATTGCATGTAAAACGGCCAAACAGTGTTCCCAAAGAACATGAATGTAAACCCAACTAGGAAGAAAAGACCTAATATCTGCAGTGGCTTATTGCGTTTTAATTCGCCAAACAAATCTGAATACTTAACAGACGCTGATTCTTCCTGAGTTGGCAAGATACGTTCCTTGACGCCGAAGTAGGTGAACAGCAACATCACAAACCCAATGACCATGTAAATGGACATGACCAAGAAGTAGGCCCCACCGGCATGTGGTGAACTGTAATCTCCCAGATTCAATTTGAGCCCAAAGAGACCAATGTCTTTTGACTGCGGGTTCGGTGATGCTAATTGCACGAAAAGTGGTAGGAACGTATAAACCAACAGGTTACCAATGTTGGCTTCGGTCATCCGAACCGTCGTTAACGTTGACACTTCATCGTTATCTCGAGTTAACGAAGCGTTTAAGGCCCCATACGGAATATTCACCAGTGAATACACCATAGCGGTCGCCATGTACGCAACAAAGGCGTAAAAAATGTTGCCCCGTAAAGCTGGGATTGGTAAAAATAACATCGCGGACAAGATGGTCAGCGGAATGCCAAATTTAACCAAAAATGGGCGGTACTTCCCAATCTTCGGATTAAATTTATGGCGGTCAACATAGGCCCCCACCCACGGATCCCAGAAAACATTGATCCACCGAACCACTAAAAAGATGGTGGCACCAGCTGCTGCTGAGATGCCGTAAACCGTCGTCAAGTAGAAAAGCAGCATCGACCCAATCGTCCCAAAAATAAGGTTTTGGGCCAGGTCCCCGGCGCCGTAGCTAATTCGCTCGCGCCAAGAAAGTTTGGCAAATTCATCCGTTTGCGAATTTGCAGTTTGGCTAACATTTGAAGCCATGGTAGTTCCCCCTTATACTTACAGTTGGTTTTGACAATCAACCAACTTGCGTCAAATAGTCAAATTCTATCTAAACCAGTTAAACAACTTGTATACCCACTAGTAAGCTACAACCTTATTGTATTCGCTTTCATTACCAGGTACTATCTAGTTTTCTAACGAGTAATAGTTAAATTGTGACCAATGTCACACGCAGCTTATCTACCCTGTTTACTCAAAGTAACCACTTTCTTTAAGCGTGCGCACCTCCCGTTTCTTTAAAATTTGGTGCTGATAATTACTGGGTGTCACCCCTGACCATTTCCGGAATTGCTTCGAGAAATTTGACGTACTACTCGACCCCATTCGAAAAGCGACTTCTTCGACCGACAAGCTTGGCGCCCCTAGCAAGACCTTGGCCTTTTGATATTTTTCTTCTTCAATATAGTGTAACGGCGTAATCCCATACACCTTTTTAAAGGTCCGGTGACCATAGCCTGTGCTGATGCCTAATTCCTGACACACATCACCAAACGAAAAGTTAGGGATGACTTCTGCCTCGGTCATTTCCTTTATCAGATTCGCCATATCCCGCCCCATCTTGGCCTCTTGCTCAGAATACTTTGCGTTTTCGTGAAGTTCCATTTTCTTAAGAACCGTCAATAGATCTGATAGAAACTGTAAATAAGTAATCTCGATTTGGATTTTTGTTTGGTTGGCATCGAATCGCTGGCTAGCGACCAACCCAACCATTTTGGTACAGACGTCCCCAATCAACTTTGCAATGTCGCTCTCCGGTTCCAAAACGGTATTGGCGACTTTGCTGATAATGTCGGACTTTAAATCCACACTTTCAATATTAAAGTGGGTACAGATGTACGTCATCGGTTCCGTTCGGCTACTGTTCCGGTTCGTATGGATCGTCCCTGGCGAAATAATCATGGCAGATCCAGGACCGTAGGAATCCACCGAAATATTTTTAATTTCGGTTGTCTGGGAACCCGCCAAAATATACATTAGTTCAAACGCCTGATGCTTTTGTTCAAAAAACTGCCACCCCCCAGCCACCGTTCGTTGGTGCCCGCCAAACAAGTAAATACTGGTATCAATAAGTGGTAATGGCGTATATTTTTTCATGGACTGCCTCCGTTTAATCACCCACCATCGGCTTTTTGGCTAAAAATAAAGCCTGATTTCAGTTGAACTTAAACACTAAGTCGTTGAAATCAGGCCATCCTTTTTTATTTAAATATCATTATCGCGCCGATAGGCCAACAATTCATGACTCAATTCACTCGTACTCTTGTACACTTTTCCGTATATCTCATGGACTTTATCGTACTGCTGGGCCCGCTTCGGATCTGGCAGGTACTCTTTTCCAAAATGAACGAATTTGTCCGCGCATTCTTGGAACGTGTCAAACCAACCCAAACCTACTGCGGCCATCATTGCGGCCCCCATACCTGGACCCTGCTCATTTTCGAGACTCACCACTTTCTTGTTGAAAATGTCGGCCTGAATTTGTAGCCACAACGGGCTCTTAGCCCCGCCACCAATGGCGACAACCGTGTCAAAGTCGTTATGGTGCGCATCATAGATATCCATAATATCCTTAAATGAGAAAATGATGCCTTCCAGAACCGCTCGAACGAAGTCGGTCTTTTTATGGGTACCATCAACACCGATGAAGCTGCCCCGGATATCAGCATCAGCGTACGGTGCTCGCTCACCAACAATATATGGTGTGTAAATTAGCCCGTTTGCCCCCACGCCAGAGTTGGCCGCACTTTCGACCATTTCATCAAAGGAGACATCCTGCGCAAACGTCTTTTTAAACCAATTGAGTGAATATCCAGCGGCTAGTGTCACGCCCATTGAATAATATGAATCTGGAATGGCGTGATCTTCAAACTGCAGGACACCGTGGTAGTCCACATCCGCATTTTCCTCATACTTCAACACAACCCCAGACGTCCCGATACTTGAAAGGACCATGTTAGGCGATAAAATCCCCGCCCCCACTGCTCCGGCAGCGTTATCAGCCCCGCCACCAAACACCTCAGTATCGGTGCTCAAGCCAGAGAATAGCGCATAGCTCTGAGAAACTTTACCAGCTGAATCAATGGACTTCATCAACGGCGGGCACATGCTCATTGGAATATCCAAAGCGTCACAAATTTCTTGGCTCCATTGCCCGGCCTTCACGTCCAACAAGACCGTCCCGGTTGCATCAGAATAATCCATGGCCAATTTTCCCGTCATCCGATATCTAACGTAGTCCTTGGGTAACAAGAAAGTCTTGGCTTGAGCCCAAATTTCTGGCTCGTTTTCCTTAACCCATAACATTTTAGGCAAGGTAAACCCTTCAAGTGGCTGGTTCTTTGTAATTTCAACGAACTTATCGCCTAATTGCGCTTCGATTTCATGGCGTTGCTTAGTAGTCCGCGTATCGTTCCACAAGATGGCTGGCCTTAAAACTTGCCGGTTTTCGTCCAGCAAGACCAGACCGTGCATTTGGCCAGAAAAACTGATGCCTTCAATCTCTTCGGGCTTGATCTGATCGTCCAGAATCAGACGAACGATCGCAACGGTTGTCCCGGATACCCAGTCTTCCGGATTTTGTTCGCTATAGCCTGGATGCGGCTGGCTTAGTGGGTAGTCAAAGCTTTGTTGGGCGACGATTTCGCCGTCCTTATTCATGGCCGAGACCTTGACGGCACTAGTCCCAAGGTCGACGCCTAAAACATATTCACTCATACTGTCACTTCTCCTTTAAAAAAGCAGCGAGCAGACCTTGGTCCACTCACTGCATTTAGGGTTAACCATTATTTGCTGAGCGCATCAATAATGTAGTGGTTAATCGTATCCTTAACTTGTTCAAGGTGATCGGAGTGGGTCGCATTCCGTAAATCGGCTTGGGTCTTGTCCATTGAGTATTCTTCAAGCGTCTTAAAGTCTGCTTTGCCACTTTCGATGTCAGCTCCGATACCTGAGTCATATGAGCTGTAACGTTCCGTGACAAGGTTTTCCAACACGTGGTCTTCCTTCATCTTAGTCGCAATCCGAAGGCCAGCAGCAAAGGTATCCATCCCAACCATGTGAGCGTACAGTAAGTCGTTAGCTTCAAATGATGAACGACGTGGTTTCGAGTCAAAGTTCAACCCACCGTGAGGGCCAATGCCGCCATCCTCAACGACTTCATACATTGCAGCAACTGCTTCGTATAAGTCTGATGGGAATTCATCAATATCCCAGCCAATCAACTTGTCCCCTTGGTTGGCATCCAATGAACCAAGCAAGCCAGCTTCACGAGCCACACGGATTTCATGTTGGTAAGTGTGCCCAGCTAGGTTAGCATGGTTACCTTCCAAGTTCAACTTAAAGTCTTTATCAAGATCGTATTCCTTCATAAAGGCAATCGTGGTCGCAGCGTCAAAGTCGTATTGGTGCGTCGTTGGTTCCTTTGGCTTCGGTTCAAGCAACATTTGAGCATCAAAGCCAATTTCAGTGGCGTAGTCTTTTGCCAAATGGAAGATCTTGGCAGCATGTTCTTGTTCCCGCTTCATGTCCGTGTTCCAAAGTGATTCATAACCTTCACGGCCACCCCAGAAGACATAGTTTTCAGCACCGACCCGCTTTCCGATTTCCAAACTGTGCTTTAATTGCGCAGCTGAGTAAGCAAAAATGTCAGCATATGGTGACGTAGCGGCCCCGGAAACAAACCGTGGATTGGTGAACATGTTTGCGGTGTTCCAGAGGACTTTCATCCCAGAAGTCTTTTGATACTCAACAATCTTATCAACAACTTTATCCAGATTCTTGTTCGTTTCACGCAGTGTGTCACCTTCAGGAGCTAAGTCCCGGTCGTGGAATGCTAAGTAGTCAACACCCAGTTTGTCGTAAAATTCAAAGGCGTAGTCAACTTTGGCAAGTGCTTGGTCCATCGGGTCCGTGTACTTGTCATATGGTCGAATAGCGGTCCCATCACCGAATGGGTCAACTAACCGTTGATCAAATGTGTGCCAATAAGCGACTGAGAACCGTAACCAATCGCGCATCTTCTTACCACCGATGATTTCATCTGGGTTGTAGTAGTGGAACCCATCACCAGTACCTAAATTACCGTTACCTACGTAGTTAACTTTGTTAAAATCCCATAAATCAGCCATGAAACTTCCTCCTTAAGTGATAAACGAATTAATTAGTTTGTTCATACAACCAACTCACAACGTTAGTATAGCGCTTACATTCAAAAAAACAACCCCCTTTTTTCAGGAAGTTGTTTTTTTATGACCTTTATTTGGCTGAAAAGTTGAGTTCAAAGTTCTCTAAATCCAATACCTGACGCGTGATGAGCGCACACCCACCCTGCAGAGTTGCCGCATGTGAATCTGCGATCATTTTTATGGGAACCGGGTTGGATTTAGTCATTTTTTGATAATGATCCGTAATTGGTGGCAACAAACTAGGCAGTTCCTCGATCAACGGTGAATTGATAAAAATCGTTGCCGGATCATAGTTGTTTTGAACGTTGGAAATAATCATGGCGATGTTTCGGATAAAACCGTTCAACACCGTCACCGCGTCCTCATCATGCTGGTTATATAGCTCGACGACCGACTGCCGGTCGAGTGCCTGGCTCGCCTTAATTTGCCCTAACTGAGAAATAATGGCTTCTTCTGAGCAGAAATCTTCGACTTTCATCATCGTCTGACCTAAGGCGCTCCCAATAATCACAGACCGACCAATTTCGCCGGCCTCGCCGTGGTCACCGTGATAGAGTTCCTTGTTCACGATAATTCCGGCCCCGATACCACGATGAATGCTGACCGTTACAGCGTTGTTCAACGCATGCCCGTCATTAAAATCACGTTCGTAAACCGCTGACAAGTTAGCTTCATTTTCTAGTAAAACCGGAACCTGATACTTCGTTTCAAAGACGTTGGCCAGATCAATGCCTTCCATATCCATAAAGGGCGAATACGTGACCTGATTGTTATGAACCGTCCCGTGAATGGCAAAGCTAATCCCCAATAAGCCGTGCTCCGATCGATCATTTCGCCGCGCGTCATGGATGGCTTCATCAATAATTTGCACAATTTCAGACAACCGCAAGCCTTCAACGTCAGCCTGCGAGTAATCTAAAATACCACCGGAGATATCGTTTCTCATAATATGTAGGTGGCGATACCCAAAATCAAAATTAATCGTAAAGCCGTAACGATTATTAATCGCAATCAAAACGGGCTTCCGGCCACCAGACGTAGACGCCTGGCCCTCACCAAGTTCAGAAACGACCCCCCGTTCCTTTAAATCAAAGTACAACGCTGACACCGTTGACTTATTGAGTGACAGATTTTTAGAGATGTCGACTCTTGCAATAGGTTGCTGATTAAAAACTTCAGCTAAGATGGCGCGAATATTTTGTTCATGGAGCTCTTCTCGATTTTTAACATCCCCAGCCATGACCGAATCCTCATTTCTATTAATTTAATTAATTGTACCCTAAATAACTTTTACAATACAAATAAAGGCCTGCTGTCAGACAATATTGGAAAAAGTAATGCCTTTCAATGACCTTTATCCTACGTTATTTTTTTAATTGTGACAAATCCGTTTTGGTGCACGGCCTTTCAGGCATCTTATCTTCACAAGAAAACGCAAAATGGAAACCGCTATCAGAAAACGCTTTCTTTTTTTGGGGTCTTGGTTTACAATTCAATCGTTGGTTGCTTCACTATACCAACTTATTCCAACTCACAAATCATTTAATAAAGGGGTATTTCATTATGCGGAAAGTTTCAACAGGGTTCGTCTACTTCTTTGGCGCCCTCGGTGGATTACTTTTTGGATACGACACCGGGGTTATTTCGGGCGCGATTCTCTTCATCCAAAAACAACTGCATCTGGGTTCTTGGCAACAAGGATGGGTTGTCAGCGCTGTTTTACTTGGAGCTGTTTTAGGTGCCGCGATTATTGGACCATCTTCTGACCGCTTTGGCCGGAAAAAATTGTTATTGCTATCATCGATCATTTTCTTCGTCGGGGCATTAGGATCAGCCATTTCGCCAGAGTTTTGGACATTAATCATTTCTCGGATCATTCTTGGGATGGCCGTCGGTGCCGCTTCAGCTTTAATACCAACCTACCTTGCTGAACTTGCTCCTGCTAATAAACGTGGGACTGTTTCCAGTCTTTTCCAACTGATGGTCATGACTGGCATTCTTCTAGCCTACATCACCAACTACACCTTCGCTGGCTTTTACACTGGCTGGCGCTGGATGCTCGGGTTTGCTGCAATTCCAGCTGCAATTCTGTTCTTGGGTGGATTGATTCTGCCCGAAAGCCCACGGTTCTTGGTGAAGCAACACCGGGACAACGAAGCCGAACAAGTCCTTCTCAATATGAATAAGGGTGACAACGCTGCCGTTCAAATTGAACTAGGTCAGATTCAAGAACAAGCTGCCATCAAGAGTGGTGGTTGGAGCGAACTCTTTAGCAAGTTTGTTCACCCCGCATTAATTATCGGGATTGGTTTGGCCATTTTCCAACAAGTTATGGGTTGCAACACCGTCTTATACTATGCCCCAACTATCTTCACCGATGTTGGCTTCGGCGTTTCTGCCGCTCTTCTAGCTCACATTGGGATTGGTGTCTTCAACGTGATTGTGACGGCTGTGGCTGTAGCAATCATGGACAAGATCGACCGAACAAAGATGTTGATTGGTGGCGCCGTCGGCATGGGTATTTCACTATTCATCATGAGTTTTTCAATGAAGTTCTCTGGTGAGTCTCACGTCGCTGCCATCATCTGTGTCATTGCCTTAACCATCTACATTGCGTTCTTCTCAGCAACTTGGGGTCCCGTGATGTGGGTCATGATTGGTGAAGTCTTCCCACTGAACATCCGTGGTCTCGGGAACTCATTTGCCAGTGTCATCAACTGGGGCGCTAACATGATTGTCTCCCTAACCTTCCCACCACTGTTAGACTTCTTCGGGACTGGGAGCCTCTTCATCGGTTACGGAGTCTTATGTTTCGTTTCAATCTGGTTCGTTTCAAAGCACGTCTTTGAAACCCGGAACCGGTCACTTGAAGAAATTGAAGCTACGTTACGTGAAAAGGAAACCGAAGCAACCGTCGCTACAACTGGTCGCTAATCCCGATCGCAGTCATTATAAAATACACGTTAACACCTTAGTCAGTGAGCTAAGGTGTTTTTTCTTTTTCCTATATTTCAAGCTCGATCTGTGTACACCACTCCGAATAAGCAAAAGATCATCGGCGCTGCCTTACTATTTCTCAGCTCCCTATCATCAAATAAGATGATAGAACTTACTCCTGCCTCGACTCACAACAATTCGCAATACATGCACTTCATCACCTTCTATAGTTTTGAGGTGTCAGGGACACTGATTTATTCATCTTCTATACTCGATCTTTAAGACCAACATCCTAAAACTAACTAATCACAGTGTGCTGACGGGCCAGTTTGACACTCGAAATATATATTTTACTGGTATTGACGACCTCAATTTAATTATAGTAAAAGAGATATCAAGATTGTCGTCACAATCTTGATACCTCTTAGTTTAGGATGTTTGACAAAGAGCCTTTCTCTGCAACTATGTAAAGATCGACCTAAGCAAGCTGCTCAGTTGGAATAGAAAAACATCGGTGCTACTTAACTTTCGTTCCCCACTGGCGCTACGAGAATCCAATAATTCAACTGGCATTTCCAATTAAAAATCCTCAATTTCCGGGAAATATCTCTTACACCGAGCAATCGACTTTAGGCATATCGTCTTTGAAATCCACGCTAATTAGTCCAATACTTATTAATCAACCACGTTGAAACGACGATATAGATGAGCGCTGGGAGAACGAAGAGCGTTCCCACAACTTTCCAAGTACCGGCAACGATGATGATCGGGCCAAGCAAGTTTGTTAGAATTAGCCAGCGCTTTGGATATTTCAGCTTGTGTAGCAACAAATAATAGCTGATTGCCGCAATTATGATAACCCCAAAACTCAGAAAAAATATCATGGGTTGATCCCTTCTTTTAATACTGGTTAACTATCGTCATCATCCACCTTTTGCCTGAAAAAATACGATGATGCCAGACTATTTCAAATGATGACCATGTAGTAAATCAATTTCTCTGTTAACCTTTTATTTAAATTTATCATGGCACTCAATTGCTTTCAATATAAACGGCTAATCTTGATACATGAACCGTTTACTGTTGTAATTATTACGGTTTCTCCAGAATTCAGACCAACAACGCAGTATGCTCAAAATTTTGTAACACTCGTACTCTAGCCAAACCAGCCAACAGATCTAGCAACTGCAACAATTATCGGAGATAAACGCAATTAGGCGGCAAGTTGTCGATTGAGAACCGACGACTTGCCGCCTAAAAGGTAGCCATTCTTCACGTGATTAAGTTCCAAATTCACTAGACCATTTTGACCCCCTCAGCTTACTCATTCAATTTCTGTGCTTCCGGCAACGCGACCGCCCGTCCTGCCTGAAGTTCAGCTAGAATTTGTCGTTGATCCACGGAGGTTCTTGATTCGAACCCTATTAACGGTCGGTTGGTGAGGTCCTGTTGGTAGTGCTGGGTGGTTTGCTTCAATGTCTCAAATAACTGGTGATCAGCGGCCATCTTGGCCAACCGGGCAGCTGGCGTCAACGCTGGATTCAGCAACCGTTCTCGCATTTGATCGATCAAGGTTTGCGCGTTAAACGGGAGTGCAACTCCGTCATAAAAGGCCTGTAAGTCAGCTAGTAGGTCCAGCCCCTGTTGTAACATGTGACTGGGCGCAAACGGGCTTTCTAAGGCGGCCACTCGATTGGCGGCTTCCCCATTTGCAACAGCCGCGTTGATTTGGGTTGGCAACGCCGTCTGCAGGATAAAATACCCGAACAACAGACGAATAAAATCAAGCGTTTGACCACTAATCCCCAACGGCTCAAACGGATCAAGATCTAACGTGCGCAACTCGATGTAGCGCACCCCGTCTGTCAACAAGTCGGCCAACTCGGCGCCACCCTTCAGTCGGACGATCCCGTAAAATTCTCGGTCGGCTAGCAGGTCGCCCTCAGCGACCGCCGTCTCAATCCGAGCCACGTAAGCTGCAACCGATTCGTAGCTCCCCGCCACCCCATTACCGTACCCAAAAGGCGAATTACGGAGAGAACGCACCGGTTGGCTCGGGGCATCCGTCGCCGCCGAAAAGTAGTTTGCAAACGTAACGGGGGTCGCACCAAATAGCGTGGTTAACAACCACCGATACTGGTAAAAGCCCACGGCGGCAGTCAAATACAACCGGTTTCGGGTCTCCACTAACGCTGGTGAATCGTCCAATCCCAGCGCCTTTAGGCCCCTTTCCGAAAGGCCAAGATTGATGTGTACCCCGCACTCTGCCGTCCGTTCAATTTTTCGGTAGCGGGCCACCCTTAACCGGTAGTCATAACTGGCGGGATCCGTTTTCGCAATCACGATATCCCGGTGGTCAGCGTTTAAAGCTGGCGGCATACTGTACGGCCACAGCGCTTCTTGAGCCTGTAGCGCGTGCCGAAGTGCCTGATGGTAGTCTCCTAGGTATTGCAGGGCTAAGCGACTACTCACCGTCGGCGGCGTGATTAGCTCTGATTGGGTCTGCAAGAAATCATTTTTAATAAAGTGATGCTGCCGTTGATCCGCTAACTGGTTTGGGTACGGCAACGCACTGAGATGCCCCGTTGGCGTGACGCGGTGACTCTCCACCTCTAGCCCCAACAAGCTGTTCACGACAGCGGCCACCTGTATTTGAGTCGCTTGTTTTCTCATAACTGTCACACCCCTTTGACTTTTTTCGTTAATTTACTCTTATTAACGTTAAATGTCAATTAAATGAGAATTTACTAATAAAAAGCGACTGCCATCATAGCAGTCGCTCAATCGGGTTATTTTAATCCCGCAATCATTTTCTTAATGGCTTGCTGTTGAAATTCAGCCGTTGCCGTTTTGACCAACTCAGCCCGCTTGGCCTTCGACATCGTCGGGTCCTGCTTCATGGCTGCTGTTACCTGTGCCGTCACGTAAGCTTGACCTTCCTTTTTCATCTTGGCTTGAGCCGCTTTATTGCCCATCTGTTTCTTTAATTGGTTGGCTTGCGTTGCCGTCAGCACAACCCAGTCTTTGTTGATATGGAATGTATTCGTCCGTTTGACGAACGCCTTATTTTGGCCTGAGATGCCAAACCAGAACTTAGCGGCCCCACTCTTGTAGACCCACCGCGTTGTTTTCACTTCGAGATACGGCCGGTCAGCTGTCACCACGACCTTGTTTTTAGTCGCCGCGTCCGCTTGAGTGTGAACCGTCTTCTTAGCATCCGCACTCGTTCGGTAGACGTACACCTGGTGTTTATTTGAACTGCCAATCGGTTGGTAAACCAATGGCGACATCTGCTCGGAAGCCGATGTCGGGTAAATAAACTTCGTGGTCGTCACCGTTTCTTGCTTCATGCCGTAGTGGTCTTTCCAGTTCACCACGATAAACCAGCTGCTGACAATGACGCCTACAATGGAGAGGGTCGTCAAAATAGTACTCAATGTTTTACCTGGCATGTAAATGAAAAACCAAAACGATAAGACGGTAAAAATCGCTAATGCTGCAACGATCATTTGGCGTCACCTCCACTCACCTTATAGTCTGAAGCTTGGCCACGGTTCTTCATGAAGAAGGCCGTAATAAGGGCCAGCACACAGAAGACAACGGCAACCATGAAGGCCGCATGATACCCATCAAGCGTTGCATTAATCGCCGCATCCTTGTAATGTAGCGGGTTCGTCTTAAGCAGGTGCTTGCCTGGCATGCCATTGTTGGCAACGTTGGTCAGCACACTGGTTAAGATTGCCGTCCCAACCGAGCTGGCAATTTGCCGTTGCGTGTTGTTGACCGCCGTCCCATGACCAATTAAGTGAACAGGCAACGCGTTCATCCCAACAGTCGTTGCTGGCATCATCGCCATGGCAATCCCAAACATCCGAACCGCATATAAGAAGACGATGTAGATGGTTGGCGTGTCTTTAGTAATGAAGATAAATGGAATAGACCCCAAGGTCAGTAACAACATCCCCATGATTGAGAGCCGTTTAGCGCCATACTTGTCAACGGCCCGGCCAGTGATAGGGCTCATAACCCCCATCATCAACGCCCCAAATAACAGGGTTAGCCCTGAGTTCAGAGCCGACATCCCCTTCACAATTTGCAGGTACAACGGAATCACCATTTCAACTCCAACCATGGCCATCATGGAAACGGAACTTAAGATGGCTGATACTGTAAATGGCACTGACCGATAAACCCGTAATTCCAAGAAAGGATCCTTCATGGTCAATTGCCGCCAAACGAAGAGACCGATCACGATGACGCCGACAATGAGGAATGACAGGACTTTTGCGCTCCCCCAACCGTCGTCACCAACGCTTGAGAAACCGTAAAGAAGACTACCAAACCCAACCGTTGATAATGCCACGGAAAGCCAGTCTAGGCTCTTCTTTTCATTTTCCAGCACACTCTTCACAAAGAAGAAGGCTAAAACGACCGTCAAAATCAAAATGGGTAGCGTCATCCCGAACAAGTCACGCCATGTCCAGTTGTCAATCACCCAACCTGACAGAGTCGGACCAATCGCTGGAGCGAGCCCAATAACGATTCCGGCTAGGCCCATCGCAGTTCCCCGCCGTTCTGGTGGGAAAATGGACAACATCAATGTTTGTAACAATGGCATGGTCACACCCACACCAACCGCTTGAATCAAGCGTCCCGTTAACAGCGTTGCAAAATTAGGCGACGTAAAACAAACCGCTGTCCCAATCGTAAACACCGTCATGGCCGTAATGTACAGCCATTTTGAATTAAACCGAGTACTTAACCAAGCACTAATTGGGATCATAATCCCGTTAACCAACATAAATCCGGTCGTTAACCATTGAACGGTCGACGTATTAATGTCAAACGCGTTCATAATCGTTGGGTAGGCCGTAGATAGAATTGTTTGATTTAAGACCGTACAAAACGTTCCCACAAGAATCACGAGAATCATTAATGTCCGGTTATACTTTTTGCCGTTTGTGTCAACCGCAGCTCCCACGCTTCATTACCTTCTTTACCTCTATTTTTTAAACTGCAAACAACTATAATCTTATCCACGGCAGTTGTCAACTATCTTGACAATGTTATTTAAATATATATACTGTATCTTAAGAAATATAATATTCGCATCAGATTATCTACTAACAGAAACCGGATTAAACAGGCAAAGAAAACCGTTACAAGCGATCACTATTCTCTCGGAGGCTAACCAGTGAACATCTTAAATGACCCACAATTTCGCGAAAAATTTAACCACATCGCAACTCAATCAGATCTTAAACTAGGAATTGGTAACCTTGCTGAGGCCAGTGGCCTGAGTCAAAGCCAGCTCCGCTACTGGGAACAAAAGGGCTACATCACCAGTGAAAGCGGCCCCAAGAAGAACCGAAAGTACAGTTACGGCATTCTCATTAAAGTGTTGGTGATCAAAGCCTACTTAGAAGAGGGCTTTACTTTAGCAACCGCCGCAAAAAAGGCGGTGGCACATAAACAAATGGCCAACACACTGAAACAGTTTGTGATGGATCGGTTTGCGGGGTTATCCATCGTCGATGATGTCCCAACCATCAACTTAGGACCAGTGGCCGACCATCCTGACGAGACGTTGTATGCCTTTGTGACACCCAAAGGCACTGAACTTAGACTCCTACCTAATGACACTGGCAAATAAATGACCGCTTTAATTATTCGGTCACAAGCCAAATTAATATCATATAATGAAGGCCCCTTTTATACATTCTACTTGGTTTGACACATCCCACTCAGTTTTGTATAGTCACCGGAAGAGGTGAATCCTAATTTATGAAAAGACTGCTATTTTTAATTCCAACTATTTTGACTGTCACACTATTGTCACTAACCCTATCGACCACACAATCAAGTGCCAAAAGTTACCCGGAGGTTATTTCAAATCGTCTTTCAGGCGGTGCAGCTACCTCAAGAAACTTCTGGGCAAACGATTCAAATGCAATTTACAGCAAAGCGGGTATCCTGCCAGGGGCACGATTGGTTACATCTAAATCAATGTTAAACAGTTACAAGGTTGGTGCAAGTACTGACAAACTACTGGTCCATGCTGCTTATACTTTACGTGGTTACCAGACTGCGAAACTGAGTAACGGTTCCTACTATATGAAGGTAGTCTCTTTCAATGGTAAGATCCGCGGTTGGATTTACGTTGGAAAGACCAACCCAGCACTCAACGGATTCCAAAATGTCGGTGGTGGCTTGCAGTACGTGACTACAACTCGAACAGCGCCACTACCCACCCAGCTCTATAAACTTCGTGCCGGCTCCGCCAACGCACTCTGGAATTATCCATACCTTTCACAATATAAAGCCAGAAAACTGGATGGGTCATTATCTACTTACCAAAACGATATCTTCAAAGTCACTAAATCGATTTACTTAACTGCACCTGAAGGTCGAATGTATTATTACGTTACTAGTCAAGAACACCCGACTATCCAAGGCTGGATTTTCGTTCACGGCTTGCAAGCAATCAAATAGTGCCGAAATTGAGACACCAAGACTGTGACGTATCATAAAACAAATATAGACGCAAAACCGAATTTGAGTTTTGCGTCTTTTTCCTTGAGGCGGATTATTTGAATGGCCGAATTAAGCTTGTTCAAAGAAATAGTAGGTTTTGCTTGATGGGCGATACCGAATCGCCATAACGCCTTCGCTTTTTTGATACTTCATATACAGTGGTTTAAAATTGGTGAAATTAATTCGATACCAGCCGTTTTTGACCCTCTGATATGAACCAACATGTGCCAAATCCGTATCAATCTTAATATAGTGCCCGGTGATAACCATCTTGATGCTGTTTGACAGGTAGTGCCCCTGCCACGTTTTTCCAATCGTCCGCTTACTAGCTGCTTGCACCGTCGTTGGTTGACCAGTTAACTGTTGATCAAAAGTCGGAATTGCAACCAACGTCGCCCCTACCGCAATGGTTGCAACGACTAACTTTAAAGATTGTGCGTACTTCATAAAACCCCTCCTAAATACTTCGTGAATCCGTCAATATTAAGTCGCCTAACCCCCATAAATAAATGTTACGACTTTTATAAAGTGTAACATATCGGACTTTTTTTCGATATCTCAATTTATCAATCTATTCATTAAAAAAACCATTCCTGAAAGTGAAAATTCAGGAATGGTTTTGCTTTTAAAACCCACTTAGTTATGCGAATCGTCTACTGGTTAACAGTAATGTCACCGGAGTTCGTCTTCAGGCGATAACTAACCGCCTGATGACTCGGTTGACCAAAGCTACTTTGACCGTGACCGTATACGGAAATATCCCCGTCTTGGGTTGACGTCGTCACGAGGTTTCGCCGACTCTTGACGATTTGCCCGTTGATGTCGCCAGAATCAAATGACGCTGTCAAGCTGGACCTAACCCGCTCATTTTCAAAGTTAAGATCTCCACTTTGACCGGATATTGTCAGGGCCTGCCACTGATTATCAGATAATGTCACATCACCATAAGTGGTCTTAATACGACTCGCTTGGTCGTTAAACGTCGAGTGCCGAACGGTGACGTCAAGACTCCCCTCAAAGGATAAACTCGGCGCTTTCACCCGGTCTAACTGAACGTCAAAGTATGAATCCGACACCATTGATAACGGCTTCTTCAGAGTTACATCGGTGAGCGAAATATCGCCGGAGCCATCCGTTCCCTTTAGCTCGTCAATCACAACATCGTTAATCGAAAGACTCGCGCTGCCTTGATTAGTGACCTGCTTTAACCGGGTAGACTTTGGAATCGTAATCTGAACCGACTGACCACTGCTCGTGAACGGATCACCAAACATGACGTTTGCGTTCTCCGAGCTGCTGACCGTCAACTCGTGATTCTTAAACGTCGTCGTAATTGGATGACTTTTTGAAGCGCGTACTTTTACTTGCGCCACGTTCCCACGTTTGATCGACACATTATCATAGTTGGCGCTATTGATGACAATCGTTTGAATACCCGTCAATGATTGCGTCTTATCCGTTCGCGCGTCAACTCGGACACCATCATCCCAATAAACGGCATGAAGTCCGTCGTGACCAACGCCAAAAGCGGTTAAAATCAGGCCAACGACGACCAGCACTATTCCTGAAATAAGCGTTTTTTTCATTATTGATCACGCCTTTCTTCTGCTTTATTCTTCCGACTTAGTTTTGCGTATAGCCACTTGCTGATTGATAGCGCACCACGAATCAAACCACGAATCAACCAGATAAGAGCGGGAATCAAAATCAAGAAAGCGCCAATCGCAGCGAGGCCCCCACCAAGGTAAGTCATCGCTACCCAGCCATTTGTCCCAATCAGTGAAATGCCAAAGAAAATGGCGACAACCGCGACTAACAGAATACTAAAGACAATCACAACTGCCGCGAATATGATAGCCACCGCCGACACCAAAACGGCAAACATAATGCCTAAGACCACAACGGCAATCGGAATCGTGATCGGCGTTGACAAGATCGCCAAGATAATAATCCAAATGGTGCGGACTTCCGATTGCGGCTTAGGATCAGCCGCTTGGCTCGCGGTCCCATCTAATAGTCGGATGGAGTAGTCCGCGAGCACCTTACGCGCTAACTGTTTTGGCGATCCCAATTCACCAACTGCCTGATCATAGGTCTCAAAACCACCGTCTTCCAAATACTCCTGATAAAAGCTGACCACTTCGTCACGTTCCGTGGCGCCTAATTGGCCCAGGTACCCGCTAAACTCTTTAATGTAGTTATTCATGAGTTGTCTCATCTCCTAACATCTTGTCTATCCCTCCACGAAAGTGTTGCCATTCCTCACGAATTGTCGCTAGTTGCGTTCGCCCAGTGTCGGTTAAATGATAATACCGCCGATTTCGACCTTGATAGGGTTCATCATGAGTTGTTAACCAGCCATTCTTTTTCAACCGCCTTAATACGGGATACATGGTTGATTCCGAAACCGTAATCGCTGCTTGAACCCGTTGCGTTAAGGCGTAACCGTAATAGTCTTCCTCTTCTAGAATGGCCAACACACACCCATCCAGAAGCTCAGAGCTCACTTGAATTGCCACACTATCACCTCCACAATATTATATGTCATATAATATGATTTCGAATACATCTTAACCTAGGGCAGGAGACTCGTCAAGGATTTAATTCTGTTTTTTGTGTTTCATTTAATTATCTAGCTGAAACGTGAAAAAAAGCCAACTCCTGGCCATATAAGCCAAATAACGCGCATGACCCTTGGTCACACGCGTTGGTTTTTTCGTCTACCTAGCTGAAACGCGCAAAATAAGCCAGCTCCCGGCCATATAAGCCAAATAACGCGCATGACCCTTGGTCACACGCGTTGGTTTTCTCGTCTACCTAGCTGAAACGCGCAAAATAAGCCAGCTCCCGGCCATATAAGCCAAATAACGCGCATGACCCTTGGTCACACGCGTTGGTTTTCTCGTCTACCTAGCTGAAACGCGCAAAATAAGCCAGCTCCCGGCCATATAAGCCAAATAACGCGCATGACCCTTGGTCACACGCGTTGGTTTTCTCGTCTACCTAGCTGAAACGCGCAAAATAAGCCAGCTCCCAGCCATATAAGCCAAATAACGCGCATGACCCTTGGTCACACGCGTTATTTGGCTTATATTCTGGGAGCTAAACGGCTTATTTTGCGCTCTAATTTTTAAAACTATGAATCGGCGCCGGAATTCGGCCGCCTCTCTGGATAAAGTCCGCGGGGGATGCCTCATTTACCGGCATTATTGGCGCCGTTCCAAATAAACTGCCAAAATCAATGCTGTCGCCGACGGTTTTACCGGGGACTGGGATGACCCGGACAGCCGTTGTTTTATTGTTAATCACGCCAATGGCTGCTTCATCCGCAATCATCCCACTCAACGTTTCCGCAGAGGTGTCACCTGGGACCGCAATCATATCGAGACCAACCGAACAAACGGCCGTCATCGCCTCGAGCTTTTCAATGTTCAGATTGCCGCGACTGACCGCTCGGATCATTTCCGCGTCTTCGGATACCGGAATAAAGGCACCAGACAACCCACCGACGTGTTCACAGGCCATCACCCCGCCTTTTTTAACCGCATCGTTTAACAACGCAAGGGCAGCAGTCGTCCCTGCCGCCCCCACGCTCGTTAACCCGATCTCTTCGAGAATTTCAGCAACCGAATCGCCCTCATTAGGTGTCGGTGCCAACGACAGATCCACGATGCCAAAGGGAACGTTCAGCCGTTCTGCGGCCACATTCCCAACTAATTGACCCATGCGCGTCACCTTAAAGGCGGTTTTCTTAATGGTCTCAGAGACGACATCAATCGGTTCTCCTTTGACCTGTTCAAGCGCCCGCTTCACCACACCGGGGCCACTAATACCGACGTTAATCACCCGATCAGCTTCACCAACACCATGAAAGGCCCCCGCCATAAACGGATTATCCTCCACTGCATTAGCAAAAATAACCAGACTCATGCAACTGACCGGATCAATCGCCGCGAGGTTCTTCACCACGTGCCCCATCTGCGAAACGGCGTCCATGTTAATACCGGCCCGCGTTGACCCAACGTTAACAGAACTACAGACCCGGGTTGTTTCACTTAGCGCTTCGGGAATGGAGGCAATGAGCTTGCGGTCGCCTGACTGATAGCCCTTTTGAACGAGGGCTGAAAAACCACCAATCAGATCAACGCCTAACGTTGCTGCTGCCCGGTCCATGACCTGAGCGTAAGCCACGTAATCATCATCATGGCACGCCGCAGCAACCATCGCGATTGGCGTGACCGATAACCGCTTATTGATGATGGGAATGCCGTATTCCGCTTGAATCTCATCCGCCACTTTGACCAAATCACGGGCACTCTTGGTTAATTTGTCGTAAATCTTGGTGCGGGCTTTTTCGCCGTCACTATCAATACAGTCAAAAAGTGAAATACCCATGGTAATCGTCCGGATATCAAGTTTCTCTTCGGAAATCATTTGGATGGTTTCCATAATTTGTTGAGATTCCATTGACAGCCTCCTACAACTTCTGAATGGCGTCAAATAGTTCTTGACGCTGCATTCGAATATCGAGTCCTAGCTGCTGGCCGAGGTCGGCTAAGGCCGTTTTAATGCGGTCAAAAGACTGCTGTTCGCCGTCCCATTCCCCCATCAAAATCATCGTAAAACTACCATGCATTAAGGTCTGAGAAATATCTATAATATTGACCTTTAACTCGGCAAGCTGGCTGGCTACCCGGGCAACAATGCCGACTTGATCCTGACCCACTACGGTTATGATTGCTTTCATCACACAACACCATCCTCATGACTTCTAATTATTAGGTCAATCATACCCGATGAAAGCGGTATCGGCAATCCTAGACCGCCTTCAAAACCGATTCAATCAGGCTTAACCCACGTTGAAGATCCGCCGAAGACATCACGAGTGGTGGCAACAACCGGAGCGTGTTTCCAACGGCAGATAGCGTTAGGAGCCCTTTTTCATGGAGGGTTGAAATCACCTCAGATACTGGAACGGTGGCCGCCAAGTGAATACCAATCATCAGACCGCGGCCGGTCACAGCTGTTACGGCAGGGAGGTCCTCAAACGAAGCCAACACTGGCCATATTTGGTCAGCTTTTTGCGTCACTTCCGCTAAAAAGGCTGGCGTCAACGTCGTTAAAACGGCCTGAGCTGCAGCCATTGTCAACGGATTGCCCGCAAACGTGGACCCGTGACTCCCCGGGCCAAAGGCTGATTTCAATGCGCTTTTTCCAATCATCGCCCCAACCGGTAAGCCGTTCGCGAGCCCCTTAGCCGACGTGTAGATGTCCGGATCGAGTCCCACGCCTTCAAATGCAAAACGGGTCCCCGTCCTACCAATTCCCGTTTGAACTTCATCAATGATTAACAGCGCACCGACTTGGTGGGCTTTGTCCTGAAGGTCTAAGAGCCATTGACGATCCGCCAAAATGACGCCTCCTTCACCTTGAATCACTTCGACAATCACTGCGGCCGTCTGTGGCCCAACCGCCTTGAAAGCGGCCGGATCATTGAGCGTTTCAAAAACCATGTCAGGAACCAACGGACCAAAACCTTCTTTAATATGCAGATTACCCGTCATCGACATCGACCCGTACGTCCGCCCATGAAACGAGTGGTTAAACGATACGATCTGACTTCTTCCCGTCGCCTTTCGCGCTAACTTCAGCGCAGCTTCATTGGCTTCAGTCCCGGAATTCGCAAAAAAGGCTAATCGGTCACTATCGCCGACCAATAGATGGGCGACAGACTCTTGTAGGTGATTATTGTAAAGATTAGAGATATGCCACATCTTGGCTAACTGGTCGCTCACCGCTTGAGTCACGGCTGGATGCTGGTAGCCAAGGTTACAAACCCCGATGCCGGACGTAAAGTCTAAGTATTGTTTACCGGTCTCATCCGTAATCGTTACACCCTGACCAGACACGGGTTCAAATCCGAATCGGTCATAGGTTGGAAATACGTGTGTCATTGCTGCCATTATCTATTCTGCCTCCTGCGTTAAAACCGTGCCATTGACGGTTAATTGATTCGTGATATGGACGGTTTTAACCCCCGAACGAATGGCCGCAACCGCTGCCTTGAGCTTCGGTTGCATCCCACTTTTAATCACGTTATTCGACATTAACATTGCCACTTTTTGCGGTGTTAACTGATGGATCACGGCGCCTTCCTGAAGAACGCCAGCCACGTCAGTTAATAAGTATAGTCTTTCAGCCTGCAATTTCTGAGCTACCACTGCGGCCGCATCGTCAGCATTGACGTTGAGCCACTGCCCTGTCGCCGTCATCGCAAGCGGCGCTAACACTCCAATCTGATTGGTTAACAGGTCTTGCAGGACCGGTTGATTAATCCCAGTCACATGACCCACGTGGCCGTATCGGGCCTGATTCACCCAATCGCCGGTCAGTAACCGCTGATCAGCAGCGTTAAGACCGAGTGCTGGTATGTGGGCCTGAGCCAGTTTAGTTAGCAACTTGGGTTGGGTAACCCCTAAAAGAACCATCTTGGTCAGGTCGAGCATGGCTGCATCTGTCACCCGTAATCCGTTACGTTTTTCAACGGTTAGTCCCAGCTGCTGAGATAACGCTGAAATCTGTGGACCGCCACCATGAATTAACAAAACTTGGTGGTGTTGTTGCCGCCAGGTTCTAAGTTGGTCAAAAAAGTTAGCGGTTAGCTGATCAATGGCGTTCCCGCCAATCTTAACGATAATAAGTCCCATGGCGCACCTCCTAAGTATGGTAGCTCGCGTTAATCTTAACGTAGTCGTATGTGAGGTCACAGCCCCACGCCTGTCCGGTTTGCACCCCAACGCCAAGGTCAACCTGAATGGTGACCTTAGGCCCTTGCATGGCTTTCGAGACCACCTCAGGATCGAAGGCTGTCCCCTCACTATGGGCAACGACTTGGGCACCGTTAATCCAAATTCCCACGTGATCAACAGCCATTTGCGCATCAACCATCCCGACGGCCGCAATAATTCGGCCCCAGTTCGGATCTTCACCGTATAACGCGGCTTTAGTCAGGTTTGAGCCCACGACAGCTTTTGCCACCCGTTGCGCATCAGCAGTCGTTTCAGCTCCTGAAACGTTGACTTCGACCAGCTTCGTGGCGCCTTCACCATCGGCGGCAATTTGTTGGGCCAGGGCCTTTAAGACCAGCGAGAAACCCGCCTTAAATGTGGCGTAATCAGTATCGGTCGCCTGAGTCAACGGTTGGTTCCCTGCTTGACCATTGGCCATCGCCAAAACCATGTCATTGGTTGACGTATCGCCGTCGACCGTGATTTGATTAAACGTTTCATCCACCGTTTGACTCAGCGTTGTTTGCAACAAGTCGCCAGTAATCGCGGCATCCGTCGTGACAAATCCCAGCATCGTTGCCATCTTGGGATGAATCATCCCCGATCCTTTCGCAAAACCAGAAATTGTCACTAATTGGCCGTTTACCAGCACCTGGACACTCGCCGTTTTGGGTTTCTTATCCGTTGTTAAAACGGCTTCCGTCACAGCCATCGTGGTCGTCTGCTGCAATTGGGTCACCCCGGCTTGAATCTTGGTCATGGGCAATGTGGCCCCAATTAAACCGGTCGAGGCAACGCCAACAAGGTGTGGGGCAATGTCTAACTTATCCGCAATCCACGTCTGTTCTTGCAAAGCATCAGTTTCCCCCTGCTGACCAGTACAGGAGTTTGCGATAGCACTGTTGACCACCACCGCTTGGAGCTGATGATGACTGTCGATAGTCGCTTTAGTGAGGGCCGTTGGCGCCGCTTGGAATTTATTAGTCGTATAGGTACCGGCCGCAGCAGCAGGGGCCACCGAGACCAGCCAGCCAAAGTCTTTTTTGGCCGTAGCGCCAAGTCCAATGGCAATGCCGTCGCTATAAAATCCCTGTGGCCATTGAAACGTTGTGAGCTGTAATTGTTCTGTTGGATTATTCATGGTGAGTTCTCCTTACGCCAGAACCGGCAAAGTAGGTAACCCTGCCGTTTCCGTTAACTGAAATAGGTCGTTAAAGTTTTGGACCGCCTGCCCCGCAGCCCCCTTCACGAGATTATCGATAACACTGACAACCATGATGGTGTTGGTCACGTCGTTGAAACTGATCCCTAAGGCACAGTTGTTCGTGCCAATCACCATCTTGATATCGGGCATCTGACCCGGCATTAACTGAATAAACGGATGATCTTGGTAAGTCACTTGAAAAGCGTCAACCACTGAGGCCTCGGTTAACCCGGGCACCCCTTTTGCGTAAATCGTGGCCATAATCCCCGTCGTAATTGGCAACAGCGTCGTGTTAAATTGAATCGACTCAATCGCTGGATCCCACTGCTTGAGCTGTTGCACAATTTCTGGAATATGCTGATGAGCGTTTAATTTATACACCTGCAAGTTGTCGTTGGCCTCTGTAAAATGCGTCAACGGCGACAACTTCTTGCCGGCCCCCGAAGTTCCCGACTTTGCGTCGACGATAATGCTGTCAGGTTGCACCAAGTTGTGTTGAACTAACGGCGCTAACCCTAGGAGCGTCGCGGTAGCGTAACATCCTGGATTGGCAACGTAGTGGGTCTGGGGTGCGCCAAGATCTGCTAATTGGTAACTAGCCGCGTTCAGCTGACTGGCTGGTGTTTTGTGGTACCACTGGGCATAAGCCTCTGGGTCCTGTAACCGGTAGTCGCCCGATAAATCAATCACCGGAAAATCCGCTTCAATAAACGGGCCGGCTAATTGACTCGTCACCCCGGCAGAGGTCGCAAAAAAAACGGCGTCGTTAGCTGCCATCATCGTCGCTGCATCAAAGGGCTCTAGTGGCAGGTGGTGGCCAAAAAACATCGGAACTTCTTCATCAAGGTAGCGGACAGGACCGTTTCCTTCATCAACATGGCCGTACAAGTTTACTTGATCGACTGCCGGATGGGCGGCCAACAATCGAAAAAGGGTCTGGCCACTGTAGCCGGTTACCCCAACAATTCCAACGTTCATTTCGTCACCTCATCTTTTAAATTTAGTATGGGACTCACTATATTCTCATAAATTTAAAAATGCAAGTTTTTCTTGTAAATTAATCATTTTTATCGCTAATTTTGTATAAAGTTAGGATATATAAGTTATTTTATGTATAAAACGTGGATTGAACACTAATTTATTTTAAAATTTTTCTCATCAAAAAAACGACAATCCCCTTCGATTGTCGTCACTCGCTCTTTGATTTAATTAAACTTGAGTCACCGTCATTGGCCGGGAATAGCCGACAACGTGCCACCATGGTGCACTCACGTTTTCAACGATCACACCCCGATTTTGAGCATCAATCATTTTACCGCCACCGATGTACAGGCCGACGTGAGAGATACTCATGGCATTACTCCCGAAGAAGGCGAGGTCACCCTTCTTCAAACTGGCTTTTTTAACATGGGAATGGTGGCTATATTGACTCTGAGCAGTTCTTGGCAACGTTTTGTTGGCCGCCTTCTTGAAAACATAGCCCGTCAATCCAGAACAATCAAATGTATAGGGCCCCACTGCGCCGTAACGATAGTGCTTACCAAGCTGACTTTTCGCCGTGCCAATCAACGTCGTAGCTGTTGTGCCCCTTTTGAGGGCGCTTGCTTTAACGAACCCCGCAACGGTTCCCTTTGTGTTTCGAACGTAGTAGTAGGTCGTCGACTGACCGTCTTCCGACACCTTAAGCTTCCGGGTCGCCTGCCACGTGGTCTTTGAATAGCTTTTTAAGTGGTGGATCGCTGAACCGATACTGGCCGTTTTCCCACTCACTTTGATGCGTTGAATATCGCCTGAATGATGTTTTGCGACCATGGCTGTTTTGGCAATCTTTTTATTCGTTGTGACGACCGCTGCGCTCTCTGCATGTGCCAGCTGCGAACCGCCAACAATGATGGCACTCATCAATGTTACCCCTGCAATCGCCCCTAAAACGATTCTACTTAGTTGTTTAAACTTCAAAAATGGCCACTCCTTCGTCTCTTAGTTAATAGTCTCCATCTTAACTGAGCCGCATGTCATGAGCGTAACAGGGCAATTTCATCGGGATTAATACTGTGTGTCGCTGCAATCAGATTGTGACCTCGCTGAAATATTGACAAGAATTGTGATCATTTGGCAACGTCCGTCTCTATATATTCCATTTTTATATAAAACGTTGGCCTCATTTTAACCCATTTTTCTGATATACTATATTCAAATTAAAAATAAATGGAATGATGATGATGAATATCGACCGCTTCATTAGTGCCCGCAAAAGTCGCGGATTATCACAAGCAGAACTCTGTGAGGGCATTTGTACCCAGGCAACACTAAGTAAATTTGAAAACTCCGGCAAGGCTCCCGCGATTCGCATTCTGACTCAGTTATGTGCTCGCCTCAACCTTACTTTGGACGACGTTTTCCCGGTCAATCCGCCGGCTCAATCAAAGGCTAATCACTTGTTGGACGCGGCTGAATTCACGTTGATTACCAGCGAGTACGAGGCCGCAAAAAAAGACCTGGCCCAGGTCACTTTTGATGATTTGACAACGGAAGGAAAGATGCAGTTTTACTTTGTTAGAGGCTATTTAACCGCATTAACCGGCGGCCCAATTGCGGATGCCCTGTACGACTTTAACTTGATTTTAAACGACCTTGATGATAACCATCGGTCGATTTTCACGTTACTCGCCTATACGGGTAGCGGTGTCGCATATAGTCGTAACGGTGAGCACACGAAGGGTGAGTTTTTCTTCCAAAAAGTGTTAGACCACCTGCACGATCTGCCACTCAAGGACAACAAATCCATCTGGCGGGCCCTCAACATGTTGTTTTATACGGCTGAATATTTTGCCCACGTTGGGGATTATAAAACCAGTGATCCACTGTTAGACTACGGCTACGAGATCTGTGCCAATAACCACGTGACATACTACGTCGCACGGATTTGCTTCCGGCAAGCTGAAAATGCCAAGGCTCAGGGCGCCGAATTCGCAACAGTTCAGGGCTATCTTAACGATGCCGCGGCGTTTGCGAAGATTAACCATAACCAATTGCTGCTTAAGCGGATTTCTGATTTTAACCAATAGCCCGCTTGAGACGTGAGTGACCACCCTTAAGAGATTCTAGATTGACCCAAATAAACCCGATTCAGCTGTTTATAGCGCTGAATCGGGTTTATTTGAGTTATCTGTTTGGAATCCCAGGCTTTACCCATCAAGAAGCTAGGTCGAACAATGAGCAACAATTTAGGTCACTCACACTTTTTATCACATGATTATTGATTAATTAGAAAAACGTATTTACATTTTTAGAATATTCAAATATTATTAAATGAGTTATCACTATACTTAATTTGGGGGCAGATAAAATGGCAACACGCAAACCTTACTCACGACTCACAAAAGTACTCGTGGGAATGCTCGTCGTTGTATTTTCAATATTGCTAGCCGGTGGTTGGCTTATTTTCAAAAATGAAGCACCTCGACCAGCTCAAATTGTTGACCAACAGGGGAACGTTTTAATTTCAAAAAAGACTTTGGTCAGCGGCCAAGCCGTTTATGAAAAATACGGGTTAACTGATTACGGCACTTATTTAGGGAACGGGTCTTATTTAGGACCAGATTATACAGCTGAGGCGCTTCACCACTACATTGAAGGCATGCACAGCTACTACGCGCAGAAGCTTTATCACCAGCCTTTCAAGCAATTATCCGAAATAAAAAGAGAGGGCATTATTGGGAAAACACGCCACGAAATACGTGAGAATCGCTATTCTCAATCTGATCAGACGTTGACCTTAACCACGGCCCAGGTTGCAGGATTACGAGCTATGCAAGCCTACTACCGAAAAGCATTTATTAATAACCCAAAACAAGCTGGGTTACCCGAAAACATGATTAAACTACAGGAAAAAGGCAATTTCTTGACTAAGGGTAATAAAGTGAATCAACTTAGCAGCTTCTTCTTTTGGGGTGCCTGGATGTCGTCGACAAACCGGCCAGGCAGAAACTTTTCCTATACCAATAATTGGCCCTACGATTTAGAGGCGGGTAACACGATGCCGGCCGAAGCCATGATTTGGACGGCCCTATCCGTTGCCTTCTTAGTCGCCGGGGTTGGTGTTGTTATCTACTATCAACGCCGTTATCATTTCGATATGCAGGCAACTTATACGACGGAGGCCGGGATGCCACTTATCGATCCTGACCAACCAATTACAACGAGTCAACGCAAAGTAGCCAAGTTTTTCGTCATTGTGATGGTGCTCTTCTTAATTCAAATTATGCTGGGCGAACTCATGGCTCACTATTACGTAGAAAACGAATTTTTTGGACTCCCACTTCAAAATATCTGGCCATTTAACTTAGCCAAAACTTGGCACTTACAACTGGTTATCTTCTGGATTGCTACCAGTTGGTTAGCGGCCGGAATCTATATCGTACCACGCGTTCTGGGCCGGGAACCCAAGCGCCAAGGAATCCTTGTCGATACCCTATTTTGGGCCCTGATTGTTGTCGTCGGGGGCAGCATGTTAGGCGAATGGGGCGATATTCTTGGCTTTATTAAGAAACAATGGTGGCTATTCGGCCACTCCGGTTGGGAATATATCGAAATGGGTAAATTTTGGCAAATTCTCTTTATTATTGGGATGCTTTTATGGATCTTCATTCTATGGCGTGGCTTTGTACCAGCGATGCGCCGTAAAATGGCCGGAGAAGGGGCTGATCGAACTCGATTAGTGACACTCTTATTCTTTGGTTCCATCGCCATTCCAGCATTTTACCTGGCTTCCCTGTTTATTATGCCTAACTCTCACGTCACTTTTGCCGATTACTGGCGCTGGTGGATTGTCCACCTCTGGGTTGAGGGCATTTTCGAATCATTTGCGGTCATTCTCATTGGCTACCTCATGGTTGACATGAAGCTCACAACCGTTCGCTCAACGGTTCGGGCGCTATACTTTCAAATTACGTTGCTGTTGGGAACTGGCGTCATTGGAATGGGGCACCACTACTTCTGGGAAGGCGACCACTCAATCTGGTTAGCCTTAGGGGCTTGTTTCTCAGCTCTTGAAGTTATCCCACTTTGTCTCTTAGTCTGGGAAGCCTACACTCACTATCGGGTTTATCGCGACACCACCGGAAGCTTTCCATATAAGGGAACCTTCATGTTCCTCGTCTCAACTGGTCTCTGGAACGCGGTTGGGGCCGGCGCCCTTGGCTTTTTAATCAACGCACCTGCCATTAACTACTTTGAACATGGTACCCAATGGACCTCTGCACACGCCCACGGCTCAATGGCCGGTGTATATGGGATGTTTTCAATTGCCATTCTGCTATACGTCATGCGTAACATCAGCCAGAAATCCGTTTGGACGCCAAAAGTTGAAAAATGGGTCAAATGGGCCTGTATCGCGCTTAATGTTGGCTTAGCGGGTATGGTCTTTGCCACGCTCATGCCGGTTGGTTACATTCAGCTTAAAGATGCGCTCACAAACGGTTACTGGCATGCGCGACTCACAAGTTTCTACCATCAACCACTTGTTTCTGGATTAATGTGGGGCCGGATGCCTTGGGACCTGATCTTTACCGCTGGCGTTGTGATCCTTCTGGTCGTGGTTGTTTACGCCTTCTTCCACTTGAAACCAGCAGAAAACAAAAAAATGGCGGCTGCTCATGAAACGTTCGATGAACAAACAACGCCCTCTCACTAAAAATTACGATTGCCTATTAAAAAAGTCGTTCGGATTAATTTCCAAACGGCTTTTTAAGTTTACAAATGAATCTGACCCAGGAAGAATAAAATCAGGGTCACAGCGCCAGTACTGCAAATCAGAATTGTCGCCGACAGTTCCATCTTAGAACAGTAATAACCCAGTTGTTGCTTTTGGGTCATCATGTACAAGACAATTCCTGGAATATAAACAACCAGACAAATCAGCAGATATTGGAGACCAGCTAGGGTGATGCCGACTAATTCAAAGGCTAACGCCCCAATTCCAATCAGTAATTGGACCCGATTGCCCTTTTCAAGTCGGTGTTGCCACGAATACTTAATCTGATAGGCTGCAACGATCATGTAGCAAACGACGACCGCAGCCGTACAAAGGCTGTAAGCAAATTCATAAGCGCGTTCGGCAAAAATCAAAATCACTAAGAAGGCCTGCACCATCGCGCCTGTCACCATCAACGCTAACGTTGGCGCACCATGCCGATTCTTTCGGCCAAACCGCTTCGGTAATAGTCCCTGCTCAGCCATAAGATCCATTGTTTCAGCCGGCAGCATCGTCCATGAAAGCCAGGCACCCAAGATGGAAATGAGTAGGCCAATACTGATAAAGGCACCGCCCCATGGGCCTACCATCTCCGCAAAAATGTAGGTCATCGCGGGCTTGGGTAACGCCGTCAGTTGGGCTTGCGTCAGATAACCATACGGTAGGATTGAGGCTAAAACGTAAATGACCAGCAGGCAACAAACTCCGACCACAGTTGCTTTCCCAGCGACTTGCCGGCTTTTTGCCCGAGCGGATAAAACGGTCGCCCCTTCAATCCCAACAAAGACCCACATCATCACCATCATGCAGGCTTTAATTTGCCCCCAAACCGCGGATGCGGTAACGGGGCCGGCCATGTTGCTCCAAAATTCGGTGGCAAAAATCCGGCCGTTAAACACGATAATGGCAACAACAATAAACGTAAAAATTGGAATCAGCTTACAAATCGTGATAATGCCGTTCATCAGTGCAGCGCTTTCAACCCCGCGATTAACCAAGAAAGTCAATCCCCAAGCAAAACAACTTGCGACCATGACCGACGGTACGCTATTGTCCCTTTGAAAAACCGGGAAGAAGTAGCCTAAGGTACTCATAAATACCGTTGAAAAGGCCACGTTTCCCAGCCAAGCGGACATCCAATAACCCCAGCCACTGATAAACCCAACAAAGTTACCAAAGCCGGCTTTACCATAGGAAAATATTCCTTCGAGGTCCGGGCGCTTGTTAAGCAAGTTATTCAAAGAAAGCGCTAACATCAAAATCCCAAAACCAACAATTCCCCAGGCGATTAAAGCGGGCCCAGGAGCCGCAGCACTGCCAAGATCACTACTCAACGCAAAAATACCAGACCCAATGGATGACGTGACCACAAGGGCCGTTAACGTAATGCCATTAATTTTTTGAGTTTGCGCAGCCATAGGCGTTCCTCTTCTCTGATGGTAATTTTGTGAATTTTTTCTTTTCCTTAAGTTTAGTGTAACGGTTAAACGTTAAGTAAATATGGCTAAAGTATGAAAATTTTGTGTTGTTTTCCCAAGTTTCGGCTATTTATGCAGTGACCTACATCTTTAAACCTTGTAAAACCCGCAGAAGATAGTTTATTTATCACCTTTTTTTGGCCCCGGCCACATCCAAAGTAGACTCGTCACCCCAAGTGAGAGCACCATTATTGCTGCATAGTGACTACTTTGTTGCCCCGCAAAAAAGGCAACGCTATGCCGTTTAGCCGGTAAAGGTACAGCCATTGTTGTCAGCGCCGTTATGACGTACACCCCTAGCATCGTTGCGACTGCACCCAGTCCCCACCTAATCCGGCGAAAATTTGCCCACCGATCATAATGAGTTGCCAAAATAAACCAGTTGAGAAAGACTGCGCTGGTTAGGAAGGGGACGTGGACATTAAAAGGTCGAAACAGATTGACGTAGCCCATGACAACCAGAATAATGTTTAAACACCAAGTCACACAAAGCATCCGCTGATTCTGCAAGCCAACTTTTTCTTGACTGTTATAGTGATCCACGAGTCGATCGTCTTTCAGCAAATCATCCAGTGAAATTTGAAAGATCTCACTGAGTCGAATAAGACTGCCGACATCTGGATAGCTATGACCGGTTTCCCAGCTTGAAATCGTCTTCCGAGAAACACTTAATTCATCGCCCAATGCTTGCTGGGTCAACCCTAAGGTTTTCCGACATGCTTTTATTTTCTCTGATGTTTGCATTTTCATCCCCCACTCCTAACTGCTATTTTACCGCATCACCGGCTTAAAAGTCGGCCTATCGAAAGTTGTCTATGTACGGTAGACACGCGTCGCTACGAGACTTAGCTTGTCTTCAGTCCTCTAAACCTTCAAAGTAAACTTGCTTTCCCATTTTATTGATTGGTGGTCTTTTTAATGACAGTAATGACAAATTTTTGGACAAAAATGTTTGATCGAGATGAACCAGCTGGATTGGCCGAATTCACGCTTTACTTTCTAATTTACAGTAGTATCTTATCAGCGCACTACTTGGTTAAAACACCAGCCATCCTACATCTTTTCCTTGCGGGGGCCACTCTTATTATGGCCTTTCCGTATGCCATGCTCCTCATTCGGCGCTACCGTAGCATTACTATTCCAAAGTGGTTTGCTACCGCCTACGCTATTTTCTTAATTACGGTATGGCTCATTATCTTATTCGTTTCAGGCCACGATCTTCTTAACATCCCCTTGGGACTACTCGCTTTCACCTTTCCCGGTTTTTATCCCCAACCTCATCGCTCACAAAAAACATCTGAGACAAGTCGTGCCTCAGATGTCCATCATTAATTTATAGGCGAACTGCTGGCCGGGACAAATCCTAACCGGTGGTTCAGCCAGATTAGCTGTGCTGAGCGGGTTGGTCCCAGTTCGATATGCCCCGCACAATCGACCAGCTCTGGCCCTTTAAGGTGATCTAACACGACTGCTCGGTATTCATCTGGGAGGTCAGCCAGTTTAGCGGCTGCCGTTTGGGGGCCACTAGTCACCGAGATTGGCCCGCTAAGTGGTGCCTCTTGTAAGCCACTTTCTGGGCGACCAATCCCGGCTTCAGCCTGAAGCCAGGCGAGCTTGCCATTGTACCAAATACCGATCCAGTCCGGTCGAAGGGCCGCACACTCAAACAGTTGGCCATAACTCAACTGACGGGTCCACGCAGGCCCCTCAGTCGTGAGTGGGGCCTGCTGATCTGGCTGCCGATATAACGAGACGGTATTTTTTAAACTCACGATTGGCTGCCCGATGACCGGCGGCAGCAGACGCGGATTGATCACACCTAGCTGTGGTATTAACCATGCCCAGTCAAACTGCAACCCTGGATCGGTGTGCATGGTCGGGGCTGAAGTGGCCGTCGGCGCAGGCACGTTATCATGGCCGATAATATGCGCCCGATCCCGTTGAATCTGATATTGATCTGTGAGACTCGTCAACAGCCGCACCAGGGCCCGTAATTGAACCATCGAAAATGGTGCTGGTTGATCAATGAAGGCCTCGAGTTCAATCCCAATCGACATGGCATTCATCGCCCAGTTTCCGGCATGCCAGGCGACGTCTTGATCGTTCACAAATTGGGTGACCGCCCCATCATGGTGCCGAATTAAATAGTGCGCGCTAACCCCGTTATCAGTCGTGAACCGCTCGACGGTCTGGAAATAGTCAAGCTGCGTCGCATGGATAACAACGAAGTGAATTGGCCGCGGCCCCACTGCGTCGTAGCGGGAATAGGTGCCCCGGGCGGCTGATTGTTCGTTAAACATCATTAAAGGGCTAACGTTCCGGTTAGCGTCGGCTGGCTCATCCGAATAACGTACAGTGTCATTGAAGTTGCCAGCGGGTGGCGCTCTTTAATTTCGGACAAATCAAAGGCCACCCGCCCTGATTCATCAATGGTCAAATAAGTCATCGGTAACGCCGCAGTCGTGGCGGCTGGTGTGGCATCGTCAAACGTTGCGAGAACCGTCGTCGTTGACTTCGCATACGCCTCGGGTTGAGTCGTTGGCTGTGGTGCCATGGTCAAAGCAGCGCCGCCTTGCCGAATCTCAAGGTGCTGTTGATCACTTGCCAGTGTCACGTCGACCGCAAACCGCACCGGTTGCATGATCTGTTCGTAACCGTTATAAGGTGCCCGAACAATGTAGGCAACTCGAGACTGCCAAGCCGCATCAAATTGATCAAGCCGATATAGTCGGCTAACCGTTTCATCGCTTGCTGCGTATGAATCATTGACCGCCACGTACTCAATACCATCTTTTTGAGTAAAGCCAGTGACTAACAATAGATGGCCAAAAGTTGCGCCCGGTGCGTTCTCGACGTAGGGTAATTCCGTTTGCGTTGTATCATTGGTATACCGGACGCTGACGCCGACTGGAAATCCGTCTTGAATCTGTCGTCGAAGGCCGTTGAGGTCCGTATAAACCGTGAACGCCTCGTAGCCCATGCTACCCGCTAGCGCGCTACTAAAGGCCCAGTTACCAAAACCTTCGTAACTGGTATCGTAATTTTTAAGTGCCGCTTCCTCTGGTAAAATATCAGCTGATTGGGCGTTAACCGCCATCGAAATCGTCGTTGGACTGCAAATCCCCGGGGCCAACTGAGGGTCTCGAATTTCTTGCGAGTACGCAGGTGCCGGCAAAACGCGGTCAATCGAAATCGGCCGCGGATCCTTTCTTAAATCGGTTGAAACCGGATCAACACTGGCCCCAAGAAGCTTCAACACCGGTGTTTGTGACGGGTCACTAGACCGTAAAATAGCCCGGAGCTGGGCCTTATCAGCCGTCCCAGTTAAAACCCGTAACGTATCTGTATCCACTGTTACTTCAGGATCACTAATATCATCTTCAACGCTGGCACTATTCAGGTTCGTTGACCAGTGCCCCCAACTATGCCAGTCGGACCAGTGGCCGTTTACCCAGACACGAGCCTGAGCTTCTACGGACGTCTTCGGCGGCGTCAGTGCATTCCACGAGATAATGAGATGTTTAAATTCTGGCAAACTGAATGCCGGCGTCGTCATCACGCCCTCACGGAAGTACTGCTGGTCATCTTGCGCAAGCACAACGGCACTCTCATCTGCTGTTGCCTGGGTGACGTGAACGCCAAATGCGGTCAGATCAACACCGGAAAAATCATCAAATAATCGGCCATTTGGCATCCAAGTTGGTGCTTGGGCCTTTTTTTGATTCGTTAAGTAAATCGTCGATAGTCCGGCGACCAAACCGATAGCTGATCCAAGTATAAATCTAGATAGTTTCACTATATTCGCCCCTCGCCTTCATCTCTTATTCGGCGTTATTATACCATGGAACGGACCATTCCACCTAAGGACGCTAAGCGATTAAAAAAATCTCATTTATTTTTAATAAAACTGTTGACTTCCATCGAATATGGGGTTAGAGTAACACCAATCATTAAATTTAGATAAAAAGCAATGACGAGTACCCCCTCACTGAATTGGTGTCAGAGAGTTGCTGGCTGATGAAAAGCAACGACCAAGAAGTTCAGGGAATCCACTCCGAGCCGCACGTCGAACCAAAAGTAGATCGTGCTGGGGACACCCATTATAGTGTTAGCGTATCGCAGCAATGCCGTACGTGAGAGGTAGTGCAATTATTGCACTACAAACTAAGGTGGTACCGCGTTATTGAACGCCCTTAACAGCAAGAGGTCTGTTGTTAAGGGCGTTTTTTTATCGAAAGAGTGGCGAACCACACATGACTTGTAGTGGTGGGTCACCAATAAACATTAAGGGAGGTGAGGTCAAATGGAAGCTGGTATTAAAAGTTCAGATGACAGTGACATTCAGATTTTAAGCCAACATATCGATTTAGTTATCACATCACACATAGTTAATGAAGTGCCTTTCTCATTTGGCTCGCCATTCCTGCAATTTGGCTCTGGCGAGCCCACACATAGTACCAAAACCTAATCAAACCTATTTGGAGGTCTCGCCCATGAGTGAACAATTAGTTAACCAACCCGTTTTACCAAAACAAACTGCAGCCTTTGTCGATGATTTATTTAACGCCTATCAGACTAGAAAACCGTTAGTTGAAGCCGACTACACGGGACTGGTCGAAGACGAGCAAACGGCTTATGAGGTCCAGCGTGAACTGACTGCCAAGAAAAACGAACACGTTGGCGGTTACAAAGTCTCACTAACTAGTAAGCAAACTCAAGACATGTTTGATTCCGACTCCCCGCTTTACGGCGCCCAAGTCGCCAGTCGTTTTGTCCAATCGCCGGCCAACTTACATCTTAGTACGCAATTGATGGCCCCCCTCGCTGAGGTAGAGATGTTATTCACCGCCAAGGAACGCCTCTCAAGTCGCGACAGTCTCACTGATCTCTTCCATAAAACCAAAGTAGCCGCAGCTGTCGAAGTTCCGGATTCCCGGTTTAGCGACTGGTTCCCTAGCCTCTCTAAATACATGGTCATGGCCGATGCAGCAGTCGGTGGCTACGTTGTATACGGCACCGAAATGGACACGGACCAGCTCTTCGAAAATGTCGATGACCTAGCCAACGTCTATTGCGAACTCTTTCATGACGACCAAAAGCTAAAGGATGGCGCTTCTTCGGAAGTCCTCGGCAATCCACTCAACTCACTAAAGTGGTTGGTGGACAAACTCGAAGCCCAGGGGATGCCACTTCTGGCCGGTCAACGCGTGTCGAGTGGCACATTCTTGCTACCCGAAACATTAACGAACGGGAACTGGAAGGCCACGTTTGATAAAGGCCTCGGCGCCGTCTTCGTCAACGTGACCGACTAATACCTATTTTGCCAAACCACTTCGGTTAATCCTTCAACTTGCCCGCAGTCCGTCCCCACTGGATTGCGGGTTTTAATTTGGTTGCTGAGGGTTTAAGCCAGTTAAATGCGTCATTTTTGACCGCAGAAACAGGTATACCAATTTGAACAAACGCCAAGTGTTTGGGCTCAATTTTTTTCACAATCCTTAATGTTATAAGGATTCTCTTATAACCTTTAACTTAAAATAATTTTAAGTTAAGCTATACATCCGTAAAATTCTCTGTTATGATATTCTCATAAAATTTAATGTCACGTTTTCTAACATGACGTCAGGAGGCAATTTATGAAACGTCGTCTTTTTGCGGTCTTCAGTTTTGTGGCCGTTCTCTTCGCCTTAGGTTTAGGATTGGGTTATTCCAGTGCATCCGCTAAGACGCAGCAAACCTACACGATTGGTACCGACGTGACGTTCCCACCGTTTGAATTTGCAAACGATCAAAATAAATACGTCGGCATCGATATGGACCTCATGCGGGCTATCGCTAAGGATCAGGGGTTCAAGGTTAACATTAAACCCCTTGGCTTTAATGCGGCCGTCCAAGCGACCCAGTCCGGCCAGATTGACGGCGTGATTGCCGGAATGTCCATCACCAAAGAACGCGCTGCAACCTTTGATTTTTCTAACCCGTACTTCACCTCTGGCGTCGTGATGGCTGTTGCAAAAAACAGCAAGATTACCGACCTTAATGCCTTAAAAGGCAAGCGGGTGGCCGTTAAAACCGGGACCTCTGGCGCTGATTACGCTAACAGTATCAAAAATAAGTACGGCTTTAAAGTGGTCACTTTTGATGATTCAAACAACATGTACGAAGACGTCACGACGGGAAACTCCGTTGCGTGTTTTGAAGATTCGCCCGTGATGCGCTATGCCATTCAACAGGGTTCCAAGCTAAAAATCGTCACTAAACCAGCTGAAAGCGGCTCATATGGATTTGCCGTTAAAAAGGGCCAAAATAAAGCGCTTTTGACCGCTTTTAACCGCGGATTAGCGAACTTAAAAAAGAACGGCCAATACGACAAAATTACCGAACGCTACTTAGGTAAAGACAGCACGGCCAAACCAGCCGATGACCGTAGCTTCCTTGGACTCCTCAAGCAAAATAAGGGCGCCCTGTGGGATGGGTTTGTTGAGACCCTCTGGCTCACCGTTGTGTCAATCTTTTTTGCCACCCTCTTCGGGGTCATTGTCGGGCTAATGGGCGTTGTGCCAAGCAAGTTCATTAATGGCGCCTCAACAACCCTGATTTATATTTTCCGAGGCTTGCCACTGCTAGTTCTCGCCTTGTTCATCTACACTGGAATTCCAAGCTTAACCGGTCAAAAGATTCCCGCCTTTGTGGCCGGGGTTATCACACTGATGTTCAACGAAGGGGCCTATATTGCAGCCTTCGTTAAGGGTGGGATTAATGCGGTTGACCATGGCCAAATGGAAGCAGCTCGAAGTTTAGGACTACCATTTGGTAAGTCGATGCGAAAAGTCATCCTGCCACAAGGGATCAAAATTATGGTGCCATCTTTCATTAATCAGTTCATTATTACCTTAAAGGACACGTCGATTCTTTCCATCATTGGCCTTTTGGAACTCACCCAAACCGGAAAAATCATCATCGCCAGAAACCTCGAAGGCTTCAAGGTTTGGACCATCGTTGCGGTCATTTACCTCGTCGTGATCACCCTGCTCACTTGGCTGTCTAACTGGGTACAAAGGAGAACAAAAATATGAGCGAAACCAAAGCAAAGATCAAAGTTGACAATTTAGTTAAAAACTACGGCGACAACGCTGTGCTAAAGGGCATTAATCTGGAAGTTAAAAATAACGAAGTCGTCGTCATCATCGGCCCTTCTGGTTCCGGGAAAAGTACCCTTTTGCGCACACTTAACAAGCTGGAAGAACCGACTGGCGGGTCGATCGTCGTTGATGGCTACGATATCGCCAAACCGGATACGGATATTAATAAGGTCCGTGAAAACATCGGGATGGTCTTTCAACATTTTAATTTGTTCAACAACTTAACAGTGGGTGAAAACATCACCTTAGCCCCCCTTGAGCTCAAGAAAGAGGCGCCAAAACAAGCCACAGAACACGCCCACTCGCTCCTCCAAATGGTCGGCTTAGAATCTAAGTTTGACGCCCGGGTTCAATCGCTGTCTGGTGGGCAGCAACAACGGGTTGCGATTGCCCGCGCCCTTGCGATGAAGCCTGATGTCATGTTGTTTGACGAGCCAACCAGTGCCCTTGACCCCGAAATGGTCGGTGACGTCTTGGCAGTTATGAAGGACTTAGCTAAGCAAGGGATGACCATGGTGGTCGTCACCCACGAAATGGGCTTTGCCAAAGAAGTCGCTGACCGGGTCATCTTCGTTGATGACGGTCAGATCCTAGAAGAAGGCACGCCCGATGAGTTATTCGGCCACCCGAAGCACCCTCGCCTGCAAGACTTCTTAAATAAGATCTTAAACGTATAGGGCCAGCCAGCCCACCGAGTCAAAAAAAGAGCGGTCATTTGATCGCTCTTTTTTTTGACCCGATTTCACCCGCAAATCCACTGCTTTTGGGTGATGGGTATGGTAAGATTAAAATACGATGAAGAAACCAGGTAACATACTCTGACCGACGAGGTGGTCCCGATTTGAAAACAGCGGAAAAGATTCGTATCGTGGCTGACCTGATCGCCATTGATAGCGCCAATAATCACGAAGAACAAATTGCCGATTACCTGTTAAAGTTATTTGCGATATACGGCATCAAAGCGTCCAAGATTACTCAATTTCCAGGGCGCTGTAACCTCGTGGCCGAAATCGGCGACGGCCAAGCGCCAAAAATCGGCCTCTCCGGGCATTTTGACACCGTCTCACCTGGTGATGAGACCCAGTGGACAACGTCGCCTTACTCGGCAGTTATCGACGCTGATACCCTTCGTGGGCTCGGTGCTAGTGATATGAAGGCTGGCGTTGCCCAACTTGTGATTACCATGATTGAACTCAAACAGGCCGGCTTGCCCCGGCATGGTACTATTCGGTTTTTAGGCACCATCTCCGAGGAGCTAACCGAAGAAGGCGCTAGATTACTAGCTGATCAAGGATACGCTGATGATTTAGATGTTCTCCTTTTTGCTGAGCCTACTGGCGTGGCAATTGATCAGCTGCCAGCGTATTTTGACAGTGGTGCTGCCCGCATTGATCACAACACCCTAGACGCCTTATTGGCGGCCGCCGAAACGACGCAGGCGCGGGAGCAACACTTTATTTTCCAATCTCACAAGGGATGGATGACATACACGGTCACGGCCCATGGAAAAGCAGCTCACAGTTCAATGCCCGGCTTGGGAATCAACGCAGTGGACTGCTTAATCACTTACTATCAGGCCGAAAAAGCGCTGTATGCTAATTTAATGGAAACGAGTGCAGAGTTGGGAGCCACCATTTACGCCCCCGATATTTTCCACGGTGGCACGCAGGTCAACAGTATCCCGGCCATCGCTTACGAACAAGTCAAAGTGCGCACCATTCCCGAGTTGCCCAACTCGGAACTCATCAACCGTCTCTCGCACCTCATCGACGAGCTCAATCAGCAACCCGACATGAACTTGGAGCTAACGGTCGAACAAAGCGAGGTTCCGGTAGCCAACAGCACGCCCCTCACTTTCGCACCATTCCTTCAACACCACGCCCACACAACGCTTGCTGAGCCGTTAGACTTGCCCACCATCAGTGTGTCACTGGGAACGGACGCCTCTGAATTCCGCCGTCGAAATTCCACGGCCGAAATGCTGGTCGTGGGACCCGGTAATACCAGTGCCCACCAAGTAGATGAATTCGTCTCAATTTCAGCCTACCTCAACATGATTGAGTTACTGATTGCCAGCTTAACCGATTATTTTTCAGTTAATCAGAAAGACTGATACCGAAGTATCAGTCTTTCTGGTTGGTGTTTTTCTTTTGAGGCTCGAGAAGAACAAAGCAACTAGCATGCGGGTCTTAGCTCAGTGTTCGAAACGCGCTCCCCAAGGCATACCGCCTTGGCTCACACTCTGACCCTAACAATCATGCGTCTTTCCCGCCGCTGCTACCACTTCGGGGTAATCCTTGATGGCAACACTCTCATCCACCGTTCCCGCTTGTGTCTTTAGCCGAATCATCCCGTATTTATTGAGGTCTAGTTTGGGGGAGCCCTCAATATAGGTTGTCGTGTAATCCTTGATAAAAACCGGACCCAGCGGGCTAGCAACTTCAGCGTTATACGTTGGATCGAGGTTTTCCTTGGTCACGATCAAGAGTTGAAAACTCGTGTCGAGCGAACAATTACCCACACTTGAGTAATTCCCGACCCCGTCGTCTAAGTCCAGTATTAACTGGTCGTCCGGCGCGGTCATGTGCGCTTTGAGTCGTGCTTGGACCTTATCATCCATTTCAAGTCTAATCATGGAAATACCCCCTTCTCTTTATGCGTACAGTGTCGCACGTTTTCGGTTCTAGTGCAATTAAGTTGCACACAATTTTTTTCAACAAGGAAGGTTTGTCATGAAATTTTCTGTTCTCGGGCCCGCAGGCACCTTTGCCGATGCAGCCGCCCACCAGTATTTAAGTACCACTCATCAAACCGCAACGATTGATTATCACGCCACCTTTGAGCAAGTGTACCAAGCTGTGGCCCCAGACGGTATTGGTTTGCTGCCAATCGAAAACCAGCTTGACGGGTTCGTCATGGCCACGTTGCAACGACTTCAATCGGAAGCCGTGACCATTATCGGCGAAACAACGATCCCAGTGAACTTTGGCCTCGCTGCTCAAGCTGATTCCTTATCGGCTATCAAGCGGGTGTACGTTCAATTCAAAACGGAGGGCCAGTGTCAGAACCTGCTATCCAGTTTGCCCAACGCTGAAATTATCACCACGTCAAGTAACATGGTATCAGTTGAAAAATTGCAGCACGGAAAGCCAGGCGATGCTGCGATTATTCCACAGTCTCAAATGGCGCTTAATGCGTTTCCGCTCATGCGTGATAACGTGGCCGACCAGCTTGATAATTTTACCCGGTTCACCATCTTCAAAAAATCGCCAACAACCCTGGCGGCTAATACCACGCTTGAAGCTGCTGTCAACCAGTTTAAGTGTCCCATTTTTGTAACGCCGCCCACTGACGATCCGGGGACCCTCTACGAGATCTTGGGGTATCCCAAACGGGCCCAGCTCAATTTAGCAACACTCATGTCCCTACCAACGAAGCAGAAAATGGGGATTTATTCGTTCTATATTGAAATTTCTGGCACAACCGCACAACTTGACGACCTCCAGGCCACGTTGACTGAAATGGCCAGGGTTTTCACGGTCCAACCGCTGGGCGTATACGGCCTTTAACTGGCCGTTGACGTTGCCGCCTGAATTGAAGCTGCCTCGTGGGCAGCTTTTTCATTTGCCCGATGATATTCAGCCAGGTGGACTAAGTTGGTTAAGAAGCGGTGGGTCTTAGCTTCATAATGGTACTGGCGACCAAGGTCGGCAATGTAGCCGTTAATGTAGTCCACTTCGGTTGGGCGGTCGTGAATCATATCTTGATACATCGATGGGTAGTGTAGCGGCATATCGATTCGGGTGTTGATGTCAAGCGCGGTCATTTCTTCCTCGCGGGTCGACACTAGCTGAATCCCGGCTCTTTCACAGATATCGTAGGCCTCATCAATCAACTGCCGTCCGAGATCATAGGCCTTCGGAAAGTTTCCCAATTCGCCCATCTGAATCTCAAACATGGTACATAGTGTGTTGATCACCGAGTTAAAAATCACCTTCGTCATGAGTGTCCCTTTGAAATTGGTCGTTAAGGTTGGATGCATCTGGGCCTTCTCTAATTCATCAAATAACCGGTGGGTCATCTCGTCCGGCTGTTCTGTGAAGTTGGCCATATTCATCTTGCCAGCGCCCCGCTTCCCCATGAAATCCACATCTCCGGGACCGTTTAATACGGTCGCAATCAGCGCTGTCCCGGCAATAATCTTGTCGTCAGCAAAGTACCGCTGTAACTTTTCGATGTGACCCATTCCGTTCATCGCCGTAAAGGCATACGAATGATCATTGAAGAAATGCGCACACCGGTCAAGATAATCTTGAAGCTGCATCTGCTTAGTAAAGAAGATAAACATGTCCGGATCCCCGCTATAAGATTCTGGGGTCTCCAGTTTAATTGGCGTTAAATGGCGGTTTTGGTGGTCACGAGAGACATAAACGCCGCCCTGATCGCGGATCTTATCAATGTGTGGTTCCCAAGTATCAATAAACGTCACGTCATTGCCCGCCTCCTGCAGTAAAATCCCGTAACGAAGTCCCATTGCACCTGCACCAATCATTGCGAATTCCATTAAAATCACACTCCCAGTTTTAGATTACCGAATAGAAAAACGCCCCTGATGTTCAAACATCAAGGGCGCTTTTGCGCGGTACCACCTTTTTTTGTGACGTTCTCACGCCACCTCAAACACGTACGGCCAATTGGCGATACGCTTGTCCATTAAGGGGGACCAACCGTGGATACTCGAAACGTCGCACCCACTGCTCAAAGGTTACTTTCGATTAAGCCGTCGTCCTCCTTTTCACTTAACGGGGGTCACTAAACCGGTAGACTTAATTTACTCTCCTCATCATCGCATTTTCTAATCGGTTATTAATGTGTTTTTAATTTAACGCCAATTACCGTGAAAGTCAACCCTTCTTAAGCAATTGTTTTCACCATATTGTACCAGACCTCATCCGCATGGTCGGACTCGGCAACGCCACCGTTTTCAAACCCGTTTTTTTCGTAAAAGGCTACTAAGCGGTTCAAGCACGTCAATGACAGCGTCTGCCGGTTAGCCCTTTGAGCCACGACGGTTAAAGCCGCTAGCAAGTCACTGCCGATATGTTGTCCTTGAGCTGCAGGACTCACGGCTAATGATAAAACGAGCTGATGGCCGCCAGTCTCAAGGTTTTGAGGCGTCATTTCATACATCCAATCCAAAACAAACGGTTCAGCAACGGCTGGTCCGACAATGAACCCCTGCACGACGCCAGCCGAATCTCTCGCCACTAAAAACGTCGTGGCCAATTGCCTAATTCGCTGTTGAAACGCGGCTTCACTACCGGCTTCCTCGGGCGAAAAGCCCGTTTTTTCAATGGCCACAATGCGTTTTAAGTCAGCCGGTTTGACCTGTTCTATCTTCATCCTCCGCTCCTTATAAATCATGGTTACGTCGCAGATACCAGACCATCAGTCCCACTGGAATTAGCGACATCAAGATCGATAACGGCCAATCCCACGACCCACCAAATAATGGCAGTTTGGTATTCATGCCGTAGAAGCCCGAAATAATCGGTGGCACTGCTAAGGCTAAGGACCAGATAGTCAATATGCGCATGGTGTTGTTCAAACTATTGTCCAACACATTACTGTAAGCATCCGCGACCTGTTGCACAATTTCACCGTTAATCTCAGCCATCTCAGCGCTTTGTTCTAGCTCGGTCTTCAAGTCTTTCAGTCGCTGCTGTTCCACGCGATTCAAGTTAATGGGATCATCATCTTCATCGGACATCACCTGCAACTGACGCACCGCAATCAAGTTACCACGAGCAGCCGCTTTGAGGTAAATCAAGCTCTTGCTAAGCTCTGATAACTTTTCGATTTGATCATTAGACGGTCGCTGTTTATAGCCCTCAAGTTCCTCACGGGTGTCATCTAACGCGTTGATCCGGTCGAAATAGTCCCGGTTCAACTCAAATAAGGCATCCAACGATAACGTCAACAGGCTCGGTTCCTCCTGGCGAATTCGATCGTTACTGACGAGTTCCGCCATCGTCTCATTAAGCAGGTCGTGCCGGCTGGTGTTAACCGTAATCAGCGCGTTGTCTTTGATCATCAAATACACGGGATGCGTTTGCTTCGTATGGGTAATCTTCATACTGTGATTACCGTGGTTAATGGTCCGAAAAACAAACATGCCACACTGGTTCTCAAAATTATAGTCGAAACGCGCCCGCTCTTTGACGTCTGAAATGTACGAAATATAAGTCCGCGGAATGCTATATTTTTCCATCAATTCCGTAATATCGCCTTCGTCTGGGCGGGTTACGGCGACCCACTGTTGATCACGCCATAAAGCCTGCGTTTTTATCACCGCAAAATTCCTCCATTTCACATATTTCATTTGCGCTAGGTCCGTTTTTCGTGTAGCATATTCTCATACTATGCTAATATTACGGGACGACAATCTTTTTATTTACCATCAATCATATCATACTTATTAACATTAACGTCGTAACTCGATTAGCAACTAATTATGTGAGGAGAATTAGAACCATGAAACGTAAATTAAGCGCCCGTCAGATGCAAATGATTGCACTTGGCGGAACTATTGGGGTCGGCCTGTTCATGGGGTCAACATCGACAATCAAGTGGACTGGGCCATCTGTTTTGATTGCGTATGCCATTGCTGGCCTGTTTTTATACCTGATTATGCGGGCCTTGGGCGAAATGCTCTACGTTGACCCAGACACCGGTTCGTTCTCTAAGTTTGCCTCAGAATATATTCACCCACTCGCTGGCTACCTGACCGCTTGGAGTAACATTTTCCAATTTGTCGTCGTGGGTATGAGTGAAATGATCGCAATCGGCGGCTACTTTGAGTTCTGGTGGCCGCATCTCCCATCCTGGATTCCTGGATTGGTCGCCATCGCTTTTCTCACCGTTGCCAACTTGATCTCCGTTAAAATGTTTGGCGAGCTAGAATTCTGGTTTTCACTGATTAAAGTGGTCACCATCGTCTTAATGATCGTGGTCGGCCTGGGACTCATCGTTTTCGGGATTGGCAACGGGTTCCATCCTATCGGGATTGGCAACATCTGGCAACACGGGTTCTTTACCGGTGGCTTTAAGGGCTTTATCTTTGCCCTCTCCATCGTGTTAGCGTCTTACCAAGGCATCGAGCTGATTGGGGTCACGGCCGGCGAAGCCGAGAATCCCCAATCAACATTGGTTCGTGCCATTCGCTCTACCGTTTTCCGGATTTTGATTTTCTACATCGGGGCCATCTTCGTCATCCTAAGTATTTACCCGTGGGATAAGTTAAACAACGTTGGGTCGCCATTCGTTGAAACCTTCGCTAAGATTGGGATTACCGCAGCCGCTTCCATCATTAACTTTGTGGTGATCACCGCGGCCCTTTCTGGTTCCAATTCTGGAATCTACAGTGCCAGTCGAATGTCTTACACGCTGGCCAACAACGGCCAACTACCCGCTCGGTTCTTAAAGTTGAACCGGCATGGCGTGCCGTTCTATTCCGTTGTTTCAATTTCGTTTGGCATCTTTCTCGGTGTGATTTTAAACGCCGTCGTCCCGATGTTTTGGCCCCATGCCGAAAACGTCTTTGTCCTGGTTTACAGTTCTAGCGTGTTACCAGGGATGATTCCATGGTTTGTGATCTTGATTAGCCAAATTGAGTTTAGACGTCAACACAAGGATGAAATGGCTAATCATCCGTTCAAGATGCCATTGTCACCCTGGTCTAACTACCTAACGCTAGCTTTCTTACTCTTAACCTTAGTCTTCATGTTCTTTAACCCAGAAACACGCATTTCAATTCTGGTTGGAGTCTTATTCCTCATCATCATGACGCTGCTATACTTTCTCAAGTTTCACGGTAAAGTTAAAGTCAGCTAAGCACTAAAAAACGTTCCGCCGTCGGTTCTATAACCGATTGCGGAACGTTTTTTGTATTTGGAAAACTCACTCTTTTACAATAACAGTCCGATTGAATAGTGAATAATCATGGTTAAAATTCCAATCACAACGTTTCGAATCATGGCTGTTTTGACCGAACCATTACCCAGCTTGGCACTCGTAAAACCCGTTAACGCAACGGAGAAACAAACCGCTAAAATGGTCGCTGGCCACTGGTAAGCCACTGGCGCTAACGTCATTGCAGCCAAGGGAAAAACGCCACCAGCCGAAGCTGCAAACAATGATGAAAACGCAGCGTTCCACGGGTTCATGTAGTGGCCAAGTTGAAGGTCATATTTAATGCTGACCAGGGTGTCCAAGGGCTTTTTAGCCATCAAACTCTGCGCAATTTGGGTCGCCGTAGTTGGGGTTACCCCGCGCGCCGTGTAGTGGTCAACAACGACTTTAAATTCATCGTCGTAATTGGTTTTAAGGAGTCGGGCTTCCTGGGCCACAACGGCCTTTTCAGTATCCTTTTGGGTACTAACCGACGCATACTCCCCAGATGCCATTGAAAAGGCACACGCCAGTAAATCAGCAAGTCCGGCGATAAAGATTGTAAACTGATTAGTCGTGGCAACGGCTACCGAAAACAGTACCCCAACGACCGTTAAAATACCGTCATTCGACCCTAAAACGCCGGCCCGTAACGTGTTTAACCGTTCTTCCATTGTTTGGGTGGGCCGTTTTTGGTGAGTTGATTTAGCCTGATTGATGACTTTCATATTTTTTCATCCCCTTAATGGCCAATTAACGAACCAATTATAAAGGTGACCACCATTGTTAACACCCCTGATACCATGTTTCGAATGACGGCACGCCCCCGATTTGCGTTGCCAAGTGTTGCCGCAACAAACCCGGTTAAGCACAAGGCTAAAACCACGGCAATAAAGGTCGCCATCACCCGAATTTGACTCGGTAACAGCGTAATCGCCAGCATGGGCAAAATCGACCCAATGGGAAACGAAATCATCGAGGCAATGGCCGCTGCATACGGGCTCGTGTACTGACCGACTTCAAAGCCGTACCGTTCACGGACCATGGTCACGAGGGAATCTCGGCTCATCATTTCACTAGTGGCCTTAGTCGCCAACTCCGGTTCGATGCCCTGGTCTAAATATTTTTGTTCAATGTAACTAAACTCATCATCATAATGGCTTTTAAGCATTGCTTTCTCGGTCGCAATCGCCTTTTTTTGTGAGTCCTTTTGAGTGTTGACTGAAACGTACTCACCCATGGCCATCGACACCGTTCCAGCCAATAGGCCTGACATTCCGGAAATAAAAATTGCGTAACTGTCAGTTGTCGCCCCAGCGACCCCGATAACAATTCCCGCTACGGACAAAATCCCGTCATTTGCTCCCATCACAGCAGCCCGCAGGACGTTGACTCGTTGGGCAAGCGTTAATTGTTTTTTCATCGTGTCACCCTCTCTAGTTTAGAATTATTCTTATTTACATTGTTATACTAGTCCTTTTCTCGGAATTTGTAAACATTATCAGTCAAAAAACCTTTATTTGGTGCACCTAACTTAAATATAATCCTTTAAGGAATTTATAACAAGTTACTGATTTATCAATATGGTCGGTGCGCTAGTCCCCTTTTTCTGCTATTGTATAAATTGGATAGTTTCACATTGAATTGGGTTAAATCACATCGGGAGGCATTATGAAAGAACCTGTCAAAACAAACAAACCAAAAGACGACTCCCAAGTTGCTTGGGGTCGGTTTATGAGCATGCTTGGGTCAACACACCCAAGTAAGTCCAAGATTGCAATTGGGTTATTAATTGGGTTATTCTCAACCATTGTTAGTTTGGTCATTCCCCTACTAACACGAAACGTCGTGGACGCTAGAGCGGCCAAAATTAGTGCTGGATTAGTGGGCATCGTCGTAGTGGCCTTCATCATTCAAGCTGCAACTGGGGCGTTTTCAAATTACTTGCTTGGATATGCTGGCGAACAAGTCGTCGCCAATTTGCGAAAATCGGTATGGGACAAATTGCTCCGGCTTCACGTGCCATTCTTTGACGAACACCATGTCGGTGAAATCGTAAGTCGCTTGATCAACGATACCGTCGTTTTAAAGACATTGATTTCAGACCAGTTACCTTCCATTATCAACGGGATTCTAACGATGATTACTTCAATCGTTATCCTGCTAATTATGGACTGGCGCATGACCATGATTCTTATTCTAGGGGTCCCCGTCATTGGCCTCATTATGTGGCCAATCGGCGTCATCATTCGGAAATTATCTAACCGCCTACAAAAGCAAACAGCCGCGTTTAATGGCGATGCCACGCAGACCTTTTCAGAAATTCGGCTGGTCAAAGCCTCTAACGGTGAAGCCACCGAAACGACCCGTGGCCATCACCGAATTAACGATTTATTCGATACTGGGGTCACTCAAACCAAGGCCGTTTCCATGATTGCTCCCGTCACCATGCTGGTAATTCTGGGGGTCATGGTTAGCGTCTTAACCTACGGTGGCGTCCGTGTCCAAAGCGGCGCGATGTCAATCGGAACGTTGATTGCCTTTCTTCTCTATATGATGCAAGTCATCTCACCGGTCCTATCGCTGGCTCAGTTCTTCACGGCCCTCCAACGCGCCCGTGGCGCCACAGCCCGACTAACCGAAATTCTTGATGAAGGGGAAGAAGTTTTCGACAAACGTGATCCGGTCGACTTAAAGAATCAGACGCTCCACGTGAACCACGTTGATTTCCAATACACTGACGATAAGGTCACGCTACACGATATCAGTTTTGAGGCTCAGCCCAACACTGTTGTGGCTTTTGTTGGCCCTAGTGGCGGTGGGAAGTCGACGATTTTCAACCTCATCGAACGGTTTTATGAGCCCACAGCCGGGACCATCACCATCGGCGATCGCAACATTAGTACCACTGGGTTAAGCGAATGGCGCAGTAAAATTGGTTACGTTTCCCAAGATAGCGCACTACTTGCGGGAACCATTGCGGATAACCTCACCTATGGCTTGGACCGCGTCGTCACCGACGATGAAATGTGGGCCGTCCTCAAGATGGCCTACGCTGACGAGTTTGTCGCTGACATGCCTGATGGCTTACAGACTCAGGTTGGTGAACGGGGCGCCCTCGTGTCGGGGGGGCAAAAACAACGACTTGCCATTGCCCGCGCCTTCCTACGCGATCCTGAGATCTTAATGTTAGATGAAGCAACCGCCAGCTTAGACGTTCAATCCGAAGATGTCGTCCAGCGAGCAATCAACGACCTCATGATTAACAGAACCACTCTGGTGATTGCCCACCGGCTCTCAACCATCGTGGATGCTGACAACATTATCTTCATTGAACACGGTGAGATAACTGGTCAGGGCTCACACCAAGATCTGTACCTCACCCATGACTTGTACTACGATTACGTCAACGAACAGTTTAAAAAGTAAGTAACTGACTGAGCACAACCAGTCACGCGATATTCCAGTCTAACGCTACTCTGTAGTGTTATTTCAAACGATCTCTCCACTAAAAAACGCGGGGGATGAGCTTGTTAAAAACAAGCCATCTCCCGCGTTTTCGCATCATTTTACTGATTAAGACTTAGTGACCAATAAGACCATAGAAGAAAAGTTGATCTAATTCGGGACCAATCTCCCGAAGTTTTTTTTCCGCTACTGGGTCATTTTTTTGAGATTGGGCTACAAAAAATTGAACAAACATTTCTAGGTACGTCAATACTGCAGAATTGGAAATCGTAGAGTCAATTTCGCCAGTATCACGTCCTTGTTGCAACAAAGCACCCCAAAATTGACCCCGTTGCGCTTCATACGCCCGCATGGCATCATTAGTTCCGTGTTGCCCCGAAAATTCCCGAACAATATATTGATAAAAATCAGGGTGGATTTCTTTTGATATCGCAATACTTTGCTGCATCAATCGACCCATTTTTTCCTTAAACGTTAAAGTCGTATCCGCCAAAATTTTTAAATCTTGACGATAACCGTCATCAATTAATTTAATAACGGCTGCACGCGCCAAAGTTTCCTTATTTTTGTAGTGCTTGTACAGGGTCACTTGAGAAACCCCCGCCATTTTCGCAATTTCAGCTATTGAAGTGGCCTTAACCCCATGGTGCATGAAGCGTCGGGTTGCGACATCGAGAATTTTTTGACTAGTCTTTTGTTTCCGTTCTTCATTTGTTGCCATTAAAACACCTCTATGACTTAACATTTCACTATACATTATTTCAGTATTACTAGAACAACTAGATCCTTTATATAAAAGCAATTATTCATAATTAATGAAACATATCGTAATTGATATTTCACTTTTTTGTTGACATCATCATTATACAGCTTTAAGATAAAATCGTAAATTACCCAAAGGGGGGATGCACCATGACAACCGCTATTTTAAAAGTCGAAAATTTAACGAAAACATTCGGAAAAACGCAAGCTTTAACAGATGTCACTTTGACTATTAACCCTGGTGAAGTTTTTGGGTTCATCGGGCCAAACGGAGCAGGTAAATCAACAACTATCCGAATCTTACTTGGCATTTTAAAGAAAACGAGCGGGGCCGTCACCTTATTTGGCCTCGATCCATTTGTGAATAGCAGTGCCATTCACAAGCGTCTGGCCTACGTTCCCGGCGACGTCTATCTATGGCCTAATTTGACCGGTGGCGAAATCATTGACTTTTTACTCCATCTCAATGGTAATAACCACACTGCGTATACCGACGAATTGATCCGAAAATTCCAGCTTGATCCAACAAAAAGGGCGCGCACTTACTCTAAAGGTAATCGTCAAAAGGTGGCGTTGATTGCCGCCTTTAGCCAAAATGCTGACTTTTATATCTTTGACGAACCAACATCCGGCTTAGATCCGTTAAATGAACAGCTTTTTCAAGAGGAAGTCCTCAACCTTAAAAGAGCGGGCAAATCGGTTATGTTATCTAGCCACATTTTATCTGAAGTTGAAAAAATGTGTGATCGGATTGGCATTATTCGCCAAGGAGAAGTCATCGAGACCGGAACATTGGCAGAAATGCGCCACTTAACGCGCACCCAGATGGTGGTGAAGACGGTCCATCCCTTGGACATTTTAGAAGAGCGTGATGGCCTGTATGATCTGCAGCTTGATGCCCTCAAAACCACCGCAAGTTTCTCCGTCGATTCTGAACAAATTCCAGTCTTAATGGATCGTTTGGCCGCAGCTGACATTCTTTCAATCCAAAGCAACCCGCCAACCCTAGAGGACCTATTCTTGCGGTACTATGGGGACGAAGTTGCGCCGGCAAAGGAGTGACTAACGATGAGACAAACTAAGAATATGCTGGCGCTTTTACGTTTTAACCTTCGAGCCGACTGGGTTAAGCTACTAACTTGGTTACTCGCAATTCTCATTTTAGTCCTAGTTGTTGGGTTTAAATTTAATACCATCTACGGCACGGCGACTGCTTTGCAAACAATTACAGTTACCTTAAAAAGTGCCTCGATGGTGGCATTGCTTGGCGCCTTCGACCTTCCAACGAATCCAACGGTTGCTCAGGTCTTTGGGAGTGAAATGCTACTCTTCACTTCATTCGTCATCATTGCAATGAACTTGACTATCGGAATTGCCAAGACCCGGGGAGACGAAGATCTCGGCCTTACTGAAATTATTCGATCACGCGCAGTTGGTCCTCAGAGTCCTTTGATAAGTACTGCAGGCGAACTTGTACTACTTAATAGTACCTTAACGCTGTTAATGGCCGGTGGATTGACCATTGCTAAAGTTCCGGGAGCCAGCATTGCGGGAAATTGGCTTTTTAGCTTAGGATTGGGATTAACCGGGTTGGCCTTTGGCATGATGGGCCTTCTCGTTGCGCAATTGACCAGCAACCATACCAGCGCAACCATTCTTTCTTACGCACTATTTTTGGTAAGTTATCTCGCGCGGATGATAACTGATATCTCGAACCCGGATATGACTTGGTGGTCACCACTTGGATGGCTCGAAAAAACTCAGCCACTGATTCAAAATCATTGGTGGGCCCTACTACCAATGATGGGGATGGCCGGTCTATGTTTCTTAGTTGCCACTTGGCTACTAACGCGTCGAGATTTAGGTAGCGGGCTTCTCGCAACCAGACCCGGTCGACGAACGGCAAGCCGTTTTTTAACCTCACCACTCGCACTCATTTGGCGTCTCAACCGGACATTAATCGCCTGTTGGATTATTGGAACGATCGTTCTAGGCGCCACATACGGTTCCATTTTCAACAGTATTGGTGACGTCTTAAAGAGTAATCCAACCGTTCAAACGGTTTTTGGTGCAACAGCTACTCATAGTGCTAACCATGCCATTATCGTTAATTACACCGCCATTATTTTACTTGTTATCGCAGCCTTAGCTTGCATCCCTGCCATTCAGTTAGTGTTGAGTCTCAGACGCCATGAACAGTCAGGTAATCTCGAACTCATTTACGCACATCAAACCTCACGTACAACGGGTTACTATAGTACGATTCTGTCAGGTATTATCGTTGGCCTGCTCACTTATTGGGCTGGTACTTGCGGTTTGATTTTGACCGGAAACCAAACATTGACGGCTACAAGAGAGCAGATCACCCGACCCGAATTTGGACAAGCCATTGTTATTGGTATTCCCATTGTTCTGGGCTTCACCGCGCTAGCTAGCCTGTTAGTCGGTGCTCTGCCACAGTTAGTCCACTTATCATGGGTGCTATTAGGGTATGGGTTTGTCACCATTTACCTTGGCGCCTTACTCAAATTACCTGATTGGGCTAAGAAACTGACACCGTTTGGTTGGCAACCCAAAGTGCCCGTGAGCAATCTTAACCAAAGTGTTTTATGGCTAACCCTTGCTGGGACAGTCGGGCTTATCATTTTAGGCGGACTCGCCTATCAACGACGCGACTTACAAGTCAACTAAGGAGATTTTTATGAACCCATTGGCCGAACTTAAAACCGCTTATCAGCAATCGAAAGACCTGATTATGAACCAACCACTGACAACTACTCAACAAGCGCAATTCCGCCGGATTCAACGGTCGTCAACCGATCTCGAACAGGCATCAAATGACATCAAACTTGAGGCCGTTTACCAAGCATTACTCGGTGCGAACCTTTCGGCCATCGACTATCAGTTATTTTACGTCGCCAATCTCAATCATGACCACACTTGGTTAACTTACCCGATTGAACCTCGCCGGGTACAAATGTGGCGTCAAACTGCGTCACCCAAGCTTGGGTTATTCAGTATTAATGCCTTTATGTTTGAGGGAGTTTCAATCGACGAAACAGCAGCCTTAGCGCTTCTTTAAATGACAATTGGAACGTTCCAGCAATTAAATCAGCTGGAGCGTTTTTTATTGGGCAGTGTGTTACTTTCTGAACAAGTTTGCTGATTTTTATCAGTATTTAGGCTTATTCCCGGAAAAGGTGGGTTAATTGTGCAAAATATATTCTCTCATCTTTTAACTCAAATCACAATTTTTCGTAACATTCTCGTCAAATGGCGCTTACATATTTCAAAACATATCGTGGGTATGACAATGTTACAAAAATATGACGGATATCGAATTTAATGTCGTGTTGTTGTCATAGATTGACCCACCAACCATGTTATAGTGTTGTCCGTGGCAAAAGCAGCTAGCTTTTGTTTATAGAAACTATAACCCGAAAGGTTGGAAACGATAGATTATGTTAAAGAACACATTCCTTACTCGTGGCTTAGTTGTTCTCGGTGCGCTGTTTGGTTTCGGCATTGCCGCTACTGAAGCTCACGCTGCAACTTACACGGTAAAATCTGGGGATAGCCTTTGGAGCATCTCTCAGAAGTTCAACACCACCCCTCAAGCGATCGTAAACGCAAACTCTTCCAAGCTATCGTCCGTTAGTTCATTGATTCTACCGAGTGACAAGCTGGCCATTAAGAAGCACGGCGCTGCCACTAAGACCGCGACTAAAGTCGAAAAAGCCCCTTACAAGGCTGATACGGCAAAGGTCGATTCAAAGACAACATCAACTAACACACAAACTTCAACAGGTTGGATGACGATGGAAGCCACTGCCTACGATCCTCAAGTAGCCGCCGGTGGCGCTACTTCGATTCCAACTGGGACTGGTGTTGCGGCCGCTCTTGACCGCTTCCCCAAAGGCACTCAGTTAGAAATTAAGTATGCGGATGGTTACACCGAAACACGAGTGGTCAATGATACTGGGACATTTGCGGCAAGCAACCCCAATCAATTGGACATCTCGATGACAAATGCTGAAGCCTTACAATTTGGTCGGCAATCCATCCAAGTCCGCGTTTTAGGCTAATTAAGGTACTTTCACGTTGTGGTTAAGCAACGATTAAAAAAAGGGCATGTTCTTAAGCGAACATGCCTTTTTTTAGTATTATTAACAATCTATTCCATATTACTGTGAGTACTCTTAGCACTGTCATTTGAAATATGGTCGCGTCGACTAAGCTTTAAGCACAAAACATCAAGCGTAATATGCACGCTTTGATCAAATAACGTACTTAATAATTGAATCGATTGAACCCCGTCACCGGCCTTAGTTGCGCCTGGTACCACCAGTGTCGTATCAGCCAGTTCGCCTAATGGTGAGTCAGCCCGACTCGTGACCCCAATCACCGTCACGCCGTCTGCCTTAGCCTTTTGTGCGAGTTCCACAATGCTTCCCGTCTTACCCGAACCCGAAACGGCAACTAACACGTCGCCAGCTTGGATTGAAGGGGTAATCGTCTCACCAATCACAAACACGGTATAGCCAATGTGCATCAACCGCATTGCAAAGCCCTTGGCCATTAATCCAGACCGGCCAGCACCTAAAACAAAGATGCGTTGTTCCTTTTTGATTAGGGCTTCAGCGGCGTCGATTTGACGCTCATCCACCAATCCCATGACCGTGTTAACTTCCTTCATCACATCGTCAATTAAACTCATTTGATTGCCTCCATAAATTGTTTTGCTGATGCCACTGGATCGTCCGCACCAGAAATTTTACCACCGACAATGGCGACCTCAGCGATACCTTGCTCCGCGAGCTTGTGGGCTTGATCGAGATCAATGCCACCGGCTACGGCAACGTGTTTAATTTCCGGAAATGCCTGATGAAAATCAGCAACAGTGGCGACTGCGTCAAAGTTGCCCCCGGTATCCTTGGAGTGGTGCAAGCCAAAAATGGCGTTTTCCAGATGCTTTAATTCAGCCACTCGATCATTAGTCACGCCTAGTAAGTCAATGAACGTGGCTTTGCCCTGAGCCTCTGATAACTCGTAAACCTGTTCAATTGTTTCGTTAGATGAACTTGCCATGACCGTCAGAATATCAGCAGGTACGGCGTAGCCCTTCTTAAATTCGTAGACCCCTTCATCGTTGGTTTTAATATCCAACAACAACGTGGCGTTGCTAAGTTTCAGGTTCTGGGCCTTCAATGTTTCCATCCCGTAATCCTTAATAATTGAGGTCCCCAATTCGATAATATCAACAACCCCATCGAATTTAGCAACAAGGTCCAACGCTTTGTCTAACGAGACTCGATCAATTGCGGCTTGCAATTTCATTATGCTTCTTCAACTCCCTTTCCTTCATAAAAAGCGTCTAATTCTGCCGGTGTTGGGTAACCGTCATTGTCCCCAGGTGTCTGAACTTGGAGGGCCCCGACTGCATTACCACGGGTAACGGCTGCCTTGAGTGACTTGCCTTCGAGCAAGGCGGTAATAACACCCAACGCAAAGCCATCGCCAGCACCAACCGTATCTACCACATGATCTGCCTTGAAACCGGCAATCGTGTAAGTTTCACCAGAATCCGTCTTAACGAAAGCCCCGGCTGGCCCCACCTTCACGATAACCGTATGGGTCCGCTCCCCTTTCAAGTAAAAATCAGCAATTACTTCAGGATCATCCGACCCCATTAAGATTTTACCCTCTTCAACGCCAGGAAGCACGATATCCGCTGAACCTGCTAGTTCATTGATCGTCTCAATCATAGTTGCTTCGTCTTCCCATAGTGATGGTCGCAAGTTAGGATCGAAGGTCACAAGGATGTTATTTTCAATCAAACGGTCCATCAACCGCCGGAAAGATTGCCGTGACGTTAGCGACAAGGCCGGAAAAATTCCTGACATATGGGCAATTTTAACATCACTTAAATCAACGGATTCAATGACATCGCTACTTAAATTGGCCGCTGCTGAGTTCGTCCGGTAGTTAAACGTCACAGGGTCACCCTTAGAAACCAAGGTTTTTAATTGGTGGCCAGTCCAGTGGTCAGCATCTTTTGAAATATACTGGGCCCCTACCTTGTGACTCATAATCGTATTAATGGCGTATTCCCCAAGCGGGTCAGTCCCCACTTGCGAGATGTAATCCGCCGTATGACCAAGTCGTTGAACCCCGATGGCCACGTTTAATTCGGCCCCACCAAGAATTTTAGTGTAGTTGATAGTATCTGCCAAGGAGGCATCCATGTCCGTTGATGCAAAAGTCACAACGGGTTCACCAATCGTAATAAATTCACTCATAATCGTTCACTCCTATATGTCGTTTAGCCGAAGAAATAAAAGACCAGTGCTTCGTTAATAATTGAGACGACCCACATGATTGGAATCCCGTTCTTCAAGAAGTCGCGGGATTGAACCTTCATGTAGTCTAAGCCCCAGACGTTCCAAGACTGTGTGATATCGGTTGAGACCGCCATCAGCGTTGGCACGTACAATAACGGAAGCAAAAAGGCATCATTGAATAATCCGGTTCCTGATAAAACAGCGGCCGTTGCGGCCCCAGCGCCCCAAACGTGGAGTGGTCCTCGGAACAATGCTAACGGTGCCAGGACACCAAGCGCCAATGCCAGAACCAAGTGGTTGTGCGGTAAAATAGCCGCGAAAATTGGCCGGAACCGTTCAGCGTTAATTGAAGCGGCCCCGCTGAACATAATCAATGCCATCAAGAACATGATCAACCCAGCGATGTCTGAGATCGCGTGTTGAATGGTTTCATTCAAGAAAGCCACGCCTTTTTTGTAACTCTTCGCGTTACCAGTAATCGCAATAGCCAACAACGTTGCTAAGGTCAACGCTGGGATGGCATCCCATTTAAATAACATGTTCATCAATACGGGAATAATCGGAATGATGAAGGCAATTTTGGGAATCTTCTTAGCTTCGGTTGAGTCTGAATTCTCGGCCCCAATCATTCGCAGATTTTCTTCCGCGTTTGCAGGGTTAATCTTCTTGCGGTGCCAGAATAGGAATAACACAACGGCAAGTAATTGCACCGCTGTCGCCACAATCCCGAATTGGAGATAGCGACCGCCATATTCGGCGTGTGGGAAGAAGGCCTTAATCTGGTTGAACAGCACCACGTTGATGTACATTGGTGCCCCAATTGCTAACGAGAACGCTGATAGGGCAATATCTCTTGGAATCCCGACGGAAAGCATAATTGGCAGTAAGATGACGCCAATGGCAATGACAGACCCGACCCCGTAAGCACTGACAAAAATAAAAGCAGTGACAAGAATAATTAAGATAGCAGCTAACAATGGTTTTTTCTTACCAACTTTATTCGTTTGCTCTGAAATTGCTGGTGCAATGCCACTGTCCACCAGCACCCGGCCAAACCAGGACCCGAAAACAATGTAGATAATCGTCGGTCCGTAATTTAACGCAGGTTCTGCGAACACCTTTTGGATCGCTGTCGTGAAAGGAACCATCCCGATAACTGACCACAGGATCGCCATCACGAAGAACCCAATCATCAGGTTCCCACCCTTAAGGATGTAATAAATGAACCCCGCAAAAGTCAAAAGTAGTAAGACGGCAATAATCGTCGAACTCATAGACTAGACCCCCACTTCCGCACGCAATAATGCTAATTGGGCCTTGATCTGATCATCAGAGGCCATCGGAAATTCTAGCGCAAACGGCACATCGCTCGGTAGTACCTTCAGCAAAGCACGCCAGTCGTATAACCCAGTGTCTAAGTCGTCGGTCGTTTCGAGTTGGCCGTCAACGGACGCGGTATTCTTCAAATGAATGTAGTGCGTCACGTCTGCTAAGGCTTCAGCACTGGCCGTCGCGTCACCGTGAGTAAACGCCCAATTCCCTAAATCGTAGACGTATCCCAAGCTAGTTAATCCCGCTTTGTGAGCCGCCGTTAAGAAAGTCGAGATTGCCTCAACGGTCCCTGACACTGGCGTCTGGTCATTTTCAACATTGAGCTCGATTTCATCCAGTGGTAAATCAGAAAAGGCAGCAGCTAGATCGCCTTCAAACCGATCAAAGTGGCCGGTATTAAACTTGATCTTTTGGATGCCCATTGTCTGGCCTTCCTTAAAATAGTCCGGCAATTTAGGATTAACTGAGCCATCCTCTAAGAATAATTCGTCTGGCACGCTGTAGTTCACAATGAGTGACGCCGCTTTTGCCTTTTCCCCAACTGCAGCTAGCTCCGTGTCCAAGTCCGTAAAGTACTCGCGCCGAACTTCGATGCCGTCAGCACCAACCGCAGCGACCCGATCAATTAAATCCGCCTGTTTTGTCCCTTGCTTAACGTCTGCTTCGTAAATCCAAGTATTTAAAATAACTGTCATGTTGATATCCCTCCGTTTAATACTTATTTAGTTGACTAACGCGGTCAATTAATTCATCAAAAGTTAAGTCCTTGAATGGTTTTTCCTCTGGGCTATTAAAGTTCTGACTCTCAATTCCGTTAAAATCAGCCACCAAATAATACGCCGTCAGGTAACTGAGTAAATACTTTTTAGCTTCAGCAACAACTTCACTCGGCTCTGCCCCAGCGGCCAAGTTACTATTCGCAAACCCTAAAGCAAATTTTTCGGGGTCAATCATCGCCCGGTCTGACATATGCTCACCTCATTAAGTAATATAAAAGATATCTTTTCAAAGGTTATGGTAAACGTTTTCCCAAATAAATGCAAGTGTTTAAATTTATCCTGTTACTAACTATCTTGACAATTTATATTTAATTAGGCAAACGTTTACCTAAACTAGCATAGCGAAGTCACGCTCACCACTTCACTTTTACAATGTTTAGTCAGATCTATTTTTTATCTAAAAAGCCCCCATAGTAATAGTTGCCAAATAGGCAACTAATCTTTTATAGTTAAAGGAAAGGTGGGCGGTAGTGTTATGGAAAACAGAAAGACAGCAACAATGAAGGACGTGGCAGCCTTAGCTGACGTGTCAATTGCCACCGTCTCAAGGTTTTTAAACGGCAATTTAGACCGCATGTCCTCGACAACGGCCGCCAAAATAAAAGACGCAATTGAAAAGCTCAATTACGTCCCCAATTCGGCAGCTCGACAAATGATTACCAAAGCCAGTAAAATGGTGGCCGTTGTCGTCGCAAATATCGATGATTATTTCTCAACAGAACTATTTAAAGGTGTTAGCTCCATTTTAGAAGCCAACAATTACACCGGTGTTCTTTTTGATACCGACTCTAACCCCGAACGAGAACGCCAACTCATCCAACTCGTAAATGATCACACATACGATGGGTTGATTCTGCAACCGTTGACAGAATCAGCAGCCACCATCGAAGCTGACATGAAGCGTGACATTCCCATTGTGGTGGTCGACCGGGAACTCATTCATTCACCGTGGACCCAAGTGGTCACAAATAACTACGAGGTCGCCAAATCAACGACCAGCCATTTTATGGCAGCGGGATACACTCACGTGGTCGTGTTAACGTCCAAGATCTCAATGGCCTCGACCCGGGAAGAACGTTATGCAGGCATCAAGGCAGCTGCGTCGCACGTCGACGTTCTCGAAGTGTCTGAAGAGTCGTATAACCACACCCAAGTTCATCAAAAACTAGTGAAGCTGATTACTGAAACAACTGAAAAAACCTTAGTGTTCGCCCTCAAAGAGCGTTGGTTACTGGAATTTATTCCAAGCCTTATTGTCCAAGGCTACATTGACCACGATCAAGCGACCGCCACGGCTTTTTCGGATACGAGTACCGCCCGCAACATTGAGCCACGGCTCCAACTGATTTCCCAGGATCCGTACCTCATGGGGGCTAGTGCGGCGGAAGTCCTGGTTGATCAATTAGTTAGTCATAGGCGCCCGACCCAAGATAAGATTATCATTCCAGCAACGTTAAGGTGAACGGGGTAAAATAGTGGTCATCAGCACTAAAACTCGTTAAACTGGTCAAAACAACTAGGAGGCTTTTCATGGGAAAATACATTGTCCACTCAAAACTACGGCCCGCTGGCACCCAGATGATGAACACCACCGGTGGTTTTTCATACTTGGCTGACGAACCACTGATTGCCAAGGGTACCGATGCGGCCCCTAATCCGGTGCAATACCTGTTAGGGGCTGTCGGCTCCTGTCTAGGCGTGACCGCCCGCGAAATCGAAAACGATGAAGCGACGTTGACCATTAAAAAGTTTCAAGCTGACGTGACGGGCGAAACAACAACGTTTCAAGATGGCAGTTCAAAGGTCACATCCATTAGCATCAAAATCACGGCTGAAACAAACTTGTCAGAAGCCGACCACAAGTGGTTCTTGAACGAAGTTGTCCGCAAATGCACCGTTCATGAGACCCTCGTCGGTGCTGTGCCGATGGAAATTACATTTGCCTAATCAAAAAGCTGTTGAACTTGGGACTCCTGAAATGAAGTCCGCTGTTCAGCAGCTTTTTTATTATCCGATGAGTTGACTTAGCGTTTCCAAAACGCCGTCATGGTTATTATCGCTCGTCGTCACGTGGTGTGCTGATTGTTGAATCAACGCGCTGGCATTTTGCATCGCATAACTGTGAGGGGTCATGGCCAACATCGGTAAATCATTTTCATTATCACCAAATGTCACCACTTCATCATCTCTGATATCATACGCTGTTTGTAGCGTGGCAATACCAGTCCGCTTATTAGCAACTTTTAAGCCAATCATCTCAGTATTGAACCCTGAATTTTCCGCGGCCAACTCAGGCGGTAAAATGGGCGCTAACTTCGCGGCCATTTCCTGAAAGTCGGTTCCCGGATAAAAACTCAACGCCAGCTTCGTAAATTGATCCTGGACCGTTTGGCTTGATAGCGTCTCAAAATGATCGACTAAAAATACGGGGCGATAATAGTGTTTCAGCATCTCGATAACTTGAGGGTCGGTCTGGTTGCTAATGTATGATCCGTTCAGACCCGCAATGAGTAACTGACCAATCATCTCTGGGTCATAAGCAGCCTGGATCCGGCCAATCAAATCATGCAGTACCCCATCCTCTAACCGAAAAATCCGTTGCAGCGTCTGTCCCCGGTGCACAATGGCCCCATTTTGGGAAATGAAGTCCATATCGTCAATGTAGGCCGGAAACTTCTTTTGTAACCGCTGAAACTGCGAGCCACTCGCTGCAACAAACCGAATTTGTTGCGCCTTCATTTGCTTAAATAATCGGTCAAATTGGGACGTATCGTACGTCCGGTCATCCCGTAGAAAGGTTCCGTCCATATCGACGACCACCATTTTAATCATACTGCCACCTCCGAATTATCCTACCTAACTAGTTTAGACGAGATGATCGGAAAATGTAATGTTTAATTTAGCTTTGCAGTACCTGAGTTTAACCCGCTTGCCAGCTCTGACGATCCATGGCCATTTGCCAAAACGCCAATTCATAGGCACTGCTACGGACAAATGACGCCGCCATTGCGGTCCGTTCATCCGCATCCGTTCGAGCCGCCGTTTCATTCGTCAGCGCAATCATTTTTTGAACACTATCCGTGTAACCGTCACTATCGTAGGTTTCGATCCATTGCTGGTATAGCGCGTCAGGTGAGCCAGCCGCAATCAATCGTTTGCCAATTTCATTATATAACCAATAACACGGTAGCAAGCCGGCAATTGCTCGACCTGGCGTCCCCCGGTAAAGCTCGGCGTACATGTGGTTAACGTAGTTATAGGCAGTTGGTGCAACCGGCGTCTGCGCAATCTCTTGTTTCGAAATCTGTAACGTCTCGAAGAATCCCTTTCGAACGGCAATCTCGCCATCTTTTAACCCCTGGGCCCCCTCCAACAAAAAGGTTCGGCCCTTAGGATTCGTCACCTGGCTTGCCACTTGTTCGTGAAGTTTTCCAAATTCACTGAGATAATAACGGTCCTGTAACAGGTAAAACCGAAAGACAGCTTTCGGTAAGGTGCCGGCGCTTATCTGTTGGATAAAGGGATGGTCAAAACTTTGCTGCCATAAGGTTGCTGCTTGTTCGTGAAGTTGATCTGTAAACGTCATATTGAATTCCTCCATAAAGTAGGACGCAAAAAGGCCGACCGCAAAAATCCCCACGGTCGGCTAGTTCAAGACTCTTTTAATAACTTTCCTACGCGAGGGTTAGCTCACAGGTTCAAAGGGTTCGGTCAAAACCGTCTCAGCAAAATGCGCCCCTAGTTAACTATTTGATTGTCCATAGTATAGCAGAAAAAGCTGCAAATTACCGCAATAAATAACCCCCGTCGACGGGTAACATAACGCCGGTCACGTAATTTGAGGCGTCACTGGCTAAAAATACCATGGGGCCCATCAATTTATCTGGCGCCCCCCACTCACCCGAAGGAATATGGCCGGCAATCTCAGGACCGCGAACGGGATCCTCTTGTAACGGCTTAGTCATATCCGTTTCAATGTAGCCAGGTGCTAGCCCGTTCACCTGGATATTGTAAGGCGCTAACGCATCCGCATAAGCTCGCGTCAGACCCAACACCGCATGCTTACTAGCCGCATACGGAAAGATCCGTTTCCCCGCCCGGTACGACTGCATGGAGCCAATATTAATGATCTTGCCCTGTCGTTGTTTCACCATCACCTTAGCAGCTTCGTGGCTCAAATAGTATAACCCGTTTAAGTTAACATCAATGACGCGTCGCCAGTCGTCATCCGTAAACTCTAAGACGTCGTTTCGGCGCTGAATACCCGCGTTATTGACCAGAATGTCTAATCGGCCATACGCCTCAAGGACGGCCGCTACGATTTCAGCTGCAGCACCATCTTCCGTAATATCCCGATGTAAAAATTCAATTCGGCGGCCCAGTTGTTCAACCCGTTCACGAACTGCCTGCCAACCCGTTTGAGAGCCACTGACAACAAAAATATCAGCACCATACATCGCCAAAGCAATGCTGTAATACTTGCCTAGACCCCGGGCGCCACCTGTCACAACCGCTACTTTTCCAGCTAATGAAAAACTTGTTTGATCAAACACACGCGATCCCTCCCGATTAAATGTCACGACTCAAGTTAACTACTTAATGGCGACCTGAATGGCCGTTGCAATCACACCACCCACTAGGGGACCACACATCGGAACCCACGCATAAGACCATTCGGCACTCGTCTTATTAGGAATCGGCAACACCGTGTAGGCTAATCGAGGGCCCCAGTCTCTGGCGGGGTTCAGAGCAAATCCCGTAGTGGTCCCCAGACTCATCCCAATCACCGCAATCAACAGGCCCACCATCAGGGGCTTCAGTCCTTGGGTGAAGTCCCCCAGATTAAGTAAGATAAAAATGAACCCGAAAGTAGCAATTACTTCGGAAACTAGGTTATAAAACGGCGATTGGATCGCTGGTCGCGTGGCAAAAATGCCAATTGTATTGCCATCAGATTGCGTCTTAGAAGCCTTAAAGTGCGGTGTAAACATAAAGGCCACTAACGCAGCACCGACAAACGCTCCCAAAAATTGCCCAGCCAAATACGGCCCGACCTGCGCCCACGGGAACAGGCCAAAAATAGCGTAAGGAACCGTTACCGCAGGATTAAGGTGCCCTAACGACCCTAGCGAACCGGCAACGTAGACGCCCATTGTCACAGCCAACCCCCAAGCGATACTCACAAACGTCCAGTTACTGCCCTTTGCGTATGTTTTATTTAAATTCAGGCCAGCTCCCGTCCCCGCTCCTAATAAAATCAAGACCATTGTCCCAAAAAATTCACCAATAAATCCGTTCATGTGCGACGCACCTACCTACTCTCAAATTAAATAACAGGCTTATTTTAGCATATTATCGCGTAATAGTAAGCCCTTACATTTTAATATGACGTTGTAACAACAGAAGTACATGGTGATGATTGTTCCAGTCACTTATATTTGCGAGTTAAGACTAATTGGATTGTTTTATTCATGCGTTGATTATAACGATCATCTTTAAGTAGCTCAGTTGTTAAAATATCTAAGACAAACATAGCCGAAAACTGGCTATTCACAAACCGCTGATTATTAACAACGCTAGAATTTTTGGCCTGAATACTAACAGTGGCCATTTTAGCTAACTGACTCTCCTGATCCCCAACAATGGCCACAGTAGTGACGCCCTGTTGCTTTGCCAAGGCAACCGCTTCATTTAATTCATCCGTCTCACCTGAACTGGATAAAACTAATAATAAATCAGTTTCATTAATTACCTCAGCGTTAATGAACATCATATGGCTATCAACCGTGGCAAAAGCCGCCAATCCCATTCGAGTCAGTCTCTGTCCCATTTCTAGGGCCGAATACCCGGAGCTACCCAAACCGTAAATATAAATTCGCCGTGCTCTCTTAATCAAATCAACAACTTTTTCTATTTCTTCTGGATCTAATTCATTCCAAGTACTTTGCAAAACATCAACGTACACCTCAGAAACGTTGTTAAGAGTTGGACTTTGATGAGCAACCTGGTTTTTAGCATTTTCCTCAATAGCCAGTTGGAGCTTAAAGGACGCAAAATCAGCGCATCCGATTTTTCTGACAAACCGAGTAATCGTCGCGCTGCCTACACCGGTTATTTTAGCCAGGTCTTTAATATTCATTTTTTCAATTGCATTGGGATTTTGAATGACCTGCATTGCAATTTTTCGCTCCTGGCGAGAATAATGCGGTAATTCGGCTTCCATTTTACCAAGAATCGTCAATTCTCGTTCCGCCATCTTAAGTTCCTCCCAATTCGTTAATCGCTAATGCCATTGTAACCTAAAAGATCGGGGATTAGCATCTAATCCTCGATCTTTTAAAAGGCCTTCTATTCCCTAACAGCGTTAACTAACGTTCTGCGACAGCTGCAATGAATCCCTTGGCAATTTCTAACGGCCGCGTAATCGCGCTGCCAACAACAACCGCATGAACGCCGAGATTCAAGACCTCAGCCGCCTTGGCTGGCGTGTCAATTTTCCCCTCTGCAATAACTGGATGTTGCGCAGCTTTGACAACCTTCTTCAGGTAGTCGAAATTATTATCCGCAATGTTCAATCCCTGAGTATCATCAGTGTACCCGTGCATGGTCGTGCCAATGATGTCAAAGCCTAAATCATCAGCCTCCCTGACATTATCTAACGTCGCCGTATCCGCCATTAGTAACGTCTCTGGAAACTCTTTTCGAAACTGAGCAACAATTGTTGCCAATTGTTCATTGTCTGGGCGACGTTGGCCAGTCACTTGGGTGGCGACGACCGGGACCCCGGTAGCCGCAATCGCTCGCATTTCCTTTATCGTCGGTGTAATAAAGGTTTTTGAATCAGCATAGTTTTGTTTGATAATCCCAATAATTGGCAATCCAGTCTCGTCTTGAATCGCCTGAACATCAACCACCGAATTAGCACGGAGGGCCACAGCTCCCGCCATCTTTGCGGCCCGCGCCATTCGCGCCATAATGAACGAACTGTGTAGCGGTTCTTCTGGTAAGGCCTGACATGAGATGATTAACTGTCCTTTAACCGTCTCCATAAAAGTGTTTGCCATTGTCATCCAACTCTTTTCACTCATTCTTAGTCTTTAAAATACTTGTTATAGATTCGCTTAGCCCCTTCGCGCATTTCAGGCGTTGGCTTACTCATTGGCGCCTTGCTGTAACCGGCGTGAACGCCCAGCTCTTCGAAAACCAATTTAATCGTTGGATACAGATCATTATCAATTAAATCTAAAATGAAATCATTCGAGACGTTTTGAATTTCAAACGCCTTTTTGATATCACCACTTTCAAAGGCTGTAATTTCCGCTCTGGCCCGCTTAGCATTAAGGTTAAAGGTGGACCCAATCGCCCCGTCAATTCCTAATGGCAAGGCTGAAATCAGCATCTCATCCGTTCCGAAGTACAGCTTCTTTTCCGGATAGGCAGCGCGTAATCGTTGCAACAATAAGAAATCATTGTTCGTATACTTCACACCCACAATTTTTTTATTCTCAAACAGTTTCGTAAACTGATCTAGGGATAACGAGACCCCAGAAAGTGCAGGAATCGAGTAAATGATCATCTCAGCATCAACGTCTTCCAGAATTTGGTCGTAGTAATCCTTGATCTGGTCAAAACTAAATTTGTAGTAGAACGGTGGAACGGCTGAAATAGTTTTATAGCCTAAATCGACCGCATACTTTGCCAATGTTTTGGCTTCTATTAAATTAACGGAACCGACCTGAGCAATTAAATCGACAGCGCCAGCCGTTTCCTCGAAAGCAATCTTATAAACTCGTTCTCTTTCCTCGGTACTCAACATGAAGCTTTCCCCGGTTGAGCCACCAATGTACAAGCCATCAACCCTGTTATGGTCAATGTTATAGCGAATCATTTCGCGGGTCCCTTGCTCATTCAGGGTATCGTCGTCGTTAAAAGCAGTCATTAACGCAGCATATAATTTTTTCATCAGTCTGGCTCCTTGATGGTTCAAAATTTTTGGTTGGTAATAATCAGCATTTAATATCAACCGCTGCCATCAATGTACGACATGAAATTTTTATTTTCAATAGTATTTTTTGAAAATAAATTTCATTTAATACGCTTATCTCATATCTACCAACCAATTAAAAAATTTGATTTTTTAAAAAATTATTTTTAAATCCGGTTCTTCCTGAATGAATGCGTTTACAAAAACGGTAAAATCGTGTTCAATGAATCTATCCAAACCACAAAGTGAGATGACTATAATGCAAGAACAATTTTTAGCCTTTGATGTTGGTGGTACTACCATCAAGTACGCGTTAGTCGACAAGCAACAGACCATCACCAATCGGGGAAGTGTCGGTACCGATCATAACCGGAACAGGGCTATCTTAACCCAACTAACCCGCATTACTCAGCAGACGCTATCCCAACAACCGCTTGCCGGGATTGGCGTCAGCACTGCCGGAATTGTCAGTGAAGATGGCGGGATCAAATACGCTGGCCCGACCATCCCCAACTACCAGGGAACGCCAATCAAAGCCCACCTCCAATCAGCGAGCCACCTGCCCGTTGACGTGGTCAATGACGTGGACGCTGCATTGTTAGGCGAAACGGTCGCTGGCCAAGCCATCCATGCTACTTCCGTTTACTGTGTCGCTTTGGGAACGGGGATCGGCGGCGCGTTTGCCATTAATGGACAGCTCTATTCAGGCGCTCACGGGAATGCTAATTCCATTGGTTACACCAGTTACCATGAGAGTGATCAGACAACCTATGAACAGCGAGCAGCAACACTCAGTCTTCAATCCATGGTTGAGCCGTACGGAATCTCAGTTATTGAAGCGTTTGAACAAGCGCGAAACAATCAAAAGTCCGCCCTCACCATCATTCAAAATTGGTCGGACAATGTGGCCGCTGGCTTGGCCAACGTTTTATTACTTCTGGATCCCGAAGTGCTCATCCTTGGGGGCGCCGTTGCTAAGCAAGGTGATTTTCTGGTCTCACTGTTGACCCAGTCCTTATCAAAGTTCGTGCCAGCCGGGCTTTTGAAGACGGTAATCCGAGCTAGTACCCTTTCAAACGATGCCCAAATTTATGGGGCCGTTTCTCATTTTCTAAAATAAAGCGTTTACATTTCTGGCTTCTCTATGCTAGACTAACTCTTGTAATAATCAGCCGATTTAAATTAAACCGCTACAGGAATGCTCTTTTCTCAACGAGGAAAGGGCCAGTCCTGTAGCTTTTTTAATTCTAAAAAGGAAGTGCGTTCGACTATGAAAGTTTCAGTTAATACCGCTGTATTTTTAGCCGATATCAAAAACGGTCGCTCACAGGCTGACTGCGTTGCCAGTTTAAGTAATAAGCCCATCGAAAACGTGGAGGTGCGTGGTGAGCTCTTCGACCCCGCCACCGAACAAGAAGCCTTAACCGCCATTCGAAAAACCTGTGATGACCAGCAATTCGGACTCTACTACTCTATCCCAGAAGAACTCTTAATTGACGGCCAACTGAACCCCGCCCTTGAACATTATATCCAGTTAGGCAACCAATTCAGTATGAACGGTCTAAAGATCAGTCTGGGCAAGGCTGATCGGATTTCTAAAGAGACGCTCCGCGACCTTGCTCAGCTGGCCAGCACTAGTTCGGCGCTCATCACCGTCGAAAACCAGCCAAACGAAAATGCCGAATTACCGGCCTTTGCCGACCAGCTCAACGAAATTTTGACAGCGGTTTCAGCGTTAGGCTACACCTTTGATTCCGGTAACTGGTACTGGATTGACACGGCCCCTGAAAAAGCCTTCGACCTGCTCCAAACCGAGATTGACGTTTTCCATCTAAAAGATATTGCAAATCGCGAAACCGTTATGCTAGGTGACGGCCAGACGGATTGGCAGTCCATGCTCCGCGCACTGAATGAGGATGTCCCAGTGTTTCTGGAGTACGCAATTGAAGCTGACCGCTTAGACCAGCAGATTCAGCTTGTCAACACCGTATTAGCTTCTCGATAACACATTTGTATTTGGAGGTCTCTTAAAATATGGGAAAGCAAAGTTTTGGTACTTTAAATTGGCTTGTTTTAATTGTTTACTTAATCGTGATGTTGCTCATCGGACTCAGTTTCAGCAAAAAAAGTTCGAAGAACTCACAAGAATTTTTTAAGGCCACCGAAAGCAAGGTCCCTGCTTGGGCTGTCGGCTTTAGTATCTTCGCGACGACGCTTAGCGCAATCACCTACATGTCGACACCTGAAAAATCCTTTCTGACGGATTGGGCCTACGGTTTTGGTAATCTTGCAATTTTTTTAATTGCCCCAGTTCTGATTAAATTTTACATTCCATTTTTCTCAAAATTGCACGTGACAACGGCTTACGAATACCTCGAGTTTAGATTGAATCCATTCTTACGGGTCTTTAGTAGTATTCTTTTCGTGCTATTCCACATTGGTCGGATTGCCATCGTCATTTATTTGCCAACCGTGGCCCTGCAGTCCGTCATCTCAATTAATCCATACTTAATCGCCGCGTTGATCACAATTCTATGCATTATTTACACTTATCACGGTGGCATGGAAGGCGTCATCTGGAGCGATGTGATTCAAGGTATCTTACTCCTTGTCGGGGCCGTCTTGATTATTTCATTTGCGGTCGCCGGAACCCATGGTGGTTGGGGATCAGTCGCTAGTGACGCCGTCGAAAAAGGGAAGATTCTGACAAAATCCAGCTTTGTTTGGAGCGTGACAAAGTCAACCGTTCCCATTATTTTGCTGGGCCAGATTTTTAACACCCTTTATCAATACACCGCCAGTCAAGATGTCGTTCAGAGGTATACAACCTCAACAGATAACAAACACATCGCCAAATCCATTTGGACGAACGCCCTGTTATCCCTGATTACCATTCCACTCTTTTACGGGATGGGGACCGTTATTTACAGCTTCTATAACCACGGCGGCCATTTACCAGGTGGCTTTAACACGTCGGCTTTGGTTCCCTACTTCGTGCTAACAGAAATTCCAGCCGGCGTTGCCGGACTCATTATTGCCGCAATCTTTGCCGCATCTCAAGCAACCATTGCATCAAGCCTAAATTCAACTGCAGCTTGCTTAGTCACAGACATCCAAAAGCGGTTCATGAAGGATAAAAGTGACAAAATGAGTATGCGGATTACCCACTGGAGTATCATGATCTGTGGTCTGTTTGGCTTACTCGTGACGTTGATGTTAATTCACCTTCACAGTTCCGACATGATTGATGCCTACTTAGGATTATTCGGATTGTTTGGAGTCCCAATAGCTGGGATTTTCGCTTTAGGCATCTTGAGCCATCGCGCAAACGGGTTTGGCGCAACGACCGGTTTGATCGTAACCACCGCCATCTGTTACGCCATCCAACTAACGGGGACTAACGCCCTCTTCGTGAGTGTCATTGGGTTTTTAGGCGCCATGATTCTAGGCTACCTATTCAGTTTCTTAAAGCCTGGCCATAAAAAAGACATTACCGGGTTAACGTTCAAGACAATTAACGAAAATGTCGATCGTCATACGACGGACGTTGAAACGGAGACACTTTAGCACTAACCGCAATCAAAAAACGACCCTTTAAGCGGGGTCTTTTTTTGATTCAACTTTTTCTCGCATTTGCCACCCAAAAAAGGTAAACTAAACATTAAAGTTTTCAAAGTTTTTGATTAATTTTCCTTCATTTCATAATAAACGGATGTAACCCGATGCTATTGTACTGCCCCATTAGCCCTAATTAGTACAATAACGCTTTATGAAAAGAGCTTACATTTTAAGCGGAATTAATTGAAACCTGTTTTGCATTCATTCAACTATCACCTTCACTGGATTGTGCCGATGAAAGTCACTTTCACAAGCCAGACCATTCAAGCTATTTTTGAGCAACCATTTCAATTTTGTGAGCCCTAATCACAAAATGCCCTATGAAACGTTGTTTTCAACAAAAGTAACAGGAATGAAAGCTGTGAACATCATCTTTTTTATCAGCTATACCAATTAGCCCACATGAGTTGACAACGGTTACTAAGAGCCGTATATTTCTTGGGCATAGGAGCGTGATTAAATGCAAACAAACGAACTAGACCAACTTTCTATTAACGCCTTACGATTCCTCAGCATTGATATGATTGAGGCGGCCAATTCTGGTCACCCAGGGTTACCATTAGGGGTTGCGCCAATGGCCTACACCCTTTGGACAAAACACTTGACGGTCAATCCTAAGCATTCTCAATGGATCAACCGCGACCGCTTCGTTTTATCAGCCGGCCACGGTTCGGCCCTCTTATATAGTTTGCTACACTTATCAGGGTTTGACTTAAGCCTCGACGATTTAAAACAATTCCGAAAATTTAATAGTAAAACCCCCGGCCACCCAGAAGCCGGTTTCGTTGATGGTGTTGACGCCACTACCGGCCCACTTGGTCAAGGCCTAGGGATGGCCGTCGGCATGGCGATGGCCGAAACCCACTTGCGGGCAAAATACAACAAACCCAACTTCAGTGTCGTCGACCACTTTACCTATGTGATTGCCGGCGATGGTGACCTGATGGAAGGCATTTCCCACGAATCAGCCAGCCTTGCCGGTCACTTAAAACTGGGTAAACTAATCGTCTTGTACGATGACAACGGTATCTCGCTGGATGGCAGTACTCAAATGGCCTTCACTGAAGATGTTACAAAACGCTTTGAAGCCTACGACTGGCAGGTCATCAAAGTAACCGACGGCAACGATATCACGGCAATCAACCAAGCCATCGAGACTGCCAAAGCCACACGGAACCAGCCAACGTTGATTGATATTAAAACCACCATTGGCTATGGCTCACCGGCCGCCGGAACAAACACCGCCCACGGTAAACCGTTAACGGGCGCTGCAATGGCGGAGACCCGTGATGCTCTGGGTTGGACCTACGCCCCATTTGACATTCCCGCCGCTGTGTCGGCTAACTTCAGTGCGACCGTTGCCGATCGGGGCGCTGCCGCCGAGACCGCTTGGAACGCTCTTTTTGAAGCGTACGCTCAGGCATACCCAGAACTGGCTAAGGAACTGCTAGATGGGTTCAATCCAATCGACGTGACCCAACTAAAATTACCTGTCAGTCACGTTGGTGAAAAAGAATCTGGCCGGAATACCAGTCAGAAACTCATTGCAAGCTTTACCGAGCAACTCCCCAGTCTCTGGGGAGGATCAGCCGATTTGTTTTCATCTAACAAGACCAACGTCAAAGCCGCCGATGATTTTCAAGCCGATAATCCCGGCGGTCAAAACATCTGGTTTGGCGTCCGTGAGTTCGGCGAGGCTGCTGCGGTCAACGGGATGATGCTGCACGGTGGCGTTCGCCCTTACGCTAGCACCTTCTTCGTTTTTTCAGACTACATGCGAGCCGCCATTCGATTAGCTGCAATTCAACAAATCCCCGCAACCTACGTCTTCACCCACGACTCAGTTGCCGTTGGTGAAGATGGGCCAACTCATGAACCCATTGAACAACTGATGAGCTACCGGGCGATGCCTAACGTGACGGTCCTTCGCCCGGCTGACGCTAACGAAGCATCCGTGGCTTGGAAATTAGCCTTAGCAGCCGAAAAAACACCGACGTTGCTCGTCTTAACCCGTCAAGATTTACCTACTTTGGCAGGAACCGAAGACCGAGCCGAAACAGGCGTGGCCCGTGGTGGCTACGTTTTATCACCCAGCCGCCAAAAAGTTCCCGATGGCATTTTAATGGCGACTGGATCCGAGGTACAACTCGCCGTTGCCGCCCAAGAACACTTACGCGATCTTGGCTACGACGCTTCCGTTGTCTCAATTCCTTCATTCGAGTTATTTGACAAGCAACCACAAGACTACCGAAACGCGGTTCTGCCTCCGGAGGTCAACGTTCGCGTGTCAATCGAATTGGGAGCCACATTTGGGTGGGAACGCTACGTTGGGTTGAACGGGATTGCACTTGGCATCAACGACCGGTTTGGTGAATCCGGGGCTGCTGACGACATCATCGCCAGTCTCGGCATTACCGCCCAAGCGGCCAGTAACGCCTTTATCAAACTAGCAGCAAATAAGAACGACACGATCGGAAAGGTGATCTAAATGACAGCTCCAAAATTCAACGTAAAAATCTTCTCTGACGGTGCCGATTTAGCCGACATGGAAGCCATTAATCAAAACGACTTCGTCACCGGATTCACGACGAATCCGAGTTTATTAAAGAAAGCCGGCGTCACCGACTACCTCGCCTTTGCCAAAACGGTTGTTGCGAAATTCCCTGACGAACCCATTTCGTTTGAAGTTTTCTCCAACGACTTCGACACAATGCTTGAGGAAGCTAAACTCCTTGCCCAGCTGGGGGATAACGTCTACGTCAAAGTCCCGATTCGGACAACTGACGGCCAGTCAACCGCACCGTTACTCCACAGCCTGACCGAGGCTGGGATCTCAGTAAATGTGACCGCCATCGCGACGAGCGATCAGGTCAAAGAAAGCCTGGAAGCCGTCGTTGCCGGAGTCCCTGTCATCATTTCCATCTTTGTGGGACGGGTTGCCGATACCGGGGTTGACCCAATGCCATTTGTTCACGACAGTATTGCGTTGACGAAACAGTATCCAGACGCTGAACTTCTGTGGGCTAGCACCCGCGAAATCTATAACATCATCCAGGCTGATGCATTAGGCGTTGACATCATCACCGTTCCGCCTTCGATCATTGCCAAGTTGGTCACGAAATTTGGCCAATCTGGCGACGACGTGACAATGGCCACCGTGAAGGGATTTGAAAGTGACATCCAGGCAACTGGTTTGAGTATTCTCGATACTTCCTCCCAATCTTAAACGCCCCTTCTAGAAATCAAAAAAGGCAAGATTGCTGATTGCAATCTTGCCTTTTGCATTTCCCACTTATTTTTGGCCAAAAGAAAACCCTGCGAATAGATTTCGCAGGGTCCCTCTTAATGGCATCAGCTACTTAGCTGCACGCTCCGCGGCTGATGCCTTAAGACTATTTCCTGAAGTCAAAAAGCATCACCCCCTTTCATAGATTACGTGTAGAATACGCCCTTCAAAATTAAATGTCAACAAATAACCCCTCATCGGATCTCAAGGCCAGTAGCACCCCGGCTCAAATGGTGGTAACATCATAACCATGACTAATGGAGGAAGCAAAATGACAAGGTTTCAACGTTTCGTTTTAACGGGCTTCGGCCTCATGTTTATCGGCCTGTTTTTGGTGAGTTGCGCGCCTAAACCGCACCATGCCTCACACCGTATTGAAGTCGTCAGCTCACTTGATTTCTATGGTGAAGTCGCCCAAAGCGTGGTGGGTGACAAGGGGCACGTCACGTCAATTATCAACCGGCCTAGCATTGAACCCCACGAATACGAGCCCACGACTAACACTGCGAAAATAGTTAGTGACGCAGACGTCGTGATTTATAACGGACTGGGCTATGACGCTTGGATGCCACGGCTAGCTGCTGACAACCACGCCACAACCCGGGTCAACGTTGCTCAAGCCATTGCCCACAAACAAGACGGCGCCAACGAACACTTATGGTATAACACGCAAACGATGAGCGATTTAGCTGACCATCTTGCACAAGTTTTCAGCCGTGACCAACCTAAAAATAAGGCTTTTTTCCAAGCAAATGCTCGCCGCTACCAACAGAGTCTCCAACCGATTAAACGACTGGTGAGTCAATTGAAACGCGGCAGTCATGGTAAACTGGTCAATACCAGCGAGCCCGTTTTCGATTATGCACTGACGGCAATGGGGTACAAAATTAATAATAATCATTTTGCCCAAGCCGTGCAAAATGATACGGACCCTTCCCCGAAAGATATCCAGCAAATGGACCACGATATCAAAACCCATAAAATCGCTTTTTTTGTCTTAAATGCGCAAGAAACCAACGAAATTACGGACGGTATCGTCAAACAGTGCCAGCGTTTTGGCATCCCCGTTTTAAAGGTGACTGAATCCAAGCCGGTGGGAAAAACCTACCAACAGTGGATGATGTCGCAATATCAGGAATTGGCGAAAATTCAACAAAAAGCCAATACTAACTAATCAAACCGTACCATAACGGATCAAACCCTCTAAACTGTAGCAATTAGGACATGGTTGACGCAATGATCCGACTTAACTCAAATCGAACGTAACCGCTTTCAGTTAATTGCTAACGGTGCTACGATCACCTCATCAAAATGAAAATTTGGAGGCGATTAGCATGAAATTGCGTTACATTTGGTTATTGGGACTATCTCTATTAGGTGCGGGGAGCACAACAACTGCGGTAGCCGCAGCCGATTCAACGACTTTGTTCACCGACGCTTTAAACTTAGCCAATACTGGTCTTGGCAATCTTGCATACACTCAAATTTTTAAACAACCGTCAATTCTCAATCCTTTTTTTGCAGAATATAGCCCTGACAAAAACGGCTTCTTTAAGAGCGCTTCAGCTAACTTGTTAGGCCCGGGCTACGAAAGTGATCGGGTCTTAGCTAAAGAAGAACTACCAGCTATTAACAGCTGGTTACAAACAACCCCTACCCAAAGTTGGACCCAACCATTTACGGAAAATGGTCAGACATTTCAGGGCCATGCCACCTTTATCCCCGCTGCTCAACCATCAAAATTAACTGTAATCGTAGGCCAAGGTTACCGTACCGGATGGAAAATTCAAACGGGATTTGCAAAAACATTCTATGATATGGGTTACAACATCCTAGCAATTGACGCTCACGCTCAAAACCAGGCTGGTGGGACGACCATTTCATTTGGGTACAAAGATAAGTTTGACTGGCCCGGTTGGATTAATAAAATCAACGCATACACAGGCCCTGGCTCTAAGCAAGTTTTGTGGGGCCAGTCCCTTGGAGCGGCTACTATTAATCAAGTCGAGGGCCTCCCAAACCTACCTACTTCCGTTAAAGCGGCTATTTCTGATGCCACAATCGGAAATCTGGAAGCACTGTTTAACCACCTCGCCCAGAATATTCCATTCATTGACCGGGTAACTGCACTGGCTGCAATTAACCACCAACTTGTGATGGACCAAGGCTTTTCACTGTCGGACGTCTCACCGCAAGACAGCGTCAAAACAAGCACAATGCCCGAATTAGTCATTACAACGCAAGATGATGATTTTATCCCAGCTGCTCAATCACGCGCGGTTTTTGACAACATTCCTGTCACAACAAAAAAGCAATTGTGGATTCTGCCCGGGACAGTCGGCGGCCACACAATGGCGCCACTCGCAAATTTGCAGTACACCACGCACATTCAAAACTTCCTTCGGCAGGTTGATCCCAGCCTCGTACCAACGACGGATAATCAGCTGATTGAGACGCTCAAGACGCAATTGCAAGTTGATAACGAAAGGGTTGCTCGTGGAAATATTACCCCAGCAGCCCAAGAAAAAGTGGCTGCCGCTACCAAGGCTGCCAATATTTTGTTAACTCAGTCTCAACCTGCAAACGAAAGCCTCAGACTTGTCATTCGCGCACTTCAGCAAGCTATTAACTAACCTAAGAAAAATTAAATCTAAAAGGTTAACATCACTTCCTTAGCGATTAAAATGGATCACCTTATATTTGACAACAAAAGCGGATGACTTGTCCTATTCAAGTCATCCGCTTTTATCGTTATTCTCCGGTATCGCGCCTAGTTTTTGCTTGTTCCCATTTCCCATCAATTATAACGGCTAATCATCATTAAATCGTTGCATCAGCATACGTTGCCCGCGCACCACCAATCAGCTTAGGCCGCGATGCCATAAACGTCACGTGCGCCTGACCGATTTTTGGCACCGTCGTCTTAATCGGAATCTGAACAAACTTCACATGCATTCCAATCTGAGTATCACCAATGTCCATGCCACCTCTTGCGACGATGTGCTCCACTTCAACCGGGTCACTAAACTGCTGATAGGCAGCCACTTGTGCTGCCCCACCTGCGTGCAGTTGTGGGATGACTGACACTTCATCATAGCCGAAGCGGTCGGCGGTCGTCCGTTCCATCAATAATGCTCGGTTAATGTGCTGGCAACCTTGAACCGCTAATAAAAGGTGATGCTCAGCCAAGATAGGTACCAACGTCTCAATAATCACCGTTCCTACTTCTGCGTTTGTTGCTTGGCCCATCCATTCACCAACAACTTCGCTGGAACTAGCCCCCAACACAAACAAGCTGTTTTTGGGTAAGTCCACCTGCTCAAAATAGTCAGTCAAGGCCCTAGTCAGTTGATCCTTAAGTTGTTCTGTCTCCACGATACGACCCCTTTCTTCCATCTCTATTACCTGTATCATACCGTCTACCAGGTTGAATGGCAATTTAATTAGATCGGCCTGCACATGCTATCATCAATTCTCCCAAATGGTCCATACTATTTTCCTTTATAAAGGTGTAAAATAGTTCGGAATTCTTTTTTCGAAGGGAGCTTTTTCATGCTAAAAATTGCCAAGGGTCGAATCTCATATTTGGCCGTTATCGGGGCCGTTATCTTCATGACAATTCAAGTCATCGCTAACTTGAACTTGCCAAGTCTGACCTCCGACATCGTTAACAACGGGGTCGCCAAGGGCGACATCAGCTATATCTGGCAAGTCGGGATTAAAATGGTTGGCTTTTCCTTATTAAGCATCGCTGCTGCCATGTGTAACGTTTTTCTAGCTGCCCGAACGTCACAAACCCTGGGGAAAAACCTTCGGAGTGACATTTACCGGAAGGTCATTAATTTTTCAAATGACGAATACGATCAAATCGAAACGTCATCTCTCATCACTCGGACCACAAATGATGTGGTCCAAATTCAAAACGTCGCCATTATTATGCTCCGAATGATGCTAATGGCCCCAATCATGCTTATCGGAGCCGCATTTTTAGCCTATACAAAAAACCACGAATTAACCCTGGTTTTCGTGGTCTCCCTTCCGCTTCTAGCAATCGTGATTGGCTTGCTACTGAAGTTTGCAGTACCAATGTTTCAGGCGATGCAAACTAAGACCGATCGAATCAACCGAATCTTCCGCGAAGGTCTGACTGGTGTTCGAGTTATTCGGGCTTTCCGTCAAGATCAATTTGAGCAAGACCGCTTTGAAGATGCTAATCAGGATTATACCCAAAATGCGATTAACGTTAACCTCTTGATGTCCTTAGCGTTTCCACTAATGACCCTCGTCATGAGTGGCACCAACGTCGCCATTATCTACTATGGTGCCAAGTTGATTGGCGCTCACAGCATGCAAGTCGGTAACCTCATCGCCTTCATGACCTATGCTGTCCAAATTCTTATGAGTTTTATGATGTTGTCTATGGTCTTCATTTTCATTCCTCGGGCCCAGGCTTCCGCTAAACGAATTCAGGCCGTTTTTGACCTCAAGTCCACAATGACAATTGCGGCTGATCCCGCCAAAGTCGACCCAGCTGCCAGCAACCATGAACTACTGTTCGACCAGGTCAATTATCGTTATCGGAACGCAGAACTCCCTGCACTTTCCAACATTACCTTTGCCGCTCACAGTGGCCAAACCGTTGCTATCATTGGCGGGACTGGCTCCGGAAAAACGTCTTTAATCAGCCTCATTCCACGATTCTACGATGTTGAAAGTGGCACCATTACTTTAGATGGCCAAAATATCAATCAGTTGGGTTTAACAAATTTGCGCGACGCGATTTCGTTTGTCCCCCAAAAAGCGACGTTATTCACTGGCACGCTGCGCGAAAACATGCAGTACGGAAAAGCGACGGCCACTGATGCCGAAATTTGGCACGCCCTTGAAATTGCCCGAGCCCGCGAGTTCGTCGAAGAAGACCCCGATGGCTTGGATATGCACGTTGAACAGGGGGGCGGGAACTTCTCTGGTGGTCAACGGCAACGCCTCGCAATCGCACGGGCCTTGGTCAAACAAGCGGCCGTTTACGTCTTCGATGATTCCTTTTCGGCCTTAGACTTCAAGACCGATGCCGATTTACGGGCCGAATTGCGTGCTGACCAACACATTCAGCAATCCATTACCGTCATTGTGGCGCAGCGGATTGCAACGGTTGCCGATGCTGATTTGATCTTAGTCCTAGATAACGGTCGGCTAGTTGGCCATGGGACTCACGACGAGCTTCGCCAACACAATGCAGTTTATCAAGAAATTATTCATTCTCAATTGAGAGAGGAGGCTGACAAGTAATGGCTGAAAAAAATCAGACCCCACAACGTGGCGGCCACGGACCCGGACGCGGCTTTCAAGGTGTTGTTGAAAAACCCAAGAACTTCTGGAAAACAACCAAACGGCTACTAAACTACATGTCTGACCGCATCGTCGGTCTTACTTTTGTTTTCATTTTTGCCATTGTCAGTGTCGTCTTCCAAATTCGAACGCCTAAGATTTTGGGCGAGGCCACGACGGAAATTTTCAAAGGCGTCATGAAGGGAACCGCCCAGCAGAAGGCCGGCTTTAGCGTGCCAGAGCTTCCCATTAACTATCAAAAAATTGTGCAGATCATTCTGGTTGTCGGCGTCATGTATCTCACCAGTGCCGTTTTCAGCTACCTGCAACAATTCATCATGACGAAGATCTCGCAACGAACCGTTTATAAACTTCGGCGCGAAATGAAACACAAAATGCGCGTCGTTCCGATTCGGTACTACGATACGCACAGCAATGGCGATATCATGTCGCGAGCAGTTAACGATATGGATAACATTGCAAATACGATGCAACAAAACTTAACTCAAGTTGTCACCAGTACCGTGACATTCATCGGGACACTATGGATGATGCTGACAATCAGTTGGCAGTTGACCCTTATCGCGCTTGTCACCATCCCGCTAAGCCTTGTCGTAGTCGGCGTCGTCGCCCCACGATCCCAACGCTATTTTGCAGCTCAACAAAAGAGCCTTGGCCTTCTAAACGACCAAGTCGAGGAAAACTACGCGGGTCAACTCGTCCTGAAGAGTTTTAACAAAGAACAAGCCACTGTCGAGGCCTTTGAGGAACAAAACACCAAGTACTATCAAGCCGCATGGAAAGCCCAGTTTATTTCTGGAATTATCATGCCCCTCATGATGTTTCTCAATAACATTGGCTACGTTTTCGTAGCGATTATTGGCGGGATTCAGGTCTCACAAGGAAGTGTCACCCTTGGTAACGTGCAGGCTTTTTTACAATACACTAACCAGTTCTCACAACCCATTTCCCAACTCGCTAATCTGATGAACACCATTCAATCCACGGTGGCCAGTGCCGAACGGGTCTTCAATGTCATTGATGAAGAGGAAATGAAGAACACTAAGGAAAACCGGCCCGTTGAAACTGACACGGACAATCTTATCGAGCTTTCCCACGTTCAGTTTGGCTACGATGATCAAGATCTGTTAATGACCGATTACAACCTTCAGGTCAAGGCTGGCCAACAGGTCGCCATCGTTGGTCCGACCGGTGCTGGAAAGACCACTATTATTAACCTCCTTGAACGCTTCTACGATATTAAGGGTGGTGCGATTCGCCTGAACGGTGTCGACACCCGCGATATTGACCGTGAGGCCCTGCGCAGTCATTTTGCGATGGTCCTCCAAGATACCTGGCTGTTCACTGGAACCATCTACGATAACATCAAATACGGTCGTGAAGATGCGACTCACGATGCCATTATCGAAGCGGCAAAAGCAGCTCACGTCGACGAATTCGTCCGCAAATTACCGGATGGCTACGACACCATTCTTAACGAATCTGCTTCCAACATTTCACAAGGCCAACGACAACTTATCACCATTGCCCGAGCCTTTGTCGCCGACCCAGAGATTCTCATTTTGGACGAGGCCACCAGCTCTGTGGATACGCGAACCGAAGTTCAGATTCAACATGCCATGAGTCAGCTATTAAAAGACCGAACCAGTTTCGTTGTTGCTCACCGGTTATCCACTATCCAAAACGCAGACAACATCATTGTGATGAACCACGGTTCAGTTGTTGAAACTGGCACACACAACGAGTTGCTGGCTCAAAATGGATTCTACGCCACCCTCTACAACAGTCAGTTCTCTGACAACGTTGATTTTGGTTAGGAGGCCGAACAATTGAAAAAACGACTACGCTTCATTTTACCCATGCTCGTGCTCTGCCTACTGCTTGCCAGCTGTGGTCGACCAACGTTAAGCGTCAGTCATCATCAGGTGACGCCGGATGGGCTGGCCGCCGTAATTAACGGTAAAAGTCGACAATCTCACATCGCCTATCGCATCAATAACGGTACGACCCATCAACAAAAAACGGTTAATGGTCAGTTTTCCATCACAATTCCAAGTGCAACAACCGCTCAGCGGGTGACGCTCAAGGCTGGCGGACATCAAACAACTGTGACCGTTACCCGGCAAACACCGCTCGTGACATATCAAGCGTTGCGGGAGACTTATAACCAAGGTTTAGCGGTCTCAGCACTGTCGTCGAAAGATCAACGAGTTGCCGAAGGCCTCGCACTACAATCCGCCAGCGTTCAAAGCCGGCTCAGTCAGGCACAAGCTGCTATAAAAAAGGCGCAAAAGCGCGTCAAAGCTGGCGACACCGTCGCTCGGGCCACTTTAAACCGCCAGTTAAAAGAAGCGGCATCGCTGAAGCGAAGTGTGGCCATTCTAGGTCAAACAAAAGCGAGCCTTGCACCAGCTATGGCAAAAGCGACAGCCGCTACTAAGGACGATCAGTTGCCGGCCCAACCAACCAGCGGTCTGCATAATTTGGTCACAACCAACAAGACGACCATCCGGGCAGCGCTTGATGGTGACCAGGTGACTGGCCTCGCTTTGATGGTCCCAACCTCGCAGCTGAAGGGTCAAAAGGCCCGCCACTTTGTCACCACCTTCTCTTTGGTGGCCCAAAGCGTGGGCGCCAATGCCAAAAACGTCCTCAAACAGTTCCAAAAACAAGCAAATGGGAAGAATACCAGTCAAACCACGACCCCGAAGTTACATTCAAATGGGATTACGTTTAGCTTGGGCTATTCAACCTCAACATTGTACGTGTATATCACGAAGTAACTCACTTAAAAAGAACCGACACCTGATTTGGGTGTCGGTTCTTTAGCTTATTTAACTACATCAAATTTTTTAATAATTTCGGTTCTTTAAACGACAAGCACCTCTCACGCTTAAGTTGTCAAAGCCTTATTCCTTAGGCTTTGCAACCAAGAAGTGCTTCACAAAACTTCACTTTTTAGCAATAATAACTGAGTAAAACGAGAGGAGCGGTTACAATGACAATCGGCGAACGAATCAAACTATTAAGAACCAAAAACCAGATGACACAGCAGGCATTAGCAGATCGTGTCCACATTTCCAGACAATCCATTTCTAAATGGGAGCAGGATTTAGCATGGCCAAGCTTTGCAAACATCGTCATTATCAGTGACACTTTTGACGTTTCGCTGGATGAACTCATCAGAGGCGATGCTGAATTCATGGAAAATTTGGAGCGAAAGCCGCACATTAAAATTTTAGAAGTAATAGGGATAGGGTCTCTGATAGCAATCCTATCTCTAACCACATTATTGCTGTTAGGAATTAGAGAAACTCGTATAACAGGTTGGATAAGTTTACTACAGTTGTTATCATTCATTTTTCTGGCAGTAAATATTAACTGGAGAAAAATTAACGACAGTTTAACTCAATGGGGACTATTTTGGGGCATTATTTGTTTTGCTACATTAGCAATCCCAGCAATTATCGACTTCTTTAACGGCATTATTTATGGTCTCAGCCATTAAGGTTGTCCAGAATTCATTTCAGGCGATTATGTCACAACCTCTTATCATTCTATTTCTACGCCCCGCCCATCCAACCGGACACTAATCAAGCCCACTGATAGCATGTACGCATACACGGCCACTGAACCCGTGAATTTAAATCCATCACGCTTCATCTGCTTAGCAATGCGATCACTTTCTGGCGTCTTTTTTGGCAAATCTGCGAACCCGTTAATTTCAAACCGCGCCTGTTTATAATGTACCAGCGACCACAAATAGGCATCAAATGACCCATATTGGCGCTGAAGCTGGACCACCACTTGCGCATTATGAATCGTCGCTTCAATCTTTAACCGGTTGCGAATAATAGCCGGATTGGCCAGTAACGTAGCGACATCAGTCTCGGTCATTGCCGCAATTTGCGTCAGGTTCCAATTATGAAAAGCGGTCTGTAACGCTGCCCGCTTACTAAACGCAACGTCCCAGTTTAACCCCGCTGCAAAAATTCCAATGGTTAATAGTTCAAATAACTGAGCGTCGTCATGGGATGGGATCCCCCATTCCCGTTCAAAATAATGGCGATATAACGGATTATCAGGATAATATTTTTTATAAAGCGGGTCGTCTGGAAACCACTTGAAATCTTGCATATTGCATCTCCTAGGGCACCGTCACGACAGCCACTTCGAAGTCTGCCGTGACATGCGTTAACCCCTGCTGTAAAATGGCTGATTTGCGATCCATCGCTTGCCAGGTTAGCGGTGTCATTGCAAATAACGCTGCAAATAGATCAGGAGTTAAATCAAAATCGTACGAAACTGGGGTCACCGATGCGTTCGGATAATGCGCCATAAAATGACGCTTAACCGGTCCGTTATCATAAGTTGCATGGTTCCCTTCAGGATAAACCAGTGCTCGTAATTCTTGTAAATAATGAGCATTAGGAATAACTTTGATTAGTCGTCCACCCGGTGCCAATACCCGGTCAAATTCCTGATAATTTGCTGGTGATAAAATATTGACCAGCCCCGCTAACCCATTATCAGCAAACGGCAACCGCGCCAGATCTCCCACTGCAAACAACGGCTGGTGCTCGCTAGCTGGTCCAGAACCCGCTAGCGTAATCGCAGGTTTGGAAATATCGATACCCACAAATGCGCTGTTAGGCTGATGAGTTGCTAACCACTTCGTCGTTGTCCCTTCTCCAGAACCAGCGTCCAAAATTAATCCTGGGGTCAAAAACCGCTGGACCACTTTCAACATCGGGTCAAAGAAACCAGCACCAAGAACCTTTTGGCGGTTAGTCAGCATTTCCGTCGTGTACTCTGTCGTCACCGGGGCCTTTAGGAAAAACAAGGTCCCCTTTTTTGAGAGGTCAAACGCGTGACCGGCTTCGCAAGTCACTGTGCCATCGGCCACTTGTCTAAAAGCCGCGTGACAGCTTGGACAACGAAACTGAGTTAAGTTTGAGTCTAAAAATTGAGTTGCTACATCGCGTTTTGTCATTTTTCGCCGCTCTTTCATTTCAATATCGCCGTAATTCACCCCAACAAGTTCACAAATTGTTGGTCGCAAGCTATAATGTTAAGCATTGACTAAGGAGGGGTGATCCGGGTGAAGCAGATTCCCAAACGTGTTCGGTTAACTTTAATTCCCATTGTTTTGGGCCTTTTTGTTGCGTTATTCATTCATCACTTTATCGCACAGCCGGTTAAAGTGACCGACAATGACATGGCGCCCAATCTCAGGACCGGACAAACAGTCTGGTTATCGGCCACTCGAAAGCCCCACCGTTTCGACGTTGTTTTAGTGGTTCAGCAAGGCGTGACGCCAACTACCCCACAATCCCACTATACCATGTTACGGGTAATTGGGATGCCCGGAGACACCGTGGCCTACAAAGCCGGCTTGCTCTACCTCAATGGTCATAAAACGACGCAGTCTTTTCTATCACACACCCAGCAGTCAAATGGCACCAGTCAGTTTGACTGGGACCTTGTGAGTCTCTCGCAAAGTGAAGGGTGGATTCAACCCAATACCTCCTACAAAGTGCCTGCCAACCACTACTTTCTCATGGGTGATAACCGCCAATCTGCCAACGACTCCCGACATATTGGCTTCATCCCGCGCAACGCCATTCGTGGCGTCGTCCGACTCGCACCCTGGCAGGGCTGGTTCCAACGCCATCACAATATTAATAACGCATCGTAGCCGCCTTTAGGGGCGGTTTTTTCTTGTGATTTGGTCAGCCAATCTTTAATACAAGGTTTATCGTACCAGGATTGTAGGGGTTGCGGTGGTTGCGAGAATTATGGGAATTGTGGTAGCGGCCATGCTGGTTCGGCACTGGGGCTTAT